>PBIL01000005.1 GCA_002720475.1 Roseovarius sp.
GGCATGTGGCATATCCTTTTCTCAGCAGAGAATTGACGGCGACTCGACACCGCCTTGATATGCCGCCCCTCAGGGCATCACCAACTTTCGCGCGTTTCTCGGGCCGCGATGTCACGGTCTTGCCCTATGGCCTTTCGACGCCGGTGATGTTCGTCTATCTCTTCGGCGTGATCGGGCCGATCTACTGGGCCACGCGGGATCCGCTGCTGGCCTGGCAGGTGGGGATCGGGGCGGGCTTCATCGGCGGTATCGTCGCGGCGACGGGGGCCATCGTCGGCCCGTTCCTCAAGCGGATCACGCCTCGCGCGGGGATCTGCTGCACCGCATCATCGTGCCCGACGAGCCGGACATGATCGACCACGACACGCCCGCCCGCGAGGCGTAACAAGGGGCGCGGGCGGCTGCGGGCCGCCCCCTCCCGCCCACCCTTCGACACGAACGAGAGCCGACATGACACAAAGCCTGCTTCGCGGCCGCCTCCTGACCTTCCACCGCGCCCCCGAGGGGCCCGGGGATGACACGGCCTATACCTATCTGGAGGATGGCGGGCTGCTGATCGGCGACGGGCTGATCCGCGCGATGGGGCCCTTCGCGGAGCTGCGCGCGCGGGCGGGCGACGCGCCGGTGACGGATCATCGCCCGCACCTGATGATGGCCGGGTTCATCGACACCCATATCCATTTTCCGCAGGTGCAGGTGATCGCCTCCTGGGGGGCGCAGCTTCTCGACTGGCTCAACACCTATACCTTCCCCGAGGAGATGCGCTTTGCCTCCGAGACGCATGGCGCGGTCATGGCGCGCGCCTTCTTCGACCAGATCCTCGCCCATGGCACGACCACCGCGGTCGCCTTCTGCTCGGTTCACCGCGCCTCGGCCGAGGCCTATTTCGCCGAGGCCACGCGGCGCAACATGCGGATGCTGGGCGGCAAGGTGCTGATGGACCGCAACGCGCCCGAAGGGCTGCGCGACACGCCGCAGGGCGGCTATGACGACAGCACCGCGCTGATCGCGGCCTGGCACGGGCGGGGGCGCAACGGCTATGTCATCTCGCCGCGCTTCGCCATCACCTCGAGCCCCGAACAGATGGAGATGACCGGCGCGCTGGCGCGCGAGAACCCCTCCTGCCACATCCAGACCCATCTTTCGGAAAACCGCGACGAGATCGCCTATACCGCGCAGCTCTACCCGCGGGCGCGCGACTATCTCGATGTCTACGAGGGCTACGGCCTGCTCGGCCCGCGCACGCTGCTCGGCCATGCCATCCACCTCGAAGAGCGCGAGATCGCGGCGCTGGCCGAAAGCGGCGCGCATCCGGTCTTCTGCCCCACCTCGAACCTCTTTCTCGGCAGCGGACTTTTCGACGAGGGCGGGCTGCGCGCGCGCGGGATCGTCAGCGGCATCGCCACCGATGTCGGTGGCGGCACCAGCTATTCGATGCTGCGCACGCTCGACGAGGGCTACAAGGTGCTGCAACTGCGCGGCCAGGCCCTGCACCCGCTGCGCGCCTTCGACTGGATCACGCGCGGCAATGCCTGCGTGCTCGGGCTCGAGGACCGGATCGGCACGCTCGATCCGGGCAGCGAGGCCGATATCGTCGTGCTCGACGCGCGCGCCACCCCGGCCATGGCGCTGCGGATGGAGCGGGCGCGGACGCTGGCCGAGGAGCTTTTCGTGCTTCAGGTCATGGGCGATGACCGCGCCATCGCCGAGGTCTATGTCGCCGGGGTGCCGACTCTGAGCGAAAGGCCACGCGAGCGGGCCGCCGCGGGCTGAGCGCCGGGTCTCAGCCCTGCGCGCCGAAGACCGTGGCGGCGATCCGCGCCGCCTCTGCCGCGAGCCCGTAGGGCGGGTTGACCACGAAAAGCCCCGAGCCCGTCATCCGATGCCCGGCCCGCACCGGGGCAAAGCCCACCTCATGCCGCAGCCCGGCGGGAAAGAGATGGACAAGCCGATCCAGCATCGGCCGGTGACGGTTGTCGGCCAGGATCGGATACCAGAGCACCAGCACCCCCACGTTCCACTTGCGCGCCAGTTGCCCGAGGGTCGCGGGGATCGTGTCATATTCGTCCTTCACCTCGTAGCTCGGATCCGAGAAGACCATGCCCCGGCGCGGGCTTGGCGGGCAGAGCGAAAGCGCCATGTCGAATCCGTCCTGTCGGCGGATGGTCGCGGAAGCGGCCGCGAGGGTCTCCGTGAGGCGCGCATGCTCGCCCGGATGCAGCTCGGCCAGGTGAAGCCGGTCCGAAGGGCGCAGCATCTGCGTGGCAATCAGCGGCGAGCCGGGATAGGCCGAGGGGCCGTGCGCCGCGCGGGCCGCGTCAAGGCAGCGCCGATAGGGATGATCGGCGGGCAGCCGGGGTTCGAGCCGCCCGATCCCCGACGCCGCCTCACCCGTCCTGAGCGCGGCCGGGTCGCGCAGATCGTAGAGCCCGCGCCCGGCATGGGTCTCGATATAGCTCAGCGGCTTGTCCTTGGCGGTCAGATAGCCCAGCATCCACGCAAGAAGCGCGTGCTTGTGGACATCGGCGGGATTGCCCGCGTGGTAATGGTGCTGATAGCTGAGCATGTTTCCCGGTAGCAGGTGCCGGGGCTTCGGGAAAGACGGCAGGGAGGGGCGGGGCATGATCTTTGCGGAGCGCATGGCGCGGCTGGGCACGGAATCGGCCTTTGACGTGCTCGCGCGGGCGCAGGCGCTGACGGCGCAGGGCCGCGACATCATCAATCTCGGGATCGGCCAGCCGGATTTCCCCACGCCCCCGCATATCGTCGAGGCCGCGATCGGGGCGCTGCGCGACGGCCATCACGGCTATACCCCCGCCAACGGGATCCCCGCCCTGCGCGAGGCCGTGGCCGCCGACCTGCACCGCCGTCACGGGGTCGAGGTCGATCCCGGCCATGTCGTCATCGTGCCGGGGGGCAAGCCCACCATCTTCTTCGCCGGTCTGATGTTCGGGGAACCGGGGGCCGAGATCCTCTATCCCGATCCCGGCTTTCCGATCTACGAATCGGTCATCCGCCATTCCGGGGCCACCCCGGTTCCGATCCCGCTCAGGGAGGAGACCGGTTTCGCCTTCGAGGCGGAGGCCGTGCTGGACCGGATCACGCCGCGAACGCGGCTCATCATCCTCAACAGCCCCGCCAACCCCACGGGCGGCGTCACCCCGCGCGAAGAGGTGGACCGGCTGGTGGCGGGGCTCGCGGATCATCCGCAGGTGGCGGTGCTCTCGGACGAGATCTATTCCTGCATGCTCTATGACGGGCGCGCGCATGTGAGCCTGCTGCAATACCCCGAGATCCGCGACCGGCTGATCCTGCTCGACGGCTGGTCCAAGACCTATGCCATGACCGGCTGGCGGCTGGGCTATGCCGTCTGGCCCGCGGCGGCGGTGGATCATGCCGTGCGGCTGTGCATCAACGATCATTCCTGCGTCAATGCGGCGGCGCAACATGCGGGGCTGGCCGCGCTCACCGGCCCGCAGGACGCGGTGGCCGCGATGATGGCGGCCTTCGACGCGCGGCGGCGGTTGATCGTGGCGGCGCTCGACAGCCTGCCGGGCATGCGCTGCGCGCGCCCCGGCGGGGCCTTCTACGCCTTTCCCAGTATCGAGGGCACGGGGATGAGCGCGACGCAGGCGCAGGACCGGTTTCTCGAAGAGGCCGGTGTGGCGACCATCGCGGGCACCTCCTTTGGCGCGGGGGGCGAGGGGTTCCTGCGGTTTTCCTATGCCAGTTCCGAGGAAAACATCGAACGGGCAATCGAGCGCATCCGCGCGATCCTGTGAGACTGCCTTGCCGCCCCGCCGGAAAATCCCCCGCGCGGAACCTCCGCGCGGGGGTGGCTTGCCCGGAGGTCCGGGCAGGAGGAGAGCCGGAACGCGCCTAGGACGAGTGCCCGGTCAGGCCGGTCACCGTGACGGGGCTGGGGATGAGACTGACAACCGGTGCGGGATCGCGCTCGCCACTCACGCCGCGCTCCCGATACATGAACACCCCCGTCACGATCAGCCCCCCGAGCAGGACGGCCCGGAGGATAGTGGCAACCCGCATGATCCTTGCTCCATGGTCCCGGACATCACACGCCTGAACCGATCAGGCCGGGCAAAGGTGCCGGAAGCGCGCGTGGTGAGGCAATAGCATCGGCCTGTTATCCGATAACATGGGGAAAATCCGTGCTTTGCCGCCCCTCTGTCCGTGCTATCTGGGGGGAAGGGAGATACCCGATGCGAGTCATCCTGCCGCTGCTTCTGAGCCTTGCCATGTCCGGCCCCGCCCGTCCCGATCCCGTGCCGCTCGACTATGACCCGCCGCCGCTCTCGGCATGGAGCTACGTCAGCGACCAGGTCATGGGCGGGGTGAGCGAGGGAGGCGCCGCTGTAGACGGCGATCACCTGCGCCTGAGCGGAGAGGTGAGCACGGCCAACCGCGGTGGCTTCATCCAGACGCGGGTGCGGCTTGCAAGGCGCTTTCCGGCGGGGGCGGCGGGTCTCGTGATCCGCGTGCGCGGCAATGGCGAGCGCTATTTCGTGCATCTGCGGACCACCGGCACCGTGTTGCCCTGGCAGTATTACCAGGCAGGATTCGAGGCCGGGACCGATTGGCAGGTGCTGCGGCTGCCCTTCACGGCCTTTCGTCCCTCGGGCGCGCTCCTGCGCGCGGCACCCCGGCCCGGCACGGTGACAAGCGTCGGTTTCGTGGCCTTCGGGCGGGACCATCGCGCCGATCTCGAGGCGGTCTGGCTCGGGCTCTACGCGGAGCCGGACCGATGAACGCCGCGCGCCCCGCATCGCCAGGCGAGGGGGTGAAGGAGCGGATCATCACCGACAGGGCCGGGATCGCCGAGGGAACGGCCTATCTGGCCCGCCGCTGCCCGCGCATGGCCCATGCGATTTCCCTGGTGGACGAGGTGCCGCTGCGCTGGCGCGGTGACGGGTTCGAGGCGCTTCTGGGCGCGATCGTGAGCCAGCAGGTGAGCGTGGCCGCCGCCGACGCGATCCTCGGGCGGATGCGCGCGGCGGGGCTCATGACGCCGCAGGCCATCGGCGCGAGCGAGGAGGACAGCCTGCGCGCCGCCGGGCTCAGCCGGCAGAAGGTGCGGTATCTGCGCGCCCTGGCCGATGCCGATCTCGATTACGAGGGTCTGCGCCGCAGGCCGACGGAGGAGGTCATCGCCACGCTGACCGCGATCCCCGGCATCGGCACATGGACCGCCGAGATCTACGCGATGTTCAGCCTTGGCCGCGCCGATGTCTTTGCGCCCGGCGATCTGGCACTGCAGGAATCGGCGCGGCTGCTCTACGATCTGCCCGAACGCCCGAAACCCGCCGCGTTCCGCGCGATGGCCGAGGCCTGGTCCCCCTGGCGCGCGGTTGCGGCGCGCGTGCTCTGGGCCTATTACCGCGTGGCCAAGGACAGGGAAGGGATCCTATGACACGGGTATTGCAAGCAGGGCGGCGCGCGCCTCTTTCGGGGGAGACGCGCTCGGCGGTCGTGTTCCTGCACGGCTATGGCGCGAATGGCGCGGATCTTCTGGGGCTTGCCGATCCGCTGGCCGAGCATCTGCCCGACACGCTCTTTGTCGCGCCCGACGCGCCCGAGAGCATTCCGGGCATGCCCTTCGGCCTGCAATGGTTCCCGATCCCCTGGATCGACGGATCGAGCGAGGAGGAGGCCGAGCGCGGGCTGCTGGCCGCCGCGCGCGATCTTGACGCCTTTCTCGATGCGCTGATGGTGGACGAGGATCTGCTGCCCGAACAGGTGGTGCTTTTCGGCTTCTCGCAGGGCACGATGATGGCGCTGCATGTCGCGCCGCGCCGCGAGGATGCGGTGGCGGGGGTGGTGGCGTTTTCCGGGCGGCTGCTGCGGCCCGACTTGCTGGCCGACGAGACGCGCAGCCGCCCGCCGGTCCTGCTCGTGCATGGCGATGCCGATGACGTGGTGCCGGTGCAGTCCCTGCCGCAGGCCGCCGAGGCGTTGCAGGGCGCGGGCTGGCAGGATGTCTATGCCCATGTGATGAAGGGCACCGCCCACGGGATTGCGCCCGACAGGCTTTCGGTGGCGCTCGCCTTCATGCGCGACAAGCTCGGGCTCTGAGCGGGCGCGGGTCGTGCTTGCCGACCCGTCAGGACGGGTCCGCGTTTGCGCGTGAATGTCGCCGCTCTCATTCCGCCGCGCGCAGGGGCGGGTCGCCGCGCGCGCGCAGCACCTCGGCGATATCCTCGGGGCGGGGGGCAGCCGTCTCCTCGTCTTCCCCATAGCCCGGAGGGGCGGGGCGCTCGTCCGGCCAGAGGATCTCGGCCTGCCGCATCCGGCGCGCGGCGCGGTCGAGCGCCCAGTCGCGCGCCGCCGCGCTCGAGCGGCCCAGCGACAGCGCCGAGAGCATCCGCGCGAACCACAGGACATAGGTTGTGGCCCAGACCCTGAGCGCCAGCATCGCCGGGGTGAAGATCAGCGTCAGCACCGTTGCGATGCCGAGCCCGAAGACCACTGCCGTCGCCAGCTGCTTCCACCACAGCGCGGTGGGGCTGTCGAAGGAATAGCCGCCATTCACGAAATCGAGGCTGAGGCCGAACATCATCGGCGCAAGCCCCGCCATGGTGGTGATCGTGGTCAGCATCACCGGGCGCAGACGGTCCTGGGCGGTCCGGGTGATCGCCTGAAGCCGCGGCATGTAGGCGGAATATTCCTGATAGGTGTCGATCAGCACGATGTTGTTGTTCACCACGATCCCCGCCAGCGCGACAATGCCCGTGCCGGTCATGATGATCGAGAACGGCTGGTTCATGACCAGCATCCCCACCAGAACCCCGGTGGTCGAGAGCACCACTGCCAGGAGAACGAGAACCGCGTTGTAGACGCTGTTGAACTGCGCCAGCAGGATGATGAACATGAGACCGAGCGCCCCCGCGAAGGCCTTTTGCAGGAAGGCGCCGGATTCCTCCTGGTCTTCCTGGTCACCGGTCCATTCATACGCGATGCCCGGCGGCACCACCCCCGACGAGAGCCAGTCGCTCAGCCGCTCGATGCGTTCGTTGGCGGTGATCGGCACGCTGTGGTCGCTGCCATCCGCCCCGCGCACCGTCGTCGTCAGCCCGTCGCGCACCGCCGCCTTGACGTCGAAGAAGCGCGTCTGGTCGATCCGGTCGATCTGTGCGAGCTGCTCCACCGGCTTGCGGGTGATGAAGTTCGACAGCGGCACGAGGCCGTTCGGCGTTGTCACCTTGAGCGCGTCGAGGGTCGAGAGGAAGCGGTCCTCCTCGGGCAGGCGCACGCGGATCTCCACCTCCTCGTCGCTGCCGGGGATGCGCATGGTGTCGAGGAGCACGCCGCGCGTGACAAGCTGGACCATGATGCCCACGGTCGCCACATCGGCCCCGAACCGGCCCGCGCGTTCCACATCCACGTCGATCTGCCAGTCGATGCCGGGCAGGGGCAGCGTGTCCTCGATCTGGTAGAGCCCTTCGGTTTCCTCGAACCGCGCGCGCGCCTCTTCGGTAAAGCGCATCAGCGCCGCCCAGTCATCGCCCCGGATGCGCAGATGCACGGGCTTGGCGGAGGCCGGGCCGCGCGACTGTCCGAGGATCTCGACCTTGATCCCCGGAATGCGCTGCAGCTTTTCAGAGAGATCGTCGATGACGGCATTGCCGTCAAAGCGCGGGTCCGTGACGTGCCGGCGCACGGGCAGATCGAGGACGGGGATGGTGAACCAGGTCTCGGTGATCTGGGGCCGCTTCTCCCAGGGGATGGTTTCGAACTGGACCTGGCCGATCGTGTCGCGCGGCGGCTGCGTGCCGCCGGTATTGTTGTCAAGCCCGCTGTCGCCGGCGAAGGCGAACACCGTCTCGACCCCGGGATGGGCGCGCACGATCTCCTCGACCTGACGCACCAGCGCGTCCTTCTGCCCGATCGAGAGGTTGCCGCGCCCGCGCACATAGACGATGGCCTGTTCCGGCTCGGTATCGACAAAGAATTCGGTGCCGTTGTTGTTGTTCATGTAGAACAGGAGCACCGTGCCCACGAACACGAAGACCGCGCCGAAGGTCACGAGCGGCATGACCGGGTTGGCGACGATGGCATGGATCGTCCAGCCGAAGGCAGACCGGCGATAGCCCGCAGCGACCCGCGGCTTGCGCTGCGGCCGCGCCCGGCGCAGGAGCCCGCGCAGCGCATTGCCGCCCCGGCGCGGGATCGCCATGAGCCCGATCAGCACCACCACCACCGCGCCGATGCCCAGCCCGACGAGCGCCACGACCCCCAGCATCAGGCCGAAGACCGCGGCAAGGGTGGGAACGACCGAGCCAAGGATGGCGGCCCCGTCCATCTGGGCGAAGGCGGCGCTGACCCGTTCGAGCAGCACCGGCATGGTCCGCCCCGCCAGCAGCGCGGCACCCGCCGCCAGCGGCAGCAGCGCCAGATGCCAGAGCCAGAACGCCCCGGCCAGCGCGTCGATGCCCCGGTTGAACCAGCGCTCGAGCCGCCCCGTCACCCCGCCGAGCACCGGCAGATAGACCAGCGCCACCAGCAGCGACGCCGAGAGCACGAAGATCAGCGTGACCGGCAGCATCCCCATGAACTGCCCCGGCACGCCGGGCCAGAAGAGCATCGGCAAAAAGGCGCAGAGCGTCGTCGCCGTGGAGCTGACCACCGGCCAGAACATGCGCTTGGCGGCGGCGACATAGGCGGTCATCGGGCCTTCGCCCTCGCCGATGCGTTTGTCGGCGTATTCCACGACCACGATGGCCCCGTCCACCAGCATCCCCACGGCAAGGATCAGGCCGAACATGACGATGTTGGAGACGGTCACGCCCATCACGGCGAGCAGCGCGAAACACAGAAGGAAGGAGGTCGGGATGGCAAAGCCCACCAGCAGGGCGGGCCGGATGCCGAGCGCGGCAAGCGTCACGATCATCACCAGCGCGATGGCGGTCAGCACCGAGCCCTCGAGCTGGCTGACCATCGAGGCCACGGTGCGCGACTGGTCGTTGGAGGTGCCGACCGAGACCACGGCGCGCAGCTCCTCCGGCCAGCCCTTTTCGGCCTCGGCCACGGTGCGGCGCACCACATCGGCCGTGTCGATGATGTTGAACCCCTTGCGCTTGACCACCTGAAGCGCGACCGTTGTCTCGCCGTCGAAGCGCGCGGTGCCGATGCGGTCCTCGAAGGTCAGGTTGATCGTGGCGATATCGCCCAGCCGCACGATGCGGTCGCCATTGGTCTTGATCGGCAGTTCGTAGATGTCGCGCGTCTCCTCGAAGGAGGCGGGGATCTTGACCGCGAAGGTGCCCTGCGCGGCATCCACCTCGCCCGCCGCGATGAGCTGGTTGTTGTTCTGCACCGCATTGATGAGGTCGAGCGCGGTGACGTTGTAGGATTCGAGCTTGAGCGGATCGATCACCACCTCGACCATCTCGTCGCGGCTGCCCGCGATGCCCGCCTCCAGCACCGGCTCGAGCGCCTCCAGCCGGTCCTGAAGCTCCTTGGCGAGCCGCGTCATGGTGCGCTCGGGCACCGGCCCCGAGAGATTGACGATGATGATGGGAAACTCGCTGAAATTCACCTCGTTGATGGTGTATTTCTCGAACCCTTCGGGAAACTCGGCCTCGGCCTTGTCCATCGCGTCGCGCACATCGGCGAGGATCTGGGTCTTGTTCCAGCCGAATTCGAACTCGAGCGCGACGCCGGCGAAATTCTCGGCCGCGGTGCCGGTCATCTTCTCGAGCCCGTCGAGATCGCTGAGTTCGGTCTCCATCGGCTTGACCAGAAGCTTCTCGCTGTCCTCGGCCGAGATGCCGGGGAAGGGCACGGTGATGAAGAGCGCGGGGATCTCGATATCCGGCTCCCCTTCCTTGGGCAGGCTGACATAGGCCAGCGTGCCCGCAAGGATCGAGAGCACCACGAAGGCCAGCACCATGCGCGCGCGCGCGGCGGCCCAATCCACAAGGCCGGTCATTGGCCAAGCTCCTCATAGACCGGCTCGACCGTCACGCCGTCGGTGACATATTCCTGGCCGATCACGATGACATCGGCGCGCTCGGGCAGGCCGCTGAGCCAGATGCCCGTTGGCGTGTCGCGCAGCAGCGTGACCGGGGCGAAGCGCACCCGGTTTTCCGCGTCCACCAGCCGCACGCCAAGCGTGCCCTCGTCATCGAGCGTCAGCGCCGATTGCGGGACAAGATGGGCCATCCGCCCCTCGGCGTCGATGGCGATATCGGCGGTCTCGCCGTCGCGGATCGCAAGGTCCGGGTTCGGCACGCTGATCTCGACGCGGAAAGTCCGGGTGGCGTCATCCGCAGAGCGCGCGACAAAGCTCACGCGCCCCGCGACCTCGTGGTTCGAAACGGTCCGTGCCGTGGCCTTCGCATTCAGGGCCACGCGCGCGACATCCATCTCCGAAACGAAACCCACCAGCGTGATCGGGTCAAGTTGCAGAACCGTGGCGCAGAGCGCGCCGGGCTGCATCAGGCTGCCGATCTCGGCGGTATCGGCTTCGAGCACGCCCGCGAAAGGCGCGGCGATGGTCAGCCGCTCGATCTCCTCCTTCGCGGCGGTCACGCCGGCACGGGCGGATTCGATGTTCGCCTGCGCCGATTCAAGGCCCGATTTCGCGCCTTCCACCCCCGCCTCGGCGGCGCGCAGCGCGGCCCGGGTGGCGGCCACCCGTGTCTGCGAGGCAAAGCCCGAGCCGACGAGGTTCTCGGCGGCGTTGTAGTTGATCCGCGCCTCCTCGAGATCGGCCCGCGCCTCCTCGAGGCGCGCGCGGGCCTCCGGCACCCGCGCCTCGGCCTCCGCGAGGCGGGCGCGTGCCTCGGCCAGCGCAGCCTCGCGCGCCCCCGGATCGAGCCGACAGAGCACGTCGCCCGCTGCGACGAAAGCCCCCTTGTGGCGGGGCTCCGAGATGACGAGACCGGCGGTCTCGGCGCGCAGGTCCACCACGCGGTCGGCCTCTGTCCGGCCGCGCAGAACAACGGCGCTGTCGATCTCGCGCGCCTCCGAGCGTTGCACCACCACCCGCGTCACCTGAGCCTGTGGTGTTTCGGCCTGCGCGGCGGCCGCCTCGGCCGCGGCGTCCTGCGGTCCGGTCATCATCGCCAGGAGCCGCGCGCGTTCGAACACGAAAGCGTAGATCGCACCGGCGACCAGAAGGGCCATCAGGACGGAAAAGAGGCGCATTTCTTGCCTTTCAAACCATACGCCGACGGCGGGCGTGTCACGGCCGCGTCTCCGGCTCTAGCAGAAATACGCTGAACCTTCCGGTTCAGATTAAACTCTTGCGGCACCGTTCACAAGCCGGCACACATCATGCTTCGGGCTGCGGTTTCAGTGCGCATCATGGTCGGCGTGCGGGTGCGATCTGTGCAGTTTCTTCTCCCGCTTGTGGATCGCGTAGAGGCCGAACCGCTGGATTGCCACCGCGAAGATCCCGAGCCCGCTGATGATCAGCACGGTGGTGGCGATCTTGCCCACCACCGTCACCGGCACGAGATTGCCGTAGCCCACCGTGGAAAGCGTGACCACGGTGAAGAAATAGCTGTCGATCCAGCTCCAGCCCTCGACATAGCGGAAAAATACGGTCGCCCCGCCGATCAGCGTGGCCAGCAGACCAAACAGGACGCGCAGGCTCGGCTCTCTCATCCGGCGGCATCCTGGAACGCGGCGATCTCGTCGATGATCCGCAGCCAGGTCTCGGCGGGCTGGCAGCCGGGCAGGGCGTGCTGGCCGTTGACGATGAAGGTGGGCACGCCGGTGATGCCCATCTTGCGAAACCGCGTGTCGCGCTCGGTGATCTCGGCGCGATCGGCCTCCGATGCCAGCAGGCGCCGGATCAGCGCCGCGTCGAGCGAGAGGCCGTCGGCGATATCGGCCAGCACCTCGTGATCGCCGATATCGCGGCCTTCCTCGAAATAGGCGCGGAAAAGCGCCATGGCCATCGCGTCCTGGCAGTGCTCGACCTCGGCCCAGTGCAGCAGGCGGTGCGCGTCAAGCGTGTTGGGGGTGCGCGGAATGGCGGAAAAGTCGATCGAGAGCCCCGCCGCCTCGGCCCGCTCCAGCACCGGCGCATAGGCGCGGGCCGCGCCCTCGCGGCCGCCGAACTTGGTCTCGAGATAGTCCTTCCGGTCCATGCCGCCCGCGGGCATGTCGGGGTTGAGCTGGAAGGGCTGCCAGTGGATTTCGAACGGGTGGCCGGGACGCTCTGCCAGCGCCCGATCGAGCAGCGTCTTGCCGATATAGCACCAGGGGCAGATCGGATCGGAGATGATGTCAAGCCGGACCATTGAGAGCCTCGTAAACGGGCCGCAGGGCGCGGCGCAGGAGTTTTCCATTGGCCCCCACAGGCAGGCTCTCCACATGGAAATAGCCTCGGGGGCATTTGTAGGCCGCAAGCCGCGCGCGGGCATGGGCGTCAAGCACGGCCGGGTCGAGGGCCTTCGGCGCAGTATAGAAGGCCATGATCAGGCGCGCATCCTCTTTCACGGCAATGTCGGTGACCGCCACCTGGGTCACGCCGGGGCAGCTGGCAAGGGCCGCCTCCACCTCGAGCGGCGAGACGCGGTAGCCGCCCGCGTTCATCATGTCGTCGGCGCGGCCCAGATAGGTGATCGCGCCATCCTTGGCCATAGCGCCCAGATCGCCGGTCACGAACCACTCGCCCCGGAACCGCGCCGCCGTCGCCGCCTCCGCGCCCCAATAGCCCAGCATGAGGCCGGGATCGGAGCGATGCACGGCGATCATGCCCGGTGCGCCATGCGCCACGGGGCCCGCCTCGTCCAGGATCGCCACCCGCCGTCCCGCCTGCGGAAAGCCGAGCGTGCCGGGGGGCGCGGGACGGGCCGGGCTGCCCGAGATGAAGGTCGAGCATTCCGACATGCCGAAGGCTTCGTGGATCTCGGTGCCGGTGGCCGCGCGCCAGCGCGCGCGGATCGCGTCCGGGAGCTTTTCCCCGGCGGCCAGGCCATGGCGCAGCCGGGGCAGGGACAGCGGTCCGTCCTGCTTCAGCATCTTGCGATAAACCCCCGGTGCGGCGGCAAAGATCGTCGCGTCATGACGCCTCAGCAGGAGCGGGAGCTGTTCCGGCGCCACCTCGGGCGCCGGGATGAGCGCGCTCGCCCCCATGGCCCAGGGGTCCATCAGCCCGGTGCCAAGGGTAAAGGTCCAGTTGAACGCGCCTGCATGGCACAGCCGGTCCTCTTCGCGCAGGCCATACCAGCCGTCATACATCATTTGCCGCGCCCAGATCGCGCGATGGGCGTGGCATACGGCGCGCGGCGTGCCGGAGGTGCCCGAGGTATAGACGATATAGGCGGGCCGGTCGGGATCGCCCATGTCGTACTCGGCGGGCGGCAGGGCACGCATCGTCTCGAGTGCCGTCTCGTCCAGCACCGGGATATCCGTCTCTGGGCAGGCCACGCCCGCGCCGCGCAGGATCAGCCGGGGCGCGGTCGTCTCGATGATGCCCGCCACCTCGGGCGCGGTAAGCTGGCTCGAGGTGGGAATCGGCACCAGCCCCACGGCGATGGCCCCCAGATAGGCGATGGGAAATTCCACCGTGTTTCCCAGCCGCATGAGCACCCGGTCGCCGGGCACGAGGCCGTGCGCAAGAAGGCCCGTGCCGGTGCCGCGCACCGCAGCCTCGAGGCGTTCATAGCTCCACCGCTCGGCCCCCGACGGGCGGAGAATCGCCAGCGCCACCTTGCCGGGCCGTGCGCCCGCGCGCGCCAGCACATGCGCGGCGAGATTGAAGGGCGCGGGGCAGGGCGGCGGCGGGCCTTGATCGTGCAGCGCGGTCATCCGCTTGGCTTATTCAGGCCTGGGACCGGTTGCAAGCCTCGCTGCTCCGACTGGGGCGGTCCAGACTGAATGTGAACATGTTGGAGTTTGGGAATGTCACTACACTACATGTTATGGTTGTGCATACGCCCAGCTTCAGCGAGGGGCGCGCGATCACGCTGCCGCGCGGCAAGTCCTTGCCGATTCAGCGATTGTTGGTAAACAGTTCTTCCACGTTTGACGAGAAACTGTTATCCGAAAGGGGTAGAATGATCGCGGGCACGGGCTGCTAATCCTGCCGTGCCAATATTCTGATCCGGGGGGATGTGCGGGTGAAACATCAAACGCTCTCGAGCGCGGAAGCCTTCACGCCTGACGCGATTTCGAACCGACGCTTTTCGCTTTATTCAAGCTTCGTCAAGCCGCTTTCGGATGCCGCGCTGAGCCTTCTGCTGCTGCCGGTGCTCATGGTTTGCACCGTCCTGCTGATGATGCTCAATCCGTTTTTCAACAAGGGGCCGCTGTTCTTCGTGCAGACCCGCATGGGCCGCGATTGCAAGGCCTTCAAGGCGATCAAGTTCCGCACCATGCGCCCGACGGGCCGGGTCGTGCGTGGCGCGGACGATCCGCTGGAGCGGGACCGAATCACGCCGCTCGGGCATGTCCTGCGCCGCAGCCGGATCGACGAACTGCCGCAGATACTCAATGTCCTGCGCGGCGAGATGAGCCTGATCGGACCGCGCCCGGATTTCTTTCATCACGCGCGCAGATATGTCCGCACCGTTCCCGGCTACAGGCGGCGCCACGCCGTGCGTCCCGGGATCAGCGGGCTTGCCCAGACCGATCTCGGCTATACCGCCACGACCGATGCCACGCGGCTCAAGGTCAGGCTCGACCTGCACTATGTCCAGAACCAGAGCCTTGCGCTTGACGCCTATATCTTCTGGCGCACGCTCGTGACGGTGTTCCGTCGCAAGGGCTGCTGAGTCAGCCCGCCGCGATCCGATGCCAGCCTCGCATCCGGGCGCGGAACCAGGTGCGTTGACGCTTGGCATATTGCCGCGTCGCAAGGATCGCTGCGGTGCGCGCCTCCTCGAGCGTCATCTCGCCGCGCAGATGGGCGATCAGTTCCTTCGCCCCGATGGCCTGCGCGGCGGGTCGGGCTGCATCCCAGCCGGGCAGGTTGGCGCGGGCCTCGTCAAGCGCGCCGCCTGCCAGCATGGCATCGAACCGCCGCGCGATCCGCGGATCGAGCCAGTCCTTCGGGGCCTCCACCAGAAGCGGCACCGTCTTGCCGAGCGGCAGAAGCGGCGGCGGCGTGGCATCCTGCCAGGCCGCGAGGCCGCGCCCGGTGGCGGCCTTCACCTCCCAGGCGCGCTGCACCCGGCGGGGATTGGCCGGGTCGATGCGCGCGCGCGTCGCCGGGTCGAGCGCGTCCAGAAGCGCCGAAGGCCCGCCTTCGGCCAGCCGCCGCTCCGCCTCGGCGCGGATCTCCGGCGGGGTTTCGGGGATCTCGGCCAGCCCCTCGGTCAGCGCCGAGAAATAGAGCCCGGTGCCGCCCACGATCACCGGGCGCGCGCCCGTCTCCAGAAGTGCGCGGAGTTCGCGCAGCCAGTGACCCACGGAATAATCGGTCTCGGGGGGCACATGCCCGTAGAGCCGATGCGGCAGCGCGGCCTCTTCCTCTGCCGAGGGCCGGGCCGAGAGCACGCGCCAGTTGGCATAGACCTGAAGCGCATCGGCATTCACTATCACGCCGCCCTGTGCGCGCACGATCTGCGTGGCCAGCGCCGATTTGCCGCTGGCCGTGGGGCCCGCGATCAGCACCGGGCGGGCGGGGTCGATACCGGTGATCGGATCCATGCGCGCGCCATAGCCGAATTCCTGTCCGCTGACGAGGGCCGGGCGGCTTTCGGCGATTGCACCCGCCGGGCATTTGCGACATTTTGCGCGCGACTTCGTGACCCCGGACAGAGAGAGCGCCCATGACCCAGACCGACACCCCGAAGGCCAGGTTCAGCAGGGTCATGCTCAAGATTTCCGGCGAGGCGCTGATGGGGGACCAGGGCTATGGCCTGCACCCGCCCACCGTCGAGCGCATCGCCCAGGAGGTCAAGGCGGTCCATGACATGGGCGTCGAGATCTGCATGGTGATCGGCGGCGGCAACATCTTTCGCGGGCTTCAGGGCAGCGCGCAGGGGATGGAGCGCACCACCGCCGATTACATGGGGATGCTCGCCACGGTGATGAACGCGCTGGCCATGCAATCGGCGCTCGAGCGGATCGGCGTCTTCTGCCGGGTGATCACCGCGATCCGCATGGACGAGGTGGCCGAACCCTATATCCGCCGCCGCGCCGTGCGCCACCTGGAGAAAAAGCGCGTCTGCATCTTCGCCGCGGGCACCGGCAACCCCTATTTCACCACCGATACCGCGGCCACGCTGCGTGCCAACGAGATGGCCTGCGAGGCGATCTTCAAGGGCACCAAGGTGGACGGGGTCTATGACAAGGATCCGGTCCGGCACCCGGACGCCAGACGCTATGACCGGATCTCCTATGACGATGTGCTGGCGCAGCATCTGGGCGTGATGGATGCCTCCGCGATCGCGCTTGCGCGCGACAACAACCTGCCGATCATCGTCTTTTCGCTCGACGAACCGGGCGGCTTCCGCGGGGTTCTTGCCGGAGAGGGCACCTATACAACGGTGCATGGCTGAGGTTAAACAGGGGCGAGGATCAAGCCGCAGAAGGACAAGAGAACGACAATGGCGGACGATTTCGACATAGACATGGATGACCTCGAGCGCCGGATGAACGGCGCGATGAGCGCGCTCAAGACCGAGTTCGCCTCGCTGCGCACCGGCCGCGCCTCGGCCTCGATGCTCGAGCCGGTGATGGTCGAGGCCTATGGCCAGATGACCCCGATCAACCAGGTCGGCACCGTCAACGTGCCCGAGCCGCGCATGGTCACCATCAACGTCTGGGACAAGGGCCTTGTCGGCAAGGTGGAGAAGGCGATCCGCGAAAGCGGGCTCGGCATCAATCCGCAGCTCAACGGCACGATCATCATGCTGCCCATTCCCGAGCTCAACGAGGAGCGCCGCAAGGAGCTGACCAAGGTCGCCTCGCACTATGCCGAACATGCCCGCGTGGCCGTGCGCAACGTGCGCCGCGACGGCATGGACCAGATCAAGAAGGCCAAGGCCGAGGGCATGTCCGAGGACGACCAGAAGCTCTGGGAAAGCGAGGTGCAGGCGCTCACGGATCGCTACATCAAGCTGGTGGACGAGGCGCTCGAGCACAAGCAAGCCGAGATCATGCAGGTCTGATGCCGGAGGGGACGCGCATGGCGAGCACTGGGGCCGACGGGGCCGGGCCGCGCCATGTGGCGATCATCATGGACGGCAATGGCCGCTGGGCGCAAAAGCGCGGCCGCCCGCGCCTCTTCGGTCATCATGCCGGCGCGCGGCGGGTGCGCGAGATCGTCGAGGCATGTCCGGGTCTGGGGGTCAAGTATCTGACCATATTTGCCTTCTCCACCGAGAACTGGAAGCGCACCCAGACCGAGGTGGCCGGGCTCATGAGCCTTTTCCGCCGTTACATCATGAAGGAAATGCAGGATTTCGTGCGCGAGAACGTGCGCGTGCGCTTCATCGGCGACCGGCCGCGGCTCGATGCCAAGCTGCGCGCGCTGATGGACGAGGCCGAGGCGATGACCGCCCATTGCACCGGCACCAACCTCACCATCGCGCTCAATTACGGCGGGCGCGACGAGGTGG
Organism: Roseovarius sp.; assembly: GCA_002720475.1. Taxonomy (GTDB): domain Bacteria; phylum Pseudomonadota; class Alphaproteobacteria; order Rhodobacterales; family Rhodobacteraceae; genus Roseovarius. Next base: position 17,541 of record PBIL01000005.1, read on the forward strand.
CGCGGGCAACGAAGCGGCTGGCCCGCGACGTGGCCCAGGGGCGGCTCGATCCCGAGGCCGTGGACGAGGAGACGCTGCCGCGCTATCTCGATACCCGCGTTCTGCCCGATCCCGATCTGGTGATCCGCACGAGCGGCGAGGCGCGGATCTCGAACTTCCTTCTGTGGCAATCGGCCTACGCGGAATACGAGTTCATCGACACGCTCTGGCCGGATTTCTCGCCCGAGATATTTGCCGGGCTCCTGGCGCAATACGGGGCGCGCGACCGCCGCTTCGGTGCGGTGAGCGCATGAAAGCGGCGACGCGCTGGAACGATCTCGGTCCGCGCGTGGCTTCGGGCCTGGCGATGGCGGCGGCGGGGCTTGCCGCGCTCTGGGTCGGGGGGGGCGTCTTCGCGGCGCTGGTCTCGGGGCTGGCGGGCCTGATGATGTGGGAGGCGGCCCGGCTCTTCGGCGCCCGCGACGCGCTGCGCGCGGGGCTTCTCGGGGCGGCGGCGGTGGCGCTGGCGCTGGCGCTGTGGCTGCCGGGTGCCTTCGTGCTGCCGCTGCTGCTGGCGGCGGTGCTGGTCGCGGCGCAGGGCGTGGCGCGGGCGCGCGCGCCCTTTGCCGCTCTGTCGCTCGGCGCGCTTCTCGGGGCCTGGGCGATGGGGTGGCTGCGCGCCGAGGCGGGGCTGGTCTGGGTGCTGTGGCTTGTGGCCATCGTCATCGTTTCGGACGTGGCCGGGTATTTCGCGGGGCGCAGCCTGGGCGGGCCGAAATTCTGGCCGCGCGTCAGCCCCAAGAAGACCTGGTCCGGCACGGTGGCGGGCTGGATCGGCGCGGGGATCGTGGGCGCGCTCTTTGCCGGGCCAAGCGGGGCGGGGGCGGCGCTTGTTCCCGTCTCGGTTCTCGTGGGCCTGGCCGGGCAGATGGGCGACATCGCCGAAAGCGCGGTCAAGCGGATGCAGGGCGTCAAGGACAGCTCCGCCCTCATTCCCGGCCATGGTGGCGTACTCGACCGGTTCGACGCGATGCTCGGCGCGGCGCTGATGGCGGGGCTGTTGCACGCGACGGGACTATTGCCGGGGGCGGCATGAGGCGGGTGTCGATCCTGGGTGCGACCGGCTCCATCGGGCAGAGCACGATCGACCTGATCGCGCGGGCACCGCAGGAATACGAGGTGGTGGCGTTGACCGGGGGGCGCAACATCGCGCGGCTGGCGGCGGATGCGCGCGCGCTGCGCGCCGAAGTGGCCGTCACCGCCGAGGAGGCGCTCTTGCCCGATCTGCGCGCCGCGCTTGTCGGCTCGGGCGTGGAGGCCGCCGCCGGGCGCGCGGCGCTTCTGGAGGCGGCGGCACGCCCGGCGGACTGGGTGATGTCGGCCATTGTCGGGGCGGCGGGGCTTGCGCCGGGGCTGAGGGCGCTCGAACAGGGCGCGACGCTCGCGCTGGCCAACAAGGAATCGCTCGTCACCGCCGGGCCGCTGGTCATGGGCACGGCCGCGCGGCACGGCGCGCGGCTGCTGCCGGTGGACAGCGAACATTCGGCGATCTTCCAGGCGCTCGCGGGAGAGGATGCCGCCTCTGCCACCCGCGTGATCATCACCGCCTCCGGCGGGGCCTTCCGCGACTGGCCGCTGGAGCGTCTGGCAGCGGCCACGGTGGCCGAGGCGTCCTCCCATCCCAACTGGGACATGGGCCAGCGCATCACCATCGACTCGGCCTCGATGTTCAACAAGGCGCTCGAGATGATCGAGGCGCGCGAGTTCTTCGGTTTCGAGCCGGCGCGCATCGAGGTGCTGATCCACCCGCAATCGCTGGTCCATGCGCTGGTGGGCTTTGCCGACGGGGGCCTTATCGCCCATGTCGGGCCGCCCGACATGCGCCATGCCATCGGCTATGCGCTGCACTGGCCCGAGAGGCGCGCGCTGCCGGTGGCCGCGCTCGATCTTGCGGCGGCGGGCACGCTCGAGTTCCGCACGCCCTGCGAGACGCGCTATCCGGCGCTGCGGCTGGCGCGGGCGGTGATGGAGGAGGGCGGGCTGGCCGGTGCCATCTTCAACGCCGCCAAGGAGCGCGCGCTCGATCATTTCATCGCCGGGCGCATCGGTTTCACGGCCATGGCCCCGCTGGTCGAGACGGTGCTGGACGCGCTTCTGGCGCTGCCCGAGGCGAGGGGCGGCGATCTGACCCTTGATCGCGTGGCGCATATGGACCATCTCGCACGGCAGAGCACCGACCGCGCCGCCGCGCGCAAGCAACAGGGATAAACCGTGGACATAGTGACCTTCCTGCCGCAATCCGGCAGTCTCTTCATGACGATCCTCGCTTTCGTGGTGGCGCTTTCGGTGATCGTCGCGGTGCATGAATACGGGCATTACATCGTCGGGCGCTGGTCGGGGATCAAGGCGGAGGTGTTCTCGCTCGGTTTCGGGCCGGTGCTTCTTGCGCGCACCGACCGGCACGGCACCCGCTGGCAGGTGGCGGCGCTGCCCTTTGGCGGCTACGTGAAGTTCCTTGGCGATTCGGATGCCGCCAGCGGCAAGGATGCCGCCGCGATGAAGGCCATGCCCGAGGCCCGCCTGCGCCAGACCATGCACGGCGCGCCGCTCTGGGCGCGCACGGCGACGGTGGCGGCAGGGCCGCTCTTCAACTTTGCCCTGTCGATCCTGATCTTCACCGCCGTGCTTATGAGCGGCGGCAAGCCCGCAGAGCCGCTGACCGTGGGCGCGCTGAAGCCCTTGCCGGTCGAAGGGGTGACATTGCGCCCCGGCGACGAGATCCTGTCCGTCGCCGGGCTGCCCATCCCGGACAGCGATGCCGAAGACCGCTACGACGCCTTCCTAGATGCGCTGCCGGCCGCGCCGCTGCTCGATTACGAGGTGAGGCGCGACGGGCAGAGGATGGTCGTGCAGGGTCCGCCGCTGATGCCGCCGCTGGTGGGCGGGCTCTCGCCGCAATCGGCGGCCTTCGATGCGGGGCTTGCCGCGGGCGACGTGATCACCGCCGTGAACGGCAGGCCCGTCCATGCCTTTTCCGAGCTTAAGGAGATCGTCGAGGGCTCGGACGGCGCGCCGCTGTCCCTGACCGTCTGGCGCGACGGTGAGGAACTGGCGCTGACGCTGGTGCCGCGCCGCACCGACGAGCCGCAGCCCGAGGGCGGCTTTCGCACCGAGTGGCGGATAGGCATCGCGGGGGGCATGGCCTTCGAGCCTGCGACCGTGGCGCTTGGGCCGCTCGAGGCGATCGGCGAGGCCTTTGTTCAGACCGGCGACATCGTCACCGGCTCGCTCTCGGGCCTCTATCACATGGTGACGGGTGCGATCAGCACCTGCAACATGTCCGGCCCCATCGGCATCGCCGAGGTTTCGGGCGCGATGGCAAGCCAGGGCGCGCAGAGCTTCGTGTGGTTCATCGCGGTGCTCTCGACGGCGGTGGGAATGCTCAACCTCTTCCCCGTGCCGGTGCTCGATGGCGGGCACCTGCTGTTCTACGCCTACGAGGCCGTGTCGGGCCGCCCCCCGAGCGAGCGCGCCTTGCGCGCGATGATGACCCTGGGCCTCACGGTGATCCTGTCGCTCATGCTCTTTGCCCTGTTCAACGACATCTTCTGCCCGTAATCCTGCCCGCGCAACGCGCGTGGGGAGAGGCAGATGCAGGCAGGCTTGGCGGGCTTCGCGCTCGGGTTCTCGCTCATCCTTGCGATCGGGGCGCAGAACGCCTTTGTCCTCCGGCAGGGGCTGCGGCGCGAACATGTCCTTGCGGTGGTTCTGGTCTGCGCGCTTTCGGATGCGGTGCTCATCGCCGCGGGCGTGGCGGGGTTCGGCGCGCTGGCCGAGGCGGTGCCGGGGCTGGAACGGATCATGCGCTATGGCGGCGCGGCCTTTCTGCTGGTCTATGGCGCGCGGGCCTTTCGCGCGGCCTGGCGCGGCGGAGAGGTGCTGGAGGCGGGCGCGGGGGCGGGCAGCCTTGTCCGCGCCGTGCTCACCTGCCTGGCCCTGACCTGGCTCAACCCGCATGTCTATCTCGACACGGTGGTGCTGCTCGGCTCGGTCTCGGCGCAATATGAGGACCGGCTGGCCTTCGGGCTGGGGGCCGTGAGCGCGAGTTTCGCCTTCTTCTTCGCGCTGGGCTATGGCGCGCGGCTTCTGGCACCGCTCTTCCGACGCCCGGCAAGCTGGCGGGTGCTCGACGCGGGCGTGGGGGCGGTCATGTGGTCCATCGCGGCGGGTCTGCTGCTGGGTCAGCGAGAGTAACTTCCGATCAGGGTTATCTGCCCGTCGCGCCAGCGACGGGCACGCGCCCGCCCGCCCACCGCATGGCGGGCGCGTTCCGCGCCCACCCGGGCGTGCGCGTGCCCGTCCTGAATGGAGCGCACCCAGCTCCGGCGGCCGCACAGGCGCTGTGCGCGGGCGAGGCGGGCGCGCGGCTCCTGCTTCTCGGGGGCGAGACGCTGAACGGGCCGCGTCACATCTGGTGGAACTTCGTCGCCTCCTCGCGCGAGTTGATCGAGGCCGCCAAGGCCGACTGGGCGGCGCGCGATCACGGCCGCTTTGCCCTGCCGCCCGGCGATGGTGCGGAGTTCATCCCGCTGCCCTGAGCCATGCGCCTGGTGGGACGTTGGCTTGCGTCCTTGGCATGGCCCGGGGCCCGCCCCCGGCTCGACAGCGCGCGCGCGGCGTGAATTAATGTGACGCATGAGCGCCACCACCGACAGCCCCGCAGCCCCGGCTGCACATCCCCTGCGGGGCGTGCTCTGGATGGTGATCACGGGCATTCTCTTCGTGGGCGTGCCCGCGCTGGTCAAGGTCCTGGGCACGCGCGTGCCCGCGCCGCAGGCGGCCTTTCTGCGCTATCTTCTGGGGCTGGTCTTCCTGCTGCCGGTGCTGACGGCCCTGCGCGATCTGCGGCTTGACCGGGGCACCTGGGGTCTCATCGCCGCGCGGGGGGCATTTCACACGCTCGGTGTCGCGCTCTGGTTCTATGCCATGGCGCGCATCCCCATCGCCGACGTGACGGCGATGAATTACCTCTCGCCCATCTATGTCACGCTCGGCGCCGCGCTCTTTCTGGGCGAGCGGCTGGCGGCGCGGCGGGTGATCGCCGTGGGCGTGGCGCTCTGCGGCGCGCTGATCATCCTGCGCCCGGGATTCCGCGAGGTGGGGCCGGGGTATCTGGCGATGCTGGTCACGGCGGTGACCTTCGGCGGCTCCTACCTCATGGCCAAGGTGCTCTCGGGCCGGGTGAGCGCGGGGGTGGTGGTGGCGATGCTGTCGATCACGGTCACGATCGGACTCGCCCCCCTGGCCATCGCCGTCTGGGTGCCGCCGACGCCCTGGGAACTGGCCATCCTGATGGCCGTGGCCTGCATTGCCACGACCGGGCATTACACCATGACGCTGGCCTTTCGCGCGGCCCCGCTGGCGGTGACGCAGCCCGTCACCTTCCTGCAACTGGTCTGGGCGGTGCTTCTCGGTGCGCTGGTCTTCGGCGAGGGGGTGGATCTCTTCGTGATCCTCGGCGGCACGGTGATCGTGGGCGCGGTCAGCTTCATTTCCTGGCGCGAGGCGGTGCTCAAGCGGCGGATCACGCCGCCGGTGCCCGCGACCAAGGTCTGACGCGCTTGACCTTGGCCCCGCCGCCCCCGTAGATGCGCCCCGATACGGGCAAGACCGGAGAGGCAGGCCGATGGGGTTCAGGATGGGTATCGTGGGGCTTCCCAATGTGGGCAAGTCCACGCTTTTCAACGCGCTGACGCGCACCGCGGCGGCGCAGGCGGCCAATTTCCCCTTCTGCACGATCGAGCCCAATGTGGGCGACGTGGCCGTGCCCGATGCGCGGCTGGAGAGGCTGGCGGCGATTGCCGGGTCGCGCCAGATCATCCCCGCGCGCATGACCTTCGTCGATATCGCCGGGCTGGTGAAGGGGGCGAGCAAGGGCGAGGGGCTCGGCAACCAGTTTTTGGCCAATATCCGCGAGGTCGATGCCATCGCGCATGTGCTGCGCTGCTTCGAGGATGCGGACGTGACCCATGTCGAGGGGCGGGTGGATCCGCTGGCCGATGCCGAGGTGATCGAGACCGAGCTCATGCTCGCCGATCTGGAATCGGTGGAAAAGCGGCGCGCGGGGCTCTTGCGCAAGCTCAAGGGCGGCGACAAGGAGGCCGCGCAGGCGGACCGCCTTCTGGCCGCGGCACAGGCGGCGCTGGAAGCGGGGCGGCCTGCCCGCACCGTCGCGGTGGATGCCGAGGATGCGCGGGCCTGGCGGCTGCTGCAACTGCTGACCGCCAAGCCGGTGCTCTATGTCTGCAACGTGGACGAGGCGAGCGCGGCCACCGGCAACCGATTTTCCGAGGCGGTGGCGGCGATGGCCGAGGCGCAGGGCGCGGCCTCGGTCGTGATCTCGGCGCAGATCGAGGAGGAGATCTCCAGGCTCGAGCCGGAGGAGGCGGCGATGTTCCTTGCCGAGATGGGGCTCGAGGAGGCAGGGCTCGACCGGCTCATCCGCGCGGGCTATGCGCTCCTGCATCTCGAGACCTATTTCACCGTCGGCCCCAAGGAGGCGCGCGCCTGGACGATCCCGCGGGGCACCCCGGCCCCGAAGGCCGCAGGCGTGATCCACGGCGATTTCGAGAAGGGCTTCATCCGCGCCGAGACCATCGCCTACGAGGATTTCGTGAGCCTCGGCGGCGAGCAGGGGGCGAAGGAGGCAGGCAAGATGCGCGCCGAGGGCAAGTCCTACATCGTGCAGGACGGCGACGTGCTGCACTTTCTCTTCAATACCTGAGCCATGCGTGGCGATCCCGGGAGGACTCGAACCCCCAACATCCTGATTAGAAGTCAGGTGCTCTATCCAGTTGAGCTACGGGACCGCTGGTCCGGCTCTTAGCGCGGGGTCGGGCAGAGATCAAAGGTTAATCGGCGAAGGGATCGGCCGGATAGCGCACGTCCGCGAGGTAGAGGCCCTGCGGCGGGGCCACGGGCCCGCAGGCGGCGCGATCACAGGCGATGAGCGCCGCGCGCACCTGTTCGGGCTGCCAGGCACCGCTGCCCACCCGTTCGAGCGTGCCGACAAGGCTGCGCACCTGGTTGTGAAGAAAGGAGCGCGCGGCGAAATGCAGGTGGATCTCGGGGCCGGTCGGTGTCTCGACCGATTCGATCCGCGCGCTGTCCAGCGTCTTGACCGGGCTTTTTGCCTGGCAGATCGACGAGCGGAAGGTGGTGAAATCGTGGTGGCCCACAAGATGCGCGGCCCCCGCGCGCATGGCGTCGAGATCGAGCGGATGGCGCAGATGCCAGACGCGGCCCGCCGCAAGGGCCGGGGGCGCGCGACGCGCGAGGATGCGATAGAGATAGCGCCGCCCGGTGGCCGAGAACCGCGCGTGCCAGTCATCCGCCACCTGTGCGCAGGCGGTGATGGCGACGGGCTGGGGCCGCAGGTGGTAGTTGAGCGCCTCCGGGAGGCGGCAGGGATCCCAGTCGCGCGCAAGATCGCACTGCGCCACCTGGCCCGTGGCATGGACGCCCGCATCGGTGCGCCCGGCGGCAGCGATCGTGTGGGGGCCGGGCTCGAGCCGGGCAAGCGCCGTCTCGATCGCGCCCTGCACCGAGGGCTGGTCCGCCTGGCGCTGCCAGCCCGCGAAGGGCGTGCCGTCATATTCGACCTTGAGGGCATAGCGGGGCATGGGCGGCGGTCCTTTCTCGGGGCTGATCTTCTGCGCGGTTGCGCGCGCGGGCGCAAGCCCCATCCATGGCTTTTCCCCGCCGCGGGGCCGGTGTAAGGCGGGCGCAGACCCCCTGAAGCGGAGCGCGCCATGCCCCTGATCCTGCCCGACACGACGCTGCTGATGCAGATGCTGGCGCTGCTGCTCGTGATCGGGGCCTTCGCGGGGGTGCTGGCCGGGCTTCTGGGCGTGGGGGGCGGCATCGTGCTGGTGCCTGCCTTCTTCTATGCCTTCCAGACGCTTGGCTATGACGGCGCGCAGCTCATGCAGATCTGCCTGGCCACCTCGCTTGCCACGATCATCGTGACCTCGGTGCGCTCGGTGCTCAGCCACAACCGGAAGGGCGCGGTGGACTGGGTCATCCTGCGCGGCTGGGCACCGGGGATCGCGGCGGGGGCGGTGCTGGGCGTTGTGGCGGCGGCGGGGCTGCGCTCGGTCACGCTGCAGGCGATCTTCGGCGTGCTGGGGGTGGTGATCGGGCTCTACCTGGGCTTCGGGCGCGCGGAGTGGCGGCTTGGTCCGGTCATGCCGGGCGGGGTGCGGCGGCTGGCGATGGCCCCGCTCATCGGCTTTCTGTCGGTGCTCATGGGGATCGGCGGGGGCAGTTTCGGGGTGCCGCTGATGAGCCTTTACGGCGTGCCGATCCATCGCGCGGTGGCCACGGCGGCGGGCTTCGGCGTGACCATCGCGCTGCCCTCGGTTCTGGGCTTTCTCATGCTCGACGTGGCCCCGGAAGGGCGTCCGCCGCTCACCCTCGGGGCGGTCAACCTGGTGGCCTTCGGCGTGGTGGTGGCGATGACCTTGATCACCGCGCCGCTCGGCGTGCGGCTGGCGCATGCGATGGACCCCAAGCCGCTCAGGCGCGTCTTCGCCGTCTTCATCACGGTGATCGCGCTCAACATGCTGCGCAAGGCGCTGGGGTGGTAGCGGACCTGCTCGAGAAGGGCTGGGCGGTCTATCCGCCCGAGGCGCGGCTGGCGGACTGGGCGCGCGCGGCGCGGGCGGCGGCCCTGCCGGGGCTGGCCGGGGCCGCGCGGGAGTGCGAGGGCACATGGGTGGTGGGCGTCGAGGCGCTGCCCAACGATGCCGGGGGCGGTGTGGGCGGCGTGCCGCTTGCCTGCCGCGCGCGAGAGGTGGCCGAGGCGCTCTGGGGCGCGCGGCCCTTGCACCGGGCGCAGGTCTCGGTGGTCTATCCGGGCTATCCGCGCCCGCGCGCGGGCGAGGGGACGGCGGGGTTTCGCTACCGCTTGCGGCGGGACGCGGCGCATGTGGACGGGCTCTTGCCCGTGGGGCGCGCGCGGCGGCGGATGCTGCGCGAGCGCCACGCCTGGATTCTCGGCCTGCCGCTGACCGAGACCGGGGCGGGGGCAAGCCCGCTGGTGGTCTGGGAGGGCAGTCACCACATCCTGCGCCGCGCCTTCGAGGGTGCGCTGGCCGGGGTCGATCCGCGCGACTGGGCCGGGGTGGATCTGACCGGGACCTATCACGCCGCGCGGCAGGAGGTCTTCGCCACCTGCCCGCGCGTGCCGGTCCACGCGGCCCCCGGCGCCGCCTGGCTCGTCCATCGCATGATGCTGCACGGCGTGGCCCCCTGGCAGCCGGGGGCCGCGGCCCCGCCCGAGGGGCGCATGGTGGCCTATTTCCGGCCCGAACTTCCCGACAGGGCCAGCGCGCAGTGGCTCGATCTGCCCTGAGCCTCAGCCGCGCCCGAGCCGCGCCGCGCGTCCGCCCCGGCGCTTCCTGAGCATGTCCGCGCGGTCCGGCAGGGCGGCCATGACCGCGCGCCGTTCCTCGGCGCTCATCCGCGACCAGCGCGAGATCTCGTCGATCGAGCGCAGGCAGCCGGTGCAGATTCGCGCCTCGGGATGAACCACGCAGATCTTCACGCAGGGGCTTTCCACCTCGTCGCGTTGCCAGACATCATCCGCCATGGTCCGCCCTCATATGGCGCATCCGGTCGAGCGCCCCTTGCAGGATATAGGCCGCGGCCACCGCGTCGATCACCTCCGCGCGACGTTTTCGGGTCGTATCCGCCTCCAGCAGCGCCCTTTCGGCCGCGACGGTCGAAAGCCGCTCGTCCCAGAAGCCGATGGGCAGGTCCGTGAGCGCGGTCAGGTTGCGCGCAAAGGCGCGGGTGGACTGGGCGCGCGGGCCTTCGGAGCCGTCCATGTTGCGCGGCAGGCCAAGGAGGATCCCCCCCGCCTCGCGCGCCGCCGCGATCTCCAAGAGGCGCGCGGCGTCGAGGGTGAACTTGCGCCGCTTCACCGTCTCGAGCGCGGTGGCCGAGGACAGGAGCCGGTCCGAAAGGGCCACGCCGATGGTCTTCGTCCCGAGATCGAGCCCAAGCACACCGCGCCCGTCCGGCAGTGCTGCGGCGAAATCGGCGATGGCTGCGTGGATCATTCGGCCACGCCCGCGCTTTGGGCTGCGGCGCGCAGCGTGGCCAGCGCGCCCGCATCCTGCGCGAAGCGCGTCTGCGCTTCCTCCCAGATGCGCTGCGCCTGCGCCGTCTCGCCCAGCACGCCATAGGCATTGATGAGCCGCGCCCAGTCCTTTGCCGGGCCGCCCTCGGTGGCGAGCCGGTCCGAAAGCCGCGCCACCATCCCCCGGATCATCTCGGCGCGCGCCTCCGGGTCCATCCCGGCGGCGGCCTGCATGTCGGCGGCGCTCGGTCCGGGGCCGGAGGGGGGCAGCTGATAGCGCACGCCCGCGCGCATGGCGATATCCTCGATCTGCGCACGGATCACCGGCACCCAGGGGGCCTGATCGCTGCTTTCCTCCAGAAGGTCGCGCCAGAGGCGAAAGGCGCGGTCGGGCCGGTCCACCTGAAGGAAATAGACCCCGAGATAGAAGCGCGCGACCGGCATGCGCGGGTCTCGCGCGAGGGCTGCGCGCAGGGCCGCCTCCGCCTCGCGCGAGACATAGCCGCCCGCCGCGTCGATCATCAGCTCCGCCAGTGTCGCATGATCCATCGCGCTTGCCGCCTGCCCGCGCAGCGCGACAAGCTTTTCCTGCGCGGCGCGCGCGGCGGCCATGTTGCCAAGCGCGGCCTCGCTGCGCACCAGGAATTGCAGCCCCTGCTGATCCTCGGGCCGCGCCGCCACCACCTCGCGCAGCCGTTCGACCAGCGCCAGGTTCTCCGCGCTCACCCCGTCGGGCGGGGCGAATTCGGGGGCAAAGCGCGCCTCTGCCTCCTGCTGCGAGAGCCGCTGCGCGCGCGCCGCCTCGGAGGCGGCGATGCGCTCTGCAAGGGGCAGGTCCGGATAGCCCGGCGCACCCACCTGCGCATAGAGCCAGACCCCGCCGCCCGCGAGCAGCAGCACGCAGAGCGCCGCCACCGCGATCGCGGCCCCGCGCGGCTGCCCGCCCGTCTGCCCGCCCGCGCGCAGCTGTGCATCGGCCGCGAGGATCCGGCGCGAGATCTCGGCGCGCAGGCGCTCGGCCTCCTCCGCACCGATCAGGCCGCGCCCGCGATCGCGGTCGATCTCGCCCAGCTGGTCGCGGTAGACGCGCAGGTCATAGGCGGCGGGCGGCTCGGCCCCCGCGCGCCCGCGCAGCACCGCCAGCGCCAGCAGCATCCCCGTGCCGAGCGCCAGCGCCCCGGCGATGATCCAGAAACTCATGAGCCCATCCTTTTGCCCCCATGTAAAGCGGCCCGACGGCGGAAAAAAGGGGCAAGCGGCCCCGTGTGCGCGCCGCGATGTCGCAATGTCGCAATTCGGGGCCGAAGCGCCGCCCCCAGTCACCTGTTCAACGCGCCCCCGTCGCATTACGATCCGGACCGGACCCGGCCCCCGAATCCATGAGGAAGACCCGCGCATGAAACGCTATTCCGTCTTTGCCATCGCCCGCGAGGCGCTGCGCGACCACATGGGATGGGAGCGCGCCTGGGCCTCGCCCGAGCCGCGCCGCAGATATGACGTGATCATCGTGGGCGCGGGCGGGCATGGCCTCGCCACCGCTTACTATCTCGGCCGCAATTTCGGCATCACCAATGTCGCGGTGCTGGAAAAGGGCTGGCTCGGCGGCGGCAACACGGGGCGCAACACGACGATCATCCGCTCGAACTACCTGCAAGACCCCTCGGCCGCGATCTACGAGAAGGCGCGCAGCCTCTACGAGACGCTGAGCCAGGATCTGAACTACAACATCATGTTCAGCCCGCGCGGCGTGATCATGCTCGCCCAGACCGAGCACGAGGTGCGCGGCTACAAGCGCACCGCGCAGGCCAATGCGCTTCAGGGTGTGCAGACCGAGTTCATCCCGCCCGCCCGCGTCAAGGAGATCGTGCCGATCATCAATCTTGACGGGCCGCGCTATCCGGTCCTGGGCGGGCTCTGGCAGGCGCGGGCGGGCACCGCGCGGCATGACGCTGTGGCCTGGGGCTATGCGCGGGCCTGCTCGGCCATGGGCATGCACATCATCCAGAAATGCGAGGTGACGGGCATCACCCGCGAGGGCGGGCGCGTCACGGGCGTCACCACCAATCGCGGCGATATCGGCTGTGACAAGCTGGGGCTGGTCGTCGCCGGGCATTCGGGCCACCTGGCCGGGATGGCCGGGTTCCGCCTGCCCATCGAGAGCGTGGCGCTTCAGGCGCTGGTCTCCGAGCCGATCAAGCCCTGCATGGATTGCGTCGTGATGGCCAACACGGTGCATGGCTACATGAGCCAGTCCGACAAGGGCGAGATGGTGATCGGCGGCGGCACGGACGGCTACAACAACTACACGCAGCGGGGTTCCTTCCACCATATAGAGGAGACGGTGCGCGCGCTGATCGAGACCTTCCCGATGATCGCGCGGCTCAAGATGCTGCGCCAATGGGGCGGGATCGTGGATGTCACGGGGGACCGCTCGCCGATCCTGTCGAAGACGCCTGTGGAGGGCATCTTCATCAATTGCGGCTGGGGCACGGGCGGCTTCAAGGCGATCCCCGGCTCGGGCTGGGGCTTTGCCGAACTCATGGCCAAGGGGCATTCGCCCCTCTGCGACGAATTCGGCCTCGACCGGTTCTACGAGGGGCGGTTCATTGATGAGTCGGTGGCGGCGGGGGTGGCGCATTGATGAGTGAGTTTGGCTGGGAGTACGGGAACAGTTGGCGCCCCAAAGTCTCACATCTTTGGTTTGGCGCCATAATCTTGCTGGTGTTGGGTCTTGTTGCAGAAGTGAAGCTTCACGGAGCATTCGCCGCTTCTGGCGGCTTGACCATTGCAGTCACAATGCCACTGTTTGTCTTTGCGATGGCCAAGCAGTATACTTATGAAACGGATCTTCGCCTCGCTATCATTAATCTAGCGCGTGAAGAAAACTATGGCGTTGGTGTCTTGGAAAAGAACCATTCTATCCGCACCGCCGAAGTTTACGACCAATTGGAGAGTAGCAGAAAAGACCGACAGGGTTTTGAAGCTAGTTTCGCCAACCACAGAGCATACAGCAGAGCTCTTATAACCGCTCAGGCTTGGATCGTTTCGGTCGCTTCCTTTGTCACTGCTACCGGCGATTGGATCGGAAACGTTGTGTTTCACTGTAAAGGGCAATTAACATGCTGATCCTTCACTGCCCCTGCTGCGGCGTTACGGGCGAAGAGACCGAGTTTCACCAGGGCGGCGAGGCGCATCTGAAGCGCGAGGGCCCCGGCTCCTCGGACGAGGCGTTCCACACCTACCTCTTCGCCAAGGAAAACCCCAGGGGCGTGCATTTCGAGCGCTGGCGGCACGCCTACGGCTGCGGCAAGTGGTTCATCGCGGCGCGCGACACGGTGACGCTGGAGGTTTACGGCACCTATCCCGCCCAGACCCACGAGCCACCGCCCGAGATCCGCGAGGCGATCACCGCCAAACGCCCCGGCTGGCGGTGGAGAGCGTTCGCATGAGCCTTCACCGTTCCGGAAATACGCAATCGACCACGCCCGCCACGGGCAAGAGGGCCTGAGACATGAGCACCAGACTGGCCACCGGCGGCCGCCGTCTCGACCGCAGCCGCCGCGTCGCGTTCACCTTCAACGGCAAGCGGATGCAGGGCCATCCCGGCGACACGCTGGCCTCGGCGCTTCTGGCCAATGACCAGATGCTGGTGGGCCGCTCCTTCAAGTATCACCGCCCGCGCGGCATCGTCGCCTCCGGTGCCGAAGAGCCCAATGCGCTGGTCGGGCTGGGAGAGGGCGCGCGCTTCGAGCCCAACCAGCGCGCCACCACGACCGAGCTCTTCGACGGGCTGAGCTGCATCTCGCAGAACCACTGGCCGAGCCTGGAAACCGATATCGGCGCGGTGAACGGCTGGTTCGCGCGTTTCCTGCCCGCGGGCTTCTACTACAAGATGTTCATCCACCCGCGCCCGTTCTGGAAACATGTCTACGAGCCTTTCATCCGCCGCTCGGCGGGGCTCGGGAAGGTGCCCAACCCGGGTGACCCGGACCGATACGAGCATTTCCATTTCTTCTGCGACGTGGCGGTGATCGGCGGCGGCGTGGCGGGGCTCCAGGCCGCGCTCGCGGCGGCGGAGGCGGGGGCAAGGGTGCTGCTGATGGAGCAGACCGCCCATTGGGGCGGGCGCGCGCCGGTCGATGGCGGTGCGGTGGAGGGCCAGCCGGTGGTCGACTGGATCGACGCCACCCTTGCAAGATTGCAGGACATGCCCCATGTCACCCTGCGCAATCGTTGCATGGGCGCAGGGGTCTACGATCACGGCTACCTGCTGGGCTATGAACGGGTGAGCGATCACGCGCCGGGTTCGGACGCGCCGCGCCACCGGCTCTGGCGCATCCGCGCGGGGCAGATCGTCACCGCCACGGGGGCCATCGAGCGCCCGCTCAGCTTTGCGGGCAATGACGTGCCGGGCGTCATGCTCGCCTCGGCGGTGCGCGATTACGCGGTGGATTACGGCGTCTCGGCGGGCGATCGCACCGTGGTCGTGACCAATAACGATGACGCCTATCGCACCGCCATCACCCTCAAGACGCTGGGGCTCGAGATCCCCGCGATCCTCGATGCCCGCCAGCAGGGCGGCGGCGCGCTGGCCGAGGAGGCGCGCGGCATGGGCATCCGGGTGGAAAACGGCAAGGGCATCGCAAAGGTCAAGGGAGGCAGGCGCGTGACCGGGGTGGCCATCTGCGCGCAGGCGGGCGAAGGCGCGGTGCTCGAGGAGATCGGATGCGACGCGGTGGCCATGTCGGGGGGCTGGTCGCCCGTTGTGCACCTGTGGTCCCATTGCGGCGGCAAGCTGATCTGGGACGAGGCACTTGCCCTCTTCCGCCCCGATCCGGCACAGCCCCCGCGCGGCGCGGATGGCGCGGGCTTCGTCCTGGCCGCAGGCAGCGCCAATGGCGCGCTCTCGCTCGGCGCGGTGCTGGCGGATGCCCATGCGGCCGGGCAGGCGGCGGCCGAGGCCACGGGCCACGCGCCGGGGGCCACGCCCGCCCCGCAGGGGACCGAGGACACAGAGGCTCCGATCGCCCCGGTCTGGCTCATGCCGCAGGGGGCAAGGACCGCGCTGCGGATGAAATCCTGGCTCGACTACCAGAACGACGTGAAGGTGTCGGACGTGCAGCTTGCCGCGCGCGAGGGCTACGAATCGGTCGAGCATGCCAAGCGCTACACCACGCTCGGCATGGCCACGGACCAGGGCAAGCTCAGCAATATCAACGGGCTGGCCATCCTGTCTGATGCGCTCGGCCAGCCCATCCCGCAGACCGGCACCACCACCTTTCGCCCGCCCTATACGCCGATTTCCTTCTCGGCCATTGCGGGCGCGGCGCGCGGCCCGCTCTTTCAGCCGGTCCGCAAGACGCCGATTCATGGCTGGCACGAGGCCAATGGCGCGGATTTCGAGCCGGTCGGCCAGTGGCACCGCCCCTATTGTTTCCCGCGTGGCGAGGAGGGCCGCCACGAGGCCGTGAACCGCGAGATCCGCCAGACCCGGGAAAGCGTCGGCCTGCTTGACGCCTCCACGCTCGGCAAGATCATCGTCAAGGGGCCGGATGCGGGCCGCTTCCTCGACATGCTCTACACGAACATGATGAGCACGCTCAAGCCGGGGCGCTGCCGCTACGGGCTCATGTGCAACGAGAACGGGTTCCTGATGGATGACGGCGTGGTGGTGCGCCTCGACGAGGAGACCTTCCTCTGCCACACCACCACCGGCGGGGCCGAGGCGATCCATGGTCACATGGAGGACTGGCTGCAATGCGAATGGTGGGACTGGAAGGTCCATACCGCCAATGTGACCGAGCAATATGCGCAGCTGGCCGTCGCCGGTCCCAACGCCCGCAAGCTTCTGCAAAAGCTGAGCAATGACGACCTGAGCGCCGAGGCGCTGCCCTTCATGGGCTGGACGGAGGCGCGGATCTCGGGCATCCCGGCGCGGGTCCACCGCATCTCCTTCACGGGCGAGCTGTCCTTCGAGCTTGCCGTGCCCGCCGGCCGTGGCCTCGCGCTCTGGGAGGCGCTGATGGTGGCGGGCGAGGAATTCGGCGTCATGCCCTACGGCACCGAGGCGATGCATGTGATGCGCGCCGAGAAGGGCTTCATCATGATCGGGGACGAGACCGACGGCACGGTGATCCCGCAGGATCTGGGCCTCGACTGGGCAATCTCGAAGAAGAAGCACGACTATATCGGCAAGCGCGCCCAGCAACGCGCGCATATGGCCGATCCGAACCGCTGGAAGCTGGTGGGGCTGGAGACGCTCGACGGCTCGGTGCTGCCCGACGGGGCCTATGCCACCGCGCCGGGCCACAACGCCAACGGTCAGCGCAACACCCAGGGCCGCGTGACATCGAGCTATCATTCGCCCACGCTCGGGCGCGGCATCGCCATGGGGCTGGTGCATCGCGGCCCCGACCGGATGGGCGAGGTGCTGGAGTTTCCGACCCTCGATGGCGGCATCCTCAAGGCGCGGATCGTCGATCCGGTGATCTACGACAAGGACGGGGAGAAGCAGAATGTCTGAGGCCGTACCCCCCCTGGGCGGGGCCCGCTTCAACGGGCTTGCCATGATCGAGGACGCGGGCCTCATGGGCATGATCACGCTGCGCGGCGATCTGGCCTCGGCTGCGATGAAGGCCGCCGTGAAGACGGCCCTTGGCCTCGGCATCCCCGACCAGCGTCAGGCGCTGAGCGGGGAGGGGGGCTCGGCGCTCTGGATGTCGCCGGACGAGCTCCTGCTCATCTGCGCCCGTGACGGGGTGGCGCAGGTCATCGCATCGCTGGAGGATGCACTTGCGGGCCGGCATTTCCTGGCCCTGAACGTCTCGGACGCGCGCGCGGTGATCCGCGTCACCGGCGCGGGTGCGCGCGAGACCCTCGCCAAACTCTGCCCGGTCGATCTCGCGCCCGGCACCTTCACCCCCGGCATGGTCCGGCGCACGCGGCTCGGGCAGATCCCCGCCGCCTTCTGGCTGGACGGGAGGGGCGCGTTTCACCTGATCTGCTTCCGCTCGGTGGCGGATTATGCCTTCGGCGCGCTCTGCGATGCGGCCGCGCCGGGCGGCGCGGTCGGGGTCCATGGCTGACGACAGTCCGACGGAAAAACCCTGCCGCAGGGTTGACGTCGCGCGCCCCCCCGCGCCATGTATGGGCAGAGGATTCAACGCATGTGAACAGGGGGAACCCCATGGCTTTCGAACTTCCCGATCTGCCCTACGCCCATGACGCGCTCGCCGCGCATGGCATGTCGAAAGAGACGCTCGAATATCACCACGACCTCCACCACAAGGCCTATGTGGACAACGCCAACAAGCTGATCGCCGGGACCGAATGGGAGGGCAAGCCGCTCGAGGAGATCGTGCGCGGCACCTATCAGGCGGGCGCGGTGGCGCAGTCGGGCATCTTCAACAATGCCTCGCAGCACTGGAACCATGCCCAGTTCTGGGAGATGATGGCACCGGGCGGCACCGGCATGCCGGGCGAGCTGGAGAAGGCGATCACCGAGAGCTTCGGCTCGGTCGAGAAGTTCAAGGAGGATTTCGCCGCCGCCGGGGCGGGCCAGTTCGGCTCGGGCTGGGCCTGGCTGGTCAAGGACAGCGACGGCAGCCTCAAGGTCACCAAGACAGAGAACGGCGTGAACCCGCTCTGCTTCGGCCAGACCGCGCTTCTGGGCTGCGACGTGTGGGAACATTCCTACTACATCGATTTCCGCAACAAGCGGCCCGCCTATCTCCAGAACTTCCTCGACAACCTGGTGAACTGGGAAAACGTCGCCAGCCGGATGTGACCGGCCCACGGGCGCAGGCCCTGTGACATGGCCCCGCGCCCCGGCGCGGGGTTTCCGTGTCCGGCATTTGATCCGCGTCAAGGCGCGACCGGGACGCGCAGGGCGATGCTGACCTCCGGCACGAACGATCAGCAAGGGAGACGCATGGATGACCGAACTTACCAAGGGCACCTGGGTTCTTGTAGCGGATGGCAAGAAGGCGCTGTTCCTCGAGAACGTGACGGATGCGCAGAACCCCAACCTGGTGGTGCGCCGGGTCGAGGAACAGGACAACCCGCCCAACCGAGAGCAGCAGAGCGACCGGCCCGGGCGCATGCCCGATCCCGGCCCGGGGCAACGCTCCGGCCTTGCCGAAGCCGACTGGCACCGGCTGGAGGAGGCGCGCTTTGCCGCCGATGCCGCCGAGATCCTCTACCGGCTGGCGCATCGCGGCAGGTTCGACCGGCTGGTTCTCGTGGCGCCGCCCCGGACGCTGGGAGAATTGCGTGCGCATCTGCACAAGGAAGTGGCCGCGCGCGTTGTCGCCGAGATCGGCAAGGATCTGACCAACCATCCCGGCGACAAGCTCGAACAGGTGCTTCTGACCGAGCTCGCCAAGGGCTGATCGCCCCCTCGATGTGCCGCGTGCCTTGCCTTCGCCGCGCGGGCAGGGCAGCAAGAGGCGCGGAACAGGAAGGGGCGGGCCGGAGATGCGCGAGGCGACCAAGGGGATCATCGCACTTGTGCTGACCTGCACGGTCTGGGGGCTGTCCGGCATCTACTACAAGCTGCTCGCGCATGTGCCGCCCATCGAGATCCTCGCGCATCGCACGCTCTGGTCGCTCGTCTTCTTCGCCGCGGCGCTGGCGGTGCAGGGCAGGCTCGGCGCGCTCGGGGGGGCCATCGGCACACAGCGCGCGCTGCTGCTGACGGCGCTTGCGGCGCTGATGATCTCGACCAACTGGTTCGTCTTCATCACCTCGATCCAGATGGGCCGCGCGATGGAGGCATCGCTTGGCTATTACGTCTTCCCGCTGGTGGCGGTGCTTCTGGGCGCGGTGGTCCTGAAGGAACGGCTTGGCATCGCGCAGCGACTGGCGGTGGCGCTGGCGGCGCTGGCCGTGGTCACGCTCTCGCTCGGGCTTGGCGTGCCCCCCTGGATCGCGCTGATCCTGTCCTTGAGCTTCGGTCTCTACGGCCTTGTGAAAAAGGGGCTTTCGGTCGGTCCCGTCGTCTCGGTCACGGCCGAGGTTCTGCTGCTTGCGCCGGCTGCCCTGATCGTCTTGTGGCTGGCCCATGCGGATGGCGGCGGGGCCTTCGGCAGCTCCTGGCGCGACAGCGGGCTGCTGGCCTTCTCGGGGCTTCTGACCGGGGCCCCTCTGATCCTCTTCAGCTATGCCACCAGGCGGATCACCCTGGCCACGGTGGGGCTGGTGCAATACCTCAACCCGACGCTTCAATTTCTCGTCGCAACCTTCTGGTTTCTGGAGCCGTTCAGCCCGTGGCACGCAATCGCGTTCGGGATGATCTGGACGGCGCTTGCGATCTACACCGCGGCAAGCTGGCGTCAGGACAGGGCGGCCCGCAGGGCAGTGCTCAAATCCTGAACGCTGTCAATCGGTTGGATGAAAGCTTTCAAGCTGTCATCGGCAAAGCCCTCGGCGATGACATGCTCGACAAGCCGCATGAGTTCAGTCCAGTAACCTTCCGTGTTCAAGAGAAATATCGGTTTGTCATGAAGTCCGAGCTGGCGCCAGGTCAGGACCTCGAAGAACTCGTCGAGCGACCCCGCGCCGCCCGGCAGCATCACCACGGCATGCGAATTCATGAACATGACCTTCTTGCGCTCGTGCATGGTCTCGGTCACGACATGGCGGGTCAGGTCGCGCTTGCCCACTTCGCGGCGCACCAGGTGCTCGGGGATCACGCCCATGGTGGCCCCGCCCGCCGCCTGGGCGGCGCGCGCCACCACCCCCATCAGCCCGACATCGCCCGCGCCGTAGACAAGCTGCCAGCCGTTTTCGGCCAGCATCCGGCCGGTTGCCGCGGCATCGGCGGCATAGGCGGGGCGGGCTCCGGGCCGTGCGCCGCAAAAGACACAGACGGCATGTTGTGGCATCGCTGCGCTCCGGCACAAGAAGGGTTGCTTTGACCCGTGATAGCCTTGTTGATATGCTCTCGCAACCGGGCGGTTGGTCCGGGCGGGGGATGGCTGAAAAGATGAGGAAATTCATAGGTTTGGGAGCGGGGCCCGTGCTGGGGATCGCGGGGGCCGTTACCGCCGGGGCGGTGGCGCTCGGGATCTACCTGGACGCGCAGCGTGACTCGGGGCAGGCCCCGGAGCCGCCCGCCGGAACCGCGGCCCTTCCCGCCGCGCCCGAGGCAGGTGGTGCGCCAGAGCCCTTGCCGGCCCCCGTGACAGCCGTGACAAAGGCCGCCCCTGCGCCGGTGCCCGCCCCCCCGAAACCCGACCCCGGACCAGAGACCGCTACGGGCGGCCCGCCCGAGCGGAAGGTCCTCCCTCCGCCCGAATCCGATCCGCTACCCGTCACCGCCGCGCCAGCGACGCCCCCGCCACCCGCGATCGACACGTTCCGGCTCGAACCGGACGGCGAGATGATCGTCGCCGGACGGGCCGCGCCGGGCGGATCGGTGGCGATCCTCGTGGACGAGGCGCGGCTCGGGCTGGCGCAGGCGGACGGAACGGGCAAGTTCGTGGCCTTTCTGGAGCTGCCCCCGGCCGAGGTCGCCCGCGCGCTGAGCCTCGCGCTTCTGCTCCCCGACGGGGGGGAGCTGCGCTCGCGCGACGAGATCCTGATCGCGCCCACGCCCCGCCCGGTCGCCCTGGCAGAGGCCGCACCCGAATCCGGGCCGGAACCCGGATCGCGGCCGGAACAGGCGGCGGCCGATCCCGCGCAGGTTCCGACCGAACCGGTTCCCGAAACGGGCCGGGCGATGGCGGAAGAGGCCGCACCGCCTGCCGAGACCGGCACGGAAGAGCCGGGCGAGGCGATCGCGAGCGCCGCGCCGCAGCCAACCCCCGCGACCGCCGCGCCCGAGGCCCCGCCCACGCCCGAGGCCCGTCCGGACGGGACCGCCGCGCCCGCGCCCGGT
This sequence comes from Roseovarius sp., assembly GCA_002720475.1. GTDB lineage: Bacteria > Pseudomonadota > Alphaproteobacteria > Rhodobacterales > Rhodobacteraceae > Roseovarius. The sequence goes on from PBIL01000005.1 coordinate 38,543, forward strand.
ACGCCGCCCGCGCCGCCGCCCGCGCCCGCAACCCCCACGGTGATCCTGTCGAACGAGGAGGGCGTGCGCGTGCTTCAGGCCCCCGCCGCGCCGGGGCCGCAGGTTCAGGCCGTGGCACTCGATTCCATCAGCTACTCGGAGACCGGCGAGGTGGAGCTTGCCGGTCGCGCCTCGCTGTCCGAAGGATTCGTGCGGATCTATATCGACAACCGGCCCGTCACCACCTCGCGCATCGCCGAGGATGGCAGCTGGCGCAGCGATCTGCCGGATGTCGATGGCGGCGTCTATACCCTGCGCGTGGACGAGGTCAGCCCGGAGGGCGCGGTCGCCTCGCGCATCGAGACGCCGTTCAAGCGCGAAGAGCCGCGCCTGCTGGCAACGCGCGACGGCAGGCCGGAGCCGCCGCAAATGTCCGTGGTGACGGTGCAGCCCGGCTCGACCCTCTGGGCGATCTCGCGCGAACGCTATGGCAGGGGCATTCTCTATGTGCGCGTCTTCGAGGCCAACAGGGACCGCATCCGCGATCCCGACCTGATCTATCCCGGACAGGTGTTCGAGCTGCCGGACTGAGCCGCCGCTCTGGTCTTCCCCGTGCGGCGGGGCTATCTGTGGCCCGCGCAAGCGAAAAGGCCAGCGATGCAGGACGATCCCCCCCCGAGCGACACCACCGCCAGCGGCTGGCGCACGATCCGGCGCGTCGCGCCCTATCTCTGGCCCGAGGGACAGGGATGGGTGAAGCGGCGCGTGGTGGTCTCGCTCATGCTGCTCGTGGCGGCCAAGCTCGTCTCGGTGATCACGCCGTTCTTCTACAAGGCCGCGGTCGATGCGCTGGCGGGCGAGGGGCGGGAGGCGGCCTGGATGCTCGGGGCGGGGGCCATCGGCCTGACCGTCGCCTATGGCATGGCGCGGCTGATGAACGTGGGCTTTCAGCAGCTGCGCGATGCGGTCTTTGCCAAGGTGGGCCAGCGCGCGCTGCGCCGCCTCGCGCTTCAGACCTTCGAACATATCCACGCACTCTCGCTCTCCTATCACCTGACGCGCCGGACCGGCGGGCTCAGCCGGATCATCGAGCGCGGGGTGAAGGGCGTGGATTTCCTGCTGCGCTTCCTGATCTTCTCCATCGGTCCGCTGATCCTCGAACTGCTGCTGGTGGGGATCATCCTCTGGGTGCTCTTCGATTTCTGGTATCTGGCGGTGGTGGCGGGGGTGATCGCGGCCTATGTCGCCTTTACCTTCAAGGTCACGGAATGGCGCGTGCGGCTTCGCCGCGAGATGAACGACCAGGACACCGACGCCAACCAGAAGGCGATCGACAGCCTTCTGAACTACGAGACGGTCAAGTATTTCGGGGCCGAGGCGCGCGAGGCGGCACGCTATGACGGCGCGATGGCGGGCTATGAGCGCGCGGCGCTTCTGACCGCCTATTCGCTGGCCATGCTGAATTTCGGCCAGTCCTTCCTCATCACCGGCGGGCTGGTGGCGGTGATGGTCATGGCCGCCATGGGCGTGCAGGCCGGAACGCTGACGGTGGGCGATTTCGTCATGGTCAACGCCTACATGATCCAGATCACCATGCCGCTCAATTTCCTCGGGACGGTCTACCGCGAGATCCGTCAGGCGCTGGTGGACATGGGCGAGATGTTCGACCTGCTCGAACAGCCCGCCGACGTGACCGACCGGCCCGGCGCGCGGCCGCTGCGGGTGGCGGGCGCGCATGTCCGCTTCGACGCGGTGGAATTCGGCTATGATCCCGCGCGGCCCATCCTGAAGGGCGTCACGCTGGACGTTCCGGCCGGGCAGACGGTGGCCGTGGTCGGCCCCTCGGGCTCTGGCAAGTCCACCATCGGGCGGCTGCTCTTCCGATTTTACGACGTGCAGGGCGGGGCGGTCATCATCGACGGGCAGGATATCCGCGAGGTCACGCAGGACAGCCTGCACGCCGCCATCGGCGTCGTGCCGCAGGACACGGTGCTCTTCAACGACACGATCGGCTACAACATCGCCTACGGGCGCGGCGACGTGAGCCGGGCCGAGATCGAGGCGGCGGCGCGCGCCGCGCAGATCCACGATTTCATCGCCAGACTGCCAGACGGGTATGACACGCAAGTGGGCGAGCGCGGGCTCAAGCTCTCGGGCGGCGAGAAACAGCGCGTCGGGATCGCGCGCACGCTGCTCAAGAACCCGCCGATCCTGCTTCTGGACGAGGCGACGAGCGCGCTTGACACCGAGACCGAGCGCGACATCCAGCAGGCGCTGGCGCGCGCCGCCGAGGGGCGCACGGTGATCATGATCGCGCATCGCCTCTCGACGGTGGCGGGCGCGGATCGTATCGTGGTGCTCGAAGAGGGGCGCGTGGTGGAGGAGGGCAGCCATGCCGGGCTTCTCGCGCGCCAGGGCCGTTACGCCGCGCTGTGGCAAAGGCAATCGCGCGAGGAGAGCGGGGCGGCGGCCTGAACCTGTCACATCGGTTTTACGAAAGCGGGCTAAACCGCCCCTAGATGTGCGGAGATATCGAGGGCTTGCCAGCCAGACGCCACGATATATAGTAGCACTTGAGAGGATGGGCGAGGGCCGCGAAAGAGGCGAGACGCGATGGACGGAGAGTTCAGAACCGAGTTCGTGAGAGAGCCCGCCGCGCTGCGTCATTTCCCGGCGCTGGTGCTCAACGCGGACTATCGCCCGCTCTCCTACTATCCGCTCTCGCTCTGGACCTGGCAGGAGGCGATCAAGGCGGTCTGTTCCGACCGGGTCGATATCGTTGCCGAATACGACCATTTCGTTCACAGTCCGAGTACCGCGATACGGATACCCTCGGTGATCGTCCTGAGGGATTTCGTGAAACCTCAGAAGCGCGTGGCCTTCACGCGCTTCAATTTATTTCTGAGGGACGAATTCCGCTGCCAGTATTGCGGTTCGAAGGGCGATCTGACCTTCGATCATGTCGTGCCGCGCGCCCGCGGCGGTCGCACGAGCTGGGAAAACGTGGTGGCCGCCTGTTCGCCCTGCAACCTGCGCAAGGGTGCGCGCAGCCTGAGGCAGGCGGGCATGAACCTGCGCAAGCCGCCGCGCGCGCCGGGGGCCGAGGAATTGCGCAACATGGGGCGCAAGTTCCCGCCCAACCATCTGCACGAAAGCTGGCTCGATTTCCTCTACTGGGATGCCGAGCTGGAGGCCTGAGCGCATTGCCGGTTGACCGCTGCGCGTTTCGGGCTAACCTGCCGTCACATTCTCGGAAAGCTAAAGTTGGGAAACGTTTCTAGGGTCTGGAGAGTTTGCACATGTGCCAAATATGTAACACTGCGGCGGCGCGCGGCACCGTTGATTTCTGCCTTTGCGGCGCCCCCCTCACACAGGCGGCCTTTGCCCGGATAGAGGCCGATCTGCGGCGGCGCGAGATGCTGGGCGGCCTGGCGGCCGTCACCGGGCTTTTCGCCGGTTTCGGCCTGACACCCGGATGGGCCGAGGGGGTGGATGCCGATCAACCCGTCCTGCTGGGCAACCTGCGCTTTTTCGATGGCCAGACCCTGGCCATGCAGTCGGGCCGTGACATCCTCATAGAGAACGGTCGGATTGCCGCGCTGGTTCCGGCGGGGCAGGGGCCCGAGGGCGCGCGGCGCATCGATTGCGGCGGTCGCGCGGTCATTCCCGGCCTGATCGACGCGCATTGGCACTCCACGCTGGTGGGGGTGACGCAGCTTCAGGCGATGGCCGCGGATATCGGTTTCGTGCATCTGATGGCCGGGCGGCAGGCGGGCGCGACCCTGATGCGCGGCTTTACCACGGTGCGCGATGTGGGCGGGCCGGCCTTCGGCCTGAAGCTGGCGATCGACCGGGGCGTGGTGGCCGGGCCGCGCATCCTGGCCGCGGGTGCGATGATCACCCAGACCTCGGGCCATGGCGATTTCCGCATGCTGGGAGACCTGCCGCGCACGGATGGTGATCTCAGCTATGCCGAAAAGGTCGGCGTGGGGGCCATCGCCGATGGCCGCGCCGAAGTGCTGCGGCGCACGCGCGAGCAACTGATGAAGGGCGCGAGCCAGATCAAGATCATGGCCGGGGGCGGAGTGACCTCGCTCTACGATCCGCTCGAAAGCGTGCAGTTCACCGAGGACGAGATGCGCGCCGCGGTCGAGGCAGCGGCCGACTGGGGCACCTATGTCTGCGCCCATGTCTATGTCTCCGCGGGCATTCAACGCTGCCTGCGGGCCGGGGTGCGCTCCATCGAGCACGGGCAGCTGGCCGATCTGGAAACCGTGCGGATGATGCGCGAGGAAGGGGCCTGGTGGTCGATCCAGCCCTTCCTGGGCGATGAGGATGCCAACCCCAAGAGCGATCCCGTGCAGATTGCCAAACAGGAGGCGGTCGCAGGCGGCACGGTGCAGGCTTTCGAGATGGGCCGTGCCGAAGGCGTCAGCATGGCCTTCGGCACCGATATCCTGATGAACCCGGCAGGGGCCGCGTCGCAGGGCCGCCAGCTTGCCAAGCTCACCCGCTTCATGCCGCCGCTCGAGGCGCTGCGCATGGCCACGGGGGCGGCGGGCGAGCTGCTGGCCATGTCCGGGGCGCGCGCCTCCTATGACGGGCGGCTCGGGGTGATCGCGCCGGGGGCCTTTGCCGATCTTCTCGTGGTGACGGGCAATCCCGAGGCGGGGCTAGACTGGCTCGACCAGCCGGAAACCAGCATCGCGCTCATCATGAAGGGCGGCAAGATCGTGAAGGAGGCGTTGTGAGGCTGGCGCGCATCGTTCTGCTGGGACTCGTCTGCAGCCTTGCCCGGCCCGCGGCGGCGCAGGACCGGGTTTTCCAGATCACGCCCTATCTGTGGGGCATCGGCGTCGGCGGCACGGTGCGCCCGCTCGCGGGGGGGCCGTCTCTCAAGTTCAAGGAGGGGCTGTCGGACATTCTCAAGGATCTCGATAGCGCATTCTTCCTCTCCGGCCTCTTCCGCCAGGGCCGCTTCGTCGTTCTGGCCGATTACTCGGGCTCGCGCAGTTCGCGCGACGGGACCGTGCCGGGGCTCGGCCTGCCCGTCACCGGACGACTGGAGCAATCCTCCCTCACGCTGGCCGCGGGATGGCGCGCGCTGAGCAGCGAGCGGGCGACGGTGGATTACCTCGTCGGACTGCGCCACTGGGATATCGAGGCACGCGCCCGAACGCCGGTGCCGGGGCTGGCGGGAGGGCTCTCTGTCGATTTCACCGATCCGATCATCGCGGCGCGCACCAATATCCGTCTGAATGATCGCTGGTCGGTGATCGGCTACGCCGATCTGGGCGGCTTCGGCGCGGGATCGGACTGGACCGCGCAGCTTTATGCGACCGTCAACCTGAAGCTGCGTGACCGGCTCTTCGTTTCGGCAGGCTACCGGCATCTGACGGTGGATTACGACGAGGGTGGTCCCGGCTTTGACGCCACCTTCTCGGGGCCGATCCTCGGCATCAGCCTTCAGTTCTGACAGGTAAGGGAAGGTGCCGGGGGATGATCTCACCCGGCCCGTCGTTCAGCCCTGCGCGGGCCGTGTCGCGTCCGGTTTCGCGGCCTGCGCGGGGGCTGCCGCGGCCTGCGCCTGCGTCGTCTGTGCCTGCGCGCCGGGTTTTGGCGCACCCTTGCCGCCGGAGAGCGGATCGTCCTGGCGCTGCACCGAGCCTTCGAAATGCGCGCCCGACTCGATGGCGATGGTCTTGTGGATGATGTCGCCCTCGACCCGCGCGGTCGAGGTGAGCCGCACCTTGAGACCCCGCACGCGGCCCACGACGCGGCCGTTGATCACCACGTCATCGGCAATCACCTCGCCCTTGACGGTAGCCCCTTCGCCGACGGTCAGCAGATGCGCGCGGATATCGCCCTCGATCGTGCCCTCCACCTGGATGTCGCCGGTGGTGCGCAGGTTGCCCTGCACATGCAGATCCGAAGAGAGCACCGAGGCGGGCGGCTTCGCCTTGGGGGCCGAGGACTTGTAGTCGAGCCCGGCGTCGGGGCGGGCGCTGTCGAGACGGTTCTCGGGGGTGGGTTTCGTCTCGGCGGGCTTTTGCGCAGGTTCGTTGATCTTGCTCTTAGAAAACATCTCTCGCAGCCTTGATATAGGTCATGGGGTTGATCGGTTTGCCGTCCACGCGCACCTCGTAGTGGAGATGGGTGCCGGTGGAGCGTCCTGTATTGCCCATATCACCAATCCTTTCCCCGCGCGAGACCCTTTGGCCCTTGCGCACACGGATTCTGGACAGATGCGCGAAGCGGGTCTCGATCCCGAAGGCGTGCTCGATCTTGATGAGCTGGCCATAGCCCGAGAGCCAGCCGGCGTGGCTCACCACCCCGTCGGCGGTGGCGTAGATGGGGGTGCCATGCGCGGCGGCGAAATCGGTCCCGGCATGGAGTCTGCCCCAGCGGCTGCCGAAGCCCGAGGTGAAGCGGAACGCGCTCTTGACCGGCAGCGCGAGCGGCACCTTCTCGGCGGCGAGGCGGTAGAGGTTGAGCTCGTCGAGCCGGGTCATGATGCGGTTGGCGCGCTCGGCTTCGGGAGAGGGGGCCTCGCCCCGCGTCGAGAACGAGATCGGCATGAGCGGTCCGCCCTGCCCGGAATAGCCGCGCCGCACCGTGCTGATGAGCCGGTCGGGATCGAGTCCCGCATTTCGGAACATGCGCTCCAGCGGCTCGACCGAGATGGTCATGGCATCCTCGAGCTGGCTGAAGATCTCGGCGTTGCGCTCGTTCACGAGGCGCAGCTCATAAGCCATCTCATCGGCCTTGCGCAGCGCGTCCTCGGCATCGGCCAGCGTCTGGTCGCGCTCGCGCGCGGCATCGGCCAGAGCGGCGGAAAGGAAGGCCATGGTGGCATCGCCCGACCCGTTGCCCTCGGCCTCGGGCAGCGCGCCGTCGCCGGTCTCGAGCGCGGCGGCAAGCCGATCGGCGTTCTCGATGGCGGCCTCGCGCTCGGTCATGGTGCGGCGCAGCGTGGCCTGGATCACCTCGATCCCGGTCTCGAGCTCGCGCCGCCGCGTCTCGGAGCGCAGAAGCTCGGATTGCATGGCCGAGATCTGCGCCAGCGCCGAGGCGAACCGTTGCTGCGCGGCCAGCGCCTCTTCGGCGCGGCGGTCGCGCTCGACGGCAAGCGCGTTGAGCCGCGCCTCGTAGGTCTGAAGATCGCGCCTGGCCTGTTCGCGGAAATTGCCCGCGCCGATCGAATCCATCACCAGCACCGAGGTTGCGATGATTGCCCAGGCGACGATGGCACAGGCCCCGGCCGCCGCGATCAGCTGCGTCGCGGGTCGCAGCCGGATGAAGCGCGTATCGGTATCGGATCGCAGAAAGACCCGGCGTTCCGGGAAGTGACGTTCGAGAATGTCGTGAAGTCTTATGGCCAGTCGTGTGCGCACGCTCTTGGGTCTTCCTTGCTGTCCTTCCCGGGTGACGCTCTTCGCGTTCTGGCGGGCGTCTTGCCGGACTGATTAGCCAGCACCGCAGAAGCGGGCAAGGATTTTGACCGGCCGGGGCCGGAAAATCGGTGATATTCCGCCTGCTTGGCGGAATCCCGCCGATCAGGGCGGGCCTGTGGTCAGCCGCGCGCGGCAGCCGCCCCGGCCAGCGGCCAGTAGAAATCGGGGGGCAATCCCGCCTCGGCGCGCTTTTCCTCGTTGAAGGGCGGCTTGAGCCGGCCGTGGAAATGACGGCGCACCAGATCGTGAAACGCCTCTCTGGGATCGAGATCGTGGCGCCCGCAGAGGAAATGGAACCACTTGGCCCCATAGGCCACATGGTGGACCTCCTCGGCATAGATCACCCGCAGCGCCGCAACCGCCGAACTCATGCCCGCGCCTTCGAAGAGCGCGATCATCCCCGGTGTCACGTCGAGCCCGCGCGCCTCGAGCACCATGGGCACCACGGCGAGCCGCGCCATCAGGTCATGGGCCGTGTCCTCGGCGGCGCGCCACATGCCGGCATGGGCGGGCAGGGCCCCGTAATGGCTGCCCATCTCCTCCAGGCAGTCGCACAGGAGGTTGAAATGCTTGGATTCCTCATCTGCCGCCGTCACCCAGTCATCGTAGAATCCCGGCGGCAGGGAGGTATCGGTGAAGCGCGCGATGATGTCCCAGTGCAGATCGACTGCGTTGAGCTCGATATGCGCCACCGCGTGCAGCATGGCCAGACGGCCCTGCGCGCTGCCGGGGCGGCGGCGCGGCACGTCGCGCGGATCGAGCAGGCGGGGCAGGTCGGGCCGCGCCGGGCGGTCGGGCGGGCAGGCGCGGCCCAGGGGCAGGGCGCTGCCCGCCGCCCGCGCCGCCTGCCATGTTGCCGCGTGCCGCCGCGAGAGCGCGGTCTTCTCCCGCCCGTCGGCGGTGCGGAGCACCTCGACGGCCATCTGCGCAAGCGTCAGGCTCACAGCGCGCGCACCGCCTCGAGCACCTCCTCGGCATGGCCCGGCACCTTGACCTTGCGCCATTCCCGCGCGATCCGGCCTTCGGCGTCGATCAGGAAGGTAGAGCGCTCGATGCCGAAGAAGGTCTTGCCATACATGCTCTTTTCCTTCCAGACGCCGAACCGCTCGCAGACATCGCTGTTCTCGTCAGACAGAAGCGGCACCGTGAGGCCATGCTTGTCGCGGAACTTCTCGTGGCTGGCCACGCTGTCCTTGGAAATGCCGAGCACATGCGCGCCGAGCGCGTCGAACTCGGGTTTGAGGCCGGAAAAGGCTACCGCCTCCCTGGTGCAGCCCGACGTGTCGTCGCGCGGGTAGAAGAACAGCACCACCGGCGCGCCGCGCAGATCGGCAAGGCGCAGCTCGCCGCCGCCATCGCGCGGCAGGCTGACATCGGGGGCGGTCGTGAGCGTGTCGGACATGGAAACCTCTCGGGCTTGTGATGCGATCTTGTGAGTTTCATATTAGCCTGCGAATGGCGAGAATAAAGCCGAGAGGCAGAGCCGGGGCGCGTGTCCCGCCCCCACGGAACAAGATGACCGAAACCGATCCGTCAGGGCGTCGCGCGCCCGCAGCGCCGCCGGGCCGGCGCAGGCCGCCGCGGCGTGGCCCGCTGCACCATCTGGGGCAGCTCTGCCTTGGATGCGTGACCGCGTTGCTGATCGCGAGCATGGCGCTTGTCGCCGCGCTCGCCGCGGGGGTGAGCGCGCCCGGCTGGCTGCGCGACCGCGCCGCGCAGGCGATCAGCACCGCGCTGCCGGATCACCGGCTGGCCTTCGAGGAGATGGGGCTCGGCCTCGACGCGCGGCTTGCCCCGCAGGTGACGCTGCGCGGCGTGACGCTGCGCGACGCGCAGGGCATGCCGCTCATCGACCTGGCCGCGCTTGACATCTCGCTGTCGCGCCGGGCGTTGCTCGGCGGGGATCTGCGCGTGTCGCAGGCCGAGCTCGACGGCGGGCATGTGGTGCTGCGCCGCCGTGAAACGGGGGCCTTGTCCGTGGCCCTGGAGACGGGAGATGGCCGCAGGCACCACCCGCTCAGCGATGCGCCGGCGACGGAGCAGATCGGCGCGATGCTGTCGCAGCCCGCGCTTGCGGCGCTGCGCGAGTTGCGGGCGTCCAATCTCAGCCTGCGCTACGAGGATGCGCGCTCGGGCAAGGCGTGGTCGGCCGATGGCGGGCAGGCAGCGCTCACCCGCGAGGGCGATGCGATCACCCTGCGCGGCAATGTCACCGTGCTCGGCGCGCGCGGCTATGCCAGCAGCCTCGAGTTGAACTATTCGGGGCACATCGGCGCGGCGGCGGCGGGCATCGGCATCCGCTTCGAGGACTGGCCCGCGCGCGAGATCGCCGGGCAGTCCCCGGCGCTGGCCTGGCTCGGCGCGCTCGAGGCCCCGATCTCGGGGGCGATGCGCGCCGAGATCGACGCGGCGGGGCGGCTCGGCACGCTCAGCGCCACGCTTCAGATCGCCGAGGGCGCGCTGCGCCCCACCGAGGCCACAGCGCCGATCCCGTTCCGCTCCGCGCGCAGCTACCTCACCTACGACCCCGATCGGCAGGAGATCACCTTTGACGAACTGTCGGTCGAGAGCGCCTGGGGCCGCGCCCGCGCCGAGGGCCGCGCGCGGCTTCTGGGCATGGAGTCGGGCTGGCCCACCGGGCTCGAGGCGCAGATCCGGCTGGGCGAGATCGCGGCCAACCCGGCGGGGCTCTATCCCGAACCGGTGATCTTCGAAGGGGCGGGGGCCGATCTGCGTCTCGATTTCGCGCCCTTCGCCTTCGATATGGGGGATTTCCGGCTGCGCGACGATGGCCGGGTCCTGCGTCTTGCGGGCCGTGCGCGGGCCGAGCCGGAGGGCTGGTCGGTCGCGGTGGACGGGCGCATGGACGCGATCGCGCCCGAGCGTCTGCTGGCGCTCTGGCCCGCGGCGCTCAAGCCCAAGACCCGCACCTGGCTGTCCGAAAACGTGCGCGAGGCGCGGCTGCGCAACATCCATGCGGCATTGCGGGCGCAGCCGGGCAGCCCGCCGGATGTCTTTCTCGGCTTCGATTTCGCCGAGCTCAGCACGGTCTTCGTGCGCGACGTGCCGCCCATCGAGGCCGCATCGGGCCATGCCTCGATCCGCGACAACCGCTTTACCGTGCTGGCCGAGAGCGGCCATGTCACCCCGGCCGAGGGCGGGCCGCTCGACATCTCCGGCACCGTCTTCATCGTGCCCGACCTGCGCATCCGGCAAACCCCCGCCGAGGCGCATCTGAAGGTGCGCGGCCCGATCACCGGCGCGCTCTCGCTGCTGGACGCCCCGCCCTTCCGCTTCCTGCAAAAGGCCGGTCGGCCGGTCACGCTCGCCAGGGGGGCGGTGGCGCTCGAGGGGCGGCTGGACCTCGTCCTGCGCGAAAAGCTCACCCCCGAGGAGGTGGCCTTTGACGTCAGCGGCACGCTCAGCGATGTCCGGAGCGAGACGCTGGTGCCCGGGCGGGTGCTGCGCGCGGACAGCCTTCGGCTTGCGGCGGACAATACCGGGCTCGAGATGTCCGGGCAGGCCCGGCTGGGCAAGGTCGGGTTTTCCGGCAGCTGGACCATGCCGCTTGGCCCCGGGACGAACGGCGAGAGCCGGGTGCGCGGCGCGGTGGAGCTTTCGCAGGATTTCGTCGAGGAATTCGGCATCGGCCTGCCGCCGGGCGCGGTCACGGGACGCGGGCAGGGGACGATAGAGATCGCCCTGCCCAGGGCCGGCGCGGGGGAGTTCGCGCTGTCCTCGGATCTGGCCGGGCTTGGCCTGCGCCTTCCCGACCTTGGCTGGTCGCTTTCCCCGGCGCAGACCGGGCGGCTCGATGTGGCGGGCAAGCTCGGCACCCCGCCGCAGATCGACGTGCTGGCCATCGACGCGGGCGGCCTGCGCGCCCGCGGCGAGGTGCGGCTCACCCCCGGCGGCGCGCTCGAGGCGGCACGGTTCAGCCGCGTGGAACTGGGCGAGTGGCTCGATGTGCAGGCCGCGTTGATCGGGCGCGGCCCCGGCGTGACGCCCGCCATCGAGGTCAGCGGCGGGCGGGGCGATCTGCGCGGCGAAAGCCTCGGCAGCGGCACGGGCGAGGGCGGCCCGGTCCGTCTCGCGCTTGACGAGCTGCGCATTTCCGAGGGCATCGCGCTCAGCGGGTTCCGGGCCGAGCTCGACACGCGCGGCGGCACACAGGGCAGTTTCTCGGGGCAGGTCAACGGCCGCGCCACCATCACCGGCGACGTGGTGCCGATGCGCGGGCGCAGCGCGTTTCGCATCCGCGCGCAGAATGCCGGCGCGGCGCTCGCCGCCGCCGGGATCCTGAACGACGCGCGCGGCGGCACGCTCGAGCTGATGCTGACCCCCGCAAAGGCCGAGAAGAGCTATGACGGCGTGCTTTCCATCGCGGAGTTGCGCGTCAAGAGCGCGCCCGCGCTCGCCACGCTGCTCAACGCGGTGAGCGTGGTGGGCCTGCTTGAACAGCTTGACGGGCAGGGGCTGCATTTTGCAAAGGTGGCGGCGCGGTTCCGCCTGACGCCCGCGCGCCTGACCGTGATCGAGAGCAGCGCCGTCGGGGCCTCGGCGGGGATGTCCATGGATGGCTATTACGACCTCGAGACGCGGCGGCTTGACATGCAGGGGGTGCTCTCGCCGGTCTACATGCTCAACGCCATCGGCGGGGCGCTGACGACGCGGGCGGGCGAGGGGCTGATCGGCGTGAATTTCACCCTGCGCGGCCCGGCGGAAAACCCGGCGGTGGCCGTCAACCCGCTCTCGGCGCTCACGCCCGGCTTTCTGCGCGAGATGTTCCGCAGACCGTCCCCGCAGGTCGAGGGCGCGCCGCCCGCCCTTTCCGGGCAGAACGCACGGCCCGATCCTCCGCGCAGCTTCGAGGGACCGAACCGTTGAAACTGACCGATTTCGATTTCGACCTGCCCGAGGCGCTGATCGCCACGCGCCCCGCGCGGCCGCGCCGCGCCGCGCGGCTTCTGGTGGCCGAAGGCGACGCGATCGCCGACAGCGCGGTGGCCGATCTGGGCGCATGGCTGCGCGCGGGCGACCGGCTGGTGCTCAACGATACGCGGGTGATCCCGGCCCGCCTCTCGGGGCACCGCGCGCGGGCGGGCGGGCAGGGCGCACGGATCGAGGTGACGCTGCTCGAGCCGCAGGCCGATGGCACCTGGTCGGCGCTGGTCAAGCCGCTCCGGAAGCTGCGCGAGGGCGAGGAGGTGGTCTTTTCCGATGACCTCTCGGCCCGGCTCGAGGCCCGCGAAGACGGGCAGGCGCGGCTGCGCTTCAACCTCTCGGGCGCGGATTTCGACGCTGCCCTCGATGCCGCCGGGGCCATGCCGCTGCCGCCCTATATCGCCGCGCGCCGCCCCGCCGACGCGCGGGACCGCGAGGATTACCAGACCGTCTGGGCGCGCCGCCCCGGGGCCGTGGCCGCCCCCACCGCGTCCCTGCATTTCGACGAGGTGGTGCTGGCCGATCTCGCCGCGCGCGGTGTGCGCTTTTCCCATGTCACGCTGCATGTCGGCGCGGGCACCTTCCTGCCGGTCAAGGTGGAGGACATCACCACCCACAAGATGCATGCCGAATGGGGCGAGGTGTCCGAGGCCGCCGCCGCCGAGATCGCGGCCACCCGCGCGGCGGGCGGGCGGATCATCCCGGTCGGCACCACGGCGCTGCGCCTGATCGAGACGGCGGCGCGCGCGACCGGCACCATCGCGCCTTTCCGGGGCGAAACGGATATCTTCATCTATCCCGGCTTCGAGTTCCGCGTCACTGACGCGCTGATGACCAATTTCCACCTGCCGAAATCGACGCTGATGATGCTTGTCTCGGCACTGATGGGGCCTGCGCGGATCCGCGCCATCTATGCCCATGCCATCGCCGCGCGCTACCGTTTCTTTTCCTATGGCGACGCCTCGCTGTTGATCCCGGACCCAAAGACTGACAGGGCGGGGACAGGCGCGACGCAATGAGTCGCAATTGATCGAGACGGGCCGCCGCGCCCTGCGCGAGGCTGGGCGAGGCTGGGCGAGGCGGACGGGAGAACGCGATGTTTCAGGTCCTTTCCAGCGCCTGGGCGCTGCTGCTGGGGATGATGCTCCTGCAGGTAGGCAACGGGATGCAGGGCACGCTTCTCGGGGTGCGCGGCGCGCTCGAAGGGTTTTCCACCTACGAGATGTCGGTGGTCATGTCGGCCTATTTCCTGGGCTTTCTCTTCGGCTCGCGCATGGCCCCCGAGATGATCCGCCGCGTGGGCCATGTGCGCGTCTTCGCCGCCCTTGGCTCGATGATCTCGGCCGTGCTCATCCTCTATCCCACGATTGCCGAGCCCTGGGCCTGGGCGCTGGGCCGGGTGCTGATCGGCTTCTGTTTCTCGGGGGTCTATGTCACCGCCGAGAGCTGGCTCAACAATTCCGCCACCAACGAGACGCGCGGCAAGGCGCTCTCGCTCTACATGATCGTGCAGATGGTGGGGATCGTGTCGGCGCAAGGGATGCTGGTGCTGGCCGATCCCTCGGGCTACGTGCTCTTCGTCATCCCCTCGGTGCTGGTCTCGGTGGCCTTCGCGCCGATCCTCCTGTCGGTCAGCCCGACCCCCGCCTTCGACCGGACCAAGCCGCTCTCGCTGCGCCAGATCATGAATATCTCGCCGCTCGGCTGCGTGGGAATGCTGCTGACCGGCGGGGTCTTTGCCGCGCAGTTCGGCATGGCCGCCGTCTACGGTGCCGAGGCGGGGCTGAGCGTGGGGCAGATCTCGGCCTTCGTCGCGTCCTTCTACGTGGCCGCGATGCTGGCGCAATACCCGCTGGGGTGGCTCTCGGACCGGATGGACAGGCGCAGGCTTATCGCCGGGGTGTCGCTCGTGACCGCGACGGGGGCGGTGCTGGGGATGCTGTCGGGCGACAGTTTCGTGCTCCTGCTCACGGCGGCGTTCCTGGTGGGCGGCACGTCGAACCCGCTCTATTCGCTGCTCATCGCCTATACCAACGACTTTCTCCAGCATGACGACATGGCCGCGGCGGCGGGCGGCATGGTGTTCATCAACGGTCTGGGGGCCATCGCCGGGCCGCTGATGGTGGGCTGGATGATGGGGGTGATGGGGCCGGAGGGCTATTTTCTCTACATCGCGGTGCTGATGGCCGCGCTGGTGGCCTATGCGCTCTACCGGATGACGCAGCGCGCCGCCCCCGCGCCCGCGCAGACCGAAAGCTACATGCCGGTTTCGCCCTCGGCCTCTCCCATGGCGGTCGAATTTGCGCAGGAAATCGCCATCGAGGCCGCGCAGGACGCGGAAGAAATCGCCAAAAGCGACGAATCATGACCCTTTTGAAGCAACAATTTACTAATAAATGCCTAAAATCGGGTCTAGGATGAAGGTATTGTGACAGGGAAACGAGGAGATCCCATGATGTCGCCCGACGATGTGTTGCGCTTCTGGCTCGACGAGGTCGGCCCGAAGGGCTGGTACGAGGCGGACGAGGCGCTTGACGCGGAGATCCGCGCGCGCTTTCTCGGGGCCTGGGAGAAGGCCCGCGCCGGGGCCTTTGCGATGTGGCTGACCTATCCGAGCGGCACGCTGGCCTATATCATCCTCACCGATCAGTTCCCGCGCAACATGTTCCGCGGAGAGGCACGCGCCTTCGAGACCGACCGCGCCGCCCTTGCCGCCGCCAAGGTGGCGATCAACCGGGGCTGGGACTTGCGGATCGACGAGCCTGCGCGGCAATTCTTCTACCTGCCGCTGATGCATTCGGAAAACCTCTGCGATCAGGAACGCTGCGTGCGGCTGATCTGCCAGCGGATGCCCGAACACGGCCCCGCCAACCTGCTCCATGCCCGCGCGCACCGTGAGGTGATCCGCCGCTTCGGCCGCTTCCCCTATCGCAACGCGGCGCTCGGGCGCGCCTCGACCGCGCCGGAACGCGCCTTCGAGGAAGAGGGCGGCTATGGCGCGATGGTCCGGCAGGTGCAAAAGGCGGCCTGAACGGTCCTGCAACCCGCGCATGACGGGTTTTCCGCGTGCGCCGCATTGCGGCGTTGTGATCTTTCGAAAAATAGTTTAACGCTGAACTAGTTTTCGGGGATGGAGGACTGCATGGCACCGCAAAGCTATGACATGATCGTGATCGGGGCCGGGCCGGGGGGCTATGTCGCCGCCATCCGCGGCGCGCAGCTCGGCCTCAAGGTGGCGATCGTGGAACGCGAGCACATGGGCGGGATCTGCCTCAACTGGGGCTGCATTCCCACGAAGGCGATGCTGCGCTCTTCGGAGGTCTTTCACCTGATGCACCGCGCCAGGGAGTTCGGGCTCAAGGCCGACGGGATCGGCTACGATCTTGACGCGGTGGTGAAGCGTTCGCGCGCGGTGGCCAGGCAGCTCAATGGCGGGGTGGGCCACCTTCTCAAGAAGAACAAGGTGACGGCCATCATGGGCGAGGCGAGCCTGCCTGCCAGGGGCAAGGTTCAGGTCAGGACCGACAAGGGCACCGAGGAGCTGGAGGCCAGGCACATCGTGCTGGCCACCGGTGCGCGGGCGCGCGAATTGCCGGGGCTGGAAGCGGATGGCGATCTCGTGTGGACCTACAAGCACGCACTGGTTCCGTCGCGCATGCCGAAAAAGCTTCTGGTCATCGGCTCGGGGGCGATCGGGATCGAATTCGCCAGCTTCTACAACACGCTTGGCGCCGAGACGACCGTGGTCGAGGTGATGGAGCGCATCCTGCCGGTGGAGGATGCCGAGATTTCCGCCTTCGCCCGGAAGGCGTTCACCAGGCAGGGCATGAAGATCATGGAGAAATCCATGGTCAAGCAGCTCGACCGCGCCAAGGGCAAGGTGACGGCGCATATCGAGACCGGCGGCAAGGTCGAGAAACACGAATTCGACACGGTGATCTCGGCCGTTGGGATCGTCGGCAATACCGAGGGGCTCGGGCTCGAAGAGCTTGGGGTGAAGATCGACCGCACCCATGTGGTGACGGATGAACTCTGCCGCACCGGGGTCGAGGGGCTTTACGCCATCGGGGATATCGCCGGTGCGCCCTGGCTGGCCCACAAGGCGAGCCACGAGGGCGTGATGGTGGCCGAGCTCATCGCGGGCGGCCATCCTCACCCGGTGACGCCCGAGAGCATCGCGGGCTGCACCTATTGCCATCCGCAGGTGGCAAGCGTCGGCCTGACCGAGGCCAGGGCGAAGGAAGAAGGCTTTGAAATCAAGGTCGGACGCTTTCCCTTCATCGGCAATGGCAAGGCGATTGCGCTTGGCGAGCCGGAGGGTATGATCAAGACGGTGTTCGACGCGAAAACCGGCGAGCTTCTGGGTGCGCACATGATCGGCGCGGAAGTGACCGAGCTCATCCAGGGCTATGTGGTGGGACGTCAGCTCGAGACGACGGAAGCGGATCTGATGAACACGGTCTTCCCGCACCCCACCCTGAGCGAGATGATGCACGAGAGCGTTCTGGACGCTTACGGGCGCGTGATCCATATCTGACAGGGACGGCGCGCAGGGCCCCGTCCCAGGGCGAAAGCCGGAAGAGGGACGGAATGAGGCGCATTTATCTTGACTGCAACGCAACCGCGCCGTTGCGCCCCGAGGCGCGTGCGGCGATGATCGCGGCGATGGATGTGGTGGGCAATCCCGCGTCAGTCCATGCCGAGGGCCGTGCCGCCAGGGGGATCATCGAGAGGGCGCGCGCGCAGGTGGCCGCGGCCTTCGGGGCCGAAGGGGCGGACGTGATATTCACCTCCGGCGCGACCGAGGCGGCGGCGCTGGCCTGCGCGGGGCGCGGTCTTGTCGGGGCGGGGATCGAGCATGACGCGGTGCGCGCCTGGATCGCCGAGGATCTGGAGGTTGATGCGAAGGGGCAGGTCGCCGTGTCCGATCCGGCGCGCAGCACCCTGCAACTCGCCAATTCCGAGACGGGAATCGTCCAGACCCTGCCCGAGGGCCTCGCCGTCAGCGACATGACCCAGGCCTTCGGCAAGCTGCCGGTCGCCTTCAACTGGACCGGCGTCACGATGGCGCTTGTCTCGGCGCACAAGCTGGGCGGGCCGAAGGGCGTGGGCGCGCTGGTAATGCGGCGCGGCACGGAGGTTGCGGCGCAGATCCGGGGCGGCGGGCAGGAGATGGGCCGCCGCGCGGGCACCGAGAACGTGATCGGCATCGCGGGCTTCGGAGCCGCGGCCGAGGCGGCGGCGCGCGATCTGGCCGAAGGGGTCTGGGCGCGGGTCGAAAAAATTAGAAACATTCTAGAATCGGCTATTGCAGAGATCTCAGACGAGACTATTTTTGTCGGGAAAGACTCGCCCCGCCTGCCCAACACAAGCTGCATCCTGACGCCGGGATGGAAAGGGGAAACGCAGGTGATGGCGCTCGATCTCGCGGGCTTTGCCGTATCGGCCGGCTCGGCCTGTTCGAGCGGCAAGGTGCGGGCAAGCCGGGTCTTGCAGGCCATGGGTCATGACGTCACGGCCGCCGCGTCGGCGCTGCGCGTCTCGCTCGGGCCGGAGACGACGGAAGGAGATGCCCTGCGCCTTGCCGAATCCTGGGCGAGGCTGTGGCAAAGACATCGGGCCCGTTCGGCCTGAGATTGGAGAAAGGCAATGGCGGCTGTGGACGAAGTGCAGATCAGGGAAGGCGTCGATCAGGACACGGTCGAGACGGTCCGGCAGGTGGGCAGCGCCTACAAACACGGCTGGGAAACCGAGATCGAGATGGATTTCGCGCCCATGGGTCTCGACGAGGAGATCGTCCGCCTCATCTCCGCCAAGAACGAGGAGCCCGAGTGGATGACCGAATGGCGCCTCGGCGCCTATCGCCGCTGGCTCCAGATGAAGGAGCCCGACTGGGCGATGGTCCATTACCCCAAGATCGACTTTCAGAAGCAGTATTACTATGCCCGGCCCAAGTCGATGGAGGTGAAGCCGAAATCGCTTGACGAGGTGGATCCGAAACTGCTGGCCACCTATGAAAAGCTCGGTATCCCGCTCAGGGAGCAGATGATCCTCGCCGGGGTCGAGGGGGCCGAGGACGCGCCCGCCGAGGGCCGCAAGGTGGCGGTCGATGCGGTCTTCGACAGCGTGAGCGTCGGCACCACCTTTCAGGCGGAGCTGAAGAGGGCGGGCGTGATCTTCTGCTCGATCTCCGAGGCGATCCGCGAGCATCCCGAACTGGTGAAGAAATATCTCGGCTCGGTCGTGCCGGTCTCGGACAATTTCTATGCCACGCTCAATTCGGCGGTCTTCTCGGACGGCTCCTTCGTCTATGTCCCGCCGGGCGTGCGCTGTCCGATGGAACTCTCCACCTATTTCCGCATAAATGCCGAAAACACCGGCCAGTTCGAGCGCACGCTCATCATCGCCGACAAGGGGGCCTATGTCAGCTATCTCGAGGGCTGCACCGCCCCGCAGCGCGACACCAGCCAGCTTCACGCCGCGGTGGTGGAGCTTGTGGCGCTCGAGGATGCCGAGATCAAGTATTCCACCGTCCAGAACTGGTATCCGGGTGACGAGGAGGGACGCGGCGGCATCTACAACTTCGTGACCAAGCGCGCCGATTGCCGCGGCGACCGCTCCAAGGTCATGTGGACGCAGGTCGAGACCGGCTCGGCGGTGACGTGGAAATACCCCTCCTGCATCCTGCGCGGCGACGAGTCTCAGGGCGAATTCTACTCCATCGCCATCACCAACAACTACCAGCAGGCCGATACCGGCACCAAGATGGTGCATCTGGGCCGCAATACCCGCTCGCGCATCGTCTCCAAGGGGATCAGCGCGGGCCATGCGCAGAACACCTATCGCGGGCTTGTGTCGATGCACCCCAAGGCGAAGAACAGCCGCAACTACACCCAGTGCGACAGCCTGCTCATCGGCGACAAGTGCGGCGCGCATACCGTGCCCTATATCGAGGTGCGCAACAATTCGAGCCGCGTGGAGCATGAGGCCACCACCTCCAAGGTGGATGACGATCAGCTCTTCTATTGCCGCGCGCGGGGGATGGACGAGGAAGAGGCGGTGGCGCTTGTCGTCAACGGCTTCTGCCGCGAGGTGCTCCAGGCGCTGCCGATGGAATTCGCCATGGAAGCGCAACAGCTTGTGGCAATCTCGCTCGAGGGGTCGGTGGGCTGAGCCCGGCCGCGCGCCCATGTCGGACACCGCGACCATATCCCGCCCCGCGCTGACCCTGCCCGAGGCCGAAGCCGCCCATCTGCGCGCGGCCTATGAGGAGGCGCAGGCGATCCTCGAATACGGCTCGGGCGGCTCGACCGTGATGGCCGCCGAGATGCCGGGCAAGCGCGTCTGGTCGGTCGAGAGCGACGGGGCCTGGGCGGAGATGATGCGCGGCTGGTTCGCGGCCAACCCGCCCGCCAATGGGACGCAGGTCGAGGTGATCTGGGCCGATATCGGCCCGACGAAGCAATGGGGCCATCCGAAGGACCGCAGCGGCTATCTTCGCTACGCGCGCTATCCGCTCGGGATATGGGAGCGGGAAGACGTGACCCCCGACCTTGTGCTGGTGGACGGGCGGTTTCGCACCGGCTGCGCGCTGGCGGCGGCGCTCCATGCGTCGGCGCCGCTGCGGCTTCTCTTCGACGATTACGCGCCGCGCCGCCACTACCGCCAGATCGAGGCGTTCATCGGTGCGCCGAAGCGGATGATCGGGCGCATGGCCGAATTCGAGATAACGCCGCGCGCGCTCGGACCGCGCGAGCTTGTTACTGCCATCGAGATGATGCTGCGGCCGTGACGCCGCCAAGGACACCGGAAAGGACAGGAAATGCTGGAAATCAAGAACCTCCATGTCGATCTTGAAGAAGAGGACAAGGCCATTCTCAAGGGCGTCACCCTGAGCGTCGAGGCCGGCAAGGTCCATGCGATCATGGGGCCGAACGGCTCGGGCAAGTCGACGCTGTCCTATGTGCTCTCGGGGCGCGACGGCTATCGCGTGACCGAAGGCAGCGCCACGCTCGACGGAGCGGACCTGCTGGCGATGGAGCCCGAGGAACGCGCCGCCGCGGGGCTGTTCCTGGCCTTTCAATACCCGGTGGAGATCCCCGGCGTGGGCAACATGACCTTCCTGCGCACCGCCGTGAACGCGCAGCGCAAGGCGCGCGGCGAGGCTGAAATCAGCGCCGCCGATTTCCTCAAGCTGGTGCGGGAGAAGGCCAAGGCGCTCAGGATCGACGCAGAGATGCTCAAGCGACCGGTCAATGTGGGCTTTTCCGGCGGCGAGAAGAAGCGCAACGAGATCCTGCAGATGGCCATGCTCGAGCCGCGCATGTGCATCCTCGACGAGACCGATTCGGGCCTTGACGTGGACGCGATGAAGCTGGTGGCCGATGGCGTGAACGCGCTGCGCGACGAGGGGCGCGGTTTCCTTGTCATCACGCATTATCAGCGGCTTCTGGATCATATCGTGCCGGATGTGGTGCATATCATGGCCGATGGAAGGATCGTGAAATCGGGCGGGCCGGAGCTTGCGCTCGAGGTCGAGAAGAACGGCTATGCCGACATCGTGACGGAGATGGCGTGATGGCGGCCCCAAAGGCGAAGGAGACCCCGGCCGTTGACACCCGCCCGCTGCCCGAGGGCGGGGTGTGGATCACCGCGGCGCGCAGGGCGGCGCAGGCGCGCCTGGCCGAGACGGGCCTGCCGCAGCGGCGCGACGAGTACTGGAAATTCACCCGCCCGGACGAGCTGATCGACCCCAAGCCCCCGCGCGCGGCCCTGTTCCGGGGCGACGTGCCGGAGGTCTTCGGCACGGTGGACCGGCTGCGTCTCGTCTTCGTCGATGGGGTCTTCGACCGGGAGGCCAGCGACGATCTGGCGCTCGAATGGGTGCGGATCGAGCGGCTCTCGGACGTGTCGGCGCAGGATATCCACTGGGCGCGCGATCTCTACGGCACGCTCGAGGCGCGCGGGCAGAATCCGGTGCCGCGGCCGCTTGCCGCGCTCAACACCGCGCAGGCGCGCGAGGGGGTGCTGATCCATGTGACCGGCCGCGCGCCCAGGCCGATCCATCTCGTTTACGTCCACGAGTCCGAGGTCTCGGACGCGATGCTGCATCACTGCATCCGGCTTGAGGAGGGCGCGGAGCTCACGCTGTTCGAGACCGGCCCGGCCGCCGCGCGGTTCAACAAGGTGATGGAGGTGGATCTGGCCGCGCGCGCGACCTTCCACCACCTGCGTATCCAGGGGCCCGATCACGAGCGGCGGGCGATCACCCACATCTTTGCCCGCCTTGCGCAGGAGGCGGTGTTCAAGACCTTTACCCTGACGGTCAACGGCGTGCTCACGCGCAACGAATGCGTGATCGAGATGGCGGGCGACGATGCCAGCGCCCATGTGGCCGGGGCGGCGATCGGCGGGGGGAATTTCCACCACGACGACACGGTGTTCATCACCCATGACGCGCTGCGCGGCGAAAGCCGGCAGGTCTTCAAGAAGGTGCTCTCGAACGGTGCGACGGGTGTGTTCCAGGGCAAGATCCTGGTGAAGCCGGATGCGCAGAAGACCGATGGCTACCAGATCAGCCAATCGCTGCTTCTGGACGAGGACAGCCAGTTCCTCGCCAAGCCGGAGCTCGAGATCCATGCCGATGACGTGGCCTGTTCGCATGGCTCGACCTCGGGCGCGATCGACGAGGACGCGCTCTACTACCTGCGCTCGCGCGGGATCCCCGAGCCGATCGCCACCGATCTTCTGGTGATCTCCTTCCTGGCCGAGGCCGTGGCCGAGATCGCCGACGAGCGGCTGCGCGAAGAGATCATCGGCCATTTCGAGGCCTGGCTGGAGCGGCGGCACGGCTGATGCCGGTCACGCGCGATATCGTCGCCACCTATCGCGGGCCGCGCCGGGTGGTGCGGCGGCTGCTGGCGATGGGGGCGCGCGAGGATCGCGCGCTGGCGTTGCTGATGGGGGGATGCATCCTGGTCTTTGTCGCGCAATGGCCGCGGCTGGCCCGCGAGGCGCATCTGGCAGGCGAGGCGCTCAACCCGCGGCTGGGCGGCGCGCTGATGGGCTGGATCGTGATCGCGCCGCTGATCTTCTACCTTCTGGCCTTTCTCAGCTATCTGGCGGTGCGCCTCCTGCGCGGGCGAATCAGCGGCTACGGGGCGCGGCTGGCGCTGTTCTGGGCCTTTCTCGCCGCCTCGCCGCTCCTGCTGCTGCACGGGCTGGTGGCGGGGTTCGTCGGCCCCGGCGCGGGGCTGAGCCTGATCGGGGCGATCTGGTGTGGCGTTTTCCTGTGGTTCTGGCTATCGGGGGTGCGAGAGGCGGGATGGGGCAGGCGATGACCGGCACGGAATTCTGGAGCCTGGCGCGGCAGACCCTGTTCGAGCCGCGCCTGGCGGCCGCGCGGATCCTCGGGATGGGGCTGCCGTTGTCGGCGGCGTGGATGGGGCTTGCGCTGATGGCGGTGCTCAACACGCTGGTCTATACACTTTCGCTGCAACTCGGCCCGCCCGCCGATCCGGCGGCGATGAGCATGACGGGCCCGGCCCGGGACATGCCGCTTCTCTTCTCGGTGATGCTCTTCGGGGGGCTCGCCCTGACGGCGCTGGCCCTGGCCCATGTCGGGCGCTTCCTCGGGGGGCAGGGCGGTCTTGCGGAGATTGTGCCGCTGCTTGCCTGGATGCAGGCTCTGCGGCTTCTGGTGCAGCTTGGCGTGGTCGTGCTCGCGCTTGCCGCGCCGGTGCTGGCGGCGCTGGTGGTTCTGGTGGCGGCGGTCTGGGGCGTTGTGATCCTGCTGGTCTTCGTCGATGAGGCGCACGGTCTCGGCGGTCTGTTTCGTGCGGCGGGCGTCGTGGTGGTGTCGATCCTTGCCCTGGCGGTGGGGCTCAGCCTGGTGATCGGCCTGATCGGGGCACCCATGATCGGAAGGATGTGAGCATGTATGACGTGGACAAGATCCGGGCCGATTTCCCGATCCTTTCCCGCGAGGTCAACGGCAAGCCGCTGGTCTATCTGGACAACGGCGCCTCCGCGCAGAAACCGCGCGCGGTGATCGAGGCGGTCAGCCAGGCCTATTCCCACGAATATGCCAATGTTCACAGGGGGCTGCATTACCTGTCCAACCTTGCCACCGAGAAATACGAGGCCGTGCGCGGCATCATCGCGCGGTTTCTCGGCGTGGCGGACGAACGGCAGATCGTGCTCAATTCCGGCACGACCGAGGGCATCAACATGGTCGCCTATGGCTGGGCCATGCCCCGGATGGGGCCGGGCGACGAGATCGTGCTCTCGGTCATGGAACATCACGCCAACATTGTCCCGTGGCATTTCCTGCGCGAGCGGCAGGGCGTGGCGCTCAGATGGGTGGATGTGGACGCGACCGGCCATCTCGACCCGCAAAAGGTGATCGACGCGATCGGACCAGGAACGAAACTCGTGGCGATTACCCATCTTTCCAATGTCCTGGGGACCGTCGTTGACGTGAAATCCATCTGCGACGCGGCGCGCGAACGCGGCGTGCCGGTGCTGGTGGACGGCAGCCAGGCGGCGGTTCACATGCCCGTGAACCTTGACGACCTGGGGTGCGATTTCTATGCCATCACCGGCCACAAGCTCTACGGTCCCTCCGGGTCTGGCGCGATCTTCGTGCGCGCCGAGCGGCTGGCCGAGATGCGCCCCTTCATGGGCGGCGGCGACATGATCCGCGAGGTGTCGAAGAACGCGGTGATCTACAACGACCCGCCGATGAAGTTCGAGGCCGGAACCCCGGGGATCGTGCAGACCATCGGCCTCGGCGTGGCGCTCGAATACATGATGGGCCTCGGGATGGAGGCGATCGCGGCCCATGAGGCGGATCTCGCGCGCTACGCCGCCGCGCGGCTTTCGGGCCTCAACTGGCTCGGGCTTCAGGGCACGACCCGGGACAAGGCCGCGATCTTCTCCTTCACCATGGAAGGGGCCGCCCATGCCCATGACATCTCGACCATCCTCGACAAGAAGGGCGTGGCGGTGCGCGCGGGCCATCACTGCGCCGGGCCGCTGATGGAGCATCTGGGCGTCTCGGCCACCTGCCGCGCCTCCTTCGGCCTCTACAATACCCGCGCCGAGGTGGATGCGCTGGTGGAGGCGCTCGAACTCGCCCATGATCTGCTCGGCTGAATTTGCGATTGCGGGGCCGCGCGATGGCCGCTATAGCGGGCCCGCAGGCACCTGTAGCTCAGCTGGATAGAGCGCTGCCCTCCGAAGGCAGAGGCCAGAGGTTCGAATCCTCTCAGGTGCGCCATGCCTCGCCTTTCAGATCCGACGAGACAGGGCAGCCTCCGGTCCGCTCAAACCCGTGCTGCGCGCATGTGCGGACGCCAACGGGATCCACCCGCGCTACTCGGAGGGACATGTCGGGAGATGATGGGACATGGCAGCCCGTAGGGGAATCGAACCCCTCTTTCCAGGTTGAAAACCTGGCGTCCTAACCGATAGACGAACGGGCCGTGCTTGGCGTGACGGGTGAGTATGAAAAACCGGGGGGCTGCGCAAGAGGTAATTCGCAAAAAAATGCCTTGGTGCGGCGGGGCTGTCCGATACGTTCAGCCCGCGCGCGCGGCATCCTCGAGGCGCAGCTGCACCGCCTGCCGCCCGCCCCAGTGGTTGATCTCCACCCGTCCGGCAAGGTGGAACCGGCCCCCCCCGTGGTTGAGCAGCGCGGCACCGAGCGGCCCCTCGGCGGCCCCGAAGCCGATGACGTCGAGCGTCGCGCCAAGACCGTCATCGGCGCGCAGCTTGAGATGCGCCTCGCCGAGCACACGGGCAAAGACGATCCGGCAATCGGGAAAGACATGGCGCGGTGCCGGCGCGCCCGCCCCGAACGGCCCCGCCGCCTCGATCCGCTCGACAAGCTCCACCGTTGCCGCCCCCGGCATCAGCACCCCGTCAAGCCGCAGATCGGCCGGGCCGCCCGCGCCCGCGCCCTGCCGCGCCAGCAGATCCGAGAGCGCCGCCATCGCCTCCTCGAGCCGGTCGCGCGCCACGGTGAGACCCGCCGCCATGCGGTGACCGCCGCCCTTGAGCAGCAGCCCCTCCCGCGCCAGCCGCTGCACCGCATGGCCCAGATCGATTCCCCCGACCGAGCGGCCCGAGCCCTTGCCCTCGCCCCCGTCGAGCCCGATCACCACGGCGGGGCGGTTGGCGGCCTCCTTGAGGCGGCTGGCGACGATTCCCACCACGCCGGGATGCCAGCCCTCGCCCGCCGCCCAGACGAGCGGGGCGTCGAACCCGCGCGCCTCGGCCTGCGCCAATGCGGCGGCGCGCACCTCGGCCTCGACCGTGCGCCGCTCCTCGTTGAGCGCCTCGAGCCGCAGCGCCAGCGCGCGCGCCTCGCTGGGATCGTCCGTGGCCAGGAGCCGTGCCCCGAGATCCGCCTGCCCGATCCGCCCGCCCGCATTGATGCGCGGCCCGAGGACGAAGCCGAGGTGATAGGCGGCGGGCGGGCCGTCGAGCCGGGCCACATCGCCAAGCGCCGCCAGACCGGGGCGCGCCCGCTGCGCCATGACCCTCAGGCCCTGCCGCACGAAGGCGCGGTTGACGCCCACAAGCGGGGCCACGTCCGCCACCGTCGCCAGCGCCACCAGGTCGAGCAGCGTCATGAGATCGGGCCCCGCGCGCCCCGTCGCGCGCAATTGCCGTCCAGCCTCGACCAGCGTCAGGAACACAACGCCCGCCGCGCAGAGATGGCCGAGATCGCCGCTCTCGTCCTGCCGGTTCGGATTGACCACGGCCAGCGCGGGCGGCAGCGTCTCGCCGCCCAGGTGATGGTCGAGCACCACCACATCCGCACCCGTCGCGGCGGCCAGGGCCTCATGGCTCAACGTGCCGCAATCGACGCAGAGGATGAGATCGTGCCGCGCCGCCAGGTCGCGCATCGCGGGCGCGTTCGGGCCATAGCCCTCGTCGATCCGGTCGGGGATGTAGAGCGTGGGCGCGCTGGCCCCCATGCGCCGCAGCCAGTCGATCAGCAGCGCCGCCGAGGTGCCGCCATCGACGTCGTAGTCGGCGAAGAGGGCGATGCGTTCGCGGCGCTCCAGGGCGCGCAGAAGCCGCGCCGCCGCCGCCTCCATGTCGCGCAGGGCGCGGGGATCGGGCAGCAGCTCGCGCAGGGTCGGGGAGAGATAGCTTTCGGCCTCCCGCGCGGGCACGCCGAGCCGCGCCAGCGTCTGGCAGAGCGCGCGCGGCAGGCCGGTCGTCTGCGCCATCGCCTCGGCCTGCCGCTCGATCTCGCCCCCGGGTCCGATCCAGCGCCGTCCGGTCAGCGAGCTCTCGACGCCGAGATAGGCCGTCATGCCCGCGTCCCCTTGCCCCGCTCAGTCACGCCGGCTGCGATAGACCATGCGCCGCACCGAGCCCGTGCGCGAGCGCATCAGCACCGTTTCGGTCTCGACGAAGCCGGGGCGGCGATGCACCCCCCTGAGGATCGAGCCGTCGGTGACGCCGGTGGCAGCAAAGATCACCTGGTCGGTCACCATCTCGTCGCGGGCATAGACCCGGTCGAAATCGGTGATCCCGGCCTTGCGGGCGCGCGCGCGCTCGTCCTCGTGACGAAAGACCAGCCGCCCCCACATCTGCCCGCCCATGCATTTGAGCGCCGCTGCGGCCAGCACGCCTTCCGGCGCGCCGCCGGTGCCCATGTACATGTCGATGCCGGTGCGCTCGGACTCCGCGCAATGGATGACGCCCGCCACATCGCCGTCGGTGATGAGGAAGACCGCCGCGCCGGTCTCGCGCAGCTCGGTAATCATCGCCTCGTGGCGCGGCCGTTCGAGCACGCAGACGGTGATCTCCGACGGGCGGCAGCCGCGCACCTCGGCCAGCGCCTCGACCCGCTCGCGCGGGGACATGGAGAGCGAGACCACCCCCTCGGGATAGCCCGGCCCGATGGCCAGCTTGTCCATGTAGGTGTCGGGCGCGTGCAGCAGCGTTCCGCGCGGGGCCATGGCGATCACGGTCAGCGCATTGGGCATGGCCTTGGCCGTCAGCGTCGTGCCTTCCAGCGGGTCGAGCGCGATATCGACGCCAGGCCCGTCGCCGGTGCCCACCTCCTCGCCGATATAGAGCATCGGGGCCTCGTCGCGCTCGCCCTCGCCGATCACCACCACGCCCTTGATGGCGAGCATGTTGAGCTGCTCGCGCATGGCGTTGACGGCGGCCTGGTCGGCGGCCTTCTCGTCGCCGCGCCCGATCAGGTCGGCACAGGCAAGGGCCGCCTGTTCGGCGACGCGGGCCAGCCCGAGCGAGAGCATGCGGTCGTTGAATGCGGTTTGGGATGTCATGGGGCGATCCTTGCTGAATGGGCAGATGAAAGACTAGAGAGCGCCGGAGACGCGCACAAGCCGCGCCTCAGACCTGTTCGATGCGCAGCGCCACCGGCGCCTCGGCCAGCACGTCGAGGCGGCGGATCGCGGCGAGCGCGGTGTCGAGCGCCTCGCGGTTGGTCCTGTGGGTGACGATGAGCACCGGGGCCGCGGCATCGTCGTGGCGGTATTGCCGCATCCGGTCGATCGAGACCCCGGCCTCGCCCAGGCAGGTGGCCACCTTGGCGAGCGCGCCGGGCTTGTCCACCAGCGCCATGCGCAGGTAATAGGGCGCGGGCGTGGCGCAGAGCGCGGGCGTGCAGCGGGCAAGGCTGGCCGCAGGCTGCCCGAAGGTCGAGAGGCGTGTGCCGCGCGCGATGTCGATGACATCCGCCATCACCGCGCTGGCCGTCGGCCCCATCCCGGCGCCGGGGCCGCGCAGCACGATCTGTTCCACTGCGTCGCCTTCCAGCACCACCATGTTGGTGCCGCCCTCGAGCTGGCCGAGCGGGCTCGACGCCGGGACAAGACAGGGCGACATGCGCTGTTCCAGCCCGCGGCCCGTCATCTGCGCCACCCCCAGCAGCTTGATGCGAAAGCCCATGTCGGCGGCGCGGCGGATATCGTCGAGCGTGATCGACTGGATCCCCTCGAGCGCCACCGCGTCGAAATCCACCTGGCAGCCGAAGGCGATGGCGGCCAGCAGCGCAAGCTTGTGGCCCGCGTCGATGCCGCCCACGTCGAGATCGGGATCGGCCTCGAGATAGCCGAGCCGGTCCGCCTCCTCGAACAGCGCGTTATAGCCCTGGCCCGTGGCCTGCATCCGCGTCAGGATATAGTTGCAGGTGCCGTTCATCACGCCCATCACGCGGGTGATCTCGTTGCCCGCCAGCCCCTCGGTCAGCGCCTTCACCACCGGGATGCCGCCCGCCACGGCCGCCTCGAAGCGGATCACGCGGCCCGCGGCTTCGGCGGCCAGCGCCAGCGCCTGGCCGTGATGGGCAAGCATCGCCTTGTTGGCCGTCACCACGTCCTTGCCCGCGGCGATGGCCGCCTCGGTCGCGGCCTTGGCGGGGCCGTCCGAGCCGCCCATCAACTCGATGAACACATCCACGTCCGCGCGCCGTGCCAGCGCCACCGGATCGTCCTCCCAGGCGTAATCGGACAGGCTCACGCCGCGATCCTTGTCGCGCGAGCGCGCCGAGACCGCGCTGATGGCGATGGCCCGCCCCGTGCGCGCCTTCAGCAGCGCCGCCTTCTGCCGCACGATGCGCACCACGCCGGTGCCGACGGTGCCAAGCCCGGCAATGCCAAGGCGCAGGGGGGTGGTCATGGGGCGCGCTCCGATCCGTGTTCATCCGTCACTTGCGGCGCGATGTAACGGGTTCGGGGGGGCCATGCAACGCGGCTTGGGCCAGGGCACCAAGGTTTCAGCCGTCCATGCCGTCCATGTCGTCCTGCATCCGCTCCCGCGCCGCGTCGTCGATCACCGGGCGGCGCAGGGCCGCGGCGCGCGCGCGCAGCCGCTCGGCCCGCGCGTCGAGCGCGCTCTGCGTCTCGGGCGTGGCGCGTGCCTCGGGCACGCGGGCGCGGACGGCCTCGGCGGGGATGAGCTCGGGGTAGGGGGCGGCCTTGTCAACCGCGCTCAGATCGGCGCGCGGGTAGGGGTCGGCGCAGGCGGCGAGCAGGGCCAGGGACAAGAGGGCAGGGGCGAGGCGCATGAACGGAACCCTTCGCGGCGCGGCACCCCCTTTCTTGCCACCCCGTGCCGCAGGGGGCAAGCGGGGGCTTTGATCTGAACGCGCGTTCAGTTAAACCGGAGACATGGCACGAACCCAGGGTTCCCATTCCGACATCACCGGCCCGCGCGTGCGCGAGGCGGCGCTGTGGCTCTTCGCGCGGCAGGGCTATGCCGCCGTCTCCATGCGCCAGATCGCGGCCGAGGTGGGCGTGCAGGCGGGTGCGCTCTACAATTACACGCCCGACAAGCAGACGCTGCTCTTCGATCTCATGCGCGCGCATTTGGAGGATCTGCTGGCGGCCTGGGATGCTGCGGCCCCCGATGCCTCTGCGCGCGACACGCTCGAAGCCTTCACCCGCTTTCACATCCGCTTCAACACGAGCCGCGCCGATGCGGTCTTCGTCTCCTACATGGAATTGCGCAGCCTGGAGCCCGCGAATTTCGCGGTGATCGAGGGGCTGCGCCGCGACTACGAGACCCGGCTCGAGACGATCCTGCGGCAGGGCCTGGCCGAGGGCGTCTTTGCCGTGAGCGAGCCGCGCATCGCGGCGATGGCCCTTATCGCCATGCTGACCGGGGTCAATACCTGGTTCCGCGCGGGCGGGCGGCTCAGCCTCGCGCAGGTCGAGGCGCTCTATTGGGACATGGTGCGCAAGGCGGTGGCGGTCTGAGCGGGCCGTTGTGCAAGCCGTGGACGGCCGCGCCGCCAGCGCCAGCCGCTTCGACCGTGCAAATGCCGGGGAAGGGTCGGACGGATATGGTCACGCCCTGCCGAGCGCGATATAGGCGCGGAATGCGGGCAAGGGAGGGTTCAGTGACGCAGGGCGAGGTCGAAGCGGTGCTGAAAGCATCGGCCGGGCGGCGGTTGATCGGGGTCGGCTCGCTTGGCGGGCTGGGCGCGCTCATGCTCTACATGGCGCTTGCGTTCTCGCCGGATCCCGGCTGGCAGGCGGTCCAGGTGGCGATTGGCCTTCTTGCGTTGTGGTGCGCGCGACGGATGTGGCGGGCGACGNCGGCGCGGCNGGAACTGACCGAGGCGGGGCTGCGCTCGACCGACGGGCGCATGCTTGCCCCGATGGCGGAGATCGTGGCGGTGGATCGCGGCGTCTTTGCGTTCAAGCCGTCGAACGGTTTCACGATCACGCTGCGCGCCAAGGGGCCCGTCGCCTGGGAGCCGGGGCTCTGGTGGCGGATCGGGCGGCGCGTGGGCGTGGGCGGCGTGACGCCGGGCACCCCGGCGAAATACATGGCCGAGATGATCGAGGCACGCCTGAACGCCCGGGACGGCTGACGGGTCAGCTCGTCGGCGTGCAGACCCCGACGAAACAGAGCTGCGAGGCAAAGCGCAGCGTCATGAACATGCGCGAGTTCATCTGCTGATCGCTGACCAGGCCGTTTGTCACCAACGGCCTGTGAAGGTTGGTGCTCTCGACAAGGATCAGATCCTGGCCGTTGATCATGATGGGCAAGGAGGGACCCAGCTCGTCCATATGCGCCTGGGTGAGCGGGATCAGTTCGCCGGTGCCGCGCACCTCGCTCCAGCGCAGCTCGTACGAGCCGCCTGCGGCCGCGTGAAAGCGCACCACCGACACGCGAAGCTGCGTCGGGTTGCGCGCGCCCACCATCATGTCGAAGGTGGTCTTGAGATTGTCGATATAGGTATCGTCGATCACTCCGTTCTCCCGCGACAGGGCGTCGGTCACGGTATAGGTGGCCTTTTCCATCAGGCTCTGCTGCCGAAACATATCGTAATATTCGAAGGAGAACAGCAGACCCATGAGCAGAAAGGGCGTGATGACAACGGTCTCGACCGCGATCACCCCGTCTTCGTTTCCGAACCGGCGGCGCAGCGCGCGCAGGAGAGGGCGGAACAGCGAGGCAAGCATCAGATCGGCTCCTGAACGAAGGCGGAGATTGCCACCATGGCAACCTCACCGCTCGCGTCCTTGGTGAGCGCGTTGCCCAGGATCGCGTCGGGGAAGATGGGGCTGTATTTCAGACATGCCCTGAGAAGCATGAGCTGGTTCTGCACGCCCGGGGTGAACTCGCGCACGGGCTTTGCGGGCTCTTCGGCGTCGGTGCAATCCGGCGTCGGGTCGAGCCCGGCAAAGTTGCGCAGGTCGGTCGGCACCATTTCGAGCCGCAGCTTGTCTGCGCAGTTGAGAATGCCGACCGTGTTTTCGCAGATGCGCTCCTTGATCTCGTCATGCTGGGGGGCCGTGCCGGTGCCCAGCCGGATCTCGCGCACGGCGATATCGAGGCCGCGTTCGAGCATGGCCGCCCGGAAGGTGACGATACCCAACTCGATGGAGAAGATCATGAAGCCGATGAGGAAGGGGGTGAGCATGACGAACTCCATGCTCACCGTCCCCGCGTCGCCGCGCCAGAAGCGGCGCAGCCCTTGGGCAAGACGCGGCATCATTGGGTCAGCCTCAGGTGCTTCACATTGGCCGCGATCGCGCTGAAGGCAGACGAGATGTTGGTGCCCTGGGCGCGGTAGTAATGGCTGACCGAGGTGGCGCATTTGGTCAGTTCGGTCTCGGCGGTGCCGCCCACGGGCACCTCGAAGCCGATGGAGTAGACCACGACACCTTCGCGCTTGGTGGCGCTGCACACGCTTTGCATCAGGGTGTTCTTCTTGGACCCGTCCACGAACTCGGAACCGATGTAGTCGTTCCAGGCATCGCTCACGCCGGTGATCTCGCGGTAATAGTCCGGCGACATGAGACCCCAGGCAACCTCCCAGGACAGCTGGGTGGTGCTGATGTAGCCGTCAAGCGTGGCGGGCAGATCGTTGAACTCGCTGACCGAAAGAAACTCGCCATCCTCGATGGCATAGTAGTCGTTGTAGCGCGGGCTGTAGAGGTAGAAGACGGATTTCTCGGGTCCGCTGGCCTCGTAGATGCAGACCCACCGGTTGTTGCCGCATTTCGACAGCCCGTCGCTGCCATAAAGGCGCCGGTCCACGTTCTTCTTGTTGTAGGCGTATTTGAACACGCGATCCTGATATCTGACCTCGTAGAGGTCGGAGTTCGGCCCGCGATATTTGGGTGGAGACTTGTCGAAGAAATAGGAGGTGGTGTTCGCCCCGTCGCCCATGAACACGATCACCTTGAGCGTGTCGGGATCGCCATAGTCGGCGGGCACGGTGATGAGGTTGGGATCGCTGAGATCGCCTGCGGCGATCATCGCGCTCGTGACCTGGCGGAAGGTCGGATCGAGCAGCGCCGCACCCCAGTTCATCCCCTCATTGCCGGAGGTGTTGCCGTCGGGCTGAAGCGCGTCGATCTTGGAATGCAGTTCGGCGACGCTTGTCGAATAGGGCAGGATGCGCATGTAATCGTCATTGTAGCACGACCGCCAGCTCTGGTTGAGGTTGTCGAAGCTGCCGTAGACCGAGGTATAGATCATCTGGTTGACCGGGATGCCGCTGCTGAGCGAGGAGGAGCCGCTGGTCAGCGTGGCATGGGTATAATCGTTGTCGGCGAATTCCAGGCAGGTGGAATAGTCGTGGGTCTCGTTCACGGCGAGCGCGTTGTAGACCGACAGCGGCGGGCTCACGGAGAAGCTGAACGGAACGATGGAGATGACCGTGTCGCCGGGCGTCGAATTGCCGAGCACGGTCGTGACGAATTCCTTGGCGGCGGTGCGCAGGTTGACGATCTTGTTGTTCGAGGCCATCGACCCGGAGACGTCGAGCACGAGCACGACTTCGAGCTTCGGGATCCGCACCTCGGCCGTGGAAAGCCCAGCCACCGAGAGTGTCTCCACGCCGCTGAGCTTCATCAGATAGGTGTCGATCGTGGTCTGTGCGCGCGCGGTGATGCGCGCGCTGTTGAGCGTGACGGAAATATCCCCGTCCTGCTCGGCAAGCAGGTAGTCGGTCTTGCCGGCCTTGTCGAAGTAGTCCTCGATGATCTCGCGCGCCTGCGCCTCGTCTGCGGCCGAGGCCGCGGCGAGCACGGCGCGGTCGAGCGTCGCCTGAAGGCTTGCGCGTTCGCTCTCGTGCCGCATCGTGTCGAGCGCGAACCCGCCCATGATGAGCATGGTGATGAAAATGAAAAAGGCGAAAACCGTGGCCGAGCCTTGCTCGTCACGCATAAAATTGGCGGCCGCGCCATGCGCACCTGGCCCGCCCCGTGAAGACGCTTTCATCTCGTTACTCCCCAAGACTTGCGTGACGACGTCCCCTCACCTCGTCCTGAACGAGAGCTTCTTACCTCGGAATGTGGTGAAATTGTGGCAAAGAATTGGAAGTAACGGTTTGGCAATCAATGATAAAAACAGTCTTGAGGGAAGGCGGGCTATTGTATCTGCCCCAAGGACAATAATGCCCGGTGCCGCGCCGTCCGCATGGGCCCCGGCAAGGATTTTCGACTCGACATGCCGCGCGCATCGCTTAACCATCGGCCGTGACGGTCAGGGTCGGCGCCACGCGGCCAGACCCGGTGCGACAGGGAGAGAGGACCGATGACCGCAAGAAAAGAGCCGACATTCCGCGAAAGCGTCGATCTGATGTTCAACCGTGCGGTGGCGCTGATGGACCTGCCGCCGGGGCTCGAGGAAAAGATCCGCGTCTGCAACGCCACCTACACGGTGCGCTTCGGGGTGCGGCTGCGCGGGCAGATCCACACATTTACCGGTTATCGCAGNGTACATTCCGAACACATGGAGCCCGTGAAGGGCGGTATCCGCTATGCCATGGGCGTGAACCAGGACGAGGTCGAGGCCCTCGCCGCGCTGATGACCTACAAATGCGCGCTGGTCGAGGTGCCCTTCGGCGGCTCCAAGGGCGGCCTGCGCATCGACCCGCGCGAATGGGAGGAGCACGAGCTTGAACAGATCACCCGCCGGTTCGCCTATGAGCTGATCAAGCGCGACCTGATCCACCCGGCCCAGAACGTGCCCGCCCCCGACATGGGCACCAGCGAACGCGAGATGGCCTGGATCGCGGATCAGTACAAGCGCATGGCCACGACCGACATCAACTACCGCGCCTGCGTGACCGGCAAGCCCGTGAACGGCGGCGGCATCCAGGGCCGCACGGAGGCGACCGGCCGCGGTGTGCAATATGCGCTTCAGGAGTTCTTTCGTCATTCCGAGGATGTGAAGGCCGCCGGCCTCTCGGGCACTCTCGATGGCAAGCGGGTGATCGTGCAGGGCCTCGGCAATGTGGGCTATCACGCGGCAAAGTTCCTGTCGGAGGAGGATGGCTGCAAGATCACCGCGATCATCGAGCGCGACGGGGCGCTGATTTCCGATGAGGGGCTCGACGTGGAGGCGGTGCGCAACTGGATCGCACGACATGGGGGTGTCGATGGTTATCCGGACGGGCGCTATATCCGCGACGGCGCGAAGGCGCTGGAGAATGACTGCGACATTCTGGTGCCGGCCGCGCTGGAAGGGGTGATCAACCTGGAGAACGCCGCGCGCATCAAGGCCCCGCTGATCATCGAGGCGGCGAACGGGCCGGTCACGGCCGGGGCCGACGATATCCTGCGCCAGAAGGGCACGCTGATCATTCCCGACATGTATGCCAACGCGGGCGGCGTCACGGTGTCCTATTTCGAATGGGTCAAGAACCTCAGCCATATCCGTTTCGGCCGGATCGGACGGCGCCAGGAAGAGGCGCGCCACCAGCTCATCGTGAACGAGCTGGAGCGGCTCAACCGAGGACTCGGCGATGCCTGGGAGCTCTCGCCGGGGTTCAAGCAGAAATATCTGCGCGGCGCGGGAGAGCTGGAACTGGTGCGCTCGGGGCTCGACGACACGATGCGCACCGCCTATCAGGCGATGCGCGAGCTCTGGCACGGGCGCGAGGACGTGACCGACCTGCGCACGGCGGCCTATCTTGTCTCGATCGCCCGCGTGGCGGCGAGCTATCGCGCGATGGGTCTCTGAGCCGATCGCCGGGCCGCGCGGCCCGGCGCATCCCCGGCGGGGCCGCGTCGCGGAGGGACCGGAAAATGGCGGAAACGGTGGCGGGGCCCGTGCCCGGTCCTTGCTATCACGGGGCAAGGCGCGCACCGATGCGCACCGTGACGGAGGTGGGATGCGGTTCTCGGCCCTGCGGATCCTGAAGGAAGGTCTGACCGGCAATCGCGGCTGGCAGGCGCAGTGGCGCGATGCCGCGCCGAAGGACAGCTACGACGTGGTGATCATCGGCGGCGGCGGGCACGGGCTGGCCACCGCCTATTACCTTGCCGCGCGGCACGGGATCACCAATGTCGCGGTGCTCGAAAAGGGGTATCTCGGCGGCGGCAATGTGGGGCGCAACACCACCATCGTGCGCGCCAATTACGGCCTGCCGGGCAATTCCGAGTTCTACAGCCATTCGCTTCGTCTCTGGGAGGGGCTGGAGCAGGAACTCAATTACAATGTCATGATGAGCCAGCGCGGCGTGCTCAACCTGTGCCATTCCGACGGTCAGCGCGACGCCTTCGCCCGGCGCGGCAACGCCATGCGCAATCAGGGCGACGATGCCGAGCTGCTCGACCGCGAGGGGGTGCGCCGGATGGTGCCCTTCCTCGATTTCGACAATGCGCGCTTTCCGATCTATGGCGGCCTCTTGCAGCGGCGCGCGGGCACGGCGCGCCATGACGCCGTGGCCTGGGGCTTTGCCCGGGGGGCGAGCGCGCGGGGCGTGGACCTGATCCAGAACTGCGAGGTGACGGGCATCGACATCGAGGCGGGCCGCGTCACCGGCGTGCAGACCACGCGCGGGGCCATCCGCGCGGGCAAGGTGGCGATGATCGTCGCGGGCCGCTCGAGCCAGGTGGCGGCCATGGCCGGGATGCGCCTGCCGATCGAGAGCCATGTGCTCCAGGCTTTCGTGACCGAAGGGCTCAAGCCCTGCCTCGATCATGTCGTGACCTTCGGCATGGGGCATTTCTACATCAGCCAGTCCGACAAGGGCGGGCTGGTCTTCGGAGGTGATCTGGATTTCTACGCCTCCTATGCCGCGCGCGGCAACCTGCCCATTGTCGAGCATGTCATGGAGGCGGGGCTGGCGCTCATGCCGATGATCGGCAATGCGCAGCTTCTGCGCAGCTGGGGCGGGATCATGGACATGTCGCCCGACGGCTCGCCGATCATCGACCGCACCCATGTCGCGGGGCTCTATCTCAATTGCGGCTGGTGCTATGGCGGGTTCAAGGCGGTGCCCGGCTCGGGCGACGTGACCGCGCATCTCGTTGCCACGGACCGCCCCCACCCGGTTGCCGCGCGTTTCCGGCTGGATCGCTTCGCCACCGGGCGCGGGCTGATGGACGAGGAAGGCACCGGCAGCCAGCACAACCTGCATTGAGGCGCGTGGAGGAGGCGGGAGAATGAGTATTTTCGGAACGATGAAGGAACAGGCGCGATGAGGCTTCCCTGTCCGCTCTGCGGCTCCCGGGACATCAGGGAATTCGGCTATACGGGCGCGGCGCTGGCGCGGCCCGGGGGCGGTGACTGGAGCGCCGCGTGGGACGATTACCTGCACAACCGCGACAACCCGGCGGGGGAGACCGAGGAGCTCTGGTATCACGGGCAGGGCTGCGGCGCATGGCTCGTGGTGCGGCGCGACACGGTGAGCCATGCGGTGATCGCAGCGCGGCTTGCGCGCCGGGAGGCGGGGGCATGAGGATCGAGGGCCGGGGGCGCGGCATCGACCGGGGCCAGGTGGTGCGCTTCAGCTTCGACGGGCAGGGGTATGTGGGCTATGCGGGCGATACGCTCGCCTCGGCGCTCTTGGCCAATGATGTGCGCATGGTGGCGCGGTCCTTCAAGTATCACCGCCCGCGCGGCATCATGACCGCGGGCAGCGAGGAGCCGAACGCTCTGGTCACGCTCGGGCGCGGCGCGGCGCAGGCCCCCAACCAGCGCGCGACGGTGGTGGAACTCAGCGAGGGGCTGGAGGCGCGCAGCCAGAACCGCTGGCCCTCGCTCGGGCTTGACGTGATGGCGGTCAACGACCTTCTGGCCCCGTTCATCGGTGCGGGCTTCTATTACAAGACCTTCATGTGGCCCCGCGCCTTCTGGGAACGGGTCTATGAGCCCGCGATCCGGCGCGCGGCAGGTCTGGGTGCGCTGTCGGGCGCGGCGGCCGAGGACGGCTACGAGCGCGCCTTTGCCCATTGCGATCTGTTGGTGATCGGGGCGGGACCGGCTGGCCTGGTGGCGGCGTGGGCGGCGGCCGAGGCGGGGGCCGATGTGATCCTGGCCGAAGAGGACGTGGCCCCCGGCGGGCGGCTTCTGGCGGAGTGCGAGGAGGTGGACGGGCAGGACGGCGCGGACTGGGCGGCGGCGCTGGCGGCGCGGCTGGCGGCCATGCCAAACGTGCGGATCATGACGCGCACCGCTGTCACCGGGGCCCATGACGGCGGCACCTATGGCGCGTTCGAGCGCAGCGCGCCCGATCTGGCCGCGCGCGCCGGCGCGCCAAGGGGGTGTTTCTGGCGGATCGCGGCGCGGCGCGCGGTGCTGGCGGCGGGCGCGCTGGAGCGGCCCGTGGCCTTCGCGGGCAACGACCGGCCCGGCGTGATGATGGCAGGCGCGGTGCGCGCCTATCTCAACCGCTGGGGCGTGGCAGCGGGGCAATCGGTGGTTGTCTTCGGCAACAACGACAGTGCGCATCGCACCGTGGCGGATTTGCAGGGAGCGGGCGTGCATGTGGCGGCGCTTGTCGAGGCGCGCACCGGGGTGGACTGTGCGCTCGACGTGCCATATTTCGACGGCGCGCGGGTCTGCGGGACGAGCGGGCGGCGCGGGCTCGAGGCGGTGACGCTGGCCACGCCCCGGGGAGAGGAGCGCATCGCCGCCGACTGTCTGGCCGTCTCGGGCGGGTGGAACCCGACGGTGCATCTGGCCTGCCACATGGGCGCGCGGCCGGTCTGGGACGAACGCCTCGCCGCTTTCCTCGCGCCCGAGGGGGCGGTGCCGGGGCTGCGCGTGGCCGGGGCGGCGGCCGGGCATTTCTCGACCCGCGCCTGTCTTGAGAGCGGTCTGGCCGAGGGGCGGCGCGCGGTCGAGGATCTGGGCCTGCGTGCCCCGGCGCTCGATCTGCCCCCGGCGCAGGACGGGGCCCATGACATCCTGCCGCTCTGGCATGTGCCGGGGCGGGGGCGCGCCTGGCTCGATTTCCAGAACGATGTGACGGTCAAGGACGTGCAGCTTGCCGCGCGCGAGAATTTCCGCTCGGTCGAGCACATGAAGCGCTATACCACGCAGGGAATGGCCCCCGACCAGGGCAAGAATTCCAACATTGCGGCGCTGGCCGTTCTGGCCGATGCCACCGGGCGCACGATCCCCGAGACCGGCACCACCACCTTTCGCCCGCCCTACGTGCCGGTCCCCATCGCCGCCCTGGGGGCGGGGGCGCGCGGCAAGGGCTTCGCGCCCGAGCGGCTGACCACCTCGCATTGCACCACCCTCGCGCGCGGTGCGCCGATGATCGAGGCGGGGCTCTGGTATCGCCCGAGCTATTTCCCGCGCAAGGGCGAGACGCATTGGCGGCAATCCTGCGACCGGGAGGTGGGGATGGTCCGGCAGGCGGTGGGCGTCTGCGATGTCTCGACCCTAAGCAAGATCGACGTGCAGGGCACGGACGCCGCGCAGTTCCTGGATTTCGTCTATACCAACGCCATGTCGAAACTGGCCGAGGGGCGNGTGCGCTATGGCCTCATGCTGCGCGAGGACGGGCACGTGATGGATGACGGCACCTGCGCGCGGCTGGGGTCTGCGCATTACCTTGTCACCACCACGACGGCGGCGGCAGGGCAGGTGATGAAGCACATGGATTTCGCGCTTCAGGTGTTGCGTCCCGATCTCGATGCGCGCGCGGTCTCGGTGACGGAGCAATGGGCACAATTCGCCGTTGCGGGGCCGAAGGCGCGCGATCTGCTGGCCGGGCTCCTCGGGACGGTGCCCGATCTGCCCTTCATGGGCTATGCGGCGGTGCGGGTCGGGGGCGTTGACGCGCGGCTCTTCCGCATCTCCTTCTCGGGCGAGATGGGCTTCGAGATCGCCGTGCCAGCACGGTTTGGTGCCGCGCTGTTCGATCTGCTGGTGGCGCGGGCCGAGGCGCTGGGCGGCGGGGCCTACGGGATGGAGGCGCTCAACGTGCTGCGGATCGAGAAGGGCTTCATCACCCATGCCGAGATCCACGGGAGGGTGACGGCCTTCGACATCGGGATGCAGGGGATGATGAGCAGGACCAAGGATTTCATCGGTCGCGCGGCGGCCTCCCGTCCGGGACTGGTGGACGAGGCGCGCGAGCAGCTTGTCGGGCTGAAGCCCGTGGGCGAAGTGAAGGAGATCCTGGCGGGGGCGCATCTTTTCGACGAGGGGGCCGCGGCAGTGAGCGCCAATGATCGTGGCTATGTGACCTCCACCTGTTTCTCGCCCACGCTGGGGCATGTGATTGCGCTCGGTTTTCTGGCGCGCGGCCGGGCGCGGATCGGCGAGCGGGTGCGCGCCGTCGATCACCTGCGCGGCTCGGCCACGATCTGCGAGGTCTGCGCGCCCGGCTGGGTCGATCCCGAGGGAGGGCGGATGCGTGGCTGATCTGGTCGAAAGAAGCCCCTGCGCGGGGCTGGTGCCCGTGGCAAGGGGGGGGCTGCGGCTCTCCGAGGTTGCGCCGGGGCCGATCACGTCGATTGCCCCTTTCAAGGGTCAGGCGGCGGCGGTTGACGGTTTGCTTCGTGCGCAGGGGCTGGGCTGGCCCGCGCCGGGGCAGGTGATCGCGCAAGGGAGCGCGCGGGCACAGTGGTTCGGGCTTGACCTGGCGCTGCTCATCGGTGCGGCACCTGAGGCGGGGCTTGCCAGACATGCCGCGCTCACCGATCAGTCCGACGCCTGGGCGGTGCTGCGGCTCGAGGGGGCGGGCGCGGGCGATGTGCTGGCGCGGCTGACCCCGCTCGATCTGCGCGAAAGCGTGTTCGGCACGGGGCGGACGGCGCGCAGCGATCTTGGTCACATGGCGGCGGCGATCACGCGCCTGGCACCGGAGGCGTTTGAAATCATGGGGTTCCGCTCCATGGCCGGAACGCTGGTGCATGAGATCTCCACCGCGATGGCGCGGGTCGCGGCGCGGCAAGAGGGGCGCTGACAGCGCGCGATATCTGGCCTAGACTGCGCCCCGACACGGAAACGGAGAGACCCATGCGCGCGCTTCTTGTCGGCCTTGTGATGGCCCTTCCCATGACCGCCACGGCGCAGAACCCGATCTGCGCGCCCACGGGCGAGATCGTCGCCGCCGCCGTCGAGGCGCGCAAGGCGGGGCAGGGGGCGGAGGCGGCCAGGGCCGGGATCACAGAAGGGCTAGAGAGCGACAAGGCGCAGTTCATTCCAGCAGTTCAGCCCATCGTGGACTGGGTCTATGAACTTCCCGAGTCGGATCTGAAGAAGGACGTGGCCGGCTCCTGGGTCACGCAATGCGAGGCGCAGTGAGCCACTGAGCCACTGGACAGGACCGCGCCGGAGGCCGATATATAGGCGATGAGCCTGCCCCCCGGTTTCCTCGAGGAATTGCAATCGCGCCTGTCGCTGAGCGACGTGGTGGGCCGCAAGGTCATATGGGACAATCGCAAGTCCAACCCGGCCCGGGGGGACATGTGGGCCCCCTGTCCGTTTCACCAGGAAAAGACCGCGTCCTTTCACGTCGATGACCGCAAGGGCTTCTATTACTGCTTCGGCTGTCACGCCAAGGGCGACGCGATCGCCTTCGTCCGCGAGACCGAGAACGTGGATTTCATCGAGGCGGTGCGCATCCTCGCCGCCGAGGCGGGCATGACCATGCCGGAGCGCGACCCGCAGGCGCAGGCCAGGGCCGACCGGCGCGGGCAGCTGACCGAGGTGATGGAACAGGCCGTGCGCTATTTCGGGCTTCACCTGCGCAGCGGGGCCGGGGCGGCGGCGCGGGACTATCTCAGGGGGCGCGGCCTTGACGAAGCGACGGCCCGGCGCTTCGATCTGGGCTTCGCACCCGGGGGCTGGCAGGGGCTCTGGGATCATCTGACGGGCAAGGGCGTGGACCCTGAGCTCATCCTTGCCTGCGGGCTGGCGAAGGAGAGCACGAAGGGCGGCAAGCCGTATGACGTGTTTCGCAACCGCATCATCTTCCCGATCCGGGACGCGCGCGGGCGCTGCATCGCCTTTGGCGGACGGGCGATGGACCCGAATGACGGCGCGAAATACCTCAACTCGCCCGAGACCGAGCTTTTCGACAAGTCCCGCACGCTTTACAATCAAGGCCCCGCGNGCGAGGCGGCGGGCAAGGGCCAGCCGCTCATCGTGGCCGAGGGCTACATGGACGTGATCGCGCTGGTTGCGGGCGGCTTCGCGGCGGCGGTGGCCCCGCTCGGCACGGCCGTGACCGAGCATCAGGTGCAGATGCTGTGGCGGATGGCCGACGAGCCGCTCATCGCGCTTGACGGCGACAAGGCCGGGCTGCGCGCGGCCCTTCGCGTGGTCGATCTGGCGCTGCCGCTCCTGGTGGCCGGGAAATCGCTGCGCTTCGTGCTGATGCCGGAGGGCAGGGATCCCGATGACGTGTTGCGCGCAGGCGGCGCGCGGGCGATGCAGGCGCTGATCGAGGCGGCGCAGCCCATGGTGCAGCTCCTCTGGCGGCGCGAGACCGAGGGGCGCGTCTTCGACAGCCCCGAGCGCAAGGCGGCGCTCGAGCGGGCCTGTCTTGCCGCCACCGCGCGCATCCGCGACCCGGCGGTGCGCGGCTTCTACGAACGCGAGCTGAAGGATCTGCGCTGGCGTCTCTTCAACCCGCGCCGCGACGCCGCAGGACCGGCCGGCGCGCGCCGGGGCCGCTGGTCGCCGCCCGGGACGGCGCGGGCAGAGACGCGCAACTCGGCCCTCGTGGCGGCCGATCCCGCGCAGTCCGTGCGCCTGCGCGAGGCCGTCATCCTGGCCACGCTGATCTGCTGCCCGGAGGTGGCTGCGGATTTCGAGCCCGAGATCGAACGGATGACCTGCCAGGACGCCGACCATGCCGCGCTGCGCGACGCGATCCTGCGCCATGCCCATGCCGGGGCCGACACGCTGCGCGCCCGGATCGCGGCGGAAATCGGCGAGCCCCCCCTTGAAAAGCTCATGAGCCTGCCCCACGTCGCAATTTCCCCGCCCGTGCGCCATCCCGGCGATGCCGAGCGCGCGGCGCTGACGCTGCGCGAGGAATTCGCCAAGCTGAGCGCGGTGAGCGGGGCCGAGGCCGAGCTGCGCGAGGCGGTGGAGGATATCGAGGGGCTGGCCGACGAGACGGTGACATGGCGTCTGCGCCAGGCGGCAGAGGCGCGCAACCGGGCGATGCGCAGCCAGCAGGAGGACCGGACGGAATATGAACTTGGCGAGAACGGCGCGCGGCTCAAACGCGAGGAACGGGCGGAATTCGCCGCCCTGCTCGCGCGGCTGGGCATGGGCAAAGCGCCACGCTGAGGGATTTTCGTGCGGCTGACAGGGAAAATAACGGCTAGACGGGTGTCCGAATCACCTGTTCGCGCTATTGATTCGCGCTAACGAATCACCCAGATCGACCGGAGCAAGGAGATGCGCATGGCCGCCAAGGATACCGATGACCACCAGCCCGACGAGCAGGAACCGGAAGTTTCGCTCGACATGTCGCAGGCCGCGGTCAAGCGGATGATCGCCGAGGCGCGCGAGAAGGGGTTCATCACCTACGACCAGCTCAACCAGGTCCTGCCGCCCGATCAGGTCTCTTCCGAGCAGATCGAGGACGTGATGTCGATGCTCTCGGAAATGGGCATCAACATCATCGAGGAGGAAGAGGCCGAGGAGGAAGAGGGCAAGTCCACCGCCATCGCCGAGATCGGCCGGCG
Organism: Roseovarius sp.; assembly: GCA_002720475.1. Classification (GTDB taxonomy): domain Bacteria; phylum Pseudomonadota; class Alphaproteobacteria; order Rhodobacterales; family Rhodobacteraceae; genus Roseovarius. Next base: position 81,828 of record PBIL01000005.1, read on the forward strand.
CGGCGAGATCACCCTCGGCTCCGGCAAGGAGGAAAAGCTCGACCGGACCGACGATCCGGTGCGCATGTATCTGCGCGAAATGGGCTCGGTCGAGCTTCTGAGCCGCGAGGGCGAGATCGCCATCGCCAAGCGCATCGAGGCGGGCCGCAACACGATGATCGCGGGGCTCTGCGAAAGCCCGCTGACCTTCCAGGCCATCACCATCTGGCGCGACGAGCTTCTGGGAGAGGACATCCTGCTGCGCGACGTGATCGACCTCGAGGCGACCTTCGGCAACACGCCGGGCGACGAGGACGGGGCCGAGCCGGTGGTGGCCGCCAACGTGACCACGCCCCCCACGCGGGCCGCGCGCAACGGTGCGGACGAGGAATTCGACGCCGACGGCAACCCGATCCTGCGCGAGGAGGACGAGGAAGACGACGAGCAGGCCAACATGAGCCTCGCCGCGATGGAGGCCGCGCTCAAGCCGCGCGTGCTCGAGACGCTCGACCGCATCGCCGAGGATTTCGCCCAGCTGAGCGACATGCAGGATAGCCGCATCTCGGCAACGCTGAACGAGGACGGCTCCTTCTCCGCCGATCAGGAGGCGATGTATCAGAAGCTGCGCTCGGAGATCGTCGAGCTGGTCAACTCGCTGCATCTGCACAACAACCGGATCGAGGCGCTGATCGACCAGCTTTACGGGATCAACCGACGGATCATGCAGATCGATTCCGCCATGGTGAAGCTCGCCGATCAGGCCCGCATCAACCGCGCCGAGTTCATCGAGGCCTATCGCGGGCGGGAGCTCGATCCGAACTGGCTTGACGACATGGCGGCCCGGCCCGGACGCGGCTGGCAGATGTTCATGGAGCGCAGCCGCGACAAGGTGGAGGAGCTGCGCGCCGACATGGCGCAGGTGGGCCAGTATGTCGGCCTCGACATCTCCGAGTTCCGCCGCATCGTGAACCAGGTCCAGAAGGGCGAGAAGGAAGCGCGCCAGGCCAAGAAGGAAATGGTCGAGGCCAACCTGCGGCTGGTCATCTCGATTGCCAAGAAATACACCAACCGAGGGTTGCAATTCCTCGATCTCATCCAGGAAGGCAATATCGGCCTGATGAAGGCGGTGGACAAGTTCGAGTATCGCCGCGGCTACAAGTTCTCGACCTACGCGACATGGTGGATCCGCCAGGCGATCACGCGCTCCATCGCCGATCAGGCGCGCACCATCCGCATCCCCGTCCACATGATCGAGACGATCAACAAGCTGGTGCGCACGGGGCGCCAGATGCTGCACGAGATCGGGCGCGAGCCCACGCCCGAGGAATTGGCCGAAAAGCTCCAGATGCCGCTGGAGAAGGTCCGCAAGGTGATGAAGATCGCCAAGGAGCCGATCAGCCTCGAGACGCCCATCGGGGACGAGGAAGACAGCCAGCTTGGCGATTTCATCGAGGACAAGAACGTCATCCTGCCGCTCGATTCGGCCATTCAGGACAATCTCAAGGAGACGACGACACGGGTTCTCGCCTCCCTCACCCCGCGCGAGGAGCGGGTTCTGCGGATGCGCTTCGGCATCGGCATGAACACCGATCACACGCTCGAGGAAGTGGGTCAGCAATTCTCGGTGACGCGCGAGCGCATCCGGCAGATCGAGGCCAAGGCGCTGCGCAAGCTCAAGCATCCCAGCCGCAGCCGCAAGCTGCGCAGCTTCCTGGATCAGTGAATTGATCGTGGATTCCCTGTTGGCCGAACGCGGCGTCGCAGTCGATGACGATGTGCGCCGCATTCTCGAGATGCTTCCGATACGCCTGGGCGAAGCCGGGCTTCATGTGGAAATCAAGAAGCGTGGTTATTTTGGAAAGGTCTTGAGAGCTTCGCAAGGCCCTGTGTTTTTTGATGCCCTTCCGGCAAGGCACTGGGTCAGGTTCTATTTCTCCCGCGCCGCAAACGGCCTTCCGGGGCTTGCATGGGATCGGCTCAGGGATGCCTTTGCCGAGGCAGAGCAGAGGCCGAAGGATCTGGTCGTCAGCATTCGACTGCGCGACAAGGATGAGGCGGGCAGGCTTTGTTCCATGATTGCAGCGGTGGTGTCGCCGGGCAAGGGTTCCTAGGGCGTGATGAGTCTGGTGGGACTCACCCGCCCGTCGTTTGCGACGGGCACGCACCCGCCCGCCCCCAAGGCGGGCGCGTGCCGCACCCGCCCGGGCGGTCGCGCGCCAGTCGCAGAACCGGGTCCACCCGAATTCACCCCGTTCTAGACAGAATGGTATCCGACCGGATTGATCTGCTGGTCACAGATTGACCGCGACAGGCTTTGGCGACATCACGCACCGGAAAGCTGCGGGATGTTCACGCTCGGACGGTCAAGCGGGTCCGCGGGGCGGCAATCCGTCTCAGCCCTGTTTCGCGGCGCGCTTGCGTTCGTGCGGGTCGAGATGGCGCTTGCGCAGGCGGATGGCATGCGGCGTCACCTCCACGAGTTCGTCGTCGTTGATATAGGCGATGGCCTGTTCCAGCGTCATCCGCGAGATCGGCGTGAGGCGCACGGCCTCGTCCGTGCCCGAGGCGCGCACGTTGGTCAGCTTCTTGCCCTTGAGCGGGTTCACCTCGAGATCGTTCTCGCGGCTGTGCTCGCCGATGATCATGCCGGTATAGATCTGTTCCTGCGGCTCGACGAAGAGCCGCCCGCGCTCTTCGAGGTTCCACAGCGCATAGGCCACCGCCTCGCCGTTCTCCATCGAGATGAGCACGCCCGCGCGCCGCCCCGGAATCGGGCCGCGATGCGGCACCCAGCCGTGAAAGACGCGGTTGAGCACGCCGGTGCCGCGCGTGTCTGTCAGGAATTCGCCGTGATAGCCGATCAGCCCGCGCGAGGGCACATGCGCCACGATCCGCGTCTTGCCCGCGCCCGAGGGCTTCATCTCGACCAGATCGCCCTTGCGCGCGCCGGTGATCTTCTCGATCACGGCACCGGTGAACTCGTCATCCACGTCGATGGTGACTTCCTCGAGCGGTTCGAGCCGCTCTCCGGTCTCGCCCTCGCGCATGAGCACCTGCGGGCGCGAGATCGAAAGCTCGAAGCCTTCGCGGCGCATGTTCTCGATCAGCACCCCCATCTGCAATTCGCCGCGCCCCGCCACATCGAAGGCCTCGCCGCCCGGCGTGTCGGTGACCTTGATGGCCACGTTCGATTCCGCCTCCTTCATCAGGCGCTCGCGGATCACGCGGCTCTGGACCTTCTTGCCGTCGCGGCCCGCGAGCGGGCTGTCGTTGATCCCGAAGGTGACGGAGATGGTGGGCGGGTCGATGGGCTGCGCGGCGATCGGGGTGTCAACGGCGAGCGCGCAGATCGTNTCGGCCACGGTGGCCTTGGACATGCCCGCGATGGTCACGATGTCGCCGGCCGCTGCCTCCTCGATGTCCTGGGTCGTGAGGCCGCGGAAGGCCTGGATGCGGGTGACGCGGAACTGTTCGATCTTCTGACCCACGCGGCTCAGTGCCTGGACGGTCTGGCCGACGCGCAGCCGCCCCGATTCGACGCGCCCCGTCAGGATGCGCCCGACAAAGGGATCGGCCCCGAGGGTGGTGGCCAGCATGCGGAAATCCTCGTCCACATGCCGGAGCTGTTTCGGCGCGGGCACATGGTTGACGATCAGCTCGAAGAGCGCCGAGAGATCCTTGCGCGGCCCGTCAAGCTCGTGATCGGCCCAGCCGGAACGGCCGGAGGCATACATGTGCGGGAAATCGAGCTGGTCCCCGTTCGCGCCGAGATTGGCGAAAAGGTCGAAACATTCGTCAAGCGCGCGGTCTGGCTCGGCATCTGGCTTGTCCACCTTGTTGAGCACCACGATGGGCCGCAGCCCGAGCGCGAGCGCCTTGGAGGTGACGAACTTGGTCTGCGGCATCGGCCCTTCGGCGGCATCGACGAGAAGCACGACGCCATCGACCATGCTCAGGATCCGCTCCACCTCGCCGCCGAAATCGGCATGGCCGGGCGTGTCCACGATGTTGATGCGCGTGGTCTTCCACACCACCGAGGTGGGCTTGGCGAAGATGGTGATGCCGCGCTCGCGCTCGATGTCGTTGCTGTCCATCGCGCGCTCGTCCACCATCTGGCCTGCGCGGAACGCCCCCGATTGCCGGAGCAATTCGTCCACGAGCGTGGTCTTGCCATGGTCGACATGGGCGATGATGGCGATGTTGCGCAGATCCATGGGGCGGTGTCCTGATGCTGTTCCGCCCGCGCCTTAGACGCGGCGGCGCAGAAAGACCAGAGGCAAAGCCGCCGCCGGGTCCTCAGAACGGGATTTCGTCATCCATGTCCGGCACCGAGCGGCCCGCGGGCGCGGGTGCGCCGCCGCCGTAATCGCCGCCATAGTCGCCGACATAGCCCTGGTCCTGGCCGCCGGAATGGCCGCCGCCCTCGCCGCCGCCGCGGCTGTCAAGCAGGGTCAGCTCGCCGCGATAGGGGCGCAGCACGATTTCGGTCGTATAGCGGTCCTGTCCCGACTGATCCTGCCATTTGCGGGTCTCCAGCTGGCCCTCGACATAGACCTTGGAGCCCTTGCGCAGATACTGCTCGGCGATGCGCGCCAGCGGTTCGGAGAAGATGGCGACCGAATGCCATTCGGTCTTCTCGCGCCGCTCGCCGGTATTGCGGTCCTTCCAGGTCTCCGACGTGGCGATGCGCAGGTTGCACACCTTGCCGCCGTTCTGGAAGGTGCGCACCTCCGGGTCGCGGCCGAGATTGCCGACGATGATGACCTTGTTGACGGAGCCGGCCATGCTGTTCTCCTTGTCCCTGCGGATGGTCTTTGCCCGGTTACATCATCGCAGCCCGATGAAGGAAAGGTTAAAATGCGCCGAAAAACGGCGATTTCCCGCGCGCGCTTTGTAACANGGCCGAAAATGGCTGGAATCCGGCNGNAAAANTNCCATAGTCGCGNGCAAGANNGCANNNGGGGACNGNTGCGGATGCGGGTCATCACTCTGGCGCTGGTGACGGGGCTTGTTGCGGCGGGCATGGCAGAGGCCGACACGCTCTCGACCAAGGGCAGGTTCGGCGTGTTCAAGTCGCAGACGCGGGTGCTCGACGATCGCGCGAGCGAGCAATACCGCAACTCGGTGCGGCTGCAGCCGCGCAGCTTCGTCACGCCGACCATGTGGGGCGATCTCGATCCGTCGCCGGTGTTCCGCGGGGCCTATCGCGGCCCCTATCTTGCCATGGCGAAGGATGCGGCGCGGCGGCACAATGTGCCCGAGAGCCTGTTTCTGCGCCTGGTGCAGCAGGAATCGGGATGGCGCGCCGATGCGGTCTCGCACAAGGGGGCGATCGGTCTGGCGCAGCTCATGCCCGAGACGGCGCGGCTGCTGGGCGTGAACCCGCATGATCCGCGCGAGAATCTCGAAGGCGGGGCGCGCTACCTTGCGGAACAGTATCGCAAGTTCGGCTCCTGGCGGCTGGCGCTTGCGGCCTACAATGCCGGGCCGCAGGCGGTGGAGAAACACGGCGGCGTGCCCCCCTACAAGGAGACGCGCAACTATGTCCGGGTGATCCTGGGCGGCTGAGCGTTCAGGGCGCGAACCCGATGCGGTGCAGGTGGATCTCATGCGCCGGATGTTTCTCGGCATTGAGCACCCGACCGTTGTGATGGTTGAAGAGCGCCCGCCAGTAGGGCTGCACGATCACCCCCTCCTCGCGCAGGATACGCTGTAGCCGCGCCATCACGTCGCGCCGGGCATCGGCGTCGATGAGGCCGTTGGCCTCATCCAGAAGCGCGTCGAACCGGGCGTTGCTGAACCCGGTCTCGTTCCAGGCTGCCCCGCTCCGATAGGCGAGGTTCAGCGCCTGCACGGCGAGCGGGCGATGGTTCCACTGCGTGCCGGAGAAAGGGTAGGCGCGCCAGTTGGCCCAGAAGCTTGCCCCCGGCACGAGGCGGCGTTCGACCCGCAGCCCCGCGTCCCGCAATTGCGCGGCCACCGCGTCGCCGGTATTGCGCTGCCACTCGTCATCGACGGTGACAAGTTCGTGGCGAAAGCCCAGAAGCCCGGCCTGCGTGACAAGCCTTCGCGCCTCGGCCGGATCGTAGGGCGCGGGGCCAAGATCGGCATGGGCGGGATGCAGGGGGCTGACATGATCGTTGGCCGCCATCGTGCCGCGCCCGTCATATCCAAGCTCGAGGCAGATCGCATTGTCGATGGCCAGCGCCAGCGCAAGGCGCACATTGCGGCGGGCATAGGGGTTGGTGCCCACCATCCGGTCGCCCTGCGCGCCGCGGAAGACGATGGTCGATGCGCTCGGCGTCTCGGTCGCCTGCCAGCCGATCGCGTCCATGGCCGGGATGAAGGCCCCGACGGTTTCGTAAAGCAGGTCGATCTCGCCGGCTTCCGCAGCGGCGAGCCAGGTCGTCGGGTTGGNGCCCAGATCGAGGAATTCCACCCGGTCGAGCCACGGCCCGCCATGGACCGCGCTGCCCCACCAGACGTGATCGGGGTGGCGCTCGAGGATGCAGCTTTCGCCGACGGTCAGGCTGACGGGCCGGAACGGGCCGGTGCCGATGCCATGGGCAAAGGGATCGCCGCCCTCGTAGCTCGGATGCAGGATGGCGGCGGGATAGTCGGAGAAGCTGGCGATCAGCGCGATATCGGGCTTGGCCAGGGTCAGATCGACGGTGAGCGGGTCGCGGATTGCCACCGCGCCGTCGCGCAACTGTCCGGTGGCCGGGTCGGCGAGCCCGGTGCAGCGCGTGGCCATGGAATTGCCGGGCACCGTGCCGTCGCACCAGCGGGCGATATTGTGGGCCACGTCGGCGGCGGTGAAGGGATCGCCGTTGTTCCAGCGCACGCCGGGGCGCAGGCGCAGGGTGTAGCGCGAGGCGTTCGCGCTTACCTCCCATCCCTCCAGCAACATGCCGTGAAACGTCCCGTCGCGGCGGTACTCCACGAGATATTCGAGAAATCCCCGCGTCTGGTTGGCCATCTCGCTCCAGTCATAGGTGCGCGGATCGCGCAGCGCCTTGACGTTCTGCTGGATGCGCAGCGTCCCGCCCCGCGCCGGAGTGGCGGCGCGCGCCGGTAGCGGCAGTCCCGCCAGGGCATGGGCCACCGCCGCGCCAAGCCCGAGGGCGGTGGCATGGCTGAGGAAGGCGCGCCGCCCGAGGCGGCCCGTGCGCAGATCCCTCGCAAGGGCGGCTGTCGCGGGATGGCGGGGCGGGGCGGGGCGCGGCATGGCGGGGCTTTCGCTGGCGATGCGCCCATTAGACCGTGGTCGCGCCGCTGGCGCAACCCGTGACCGGTCTCAGAGCGCCTGTTTCGCGGGCATCCGAGCGAGGGCCGCGGCGCGCAACTGCGACGGCGTGCGCCCGGTATGGTGCAGGATGAAGCGCGAGAAATAGGCCGCGCTGCCGAAGCCGAGACTGGCGGCGATCTCGGCCATGGGGCGTGTGCTCGTCTCGATCAGGTCGCGCGCGGCGTGCAGGCTGCGCTGGGTCAGCAGCTCGGCCGCGCTCAGCCCCGAGAGCCGGCGGCAGGTGCGCGTGAGATGGGTGGGCGTGACGCCGAGACTGCGGGCATGATCGGCCACGCCCAGCCCCTCGGCGTGGTGGCGCTCGACCAGCGCCGCGTAGGCGCGCACAAGCCGCTCGGCGGCGGGGACGCGCGGCTCCTCGGGCTGGGCGATCAGCGCGCGCCGCAGCCAGACGCTCATCTGGGCGGCCAGCGCATCGAGCACCTCGTCCATGAAGGGGCGCGCCTCGTTCTGTTCGCGGTGCATCGCCTCGAACAGCGCGGTCAGCTCGTTCTGACCCGCCACGTCGCGGATGCGCAGCAGGTGCGGGCGGTCGGGCATCGGCGCGGCCGCCTGGCGGGGTATCTCGCACACGAGGCCGAAGCCGGTCTTGCCCGGTTCGATGGCGAATATCGTGCCTGCGGGCAGCACCAGCGCGTTATGCACGCCAAGCCCGCGCCGCACCCCCTCGACGATGGCGATGCCCTGGCCGCGCGTGATCCAGACCAGCGCCGCATGCGGGCAGGAATGTTGCAGCGCCAGCCGCCAGTCACGGCCCCGCGCCCATTGCACGAGGGTCAGCGTCCGGGCATGTGCCATCTTGCGCCTCTTCCGTCCGGAATATCCGGTTCAGACAATCAATGGCAGGGATTCGCGCCTCTGTCAGGTAAAAAACCGCAGGATTTCGACAGGCTCAGCGTTGACGCCGCGCCATGAAGGCAAGCCGCTCGAAGAGGTGGACATCCTGCTCGTTCTTCAGCAGCGCGCCGTGGAGCTTCGGCAGCGCATCCACCCCGTCGCGGCGCAGATCATCGGGGGCCAGATCCTCGGCGAGGATGAGCTTGAGCCAGTCGAGCACTTCGGAGGTGGAGGGTTTCTTCTTCAGCCCCGGTTGCTCGCGGATCTCGTAGAACTGCGTGAGCGCGGTGCTCAGCAGCGCCTCCTTGATGCCGGGATGATGCACGGCGACGATGCGCTTCATGGTCTCGGGATCGGGAAAGCGGATGTAGTGGAAGAAACACCGCCGCAGGAAGGCGTCGGGCAGTTCCTTCTCGTTGTTCGAGGTGATGATGATCACGGGGCGGTGACGGGCGCGGATCGTCTCGCCGGTTTCGTAGACGTGGAACTCCATCCGGTCGAGTTCCTGAAGCAGGTCGTTGGGAAATTCGATATCGGCCTTGTCGATCTCGTCGATCAGAAGGACGACCCGCTCTTCGGAGTCGAACGCCTCCCAGAGCTTGCCGCGGCGGATGTAGTTACGCACGTCGCGCACCCGCTCGTCGCCGAGCTGGCTGTCGCGCAGCCGGCTCACCGCGTCGTATTCGTAAAGCCCCTGCGCCGCCCGCGTGGTGGATTTCACATGCCACTCGATGAGCCGCATGCCGAGCGCCTGCGCCACCTGCCGGGCAAGCTCGGTCTTGCCCGTTCCAGGCTCTCCCTTGACCAGGAGCGGGCGCTCCAGCGTGATCGCGGCATTGACCGCAACGGTCAGGTCGCGGGGGGCCACATAGGCCTCGGTTCCCTCGAATTTCATCGGCCGATCAATCCTTTCGTGCGCGGGAGGCGATGTCTCTTGCGGTGAAACTAATCGGTTCGCTTCGGCACATCAATGCCGCGTGATTGGCTAGTGACAATCTCCGGCCTCGCGTGTAGACGGGCGCACGAGGACAGAGACTGTCTGAGGAGCGACCAATGCCGGACACGGGCCTTGACGAGGGGATCGAGATGAAAGCCGAAGTGTTCTTGCCTGAAGATTATCAGCCAGCGGAAGACGAGCCGTTCATGAACGAACGCCAACTCGAATATTTCCGACGCAAGCTGGTCCGCTGGCGGCTCGAGCTGCTGGAGGGCAGCCGCGAGACGATCGAGGCGCTTCAGGACGGAACCCGCGCCATCCCCGACGTGGCCGACCGGGCAAGCGAAGAGACCGACCGCGCGCTGGAACTGCGCACCCGGGACCGCCAGCGCAAGCTGGTGGCCAAGATCGACGCCGCCCTGCGCCGGATCGAGGAGGGCGAATACGGCTATTGCGAGGTGACCGGAGAGCCCATCAGCCTCAAGCGGCTGGATGCGCGCCCCATCGCCACAATGACGCTCGAGGCGCAGGAACGCCATGAGCGGCGCGAGAAGGTGCATCGCGACGACTGAGGCGCGCGGAGCGCCCCACATGTCGCAAGGATCTGTCGCGCCGGGGTCTCGTCTCCGGCGCGTGTCGTTTCGGGAAAGGGGTCGATGCGGCTCGACGGGATGAAGATTGCGGTGATCGGCGCGGGTATCGGCGGGCTGGCCGCGGCGCGGGCGCTGGCGCTGCGGGGCGCGGATGTGACCGTTCTCGAACAGGCCGCCGAGACCGCCGAGGTGGGCGCGGGGCTTCAGATCAGCCCGAACGGTTTTGCCGTGCTCGCGGCGCTTGGCCTCGGCGAGGCGCTGCGCTCGGTGCGGGGCAGGGCGGTGCAGCTCGTGGATTATCGCGGGGCCGGGATCCTGGCGCTCGATCTCGGGCGGCTGGCGCGGGCCGGGTATCATTTCGTGCATCGCGCCGATCTCATCGACCTGCTGGCCGAAGGCGCGCGGGCGGCGGACGTCCGGGTGCGCCTTTTGCAGAAGGTGACGGGCGTGCAACCGGGACCGCGCCCGCGTGTCGAGACGGGCAGCGGCGCGGTCTTCGAGGCGGATCTGGTGATCGGGGCGGACGGGCTTCATTCCGTGGCGCGCAGGGCGCTCAACGGGATCACCGCGCCCTTCTTCACCCGGCAGGTGGCCTGGCGCGCGCTCATCCCCAACGCGGCGGGGCGCGGGCCGGAGGTGCGCCTGCACATGGGGCCCTTGCGCCATGTGGTGAGCTATCCCCTGCGCGAGGGCAGCCTGCTCAACCTCGTGGCGGTGCAGGAGCGCGCCGCCTGGACCGCGGAAAGCTGGAACCAGACGGACGATCCCGCGGCGCTGCGCGCGGCCTTTGCCGATTTCGGCACGGAGGTGCGCGAGATGCTGGCAGCGGTGGAGAGCGTGCATCTGTGGGGTCTCTTCCGGCATCCGGTGGCGCGGATCTGGCAGCGGGACGGGGTGGCGATCCTGGGCGATGCGGCGCATCCCACGCTGCCCTTCATGGCGCAGGGGGCCTGTCTCGCGCTTGAGGATGCCTGGGTTCTGGCCGATGCCCTGGCGCGGGCCGAGACCCCTGCGGAGGGCCTGGCGCGGTATCAGGCGCGGCGCGCGGGGCGCGCGCGCCGGGTGGTCGAGGCGGCAAGCCGCAATGCGTGGAAATACCACCTGAGCTTCGGTCCGCTTCGCTGGGCCGCGCATGCCGCGCTGCGCGCGGGCGGTGCCCTGGCACCCGAGCGGATGGTCCGGCAGTTCGACTGGATCTATGCCCATGACGTGACGCGCGAGGCGGCGTGAGGCGGCTCAGGCGTCGCGCCAGGTTCCGGGGGCGAGCCCGTCGAGCGTCCACTCGCCGATGCGCCAGCGCACCAGCCGCAGCGTCGGGTGGCCGACATGGGCCGTCATGCGCCGCACCTGCCGGTTGCGCCCCTCGGTGATGGTCAGTTCCAGCCAGCAATCGGGCACGGATTTGCGGAACCGCACCGGCGGGGTGCGCGGCCAGAGCGGCGGCGGGTCGATACGGCGGATGCGGGCCGGGCGCGTCGGCCCGTCGCCGAGCGTGACGCCTGCGCGGAGCGCGTCGAGCGCGGCGTCGTCGGGCAGGCCCTCGACCTGCACGAGATAGGTTTTCTCGGTCTTGAAGCGCGGGGCCGCGATGCGCGCCTGAAGCCGCCCGTCATCGGTCAGCAGCAGGAGCCCCTCGCTGTCGCGGTCGAGACGGCCCGCCGGATAGACGCCCGCCAGGTCGATGTAATCGGAGAGCGTGGCGCGCGGGCTGTCGGCGTTGCCCCTGTCGGTGAATTGCGAGAGCACGCCATAGGGCTTGTTGAACAGGATGAGGCGGGTCATGCCCGCCTCATGCCAGCGCCCTTGCGGGGCGGCAAGGCTCAGTTATGGCCGGGGCGCAGCCCCGCGCGGATCTTGTAGGTCCAGGGCAGGCCCGCATTGCGCCAGCCGTTGACATCGCGCGCGCCGCTCTCGCCCTTGTCGCCCTCGAACCCGTCCACGACGTTGTAGAGATCGACCTTGACACCGGCCTCGAGCAGCTTGGCGATGGCGGCGGCGCTGCGGCCACCCGAGCGGCAGGTCACGAGCACCGTGTCGATGCCCTTGGCCGCGTCGCTGGCAAGCCAGGCCTTGAACTCCTCGACGAAGCCGGGATTGTCCACCATCTTGTAGCTGCCCTTGGGGCTGAGCTCGGGTTCGGCGGGCAGGAATTGCGCGGGGATATGGGCCGCGGTGGGGGTGGCATAGCCGATGAGCGTGATCTCGGCGGGGGNTCGCACATCGACAAGTGCGACATTGGGATTGGCCGCCAGCACGCGCCCGGCCTCGGCCGCGGTGATGTAGAGCCCGGCGGCGGTCTGCTTGGACTTGGGCAGGCTGTCGGCGGCCACCGGTTCGCTGAGCGACAGCGTGGCGGCGGACACGGCCAGGGGGGCGAGGGCGAGGGCGAAGGCCAGAAGCGCCGTGGCGGCGCGGCGGGGCAGGGAAGTCATGTCATGTCTCCTGATATATTCCTGATCGGGAATGTATCTTCAGTCACCTGGGCTCTCCTTGACATGGATCAAGGGCGGCGGACCCGTGCCTTTCCTGCCGCGGCATCCGCAGGCCCGAATGATGATGTCGAAACCGCTCAGGCCCCCAGGTGAATGGGGAACCGCGCGCGGATCGCCGCGTCGGTCGCGGGATCGAAGCGGGCGGCTGCGCGGGTGGCAAGGATGCGCTCCTTCTTCGCCGTGGCGGTGGCGATCAGGTCGGGCTGGCCCTGCTCCACCCATTCCTTGGGCGAGGCGCGGTTGGCGCAGGTCGGATAGAGATAGTCGCTCTGCATCCGCGCGAGCGTCTGAGGCGCGCCGAGGTAATGGCCGGGGCCGCCGATGCAGGCGGCACGGATCACCTCGAGGCTGAGCGTGTCCTCGTCCACCTCGATGCCGCGCGCGCATCGCAGCGCCTGACCGATCAGGTCATCCCCGAGAATGAGCGATTCGTGACAGAAGCCCAGCAGCGAGGCATGCATCCCCGCGGCCTCATAGACCATGTTGAGCCCCGAGAGCCCCGCCATGACGTTCGAGGTGGCCTGTTCCCACCCGGCCTGCATGTCGGGCAGCTTGGCATCGGCGATCCCGGCCGCCGCACCCCCCGGCAGGCCGTAGTAGTGGTGCATCTGCGCGCAGCCCGCCGTCAGCAGCGCCTGCTCGCCCGAGCCGCCCGACATCGCCCCGGTGCGCAGATCGCTCACGAAGGGCCAGGTGCCGAAGATCGCCGGATGGCCCGGCCTGACCGCGTTGACATAGACCAGTCCCGCAAGGCACTCGGCCACCGCCTGCACGATGGCGCCCGCGATGGGGGCGGGGGCCGTGGCACCCGCCTGCCCGGCCGAGAGCAGCAGGATCGGCATCCCGCCATGGATGCAGGACTCCATCACCAGGCAGGATTCGGTGGCGAATTTCATCGGTGGCACGACGAAGCAGTTGGAATTGCTCACGAAAGGACGCTCGCGCCACTTGTCCTCGCCGCCCGCGATCAGGTGCAGCATCTCGAAGGCGTCGGCGACGAAGCCCACCTCGGTGAAGGAGGTGCCGACATGTTTTGTGGTGCCCGCACAACAGGCGTAGAGCGTGTTGAGGTCCATCTCGCGGTTGTCGGGAATGTCGCGGCAGACCATGGGACGCTGCACGAAATGGATGTTGTCGAGCGTGTCGGCGATGCGCGCGGCGTCGTGCAGGTCCTGCACGGTGCTCTCGCGGTAGCTGCCAGTGGCCACGTCCACCAGATGCACGGCCGCGCCCGCCGTGCCGTAATGCACGCGGCTGCCCGAAAGGGTCATGTCATGGCGCGGGTCGCGGCCGAAGAGCGTGATCTCGCGGTTGGCGCGCGCGATCGTGTCCTCGATCAGCGCGCGGGGAAAGCGAATCCGCCCGTCATCGCCCTGCACCGCGCCCGCGCCGGTCAGCCAGACCACCCCGGAGGGCGGCGCGTCGGCAAGGCCGATCTCTTCGAGCGCATCGAGAACGGCGGCGTGGATACGATCCATCTGCGCCTGGGAGAGCGGGCGGTAGAGACCGCCTTCGAGGCCGGGGCGCACCGGGCGCAGGATCTCGGCAAGCGGGCTGGCGCGGGCTTCGCGCCGGGCGGCGCGGCCGCCGGCGCGGCGCGGGGCAGGGGCTGTCATCGTCGGGAAAATCCTGTAAGTGTCGGGAAGCAGGGGCTGGCTCAGCCACGCCGGGGCCGTCCCCGTGCGGCAAGGCCCCGCTCCGCCCCGATGGTGCGGATCACGAGCGCGATCTTGCTGCGATGGTCCATTCCGCCCCCCCTTTGCGAGGCAGGAAATCCGAATCGCACAATCCTGTCTGTCGTGTTTGCGACCGGTGTCGTTTTCCGACCGCGATGCGCCTCAGGCGCGCGGATCGAGCAGCTTGGCCAGGATGCGGTTGCGGGTGATCTGGCCGAGAAGCCGGCCGTTCTCGGCCACGCCGACCGGGCCGTCATGGCCCTGCGCGGCCTCCATCACCTGGCGGATCGTGGCCTCCGGCGGGACGNTGCGGGCGGGCGCGGCGGCCGGGCGCGGGGCGGGTTCCATGATGTCGCGGGCGACAAGAACGCCGAGCGGGTTCATGTGGGCCACGAAATCCGCCACGTATCCGGTGGCGGGGTCGGTGAAGATTTCCTGCGGGGTGCCGCATTGCACGATCCGCCCGCCCTCCATGATGGCGATGCGCTGGCCAAGCTTGAACGCCTCGTCGAGGTCGTGGCTGACGAAGATGATGGTGCGCCCGAGCTGTTCCTGAAGCGCGATGAGCTCGTCCTGGAGATGGGTGCGGATCAGCGGATCGAGCGCCGAGAAGGGCTCGTCCATCAGAAGGATCGGGGCCTCGGTGGCGAAGGCGCGGGCAAGGCCCACGCGCTGTTGCATGCCGCCTGACAGCTCGCCCACCTTGCGGTCGGCCCAGTCCGAGAGGTTGACGAGGGCAAGCTGGCGCGTGACCCGCGCGGCGCGCTCGGGGCGCGGCACGCCCGCAAGCTCGAGCCCGAGGCCCACATTCTCGGCCACGCTCCGCCAGGGCAGGAGGCCGAATTGCTGGAAGACCATCGCCACATGGTGCTGGCGCAGGCGGCGCAGCGTGGCCGCATCGGCATGGGTGACATCGACCATGCGTTTGCCGTCATGGATTTCCACATGGCCGCGCACCACCGGGTTGAGCCCGTTGACCGCGCGCAGAAGGGTCGATTTGCCGGAGCCGGACAGCCCCATGAGCACGAGGATCTCGCCGGGGGCCACGCTCAGCGCGCAATCGTGAACGCCCAGAACCTGACCGGTCGCCTGCTGGATCTCGGCGCGCGACTGCCCTGCGTCCATCAGCGGCAAGGCGCGGGCCGGGGCATCGCCGAAGACGATGGAGACGCGGTCGAAGCGGACGGCGGGGGCGGTCATTTCCGCCCCTCCATGCGCAGCATCCGGTCGAGCACGATGGCCACCACCACGATCATCAGCCCCGCCTCGAAGCCGAGCGCGATGTTCACGGTGTTGATCGCGCGCAGCACCGGCACGCCGAGCCCGTCCGCGCCGACAAGCGCGCCGATCACCACCATCGAGAGCGAGAGCATGATGGTCTGGTTGAGCCCGGCCATGATCTGCGGCAGGGCATAGGGCAGCTCGACCTTCCACAGCGTCTGGCGCGGGGTCGCGCCGAAGGCCTGCGCCGCCTCGAGCAGGGGCCTGGGCGTGGAGACCACGCCCAGATGCGTCAGACGGATGGGCGCGGGCACCACGAAGATCACCGTGGCGATGAGGCCGGGCACCATGCCGATGCCGAAGAACACGATGGCCGGGATGAGATAGACGAAGGCCGGCAGCGTCTGCATCAGGTCGAGCACGGGCCGCATCCCGTCATAAAGGCGCGGGCGGTGCGCCGCCGCGATGCCGGTGGGCACGCCGAGCGCCATGCAGACAAGGCAGGAGGTCAGCACCAGGGTCAGGCTTTCGGTGGTCTCCTCCCAGTAGCCCTGGTTGAGGATGAAGAGAAAGCCCAGGGCCACGAAGAGGCAGGTCTTCCAGTTGCGCTGCAGCGCCCAGGTGAGCCCCACGAAAACGGCAACGATCACAAGGGGGTGGGGGGTCTGGAGCAGCCAGAGGAAGGCGTCGATCACCGCCTCCATCACCGCCGCCATCCCGTCGAAGAACCCCGCGCCGTGATCCTGGAGCCAGAGAAAGAAATCCTCGGCCCATCGGCCCACGGGGATCTTGTTCTCGCTCAGCCAGTTCATGGGCCGACCCTTTCAGGCAGAAGAAAGGGGGCGGTGTGGGCCGCCCCTGCTGCTCAGAGGCCGAGCGCGGACTTGACCGCCGCCATCGCGTCGCCGCCATCGCGTGTGGTCACGCCGTCGAGCCAGCCCTCGAGGACGCCCGGATTGGCCCTGAGCCAGGCGGCTGCCGCGGCCTCGGGTTTCTCGCCGTCGTCGAGGATCGCGCCCATGATCTCGTTTTCCATGGCAAGCGAGAACTCGAGGTTCTGCAGGAACTTGCCGACATTCGGGCAATCCTCGACATAGCCCGCGCGGGTGTTGGTATGGACCGTGGCCCCGCCCAGGTCGGGGCCGAACCAGTCGTCGCCGCCCTCAAGGTAGGTGAGTTCGAAATTGGCGTTCATCGGGTGCGGCTCCCAGCCGAGGAAGACGATGGGCTCGCCCCTCCGGTCGGCGCGCGCGACCTGCGCGAGCATCCCCTGTTCGGAGCTTTCCTTGAGCTCGAACCCCTTGAGACCGAAGGCATCCTTCTCGATCATCTCGAGGATCAGCCGGTTGCCGTCATTGCCCGGCTCGATCCCGTAGATGGTCGCATCGAGCGCCTCGGCCTGTTTGGCGATATCGGCGAAGGAGGTGATCCCGAGCGCGGCCCCGGCGGCGTTCGTGGCCAGGGTATATTTCGCGCCCACGAGATTGGTGCGCACCGTGTCCACGGTGCCGGCCTCGCGGTAGGGGGCGATATCGGCCTCCATCGTCGGCATCCAGTTGCCGAGGAACACGTCGATGTCGCCATTGGCGAGCGAGGTATAGGTGACGGGGACCGAGAGCACCTTGACCTCGGTCTCGTAGCCCAGTGCCTGAAGCACGGTGGTGGCGGCGGCGGTGGTGGCGGTGATGTCCGTCCAGCCCACGTCGGAGAAGGTCACGCGCTCGCAATTGGCAAGCGCCGGAGCGGCGGCGAACCCGAGGGCGAGGGCAAGGGCGGAAAGGGTCAGCTTGGGTGTCATGTCATGTCTCTCCCGGTGTCTAGGCGTGTTCTTGGCAACGGGCCCGGCGGCGTGACGCCACCGGGTCCGCGCGATCCGTCCGGTGGCGTCAGGCCATCCACCACCGCTCGATGAAGCGCATCCCGTCCACGTCCCAGTTCGAGCCGAGCGTTTCGGGATGGGCGACCGTGCTGGCATTGCCGAAGACGTAATTGGCGAACATCGGGATGATCACGCCGCCGTCGTTCGACACGATTTCCTGCATTTCCCAATACATCGCGCGGCGCTTGTCCTCGTCGAGTTCCGAGCGGGCCTTGAGCAGCAGTTCCTCGAAGCGGTCGTTGCACCAGAAGCTGTCGTTCCAGGCCGCGCCGCACTNATAGGCGGTCGAGAACATCTGGTCCTCGACCGTGCGGCCGGACCAGTAGACGGCGGCGAAGGGCTTCTTCATCCAGACGTCCGACCAGTAGCCGTCATTGGGCTCGCGCACGGGCGTGAGCGAGATGCCCGCGGCATCGGCCGAGGCCTGGAAGAGCACCGCCGCGTCAACCGCGCCCACGAATGCCGCGTCGGCCGCCGAGAGCTTGACCTCGAGCCGGTCGAGCCCGGCCTTCTTGAGATGGTGTTTCGCCTTGTCGGGGTCGTAGCTGCGCTGCGCCAGTTCGGTGTTGAAGAAGCGCTGGCCCGGCCCGATGGGGTGATCGTTGCCGATCGAGCCGTAGCCGAACAGGATCTTGTCCACCAGTTGCTGGCGGTCGATCGCGTATTTGAGCGCGAGGCGCACATGGTTGTTGCTGAACGGATCGGCGCGGGTATCCATGGCGAAGGTATAGTGCTGCGTCCCCGCGACCGAGTTGATCTGCACGTTGGGATTGCGCGCCAGCAGGCCCACGGTCTTGAGGTCGAGCCGGTCGGCCATGTCGACATCGCCCGAGACGAGCGCCGTGGTGCGGGCGTTCTGATCGACGATGGCGATGATCTCGGCGCTGTCGAACCAGGCCACGTCATTACGCCAGTGGTTCGGGTTGCGTTCCATCGCGCAGGAGACGCCCGGCTTGAAGTCCTTGAGCACGTAGCTGCCGCAGCCGTCGCCCGACTGCCAGTCGATGCTGTCGCCGTCGGCGGGGTGGATGGTCAGGTGATAGTCCGACAGGATGAACGGAAAGTCGGCATTGCCACCGTCGAGGGTGAAGATCACCGTGCCGTCGCCCTCGGTGGCGATATCGGTGATCGGGGCCACCAGCGGACCGGCGGCGGAGGTGGAATTCTCGCCCCGGTGGAAGTTGATCGAATTGGCCACGTCGGTCGCGGTCACCGCCTTGCCCGAGTGGAAGGTCACGCCCGGGCGCAGCTTGAACCGCCAGACCGAGGCGTCGGCCGAGGCTTCCCAGCTTTCGGCCACCTCGGGGATGAGCGAGCCGTCGGCGGCCACTTCGGTCAGGTGACCATGGATCGAGAAGGACATCGCCGTGGTGAAGCTGTTGGAAAAGGTGCCGGGGTTGAGCGTGTCGGTGGTCTGGCCATGGCCGATGGCCGCCCGCAGATGGCCACCGCGCGAGGGCGCGGCCCTTGCGGCGCGGGGCATGGAGGCGGCGAGCGCCACACCGGCTGTCCCGGCCATGAAGCCGCGACGGTTCATGCCGCCGTTGAAAATGCGTGTCATGCAGAGTCTCCCTTGGTTTGGTCCGGACTGCCTCGCGTCGCGCGGGCGACCGGCTCCTTATGTGGTAACGCTAATATGACGCTGACGTGAAACACAACGTCGTTCTGGGGACGTCCGGTCTCCGGTTGTCGGGTCTCCGGTTATTGATTGACGAGTCAATTAAACACGATTATCCCGGTCTCGCAAGACGGCAGAGAGGTCAGATGCCAAGGCTGGGAATGGAGCCCATTCGGCGCGGCGCGCTGGTCGAGGCGGCAATCCACGAGATCGGCGCGCATGGCACGCTCGATGTGACGGTGGCGCAGATCGCGCGGCGCGCGGGCATGTCCCCGGCGCTGGCGCATCACTATTTCGGCTCCAAGGAGGCGATGTTCGCCGCCTCCATGCGCCACGTCCTGACGCTCTACGGGGCGGAGGTGCGCGGCGCGCTCAGCATGGCCAGGGGGCCGCGCGCCCGGCTCGAGGCGATCATCCGGGCGAGTTTCACCCCCGCGCAGTTCCGCCCCGAGATGGTTGCCGCCTGGCTCAACTTCTACGTCCAGGCGCAGCGCTCGGACGAGGCGCGCCGCCTTCTGCACGTCTATCAGCGGCGCTTGCGCTCGAACCTGCACCATGCCTTTCGACAGGTCGCACCGCAGCAGGCGCGCACGCTCACGCGCGGGCTCGCCGCGATGATCGACGGGCTCTACCTGCGCCAGGCGCTCGGCGAGGGGGGCATCGCGCCCGAGGCGGCGATCGCCGTGCTGCTGCATTACCTCGACACAAGCCTGCCGGAAGAGGAACGATGACGACCCGGCCCAACATCCTGATCTTCATGGTCGATCAGCTCAACGGCACGCTCTTTCCCGACGGCCCGGCAGAGTGGCTGCACGCGCCCAACCTGCGGCGGCTGGCGGCGCGTTCGACGCGCTTTGCCAATGCCTATACCGCCTCGCCCTTGTGCGCGCCGGGGCGGGCCAGCTTCATGTCGGGGCTCCTGCCCTCGCGCTCGCGCGTCTATGACAACGCCGCCGAGTTCGCCGCCGACATTCCCACCTTCGCCCATCACCTGCGCCGCGCGGGCTATCACACCTGCCTGTCGGGCAAGATGCATTTCGTCGGCCCCGATCAGCTCCACGGCTTCGAGGAGCGGCTGACCACGGACATCTACCCCGCCGATTTCGGCTGGACGCCCGACTATCGCAAGCCGGGAGAGCGGATCGACTGGTGGTATCACAACATGGGCTCGGTCACCGGCGCGGGCGTGGCCGAGATCACCAATCAGCTGGAATATGACGACGAGGTGGCCCATCACGCGCGCGCCAGGGTCCATGATCTCGCCCGTGGCCATGACACGCGGCCCTGGTGCCTGACGGTCAGCTTCACCCATCCGCATGATCCTTACGTGGCGCGGCGGAAATACTGGGATCTCTACGAGGGCTGCGCGCATCTGCAGCCGCAGGTTCCGGCGATGGCCTATGAGGATCACGATCCCCACGCGCGGCGCATCTTCGATGCGAACGACTGGCGCAGCTACGACATCACCGAGGATCACATCGCCCGCGCCCGCCGCGCCTATTTCGCCAATATCTCCTATCTCGATGACAAGATCGGAGAGGTTCTCG
The DNA here is from genome assembly GCA_002720475.1 of Roseovarius sp. Lineage (GTDB taxonomy): Bacteria > Pseudomonadota > Alphaproteobacteria > Rhodobacterales > Rhodobacteraceae > Roseovarius. Next base: position 101,913 of record PBIL01000005.1, read on the forward strand.
AAGCACTGGAAACGACGCGGCAGGAGGCGGTGATCCTCTTCGTCTCCGATCACGGCGACATGCTGGGCGAGCGGGGGCTGTGGTTCAAGATGTCCTTCTACGAGGGGTCGGCGCGGGTGCCGCTGATGATCGCGGCACCGGGGATGGCACCGGGGCTTGTGGCCGATCCGGTCAGCACCATCGACATCTGCCCCACGCTTTGCGATCTGGCGGCGGCGGACATGTCCGCGGTCATGCCCTGGGTCGAGGGGCAATCGCTCGTCCCGCTCGGGCAGGGAGAGCGCCGCGAGGCACCGGTGGCGATGGAATATGCCGCCGAGGCGAGCGAGGCGCCGCTGGTCTGCCTCCGCTACGGCAAGTGGAAATACACCCGCTGCGTGCTCGACCCCGATCAGCTCTTCGACCTTGCGGCCGATCCGCACGAACGGACCAACCTGGCTGCGGACCCCGCCCATGCGGGCACGCTGGCCAGCCTGCGGGCGAAATCCGAGGCGCGCTGGGATCTCGCGGCCTTCGACGCCGAGGTCCGCGAGAGCCAGGCCCGCCGCCTGGTGGTCTACGAGGCGCTGCGCCAGGGCGGCTATTACCCCTGGGATTACCAGCCGCTGCAAAAGGCCGGCGAACGTTACATGCGCAACCACATGGACCTCAACGTCGTCGAGGAAAACCAGCGGTTTCCGAGGGGCGAATGATGGCGTCACCGTTCCTCAGATACTCATGGTCCCGGGCCGGTCACGAAGGGCACCGCTGATGGAAGCCGATTACGTCATCGTCGGCGCGGGCAGCGCGGGCTGCGCCATGGCCTACCGTCTGGCCGAGGCGGGCAAATCCGTGCTGGTGGTCGAGCATGGCGGCACGGATGCGGGCCCCTTCATCCAGATGCCCGGCGCGCTCAGCTATCCGATGAACATGCGCCGCTACGACTGGGGCTACCGCACCGAGCCCGAACCGCATCTGAACGGGCGCCGTCTGGCCTGCCCGCGCGGCAAGGTGATCGGCGGATCGAGCAGCATCAACGGGATGGTCTATGTGAGGGGCCACGCGCTCGACTACGACCATTGGCGCGATCAGGGCTGCGACGGCTGGGGCTATGCCGACGTGCTGCCCTATTTCAAGCGCATGGAGTGCTGGCACGATGGCGGCCATGGCGGCGATGCCTCCTGGCGCGGCACCGACGGGCCGCTGCATGTCACGCGCGGCGCGATGGCCAATCCGCTCACCCGCGCCTTTGTCGAGGCGGGGGTGCAGGCGGGCTATCCGCGCACCGAGGATTACAACGGCGAACAGCAGGAGGGGTTCGGCCCCTTCGAGATGACGGTCTGGAAGGGGCGGCGCTGGTCGGCGGCCAATGCCTATCTGCGGCCCGCGCTCAGGCGTCCCAACTGCGATCTGGCTCGCGGACTCGTGACGCGCGTGGTCATCGAGGAGGGGCGCGCGCGCGGCGTCGAGGTGCTGCGCGGCGGCCGGCACGAGGTGGTGCGCGCGCGCGCCGAGGTGATCCTTGCCGCCTCCGCGATCAACTCGCCCAAGCTCCTGATGCTCTCGGGGGTGGGGCCGGCTGCGCATCTGGCCGAACATGGCATCGCCGTGGTGGCCGACCGCCCCGGCGTGGGGCGGAACCTTCAGGACCATCTGGAGATCTATGTCCAGATGGCGGCGCGCCAGCCGGTCAGCCTCTACAGATACTGGAATCTCTGGGGCAAGGCCTGGGTCGGGCTGCAATGGCTTCTGGCGCGGCGCGGTCCGGGGGCCAGCAACCAGTTCGAAAGCTGCGGCTTCATCCGCTCGCGCGCGGGCGTCGCGTACCCCGATATCCAGTTCCATTTCCTGCCCATCGCCGTGCGCTATGACGGCCGCGCGGCGGCCGAGGGGCACGGGTTCCAGGCCCATGTCGGGCCGATGCGCAGCGACTCGCGCGGCAGCGTGACACTGCGCAGCGCCGATCCCGCCGCCGATCCGGTGATCCGCTTCAACTACATGAGCGAGGAAAGCGACTGGGTGGATTTCCGCCGCTGCATAAGGCTCACCCGCGAGATCTTCGCGCAGCCCGCCTTTGCGCCTTTTGTGCGCCACGAGATCCAGCCCGGCGCGGCGGTGCAGAGCGATGACGCGCTGGACGATTTCATCCGCGCGCATGCCGAGAGCGCCTATCATCCCTGCGGCACCTGCAGGATGGGGCGCGCGGACGATGCCATGGCGGTGGTCGATCCCGAAGGCCGGGTGATCGGGGTGGAGGCGCTGCGCGTGGCCGATTCGAGCCTGTTCCCGCGCATCACCAACGGCAATCTCAACGCGCCCTCGATCATGGTGGGCGAGAAGATCGCCGATCATGTTCTGGGCCGGTCCCTGCCGCCGGAAAATGCCGTGCCCTGGGTGCATCCCGACTGGGCGCGCGCGCAGCGTTAACCTTTCGTTCACCTTTTGGCTTGATCGCGCGCATGCCCCCTCGCCATAAGGGGGCATGTTAAGACTTTGTTCACTTATCGTTCTTATGTTGCTGCCTGTCGCGGGTCTCGCGCAGGGCTTTGGCGGGACCGTGCGCGTGATCGACGGCGATACGCTCGATGTGGGCGCGGTGCGGGTGCGCCTCCACGGGATCGACGCGCCCGAGATCGGGCAGGGCTGCACCAATGCCGACGGGGTGGCCTGGGATTGCGGCAGCTGGGTCGCCGGGCAGGTGCGCGCCCTGATCGGGGGGCGCAGGGTGAGATGCGAGACGGTGACCGAGGATCGTTATGGCCGCACCGTCGCGCGCTGCGCGCTGGCGGGGCAGGATCTGGGCCGGATGCTGGTGGCAAAGGGGCTGGCGCTCGCCTTTCGCCGCTACTCGATGGCCTATGATCTGGAGGAAAAGGGCGCGGCGGTGGCCGGTCGCGGGATTCACGCCTATCGCTTCGCGCGGCCCGAGGACCACCGCCGCGCGGTGCGGGCAGAGGAGGCCCGGCGCGCGGACGACAGGAGCGGCGAGACGGGCGCGCCGCGCGCGGGCTGCGCGATCAAGGGGAACCTGAGCCGTTCGGGCGCGCGGATCTATCACCTGCCGGGACAGGCGGATTATGCCCGCACCACCATCCNGCCCGAGACGGGCGAGCGCTGGTTCTGCTCCGAGGCCGAGGCGCGCGCGGCGGGCTGGCGGCGCGCGCGGCGCTGAGGGCCGGGCGCGACGCTTGTCGGCACGGGGCCGGGCACGGGCGGAAGGCGGTTGGGGTGCGGCGCCGAGGTGCCCCCGGGCGGCGGGGGCGGAAAGGCGGCGGGTCAAAGCGCGATGGCGCGGGCGCGCCGCATCGCGTCTCTCTGCGGACGGGCACGGGGCTGCCGTTTGATCGGCGTCAATGTGGTCCACCCGCAAAGCCCCTAGGCTGGTCCGGCACACAGATGACAGGAGAGGCGCGATGTCCCACACCCCGCACGAGCTTCACGAGGAATTTCCGCAGTTTGCCGGGAAGATCAGCGAGATGAAACAGGCGAACGCGCATTTCGCCCGGCTCGCCGACGAATATCACGAGGTCAACCGCCGGGTGCATCGCGCCGAGACGCTGGTCGAACCGCTCGACGATCTGATCGAGACGGAACTGCGCAAGACCCGCGCCCGGCTCAAGGACGAGATCTGGCACTTGCTCAGCGCCTGATCGCGCCTCGTCCTGATGGCTGACCGCTTTCCCGCGCGCCCTTGCGCGCGGGATTGACGCGGCCCGGCGCTTGTGCATATAAATGAACGGCTGTTCAATAAACCGCAGCGGAGGAGGGACGGCGCGATGTTCGACGCGGTGATGAGGTTCGACCTGGGCGAGGACGTGAATGCCCTGCGCGAGATGGTGCATCGCTGGGCGCAGGAGCGGCTCAAGCCCATGGCGGCAAGGATCGACCGCGACAATGCCTTTCCGCCCGAGCTTTGGCCCGAGATGGGGGAGCTGGGCCTTCTGGGCATCACCGTGCCAGAGGAATACGGCGGGGCGGGCATGGGCTATCTCGCCCATGTGGTCGCGGTGGAGGAGGTGGCGCGCGCCTCGGCCAGCGTGTCGCTCAGCTATGGCGCGCATTCCAACCTCTGCGTCAACCAGATCAACCTCAACGGCACCCCCGAGCAGAAGGCGACATACCTGCCCGGGCTGATCAGCGGCGAACATGTCGGCGCGCTCGCCATGTCCGAGGCGGGGGCGGGCAGCGACGTGGTGTCGATGAGCCTGCGCGCCGAGAAGCGCAATGACCGCTACGTTCTGAACGGCAACAAGTACTGGATCACCAACGGGCCGGATGCCGACACGCTGGTGGTCTATGCCAAGACCGACCCGGAGGCGGGCGCGAAGGGGATCACGGCCTTTCTGATCGAGAAGACGATGAAGGGCTTCCGCACGAGCCCGCATTTCGACAAGCTGGGCATGCGCGGCTCGAACACCGCGGAACTGATCTTCGAGGATGTCGAGGTGCCCTTCGAGAACGTGCTGGGCGAGGAAGGCAAGGGCGTGCGCGTGCTCATGTCGGGGCTCGATTACGAGCGGGTCGTGCTGGCGGGGATCGGGCTCGGCATCATGGCGGCCTGCCTTGACGAGATCATGCCCTATCTGGCCGAACGCAGGCAGTTCGGCCAGCCGATCGGGTCCTTCCAGCTCATGCAGGGCAAGATCGCCGACATGTACACGGCGATGAACTCGGCGCGGGCCTATGTCTACGAGGTGGCCAAGTCCTGCGACCGGGGCGAGGTCACGCGGCAGGATGCGGCGGCCTGCTGTCTCTATGCCTCGGAGCAGGCGATGGTGCAGGCGCATCAGGCGGTGCAGGCCATGGGCGGCGCGGGCTTTCTCAACGACGCACCGGTGGCGCGGCTCTTCCGTGACGCGAAGCTCATGGAGATCGGTGCCGGGACATCCGAGATCCGGCGGATGCTCATCGGGCGCGAGCTGATGGGAGCGATGGCATGAGGGCGGTTCTTGCGGTGCTGATGCTCTGCCCCGTGCCCGTGGCGGCGCAGGTTCTGGTCTTCGACATCGCGCCGGTCGAGGCTTGCATCCGTGCGGGCGGGGGCGAGAGCTGCGCGGGCCAGGCGGCCGCGGCCTGCATGGAGGCAACGCCCGGCGGGCAGACCACCGTCGGCATGGGCGGCTGTCTCGACCGCGAACGCGCCCAGTGGGACGGCTGGCTCAACACGGTCTATCAGCAGCATCACGCGACGCTCGCGGCGCGGCGTGCGGAGGTTCTGTCCCACGCCCCGGACGAGGCCGAGGCGCTGCGCGACATGCAGCGCGCCTGGATCGCCTTTCGCGACGCGAAATGCGCCTACGAGGCCGCGCAATGGGGCGGCGGGACCGGGGCGGGACCGGCGGCGATCAACTGCCACCTGCACGAGACGGCGCGGCAGATGCTCTATCTTCAAACGCGCCGGCTGGGGGAGTGAGCGGTGACGGCGATGCGGCCCCTTCTGCGGCGGGCACCCTACGCGACGCTCTGCGCCGGGTTCCGCTGGCAGGTGCCTGACCGGCTCAACATGGCGGCGCAGGTCTGTGACGCCTGGGCGGCGCGAGAGCCCGACCGGGTGGCGATCCGCGATCTGTCAGGCGACGGGCCGCGGGAGGTGAGCTATGGCGCGCTCCGGGTCATGGCGGAGCGGCTCGCGCTGGCGCTGGTGGCGCGCGGCGTGGGCCGCGGCGACCGGGTGGGCGTGTTGCGCAGCCAGGGCGCGTGGTGCGCCGCGGCCCATATCGCGATCTGGAAGATCGGTGCCATTTCAATCCCCTTGTTCAAGCTTTTCCGGCAGGAGGCGCTGCTCAGCCGGGTGGGCGATGCGGGGGCAAAGGTGGTCGTGACCGATGCCGAGGGGGCCGCCATGCTGGACGCGCTCGCGGGCGTGGCCGCACTCGTGCCCGAGGCCGAGCCATTGCCGGAAGGGCGGTTCGAAACGATCAAGACAGGGGCGGAAGAGCCCGCGGTGCTGATCTATACCAGCGGCACGACCGGCAGCCCCAAGGGCACGCTGCACGCGCATCGGCTGCTCATCGGGCACCTGCCGGGGGTGGAACTGAGCCACGATTTCCTGGGGCAGCCCGGCGATTGCCTCTGGACGCCGGCCGACTGGGCCTGGATCGGCGGGCTGTTCGACGTGCTGATGCCGGGGCTTGCGATCGGCGTGCCGGTCGTGGCCGCGCGCATGGCCAGGTTCGATATTGCCGAGTGCCTCAAGATCATCCGCGAAAACTCGGTCAGAAATGTCTTTTTTCCCCCGACCGCGCTGCGGATGCTGAAGGCGGCAGGCGCACGGATCGACGGGCTGCGCAGCGTGGCGAGCGGCGGCGAGCCGTTGGGGGCGGAGATGCTCGACTGGGGGCGCGCGGCCTTCGGCCTCACGATCAACGAGTTCTACGGGCAGACCGAGTGCAACATGGTGGCCACCTCCTGCGCCGCCCTCTTCCGCCCGGTTCCGGGCAGTCTCGGGCGGGCCGTGCCGGGGCACGAGGTGGCGGTGATCGACGCAGAGGGGCAGCAGGTCGGCGGCGAGGGCGATATCGCCATCCGGCGCGGATCGGCCTCCATGATGCTGGAATACTGGCAAAAACCGCAGGAGACGGCCGCGAAGTTCCGGGGCGACTGGCTCGTGACCGGCGACCGGGGCGTGATCGAGAACGGCCATATCCGCTTTCTGGGCCGCGAGGATGACGTGATCACCTCGGCGGGCTACCGGATCGGCCCGGCGGAGATCGAGGATTGCCTGCTCACCCATCCGGCGGTGGCAACCGTGGGGGTGGTGGGCAAGCCCGATGCGCTGCGCACCGAGATCGTCAAGGCCTATGTGGTGCTGCGCGCGGGCGTCACGCCCTCGGACAGGCTTGCCGAAGAGTTGCAGGCGCATGTGAAGGAACGGCTTGCAAGCTATTCCTATCCAAGGGAAATCGCCTTTCTGGACGCGCTGCCGATGACCGTCACCGGCAAGGTGATCCGCAAGGACTTGCGGGCGCGCGCGGCGGCGGAGGCGGGCGCATGAGCGGGCGCATGGAAAAAAGGGCTGGCGCGATGGCCAGCCCTTTGTGGACGTTTCGCGTCGGGGCGGGATCAGAACTTCATCACATAGGCGATGTTGAACACCCAGGGATCGATCTTGACCGTGCCGATATCGGCCCCGCCGACGCTGGTATCGGTCTCGATGTCGATATAGCGCACATCGGCGCGCAGGGCGGCGCGTTCGGAAATCGCCACGTCCAGACCGGCGTGCAGCGCGAGGCCCCAGCTGTCATCGAGATCGACATTCACGCCCGCGAGCGCGCCCTTGCCGGTCTCGTCGAAGAAATAGGTGTAGTTGATGCCCGCGCCGATGAAGGGCGTGACCTTGCTGGCATTCACGAAGTGATATTGCAGCGAGAGGGTCGGCGGGAGGTGCTTCACCTCGGCAACCTTGCCCGCGCCCTGAAGGTTCACGTCATGCTGGAAGGGCCAGGCGGCCAGCAGTTCGATGCCGATGCGGTCTGCGACGAAATACTCGATCGTGATCGTCGGGCGCAGGTTGCCGTCCACGTCGATCTGGCCGGCGAGCGTGTTGGAGTTCTGGGTCGGCTCCACGTAGCCGAGGCCGAGGCCGAGGAGGAAATCGCCCTTTTCCTGCGCGAGCGCGGGGACGGCGGCGCTGGCCATGAGGGCGGCGAGGGTGAGGGCTGTGATGTTCTTCATGGTCTGTCCATTCTTGTTCGTTCGCGGACGGGTATGAGCCGCTTTTCGTCAATTCACTTTGACGTGAATCAAATGCGGGGCTGCGTGCCGCGCTGCGGCAAATTTGCAACAGATCCGGGCGGAGAGGAGCCATTGTCATGCGTCTGAAATCACTGGCCTTGCCGTCATCGGAAGGCTTTGCCGCCAATCGCGCCGCGCATCTGGAGGCGCTGCGCAGGATCGAGGAGGCGGCGGCGCTGGCGGTGGAAGGCGGCGGCGCACGCGCGCGCGAGCGGCACCTGGCGCGCGGCAAGATGCTGCCGCGCGACCGGGTGGCGGGGTTGCTCGATCCGGGCAGCCCGTTTCTGGAGGTGGGCGCGACGGCGGCGCACGGGCTCTACGACGGGGCCGCCCCCTGCGCGGGCGTCATCGCGGGAGTGGGCCGTGTGATGGGGCGCGACTGCATGGTGGTCTGCAACGACGCGACGGTGAAAGGCGGCACCTATTATCCGATGACCGTCAAGAAGCACCTGCGCGCGCAGGAGATCGCCGAGGAGTGTCACCTGCCCTGCATCTACCTGGTGGATTCGGGCGGCGCGAACCTGCCCAACCAGGACGAGGTGTTTCCCGACCGCGACCATTTCGGGCGCATCTTCTACAACCAGGCGCGGATGAGCGCGAAGGGCATCGCGCAGATCGCCGTGGTGATGGGAAGCTGCACCGCCGGGGGGGCCTATGTGCCCGCGATGAGCGATGTGACCATCATCGTGCGGGATCAGGGCACGATCTTTCTGGCCGGGCCGCCGCTGGTGAAGGCCGCGACCGGCGANGTCGTGACCGCCGAGGATCTGGGCGGGGGCGATGTGCACACGCGACTCTCGGGCGTGGCCGACTACCTGGCCGAGGATGACGCGCATGCTCTGGCCTTGGCACGGCGGGCGGTCGGCAATCTCGGGGCCGCGCGCGATCCGCTGGAGGGCTGGCAGACGCCGGAGGAGCCTGCCTATGACCCCGAGGAGATCCTCGGCGTGGTGCCGGCGGATCTGCGCACGCCCTACGACATCCGCGAGGTGATCGCGCGGCTCGTGGACGGCTCCTATTTCGACGAGTTCAAGGCGCGCTTCGGCGAGACGCTGGTTTGCGGCTTCGCCCATGTGAAGGGCTGCCCGGTGGGGATCGTGGCCAATAACGGCGTGCTCTTTTCCGAGGCCGCCGCCAAGGGCGCGCATTTCATCGAATTGTGCAGCCAGCGGCGCATCCCGCTGGTCTTCCTGCAGAACATCACCGGCTTCATGGTGGGCCGCAAGTATGAGAACGAGGGGATCGCGCGCCACGGTGCCAAGATGGTGACGGCCGTGGCCACGACCGCAGTGCCCAAGATCACCATGCTGGTGGGCGGCTCGTTCGGGGCGGGCAATTACGGCATGGCGGGGCGCGCGTACAGCCCGCGATTCCTGTGGACCTGGCCCAATTCACGGATTTCCGTGATGGGCGGTGCGCAGGCGGCCGGGGTGCTGGCGACCGTTAAGCGCGACGCCATGGAAAAGCGCGGCGAGAGCTGGTCGGCCGAGGACGAGGAGGCGTTCAAGCGCCCCACGGTGGAGATGTTCGAGCGCCAGTCCCACCCGCTCTATGCCTCGGCGCGGCTCTGGGACGATGGCTGCATCGACCCGAGGAAGAGCCGCGACGTGCTCGCGCTGTCGTTGTGCGCGGCGCTCAATGCCCCGGTGGGGGAGACGCGCTTCGGCGTGTTCCGGATGTGAGGGTGGCGATGTCGGGATCCGAGTATTTCCGGAACGGTGAAAGCGGGAGGGCGCGCCATGTTTGAACGGATTCTGATCGCCAACCGGGGCGAGATCGCGTGCCGCGTGATGCGCACGGCGCGCAGCCTGGGCGTGGAGGTGGTGGCGGTCTATTCGGACGCCGACCGGGGCGCCGCGCATGTGGCGATGGCCGACCGGGCGGTGCATATNGGCGGCGCGGCCCCTGCCGAGAGCTATCTGCGGGGCGAGGCGATCATCGCCGCCGCGCTGGAGACCGGGGCGGAGGCGATCCATCCCGGCTATGGCTTTCTGAGCGAGAATCCCGATTTCGTGGAGGCGGTGACGGCGGCGGGGCTCACCTTCATCGGCCCCTCGGCCGAGGCCATTCGCGCCATGGGGCTCAAGGATGCGGCGAAGGCGCTCATGCAGGAGGCGGGCGTGCCGGTGGTGCCGGGCTATCACGGGGCCAATCAGGATCCCGAGCACCTGGCGGGGGCGGCCGATGCCATCGGCTACCCGGTGCTGATCAAGGCCGTGGCGGGGGGCGGCGGCAAGGGGATGCGGCTCGTGGAGCGTGCGGCCGATTTCGCCGCGGAGCTGGAGAGCGCGCGGGGCGAGGCGCGCACCGCCTTCGGCAACCCGGACGTGCTGATCGAGAAATTCGTCGAGAAGCCGCGCCATATCGAGGTGCAGGTGTTCGGGGACGGGACGAAGGCCCTGCATCTCTTCGAGCGGGATTGCTCGCTTCAGCGGCGTCATCAGAAGGTGATCGAGGAGGCGCCCGCGCCTGGAATGACGCCCGAGATGCGCGCGGCCATGGGCGAGGCTGCGGTGCGCGCGGCGCAAGCCATCGGCTATAGCGGCGCGGGGACGGTGGAGTTCATCGTCGATGGCTCGGACGGGCTGCGGACCGACAGGTTCTGGTTCATGGAGATGAACACGCGCCTTCAGGTGGAGCATCCGGTGACCGAGGCCATCACCGGCGTGGATCTGGTGGAGTGGCAGTTGCGTGTGGCCGCCGGAGAGGGTCTGCCCGCGCGGCAGGAGGATCTCACGATCAACGGCCATGCCTTCGAGGCGCGGCTTTATGCCGAGGATGTGCCGAAGGGCTTCCTGCCCGCCACCGGGCGGCTGACGCATCTGGCCTTTCCGGCAGGGTGCCGCGCCGATAGCGGCGTGCGCGCGGACGACGAGATCAGCCCGTTCTACGACCCGATGATCGCCAAGGTGATCACCCATGGTCCCACGCGCGCCGTGGCGCTGCGGCGGCTTTCGGCGGCGCTCGACGGCACGCAGGTGGCGGGGACGGTGACGAACCTTGCCTTTCTGGGCGCGCTCGCGCGGCATGAGGGGTTTGCGAAGGGAGAGGTGGATACCGGTCTCATCGCGCGGGATATCGAGGCGCTGGTGGTGGTGTCCGCGCCGGGGCCGCGCGAGGTGGCGCTGGCGGTGCTTGGCGGTCTGGGGCTGCTTGGACAGGCCCCGGAGGCGGCGGGATTCGCGCTCTGGCAGCCGCTCACGCGCGAGGTGCGGCTGATCCACGGCGGCGAGGAGATCGTGGCGCGGCTGACCACGCTTTCGGGCGATGCGCATGACGTTGAACTGGGTGACGCAGGGGTCGAGGCGCGGCGCGTGGACGGGGCCTGGCGTCTTGACGGGGCGCCCGCCGCGCCGGTGGCCGTCGACGGGCGTCGGGTGACGGTGTTTGCGCAACATGGCCTGGGCTTCGATCTGGTCGATCCGCTCGACCGGGAGGCCGCGGCGGGGGCCGATGCCCATCTGATCGAGGCACCGATGCCGGGGCTGGTCAAGGCGGTCCATGCAAAGGCCGGGCAGGCGGTGAGCAAGGGCGACCGGCTGGCCGTGCTCGAGGCGATGAAGATGGAGCACAGCCTTCTGGCCGCGCGCGACGGGGTGGTGGCCGAGGTGCTGGCGCGCGCGGGCGATCAGGTGACGGCCGGTGCGGCGCTTATCCGGCTGGAGGAGGCAGAGACATGATCCGGTTGCATCACGTGCCGCTGGCGCGCTCCTTTCGCGTGCTGTGGCTGCTGGAGGAGTTGGGGCTCGATCACGAGGTGGTCAATTACTCGATCCGCGACGGCTCGCTGCGCAGCCCGGAATTCCTGGCGCTCTCGCCCGCGGGCCGGGTACCGGTGCTCGAGCATCACGGCGCGGTCTGGTTCGAGAGCGGGGCCATCGTGCAGATGCTGTGCGAGACCTACCCGGAGGCGGGGCTGATGCCGCCGCCGGGGCACGCCGACCGGGCGCGGTTTCTCGAGATGCTGGGCTATTCCGAGACGGTGGGCTGTCTGCTGGAGAGCCTCAACCTCAACCTCGTGTTCCTGCGCCCGCCGGCGAAACCCTCGGTGCCGGTGGTGAAGCTGCTCAACGCGCGGCTCAGGGCAAGCCTCGCGGCGATGGAGGCGCGGATGGAGGGGGCCTGGCTCTTGCCCTCGGGCTTCTCGGCGGCGGATATCATGTTCGGCTACGGGTTCGAACTGGCGCGTTATTATGTGGTGCTGGACCAGTACCCGCGACTCGTGGCCTACTGGGAGCGCTTGCGCGCGCGCCCGGCCTACGATCGTGCAAAGGCGCGCAACGGCAAGCAGGATATCTATACGCGGGACTTCTACCCCGTGCCGGAGGAGGGATGATGGCTGAGGCGGTCGAGATCTTCGAAGTGGGTCCGCGAGACGGGTTGCAGAACGAAAAGCACCGCATCGCCACCCGCGACAAGATCGCGCTGATCGACTGCCTGAGCGCGGCGGGCTTTGCCCGGATCGAGGTGGCGAGTTTCGTCAGCCCCAAATGGGTGCCGCAGATGGCCGATTCGGCCGAGGTGCTGCGCGGGATCCGCCGCGCACCGGGCGTGCGCTATGCCGCGCTCACCCCCAATCTGCGGGGGCTGACGGATGCGCTCGAGGCGGGGGCGGACGAGGTGGCGATCTTCGGCTCGGCCTCGGAAGGGTTCTCGAAGGCCAATATCAACGCCACGATCGAGGAAAGCCTGGCCCGTTTCGCGCCGGTGATGGAGGCGGCGGGGGCCGAGGGGGTGCGTGTGCGCGGCTATGTCTCCTGCGTGGTGGAATGCCCCTATGACGGGCCGGTGGACCCGGCGCAGGTGGCGCGGGTGGCCGAGAGCCTTTGGGAGATGGGCTGTTACGAGATCAGCCTGGGCGACACGATCGGCCAAGCCACGCCCGAGGCGGTCGATGCGATGCTGGCGGCGGTCTGCGAGGCGCTGCCGGCGGAGCGGCTGGCCGGGCATTTTCACGACACGGGCGGCCGTGCGCTCGACAATATCGAGGTGGCGCTGGGCCGCGGGCTGCGGGTCTTCGACGCGGCGGTGGGGGGGCTGGGCGGCTGTCCCTATGCGCCCGGCGCGGCGGGAAACGTGGCGACCGAGGCGGTGCATGACCGGCTGCTGGCGCTGGGCCATGAGACCGGGCTGGACCGGGAGGTGCTGGCGCGCGCGGCCGACATGGCGCGGGCGCTGCGGGGCGAGCGGCAAGACTCCTGAAAGGGTCTTTCCCAAGTTTCTTTCGAAGAAACTTGGCGTGAAGGGAGAGGGCACGACAGAGATCATCGGCATCGAGCGCGCGGCGCGCGGCGTGGCGACGCTCTGGCTCGACCGGGCGGAGAAGCACAATGCGCTCTCGGCGCAGATGATCGCGGAACTGCACGCGGCGGCTCAGGCGCTTGNCCGGGAGGCCGTGCGCGTGGTGGTGCTGGCCGAGGGCGCGCAATTCGCGCTGACCGAGACGCGACTGGGTCTGATCCCGGCGACCATAGGGCCTTATGTGGCGGCGCGCATGGGCGCGGCGATGGCGCGGCGCGTCTTCATGTCGGGCCGCCGGTTCGATGCGGATGAGGCTGTGCGCCTTGGCCTGCCGGCACGCGCGGTCCCGGAGGCAGGGCTTTACGGGGCCGTCGAGGCCGAGACCTCGGCAGGCGAGGAGGCCCGCAAAGGGATCACCGCCTTCTTCGAGCGGCGCAAGCCGCGCTGGCAGAGCGCCTGAGTCGCGCGGATTTGCCGCGGCGCGGCATCTGCGTCCGGATTTGCAGGGAATTTCGGCAGAACATCGCATACCGCCGCATACCAACCACGAAAATCGCAGCCGCCGGGGGGGCAAAGCCGTGCGGCTTCGGTTGACCGCGTGCGGGGGCACAGGTAAACCCCGAGAGTGTATGCAGCCATCTTGATGCGCGTGCCCCGCCCGCGCATGAAAGGAGCCACCCCGTGGAAGAGATGCTGAGGGAATACCTCCCCATCCTGATCCTTCTGGCCGTTGCCATCGGACTGGGCCTCGTCCTCATCCTTGCCGCTGTCGTCATCGCCGTGCGCAATCCCGATCCCGAGAAGGTGAGCGCCTATGAATGCGGCTTCAACGCCTTTGACGATGCGCGGATGAAGTTCGACGTGCGCTTCTACCTGGTGTCGATCCTCTTCATCATCTTCGACCTGGAGATCGCCATGCTCTTTCCCTGGGCGGTGGCGTTCCAGGACCTGAGCATGGCGGCCTTCTGGTCGATGATGGTCTTTCTCGCGGTGCTGACCGCGGGTTTTGCCTATGAATGGCGCAAGGGAGCGATGGAATGGCAGTGACGACCGGGGCCAGCACCGCCGGGCCGGACCGCGAGGTGGCGACGCAGGCGCTCAATGCCGAGTTGCAGGACAAGGGCTTTCTGCTCACCACGACCGAGGACATCATCAACTGGGCGCGCACCGGCAGCCTGCACTGGATGACCTTCGGCCTCGCCTGCTGCGCGGTGGAGATGATGCATACCTCCATGCCCCGCTACGACGCCGAGCGGTTCGGCATCGCGCCGCGCGCCAGCCCGCGCCAGTCCGACGTGATGATCGTGGCGGGCACGCTCACCAACAAGATGGCACCGGCGCTGCGCAAGGTCTATGACCAGATGCCCGAGCCGCGCTATGTCATCTCCATGGGCAGTTGCGCCAATGGCGGCGGCTACTACCATTACAGCTACAGCGTGGTGCGCGGCTGTGACCGGATCGTGCCGGTGGACATCTACGTGCCGGGCTGCCCGCCGACCGCCGAGGCGCTGCTCTATGGCATCCTGCAATTGCAGCGCAAGATCCGCCGGACAGGGACGATCGTGAGATGACCAACGCACTCAAGGATCTGGGCGAATATATCGAGGCCAAGCGCGCCGATTGCGTGCTGGGCTGGGAGGTGGCGCATGGCGAGCTCAATGTCGATGTGGCGCTGTCCAATATCGCCGGGCTGGCGGAGTTCCTGAAGACCGATCAGAACTGCGCCTTCTCAACGCTGGTGGACATCACGGCGGTGGATTACCCCGAACGGCCCAAGCGCTTCGACGTGGTCTATCACCTGCTGTCGATGTATCAGAACCACCGCATCCGGCTGCGGGTCGCCACGCGCGAAGAGGACATGGTGCCCTCGCTCACCGGGGTCTATCCGGCCGCGAACTGGTTCGAGCGCGAGGTGTTCGACATGTTCGGCATCCTCTTCTCGGGCCACCCGGACCTGCGCCGGATTCTCACCGATTACGGCTTTCGCGGGCATCCGCTGCGCAAGGATTTCCCGACCACGGGCTACACCGAAGTGCGCTATGACGAGGCGAAGAAGCGCGTGGTCTATGAGCCGGTTCGCCTCGTGCAGGAATACCGGCAGTTCGATTTCATGTCCCCCTGGGAGGGTGCGGAATACATCCTGCCGGGGGATGAGAAGGAGGGCGCGAAATGATGGGTGGTGGCTATGGCATGGGCGGCGGCGGGCTGATCGTCATGCTGATCTTCGCCGCGCTGGTCGTGATCCCGTTCTGGCGGCTCTTGCCGAAATTCGGCATCCCGAACTGGGTGGCGCTCGCGGCGATCATTCCGCTGGGGGCGCTGGTCCTGCTCTGGGTCATGGCGTTCCGGGACAGGCTTGACGGAGGGCGCGGATGATGGACGGCTCCAAGTTCGAGGACGTGCTCACCGGCGAGCAGCGGATCCGCAATTTCAACATCAACTTCGGGCCGCAACACCCCGCTGCACATGGGGTCTTGCGTCTTGTTCTGGAGCTTGACGGGGAGCTTGTGGAACGGTGCGACCCGCATATCGGGCTCTTGCACCGCGGCACCGAGAAGCTGATGGAAAGCCGCACCTACCTTCAGAACCTGCCCTATTTCGACCGGCTCGACTATGTGGCACCGATGAACCAGGAACATGCCTGGTGCCTGGCCATCGAGAAGCTGACGGGGGTGGAGGTGCCGCGCCGCGCAAGCCTCATCCGGGTGCTCTATTCGGAGATCGGGCGCATCCTCAATCACCTGCTGAACGTCACCACGCAGGCGATGGACGTGGGCGCGCTCACCCCGCCGCTCTGGGGGTTCGAGGAGCGCGAGAAGCTGATGGTCTTCTACGAGCGCGCCTGCGGCGCGCGGCTTCATGCGGCCTATTTCCGCCCCGGCGGGGTGCATCAGGACCTGCCGCCCGAACTGCTCGACGATATCGAGACCTGGGCCAACGACTTTCCCCGCGTGCTGGACGATATCGACGGGCTTCTGACCGAGAACCGCATCTTCAAGCAGCGCAATGCCGATATCGGCGTGGTCAGCCAGCAGGACGCGCTCGACTGGGGCTTTTCCGGCGTGATGGTGCGGGGCAGCGGCATGGCCTGGGATCTGCGCCGCGCGCAGCCCTACGAATGCTACGACGAGTTCGATTTCCTGATCCCCGTGGGCAAGAACGGCGATTGCTATGATCGCTATCTCTGCCGCATGGAAGAGATGCGCCAGAGCCTGCGGATCATCCACCAGGCGATCGGGAAGCTGCGCGCGCCCGACGGGCAGGGCGATATCCTGGCGCGCGGCAAGATCACCCCGCCGCCGCGGGCCGAGATGAAGACCTCGATGGAGGCGCTGATCCATCACTTCAAGCTCTATACCGAGGGGTTCCGCGTGCCCGAGGGCGAGGTCTATGCCGCCGTCGAGGCCCCCAAGGGAGAGTTCGGCGTCTATCTCGTGGCCGATGGCACCAACCGTCCCTACCGCGCCAAGCTGCGCGCGCCGGGCTACCTGCATCTTCAGGCGATGGATCACGTTGCCAAGGGGCATCAGCTCGCCGATGTCGCGGCGATCATCGGCACGATGGACGTGGTCTTCGGGGAGATCGACAGGTGATCGGGCCGGGCCGTCGGGGGTTCGGGCTGGCCGCGCTGACGCTGGCGGCCGCCTGCGCGCTGCCGCCGCAAGGCACCAGCGAGACGGATCGCGCGAATTACCTCGCCGCGGCGCGGAGCCTCGACTGCGCCCTCGTGACCGAGGGCGATTACGTGGCCATGGAGATTCAGAGCGGGCTTTCGCGTCAGCAACTGATCGACCTGACCGGCTATTACCTGGCCACCGAGCGGGCCGTGCGGCTGCCCGAGGGTGGCGTGAAACTGACCACAGGAGCCTGTGCCTGAGATGCTACGCCGTCTTCATCACGAGCAGCCCGCAAGCTTTGCCTTCACCCCCGCCAACGAGGCCTGGGCCGAGGCTCAGATCAGCAAGTATCCCGAGGGGCGGCAGGCGAGCGCGATCATCCCGCTGCTGTGGCGCGCGCAGGAGCAGGAGGGCTGGCTGAGCCGTCCGGCGATCGAGCATGTGGCCGAGCGTCTCGGCATGGACTATATCCGCGCCCTCGAAGTGGCCACGTTCTACTTCATGTTTCAGCTACAACCCGTTGGCAGCGTGGCGCATTTCCAGATCTGCGGCACGCTCTCCTGCATGATCTGCGGGGCCGAGGATCTGATCGACGTCTGCAAGGAGAAGATCGCGCCGAAACCCTTCGAGCTTTCGGCGGATGGCAAGTTCTCCTGGGAAGAGGTGGAATGCCTGGGGGCCTGTGCCAATGCGCCGATGGCGCAGATCGGCAAGGATTACTATGAGGATCTCACCGCCGAGCGGTTTGCCGAGATCATCGACGAGATGGCCGCAGGCAAGGTGCCGGTGCCGGGGCCGCAGAACGGGCGCTATGCGGCCGAGCCGAAATCGGGCCTGACCAGCCTGACCGAGTTCGAGAGCGGACGCGCGCAGTATAACGCGAGCGCGCAGGCGGCGGTCGATCTGGGCGACACGATCAAGCGCATCGAGGGCAGCGAGGTGCCCCTTGCCGCGCCCTGGCGCGAGAGGGGGGCCAATCACGCGCCCGCGCCCTCATCCGTCAAGCTCAACGAGACGCCGGTGCCGGTGACGGAGCGCGCCGCGATGGCGGCGGCAGAAAAGGCGACCGAGCTTGCCAAGGCCGAACAGAAGCCCGAGGAGGCGAAGGCCAAGGCGGAAGAGCCCGGGAAGGCAAGGACCGAAGCCGCGCCCGCCGGGGGCCGGCGGCCCGAGGCGCTGGCCGCGCCGCGGGCGGGCAAGGCGGACGATCTGAAGCGGATCAAGGGGATCGGTCCGAAACTGGAGAAGCTGTGCCATGCCCTGGGCTTTTACCATTTCGACCAGATCGCCGCATGGACGGAGGAAGAGGTCAGTTGGGTGGACCAGAACCTTGAAGGCTTCAAGGGACGGGTCAGCCGCGACAACTGGGTCGAGCAGGCAAGACTGCTGGCCGAGGGCAAGGAGACGGAGTTTTCCACCCGGGTCAAGAAGGGCGAGGTCTACTGACGCGCCGATCTGAGAACCAACGGGAGAGTCCGAGATGTCCGACACGTCGAAACTGAGCACTTGCCAGATCGTTTGCTGGGGCCTCGCGGCGCTTGCCGGCCTGGCCGTTCTGATCTTTGCGACCGGGGCCGTCGGCCTTGTCGCGGCGCTGCTGCTGGCGGCGGCCTTCACGGCCTTTCTGGGTCTGGTCTTCGGGCGGCTGATCTGCATCGGCTACAGCGCCGAGGATCGCGGGATCGAGGCGAAGGACGTGGAGGCAACGCTGCGCCACGCGACCGGGATCACCGGCTACAAGGCGCCGTTCGACGAGGACGAGAACGAGATGCCGGCGCCCGCGCCTGCGCCCAGGGCGGCCCCCGCCCAGCCCGTGGCCGCCGAGCCGACGGCGAGCGTGGCGGCGGCACCGGTTCCGGCGGCAGCGGCGGTGAAATCGGGCACCCTGCTCGCGGGCGAGGAGGAGGTTGCCGGTCGCAAGGGCGAATGGCGCTACGGGGCCGAGCCGGAGCCGGGCGCGGACGCGGAGACCGAGGCCGATATCGGCACGCGGCCCGCGGCGCTCGAGGCACCGCGCGGCGGCAAGGCCGACGATCTCAAGCGGATCAAGGGCGTGGGGCCGAAGCTCGAGAAGCTGTGCCACGAACTGGGATTCTATCATTTCGACCAGATCGCGCGCTGGACCGCCAGGGAGGTGGCCTGGGTCGATGCCAACCTCAAGGGCTTCAAGGGACGGGTGAGCCGCGATGGCTGGGTCGAACAGGCGAAAACCCTTGCCGCGGGGGGCGAGACCGAGTTCTCGGCCCGCGTGGACGAGGGCCAGGTTTATTGAGCATGAACGGTGATGCCGCAAGAAAAGGAAGATGGAGAGATCGCGCGCCTTGGGCGCCGCGCCGCGCTGGTGATCGCGGGGACCGGGGCGCTCTGGGTGCTTGCCACGCTGATCGGGGCGCAGCTTGGCCTCAGCCAGCGGATGCGCGCGCTCTTCGATCTGATGGCGCTTGGCGGCTTCGTCTACGCCTTCGTGCTGATCTATCAACTCTGGCGCGCGCGTCAGGGCAACCGGAGGTGACGGGATGCTGAAAGACCAGGATCGTATCTTTACCAATCTCTACGGGATGCATGACCGCAGCCTGAAGGGGGCCATGGCGCGTGGCCATTGGGACGGAACCGCGAAGATCCTCCAGAACGGGCGCGGCTGGATCGTCGATCAGATGAAGGCGAGCGGGCTGCGCGGGCGCGGCGGCGCGGGCTTTCCCACCGGGCTCAAATGGTCCTTCATGCCCAGGGAGAGCGACGGTCGCCCCGCCTATCTGGTGGTCAATGCCGACGAATCCGAGCCCGGCACCTGCAAGGACCGAGAGATCATGCGCCACGATCCGCACACCCTGGTCGAGGGCTGCCTGATCGCGAGCTTCGCCATGGGGGCGCATGCCTGCTACATCTACATCCGCGGCGAATACATCCGCGAGAAGGAGGCGCTTCAGGCCGCCATCGACGAAGCCTACGAGGCAGGATTGATCGGCAAGAACGCCTGCAAGTCCGGCTGGGATTTCGACCTTTACCTGCATCACGGCGCGGGGGCCTATATCTGCGGCGAGGAAACCGCGCTTCTGGAAAGCCTCGAGGGCAAGAAGGGGATGCCCCGGATGAAGCCGCCCTTTCCGGCGGGGGCGGGGCTTTACGGCTGTCCGACCACGGTCAACAACGTGGAATCGATCGCCGTGGTGCCCACCATCCTGCGGCGGGGCCCGGAATGGTTCGCGGGCTTTGGCCGGCCCAACAATGCGGGCACCAAGATTTTCGCCGTCTCGGGCCATGTCAACAACCCCTGTGTGGTCGAGGAGGCGATGTCGATCCCCTTCGAGGAGCTGATCGAGCGCCATTGCGGCGGGATTCGCGGCGGCTGGGACAACCTGCTGGCGGTGATCCCCGGCGGGTCCTCCGTGCCCTGCGTGCGCGCCGAGAACATGCGCGACGCGATCATGGATTTCGACTATCTCCAGAAGGAATTGCGCTCTGGCCTCGGCACCGCGGCGGTGATCGTGATGGATCGCAGCGTGGACATCGTCAAGGCGATCTGGCGGCTGTCGAAATTCTACAAGCACGAAAGCTGCGGGCAGTGCACGCCCTGCCGGGAAGGGACGGGCTGGATGATGCGGGTGATGGAGCGGCTGGTCAGGGGCGAGGCCGAGATCGAGGAGATCGACATGCTCTTCGACGTCTCCAAGCAGGTCGAGGGGCACACGATCTGCGCGCTCGGCGATGCGGCGGCCTGGCCCATTCAGGGCCTGATCCGCAATTTCCGCGACGAGATCGAGGACCGCATCCGCGCGCAGAAGACGGGGCGCATCAGCGCGGTGGCCGCAGAGTGAAGGGAATGCGCGCATATCGGGCGGCGGGTTTGGTCCTGCTTTGTGCCCTGCTCGTGGCGGGCTGCACCAAACGCGAGGAGCGCGTGCTCTTCGACGGCAACTATTATCCGGCCAAGACCCGGGCCGAACGCAGCGATCCGCGCAGCTTTACCGCTACGGTGCGCCGGGCGGGTCGCGGCATCGAGGGTGCGCAGAAGGCGGCCGTTCATGAGGCGACGCGCTACTGCGTGGAAAGCTACGGCACCTCGGCGATTGCCTGGGCCGGTGTGCCCGAGGGGCAGGAGGGCCCGGTCTATGCGCGGTCGGGCGATCGGGTCTCGGTCTCGGGGCGGTGCGAGATATGGAAGTGAGCCGCGCGATATCCGCCCTTGCCCTTGCGGGCGGGGTTGCCGCGGGGCTGACCGGGGCAGCGGCGGCGCAGGCGCGCTCGCTTGCGCAGGAGGCCGATATCAATCAGCGGCTGATGGAGATGTCGGTGGCCGACGAGATCCGCAAACGCTGCGACAGCATCTCGGCGCGGATCTTCGCGGGGCTCTCGCTCATGCGCGAACTTGAGGCCAAGGCCATGGAGCGCGGCTATTCGAAGGCCGAGATCGAGGCCTATGTCACCGACAAGGAAGAGAAACGCAAGATGCGTGCGCGCGCCGACGCCTATATCCGGGCGCATGGCGCGGCACCCAATGACGGGCCGAGCCTGTGCGTGCTGGGCCGGGACGAAATCGCGAAGCAGAGCCGGATCGGCGCGCTTCTCAGGGCAAGGTGAGACGGATGGCGGAGCTACGCAAGATCATCATCGACGGGCAGGAGGTCGAGGTCGAGGGGGCGATGACCCTGATTCAGGCCTGCGAGCAGGTGGGGGTCGAGATCCCGCGCTTCTGCTATCACGAGCGGCTCAGCATCGCGGGCAACTGCCGGATGTGCCTGGTCGAGGTGCAGCCGGGGCCGCCGAAGCCCGCCGCCTCCTGCGCGATGCAGGTGAAGGACATGCGCCCCTTCCCCGATGGCAGCCCGCCGCAGGTGAAGACCAATTCGCCGATGGTGAGGAAGGCGCGCGAGGGGGTGATGGAGTTTCTGCTCATCAACCACCCCCTTGACTGCCCGATCTGCGACCAGGGCGGCGAATGCGACCTTCAGGATCAGGCGATGGCCTATGGCGTGGACTTCTCGCGCTACCGCGAACCCAAGCGCGCCTCCGAGGATCTCGATCTCGGCCCGCTTGTGGAGACGCACATGACGCGCTGCATCTCCTGCACGCGCTGCGTGCGCTTCACCACCGAGGTGGCGGGCGTGGCGGTGATGGGCCAGACCGGCCGCGGCGAGGATGCCGAGATCACCACCTATCTGGGCGAGCTGATCGACAGCAACCTTCAGGGCAACATCATCGATCTGTGCCCCGTGGGCGCGCTGGTGTCGAAGCCTTACGCCTTCACCGCGCGGCCCTGGGAACTGAGCAAGACCGAGACGATCGACGTGATGGATGCGCTCGGCAGCAATATCCGCGTGGATACCAAGGGGCGCGAGGTCATGCGCATCCTGCCGCGCAACCATGACGGCGTGAACGAGGAATGGATCTCGGACAAGACGCGCTTTGTCTGGGACGGGCTGCGGCGGCAGCGGCTGGACAAGCCCTATATCCGCGAGAACGGCCGCCTGCGCCCGGCCAGCTGGCCCGAGGCGCTGGCTGCGGCGGCGGGCGCGATCACGGGGGCGTCGAAGCTTGCCGGGCTGGTGGGCGATCTTGCCCCGGTCGAGGCGGCCTATGCGCTCAAGCTGCTGCTGGAGAGGCAGGGCGGCGTGGTGGAGTGCCGCACCGACGGGGCCATGCTGCCCGCGGGCAATCGTTCGGGTTACGTGGGCACGGCACGGATCGAGGATATCGACGGGGCGAAACACATCACCCTCATAGGCACCGATCCCGGGACGGAGGCCCCCGTTCTGGGCGCGCGTATCCGCAAGGCGTGGCTCCGCGGGGCCGAGATCATGCATGTCGGCCAGCCCGCCGCGCTGACCTTCGGGGCCGAGCAGATGGGCGCGCGCAACAAGTTCCTGGCGCGGCTTCTGAAGGAGGCCGTGCCGCGCGAGGCGTCGCTCGTCATCGTCGGGCAGGGCGCGCTGCGGGGCGAGAACGGGCCGGGGGTGCTGAGCCTGGCCATGCAACTGGCCGAGGCGCAGGGGGCGGGGTTCCTCGTGCTGCACACGGCCGCGGGCCGTGTGGGCGCGATGGATGTCGGCGCCACCTGCGAGGGCGGCGTCACGGCGGCGCTCGAGGGGGCCGATGTGATATTCAACCTCGGGGCCGACGAGATCGAGATCGCGCCCGGGCCCTTCGTGATCTACCAGGGCAGCCATGGCGACCGGGGCGCGCATCGCGCCGACGTGATCCTGCCCGGCGCGGCCTGGACGGAGGAGAACGGCCTTTTCGTCAATACCGAGGGTCGGCCGCAACTTGCGCTGCGGGCCGGGTTTGCCCCCGGCGAGGCCAAGGAGAACTGGGCGATCCTGCGCGCGCTTTCGGGCGAGATGGGCGCGGCGCTGCCCTTCGACAGTCTTGCGCAGCTGCGGCAGGCGCTGGTCAAGGCGGTGCCGCACCTGGCGCGGATCGACGAGGTGCCGGAAAACGACTGGCAGCCGGTGCCCGAGGCCGAGCTGGGCGCGGGGCAGCTCGGCACCGCGGTCGCGGATTTCTACCTGACCAACCCGATCGCGCGGGCGAGCGAGCTCATGGCCGAACTCAGCGCCCTGGCGCGCGCGCGGCGCACCGAGCCGGTGGCGGCGGAGTGAGGATGATGCCAAGTTTACAACGAGTTAAGTTTATTGGTCTGGCACTCACCTTTTGCGCCTTGGCCGGTTGCGCATCCCAGGTCATGGAAGGGTATGTCGGTAAATCCATAACTGAGCCAATTTTGGATAACGGTAAGCCTACTTCAGTGTTTGATCTGCCTAACGGTCAGCGAGCGTTTCAATGGCAGATAGACAGCAGGGGTGTAATCCCAATGACTACGCCGGTAACAAACACCGTTTACGGTCCTGGTGGTTGGGCATCGGTGACCACTACAAACCAGACGCGCTACGTTCCCTACAACAACACCTGCGTTTACACTCTATTTGGAGAGAAACAAGGGAATGATTGGATTGTTGTAGGCTTCCGTAAGCCAAGGTGGGACTGTGAATGATGAGGCATATGACCATCGTCACACCCTTACTGTTTTTGTTTGCTGGGACTGTTTCGGGGTGTAAAGCGGGCGGGAACCAGACGATGTTAGAACCGGTCCACGAGGGGATCGAGACACGGCTGCTCGACGGCGATCTGGTGAATTTTCGCGTCTCCATGCGCGGCGCGCGCGGACCGGAGGACGTGGAACGCTATGCCGAATGCGCCGCCGCGCAATACACGCTCATTCGCGGCTACGGCTTTGCCCGTCATGTGCGCACACAAGTGTCGCAAGAGGGTGGTATCTGGCGGGGCGATGCGGTTTATACGATCTCTGAATCGATCCCCCGGGGGCTGATGACGCTCGACGCCGAAGTTGTTGCCGCCGATTGCGCGGTTAACGGAATACCGATGGTATGAGGACTGGGACCAAATGGCAGATTTCTTGACAACCCCGTTCGGGACCTTCGTTCTCATCCTCGCGCAGTGTCTGGCGATCGTGGCCTTCGTGATGATTTCGCTGCTGTTTCTCGTCTATGGCGACCGCAAGATCTGGGCCGCCGTGCAGATGCGCCGGGGGCCGAACGTGGTGGGGGTCTACGGCCTTCTGCAATCGGTGGCCGACGCGCTCAAATACGTGGTCAAGGAGGTGGTGATCCCGGCGGGTGCCGACCGCCCGGTGTTCCTGCTCGCGCCGTTGACCAGCTTCGTCCTGGCGATCCTGGCCTGGGCGGTCATTCCGATGAACGAGGGCTGGGTCCTGTCGGACATCAACGTGGCCGTGCTCTTCGTCTTTGCGGTCTCCTCGCTGGAGGTTTACGGCGTGATCATGGGCGGGTGGGCGTCGAACTCCAAGTATCCGTTCCTGGGCAGTCTCCGCTCGGCGGCGCAGATGATTTCCTACGAGGTTTCCATCGGCCTCATCATCATCGGCGTGATCATCTCCACGGGCTCGCTGAACTTCAGCGCCATCGTGGCGGCGCAGGACACGGCCTACGGTTTCTTCGGCTGGTACTGGCTGCCGCATCTGCCGATGGTCTTCCTGTTCTTCATCTCGGCCCTGGCCGAGACCAATCGCCCGCCTTTTGATTTGCCCGAGGCGGAATCGGAACTGGTGGCGGGCTATCAGGTGGAATATTCCGCGACGCCCTTCCTTCTGTTCATGGCCGGGGAATATATCGCCATCTTCCTGATGTGCGCGCTCACCTCGCTTCTGTTCTTCGGCGGGTGGCTCTCGCCCATTCCGGGCCTGCCCGACGGGGTGTTGTGGATGATCGCCAAGATGGCGTTCTTCTTCTTCCTCTTCGCCATGGTCAAGGCGATCACGCCGCGCTACCGCTACGATCAGCTCATGCGGATCGGCTGGAAGGTGTTCCTGCCCATGTCGCTCGGCTGGGTGGTGATCGTGGCGTTCCTTGCGAAATTCGAAGTGTTCGGCGGGTTCTGGGCCCGCTGGGCGATGGGGGGCTGAGGTGATGGCGGAGAATGTGGGCAGCGCGATCCTCGAGCAGCTTCGGCTGATCCGCGAGGATATCGGGCGCGTCGAGCGCGTGCTCGGGGCAAAGATCGACGCACTCGAGGACAAGGTGGACGGGCAGACCGGCGTGACGGTCGCGCTTGGCCGCTATGTCCACGACATTGGTCAACGGGTCGAAGGGCTCGGATCGAAGATCGGAGGTCAGCGATGACACAGATCGACTATGGCCGCGCGGCGGGGTATTTCCTGCTGAGCGACTTCATCAAGGGGTTAAGGTTGGGGTTGAAATACTTCTTCGCCCCCAAGGCCACGGTGAACTATCCGCATGAGAAGGGGCCGCTTTCCCCGCGCTTTCGCGGCGAGCATGCGCTGCGCCGCTATCCCAATGGCGAGGAGCGGTGCATCGCCTGCAAGCTCTGCGAGGCGATCTGCCCCGCGCAGGCGATCACCATCGATGCCGAGCCGCGCGACGACGGCAGCCGCCGCACCACGCGCTATGACATCGACATGACGAAATGCATCTATTGCGGTTTCTGCCAGGAGGCGTGCCCGGTGGATGCCATCGTCGAGGGGCCGAATTTCGAATTCGCCACCGAGACGCGGGAGGAACTGTTCTACGACAAGCAGAAGCTTCTCGAAAACGGCGAACGCTGGGAGGCCGAGATTGCCCGCAACCTCGAGATGGATGCGCCCTACCGATGACCGACGCCCCGAACCCCTTCGAGATGATGATGCGCCAGGCCCAGGAAATGGCCCGCGCGATGAATCCCGCACTCGAGAGCTTTTCGCCCAAGGGGTTCGAGAAGCTGTGGCCGACCATGCCCAAGGAATTCATGGAGATGAGCTTCGGCAAGGGGATCAACAAGGAAGGGCTTGACGCCAAGACGCGGCTTCTGCTGACGCTTGCGGGGCTCACGATGCTGGGCGCGCAGAGCGACACGCAGATCCGCATGACCGTGCGCCACGCGCTCGAGGCGGGGGCGACGAAGGACGAGGTCGCCGAGACCATCGCGCAGATGGCGATGTTCGCCGGGATCCCGTCGATGACCCGCGCGATGGAATTCGCCCGCGAGGTCATGGATGAGAAGGGCGAGAAAGGATCGGAAAAATGACGATAGCGGCGATGTCCTTCTATCTCTTCGCGTCGGCGCTTCTCGTGGGCGGGCTCTTCACCGTGGTGAGCCGCAACCCGGTCCACTCGGTGCTCTGGCTGATCCTGTCCTTCATCAGCGCGGCGGGGCTCTTCGTGCTTCTGGGGGCCGAGTTCGTGGCGATGCTCCTGATCATCGTCTATGTGGGCGCGGTTGCGGTGCTGTTTCTCTTCGTGGTGATGATGCTCGACGTGGATTTCGCCGAGTTGAAGGCGGAGATGGCGAAATACATGCCGCTCGCGCTCCTGATCGGGGTGATCCTGCTGATGCAGTTCGGCATCGCCTTCGGCAACTGGCAGGTGGCCGACGGGGCCGAGGCCGCGCGCCGCGCGGTCACGCCCGAGGGGGTGGAGAATACCGCCGCTCTCGGGCTTCTGCTCTATGACACTTATTTCATCCTGTTCCAATTGGCGGGGCTCATCCTGCTGGTGGCGATGATCGGGGCGATCGTGCTGACGCTGCGCCACCGCGAGGGGATCAAGCGGCAGGATGTGCTGGCGCAGATGTATCGTGACCCGGCCAAGGCGATGGAGTTGCGCGACGTGAAGCCGGGTCAGGGGCTGTGATGGCGGACTGGGTGCATCACGCGCTGGCAACCTTCGGGTTTGCCGGTCTGGCCGGGTTCTGGCTGATCAAGGCGTTGCTTGGCCTGGTAGTGCTGCGCGTGGTGAGACTGAGACGAGCGAAGATGAAGGGGTGACGGCATGATCGGACTGGAACATTACCTGACGGTGGCGGCGGCGCTGTTCGTCATCGGGATCTTCGGCCTCTTTCTCAACCGCAAGAACGTGATCGTGCTGCTGATGTCGATCGAGCTGATGCTGCTNNCGGTCAACGTCAACCTCGTCGCCTTCTCCGCCCANCTGGGCGATCTGGTGGGGCAGGTCTTCACCCTCTTCGTGCTGACCGTGGCAGCGGCCGAGGCCGCGATCGGCCTGGCGATCCTCGTCTGTTTCTTCCGTAACCGCGGGACCATCGCCGTGGAAGACGTCAACGTGATGAAAGGCTGAGCCCGATGATCTACAAGGTAATCCTTTTCGGGCCGCTTCTGGGCGCGATCATCGCGGGCTTCGGCTGGCGCGTCATCGGCGACAAGGGCGCGCAATGGCTGACGACGGGGCTGCTGTTCCTGTCCATGGTGCTGAGCTGGGTCGTGTTCCTGCAAGGCGCTGAGGAGTCGCAGGCCGTGCATATCCTCGACTGGGTGCAGTCGGGCACGCTCTATGCCGACTGGTCGATCCGGGTGGACCGGCTGACCACGATCATGCTGATCGTGGTGACGACGGTCTCGGCGCTCGTGCATCTCTATTCCATGGGCTACATGGCCCATGACGAGAATTTCCGCGAGAACGAGAGCTACCGGCCGCGCTTCTTCGCCTATCTGTCGTTCTTCACCTTTGCCATGCTGATGCTGGTGACGGCCGACAACCTGCTGCAGATGTTCTTCGGCTGGGAGGGGGTGGGCCTTGCCTCCTACCTGCTCATCGGCTTCTATTTCCGCAAGCCCTCCGCCAATGCTGCCGCGATCAAGGCCTTCGTGGTCAACCGGGTGGGCGATTTCGGCTTCGCGCTCGGGATCATGGCGATCTTCTTCCTTGTGGACAGCGTGCGCTTCGAGGACATCTTTGCCGCGGCACCCATGCTGGCCGAGACGCAACTGACCTTCCTCTGGACCGAGTGGAACGCCGCCAACCTGATCGCGGTGCTGCTGTTCATCGGCGCCATGGGGAAATCTGCGCAGCTCTTCCTGCACACCTGGCTGCCCGACGCGATGGAAGGCCCGACGCCGGTCTCGGCGCTCATCCACGCGGCGACCATGGTGACGGCGGGGGTGTTCCTCGTGTGCCGCATGTCGCCGCTGATGGAATACGCACCCCAGGCGATGGCCTTCGTCACCTTCCTCGGGGCCTCGACCGCGTTCTTCGCGGCGACCGTGGGCCTCGTGCAGAACGACATCAAGCGGGTGATTGCCTATTCGACCTGCTCTCAGCTCGGTTACATGTTCGTGGCGGCGGGCGTGGGCGTCTATTCGGTGGCGATGTTCCACCTTTTCACCCATGCCTTCTTCAAGGCGATGCTGTTTCTGGGAGCAGGCTCGGTCATCCACGGGATGCATCACGAGCAGGACATGCGCAACTATGGCGGGCTGCGCAAGAAACTGCCCTACACGTTCTGGGCGATGATGATCGGCACGCTGGCCATCACCGGCGTCGGCATCCCGCTCACCCATATCGGCTTTGCCGGGTTCCTCAGCAAGGACGCGGTGATCGAGAGCGCCTGGGCGGGCACGCAGGGCGGCTATGCCTTCTGGATGCTGGTGATCGCGGCGCTCTTCACCTCCTTCTATTCCTGGCGGCTGATGTTCCTGACCTTCTATGGCGCGCCGCGCGGCGACAGGCACACCCATGAGCATGCACACGAAAGCCCGATGGTGATGATCGCCCCGCTTGGCGTCCTGGCCCTTGGCGCGGTCTTCGCGGGCATGATCTGGTATGGCAGCTTCTTCGGCAGCCACGAGCAGGTGAACCGCTTCTTCGGGATCGAGGCCCATGCGGAGGCCACGCAGGACGAGGCCGCCGCCGAGGCACCGATCCCGCATGGCGACGAGGGACAAGACCACGCCACCATGCACGGCGAGACCGCTGCGCTTGTGGCGCAGGGCGTGGCCCCGCAGGGCGCGATCTTCATGCACCCGGACAATCACGTGCTGGACGAGGCGCATCACGCGCCGACATGGGTCAAGGTGAGCCCCTTCATCGCCATGCTGATCGGGCTTGTCGTGGCGCTGTGGTTCTATGTCTGGGACCCGGCGATGCCCGGGCGCGTGGCGCAAACCAACCGCCCGCTCTACCTCTTCCTGCTCAACAAGTGGTATTTCGACGAGATCTACGATTTCCTCTTCGTGCGGCCCGCGCGCGCCCTCGGGCAGCTTCTGTGGAAGCGGGGCGACGGTGACGTGATCGACGGCACGATCAACGGCGTGGCCATGGGGCTCATCCCGCGGCTGACGCGGGCCGCGGGGCGGGCGCAAACGGGCTATATCTTCACCTATGCCTTCGCCATGGTGCTCGGCATCGCCGTGCTCGTGACCTGGATGACCATCTTCGGGGGGGCCAACTGATGGACAATCTCCTTTCCATCGTCACCTTCATCCCGGCCATCGCGGCGGCGATCCTTGCCATCTTCCTGCGCGGCGAGGACGCGGCGGCGCAGACCAACGCGAAATGGGTGGCGCTGATTGCCACGGTGCTGACCTTTCTCGTCTCTCTGTTCATCCTGTTCGGCTTCGATCCCTCGAATACGGATTTCCAGTTCGTGGAAGAGCGCGCATGGCTGCTGGGTCTGAAATACAAGATGGGCGTGGACGGGATCAGCGTTCTGTTCGTCATGCTCACGACCTTCATGATGCCGCTCACCATCGCCGCGTCCTGGGGCGTGACGACGCGCGTCAAGGATTACATGATCGCCTTCCTGCTGCTCGAGACGCTGATGCTGGGCGTGTTCATGGCGCTCGATCTGGTGCTCTTCTACCTCTTCTTCGAGGCGGGGCTCATCCCGATGTTCCTGATCATCGGGATCTGGGGCGGCAAGGAACGGATCTACGCGGCGTTCAAGTTCTTTCTCTACACCTTTCTCGGCTCGGTCCTGATGCTGGTGGCGATGGTCGCCATGTTCGCCGAAGCGGGCACGACCGACATTCCCACGCTCTTGCGGCACGAATTCGCCTCCGAAAGCTTCCCGGTGCTGGGGATCCACATCCTGGGGGGCATGCAGACGCTGATGTTCCTCGCCTTCTTCGCCAGCTTCGCGGTCAAGATGCCGATGTGGCCGGTGCATACCTGGCTGCCCGACGCGCATGTGCAGGCACCTACCGCGGGCTCGGTCGTGCTGGCCGCGATCCTGCTGAAGATGGGCGGCTACGGTTTCCTGCGCTTCTCCCTGCCGATGTTCCCGGTGGGGGCGGAGGTGCTGACGCCGCTGGTGCTGTGGATGTCGGCCATCGCGATCGTCTATACCTCGCTGGTGGCGCTGGCGCAGGAGGACATGAAGAAGCTCATCGCCTATTCCTCGGTCGCGCATATGGGATATGTGACGATGGGGATCTTCGCGGTCAACCAGCAGGGGCTCGACGGGGCGATCTTCCAGATGCTCAGCCACGGCTTCATCTCGGGGGCGCTCTTTCTCTGTGTCGGCGTGATCTATGACCGGATGCACACGCGCGAGATCGACGCCTATGGCGGGCTGGTGAACCGGATGCCGGCCTATGCGCTCATCTTCATGTTCTTCACCATGGCCAATGTGGGCCTTCCGGGGACTTCCGGGTTCATCGGCGAGTTCCTGACGCTGGTGGGTGTGTTCCAGGTCAATACCTGGGTGGCGGCGGTGGCCACGACGGGCGTGATCCTCTCGGCGGCCTATGCGCTCTGGCTCTACCGGCGGGTGGTGTTCGGCGATCTCATCAAGGAGAGCCTCAAGACCATCACCGACATGAGCCGCCGCGAACGCGCGATCTTCGCGCCGCTGGTGGCGATGACGCTGATNCTCGGCATCTATCCCCGGCTTGTCACCGATATCACCGGCCCCTCGGTCGAGGCGCTGATTTCCAATGTCGAACTTGCCCAATCCGTCGCGCGCGCCGCGACGGCGGTGGCGCAGGTCGCGCACTGATCCCCGGAGGCCCTGAACCATGCAGGCTGATCTCAACGTAATCCTGCCGGAAATCCTGTTGTCGGTCTATGCGATGGCGGCGCTCCTGGGGGCGGTCCATACCGGGCGCGACCGGCTCGCGCCGCTGCTTGTCTGGGTGACGGCGGGGCTGATGGCGCTTCTGGCGATCTGGATCGGGATGAGCGGGTCGGGNGCGCGCACGGCCTTCGGCGGCATGATCAACGATGACGGTTTTGCGCGCTTCGCCAAGGTCACGATCCTTCTGTCGGCCGCCGCCGTGCTGGTTCTGGGGCAGGATTACATGGAGCGCCGCGGCATCCTGCGGTTCGAATATCCCGTGCTCATCGCGCTTTCGGTCGTGGGCATGATGGTGATGGTCAGCGCGGGAGACCTGATGGCGCTCTACATGGGGCTGGAATTGCAGTCGCTGGCGCTTTACGTCGTGGCGTCGCTGCGGCGCGACAGCGTGAAATCGACCGAGGCGGGGCTCAAGTATTTCGTCCTGGGCGCGCTCTCCTCGGGCCTGCTGCTCTTCGGGGCCTCGCTGGTCTACGGCTTTGCCGGAACGACGCTCTTCTCGGGCATCATCGCCGCCGCCGAGGGGCAGACGCCGCTTGGCCTGCTGATCGGGCTGGTGCTGGTGATCTCGGGGCTGGCCTTCAAGATCTCGGCGGTGCCCTTCCACATGTGGACGCCCGATGTCTATGAGGGCGCGCCGACCCCCATCACCGCCTTCTTCGNCACCGCGCCCAAGGTGGCGGCGCTCGGCCTTTTCGCACGGGTGGTGCATGACGCCTTCGGCGGCGTGGTCGCCGACTGGCAGCAGGTGCTCGCGGCGCTCAGCCTTCTGTCGATGTTCCTCGGGGCGATCGCGGCGATCGGGCAGACGGACATCAAGCGGCTGATGGCCTATTCCTCGATCGCGCATATGGGCTATGCGCTGATGGGGCTGGCGGCGGGCACGGCCTTTGGCGTGCAGGCGATGCTGGTCTATGCGGCGATCTACGTGACGATGAACCTGGGCACCTTCGCCTTCATCCTGTCGATGGAGCGCGACGGGCAGCCGGTGACGGATATCCGCAGCCTCAACCTCTACTCAAAGGCCGAGCCGGGGCGCGCGCTGGCGATGCTGATCCTGCTCTTCAGTCTCGCGGGCGTGCCGCCTCTGCTGGGGTTCTTCGGCAAGCTCTACGTGCTGCGCGCGGCCTATGAGGGTGGGCTTGTCTGGCTGGCCGTCGCGGGCGTGATCGCCAGCGTGATCGGGGCCTTCTACTATCTGCGCATCGTCTTCTACATGTATTTCGGCGAGGAGGGCTCGACGCTCGAGACCGGGCGCTCGGTGGTGCAATGGGCGTTCCTCATGGGCTCGGCGGCGGTGATGCTTCTGGGCATCGTCAACATGTTCGGCGTCGAGGCCATGGCGCAGGCCGCGGCGGCGACCCTTGTGCAATAGGCCGGACTCCGCCTCCGGCGGGGGTATTTCGGGAAAGATGAAGGTTTTGGCGCGGAGTGACTGGCCCGAGGGCCACGGGCGGCGGGTGCTGGCAACGGTGGACAGCACCAATGCCGAGGCCGCGCGCATCGCGGGCGCGCTGCGCCGGCCCGAGTGGATATTGGCGCTCGAACAGACGGCGGCGCGCGGGCGGCGGGGCCGGCCCTGGGCAAACCCGCCGGGCAATTTCGCGGCGACCCTGGTGATGCGCCCGGCCGAGAGCCCGGGCCGCGTGGCACTGCGCTCCTTCGTGGCGTCACTCGCGCTCTTCGATGCGCTGGTGGCGGCGACGGGCCGGGCGCAGGGGCTGGCGCTCAAATGGCCCAATGACGTGCTTCTGAATGGCGGCAAGCTGGCGGGCATCCTGCTTGAGAGCGCGGGGACGGGCGACAGTCTGAGCCACTTCGCCATCGGCATCGGCGTGAACCTCGTGGCGGCGCCGGAGGCGGCGGCGCTGGAGGCGGCGGCGCTGCGGCCGGTCTCGCTTCTGTCCGAGACGGGTGTGGCGATCGGGCCGGAGGCGTTTCTCGACCTGCTGGCACCCGCCTATGCGCGGCACGAGGCGACATTCGTCACCTACGGGTTCGAGCCGATCCGCCGCGCCTGGCTCGACCGGGCGGCGCGGCTGGGAGAGGCGATCACCGCGCGCACCTCGCGCGAGAGCGTGACGGGGCGGTTCGAGACGGTGGATGCGGCGGGAAATCTGGTTCTTGTGACGGCGCGGGGCCGCGAGGCCATCNCCGCAGCCGAGATATTCTTCTGAAACGGGGGGGGGCGCGATGCTTCTGGCGATCGATTGCGGCAATACCAACACGGTGTTTTCCATCTGGGACGGCCAGCGGTTCCTGTGCACGCTGCGCACCGCGACCGAGCATCAGCGCACGGCCGACCAGTATTTCGTCTGGTTCTCGACGCTGCTCCACCATTACCGGATCGAGACGCGGATCACCGATGTGATCATCTCCTCGACCGTGCCGCGGGTGGTGTTCAACCTGCGGGTCTTTGCCGACCGCTATTTCGGCTGCCGCCCGCTGGTGGTGGGCAAGCCCGAGTGCCGCCTGCCTGTCGCCGTGCGGGTCGATGAAGGCACGCAGGTGGGGCCGGACCGGCTGGTGAACACGGTGGCGGGGTTCGACCTTTGCGGCGGGGATCTGATCATCGTGGATTTCGGCACCGCGACCACCTTCGATGTTGTGGACACGGACGGGGCCTATATCGGCGGCGTGATCGCGCCGGGGGTGAACCTGTCGCTGCAGGCGCTGCACGAGGCGGCGGCGGCGCTGCCGCATGTCGATGTGACCAAGCCCGAGAAGGTGATCGGCACCAATACCGTGGCCTGCATGCAATCGGGCGTGTTCTGGGGTTATGTCGGGCTCATCGATGGGATATGTGAGCGGATAAGGGCCGAGCGCGGACGCGCCATGACGGTCATCGCAACCGGGGGGCTGGCCCCGCTGTTCCAGCAAGGCACGGATCTGTTCGACAGGTTCGAGGACGATCTGACGATGCACGGTCTGACCGTGATCCACGACTATAACAAGGAGGGCTGACGCCCCATGAGCAGCGAAAGATTGATCTACCTGCCCCTCGGGGGGGCGGGCGAAGTGGGCATGAACGCCTATGTCTACGGTTATGGCAAGCCGGGAAAGGAGAAGCTGATCCTCGTCGATCTGGGCGTGACCTTCCCGGACATGGACGGCTCGCCCGGTGTGGACCTGATCCTGCCCGACATTTCCTGGCTCGAGGCGCGCCGGAACGATCTGGAGGCCGTGTTCATCACCCATGCGCACGAGGATCACGTCGGCGCGGTGGCGCATTACCATGACCGCCTGGGCGCGCCCGTCTACGCGCGCGCCTTCACCGCCAACATCGCCCGGCGCAAGATGGAAGAACACGGCCATCCCGAGAGCGCCGTCAGGACCGTGAGCGCCTGGCCCGAGACGGTGACGGCGGGGCCCTTCACCGTGGGCTTCGTGCCCGTCTCGCATTCCATTCCCGAAAGCTCGGGCCTGGTGATCGACACGCCCGCCGGCCGCATCGTGCATACGGGCGATTTCAAGATCGACGAGACGCCGGGCGTGGGCGAACCCTTTGACCGCGCGCTCTGGGCCTCGATCGGGGCGGGTGGCGTCCGGGCGCTGATGTGCGATTCGACCAATGTCTTCAGCCATCACGAGGGGCGCTCGGAGAGCACCGTGGCGCAGCCCATCACCGATCTGGTGGCCGCCCGCCGGGGGATGTTCGTGGCCACCACCTTTGCCAGCAATGTCGCGCGGGTGAAGACGCTGGCCGAGGCGGGCAAGCGCGCCGGGCGCACGGTGTGCCTGATGGGGCGGGCCATGCGGCAGATGATCGAGGCGGCGGTGGAGACCGGCGTGCTCACCGACTTTCCGGCGACCGTGACGCCCGAAGAGGCGGGCAACATCCCGCGCGAGAGCCTGATGCTGATCGTCACCGGCAGCCAGGGAGAGCGGCGCGCGGCCTCGGCACAACTGGCCAATGGCAAGTATAACGGGATCACCATGAAGGAGGGCGACACGTTCCTCTTTTCCTCCAAGACCATTCCCGGCAACGAGCGCGGCGTCATCCGCATCATCAACCAGTTCTCCGAGATGGGCGTGGACGTGATCGAGGGCGACGACCGCTATCACGTCTCCGGCCATGCCAACCGGCCCGATCTCGAGGCGATGCACGCGATCCTCAAGCCGCAGATGCTCGTGCCCATGCATGGCGAGCACCGCCATCTGCGCGAGCATGTGAAGCTGGCCCGGCAGGGCGGGATCGCGGCTATCCTTGCCGTCAACGGCATGATGATCGACCTCGGCGGCAACGCGCCGAAGGTGGCCGAATATGTCGAGACGGGGCGGACCTATCTGGATGGCTCGGTGAAATACGGCGCGCTTGACGGCGTGGTGCGCGACCGCATCCGCATGGCGCTCAACGGGCATGTCATGGTCAACGTGATCCTAGACGAGGAGGACGAGCCGCTTGGCGAGCCCTGGGTCGAGACCTTGGGGCTTGCCGCGACGGGACGCTCGAACGCGCCGCTCGCAGATGTGCTCGAAGAGGACCTCTCGCAGTTCATGGCGCGCGCGGGCGGCAAGGTCTTTCGCGACGATGACAAGCTCGAGGAGGGGTTGCGCCGGGTGGCGCGGCAGAGCGCGCAGACAGAGATCGGCAAGCGGCCCGAGGTAACGGTGGTCATCAGCCGCCTGACCGAGTGAGGCGCGGCCATGCGGATCGCCTGTGTCATGGCCGGGGGGCGCGGGGACATGGACCTGCTGCTGCACGGTTTTGCGATGCGCGCGGCGGCACGGGGCCTGCGGCTTTGCGGGACGGTGCAGGTCAACAGCGATTGCGGCGCGGGGCGCCCCTGCGACATGGATGTGCAGGTGCTGCCCGACGGGCCGGTGATCCGCATCTCGCAGAACCTCGGGCGCGGGGCGCGCGGCTGCAGGCTCGACCCCGAGGCGCTGGAACGGGCCGTGGCCGCGGCCGAGGCGCGGCTTTCCGAGNGGGTGGATCTGGTCATCGTCAACAAGTTCGGCAAGCACGAGGCCGAGGGGCGCGGCTTTCGCGCCCTGATCGCCGAGGCGGTGGCCCGCGACATCCCCGTGCTCGTGGGGGTGAACGCGCTCAATGCGCCGCGTCTGGCCGAGTTCGTGGGCGGCGCGCCGGATCGCCTTGCGCCGACCCCCGAGGCGCTCGACGCATGGCTTGCGTCGGTGGGCTGCGCCCCGGCTTTGCGATTGCGCGGGCCGGGGCAATCGTCTAACCCCGGCCGCGAGATGCGAGAGGACGGCGTCATGAGCGAGACGGAAAACGGCATCACCTACAGGGACGCGGGCGTCGATATCGACGCGGGCAATGCGCTCGTCGAGCGGATCAAGCCCGCCGCCGCCGCCACGAAACGGCCCGGCGTGATGTCGGGGCTCGGCGGGTTCGGCGGGCTGTTCGACCTGCGCGCGGCGGGGTTCACCGACCCGGTCCTCGTCGCGGCGACCGACGGGGTGGGCACCAAGCTGCGCATCGCCATCGACACCGGGCTTGTCGAGGGCGTGGGCATCGACCTTGTGGCGATGTGCGTCAACGACCTGATCTGCCAGGGGGCCGAGCCGCTTTTCTTCCTTGACTATTTCGCCACCGGCAGGCTCGAGGTCGAGACCGCCGCGCGTATCGTCGAGGGGATCGCGCGGGGCTGCGCCGCCTCGGGCTGCGCTCTGATCGGCGGAGAGACCGCGGAAATGCCGGGCATGTATCCGCCGGGCGATTTCGACCTGGCGGGCTTTGCCGTGGGCGCGATGGAGCGGGGCGCGGACCTGCCTGCGGGGGTGGCGGAGGGCGATGTCCTGCTTGGCCTTGCCTCGGACGGGGTGCATTCCAACGGCTACAGCCTCGTGCGCCGGATCGTCGGGCTCTCGGGACTGGACTGGACTGATCCCTGCCCCTGGGGCGAGGGCACGCTCGGCGCGGCGCTGCTGGTGCCGACGCGGCTCTATGTGCGGCCCGTGCTGGCGGCGCTCGGGGCGGGCGGCATCCGGGGGCTTGCCCATGTCACCGGTGGCGGTCTGACCGAGAACCTGCCGCGCGTCCTGCCCGAGGGGCTGGGGGTGGAGATCGACCTTTCGGCCTGGGACCTGCCCGGCGTGTTCCGCTGGCTGGCCGCGACGGGCGGGCTTGCCGAGTCGGAGTTGCTCAAGACCTTCAATGCCGGGATCGGCATGGTCGCGGTGGTCGATCCCGCACGGGCGGACGACATTGAGAGCGCCCTTGGCGAGGCCGGCGAGCGGGTGACGCGGATCGGGCGCGTGGTGGCGGGCATCGGCGTGCGCTACGTGGGCCGCCTGCTGTGAGGCGGCGCGTGGCGGTCTTTCTCTCCGGGGGCGGGTCGAACATGCGCGCGCTTGTGGCCTCGATGACCGGCGATCACCCGGCGCGGCCCGTGCTCGTCTTCTCGAACGAGCCGACCGCAGGCGGCATCGCCTGGGCGCGGGCGCAGGGCCTTGCGACCGAGGTGGTGGATCACCGCCCCTTCGGCAGGGACCGTGCCGGGTTCGAGGCCGAGATCGCCGCGCGGCTTGCCCCGCATGACATCGACCTGATCTGCCTTGCCGGCTTCATGCGGGTGCTGACCGCCGGGTTCGTCGGCCAATGGGCGGGGCGGATGATCAACATTCACCCCTCGCTCCTGCCGAAATATCGAGGGCTTGACACCCATGCGCGCGCGCTCGCGGCCGGAGAGCGGGAGGCGGGCTGCACTGTCCATGAGGTCACGCCCGCGCTCGATGACGGGCCGATCCTTGGCCAGGCGCGGGTGCCGGTGCTGAAGGGCGACACGCCCGAGCGGCTCGCCGCGCGGGNGCTGGAGCAGGAGCATGTCCTTTACCCCATGGTGCTGCGCCGCTTTGCCGCCGGGGACCGCCGCCCGGTCTTTCTGCCCTGAGCGGAGCAACGCAGGGCGCTTGACTTCGCCGCGCGGCACGGCCATATGGGCCTCAACCGACATGTCCTGCCGCGTGAGCAGCCCGGCCTTGAGTGCCGTTCAGATGACATGTCGCGGACCTGTTCCCAAGATCACGCGTGGGGCCAGACACCGGCCGGAGGGTGTGGGCATGTGGCCCCGCCCTGCCCATGGTGCAACCACGATCACGGGTGCGCGGGCAGGGGCCCGGCGCCTGAAAGGACATGATTTGACTCTTTTCGACACGATGGGCCTGCCCGAGTCGCTGACCCGCAAGCTCTCGGCGCTTGGCATTTCCGAGCCGACACCGATCCAGAGCCGCGCGATCCCGCACGCGCTTGACGGGGATGACGTGCTCGGGCTTGCCCAGACCGGCACCGGCAAGACGCTGGCCTTCGGCCTGCCGCTGGTGGCGGGGCTGATGGCCAATCCCGAGCGGCCCGCGCCGCGCTCGGTGCGCAGCCTGATCCTTGCGCCGACGCGCGAACTGGCCGGGCAGATCCGCGACGCGCTCATGCCGCTGGTCAAGGACAGCCCCATCCGCATCAACCTTGTCGTCGGCGGGGCCTCGATCAACGCGCAGGTCAACCGGATGGAGCGCGGCTGCGATATCCTCGTGGCCACGCCGGGGCGGCTGCTCGACCTCATAGACCGGCGCGCGCTGCGGCTCGACACGGCGGCCTTTCTCGTGCTCGACGAGGCCGACCAGATGCTCGATCTGGGATTCATCCATGCGCTGCGCCGGATCTCGGGCCTTCTGCCTGCCGAGCGGCAGACCATGCTCTTTTCGGCGACGATGCCGAAACAGATGGAAGAGATCGCCGCAAGCTATCTGAAAAACCCCCGCCGCGTGCAGGTGAGCCCGCCGGGCAAGGCCGCCGACAAGGTCACGCAGGAGGTGCATTTCATCGCCAAGGCGGCCAAGCCCGATCTGCTGATCGAACTGCTGGACCGCCACCGCGACGAGCTGGCGCTGGTCTTCGGCCGTACCAAGCACGGCGCGGACAAGCTGGCGCGGCGGCTCGAGGACGCCGGCTTTGCCGTCGCGGCCATCCACGGCAACAAGAGCCAGGGTCAGCGTGACCGGGCGCTCCGGTCCTTCCGCGACGGGCAGGTCAAGGTGCTGGTGGCGACCGACGTGGCCGCGCGCGGTCTCGACATTCCCGATGTGAAGCACGTCTACAATTACGAGTTGCCCAACGTGCCCGACAATTACGTGCACCGGATCGGGCGCACCGCGCGCGCCGGGCGCGACGGGGCGGCGATCGCCTTTTGTGCCCCTGACGAGATGGGCGAGCTGAAGGATATCCAGAAGGTGCTCGGCACCACGATCCCGGTCGCCTCGGGCGCGCCCTGGGAGGTGATGCCCGATCCGAAATCGAAGCCCGCGGGCCGGGCCGGGCCGCGCCGGGGCGGCTTCAAATCGGGCGGGGCCAAGCCGGGCGGCGCGAAGAGCGGCGCGCCGCGCCGCAGGCGCCGCGCGGCCTGAGCCTATTTGATGAGCGCCACCACCTCGCGGAAGCGCGGGTGGCTGGCGCTTTTCAGCCATTCGAAGACGACCATCTCGGTCGTGACGATCTCGGCCCCGTGGCGCGCCATGCGGGCAAGACCCGCGTCGCGGTTGGCGGGCGCGCGCGCGCCGGTGGCGTCCGCGACCACGGCCACCGCGCGCCCCGCGCGCCTCAGCCCGAGCACGGTTTGCAGCACGCAGACATGGGCCTCGCAGCCGCAGACGATCACCTGCCTGTCGGCGTCAAGCGCCGTGGCGAGATCCGTATCGGCGCAGGCGTCGAAGCTCATCTTCGCCAGCACCGTCTCCTCCGGGGCGGGCGCAATCCCGGGGACCGTATGGCCGAGCTTGCCGGGATTCTGCTCGGTGAAGCTGCGGGGCACGCCAAGAAGCCGCGCCGCCTGCAAGAGCCGCGCGCCATTGGCCACCGCCTCTGCGCCCGCGTGGATCGCGGGCATGAGGCGCGCCTGAAAGTCGATCAGCAGGAGATGCGTGTGCGCAGGCTCGATCATGGCCCAAG
Organism: Roseovarius sp.; assembly: GCA_002720475.1. Classification (GTDB taxonomy): domain Bacteria; phylum Pseudomonadota; class Alphaproteobacteria; order Rhodobacterales; family Rhodobacteraceae; genus Roseovarius. The sequence continues at coordinate 141,729 of PBIL01000005.1, forward strand.
CCTGCCGCGCCCGGCCTGCCTTGGCAAGGGGGCTCAGCCCGCGCCGGGGGCCGCGCGCATCACCATCCCGAAGAGATCGCGCGGATCGTCCGGGTCGGCAAGCAGGTCGAGCGGGGTATAGAGATCGGTGCCCGCGATCCGGTCCCGCACATAGCGCAGCGCCGAGAAATCCTCGATGGCAAAGCCCACGCTGTCGAACAGCGTGATCTCGGCCGCGTCGCGGCGTCCCGGCACCTCGCCCGTGAGCACGCGCCAGAACTCCGTGACCGGGTGATCGGGGGCAAGCTGCTGGATCTCGCCCTCGATGCGGGTCTGTTCGGGATATTCCACGAAGATCGAGGCGCGGTGCAGGATCGCCGGGGCAAGCTCGGTCTTGCCGGGGCAGTCGCCGCCGATGGCGTTGATATGCACGCCCGCGCCCACCATGTTGTCCGTGAGGATCGTGGCATATTGCTTGTCGGCGGTGCAGGTGGTGATGATCTGCGCACCTTCCATGCTTTCCTCCGCCGAGCGGCAGGCCACCACCTCGAGCCCCATGCCCGCGAGATTGCGCGCGGCCTTCGCGGTGGCCGCCGGGTCGATATCGTAGAGGCGCACGGATTCAAGCCCCACCAGCGCCTTCATGGCAAGGCTCTGGAATTCCGATTGCGCGCCCGCGCCGATCATCGCCATCGTGTCGGCCCCCCTTGGGGCGAGGTGACGCGCCACCATGGCCGAGGTGGCCGCCGTCCTGAGCGCGGTGAGCACGGTCATCTCCGACAGGAGCACCGGATAGCCCGTGCCCACATCCGCCAGCAGGCCGAAGGCGGTGACGGTCTGAAGCCCCTCGCGCGTGTTCCTGGGATGGCCGTTGACGTATTTGAACCCGTAGACCTCGCCATCGGAGGTGGGCATGAGCTCGATCACCCCCTCGGCGGAGTGCGAGGCGATTCGCGGGGTCTTGTCGAAGAGATCCCAGCGGCGGAAATCGTCCTCGATATACTCGGCCAGCCCGCGCAGCATCGGCTCGATCCCGACGTGATGCACGAGTTTCATCATGTGATCGACCGAAACGAAGGGCACGAGGGCCTTGTCGGACGGGGCAAGCATGGCGGAAGCCTCCTCAGATACGGGCATGGGTCACGCGGTCGAAGACGCGCCGGCCGAGCGCCGAGGCCGCGAGATCGACCATCACCTGCGCGGTGCGGCCACGGTCATCGAGAAACGGGTTGAGTTCCACGAGGTCGAGCGAGGTCATCAGATCGCTGTCGCAGATCATCTCCATCACCAGATGCGCCTCGCGGATCGTGGCCCCGCCGGGCACGGTGGTGCCGACGGCGGGCGCGAAGGAGGGATCGAGGAAATCCACGTCGAGCGAGACGTGCAGCGCGCCGCCCGCACGCGCCACCGTGTCCAGAAACTCGGCCAGCGGGCGCGAGATGCCGCGCTCGTCGATCTCGCGCATGTCGTGGCGGCGGATGCGGGTCTTCTCCAGAGCGGCGCGTTCCGGCCCGTCGACCGAGCGCAGGCCCAGAAGGCAGATATTCTCCTCGGGCACCGGATGGACCAGGGGCGGAAAGCCGTGAAAGCCCGGCCGTCCCGTGACATAGCCGATGGGGGTGCCGTGCAGGTTGCCCGAGCCGCTGGTCTGCGGCGTGTGATAGTCGCTATGCGCGTCGAGCCAGAGCACGAATTGCGGGCGGCCCGCGCGGGCGGCATGGGCGGCCACGCCCGCGACCGAGCCGAGCGACAGGCTGTGATCGCCGCCAAGGAAGATGGGCAGGCCCTGCGTCATGATCTCCACGGCCGCGGCGATCAGCGCGGCGGTCCAGCCCGCAGTCTCGGCCGGTCGGTGGACATGGGCCGGCATGTCGGGCAAGGGGGGCGTGGCGGCGGGCGAGAGATTGCCCCGGTCGCTGACCCGGTGGCCGAGATCCGAGAGCGCCTCGGCAATCCCGGCGGTGCGGTAGGCATCCGGCCCCATGAGGCAGCCGCGCCGGTCCTTGCCGCTGTCCACCGGTGCGCCGATAAGAATGATGTCCTTGTCCGGCATCGCACCCTCCTGATCCCTGTCAACCCAGAACTGGCGTCGAATCGGGTTGATTTGAAGCGGGTATTTTGGCCTGATCGTCGCGGATTCCTTCGAAACGAAAGATCGGACCTGCGAAATGGATGAGGTGGACCGGCGGCTGCTTTCGGCGCTGCGGCATGACGCGCGCGCCTCGCTCTCGGACCTGGCGCTCGGGCTCGGCGTGTCGCGGACGACGGTGCGCGCGCGGATCGAGCGGCTTCAGGCGAAGGGCGAGATCGTGGGCTTCAGCGTGGTGCTCCGGGGCGACACGCTGCGCGATCCGGTGCGCGGGCTGATGATGCTCGGCATCGAGGGGCGCGGCACGGACCGGATCATCCGGCAGCTGGGCGGGCTTGCCGCGGTGCGCGCGATCCATTCGACGAATGGCCGCTGGGATCTGATCGTCGAGATCGGCACCGAGACGCTGGAGGCGCTCGACAAGGTTCTGGCGCAGATCCGCCGCTTCGAGGGGATCGCAAGCTCGGAGACGAGCCTGTTGCTCAACACCTGGAAGTCGGGCGGCTAGCGGCCTGTGCGCCCCTCGAGGCCGGTTCGCAGCGCCATCAGCCAGATGAGCACGAGCCCGAGCGAGATCGCCATGTTCCAGCTCGCCATCGAGAGGCCGAGCATTTCCCATGGAACCTCGTCGCAGCGCACCAGCGGCGCGGCCATGATCTGCGCGAAAAGATCCTCGGTGCTGAGCGAGGACGCGGGCGCGCCCGAGCAATCCGAAGGTCCCGGCCACCAGCCGCGTTCCACCCCGGTATGGTAGCCGCCGATGAGCGCGGTGGCGAGGGCCGCTAGCGCGCCGAGGCCGGCCATGAGCGCGGGCATGGCCAGAAGGCCGAGCGCGCCAAGGGCGATGGCGATGCCATGCGGCCAGCGCTGCCAGATGCAGAGCTTGCACGGGGCCATGCCGCCCAGGTGCTCAAAGGCGAGCGCGCCGAGCAGCAGCGCGGCCGAGCCCGAGGCGGCGAGGAGCAGGAGGGTCTTCTGTCTGGTCATGGTCTCAGAGATAGCGCGCGAGATAGAAGCCGCCAAAGAGCAGCAGCACGAAGAGGATGGTCAGGAGGCCGAGGCGGCGCTCGATGAACGCGCGCACCGGCGCGCCGAACTTCCACAGCAGCGCCGCCACGAGAAAGAACCGGATGCCGCGTGCCAGGATCGAGGTGGCGACGAAGGTGCCGAGCGGCATCGCGGTCCAGCCCGACATGATGGTGATGACCTTGTAGGGAAAGGGCGTGACGCCCGCCGTCAGCACCGCCCAAAAGCCGAAATCGTTGAAGCGGGTATTGAAGGCGTCCACCGCTTCGCCCTTGCCGAGCGCCTCGAGAATCGGGCGTCCGATCTCCTGAAAGGCGAAGGCGCCGATGGCATAGCCCAGAAGCCCGCCAAGCACCGAGGCCACCAGCGCCACCGTTGCGATCAGCCAGGCGCGCGCGGGCCGCGCCAGGATCATGGGGATCATCAGCACGTCCGGCGGGATGGGAAAGACCGAGCTTTCCACGAAGGAGACAAGCGCCAGGAACCAGAGCGCGCGGGGGTGCTCGGCCATGCGGATCGTGCGGTCGTAGAGGGCGCGCAGCATGGCGACTCCGTCAGGGTGACTTGTGCCGAGACATCACGCGGTTCGGGCCGGGTCAAGCTCTGCCGCCCGATTTTCCGCAGCCTCTGGACGGGGCGCGCGGGCTTGGCTAAAGACGCATCAGGCGCGGGTGTGGCGGAATGGTAGACGCGAGGGTCTCAAACACCCTTTCCGCAAGGAGTGTCGGTTCGAGTCCGACCACCCGCACCAGAGACCGGAGACGAAAATGGCGGCGCAGGGACCGCGGGGCCGCAGACGACTCGCGGCTTCGCTCCCGGACACCACTGCCTGACACAAGCGGCGGCTCAACGGCCCCAGCTACGCACCGGGCCGCAATCCATGTGGACGAAGTTCGAGCGCGAATACTTGCCGACCCCGCCACCGCCGCAGGCCATGCCCGCACGATAGATCTGCTCGACCGAGCGGCTGCCGAGACGGAGATCCGCCGCCTCGCCGATCATGTGGCGCGAATTCTTCGCCACCCCGCGGGAGCGGGCGCGCAGCATGGCATTGGTCTGCGGGCTCCGGTAGCCGCTGAGCAGCGTATAGGGCTCGCTTGCATCCAGAAGGTTGTGGCTGGCCGCGAGAATGTCCACCGTGCGCCGGTCGATCCGGTAGGTCTGGTTGGTGCGCCAGTCACGCATGAAGAGCGTTATTTCCTTGAGCGCTTCGGGGATATACTCCCCTTCGATCCAGTAGAGGGTATCGAGCCGCTCGCCCGTGCGGGGCGAGACCATCCGCAGGCGGCGGATATCGCCCGCGCCGCGCAGGAAACCGGCCGCATTCGAGAAGGTCGGAGCCGCGGTCACCATGGTTGCGGCAAAGGCCGCGAGCACGCCACGGCGTGAGAGTCCAGTCGAGCTGAAGTCCGTCATCAGAGAGCGCCTGTCCCGTCGCCTATATGCACCGCCTTGTGGCGGCTGTTGTCATCATCCCCAGATGTGATTTCGGTATGACATAACGAGAATCATCAACCAAGCCCCCTTTTTGTTACATTGCGTGAACGGCAAGCGATTTCGGCGGGATCCTGCGCATCGCATTGCCGCTGTGGCGGAAATGAAACCCTGGTGCGGGAATGCCGCGCGTCACGCGGATGTGGGCAAGAGTGACAGGAATTTCTTAGGAAAGCATTGAGATATCCAGGGAGACTTGGCAGGATTTTCCTGACGGTGCGGTGAGCAAGGAGGGTATCGGGCATGGTGCGCAGGGTCTCGGGGATAAGGGCGCTTGTCTGCGTGGCCGCGCTGATGGGGGCGACGGGTGCCCGCGCCGAGGTCACGGCGGCGGCGTTCGCCCCGATCACCTCGGGCGTGATCGCGGAGGCGGTGTCGGTGGCGCAGGCCCGCGCGCGCGCGGCCGCGTTCCGGCAGGCCGTGGCCGAGGCGGCGGCGGGCGACCGGGCGCTGGCCGAATATTACCGCGAGACGGGCTATGCGCCGCTCTGGACCGGGGAGGGCGCGCAGGATCGTGCCCGGCGCGCGGCGGTCCTGCGCGCGCTCGGCCGGGCCGGGCTGCACGGTCTGCCGGTGTCGCGCTATGACTTGCCGGACCTCAGGGCGCGGCTAGGGGATATCCGGTCGTTGCGCGACCTGGCCGAGGCCGAGGTGGCGCTCAGCCGGGCCTATCTCGCCTATGCGCGCGACCTGCAAGGCGGCGTGCTCGTCCCGTCGCGCGTCGATTCGGCCATCAAGCGCGAGGTCNCGCGACGGACCGCCGCCGACCTGCTGGGCGAGATGCGCGCCGGCGCACCGCGGACGGTGCTGCGCGGGCTTGCCCCGCAGAGCAACGAGTATCGGCGCCTCCTGCGCGAAAAGCTGCGGCTCGAGGAGGTGATCGCCTCGGGCGGCTGGGGGGCACCGGTGCGGGCCGCCCGGCTCGAGCCGGGCGCGCGCGGCGTGGCGGTTCTGGCGCTGCGCGACCGGCTTGTGGCGATGGGCTATCTGGCGCGCAGCGCGGCCGCCTCCTATGACGGCGCGATCCAGGCGGCGGTACAGGCATTCCAGCGCGATCACGGGCTTGAGCCGGACGGTATCGCGGGATCCGGCACGCTGGCCGCGCTCAACACCCCGCCCGAGGAGCGGCTGCGGGCGATCCTCGTGGCACTGGANCGCGAGCGCTGGCTGCCCGCGGAGCGCGGCGCGCGCCATGTCCTCGTGAACCTGGCCGATTTCAGCGCCCGCATCATCGACCATGGCCGCGTCACCTTCGAGACGCGCGCGGTGGTCGGCAAGAATACGGGTGGCCGGCGCAGCCCGGAATTTTCCGACGAGATGGAGCACATGATCGTCAACCCGACATGGCATGTGCCGCGCTCGATCACGGTCAAGGAATACCTGCCCAAGATGCAGGCGAACCGCAACGCCGCAGGATATCTGCGGCTTTATGACAGCCGCGGCCGCGAGGTGCCGCGCAGCGCGGTGAATTTCAATGCCTATTCGGCGCGCAGTTTTCCCTTTGCGCTCAAGCAGCCGCCCTCGGACAGCAACGCGCTCGGGCTGGTGAAGTTCATGTTTCCGAACCGGTGGAACATCTACCTGCACGACACGCCGCAAAAGGATCTCTTTGCCCGCGAGAAGCGCGATTTCAGCCATGGCTGCATCCGGCTCGCGCAGCCGTTCGACTTTGCCTATGCGCTCCTCGCCGCGCAGGACGCTGACCCGAAGGGACGGTTCCAGGCGGCGCTCGACAGCGGGCGGGAGACCCGGATCGAGCTTGAAACGCATGTGCCGGTGCATCTGATCTACCGCACTGCGATCACCCGGCCGGGCGGCGGGATGGAATATCGGGGCGATGTCTACGGGCGCGATGCGCGCATCTGGGAGGCGCTCGAACAGGCCGGGGTGAGGCTTGCGGCACAGGGAAGCTAGGCCCGGCCGCCACCCCTGGCAGCGCGCCGCCCCCCCGGCACGGTGAGAGATTGTGCGCCCGCGCCGCAGGCTTTAAAAATCCGTTACGAAGCCGACGCACAAGGCCGCGAGACGCGCCCCGTCGGCGCGGTGAAAGGAAAGACCGACCATGAGCAGCATTCAGGACCGGGTGATCGAGATCATCGCCGAACAGGCGGTGCTCGAACCCTCCGACATATCCCTTGACAGCACGCTGGAGGAACTGGGCATCGACAGTCTCGGGCTGGTTGAAAGCATCTTCGCCATCGAGGAAGCCTTCGACATCTCCGTGCCCTTCAACGCCAACGAACCGGAGAAGAGCGATTTCGACATCTCGTCGGTGCGCTCGATCATCGCGGGAATCGAGCGGCTGATCGCGGAGCAGGCGTGAAACGGGTCGTCATTACCGGGGCCGGCACGATCAACGCGCTCGGGGCGGATGTGCCTGCCACGCTCGAGGCGATGCGCGAGGGGCGTTGCGGCATCGGAGAGCTCGACTTTCCCGATGTGGACCGGCTCTCGATCCGCATCGGCGGTCAGGTCCGGGGCTATGATCCGGTGGCGCGGTTCAACCGGCAGCAACTGGCGCTCTACGACCGGTTCACGCAATTCACGCTGATCGCCGCGCGCGAGGCGATCGGGCAGGCGGGGCTCGAGTTCAACGGCGAACTGGCGGCGCGGACGGGGGTCATCCTCGGCAATTCGGGTGGCGGGATGACCACGCTCGACGAGAATTACCGCACCGTCTACGAGGAGGGGAAGAACCGCGTGCATCCCTTCGTCGTGCCCAAGCTGATGAACAATGCCGCGGCAAGCCATCTGTCCATGGAGTTCAACCTCAAGGGCCCGACCTTCACCGTCTCCACCGCCTGTGCCTCGTCCAATCACGCCATGGCGCAGGCGTTCCAGATGGTGCATGGCGGGCTCACGCCGGTGATGGTGACGGGCGGGTCGGAATCGATGCTGTGCTTCGGCGGGGTGAAGGCCTGGGAGGGGTTGCGCGTGATGAGCCGCGACGCCTGCCGCCCGTTCTCGGCCAATCGCAACGGCATGGTTCAGGGCGAGGGCGCGGCGATCTTCGTCTTCGAGGACCTGGAGCATGCGCGGAAGCGGGGGGCCGAAATCCTTGCCGAGGTGGTGGGATTCGCCATGACCTCGGATGCCTCCGATATCGTCATGCCGTCGAAACAGGGCGCGGCGCGGGCCATCGCGGGGGCGCTGCGCGACGCGCGGGTGAACCGCGAGGAGGTGGGTTATATCAACGCCCACGGCACCGGCACCGCGGCCAATGACAAGACCGAATGCGCCGCCGTGGCCGATGTCTTCGGCGCGCATGCCGACAAGCTGATGATCACCTCGACCAAGTCGATGCATGCCCATCTGATCGGGGCGACCGGGGCGGTGGAACTCCTGGCCTGCATCATGGCGCTGCGCGACGGGGTGATCGCGCCCACGATCGGCTATGAGGAGCCGGACCCCGAATGCGCGCTCGACGTGGTGCCCAACGAGGCGCGCGAGGCGAAGGTGGAGGTGGCGCTGTCGAACGCCTTTGCCTTCGGCGGGCTCAACGCGGTGCTGGCGCTGCGGCGGTTCGCCTGAGCTGGCGGGGCCGACGATCCCCGGCTCGGGGCCGGGGATGACGGGGCACGGACCGGGCGCGGCGGCTCAGTTGGTGATGACCGAGGCCGCGTCGAAGGCGGCGGTAAAGCCCGAGAGCGACATGTCGATGCGCACGGTCTGGTCGGGGGCCTGGGCGGGCACGATCGCGATCGTCGCCTGGGCCCCGGCCTTGAGCGCGTCCACATCGGCCTGCGTCAGCCCGATCCGCGAGAAGCATCCGGCGACGGTGCAGAAGGAATAGGCATAGCTTTTCGCCTTGCCACCGTCGATCGAGATCTTGATCTCCTCGGTGAGCAGCGTGCCGAGCGGCACGGCGAGCGTGGCCCCCGCCACAACCTGGCCCGCGCCCCCGAGTCGGTAGAGGGTGAACTCGGCCACCGGGTTGCCTGCCTCCTCGGTCAGGAGCTGATACATCTGGCACAGGTCTTCCTGCCCCTCTGGTGCGGGAAAGCAGCGCAGCGACCAGTCGCCATGGGTTTCCTTGATATAGGGGGCATTCTCGTTCTCGACCGGGCGGCCGGTGTCGAGCCCGGTCACGGGATTGAGCGGCACGTCGGCCTGGGCGGGGGCCTCTGCGGGCGCGTCGCCTGTCTGGTCGGCGGTCGCACCGCCCTGGTCGGTGACGGCCGGGGCGTCGGCCTGCTGCGCGCTCGCGGCACCTGCGGCGGCAAGAAGGGTTGCAAGACAGAGGCGGAAGACGATCCTGAACATGTGTTTCCCTGTGGTTTCGGAACGGAACTCGGATGCGCTCTAGCATGTCGGCGCGGGCGTGTCAGGCCGAAAACAGGGTAAGCCGAGCGTGACCGGCGGGGTCTTGCGCTGCGCTCTTTCACACAACAGAAAGAGGCCCGGAGGCCCCTTTCCCACACTCGTGTCTCTCCCCGTCGGACTGGCCGACCTAGTCTGTGATGCGAACGCTAGGACAGAAGGCCGCGTCCGTCAACAGCCGATCTCGGGCGGGGGTGAAAAAAGGCCGCACCCGAAGGCGCGGCCAGTCTGACAGGGAGGAAGCGCCCGATCCGGGAGGACACCTGGAACCGGGCGTGATTTCAGGCTGGCAGAAAAGGGTTAAGATTGTATGGTCGCAGCGTGGCGATTTCTGGACCGGGAGGCGGGCGTGTCCGAGGCGATCTTCGTGGGCGGCGGCGGCCCGGATCATGGTGAGCCGCAGCACCTGCTGCTGAAATACGGCAACCGGCACGGGCTCATCGCCGGGGCCACCGGCACCGGCAAGACGGTGACGCTGCAAATCCTGGCCGAGGGGTTCTCGGACGCGGGCGTGCCGGTGATCCTGTCGGATATCAAGGGCGACGTGTCGGGCATGGCGGTGGCGGGCGAGCCCCGGGGCAAGCTGCACGCGGCCTTCACCGAGCGCGCGGCGCGGATCGGCTTCGACGCCTTCCGCTACGATGCCTTTCCGGTGATCTTCTGGGACCTCTTCGGCGAACAGGGCCACCCGGTGCGCACCACCGTGGCGGAGATGGGGCCGCTTCTGCTGGCCCGGCTGATGGCGCTTTCCGAGGCGCAGGAGGGCGTGCTCAACATCGCTTTCCGTGTCTCCGACGAAGAAGGGCTGCCGCTGCTCGACCTGAAGGACTTGCAGGCGCTTTTGACCTTCGTGGGCCAGCAGGCCGCAGATCTGTCGCTGCGCTACGGCAATGTGACGGCGGCCTCGGTCGGGGCGATCCAGCGTGCGCTTCTGGTGCTGGAGAACCAGGGCGGCGCGCATTTCTTCGGCGAGCCGGCGCTGGAGCTTTCCGATCTCATGCGGGTGACGCCCGAGGGGCGGGGGCATGTCAACATCCTCGCCGCCGACCGGCTGGTGCAGTCGCCGCGCCTTTACGCGACCTTCCTTCTGTGGCTTCTGTCTGAACTGTTCGAGGGACTGCCCGAGCTGGGCAATCCCGACAAGCCGCGGCTGGTGTTCTTCTTCGACGAGGCGCATCTTCTCTTCGACGACGCGCCAAAGGCGCTCATCGACAAGGTGGAGCAGGTGGCGCGCCTCATCCGGTCCAAGGGGGTGGGGGTCTATTTCATCACGCAGGATCCCGATGACGTGCCCGAGGCGGTGCTCGGCCAGCTTGGCAACCGGTTCCAGCACGCGCTGCGCGCCTTTACCGCGCGCGATCAGAAGGCGCTGCGCCGCGCCGCCGAGACCTACCGGCCCAACCCGCGCTTCGACACGGCCGAGGCGATCCGCGACATGGGCACGGGCGAGGCCGTGACCTCGCTTCTGGAGGGCAAGGGCGTGCCGGGGGTGGTGGAGCGCACGCTCATCCGCCCGCCCGCGACGCGGCTTGGCCCCTGTGACGCGGCCACGCGGCGCGCGGTCATCGCGGCCTCGCCGGTGGCGGGGCGATACGAGGCGGCGCTCGATCGCCAATCGGCCCACGAGATGCTGGCCGCGCGCGCCGAGGCGGCGGCGCGCGAGGCCGAGGAGGCCGAGGCGGCGGCACAGGCGGAAGAAGCGGCGGCGCGCGAGTTCAAGGCGGCGCGCCGCTATTCGGGCGGGGCGAGCCCGGGCCGGGCGACGCGCGGCCGCGCGACCGAAAGCCTTGGCGATGCGCTTGCCTCGGCCGTGGTCAGGGAATTGAGCGGCACCACGGGCCGGCGGCTGGTGCGGGGGATCCTGGGCGGGCTGTTCCGGGGACGCTGAGGGGGCGGGCTCGGGTCACCCTCCGGCTTGACCGGGAGGGTCTCTTGTGGCGGGAGATCCTCGGGTCAGGCCCGAGGATGACGGGGAAACAGTGGCGGGAGATCCTCGGGTCGAGCCCGAGGATGACGACTATGCGCCCGTCAGCCGCTCCAGATCGTCGCGCAGCGCCGCATAGACCGCCTCGGCAAGGCGCAGGCGGCGGGGCTTGATGGACTCGGTCTCGACCCGCAGAAGCGCCTCGACCCCCAGGAAGAAGGGCAACACCCCGTGCCGCTCTGTCTCGCTCAGCGCGAAGGTCTCTGCGAAGGCGGCGGCAAGCCCGGCATCCACGCCGCACCAGATCTCGCCCGAAGGGACCATCCCGCGCCGCGCAAGATGCATGAGGAAACGCGCGATATCCTTGCACACCGGCATCCGCGCCGAGCTGCCGGTGTCGATTCCGGTCAGGCGTGCGCCGTCGCGCAGGAGGTTGTTGGGGTGAAAATCGCCGTGGCAGACCGCCACCCGCCACTCCGCCCCGTCAAGCCGCTGCGCAAGGGGGGCGAGCGCGGCGAGGATGGCGCTCTCGATGCGCCGCAGGCGGGCATGGGGCTGGGTCCTGGCGCTGCGCGCGGCGCGGGCGCGCCAGCCCTCGGGCGTGGCGCGCGTCCAGCCCTCGGAAACCTCGGTATAGCGGCGCAGCCAGAGCGCGGCGGGCGCAAGGGCCGCGCTGCGGGCCTCCGGTTCGGCCCGCCAGAGCCATTGCAGGAGCGGCGTGCCGGGCGCACGCTCCATCACCATCAGGCGCTGGTCCGGCAGATGGGCCAGCGGCTCGGCCACGCGAAAGCGCGCGCCCTGCATGTAGGGCCAGATGCGGCAGGCTTCCTGCCATTCGCGGGCCTGCATCCCGGCAGTGGCGGGCTCGGCCAGGCGAAAGATCGCGGGCCGTCCCCGCCAGTGCCCGCCAAGGACGGCGCGCTTGCCCGGCACAAGGCGCAGCAACTCGGTGATCTCTGCCCCCTCGGGCAGGGCGATCTCGGGCAGGGGGGCGGCATCGGACATGGGGCAGAGTCTTTGCCAAGGCCCTGCGGGCCGTCAACCGAATTGCGCCCGGCTCCCCGCGCGGCTAAGCTCAGGCCCGGACTTCAGGCAGCAGGATGAGAGCATGGCCGAAACCCCCGTCACGGAACTGAGCTTCGAGCAGGCGATGCAGGAACTCGAACAGGTGGTGAGCCGTCTGGAGCGCGGCGAGGTCGCGCTCGACGAGTCGATCCGGCTTTACGAGCGCGGCGCGCTTCTCAGGAAACGCTGCGAGGAAAAGCTCAAGGAGGCCGAGGAGAAGGTCCACGCGATCACGCTCGATGCCGAGGGCAATCCCACGGGCAGCCGTCCACTGGCCGAAGGGTGATGCGCGCGCGTCTCGCCGCCGATGCGGGGCTTGTCGCGGATCACCTGCGCGCGGTGCTGGCGGACTATCCGGCGGGGCCGGTGACGGAGGCGATGCGCTATGCCACGCAGGGCGGCAAGCGCATCCGGGCGCATCTGGTGCTGGAAGGGGCGCGGATGCACGGCGTGGCGGCGGCGGCGGCGCTCTGGCCCGCGGGCGCGATCGAGGCGATACATGCCTATTCCCTCGTCCATGACGACCTGCCGGCGATGGATGACGATGCGCTGCGCCGGGGCCAGCCCACGGTGCATGTGGCCTGGGACGAGGCGACGGCGATCCTGACCGGCGACGCGCTTCAGGCGCTGGCCTTCGAGATGGTGGCCGATCCGCGCTGCGGCGCGGGCGATGTCCGGGCGGAGCTGGCGCTGCGGCTCGCGCGGGCGGCGGGGGCGCGCGGCATGGTGCTGGGACAGGCCCGCGACATCGCCGCCGAGAGCGCCGCCGCGCCGCTTGGCCTTGACGAGATCACCGCGATGCAGGCGGGCAAGACCGGCGCGCTGATCGAATGGGCGGCAACGGCCGGGGCGGTCATGGCGGGGGCGGACACGGCCCCGCTTGCGGACTATGCGCAGGCGCTTGGCCTGGCCTTCCAGATCCAGGATGACGTGATCGACGTGACGGGCGATGCCGCCGCCGCGGGCAAGGCCGTGGGCAAGGATGCCGCCGCGGGCAAGGCCACCTTCGTCTCGCTCCTCGGGCTGGAGGGCGCGCGCGCCCGCGCCCGCGCGCTGGTTGACAGCGCCTGCGACGCGCTATCCTGTTACGGGGCGCGGGGCGACGGCTTGCGCGATCTGGCGCGCTTCGTTATCTCGCGCGAAAGCTGAATCCGCGCCCCGGGGAGGGGTTTCATGTCCGACCGTCCCAAGACGCCGCTGCTCGACCAGGTGCAGGTGCCCGCCGATCTCAAGCGGCTGAGCGAGGCGCAGCTTGGCCAGCTTGCGCAGGAGTTGCGCGCCGAGGTGATCTCCGCCGTTTCCGAAACCGGCGGCCATCTGGGCGCGGGGCTTGGCGTGGTGGAGCTGACCGTGGCGCTGCATCACGTTTTCGACGCGCCGCGCGACAAGATCATCTGGGATGTTTCGCACCAGAGCTACCCACACAAGATCCTGACCGGGCGGCGCGACCGCATCCGCACCCTGCGGCAGAAGGGCGGGCTTTCGGGCTTCACCAAACGGAGCGAGTCGCCCTATGACCCGTTCGGCGCGGCGCATAGCTCCACCTCGGTCAGCGCCGCTCTGGGCTTTGCCGTGGCGCGCGATCTGGGCGGGCCCTGCGAGACCGGCCACGGAGATGCGGTGGCGGTGATCGGCGACGGGGCGATGAGCGCGGGCATGGCCTTCGAGGCGATGAACAATGCCGGGCATCTGAAGAAGCGGCTCTTCGTCATCCTCAACGACAACGAGATGTCGATCGCGCCTCCCGTCGGCGCGCTCTCAAGCTATCTCTCGCGGCTTTACGCGGGCGAGCCGTTCCAGGAATTCAAGGCCGCCGCCAAGGGGGCGATCTCGCTCCTGCCGCCGCCTTTCCAGGAGGGGGCGCGACGCGCCAAGGACATGCTCAAGGGGCTGGCCGTCGGCGGCACGCTCTTCGAGGAGCTGGGCTTTTCCTATGTCGGCCCCATCGACGGGCACGACCTGGGCCAGCTCCTGCCGGTCCTGCGCACGGTCCGGGCGCGGGCGACGGGGCCGATGCTCATCCACGTCCTGACGAAGAAGGGCAAGGGCTATGCCCCGGCCGAAGAAGCGCGCGACGGCGGCCACGCCACGGCGAAGTTCGACGTGATCACCGGCAAGCAGAAGAAGGTGCCGTCGAACGCGCCAAGCTATACCCGCGTCTTCGCCGAGTCGCTTCTGGCCGAGGCGGCCGGGGATCCGCGTATCTGCGCCGTGACGGCGGCGATGCCGGACGGCACGGGCCTCAATCTCTTCGCCGAACGCTATCCCAGCCGCTGTTTCGACGTGGGCATCGCCGAACAGCATGCCGTGACCTTCTCGGCGGGGCTTGCGGCGGGGGGGATGCGGCCCTTCTGCGCGCTCTACTCGACCTTCCTTCAGCGCGGATATGACCAGGTGGTGCATGACGTGGCGATCCAGCGCCTGCCGGTGCGCTTCGCCATTGACAGGGCGGGGCTTGTCGGCGCGGACGGGGCAACCCATGCCGGGGCCTTCGACATCGCCTTTCTGGCCAACCTGCCCGGTTTCGTGGTGATGGCCGCCGCCGACGAGGCGGAGCTTGTCCACATGGTGGCCACGGCGGCGGCGCATGACGCGGGCCCCATCGCGTTCCGCTATCCGCGCGGCGAGGGGACGGGGGTGGAGATGCCCGCCCGCGGACAGCCGCTCGAGATCGGCAAGGGCCGGATGATCCGTGAGGGGGCGGGGGTGGCGATCCTCTCCTTCGGCACGCGGCTTGGCGAGGTGCTGACGGCCTGCGAGGCATTGGCCGCGCGCGGGATTTCGCCCACGGTGGCGGATGCGCGCTTTGCCAAGCCGCTCGATCGGGAGATGATCCTGGACCTGGCCGAACGGCACGAGGCGCTGATCACCGTGGAGGAGGGTGCCATCGGCGGTTTCGGAAGCCATGTCAGTCACGTGCTGGCCGAAGCCAAGGTATTCGACCGGGGGCTGAAGTTCCGCTCCATGGTGCTGCCCGATATCTTCATCGACCAGGCAAGCCCGCAGGAAATGTATGACATCGCGGCGATGAACGCGCCACAGATCGAGGCGAAGGTGCTCGAGGTGCTGGGGCTGGGGCAGATCGCGGGCAGGCGGGCCTGAGCCGCCCTCAGCCCGCGACCGAGGCGGCGCGGATCGCGTCGATGGTGGCGGCGAGGGTGGCGTTGAACTCCGCCTCGCTCTGATCGGCCGAAAGACCCTCGGTCAGCGCGCGTGAAAAGCTGGCGATCACGCCCCGGTTCTGCGCAAGGCGCGCATTCGCCTCCTCCCGGCTGTAGCCGCCCGAGAGCGCCACCACGCGCAGCACGCGCGGATGATCGACAAGCGGCGCGTAGAGGTTCGGCGTCTCGGGCAGGGTGAGCTTGAGCATCACCTCGGCCCACTCGGGAAGCGCGTCGAGATGCGCGGTGAGCCGGGCAAGAAGCAGCGCCTCCGCCTCGGCCTTGTCGGGGATGGTGATGGTCACTTCGGGCTCGATGATCGGCACGAGACCGGCGGCGAGGATCCGGCGGCCGATCTCGAATTGCTGCGCCACGTTGGCCTCGATGCCGCCCGCATCGGCGGCGTCGATGACCGAGCGCATCTTGGTGCCGAAGATGCCTGCCGCATCGGCGCGCTCGAGCAGCGCGTCGAGCCCCGTCACGGGCTTCATCAGCCGCACGCCGTCCTGTGGATCCGCAAGGCCCTTGTCCACCTTCAGGAAGGGCACGATCCCGCGCTCTTCCCACAGGAACGTGGCCGAGGGCTTGCCCGCGATCTCGCGGTCCATGGTCATCTCGAAGAGGATCGCGCCGATCACCTTGTCGCCGGTAAAGGCCGGGGCCTGGGCGATGCGCGCGCGCATGGCGTGGATGAGGTCGAACATCTCGGCCTCGGAAGTGTAGCGATCCTCGGGAATGCCGTAGAGGCGCAGCGCCTTGGGGGTGGAGCCGCCGGACTGGTCGAGCGCGGCGATGAAGCCCTGGCCCGTTGCGATCTTCTCTCTCTGCGCGGCCTTCGACATGATGAAATTCCCTTGATCAAGCACGGTTTGCGCCCTCTTAGGCGAGGCGCGCGCGCGGTGCAATCTTGGTGGCGCTAACAGGCAGGGCACCGTAACAGGCAGGGCACCGTAACAGGCAGGGGGCCGTGCCCGCGACGGCTCCTCAGGCACCGCGAAGGGCGGCGACGCCGGGCAGCTCCTTGCCCTCCATCCATTCGAGAAAGGCACCGCCCGCGGTCGAGACATAGGTGAAATCCGCCGCCGCCCCGGCGCGGTTGAGCGCCGCGACCGTATCGCCGCCACCCGCCACCGAGACGAGCCGCCCTTCGCGGGTGAGTCGCGCGGCGTGGCGTGCCGCGGCATTGGTCGCGGCATCGAAGGGCGCGATCTCGAAGGCACCGAGCGGGCCGTTCCAGATCAGCGTCTTCGCGGCATCGAGCGCGGCCATGATGCGCGCCACGGCCTGCGGGCCCGCGTCGAGGATCATCGCATCGGGCGGGCAGGCATGGGCACCGGTGATCTCCGAGTCGGCCCCTTCGGCGAAGTCCCGCGCCACCACCACATCGGCGGGCAGCAGGATGCGGCAGCCCGCGGCCCCCGCCCTGAGCATGATCTCGCGCGCGGTTCCGGCCATGTCCCGCTCGCAGAGCGAGCGGCCTGTGTCGAGCCCCATGGCGGCAAGAAAGGTATTGGCCATGCCGCCGCCGATCACGAGGGTATCGACTTTTTCCACCAGATTGCCCAGCAGGTCGAGCTTGGTCGAGACCTTGGCCCCGCCCACCACCGCCACGAGCGGGCGCGCGGGATTGCCGAGCGCCGCCTCGAGCGCCTGAAGCTCGGCCTGCATGAGCCGCCCCGCACAGGCGGGCATGAGATGGGCAAGCGCCGTGGTCGAGGCATGCGCCCGGTGCGCCGCCGAGAAGGCATCGTTGCAATAGATGTCGCCGAGCGCGGCGAGCCGGGCGGCGAAATCGGGGTCGTTGGCCTCTTCGCCGGGATGGAAGCGGATGTTTTCCAGCAGCAGCACCTCGGCNGCGCGGGCCTCTTCGGTCAGGTTTTCCGCCCCGTCCAGCGTCTCGATGAGATGCACCTTGCGGCCGAGCGCCTTTTCCAGCGCGGGCAGGGTGACGCGCAGCGACATGGCGGGCACCACCTTGCCCTTGGGCCGGTCGAAATGGGCAAGAAGCATGGGCGTGCCGCCGCGCGCCAGGATGTCGTGGATCGTGGGCACGATGCGTTCGATCCTTGTGGCGTCGGTCACGGTACCGTTCTCGACCGGCACGTTGATATCGACGCGCACCAGCACGCGCTTGCCCGCGAGATCCATGTCGTCCANCGTCTTCCAGCCCATCCCGGCGGCCTCCCTCTGCGGTGTCGCGCCTCTCATGGCGCGGGGCGGGGGCTGCGTCAACCTCCGACCCTTGGCAAGTGCGCCCCAAGGCCCTAGACCTGTGGCAAAGCCGACAAAGGAGCATCCGAATGGCCGAGATCAAGGACCCCGAGAACACCATCCTGATGGAGCTGAAGGATGGCACCGTCACCATCGAGCTCCTGCCCGACATCGCCCCGCTGCATTGCGCCCGGATGAAGGAACTCGCGCGCGCGGGCGCCTATGACAACGTGGCCTTCCACCGGGTGATCGAGGGCTTCATGGCGCAGACCGGAGACGTGCAGCACGCCAACATGGAAAAGGACTACAATCCGCGCATGGCCGGCACCGGCAGCAGCGATCTGCCCGACCTCAAGGCCGAGTTCAGCGGCATCCCCCACGATCGTGGCACGCTTGGCGCGGCGCGCAGCCAGAACCCGGATTCTGCCAACAGCCAGTTCTTCATCAATTTCAAGGACAACCATTTCCTCAACCGGCAATATACCGTCTATGGCCGGGTGATCGCGGGGATGGAGCATGTCGATGCCATCGCGCGCGGCGAGCCGCCCGCAAACCCCGACCGGATGATCAGCGTCAAGGTGGCGGCCGATGCGTAAGCTCCTTCTTGCCATCGGCCTCATGGTCTCGGGCCCCGCGCTTGCCACCGGATTGAAGATCGACGTGAAGGGTGTCGCCAACGGCACGATCACCATCGACCTGTTCGAGGATGTTGCCCCCGGCCATGTCGCGCAGATCGCGGCGCTGGCCAGGGAGGGGGCCTATGACGGGGTGGTGTTCCACCGCGTCATCGACGGGTTCATGGCGCAGACCGGCGACGTGGAGTTCGGGCGCGCGGGCGGCGACATGCGGCTTGCGGGCACCGGCGGGAGTGACCGGCCGGATCTCCGGGCCGAGTTCTCGGACGTGCCCTTCGAGCGCGGCACGGTCGGCATGGCCCGCAGCCAGAACCCCGACAGCGCCAATTCGCAGTTCTTCATCATGTTCGCCCCGGCACCGCATCTCAACGGGCAATATACCGTGGTCGGGCGCGTGACCTCCGGCATGGAGATCGTGGACAAGATCAAGCGCGGGCGCGGCCCGAACGGCGCTGTCGTGGGCGAGCCGGACGTGATGACNCGCGNCCGGGTCATCGACTGAGCGCATGAGCGCGCCCGTGCCGCTTGCCGAGCGGCTCTGGGCCGTGGAGGGCGCGCGGGTGCGCTGGCGGATGGGCGTGNCCATGCCGCTGCGCACGGTCGTCGCGCGGCTCGGCGATGGCGCACTCTGGGTCCACGCGCCGGGGCCGCTCACGCCGGAGCTGCACGGCTGGCTTGCCGGGCAGGGGCGCGTGGCGCATCTGGTGCTGCCCGCCGCGCCCGTCCTGCCACGGCTGGACGACTGGCACGCCGCCGTCCCCGAGGCGCGGCTCTGGCGGGGCGAGGGCCTCTCGGAGGCCCCGTGGCGGCGCGAGATCCGGCCCTTCTCGCTGCGGCATGGCGACGGATACGAGCATGTCTTCTGCCATCTGCCCTCGCGCTCGGCGATCCTGTCGCGCCTTGTCATCGCGGTGGAGACCGCGCCCTTGCCTGCCTGGGCGCGGCCGCTGGTCTGGCTTGCCGGGATCGACGACAGCGACGGCAAGCCGCCGCCGGGTCTTGCGGCGGCCCTTGGCGGGCGCGCGGCCCTGGGCGATCTGGTCGAGGCGCTGCTCGACTGGGGGCCGGAGCGGCTGATCCTCACGCATGGGCGGCTCTATGCGCGCGATGCCCCCGGCGAGCTGTCCCGCGCCATGCGGCGGATCATGCGCGACCGGCTCTGGGACCGCGTGCTCTCGGAGGCAAGGCGGGGCTGAGGCATGCTCACATTCGCGTGGGGTGGGCTGGTCCGAATCCCGCGCGGCCCCCATCCTGACGCTCGACCACCCGCCGCAGGAGCGCCCATGTCCCGCCTCATCGCCCTTCTCCTGGGATTGCTGATCGCCGTGCCTCTGGCCCATGCCAGCCCCACGCTCTGGCGCGGCGAATGGCCGCGGACGGATTTCGCGCGCACGACGGTCGGGGACTGGTCCGAGATCCGCTCGGGCGGGCCGCCCGGGGACGGGATCCCGGCGATCGATTCGCCGCCATTCCTGCGCGCCTCCTCCGAGACCCGGATCAAGGGCAACGAGCCGGTGATGACGCTCGAGATCGGGGGCCAGACCCCGCGCGCCTACCCGATCCGCTACCGCATGTGGCACGAGATCGTGGCCGACGCGGCGGGTGGCCTTCCCGTGGCCGTGACCTGCTGCCCCTTGTGCAACTCGGCGATGACCTTCGACCGGCGGGTGCGGGGCCAGGTGCCGAGCTTCGGCGTCTCGGGCAAGCTGCGCCATTCCGGCAGGGTGATGTATGACCGCCAGACCGAGAGTTGGTGGCAGCAGGCCATCGGAGAGGGGATCGTCGGCAGGATGACCGGGGTGAAACTGAAGACCCCGCCGAGCTGGATGGAAAGCTGGGACCAGTTTCGCCGCCGCAATCCCGACGGGCTCGTGATGGCCGAACCGGCCTTCAACCGCAGCTACGGGCACAACCCCTATCGCGGCTGTGACAGCCTGAGCGGCCCGTTCCTTTACGACGGCGAGAACCCGCCCCGTGGCATCCCGCCGCTGGAGCGTGTGGTCCGCGTGGGTGACCGCGCCTGGCCGCTCACGCGGGTGCGTGAGGAAGGCGGCGTAACCGAAGCCGGTGTCACGATTTCCTGGGAGGCGGGGCAGGTCTCGGCGCGCGATGCGGGCTCGATCTCGGGCGGGCGTGACGTGGGCACGGTGCGGGTGCGCGACGCACAGGGCCGTGACCTGGCCCATGACGTGATGTTCGCCTTCGCCTTTCACGCCGTCTGGCCGCAGGGCCGGTGGATGATCCGCTGAGCGCGCGGCGCGCAGTGCATTCCGGCATGGCGCAGGGGCGCGGGCACCTGATATAGGGGCGGCATGACCGAGACCGCCTATCCCGTGATCCGCCTTCTGCCCAGGACCGATGCCCGCGCGATCCGCCACGGCAGCCCCTGGGTCTATGACAACGAGATCGTGACCGACCGGCGCACGCGCGCGCTTGCCCCCGGCACCATTGCCGTGCTGGAGGATGGGACGCGCACGGCGCTCGGCGTGGTCGCGGTCAATCCTGCGTCGAAGATCATGGCGCGGATGCTCGACCGCGATCCGGGCGCCCGGATTGACCGGGACTGGCTGCGGGCGCGGCTCGGGCGGGCGCTGGCGCTGCGCGCGCGGCTTTACGATGCGCCTTTCTACCGGCTGGTCCATGCCGAGGCCGACGGGCTGCCGGGCGTGGTGATCGACCGGTTCGGAGAGGTGGCGGTGATCCAGCCCAATGCCGCCTGGGCCGAGGCGCTTTTGCCCGATCTGGCGGCGGCGCTGCAGGAGGTGACGGGCGTTGCCACGGTGCTCAAGAACGCGGGCGGGCGGGCNCGCGCGCTCGANGGNCTCGACGATGCGGGCGCGGTGCTGGCGGGTGTCGCGCCCGAAGCTCCGGTGCCGGTGGCGATGAACGGCGCGATCTACATGGCCGATCTTCTGGCCGGGCAGAAGACGGGCCTTTTCTACGATCAGCGGCCCAATCATGCCTTCGCCGCGCGGCTGGCGCGGGGCGCGCGGGTGCTCGACATGTTCAGCCATGTCGGCGGTTTCGCGCTGGCCTGTCTCGCGGGCGGCGCGGCAAGCGCGCTTGCGGTCGATGGCGCGCAGGCGGCGCTCGACCTGGCCGCCGAGGGGGCGGCGCGCGGCGGCGTGGCCGACCGGCTCGAGACGCGGCGCGGCGATGCCTTCGAGGTGATGGAGGCGCTTGCCGCCGAGGGCGCGCGGTTCGATCTGGTGATCTGCGATCCGCCGGCCTTCGCGCCCTCCAGGCCGGCGCTGGAGAAGGGGCTGCGCGCCTATGAGCGGGTGGCGCGGCTGGCCGCCGGGCTGGTGGCCGAGGGCGGCTATCTGGGGCTCTGTTCCTGCTCGCACGCGGTGGATCTCGCGCGGTTCCGCACCGCCTGCGCGCGCGGGATCGGGCGCGCGGGGCGGGCGGGCGCGCTCATCCATACGGGCTTTGCCGGACCCGATCATCCGCTGCATCCGCAGCTGGCCGAATCGGGCTATCTCAAGGCGCTCTTCTTCCGGCTATGAGGGTCGTGATCGACGCCTGCCTGCTCTATCCCACGGTGATGCGCGAGATGCTTCTGGGCGTCGCGGGGCAGGGGGCGTTCACGCCGCTCTGGTCGCCGCGCCTGCTGGCGGAATGGCAGCACACGGCGGCGCGGCACGGGCCGGAGGGTCGCGCGCAGGCCGAGGCCGAGGCCGCGCGCATGGCGGCGCGCTGGCCCCTGGGCTGCGTGGAGGCGGAGCCCGGGCGCACGGCGCGGCTCTGGCTGCCCGATCCGGGCGATATTCACGTCCTTGCCGCCGCCATCGCAGGCCATGCCGACGGGATCCTCACCTTCAACGCCCGTGACTTTCCCCGTCACATCCTTGCCGAGGAGGGGCTGTGGCGGGCGGACCCGGACGCCTTTCTGCACGGGATCTGGCAGGCGCGGCCCGAGATGGTCGCGGGCGTGGCGGAGACGGTGCTCGGGCGCGCGCGGCAGCTCTCGGCGCGGGACTGGGAGATGCGTCCCCTGCTGAAGAAGGCACGCCTGCCGCGTCTGGCCAAGGCCCTTGGGNGACGCNGCCTAGAGGGGGAGCGCGGCGAGCAGGCGCGCGGCCTCGTCGCGGGGATGCGTCAGGGTCTCGCGATCCTCGCCGGGGAAGAAGCGCGCGCGGGTGGCCGTGGGCATCGGTGCGGGGGTCAGGACATGGACGCGCGGCCCGGTGCGCGCGGTCTCGGCCTGCCAGCTTCGGGCGAGCGCGATCTGTGTGGCCTTGGTGGCCCCGTAGGCCCCGAAGAACTTCTCGCCCGCGCGCGGATCGTCGAAGAATACCGCCTGACCGGTTTCGCCCAGAAGCGGCGCGACAAAGGGGATGAGCACGCCGGTGGCCGCGGCGTTGACGGCGACGGAGCGTTCCCAGTCCTTCTCGCCCAGATNCGCGACGGGGCTGAGCGGCGCGGCATGGACCGCCGCATGCACCCAGAGCGCGAGGCCGCCCCAGCGATCGTGGATGGCGCGGCAAAGCTGTGCCATGGCCTCGCGGTTGGTGATGTCCATGGGCGCGAGCGTGGCCTGTCCGCCCTTGGCCTTGATGCGGTCGTCAAGCTCTTCGAGCGCGCCCACGGTGCGGGCGACGGCAACGATGTGGTGGGCGGGCGCGAGCGCCTCGGCCATGGCCGCCCCGAGCCCGCGCGAGGCACCGGTGACGAGGGCGAGGGGAAGATCGGTCTTGTCGGTCATGGGGGCCAGATCCCACCAGACGCGCGGCAGATCAAGGACAATCGCTTGACTTTCGTGCGGCTGCGGCGGAAAAGTCGGATCGATAACCGGAACAACGGAGGGACGCGACATGCGCGCACAGGTTCTCACTCAGGCCGTGATCGGCCACGACACGGTGATCCGCAAGGCGGGTCTGGTGCTGGGCGGCTCGCTCTTCATCGCGCTTGCCGCGCAGGTGAGCGTGCCCTTCTTCCCGGTGCCGCTGACGCTTCAGACGCTGGCGATCCTGATCGTGGGGCTGACCTTCGGGTCGCGTCTCGGGGCGGCGACGCTTCTGGCCTATCTGGCAGAGGGGGCGATGGGGCTGCCGGTATTCGCGGGTGCGCAGGGCGCGGCCTCGCTCGTGGGACCGACTGCGGGATTCCTCTACGGCTTCGTGGCGATGGCCTGGCTTGCGGGTCTGGCGGTCGAGCGCGGGATCGCGCGCGGCCTGGTCTCGACGGCGCTTGTCGGCGTCGCGGTCTCGGCGCTGCTCTACATCCCTGGCCTGGCCTGGCCCGCGCTCGTGATGGGCAAGGCGCTGCCCGATCTATGGGCCTACTGGATGGCCCCCTTCCTGCTGGGTGACGTGGTCAAGGCCGTGATCGCGGCGATGGTGGTCTGGGGCGGCTGGACTGCGGTCAGGGCGCGCCGGGGCTGAACACCTCTTCAAGATGATTTGACGGGCCGCGCTCTCGGGCGCGGCCTTGTTCGTTTTGCCTTACGCCCCGCGATAGGGCTCCACATATTGCAGGGCCATGTCCCAGGGAAAGAAGATCCAGGTGTCCTGGCTCACCTCTGTGACGAAGGTATGCACCTGGCCGCGCCCCATCGGCTTGGCATAGACCGTGGCGACATGGGCGCGCGGCATGGTGGCGCGCACCACCTCGAGGGTGCGGCCGGTATCGACCAGATCATCGACGATCAGCACGCCGGTGCCGTCGCCGACGATGCCGCTGTCGGGGGATTTGATGATGCGCGGCTCTGCCTGGGTCTGGTGGTCATAGGACTTGACGCTGATCGTATCCACGGTGCGGATGTCAAGCTCGCGCGCGACGATCATAGCCGGGGCCATGCCGCCGCGGGTGATCGCCACCACCGCGCGCCAGCCGCCCTCGGGTGCCTCGCCCTGGAGCCGCCAGGCAAGCGCGCGCGCGTCGCGGTGGAGCTGGTCCCAGCTCACGTGGAAGCCCTTTTCGTGGGGCAGGCGGTCAGGGGTCATCGGGTCACCTCTCGGTCAGGAGCTTGAGGCCGAGCGCGCCGAGCACGAGCGCCGCCGCGCGGTCGATCCAGGGCTTGGCGCCGAGATAGGCGCGCCGGGCGGGCGCGCCGCTCAGCAGGATCGCGAAGCCCGTGTAGAAGAGCCATTCGACAAGCAGGTGATTGGCGGTGATGAGCGCGATCTCGGCCGCCGAGAGACCCTTGGGAAAGATCACCACCAGCACCGAGGCGGCGAAGAGCACCGATTTCGGATTGCCGAGGTTGATCAGCACCCCGTCGAGAAAGGCGCGCCCGCGCGGCCGTGCGGCGGCCTCGGCCAGCGGGGCGCGGGCGGACCGCCACGTGCGCCAGGCGATCCAGAGCAGGTAGGCCGCGCCGCCGAGCTTGAGCGCGCCATAGGCGACGGGAAAGAGGGTGAAGAGCGCCTCGAGCCCCAGCAGCGCNGCNAGCGTCCAGAGCGCGGCGACCAGCCCGAGGCCGAGCCCCGCCGCGATGCCCGCGCCGCGCCCGCAGGCCAGCGCCGTGCGCAGCGCGAAGAGCAGGGCGGGGCCCGGGCTCAGGATCGCGGCGGCGAGGACCGCGTTGAAGGCGAGGAGATCGAGCGCGCTCACGGGCGTGCCTCAGGTGGCGTCGATATCGGGGGCATCGACGGCCTTCATGCCGACAATGTGATAGCCCGCATCGACATGCAGCACCTCGCCGGTGACGCCCGAGCCGAGATCGGAGAGCAGATAGAGCGCCGAGCGCCCCACATCGTCGATGGTCACGTTGCGCCGCAGCGGCGAGTTCAGTTCGTTCCATTTCAGGATGTAGCGGAAATCGCCGATACCGCTGGCGGCCAGCGTGCGGATCGGCCCGGCGCTGATGGCGTTGACACGGATGCCGTCGCGGCCGAGATCCTCGGCCATGTATTTCACGCTCGCCTCCAGCGCGGCCTTGGCCACGCCCATCACGTTGTAATGCGGCATGACCTGCTCGGCCCCGTAATAGGTGAGGGTGAGGGCCGCGCCGCCCTCTGCCATCATCTTCTCGGCGCGCTGCATCACGGCGGTGAAGGAATAGACCGAGATGTCCATGGTGCGCAGGAAATTGTCGCGGCTGGTATCGACATAGCGGCCGCGCAGCTCGTTCTTGTCGGAAAAGCCGATGGCATGGACCACGAAATCGAGCTGCCCCCAGGTCTCGCCAAGTGCGGCGAAGAGCGCATCGACCGAGCCCATGTCGGCCACGTCGCAGGGCAGCACGATGTTCGAGCCAAGCTCGGCGGCAAGGGGCTCGACGCGCTTTTTCAGCGCCTCGCCCTGATAGCTGAAGGCCAGCTCCGCGCCCGCGCCCGCGCAGGCGCGCGCGATGCCCCAGGCGATGGACTTGTCGTTGGCAAGCCCCATGATCAGCCCGCGCCTGCCCGCCATCAATCCGTCCGACATTCCCAGCCCCCGCCCTTATGCGATTTTTCTGACCTTTAGGCGATTGGGCAGGGTGCATCAAGACCTGCCCGCGCGGCCCCGTTTGGCATTGCTCTCGGACTGCCCTAAAACCGCTGCATCGGTCGGCAAGTGCAACAGCCCGGAGGCGAGATCATGGAACGTGACGGAATTTTTGCGGGCGACGATCCCTTTGCGATCGCGCGCCGTTGGCTGGGCGAGGCCGAGGCCGCAGAGATCAACGATCCCAACGCCATGGCGCTTGCGACGGTGGATGCGGGCGGGATGCCCAATGTGCGCATGGTTCTGCTCAAGGAGATCGCCGAAGACGGGTTCGTCTTCTACACCAATTACGGATCGGCCAAGGGGCGCGAACTGACGGCAAATCCGGTGGCGGCGGGGGTGCTTCACTGGAAATCGCTGCGCCGCCAGCTGCGGGTCCGCGGGCGGGTGACGCGCGAGGAGGGCGAGAAGGCAGATGCCTATTTCGCCACGCGCTCGCTCCGGAGCCGGCTCGGGGCCTGGGCCTCGCGCCAGTCGGCACCGCTC
The DNA here is from genome assembly GCA_002720475.1 of Roseovarius sp. GTDB lineage: Bacteria > Pseudomonadota > Alphaproteobacteria > Rhodobacterales > Rhodobacteraceae > Roseovarius. The sequence continues at coordinate 167,553 of PBIL01000005.1, forward strand.
GGCTCGCGCGCGGCGCTCATGGCGGAGGTGGCCAGGGTGACGGCGCAGAAGGGTCCGAACCCGCCACGCCCCCCCTTTTGGGGAGGTTTCAAAATCACCCCGCTTGAGATTGAATTCTGGGCTGATGGCGCGTTCCGCTTGCATGACCGCTTCGTCTGGCGGCGCGCAAGCCCCTCCGAGAACTGGGAAATTCAGCGTCTCAACCCCTGAATTTCACGTTTCGTGAAATGCAAGGCGCGGAAATATCGAGGGATTTTTGGCTTGCAAGATGGTTTGAATTTGAAGCAAGTCTTGGCTCGGTCTTGGGGATGAAGGCTGTAAGGTAGGGCACAGTGACAGAAGAAGAAGAGATCCGCCGGCTAAGGGGGCGCGTGAAGTGGTTCGATCCGGTCAAGGGCTTCGGCTTCGTGGTGGCGGACGAAGGCGGCCCGGACATCCTGTTGCATGCCAATGTCCTGCGGAATTTCCGGCAGAGTTCGATCGCGGACCGCGCCGGGGTCGAGCTTGACGTGCAGCGCACGGTGCGCGGGCGTCAGGCGGTACAGGTCCATGTGATCGAGCCGCCCGAGGACAGCGCGCAGACCGGTCTTGCCGATCTCGAGGAGATCGATCCCGAGGTGATCCGCGCCGCCCCGCTCGAGCCCGCGCGCGTCAAGTGGTTCGACAAGGGCAAGGGCTTCGGCTTTGCCAATACCTTCGGCGATGCCGAGGACGTGTTCCTGCATATCGAGGTGCTGCGCCGGTCGGGGCTGGCCGATGTGCAGCCCGGCGAGGCGCTGGCCATTCGTGTGATTGATGGTAAAAGGGGCCGCATGGCAACCGAGGTCTGCGGATGGGAAGCGGCAATTCGTTCAAGAGAGTGATCCTGGCGCTGCTCGGCGTGATTGTGGCGGGCGCGGCAGCGGCGGCGGAAACCTGCCGCGAGGACATGGTTTACCTGCGCGGTCCGGGCGGCGAGGCGGCGTTTCGTGTGGAAATCGCCGATACCGATGCCGAGCGGGCGCAGGGGCTGATGCACCGCGAGAGCCTGGCGGCCTCGGCCGGGATGCTCTTCGTCTACCCGAACCCGCGTCCTGTGGGGTTCTGGATGAAGAACACGCTGATCCCGCTTGACATGATCTTCATGGATGCGACCGGAACGGTGCGGCGCATCGGCCATGAGGCGCAACCGCATGACGAGCGCCCCGTCATGGGCGGCAGCGGCATACAGACCGTGCTGGAGATCAATGGCGGGCTTGCGCGGCGCATCGGCATCGCCGAGGGATGGGAAATGCGCCACCCGTCCGTGGATCAGGACCGCGCCGCCTGGCCTTGCGCGGCCGGGTAGGGNGGGCGGTTTTCGCTTTCCATCCGCCTGAATCGGCTTTATCTGGTCGCATGGTCCGGGGCGTGGCGCAGTCTGGTAGCGCACCTGTTTTGGGTACAGGGGGTCGTGAGTTCGAATCTCGCCGCCCCGACCATTCCCGCTGACGGCCCGAAGCGGCGCACCCTCCCTTCATGTAAGCTTTGCGTGCCAAGCAGGTGCCTGCCAAGCGATTTTCGCGGCACCGGGGCGGAGCGCGCCTGTGGATCGTCCTGTGGGAGAATCGGCGGTGCGCGGGCNTGCCTCCGGGTGCGGGGCGGTCAAATCCTTTTTCTCTCGAAATGGTGATTTTTTCCGTTGACCACGGGCGGCCTTTTACGTCAGGTTGTGTGGGCGGGCAGCAAGGCCACAAGATATAGTGGTCGGCCCGGGCAGGGACATTCGGACCAGACATCACCAACGCCGGTCATCCGGCCCTCTTCACCGCCAGGCACGGCGCCGCGGCGGCCCGGGAGCGGTGTGCGGGGCGACACGCGGAATACGGCCCTGAGGGCCAAAGAGAAGGACGGGGCAGCGACCATGAAGATCGAACGCAAATTCACCACTGCGGGCAAGGACGCCTACGCGGCGCTGGAGTTCGTGACGACCAGTTCGGAGATACGCAACCCGGATGGCAGCACCGTGTTCCGCCTCGACGGGATCGAGGTGCCCGCGGGCTGGAGCCAGGTCGCCAGCGACGTGATCGCGCAGAAGTATTTCCGCAAGGCGGGCGTGCCCAACAAGCTGGTGCGCGTCAGGGAAGAGGGCGTGCCGGAATTTCTCTGGCGGTCGGTCGCGGCCGGGGACAATGACGGCTTCGGCGGCGAGACGAGCGCCCGGCAGGTCTTCGACCGTCTGGCCGGGGCCTGGGCCTATTGGGGCTGGAAGGGCGGCTATTTCACCACCGAAGAGGATGCCCGCGCCTATTTCGACGAGATGCGCGTCATGCTGGCGATGCAGATGGCCGCTCCGAACTCGCCGCAATGGTTCAACACCGGGCTGCACTGGGCCTATGGCATCGACGGGCCGAGCCAGGGCCATTACTATGTGGATTTCGAGAGCGGGAAGCTCACGAAATCCACCTCCGCCTACGAGCATCCGCAGCCGCACGCCTGCTTCATCCAGTCGGTCAGGGATGATCTGGTGGGCGATGGCGGGATCATGGATCTCTGGGTGCGCGAGGCGCGGCTGTTCAAATACGGATCGGGCACCGGCACGAATTTCTCCTCGCTGCGCGCCGAGGGAGAGAAGCTCTCGGGCGGCGGCAAGTCCTCGGGGCTCATGGGCTTTCTCAAGATCGGCGACCGCGCGGCGGGGGCGATCAAGTCGGGCGGGACCACGCGGCGCGCGGCCAAGATGGTGATCTGCGATGCCGACCATCCGGATATCGAGGAATTCGTGGGCTGGAAGGTGAAGGAAGAGCAGAAGGTCGCCTCCATCGTCGCCGGCTCCAAGATGCACGAGGCGAAGCTCAACGAGATTTTCGCGGCGATCCGGGCATGGGACGGCTCGTCGGAGGATGCGGTGGACCCGGGCAGGAACCCCGCGCTCAAGGCCGCCATTCGCGGCGCGAAGAAGGCGCATATCCCGGAAACCTATGTCAAGCGCGTGCTCGACTATGCCAGACAGGGTTATGGCAGCATCGAGTTTCCCACCTATGACACCGATTGGGACTCGGAAGCCTATGCCTCGGTCTCGGGGCAGAATTCCAACAACTCGATCCGCGTGACCGATGCCTTTCTCCGGGCCGTGCGCGAGGATGGGGACTGGGCGCTGATCAACCGGGTGGATGGATCGGTCGCCAAGACCATCAAGGCCCGCGATCTCTGGGAGCAGGTGGGTCACGCCGCCTGGGCCTGCGCCGATCCGGGCATCCAGTTCCACGACACGGTGAATGCCTGGCATACCTGCCCCGAGGATGGCGAGATCCGCGGCTCCAACCCGTGTTCGGAATACATGTTCCTCGACGATACCGCCTGCAATCTGGCTTCGATGAACCTCTTGAAGTTCTACAAGGACGGGCAATTCGACGCCGAAGGCTACATGCATGCCACGCGGCTCTGGACGGTGACGCTGGAGATCTCGGTGCTGATGGCGCAGTTTCCGTCGAAGGAGATCGCGCAACTGAGCTACGAGTTCCGCACGCTCGGCCTTGGCTATGCCAATATCGGCGGGCTGCTGATGAACATGGGGCTGGGCTATGACAGCGCGGAGGGCCGCGCGCTCTGTGGTGCGCTGAGCGCGATCATGACCGGCGTGGCCTATGCGACCTCGGCCGAGATGGCGGCGGAACTGGGCGCTTTCGCGGGCTACAAGCGCAATGCGCGCCACATGCTGCGGGTGATCCGCAACCACCGAAACGCCGCCTATGGCGCAACCGAAGGCTACGAGGGGCTTGCCGTCAAGCCGGTGCCGCTCGATCACGCCAACTGCCCCGACGCGCGGCTTGTCGATCTGGCGATGGCAAGCTGGGACGAGGCGCTCCGGCTTGGCGAAAGGCACGGCTATCGCAACGCGCAGACTTCGGTCATCGCGCCCACCGGCACGATCGGGCTGGTGATGGATTGCGACACGACCGGGATCGAGCCGGATTTCGCATTGGTGAAGTTCAAGAAGCTGGCCGGTGGCGGCTATTTCAAGATCATCAACCACTCCGTGCCCGCCGCGCTGGAAAAGCTGGGCTATGGCGCGGCGCAGATCGGCGAGATCGTGAGCTATGCGGTGGGCCATGGCAGCCTTGGCAATGCGCCGGGGATCAACCACAGCTCGCTCCTGGGCCACGGCTTCGGCGAGGCGCAGCTTGCCCGGATCGAGGCGGCGCTCGGCTCGGCTTTTGACATCCGCTTCGTGTTCAACCAGTGGACGCTGGGAGAGGAGTTCTGCCAGGGCGTGCTCGGCATCCCGGCGGAAAGGCTCGCCGATCCGGCCTTCGACCTGCTCGCGCATCTGGGCTATTCGAGGCGCGAGATCGAGGCGGCCAACGATCACGTCTGCGGAACCATGACGCTGGAGGGTGCGCCGCATCTGCGGCCCGAGCACTATCCCGTCTTCGACTGCGCCAATCCCTGCGGCAAGAAGGGCAAGCGGTATCTGAGCGTGGACAGCCATATCCACATGATGGCGGCGGCGCAGTCCTTCATCTCGGGCGCGATTTCCAAGACGATCAACATGCCCAACGATGCCACCATCGAGGATTGCCAGAAGGCGTATGAGCTGTCCTGGTCGCTCGGGGTCAAGGCCAATGCGCTTTACCGCGACGGCTCCAAGCTCAGCCAGCCGCTGGCAGCCGCGCTCGTCGAGGATGACGACGAGGCCGCCGAGGTGCTGGAATCCGGTTCCGCGCAGGAAAAGGCGGCCGTGCTGGCCGAGAAGATCGTCGAGAAGGTGGTGATCAAGGAAGTGGTCCGCGCCGCCCGCGAAAAGCTGCCCGAGCGGCGCAAGGGCTATACGCAAAAGGCCATCGTCGGCGGGCACAAGGTCTATCTGCGCACCGGCGAATACCAGGACGGCAAGCTGGGCGAGATCTTCATCGACATGCACAAGGAGGGGGCGGGCTTTCGCGCGATGATGAACAATTTCGCCATCGCCGTCTCGGTCGGCCTGCAATACGGCGTGCCGCTGGAGGAATTCGTCGATGCCTTCACCTTCACCAAGTTCGAGCCCTCGGGCATGGTGCAGGGCAACGACTCGATCAAGAACGCCACCTCCATCCTCGATTACATCTTCCGCGAACTGGCGGTGAGCTATCTCGACCGGACCGATCTTGCCCATGTCAAGCCCATGGGGGCGAGCTTTGACGACCTGGGCCGTGGCGAAGAGGAAGGTGTCAGCAATATCAAGGAGATGTCTGGCGAAGCTGCATCGCGCTCGCTGGAGGTGCTCAAGCAGATCAGCTCCACCGGCTACCTGCGCAAGCGGCTGCCGCAGGAACTGGTGGTGTTCCAGGGCGGTCAGGCCAGCGGCACGACGGGCCTGACGGGCGATGCCGGGACGGCGCTGCAAACCCTGGTGCCCGAGACCGTGCAGGCGAGCGTGGCGACGGCAACGGTGGCCACCGTGTCGCTGGACGCGCGCACAAAGGCCCGGATGCAGGGCTACGAGGGCGAGGCCTGCGGCGAATGCGGCAACTACACGCTGGTCAGGAACGGCACCTGCATGAAGTGCAACACCTGCGGCGCGACGAGCGGGTGCAGCTGAGGGGAACGAGACACGGGGCGGGTGCGCTCGCCCCGGACGCGGATCGGAGACAGGCAACAACCATGGTCGGGCAGTGAATGACACCCGATCCGCGAGACTGGGGGGCTTCGGCCCCCCTTTTTCTTCGGCGGGGCAGTTTTCCCGGGTGGGGCAGGCGTGATCGGACGGGCCGGGGGAGTGGAGCGGGTGAAGGGAATCGAACCCTCGTCGTCAGCTTGGGAAGCTGCTGCTCTACCATTGAGCTACACCCGCCTTGGCCTCGCAGATACCACCACGCGGCCGCCCGCTTCAAGCTGAAAGTGCGGCCATTTGCATCGCCGCGCGAGTGGTCTATACCGGCCGGGCCACCCCTTGGACGAAAGCACGGACACGGCATGAAGACCATCACCACCACCGACGCGCTGGCCGAGTTCTGCGCGGCCGCGCGCGGGCAGGATTACGTTACCGTCGATACCGAGTTCCTGCGCGAGCGCACCTATTACTCGAAGCTCTGCCTTGTGCAGCTGGCCATGCCGGGCACGGGGGAGGAGGGCGCGGTGCTGGTCGATCCGATCGCGGGGGGCGCGGCGCTCTCGCTCGAGCCGCTGTACGAGCTCTTCCGCGATCCCGGCGTGGTCAAGGTGTTTCACGCCGCGCGGCAGGATCTGGAGATATTCCAGGTCAATGCCGGCGTGATCCCGGCGCCGCTCTTCGATACGCAGGTGGCCGCCATGGTCTGCGGCTTCGGCGAGCAGGCGGGCTACGAGACGCTGGTCAAGCGCATCGCCAAGGCCACGGTGGACAAGAGCTCGCGCTTCACCGACTGGTCGCGCCGGCCGCTGTCGGAGGCGCAGAAGGCTTACGCGCTGGCCGATGTGACCCATCTGCGCCAGATTTACGAGTTTCTGGCGGACAGGCTGAAACGCTCGGGGCGCGAGAAATGGGTGGCCGAGGAAATGGCCGTGCTGAGCAATCCCGAGACCTATCGCACCGATCCCGAAGAGGCCTGGCGGCGCGTCAAGACCCGCAACACCGCGCCGCGCTTCCTTGCCGTTCTGCGCGAGCTGGCGCGGTTCCGCGAAACCTATGCGCAGTCGCATGACGTGCCGCGCAGCCGCGTGTGCAAGGATGACGCGCTGCTGGAACTGGCGGCGACGAAACCGCAATCGCCCGAGGATCTGGGGCGCTCGCGGCTGCTTCTGCGCGAGGCGCGCAAGGGCGAGATCGCCGAGGGGCTTCTTTGCGCCGTCAAGGCCGGGCTCGACTGTCCGCCCGAGGCCATGCCCCGCGTCGAGGGCGAGGCGAAGGCCCCGGCCAACCCGGCGCTGGCCGACATGCTGCGGGTGCTGCTCAAGGCGCGCAGCGACGCCTCGGGCGTGGCCGCGAAGCTGATCGCCAGCGCCGCCGATCTTGACCATCTGGCCGCGGGCGGGCGCGACGTGCCCGCGCTCAGCGGCTGGCGGCGCGATGTGTTCGGGGCCGATGCGCTGCGGCTCTGCCGGGGCGAGATCGGGCTCGTGCTGCGTGGCGAGACGGTCGAGGCCGTGCCGCTCTGAGCCCCGCCCGCGCCGCGCGGGCCATGCGCGCCCTTGCCAAGACCGGCATGCGGCGTATGGTGCGGGCAAGGAAAGGTGCCGCAGTGCAGCAGGACGAAAGCAACATCACCCTCATCACCGCTTCCGCGCCGGTGCATACCCGCACCCATGGCGGACGGGCGAAATGCCTGCAACGGCTGGTGCGGCTTGGCCTGCCGGTGCCGCGCACGCTGGCGCTGTCCTTTCATGCGGTGCATCGCATCGCTGCCGGAGAGATGCCCGAGATGGCGCGCCTGCTCGGGGCTTTCGAGGCGGGCACCCTGCTTTGTGTGCGCCCCTCTTCGGAGGATCCCGACTGGGGCGGGCCGGGGGCGGTGCTCAATATCGGGATCAACGATGCGCGTTTCGTGGAACTCTCCGAGCAGATCGGCAAGCGCGCGGCCTCGGTGATCTACCTGCGCTTCGTGCAGGGCTATGCGATCCATGTCGCGCGGCTCGACCCGGACGTGTTCGACGATGTGGATGAAGATCCGGTGACCGGCCTTTCCCAGGCGCTGCGCGCCTACGAGGAAGAGACCGACGAGGAATTTCCGCAGGATCCGGCGGTGCAGCTTGCCGAGGTGCTGCGCTCGATGGCGCGGGCCTGGGAGGGCACGACCGCGCGGCTTCTGCGGCAGGCCAAGGGCGCACCCGCCGATGCCGGGCTCGGCCTTGTGGTGCAGGAACTGGCGCTCGGGATCGGGCCGGGAGAGAGCGGTTCGGGCGTGATGCAGCTGGTGGACGGGCGCACAGGTGCTGCGCAGATCACCGGCCGCTACCTGAGCCAGAGCCAGGGCCGCGATGCGCTTTCGGGAGGACGGGACGCGCTCTATCTCACACGCGATCCGCGCGGCCCCTCGCTTCAGGATCTGGCCCCCGCGGCCTTTGAAGAGATCCTCGCCCATACCCGGCTGATGCGCGAGAAGCTGCGCGAGGAGATGCAGACTGAATTCACCCTGGAGGATGGAAAGGTCTGGATCCTTGACGGGATCCGCGTGGCGCGCAGCGCGCGCGCGGCGGTGGCCATCGCCGTGCGCCTGGCCGAGGACGGGATCATCCCGCGCGAGGAGGCGCTGATGCGGATCGAGCCGCGCGCGCTCAACGAGCTCTTGCACCGGCAGGTGGACCCCGAGGCGCCGCGCGACATCCTTGCGCGCGGCATTGCCGCGAGCCCCGGCGCCGCCTCGGGCAAGGTGGTCTTCTCCGCGGCCGAGGCGCAGGCGGCGGCCGCGCGCGGCGAGGCCAGCGTGCTGGTGCGCCGGGAGACAAGCCCCGAGGACATTCGCGGGATGCATGCGGCATGCGCGATCCTGACCGAGCGTGGCGGCATCACGAGCCATGCCGCCGTGATCGGGCGCGGCATCGGCCTGCCCTGCGTGGTCGGGGCCTCGGAGATCCGCTTTCAGACCCGCCGCAAGATGCTGACCATGCCCGACGGGCGCGTGGTGCGCGCGGGCGAGACGATCACCATCGACGGCACCAACGGTCATGTGCTGGCGGGCGAGGCCCCGCTGCTGGAGGCCGCGCGCGACGAGGCTTTCCAGACGCTGATGGCCTGGGCCGACGAGACCCGCGACATCGCCGTGCGCGCCAATGCCGACACGCCCGCCGATGCCGAGCTTGCGCGCAACTTCAACGCGATGGGCATCGGCCTCTGCCGGACCGAACACATGTTCTTCGAGGCCGACCGCCTGACCGTCATGCGCGAGATGATCTTCGCCGACACGCCCGATGACCGCGCCGCGGTGCTCGAGCGGCTCTTGCCCATGCAGCGGGCGGATTTCACCGATCTCTTTCGCATCATGCAGGGGCAGCCGGTATGCATCCGCCTCTTTGACCCGCCCCTGCACGAGTTCCTGCCGGCCGACCGGGCGGGGCATCTGCAACTGGCCGAGGCGCTCGACCTGCCGGTGTCGGACGTGACGCGCCGGGTGGAGGCGCTTGGCGAATACAACCCCATGCTGGGGATGCGCGGCGTGCGGCTCGGCATCACCATGCCCGAGATCTACGACATGCAGGCGCGCGCCATCTTCGAGGCGACGCTCGAGGCAAGCCGCGAGGGCGCGGCGGTGGTGCCCGAGATCATGATCCCGCTGGTCAGCGCCCGGCGCGAGGTGGAACTGGTCAAGGCGCGGGTGGATGCGGTGGCGGCGGCGGTGCGCAGCGAGACGCGGCGCGACTTCACCTATCGCCTCGGCGTCATGGTCGAGACGCCGCGCGCGGCGCTGCGCGCGGGCGAGATCGCGCCGCTGGTGTCCTTCCTCAGCTTCGGCACAAATGACCTCACGCAGATGACCTACGGTCTGTCGCGCGACGATGCGGGGCGGTTCATGTCGGCCTATGTGCAGCAGGGCGTCTATCCCGAGGATCCGTTCCATGTGCTCGATACCGACGGGGTGGGCGAGCTTTTGCGGATCGGGGCCGAGCGCGGGCGCGCGGCCAATCCCGACGTGGTGCTGTCGATCTGCGGCGAACATGGCGGCAACCCCGAATCCATCGGGTTCTGCCGCGAGGCCGGGTTCACCTATGTGAGCTGCTCGCCCTTCCGGGTTCCGGTGGCGCGACTTGCCGCCGCACAGCTGGCCGTGCGCGACAAGATGGGGTAGGAGTTGCGCGCGCCTAAGCAATATCTGAGATGTTGCAAGCCTCTTTTGCGACAGATTTCCTGATCGGCGGATGATTGCCGATCCGCCGGGTGGATCTTTGCGCGGCTTTCGGATAGGCGACGTCGAATTGTGGCGTGCCTGTGGCGCGCCGGACGGCAAGGAGACGACGCATGAAACGGATACTGTGGACCGTGGCGCTGGCCGCGGGGCTGACAGGGCCGGTATTGGCGGATGCCCCCGTGACGCAACTGATGGTGCAGGAGGCGCGCGCGCTGCGCGCGGTGCCGGGAGATCGGCTCGCCAGTTTCATCACCCGCCCGGAAATCGGGGTCGAGTATTCGCGCGACTGGCTCTCGGAGCAGCCCGTGGGCAAGCTCGACGAGCAGACCCGTTGCCTGGCCGAGGCGCTCTATTTCGAGGCCCGGGGCGAGAGCGTGCGGGGCCAGTTCGCCGTGGCCGAGGTGATCCTCAACCGCGTGGACAGCGCCTTGTTCCCCGATACGGTCTGCGGCGTGATCCATCAGGGCACGGGGCGCAAATATCAGTGCCAGTTCACCTATACCTGCGACGGCCACCCCGACACGATCGCCAACAAGGCGGCGTTCGATCAGGTGAGCCGGGTGGCGCGGGTCATGGTCGCGGGCGCGCCGCGCCGCCTGACCGACGGGGCCACCCATTACCACACCCGCGCCGTCAATCCCCGGTGGGCGCGCGTCTATCCGCGCACCGCCACCATCGGCGTGCACCACTTCTATCGCAAGCCGACGCAGGTCTCGCAGAACTGAGGCCGCGCCAAAAACCCGGTTGACTCGGACGCGTGCACCGCTAAAAGCCGGGGTTCATGGGATATTCGCGGGTGCCGTGCATCCGCCGCAGGAGACGACACATGGCGAAGCCGACCACCATCAAGATCCGCCTCAACTCGACCGCGGGCACCGGGCATTTCTACGTGACCAAGAAGAATGCCCGCACCATGACCGAGAAGATGACGGTGCGCAAATACGACCCCGTCGCGCGCAAGCATGTCGAATACAAGGAAGGCAAGATCAAGTAAGGGTCTTGCCAGGGACGTTCGGGAAAGCCGCGCCTCCCGAGGGCGCGGCCTTTCCTTTGTCGCGCGGGCCCCCAACGCAAAGGCCCCGGCGCGCGGGCCGGGGCCTTGTCATGGCCGGGTCGGGATTTACTGAAGTCGGCCCATGGCCACGGCCACATCGGCCATGCGGCACGAAAAGCCCCATTCGTTGTCATACCAGGCCAGCACCCGCACCAGCCGCCTGCCGATGACCTTGGTGAGGTCGGGCGCGAAGATCGAGCTTTCCTCGGTATGGTTGAAATCGACCGAGACCTTGGGCTCGGGATCGTAGCCGAGGATCCCCTTCATCGCGCCCGCCGCCGCTTCGGCCACGACTTCGTTCACATCCGCCTTCGTCACGTCCTTGCGGGCGACGAAGGTCAGGTCCACCGCCGAGACATTGGGCGTCGGCACCCGGATGGCCGATCCGTCGAGCCGGCCCGCAAGCTCGGGCAGCACCTCGCCCAATGCCTTGGCCGCGCCGGTGGAGGTGGGGATCATCGACATCGCCGCCGCGCGCGCGCGGTAGAGGTCATCGTGCCGCCGGTCGAGCGTCGGCTGATCGCCGGTATAGGCGTGGATCGTGGTCATGATGCCCGATTCGATGCCGATGGCCTCGTGCAGCACCTTGGCAAGCGGCGCGAGGCAGTTGGTGGTGCAGGAGCCGTTCGAGATCATCTTCTCGCCCGATTGCAGCATCGCGTCGTTGACGCCATAGACCACGGTGCGGTCCACGTTCTTCGCCGGGGCCGAGATCAGCACCTTGCGCGCGCCGCGGTCCAGATGCGTCTTCGCCTTGGCCCCGTCGTTGAACTTGCCGGTGCATTCGAGCACCACGTCCACCCCCTCCCAGTCGAGCGCGCCGAGATCGTAGCTGGACATCACCTCGATCGGCCCGCGCCCGAGATCGAGCGTGTTGCCCGCCACGGTGACGGGATGGCCGAACCGGCCATGCACGCTGTCATAGCGCATCAGATGCGCGGCCGTCTCGATCGGGCCGGTGGCGTTGATCTTGACGACATTGATGTCGTTGCGCAGGCTTTCGGAGATATGGGCAAGCGTGCAGCGACCGATGCGGCCGAACCCGTTGATGCCGACGGTGATGGTCATGGCGGTCTCCTGTTCGGAAAGTCACGCGCCGTATAGACCGGACGGGCGCTTTCGGGAAGCCGCAAATCGTCTTTTTTCGGTGACATGACAGGATGTTAGCGATAACCGTTATCGCAAGGCGCCGGGATGGGGCATGGTGGCGCTAACGGCGGCTCAGCCCGTGGCGGCAATCTCGCGGGCCACGAGGTCCGGCACGGCAGCCGCCGTGCCGATGGGCGCAAGGCGCAGCCCCTCGAACCCCGCGGCGTCGAGCGCCTCGGGGATGTCGTCCACCACATGCCCGCCCGCCGCGGCGAAGAAGGGCAGGCAGAGGCTCTGCGCGCCCAGATCGCGGGCGGCCTCGGCCAGATAGGGGCGCTGCTCGACAAAGCCCACCCTCAGCGCGGCAAGCGGCAGGAGCGCGGCGAGCGCGGCGGCAAAGGCGCGCGTGTCGCGCGCCGAGTTGGCGCTGCGCCCCGAGCCGTGCCCGGCAATGAAGAGGCGCACCTCCCGCGATTGCCAGCCTGCCGACGCGATCTCCGCGCGCAGAAGGTCGGCCGCAAGAGCGGGCAGGCCGGGCGAGACGCCGAGCGGCGGCAGGATTCGCGCCCCGGGCGCGCCATCCAGCCGCTTGCGCAGCGCGTCGCCGGTAAACCAGCCCTCGGTCATGAAAAGCGGATAGACGCGCGGCGCGGGCCCCGCCGCGCCGAGCGCCGTGTCGAGCGCACCGGGTTTCGCCAGCGTCGCCGACCCCACATGCCACCCGGGCAGGGCCTCGGCCACCCGCCCCGCGAACCGCGCGAGTTCCGCCTCCGCCGGGTCGGGATCGGAAGGCTGGCCGTGGCTGACGATGATCGCGGATCGTTCCATGGTCCCTCCGGTGACACCCCGTCCCGTCACGAGATGCAGCGCGCGCGCCCCGGGTCAAGGGCCTGCCGCGACCGCGCGCGGAACCCTGCGGAAAGGCGCGATCAAGCTACTCGGGTCGAAAGGATTTGGCTCCGGCGGCAGGGATCGAACCTGCGACCAATTGATTAACAGTCGAGTTTTAGGGCCAAACGGTGCCTAACTATGTAAAACTATCGCCGCAAAAAACTCCCATGAAAAGAGGATATTTGCTTGCAATGTTAGCCTTTGTGACTAACTTGGGGTAACGGTGCAAACCACCGGAATCTGTTACCCCTGTGTTACCCCGGAGGCTTGGGGTAACAGAATGGGCCGCCACGATAGGGCTTTCGGGCCAAGCTGTTGGTGGGGCTGGATAAGGCCGGGGTAACACCAATTGATTGAGGTGTGACGATGGCGAAAGCACTCACGACCAAGACGGTTGAGGCCGTCAAACCCGACGCGAACCGCCGCGAACTCCCCGACCCTGCGTTACCCGGTCTCTATCTTGTGGTGCAACCGAGCGGGGCCAAATCCTGGGCGCTGCGCTATCGCTACGCGGGCAAGCCGAAGAAGCTGACCTTGGGCAAATGGCCGATCATGGGCGTTGCCGCAGCCCGCGCCGCAGCATCCGAGGCAATCGAGGCGGTGGAGCATGGCAACGATCCGGGCGCAGCAAAGAAGAGGGCCAAGGCCGAGCGGATCGAGGCGCAGCTATCGGAGCGCGACAAGATCAAGACGCTGGTGGGCGACTATGCCAGGCGGCACCTTGCCAGCCTCAAATCCGGCGCGGTGGTCAAGCGCGAGTTAGAGCGCCACGTTGTCACAGTCTGGGGGGAGCGTGATATTCACGACATAGCCAAGCGCGACGTGATCGACCTTCTGGACGGGATAGCCGATAGCGGTCGCGTCGTGACTGCAAACCGCGTCCGGTCCTATCTCGGGACGTTCTTTGGCTGGTGTGTTGATCGTGACATCATCGCCATGTCGCCCGCGCAGGGCGTCAAGCCGGTTGCCAAGGAAAAGAGCCGCGACCGCGTTCTGAGCGATGACGAAATCAGATGGTTCTGGCGCGCCTGCGACGATCTGGGTTTTCCTTGGGGGCCGCTTGGGCAGATCCTGCTTTTGACGGGCCAGCGGCTTGGCGAGGTTGCGGGGATGCGGGATGCGGAAATCAGCGGCGGCGTGTGGAACATGGCACCAGAGCGCACCAAGAACGGGCGCGCCCATTCCGTGCCGTTGTCAGAGGCCGTGAGCGCCGTTCTGGCGGGCGTCGAGCGCGTCGAGGGCGTGCCGGGGTATGTGTTCACCACGACAGGCGAAACGCCCCTGGGCGGCTTTCACAAGGGCCGGAACCACATTGCCGAGCGCATGGTCGAGATCGCGACCAAGGAAGCGGGCGAGCCGGTGGAGATTCCGCACTGGACGTTTCACGATCTGCGCCGCACGGCGGCAACCGGCATGGCGCGCCTCGGTATTCCGGTGCGCGTGACCGAGGCGGTTTTGAACCATGTGAGCGGCACCGCCGCCGGGATCGTGAGCGTCTATCAGCGGCACGATTATGCAGATGAAAAGCGAGCCGCGCTCGACGCATGGGCGCGCTTTGTCGGTGATCTGGTGGACGGCCCAGCGGAGAACGTGGTGCGGATTAGCGAGGTCCGGGCGTGAACGAGTGGGGCATACCAAATTGGCGTGACCAATCCACCTATGGCGAAACAATCAATTGGACGCGCAATCGCTGGCGATGGGAGTTTTTGCGACGACGCGATGATGTGCGATCTGCCTTCGATGATGAAGCTGAAAACAGCTATCGCTACTGGTCGAGATTCGCAGGAAAAGAAGGGTTTCGCGTTGCGCATCTGCGCCCGGATCAACCCGGCTTTACTGCCATGCATCCGATTGCCAGATCCTTGGGCTTGCCGCGCCTTCCTAATCCGAGAATTGGAGAGCAGCCGTTCGATGTGATCGGATTTAGCGACTGGGCGGAAGGCGTGTCACAATTCTATTCCGAAGAGCCGCCTGTGGGATTTGAGCGCGTAGATTTTGACCTGAGCAAGCCTCTTGAACCTCAATTGGAATGTGCGAAACAATTGCTCAAGGAGATGCAACGCATCGCCCACGGCAAGGTTATTCAGAAGCGGCGGCATCCGACGAAATGGTTAAACTATCTACGAATCCTGGACGGTAGAGAGGCAGGCGCATCGTGGGCAGAACTGACCGCCTTGCTGCCTTCCCGTAACGGAACGGAACAGGCGGCGCGGGACGCATGGCAACAAGCCGACGCTTTGCGATTTAATTTCTGATTTTCTTCCGCAATACCGGCAAGCTAATTCCTTGAATATTGGGGGTCTAACCTGTTCTAACGAGGTAGGCCCATGACTTCCAGATTGTTGACGGCGGCGGCGGTGCGCGATGCACTTGGCGGCGTCTCCGATATGACCCTCTGGCGCTGGCTGAATGACCCGGCGCTGAGCTTCCCCCGGCCCATCTACATCGCCCGTCGCCGCTACTGGCGCGAGGCAGATGTGATCGAATGGCTGGATGCGCGCGAGGTGGCCGCGTGACTCAGCAATCGCGCAATACCGAAATGAATAACCCCGGCGCGCTGGCGGGCGCAACGCATTGGGGGATGGCGTGATGAGCAAGCGCCGCTCTTTCTCCAAGCTGATCGAGCGACGGCACCTCGGGGCGACCCGGATGCTGGGCTATGCGCTCACCCTGGGCGACTTCGACGGATGGGAGGCGGCGTCGGCGGTCTGGCAGGCGCGGCTCACCCCAGAGGAACGCGGGGCCCTCGCATGGGCGGCGCTGCGCAGTCTCGACCGTGATCACGCGCGGGACGTTGCGAACACGGTCATTCAGGACGCGGGCGCACCCCTGCCCCCGTTCATCGACCCGATGGATGAGGCGGCTTATTGGGCCGACATTGCCAGCCCCGAGGAACTCCGGGCCTATACCCTCGCCACCTTCAACCGCCTGCCCCGCGAGGCTCAAGCCGACTTTCTGGCGCATGTGCAAAGGAGGGCGGCGTGATGGCCGATGGAGGGTTCGACAAACTCGAGGAACAGGACCGCGCGCATCATGAGCGCATGGGGCGCGGCAGTATCGTCAACGGAAACTATTACGAGCGAGGCGATTACATCCCCGAATCCGATCTGGCGAAAGAGCGGATGCTAAAAGGGGGCGTAAGCGTCACGTCACCCCGTGGGGCCGGAATCGGCACGGTCAAAGGAAGGCACGTCGATACCGGGAAAATCGGCGTGACCTGGGCGGATGGTTCGTTCGGCAGTTACCATGCGAGCGAGTTGACAGTCGTAAGCGGCTCTGCCCGCAGGACCGTCACGCCCCCCAAGCCACCGCTCACCTTCCTGTCGTATCAGGACATGATCAGCCTGCCCGATCCTGAATGGCTGATCGAGGGGCTTATCGTCGAGCAAACATCGGCGCTTCTGTTCGGACGGAGCAACAGCTTCAAATCGTTTTTGGGAGTCGACATAGCGTGTTCGGTCGGCACCGGGCATCTGCATGGAAGCTGGCACGGCGCGGCGATCATGGACGGCGGGCCGGTTCTATACGTCGCGACCGAGGGCGCGCTGGGTGTCGCAAAGCAGCGCATTCCCGGCTGGTATGAGGCGCATGAAATACCGGAGAAGGACCGCCAGGACGCGGTGACGCTCTATCCGCAAGAGATAGCGTTGGACGACGACAACGCGGTGAATGACCTTCTGCGCTCTTGTGCGATCAACTGCGCAACCCGCGAGGGCAACGCCGATTGGCACGATCCATCGTTCGCCTTCAAGCTGGTGGTGATCGACATTTTCGGCGCGTCGATGATGGGGCCGGAAACAAGCGATGAGACGGCGCGGGCATGGGTTCGGAACATCAACCGGATCATGCGCGAGATGAAATGCGCGGTCCTGACAATCGCGCATACCGGCTGGGCCGATGAGACACGCGCCCGGATGCACACTCATTTCTGGGGCAGCTTCGACACCCGCCTCAAAGCAGAGGGCGACAAGGACAGCCTCACCACGGTGCTCAGCGTGGATCGTCACAAGGACGCGGACAGCAGCGGGGAATGGGGTTTCCGCATGGACAAGGTGACACTGCCAAGCTGCCAGACAACGCTTGTGCCGCGTCTCTGCGATGAGGTGGAGGTGAAGCAGAAGCGCCGCGTCTCCGGCAAGCCAGCGGTGGCGCTGCAAGCCCTGTCAGAAGCCCTGATCGACAAGGGCCGGACCATCGCCGGGCCGAACTATCCATCCCGCCCTGTGGTCACCCTGGAAGAATGGAGGACCATGTGCCAGCGGCACGGGCTGACCGATAGCGACAGCCGCGACACGCAGCGCAAGACGTTCAATCGAGCCAAGACAACGCTGATCGAAAGGGGGCTGGTGAAGCAATTCGACAACCACGCATGGAAGGTGGAAGCCGATGAATAGGGGCGGGACAAATAGGGACATGTCCGGGACATGTCCGGACTGTCCCGGGCGGGACGGACAGGGACAACCCCCTATAGGGGTTGTCCCGTGTCCCGGGGCCGTTGTCCGGGCCGTTGGCGGGACAAGTCTGGTCCCAATGCCGGGCTTTCTTTGCAGGACCGTAACCGACGGCCAGACTTGCGCTTTCGCGCTGTGTGGATCGGGGGTGGCGGCATGAAGGCATCCACCAAGGCAATCCGCTTCCTTGAAAGCCTGAGCATCCCCGAGGGGCCGAAAGCCGGTCAGGCGGTGAAGCTGGCCCCGTTCCAAAAGCAATTCGTCAAGGGTGCCCTGGCGGACGGTGTGAACGTGGCCTGCCTGAGCATCGGCAGGGGGAACGCGAAAACCGCCCTGTCGGCGGGCATCGCCCTTGGCGCTGTCAAAGGCATCTGGGATCGTCAGCCCCGGCGGGAAATCCTGATAGCGGCCAGGACTCGGGATCAGGCGCGCATCGCGTTTGACTTCGTGGTGGGCTTCATCAGGTCGCTTCCCGAGGATGAGCAAGCGGCCTTCACGATCCGGCGCAGCCCCCGGCTTGAGATCGAGTATGACGGCGACGGCGGCGGACACTTCGTCCGGGCCATTGCTGCGGACGGCAAGACGGCTCTGGGATCGGCCCCCACGCTGGTCCTGATGGATGAGCGCGGGCATTGGCAGGCGGATCAGGGGGACGCGCTGGAACACGCCCTGTTGTCCGGTCTGGGCAAGCGTGGCGGGCGGGCGCTGATTATCAGCACGAGCGCGGCGGACGATGCGCACCCGTTTTCCGTCTGGCTGGATGAGGAAGCCGAGGGCGTCTATCGGCAGGAACACCGGCCCGCCCCCGGCCTTCCTGCGGACGATCTGGAAAGCCTCAAGCTGGCCAACCCCGGCGCGGCCTATGGGATCGGCTCAAGCCTGGACTGGCTGCAAGGTCAGGCGCGGCGGGCGATTGCGCGGGGCGGATCGACGCTGACGGCGTTCCGGCTCTACAACCGGAATGAGCGTGTCAGCGGCGAAAACCGCGATGTGCTGCTGACGGTCGATGAATGGCTGTCCTGCGAGACTGCGGACCTTCCGCCCCGGCAAGGCCAAGTGGTCATCGGGATTGACCTGGGCGGCTCTGCCAGCATGACGGCGGCGGCGTTCTATTGGGCCGCGACGGGGCGGCTTGAGGCGCTGGGCACCTTCCCGTCAAAACCTTCCCTGCTGGACCGTGGCCAGAATGACGGCGTGTCCGGGCGCTATGTCGAGATGCAGGACCGGGGCGAGTAGTCCACCCTGGGCGATCAGACGGTTCCCGTCGCGCCCTGGCTGATCGAGGTCATGGCCCATGTGGAAGGCGAGCCGGTCGCGGCGATCACGGCGGACCGCTACAAGCAAGCCGAACTTGGCGAGGCGATAGACCGGGCGGGCATCCGGTGCCCGATCATCTGGCGCGGCCAAGGCTTCAAGGACGGCGGCGAGGATTGCGAGCGTTTCCGGCGCGCGGCCTATGACGGCAAGGTGAAAACTGCCCCGTCGCTGCTGTTGCGGTCCGCTTTCGCTGATGCGGTCACGCTGCGCGACCCGGCGAACAATCTGAAATTGGCAAAGGCGCGGTCCACGGGCCGGATCGACGCGGCGGCGGCAACGGTGCTGGCGGTCGCTGAGGGTGCCCGGATGATGGGCCGCCCCGCTCACAAGGGAGGGCGCATCGCATGGGGATGATGGAAACCGCATCGCGGCTGATAGCGAAACACGGTCAGGCGGCAACGCTGTTGCGGCCCGGTGAAGGCACAACGGACGGCTTCGGGGGATACACCCCCGGCCCGGATACGGAATATCCCGTCACGATCCTGACGGCGACTTACGCGGTCGAGCTGCAATTCATCGCGGGCGGCTTGATGGACGTGGGCGATCAGCGGGTTTTCCTGTCGGTCGACGGCCTGACCCTCACGCCCGCCACAACCGACCGGCTGCGCATCGGTGGCGAGGTGTTCCGCACGATCCGCGTTTCCCCGCTGGCCCCCGCTGGCGAGGTCATTTTCTGGGAATTGCAGGTGCGGGATGACTGATCGGAAAGAATACGCCCGTCATTCCCGGCGGATCACGCGCGGCCCGCGCTGGAAGGCTCTGCGGATGCAGGCGCTTGAGCGCGACGATTGGAAATGCGTCCAGTGCGGCAACCGGCACCGGCTTGAGATCGACCATATCGAGCCGGTCAGGGATCGGCCTGACTTGGCGTGGTCGCTGTCCAACCTGCAATGCCTCTGCGGTCGCTGTCATTCCCGCAAGACCCGAATCGAGATCGGCTTAGGCCGACCCGACCCCGCCCGCGAGGCGTGGAAAAAGCTGGTCCGTCAAACGGGCCGAAACCCTATCGAGCACGAAAGGAAATCAGATGCTTGATTCTGTCAAAATCGCACGGCGGCAAAGCGAAATCCGCCAGACACTTTCGGAACTGGTCGGCAAAGAAAAGCCGTCCGAGGATGAAACCCGCCAGATGGACGAAATGGACCGCGAATATCGGTCCAATGAAACCCGCTATCGCGCGGCGCTCATTGCCGAGGATGAGGAACGGCGGGAAGCCGGGGCCGATCTGGAAACCCGGTCCAGCCGGGAATGGGCCGAGGTCATGGCGGGCTTTGAAATGCGCCAAGTGGCCCTTGCTCTGGACGAGGGCCGCGCCCTTGAGGGGCAGACGGGCGAGATCGTCACCGAACTGCGGTCGCGCGGCGGCTATCGCGGCGTTCCGATTCCGTGGGAAGCCCTGGAAATCCGGGCGGGCGAAACCGTGGCGGGCGGCACCCCCGATCCGATCCGCACGGCACCGATTATCGAGCGGCTTTTCGCGGGATCGGTCGCGGCCCGCATGGGTGGCCAGATGGTCAACGTGGGCGTGGGCGAGGTCGAGTATCCCGTTGCCACGTCCAGCGTGACGGCCGGGTGGGCGACTTCGGAAACCGGCAATGTGACCGGACCGAGTGCCTACACGACCGTTGATCGGCCCTTGAAGCCGGATCACAATTTGGGCGTCCAGATGCGCATCACGCGCAAGACGCTCAAGCAATCCGGCAGCGGGCTTGAGCAAGCGGTGCGGCGCGACATGAACGGCGCTATCGAGGAAGCCCTTGACCGCGCCGTGTTCCTGGGCAGCGGATCGGCGGGCGAACCTACGGGGCTTTTCGCGGGTGCGTCGGCATGGGGCATCACCGAAACGGCGGTGGGCGCGGCTGCAAGCTGGGCGGCGTTCCGGTCCGAGGTGGTCAGCTTCATCACCGGCAACGCCGCGACCGGCCCCGGCGATGTGCGGGCGCTGATCCGTCCCGAGGTCTGGGACTTCATGGATGGCCTCATGGTCGGAGACGGCGGTTTCAAATTCGAGTATGACCGTCTCACCGAGGCGCTGGGCGCGGTGGTCATGTCGCACAATGCCCTTGCCGATCCGACCGGCACCCCGGCTGAGACAAGCGCGGTCCTGACGACCACGGCGGGCGGTGTTCCCCCGTTCTTCGTGGGGACGTGGGGCGCTATCGACCTGATCCGCGATCCGTATTCGGATGCGCAATCGGGCGCGCTGCGGATCACGGCGCTGGCCACGATGGACGTTACCATTTCCCGCGCGGTGCAAACCCGCATCCTGACGGGCATTCAGTGATGCTCTGGGCCGGTTCCAAAGGCGGGCTTGAGGTCCGCACCTCTGCGGACGGGGCAACCGTCCTGCGGGGCCGGTTCCCATATGCTGTCCCGACTGTCTTGCAAGGCGGTCGGGAACGGCGACGGGAAGTATTCGAGGCGCGGGCTTTCGGGGCATCGGTCGCGGCTGGCGGTGACGTTCACTTGCTGGTGCATCACGACTTCGACCGTCCGCTTGCATCGCGGGCGGCGGGAAGCCTTGAGATCAGGGACGGCGATGACGCCCTGACTTTCGAGGCGACGATTGCCCCGGAAATGCGCGGCGTGGGCTATGTCACCGACTTCCTGGGCACCCTTGCGGCGGGGCTTGTGGGCGGGATCAGCCCCGGCTTTCGCGTGACGGACGGCGGCGATCTGGTGAGGCGCGATAGCGACGGGCTGTTGCGGGTGGTGCGCTCTGCGGACCTGATCGAGATCAGCGCCGTGACGAAACCCGCCTATCCCCAAGCGCAGATCGAGGCGCGCAACTGGACGCCATGCGCGGCGGTCGAGGATCGGACGCTTGCCCATGCGCTCAACAGGTGGAGGCTCTGACATGGCGGTGACATTGAAAGAGGTCGAGGCAATCCCGGCCAGCTATCCATCGGCACCGGCGGGCCTGAGCATGGCGGCGTTGATGCTGGATCAAGCGGCGCTCTGGCAACGGATCGAGGCTTATTGCCGGATGCGCTGGACGGTGCGGGAAGTGGTCTGGACGGTCGAGGGGGAAGGCGCATGGGAAGCCCCATTGCAGCCGTCCACCCTGAATACGGTCGAGGTCTGGGAAAGCGGCGCATGGGTGGAATGCACCCCGGCGGCGTCCCCCTGGGGCGGCTATGATCTGCCCGGTGACGGCCCCTATCGGATCACGGCGGACGTGGGGGGCGGCGACGTTCCCGCGGCTGTTTCTGAGGCGTTCCGGCGGCTTGCCGAATACCTGACGGACGCGACGGATCGGGCGGGCGTGTCCAGCTATTCCGTCAACATGGGTGGCGCGATCGAGGAAAGCTATCAGCGCAACCCGGCCTGGGTGGCGCGCGCAATGGAACTGAGCGGCGCGGCGGACCTGCTGCGGCCTTACAAAAGGAGGGCCTGAGCATGTGGCCATTCAAGCGAAAGACGGCTGCGGAAACCCGGTCCAGCGGATCGGGCTTCACGGCTGAGATCATGGCGGCGCGCGAAAGCTATATCAGCGGGCGGCGCGGCATTGCCGAACTGACGGCCACGGCACAAGGCGCTGTGACGCTCTGGGAAGGCGGTCTGGGGCTTGCCGATGTATCGGGCACCGACCTACTGGACCGGCGTTCCTTGGCGCTCTGCGCGCGGTCGCTGGCCCTTCGGGGCGAGGCGCTATTCCTGATCCGTGACGCGGGGCTTGTCCCGTGTTCCGACTGGGATCTACGCACCCGCGACGGACGGCCCACGGCCTACCGCGTGTCGGTATCCGAGGCGGGCGGCGGACGGTCCGAAACCGCCCTGTCGGCTGAGGTGCTGCATTTTCGGATCGGCTGCGACGTGGCCGCGCCCTACTATGGCACGGCCCCGCTCAAGCGGGCGCAACTGACGGCTGGGCTGTTGAACGCGGTCGAGACGGCGCTTGCCGAGGTATTCGAGACGGCACCGCTGGCCAGCATGATCGTGCCATTCCCCGAGGCACCGCAAACCGACCTGGAAGCGATGGCGCGCGGGTTCCGAGGCAACCGGGGCAAGGTGCTGATCCGCGAATCCGTCAACGTGGCGGCGGCGGGCGGCCCCGCCCCGATGCAGGATTGGAAGCCGCACGATCTTTCCCCGGACCTGTCGAAAGCCATGACGCGCGAGACGCTGGCGGCGGCGCGCGATGGGATCAACATGGCCTTTGGCATCCTGCCCGGTCTGACCGCGCCCGCCACGACCGGCCCGATGGTCAGGGAAGCGCAACGGCATCTGGCGCAATGGGTGCTGCAACCTATCGCCACGGGCATTGCCGAGGAAGCGACGGACAAGCTGGGATCGGCGGTCACGCTGGACGTGATGCGGCCCCTTCAAGCCTTCGATGCTGGCGGGCGGGCGCGGGCGATCACGGCGATTGTGGGTGCTCTGGCGCAAGCGAAAGAGGCGGGCGTTGATCCGGCTATGGCGCTCAAGCTGGTGGATTGGCAGGAATAAGGGCCAACGGCGAACTGTTGACTGGACGTTATCGAAAGACGCCTCTTTCGGTAACGGGCCAGTGCTTAACGCGCGGTTCGTGATACTGCTTGCCCTCGGGGCACTGTTCCATAATCTCTGATGTGGTGAGGCCGCCATACAGACAACGCTCACCATCCTCTGTGATTCGGACGCAATTGTCCTCGTGATGATATTCGCTGTATCCGACTTCCATCAGCCCAAGCGATACTAGGCTCTCTATTGTCCCGCTACCGATCCCCGGCCCAAGTTTCGCCTTCAGGCAGAAGTCACCTTGCAAGAAATCGTTCTCGAACTTCGCGTTCTTAAGCGCCTTCACTTCACGGTTTGAAAGTCTGTAGCTCATTTCATCAACCTCACTTCGCAAACGACACATTGCCAGCGGGCCGAAGACGAAACAAGATGAATCCTGTTACCCCAAACGTTACCCCTGAGCAATTCCCGGCAAGCGCGCTTGCGGCGCTTCCTCTTATCCTCTTGTTTTCTTGGGGTTTTTGGCTCCGGCGGCAGGGATCGAACCTGCGACCAATTGATTAACAGTCAACTGCTCTACCGCTGAGCTACGCCGGAACACGCGGGCCGTATAGCAATGGACCGGGGAGAGGTCCAGAGGGGATGTGACAAAATCTTCACGGTGCGCGCGGGCTCTGGGTCGGTCGGGCGAAGCGGGTGTCGGGGCCGAGCGGGTCGAGGCGCACGACCGATGATCTTTCCATCAGATCAATGAGATGGGCCAGGACATTGCGCCGGGCCGCGGGCAGGAGGGCAGGGGGGGTGTCGGTGTAGATGCGCCGCGCGAGGCTGCGCGCGCAGCCCGGGCCGTCGGCGAGCGCGGCCAGGATCGCGGCCTCGCGCGCGTCCCGATGCGCCAGCAGCCAGCCGATGCGCGCGGCCGGGTCGCTCACCGGCGCGCCGTGACCGGGCAGAAGCCGCTTGGCCCCCAGCCCCGCCAGCCGCGCGCAGGCGGCGCGGAACTGCGCGAGATCCCCGTCGGGCGGCGAGATGAGCGTGCTGGCCCAGCCCATCACCAGATCGCCGCTGAACACGTCACCCCCCGCCTGAAAGCTCATGTGGTTGCCGAAATGGCCCGGCGTCCAGTGGGCGGTGATCTGCCAGCCGTCGCCCGCGATCACCTCGCCGTCGCGGAGCACGAGATCGGGGGCAAAGCCCGCATCCACCCCTTCGCCGCCGCCGATCCCGCCCGCCGCGGCAAGCCGCTCCATGACCGCGCTGCGCCCCGCGCCCGCGTCGCCATAGGCCAGGACCGGCGCGCCGGTGGCCGCCGAGAGCGGCGCGGCAAGGGGCGAGTGATCGAGATGGGCATGGGTCACGAAGATGTGGCTGATGCTCTGGCCGGGGCCGAGCGCGCCGAGGATCGCGGCGAGATGGGCCGGATCGTCAGGGCCGGGATCGATCACCGCAAGCGCCCGGGTGCCCAGAAGATAGGTATTCGTGCCCCAATGGGTCATGGGCGAGGGGTTGGGCGCGAGGATCACGCGCAGCCCATGGTCCAGATCCCGCGGCACGCCCGCCGGCGGTGCGCTCTCGTCGTCTGCCTGCATCGCCCTTCCTTCCGCGCCCGACCCAGCATAGGTTTAGCCATGATGCTTCGCTGGCTCAAACCCTATCTGCCGCGCGGCCTGTTCGGGCGCACCGTGCTGGGCCTTCTGGTGCCGGTGGTGACGCTGCTCCTGGTGGTCTCGGTGGTCTTCGTGCAGCGTCATTTCGAGGGCGTGACCGAGCAGATGGTCGAAACCGTCGCGCGCGAGGTGCGGCTGGTGCGCGACGGGGACCCGGCGGATGTGGCGGGCGCGCTCGGCATCGCGGTGACGCCCGTGCCGGCGGCGGATCTGCCGGACGGGGATATCCGCCGCTGGTACGATTTCTCCGGCATCGTGATCATCCGCGAGATGCGCCGCTACTTTCCCGATATCGCGGCGATCGCGTTGCCCGACGATCACGCGGTGCGGCTCTATTTTCCGCAGGGGGCGGGGTATGAGCGGCTGGTGTTCAACCGCGCCCATGTCTCGGCGCGGCGTCCGCATCTTCTCTTCGTCAACCTGGTTTTGGCGGGCGGGCTGATGACGCTCATCTCCTTTCTCTACCTGCGCGCCCAGATGCGCCCCATCGCGCGGCTGGCGGCGGCGGCCGAGGCGTTCGGGCGCGGCAGCCATCTGCCCTATCGGCCGAGCGGCGCGACCGAGGTGCGCGCGGCCGGGCGCGCCTTTGTCGAGATGCGCGCGCGCATCGAGCGGCAGATCGAACAGCGCACGCTGATGCTCTCGGGGGTGAGCCACGACATGCGCACGCCGCTCACCCGGCTGCGGCTGGGGCTTGCGATGATCGACGAGGCCGAGGCCGCCCCGATGTTGCGCGACGTGGACGATATGCAGCGGCTGCTCGACGGGTTTCTCGATTTCGCCCGCGGTGCGCAGGAGAGCGCGCCCGAACCCGTCGATCCCCTGGCGCTCGTGCGGCAGGTGGTGGAGGACATGCAGCGCGCGGCGGTGGCGGTGGTGCTGCACGAGGCCGAGGGCGCGGGCGAGGTGACGCTGCGGCCCCAGGCGGTGCGCCGCGCGGTGGAGAACCTGATCACCAACGCGGTGCGCTATGGTACCCGCGCCGAGGTCTCGGTCCGGCTCGGCCCCAAGTCGCTGCGCATCCGGGTCGAGGATGACGGGCCGGGCATCCCGCCCGAGAGCCGCGAGGAGGCGCTGCGCCCGTTTGCCCGGCTCGAGCCCGCGCGCAACCAGAACCGCGGCACCGGCGTGGGGTTGGGCCTGTCCATCGTGATCGACGTGGCGCGCGCCCATGGCGGCACGCTGCGGCTCGGCGAGAGCGCGCGGCTGGGCGGGCTCTGCGCGGACATCGTGATCGCGCGCTAGGCCGGGGCGCATCCGGCACCGGACCGGCCGCTCTAGCCCCTGAGATCGAGCACCTCGGAGAGCGCCGCGCGCGTGGTGCGAAAGCCGTTGGCGGGGTGGTCCGGGTCGGGCCAGCCGAAGGAGATGGCGCAGAGCATGTGCCGGGTTTCGGGCAGGGCGAAATGCGCGCGGATGAAGGGGGCGTAGGCGGCAACGGACGCCTGGGCGATGCTGCCTACCCCGAGCGCCGTTGCCGCCAGCATGAAAGCGGTGACAAAGCCGCCCGTGTCCATCGCGCCGTAAGGCCCGAGCGCCGCCTCGGCATGGACGATGGCGACATGCGGCGCGCCGAAGAGGCGGTAGTTCTCCATGCTCTGTTCGTCGCGGGCGGCGCGGTCCTCGCGGGCGATGCCGACCGCCTCGTAGAGTTGCCAGCCACAGTCGCGCCGCCGCGCGCCATAGACGCCGGGATAGCTCTCGGGCCAGGGCAGGTCGGGGCGGGGCGCGCCAGTGGCCAGCTCGGCAAGGAGCGCCTCGCGAAAGCGGGCCGTTTCGGCCCCGCGCGTCACCACCACCTGCCAGGGCTGGGCGTTGCACCACGAAGGCGCGCGGCCCGCCGCCGTCACGATCCGTGCGATGGTCTCCTCCGGCACCGGCTCGGGGCGGAAGGCGCGGCAGGAGTGGCGGGCGGCGAGCAGATCCTCGAGCGCGGCGATCCCGTCCTGCATCACAAGCCCCCCTGTTCCATCGCCAGCACATAGCCGATCGCGCCTGCCACCAGCGCGCCGAGCAGGACCGCCACGGCGATCTTCCAGGCCGACCAGGGCCGTTCGCCCTGCACGCGGCCGGTGCGGGCATTGACCACGAAGCGGTAGGTCTCGCCGCGATACTTGTAGGCGGCCAGCCACACGGGCAGCAGGATGTGCTTGAAGGTCACGTCGCGCACCTCGGTCTCGATGGCATGGATGCGCTGCCGGTCGCCGCCAATGTCAAAGCGCACATCGCGCGCGATCACCGCGTCCATATGGGCGCGCGCCTCGGCGAAGCCGCTTTCCAGACCGACATTGTAGCCCTCGGCGCGGAAACCCGCAAGATATTCCGGCGCGTAGGGCACCAGCGCCGAGAGATCCCAGGGCTCCAGCGCATCGGTGAACCGCTTGGGCAGCGAGGTGGAGGCCAGCACCAGCACGTCGTCGAAGAACCGCGCCACCCGGCCCGTCACGGCCTGCCAGCGGACGCGCGCCACCTGCACCTGTCGGCGCTTGCCGTTCTGGATCACGGTCTGGGTCTCGTAATGGACGGTGCCGCGCTCGCCGCGATAGCGCGATGCGGTATCGGCGTCGAAGGTCCAGTAGGGCACGTAGATGCCCTGCATCCGGCGTCCCTTGCGGGCGTAGTCCTGCAAGCCGTTTGGCGCGAACCAGAGCCGGCCGAGCCAGTCGGTCATGGCCTTGCGCGCGGCGGCCTCGTCCAGCGCGAAGGGCAGCAGCGCGCGCGGCTTGATATGGCGATGCGTGCCGGTATCGGTCACGACGGGCGAGGCACAGAACGGACATTCGGTGGCATGGATGTCGCCGCCAAGCTCGACCTGCGCGCCGCAGCTCGTGCAGGTGGTGGTGCGGGTTTCCTCCATCTCCTGCTCGGGCAGCCGGTCGCGCAGGGCCGTTGCGAAATCGAGCTCGCGAATGCCGCCCTGCCACGGCCCGCCGGTCTCGATCTCGGCCACGTCGCCGCAATGATCGCAGATCAGCCGGTGGCCGCCCGGGTCGTACCGGTAATCCGCGCCGCAGCTTGCGCAGGGAAAGCGGTGCTCGGTCGCGGCAGGGGCGGGAGGGGGCGTGTCTGACATGAGGGGTCAGGGGATGGTGGTGCGGCGGCGCATGGGCTCAGGCCCCGGGCGGCGGGGGCGGCGGCAGGACGGTGAAGAGCTGCGCGAGTTCGGCCACATCCTCCGCGCGTTTCCAGCCGTCCTGCCCGGCGGTCCACACGAGCGTGTCGCGCGTGAGGCTGCCCTCGGTCGCCATGCGCCCCAGCCGGGCCCTGGAATAGGGGCCGTGGGTCTCTCCCTTCTCGGCGATGTGCCAGACATGCTCGACCGGGGGGGGCGGCGGTGGCNGCGCGGCGGCGGCAGTCTCGGGGCGCGCGCCCCAGGGGCCGCGATCGGCCATCTGCTGCGCCATGGCCATGCCCATCCCCATGCCGAGGCCCGCGCCGATGCCGCCGCCCCCCGAGGGGTTCTTGGCCGCCGCGGTCATCGCCTCGGCGGTGGAATACTGGGTGAAGCGGGTCAGATCGCCCGCGATCCCCATCGAGGTGCGCTTGTCGAGCGCCTCCTCCACGGCGGGGGGAAGCGAGATGTTCTCGATGTAGAATTCGGGGATCTCGAGGCCGTATTCCGCGACAACGGCGGTGATCTCGCCGGCCACCAGCTTGCCCAGATCGGCGGTGTTGGCGGCCATGTCCAGGACCGGGATGCCGCTGCCCGCGATGATGCGCGAGAACGCCTGCACGATGATGTTGCGGATCTGGAAGCTGATCTCGTCCATCGTGAATTCGCCGTCGGTGCCGACGATCTCACCCATGAATTTCGCGGGATCGCTCACGCGCACGCTGTATGTGCCGAAGGCGCGGATGCGGGTGGGGCCGAATTCCGGGTCGCGCAGCATGACCGGGTTCTTGGTGCCCCATTTCAGATCGGTGAAGCGCGTGGTGGAGATGAAATAGATCTCGGACTTGAAGGGCGAGCGAAAGCCGTGGTCCCAGTGCTGGAGCGTGGTCAGGATCGGCATGTTGTTGGTCTCCAGCATGTAGAGACCGGGGGTGAACACATCCGCCAGCTGCCCCTCGTGGACGAAGACGGCGGCCTGCCCCTCGCGCACGGTGAGCTTGGCACCATACTTGATCTCGTGGCCCTCGCGCTCGAAGCGCCAGACCATCGTGTCGCGGGTATCGTCGGTCCAGTGGATGACGTCGATGAACTGGCCGGAGAGGAAATCGAAGATGGGCATGGGAACACTCCTTGAATCCTGGATCACACAGGCCCCGCCCGCCATTCATGCAGTACACGGCGCAGGATGGGGCGGGCCTCGTCGGGGGTCATGCCGGGGGTGAGGTCGGGGTGGTAGAGAAGCCGCAGGAGCGCCTCGTCATGGGCGGTCAGCAGCGCGAATTCGTCGTCATCGTTGAAGATCGAGGGCCGCGCGCGGGGGCTGTCATTGGCCAGGCCAAGGCCCTGCGCCAGTTCTTCGTGGATGCAGGAGGCGCGCGAGAGCGGCGGATGTTCGGCGCGGATCCAGGCGATCGCGCGGTCATAGGAATGGGGGTTTCCCTTTTGCGAAAACGCCACGACGAGGCAGTGGATCGAGCGCGGCATGTCCCGAAAGATGCCAAGGGTGGCGGCGTCGATGGCAGGCGCGATCTGCCGGATCCGCGCAAGCCCGTAGGGCCGGTCCGCCTCGCCCATGATCAGGACGTGAAAATTGCCGCCCCGCGCCACGGTCGAGATCGGATGCAGCGTTGCACGGGCCAGGCGCCCGGCATAATCGGTCACGGTGGCGCGGTCCTCGGCACGTTGCGCCTGCGGCACCGAGGGGCCGAAACCCAGCTCGAAGCGCACCGGCGCGGTCCATTTGCGCAAGCCCCCCGCCCGCCCGGAGGCCGCCCGGAACCCGGCCCCCGGCGCATATTCGTCGAAGAACACGATCCTCTCGAAATTGCGCAGGAGGTCGGTATCGGTCCAGGGCGTGTCCGGCCCGCCGCCATCGCGCCGCAGCAGGCCCCGGTCGAGCAGGCCGCGCTCGACCGCCGCGTAATGGGCGGCAAGCGCGGCGCTCTCCGCCGACGGCCCCGGCGCGGGATCGGGCCGCGTGGCGGGCGGGCGCGGCACCGGATCGGGCGGCGCGGAGATCTCGCAGGCCGCGAGCGCGAGAAGCGCCGCGCCGCAGAGCGCCAGCCCGGTCCGTGCCTGCCTCATCGCTCAGCCCTTCGGCACGGCACCGCCGGCGGTCTCGCCCAGGCCGGACTTGCGCGCCTNGGCGGCGGCGAGCGTGTCGCGCAGCTCGGCCTCCATCTTCTTGAGCTCCTCCTCGGCGCGGGCGCGCTTCGCCTTGCCCTCGTCGGCGATGGCCAGGCTTTCCTCGATCGTGCCGATGAGATCGGCATTGGCCTTCTTCACCGCCTCGATGTCGAAGACGCCGCGCTCCATCTCCTGGCGGATCATCTTGTTGCTCTCGCGCAGATTGGCGGCATTGGCGGTCAGAAGCTCGTTGGTCAGGTCATTGGCGTCGCGCACCGCCGCCGCCGCCTCGGCGCTGCGCTGGATGGTGACGGCCTGGGCAAGCTGCGTTTCCCAGAGCGGCACCGTGTTGACGAGGGTGGAGTTGATCTTGGTCACAAGGCTCTTGTCGTTTTCCTGCACCAGGCGGATCGAGGGCAGGGACTGCATCGTGACCTGGCGGGTGAGCTTGAGGTCATGCACCCGGCGCTCGAGATCGTCGCGCGCGGCGCGCAGGTCGCGCAATTCCTGCGCCTTCATCACCTGATCGCCCTCGGGCGCGGCCTGAATCTCGGCCTCCTTGGCGGGGATGTCCTTCTGGTCGAGTTCCTTGAGCTTCGCCTCGCCCGCCGCGATGTAGAGCGCAAGCTCGTCATAGAAGGCCAGCGTCTTCTCGTAGAGCAGGTCGAGCGACTTGATGTCCTTCAGCAGGGTATGCTCATGCGCCAGCAGATCGTCGGTGATCTTGTCGATCTGGGATTGCACCTGTTCGTAACGGGCGGTGAACTTGGCGAAGGGGGCGGCGCGGCCCAGAAGCTTTTCCCACCACGAACGGTCACGGCGCACGTCGAGCTCGGAGACGGAAAAGCCGCGGATCGTGGTGACGATGCCGCGCAGGCTGTCGCCGGCGGGCCCCACGTCCTTGTTGCGCACGCCTTGCAGCATGGCCTGGGAAATCTCCTGCAACTCGGCCTGCGCGGCGGAGCCGAAGGAAACGATGGACCGGGTATCGGCCATGTCGATCTCGGCCATGCGGCGGGTGATCTCGGCGCTCTGGGTCGCGTCCGCCTTCTCGAGCGGGACAATGGCATTGGCGTCGGCCGGTTCGGGCAGGATGGCGCGGCTCACCGCCTCGACATCGGCAAGCACGGCCTCGGCCTTCTGGCGAATATTCTCTGACATGGCGGTCCTCTTACGCTAAATCCCTGGTTTCAAGATGAACGCCCTCGCGCTCGAGCCGGTCGCGCAGCACCTCTATCTCCACGTCGAGATCGGTGGTGCTGTCGGCCATGAGCGCGCGGGTCTTGGCGGTGAAATTCCGTTCCAGATCGTCGAGCAGCGCGAGATATTTCCCGCGTGCCTCCGGGTTCGGGGCGCGGGCGGCGAGATCGGCGTATTTCACCGTCGCGTCGCGCGCGCCCATGAGATAGACGCCGAGGAACTTGCGCGCCGCCGTGAGATCACGCGGATCCTCCTCGACGGTGCGCAGCATGTCGCGCACCGTTACCTGAAAGCCGTCAAGGCGGCGCTCAAGCTGCCGGTCGCCCGCGCGGCGCAGCGCGTCCGACATGGCTTTCAGATAGGCCTCGGCCTGATCGACCACGCGCGCCACGCGGTCGCTCTGAAAACTGTCGATCCCCTCGGCCCCCTTGTCGCGCAGCGGATCGAGCCCGAAGGCAAGCCCGTGCAGCACCGCGCCCACGATGGCGTAGATGGCGGGCTCGACGATCCCGCCCTGCGTGGCGAAGGCGGCAAGGCCAAGGCCAAGACCGGTGAGCACGGAGGCGAATATCTTGCGCGGGATGGCGGGGCGCTTGGCGATCCTGCGCGCCTCGTAAGCCTCTTGCGCCAGGATCCCCTCGCGGGTGAGCCAGGCGGCAAGCAGCAGCAGGCCAAGCGCCGAGAGGTTGAGGGCAAGGCCCGTTGCCCCCTCTCCGAAGGCGCGAAAGCCGAGCGGCAGCGGCGCGAAGAAGAGCATGTTGACGCGCCCGCCCGCCCGCGTGCGCCGCGCGCCGCGATAGCCGCCGCGCGGGGGGGGCTGTCCTGCGGGTCCGCCGGGGCTGAACTTGCCGCCGAAACGCTCGGCCATCACGCGCCCCCCGTCGCCGCCACGAAAACGATGAGCGCCACCAGCAGGAAGAACGCGAGTTTCTGTAACCCTGTATCGTTCATTTGCCCGCCCTGCCGGTTGCCGCTGGAACGAACTTAGGCGAAGGGGACGGGCCGCGCCAGAGGGAAGATCGCGCCCGCGCGATCAGCCCCCGGCGCGTGCCGCGCGCTTCTTCTCGGCCACCACCTTTTCGGCCAGGTCGCGGGCGATGGCGAAGGCCCCCTTGACGCGATCGGCCTCGCCCTTCCAGTCGCGGCGCACGACGATCCGGTTGTCGCGGACCCTGGCCAGGCCGCGCTGGTCCTGGAGGAACTCCACAAGGCCCTGCGGCGAGGCGAACTTGTCATCATGGAACTGGATCGTGGCCCCTTTCGGCCCGCCATCGAGCTTGGCGATGCCCGCGCGCTTGCACATCGCCTTGATGCGCATCACCAGCATCAGCATGTTGACCTCGCGGGGCAGGGGGCCGAAGCGGTCGATCATCTCGGCGGCGAAACCTTCGAGATCGACCTTGCTCTCCAGCCCGCTCAGGCGGCGGTAGAGCCCGAGGCGCACGTCGAGATCGGGCACGTAAGCCTCGGGGATGAGCACGGGCACGCCAAGGTTGATCTGCGGTGCCCATTGTTCGTCCGCTTCGGTCACGGTGCCGATCTCGCCCGAGCGGATGCGCGCGATCGCCTCTTCGAGCATGGACTGGTAAAGCTCGAAGCCCACATCGGGCATCTGGCCGGACTGTTCCTCGCCCAGAAGATTGCCCGCGCCGCGAATGTCGAGATCCTGGCTGGCCAGGGTGAAGCCCGCGCCGAGCGTGTCGAGGCTGCCCAGCACCCGCAGCCGCTTTTCCGCCCCCGGTGTCAGCGGCACGCGCGGCTTGGTCGTCAGATAGGCATAGGCGCGCGCCTTGGACCGGCCCACGCGGCCGCGGATCTGGTAGAGCTGCGCCAGCCCGAACATGTCGGCGCGGTGGATGATCATGGTGTTGGCGGTCGGGATGTCGAGACCCGACTCGACGATGGTCGTGGCCAGAAGCACATCGTATTTGCCGTCATAGAAGGCGTTCATCCGTCGGTCGAGCTCTCCGGCGGCCATCTGGCCATGGGCCACGACGTAAGAGACCTCGGGCACCTGGGTTTTCAGGAAATCCTCGATCTCGGGCAGGTCCTTGATGCGGGGCACCACGACGAAGGACTGCCCGCCCCGGTAATGCTCGCGCAGCAGCGCCTCGCGCACGGTGACGGTATCGAACTCGCTGACATAGGTGCGGATCGAGAGGCGATCCACCGGCGGCGTCCCGATGATCGAGAGATCCCGCACACCCGACAGCGAGAGTTGCAGCGTGCGCGGGATGGGCGTGGCGGTGAGCGTGAGCACATGGATGTCCGAGCGCATCTCCTTCAGCCGCTCCTTGTGNGCCACGCCGAAGCGCTGTTCCTCGTCGATGATCAGCAGGCCGAGAGACTTGAAACGCACCCCCTTGGCCAGAAGCGCATGGGTGCCCACCACGATATCGGCCTCGCCGGTCGAGATGGCCGCGCGGGTGCGGGCGGCGTCGCGCGCCGACACGAAACGGGAGAGCGCGTGGACCGAGAGCGGAAACCCCCGGAAACGCGCGGAAAACTCCTTGTAATGCTGGCGGGCGAGCAGGGTGGTCGGCGCGATCACCGCCACCTGGAGCCCCGCCATCGCCGCGGCGAAGGCCGCGCGCATCGCCACCTCGGTCTTGCCGAACCCCACATCGCCGCAGATGAGCCGGTCCATCGGGCGGCCGCGTTCCAGATCGGCCAGCACATCCTCGANGGCGCGCAGCTGATCCTCGGTCTCCTGGTAGGGGAAGCGCGCGGCGAATGCCTCCCAGGCGTGATGCTCGGGGATCACCACCGGCGCGCGGCGCAGCTCGCGCTCGGCGGCGACGCGGATGAGCCGGTCTGCCATCTCGCGGATGCGCTGCTTGAGCCGTGCCTTCCTGGCCTGCCAGGCACCGCCGCCCAGCCGGTCCAGAAGCCCCTCCTCATGGCCGTAGCGCGACAGCAGCTCGATATTCTCCACCGGCAGGTAGAGCCTTGATCCTTCCGCATATTCCAGCACGAGACATTCATGCGCCGCGCCTGCCGCCGTGACCACCTCGAGCCCCTGGTAACGGCCGATGCCGTGATCGACATGCACCACCAGATCGCCCACCGAAAGCGCCTGCGCCTCGGTCAGGAAGTTCTCGGCCCGCCTGCGCCGTTTCGCGCCGCGAATGAGCCGGTCGCCCAGCACGTCCTGCTCGGCGATGACCGTGAGGCCGGGGGATTCGAACCCCTGTTCGAGCGGCCAGACCGCCAGATGCAGCCCGTGACGGCCGACGCCCCTGATGCTCGAGACGGAGACCGGGCCAACAAGCCCCTCATCGGCCAGCAGCCCCTCGATGCGTTCGCGCGCGCCCTGGCTGTAAGAGGCGATGAGCACCGGACCTAGCGCCAGTCTCGCTTCAACATGATCTTTCAGAACACTGAAAAGGTTCATGTTTTCCTGTTGGCGCTCTGGCGCGAAATTGCGTCCGATGCGCCCGCCCGCATCCACCACGCCCGGCCCGGTGGGGCGCGGCAGGGCCGAGAACTGCACCGCGCGGCGATCCCCGAGCGCGGCGCACCAGGCTGTCTCGTCGAGATAGAGCAGATCGGGCGCGATCGGCTGATAGACCGTATCGCCGCGCCCCTTCTGCCCGAGCGCGTGGCGGCGCGCCTCGTATTGATCGGCGACCTGCTCCCACCGCGCGGCGCGCGCGGCCTCGGCCTGGTCGTCGAGCGTGACGGGGGCCTCGGGGAGGTAGTCGAACAGCGTCTCGAGCCGCTCGTGGAAGAAGGGCAGCCAATGCTCCACGCCCGCCTGCTTGCGCCCCGCGCTCACCGCCTCGTAAAGCGGGTCATCGGCCCCGCCCGCGCCGAAGGCGATGCGGTAATTCTGGCGAAAGCGGCGGATGGCCGCCTCGTCCAGGATCACCTCCGAGACGGGGGCAAGCTCCACCCGGTCGAGCTTTTCGGTGGTGCGCTGCGTGGCCGCATCGAACCGGCGCACCCCGTCGAGCACGTCGCCGAAGAGATCGAGCCGCACCGGCCCGCCGTCGCCCGGCGGGTAGATGTCGATGATCCCGCCGCGCAGCGCGTAATCGCCCGGCTCGGTCACGGTCGGGGCCTGAGAAAACCCCATCCGCACGAGGAAATCGCGCAATCCCGCCTCGTCGATGCGCTCGCCCACCCGGGCGGCAAAGGCCGCCTCGCGCAGCACGGCGCGGGCGGGCAGGCGCTGCGTTGCCGCGTTGAGGGTGGTCAGCAGCACGAATTGCGGCGGCATCCCGTGGACGAGCGCGGCCAGTGTCGCCATGCGGGTGGCCGAGATCTCGGCATTGGGCGAGATCCGGTCATAGGGCAGGCAATCCCAGCCCGGAAAGCGGATGACCGGCATGTCGGGCGCGAAGAAACGCAGCGCCTCGGCCATGGCCGCCATGCGCTTGTCGTCGCGGGCGACATGGATCACGGGGCCGCCGGCCTTCTCGGCCTCGGCCAGCACGAGCCGGGCGTCGAAGCCCTCGGGCGCGCCGCCCATCACGATATGGCGCTGGTCTGTCATGGCCTGCCTGCCCCCGTTCAGCCCAGGGCGCCGATGCTGAGGTTCTGATACATGCCCCACATGGCGGTAACGAAGATCGCGATCATGCCGATGACCTGCACGGCCAGACGGTGCCGCGCCAGCCGCGCGATCAGCGCCTCGCCGGACAGCCCCGCGTGCCGGATCGACCGTGCCGTGCGCAGCGAGAGCAGCCCGACCGCGGTCAGCGGAAAGAAAAGCAGGAACAGCGCCTGGGAGAACTCGTTGCCGTAGATGAAGCCGAGGATCCCGAGCGAGGAGAGCAGGAAGCCCACGAGCCCGGCAAGGATCAGCCCCGATTCCCGCGCCACGAACAGGATCCGGTTGGTGGTGATGCGCACCATCTCCTCGAAATCCGCCATCGCCTCCGCGTCCGGTGCGCGCCGGGCGCGCATCGCCATGTCCCAGGGCACGCCCAGCACCCAGTGGCTCGCGCTCGACCAGGTGACAGCCAGCACGATCCAGAACCACAGGTTGCTGAACGAACGCAGGTCGATGAGCTCGAAAACATTGTCGAGAAAGGTCAAGGCATCGCCTCAGTGACATTGATCGCCCGCCCTCTTAGCGCCGGGGCGAGGCAATTCCTACCCTTGAGATGACGGAATTTCCATGCAAGGGAAGGGGATCACCAGGACGAGCCCGCGACGAGCCAGCCCATGACCCCCGTTCAAGCCGCCTTTCCCGCCACCCGCACCCGGCGGACCCGCATGCACCCGGCGCTGCGCGCCATGGTGGCCGAATGCACGCTTTCGCCCGCCGATCTGATCTGGCCGCTCTTCGTGCGCGAGGGCGAGGGGGTGGAGGAGCCCGTGCCGTCGATGCCCGGCGTCTTTCGCCGCTCCGTTGACAGGGTGGTGGCCGCCGCCCGGGAGGCGCACGCGCTCGGGATACCGGCGGTCTGCCTCTTCCCCTATACCTCGGCCGCCAATCGCAGTGCCGATTGTGCCGAGGCCTGGAACCCCGACAACCTGTCGAACCGCGCGACCCGCGCGATCAAGGCCGCGCTGCCCGATCTCGCGGTGATGACCGATGTGGCGCTCGATCCCTATTCGGATACCGGCCATGACGGCTATGTCGAAGGCGGCGAGATCGTCAACGACGCCACCGTGGAGGCGCTTGTCAAACAGGCGCTGAGCCAGGCCGCGGCCGGGGCGGACATCCTCGGACCGTCGGACATGATGGACGGGCGGGTGGGGGCCATTCGCGCCGCGCTCGAATCGGCGGGCCATCACAACGTCGCGATCATGGCCTATTCGGCCAAATATGCCTCTGCCTTCTACGGCCCGTTCCGCGATGCTGTCGGGGCCTCGGCCGCGCTCAAGGGCGACAAGAAGACCTATCAGATGGATGCGGCCAATACCGACGAGGCGCTGCGCCTCATTGCCCGCGACCTTGCCGAGGGGGCCGATATGGTGATGGTCAAGCCGGGAATGCCCTATCTCGACATCTGTCGGCGGGCAAAGAAGAAATTCGGCGCGCCCGTCTTCGCCTACCAGGTTTCGGGCGAATATGCGATGATCATGGCAGCGGCACAGAACGGCTGGATCGACGGCGAGCGGGCGATGATGGAGAGCCTGATCTGCTTCAAGCGGGCCGGATGCGACGGGGTGCTGAGCTATTTCGCGCCCGCCGCCGCGCGGCTCCTGCGGGGCTGAGCGGCCGCGCGGGAACCCGCTCAATCCCGCAATCCCTAGTGACAGTCCGCCCGCCAACCCCTATATTGCGTGCGAACCGGCCGGAACAGGCCGGCATATCAGAGGCAAGGAACGGGCACGGACATGAGCAATCTCACGAGACGCGGATTCACCCTTGGCGCGCTGGCGGGCGCGCCCGCGCTTGCGGCCTGCGGCAACGGTGTCGGCAGTCCGGGCGGGGCGCGCATCGACGCGCGCGTGAACGCCACGCTGGATCACATGTATGCCAATTATCCCGGCACGCGGTCGCTGGCGGACAAGGCGGCGGGGATTCTGGTCATGCCGGTCGTGACCGAGGGCGGCTTCCTTGTCGGGGGCGGCTTCGGGCGCGGCGCGCTCCGCATCGACAACGTGACGGTGGATTACTATTCGGCCACCAAGGGCAGCTTCGGGCTTCAGGCCGGGGCGCAGCAATTCGCCCATGTGCTCTTCTTCATGACCGAGGAGGCGCTGGAGCGCTTCCGCCGCTCCTCGGGCTGGGCCGCCGGGGCCGATATCGAATACGTGTTCAACGACCGGGGCGAGAACCTGCGCGCCGAGACCACGACCTCGACCGCGCCGGTGGTGGCGGTGATCTTCGGGCAGGCCGGGCTGATGGCGGGCGTGTCGCTCGAGGGCATGAAATACACCCGCATCATTCCCTGAGCGGGGGTGCCCCGGGCGGTGAGCCGCCCGGCACCGGCCTTTCAGGGGATCAGCTTCGCCACATAGCCGGGCAGGGCGAAGGCCGCCTTGTGAACCTCGGGCGTGTAATAGCCGGTCTCGATCCCGGAGGCGTCAAACCGGCCTTGCAGCACGTCGAGGGGCGTGGCCCGCGCGGGTCCGTCCGTTGCCCAGCCAAAGGCCATCGGCCCGCCCGCATAGGTGGGGATGGTCGCCAGATAGCAGGTGGCATCGGCGAAGAGCGCCCGGAAGGCGCGCATCGTGTTGGTCAGCTCCTCCCCTTGCAGGAAGGGCACGCCGTTCTGCGTGACAAGGATGCCGTCGGGGTTCAGCGCGCGCTTGGCATGGCCATAGAAGGTGTCCGTGAACAGCACTTCGCCGGGGCCGACGGGATCGGTCGAGTCGACGATGATGACGTCATAACCGCCCGTGGTCTGGCGGATGAACTCGGCCCCGTCGGCGATCACCAGCTCAAGGCGCGGATCGTCGAAGGCGCCCGCGCTCAGCATCGGCAGGTATTCCCTGGAGAACGCCACCACGCCCGCGTCGATCTCAACCATGGTCACATGCCCGACCGCGCGGTGGCGGAGCACCTCGCGCGCCATGCCGCCGTCGCCGCCGCCGATGATCAGCACGCGCCGCGCCGCGCCATGGGCGAGGATCGGCACATGGGTCATCATCTCGTGATAGATGAAATTGTCGCCCTCGGTGACCTGCACCACGTCGTCGAGCGTCAGCACCCGGCCGAAGGTGCCGTTCTCGAACACCTTCAGCCGCTGATGATCGGTCTGGCTGTCATAGAGCACCCGCCCCACGCGCAGGGCTTGCGCGTAGTCGGGGTGCAGGGTTTCGCGCATCCAGTCGCTCATGCCGCGATCCCGGCCTCGGTGACCACGCCCTCGCCGCGCTTGAGCTCCTTGACGCGGACATCGGTTGTGCCGAAGGCCGCCTTCAGCACATCCACCGCAAGCCAGGGACGCGCATCGCCGCACATGAACACGTCAAAGGCCCCGTAGCCGATCTCGGGCCAGGTATGGACGGAGATATGGCTTTCTGCCAGCACCGCCACGCCCGAGACGCCCTGCGGGCTGAACTTGTGGGTATGGATGTGCAAGAGCGTCGCGCCGCAGGTTTCCACGCAGTCGCGGAACGCCTGCTGGATGCGGCCCTCGTCATCGAGCCCGTGGCCATTGACCACTTCGATGATCAGATGGGTGCCCGCNAACACAGTGCCGTCGCGCCGGATGAAGTGATCATCGCGGCCCTGGTCCAGCACGTCGCGGGGCAAAACGGTGTCGTTCTTCGCGGGCGCGGTGCCGCGGGCGGTGTCTTCCTCTTGGGCGCCTGTCTCCAGACCGATCCCCAGTCGGAAGAGGTTGGCGTCTTTCATGGCGCTCCCCTTCTTACCAGCAGATTGAATCCAGTCGGTCCCTTAGCGCCCCCCCGGAAGACATCCGAAGTTGGGATCGGTCCCGATCAAGTGAGGGGGCAGATAGGGGTGCGGCGCGAGTCGCGCAAGGGGTTTTCGCTGCATGTGCGAGAATTTCATGAAAATGACGTCGGTCTGTGATCCCGAATGCGAGGATAATATGGGGTAACATGATACCTAAATCACAAGGCATTGTTTTCATGTGTAAAATCCATGAAGGTCGTCATTGACGCGCGCAGCCAGCCGCGTATAACCCGCGCATCGACGGGCCGGGCTTGCCGCCGCGGCCCCGTAGCACTGGAACAGCAACAAGGTTCTGCCCGAAATGAAGACGTTTTCCGCAAAACCGGCAGATATCGACAAGAAATGGATCCTGATCGACGCCGAGGGCGTGGTTCTGGGCCGTCTTGCCTCGATCATCGCCACGCGCCTGCGCGGCAAGCACAAGGCCAGCTTCACCCCGCATATGGACATGGGTGACAATGTCATCGTGATCAATGCCGAGAAGGTGCAGCTGACCGGCAACAAGCGCGACAAGCCCAATTACTGGCATACCGGCCATCCCGGCGGGATCAAGAGCCGCACCACCGGCCAGATCCTCGAGGGCAAGCACCCCGAGCGCGTGGTCATGCAGGCCGTCAAGCGGATGCTGCCCGGCAACCGCCTCAGCCGCACGCAGATGACCCATCTGCGCGTCTATGCCGGTGCCGAGCATCCCCACGAGGCGCAGAGCCCCGAAGTGCTCGACGTCAAATCCATGAACAAGAAGAACACGCGGGTGGCCTACTGATGAGCGACACGATCAAAACCCTCGAAGGTCTCGAAGCGGTGGCCGGCGGCACGGAAGCCGCCGTTGCGATGGAGGCCCCGCGCGAGCCGGTGCGCGACGCGCTCGGCCGCTCCTATGCCACGGGCAAGCGCAAGGACGCGGTGGCCCGCGTCTGGATCAAGCCCGGCTCGGGCAAGATGGTGGTGCGCGATGCCAAGGGCAACTACATCGACTACACCAAGTATTTCGCGCGTCCCGTGCTCCAGATGATCCTGCGCCAGCCCTTCGAGGTGGCCGGCGTGTCCGAGCAGTTCGACGTGATGGCGACGGTCAAGGGCGGCGGTCTGTCGGGACAGGCGGGCGCGGTCAAGCACGGCATCTCCAAGGCGCTCCAGCTTTACGATCCGTCCCTGCGCGGCGCGCTCAAGGCGGCAGGCTTCCTGACCCGCGACAGCCGCGTGGTGGAGCGCAAGAAGTTCGGCAAGCGCAAGGCGCGCCGCAGCTTCCAGTTCTCCAAGCGCTGAGTCGCCCGGAAGAAGAACGGAGGGCCGCCCCCGGGGCGGCCCTTTTTCGTTCGGGGGTGCTCAGGGCGTGAGCAGCTTGGCAAACATCGCCTCCAGATGCGCCTCGGCCCCGCGCCAGAGCGCGTCGCGCTCCGGCATCAGCACCGCCAGTTGCGCCTCGAAATCGGCGTAATGCTGCGTCGTGGCCCAGATCGACACGATGAGATGGCCCGGATCGACCGGCGCGATGCGCCCCGCCGCGACCCAATCGGCGATGAGGCGGCACTTGGCGTCGAAAAGCGGCCGGAGTCCGCTTTCCAGATGCGGCCCCATGCGCGGCGCGCCCTGAAGGATCTCGTTGGCGAAAAGGCGGCTTTCGCGGGGGAAATCCCGGCTCATCTGCAATTTCCGGCGGATATAGCCCAGGAGTTCCTCGAGCGGCTCGCCCTCGGGGGCCAGACGTTCGAGCGGTGCGAGCCAGGTCCGCATAAGATTGTTCAGAAGCGTGACGTGGATCTCTTCCTTGCCGCCGAAATAATAGAGGATGTTGGGCTTGGACAGGCCCGCGGCCTCTGCGATCTGGTCGAGCGTCGTGCCGCGATAGCCATGCTGCGAGAACATGTCGAGCGCCGCATCGAGGATGCGCCTGCGGTTCTCCTGCTGGATACGGCTGCGCGGTTTCGGCTGTGCATCGTTCATTCCTGCCCTCGTTTTCCCGCCCGGCGCGTATCGCCCGCGGCCTGACCCGCAGGAGCCTTGACAGGTCCGGGGCGATTGGTAATCGTGAGTTTACCAAATGGTAAAAAAGCGGCAAGTCCAGGCTGCGCAGAAACAGGGAAACCCGTCATGCCGACAGCGGGAGAGAATCTTCGGATCAACGGCGAAAGGCTCTGGGACAGCCTGATGGAAATGGCCAAGATCGGCCCCGGCGTGGCGGGCGGCAACAACCGCCAGACCCTGACCGACGAGGATGCCGAGGGGCGCGCGCTGTTCCAGTCCTGGTGCGAGGCGGCGGGGCTGAGCATGGGCGTGGACGAGATGGGCACGATGTTCGCCACCCGCCCCGGCACCGACGCGGACGCCCTTCCGGTCTATGTCGGCAGCCATCTCGACACGCAGCCCACGGGGGGCAAGTATGACGGGGTTCTGGGCGTGCTCGCCGGGCTCGAGATCGTCCGCACGCTCAACGATCTCGACATCCGCACGAAACATCCCATCGTCGTGACCAACTGGACCAACGAGGAAGGCACGCGCTTTGCCCCCGCGATGCTCGCCTCGGGCGTGTTCGCGGGCGTGCTCCAGCGTGACTGGGCCTATGACCGGAGGGATGCGCAGGGCAAGCGGTTCGGCGACGAGCTCGAGCGGATCGGCTGGAAGGGGTCCGAGCCGGTCGGCGCGCGCAAGATGCACGCCTTCTTCGAGCTGCATATCGAGCAGGGGCCGATCCTGGAGGCCGAGGGCAAGGATATCGGCGTCGTCACCCACGGGCAGGGGCTGCGCTGGATCGAATGCACGGTGACCGGCAAGGGCAGCCATACCGGCTCGACGCCGATGTACATGCGGCGCAATGCCGGGCGCGCGCTGGCGCGGGTGACGGAGCTTGTCAACGAGATCGCGCTGCAATATCAACCCAATGCCGTGGGGGCCATCGGCCATATCGATGTCTGGCCCAACAGCCGCAACATCATCCCCGAGAAGGTGGTCTTCACGGTCGATTTCCGCAGCCATGTGCTCGAGACGCTCGAGGCGATGGCGGCGGAGCTTCTGGAGACCGCGCCGGGGCTCTGCGCCGATGTGGGCGTGAAATTCGCTTCCGAGGTGGTGGGCTTCTTCGATCCGCCCGCCTTCGACGAGACGCTGGTCAATCGCGTGCGCGCCGCCGCCGAGCGGCTGGGATACAGCCACATGGATATCGTCTCGGGCGCAGGGCACGATGCGTGCTGGATCAACCGGGTCGCGCCGACGACCATGGTCATGTGCCCGTGCAAGGACGGGCTGAGCCATAA
Organism: Roseovarius sp.; assembly: GCA_002720475.1. GTDB lineage: Bacteria > Pseudomonadota > Alphaproteobacteria > Rhodobacterales > Rhodobacteraceae > Roseovarius. Next base: position 210,239 of record PBIL01000005.1, read on the forward strand.
CGAGGCCGAGGAGATCACGCCCGACTGGGCGCGCGCGGGGGCTGACGTGCTCCTGCACGCGGTGCTCGAGACGGCGGAGGTGGTGGGGTGAGCGGCCGGTGCCGCGATCACGTCCCGGGCCTGACCCGGAACCGCGCCGCCACGCTTGCGAAAGGCCCCGGGCCGGGCCCGGGGCGCAAACCCGTCCGCGCGAGCTGAAACAGGGAGGTATCCAATGAGCATCGTCATCCGCAACGGCACCCTCGTCACCCATGACCGCAGCTGGAAGGCCGATCTGCGCATCGAGGGCGGCCGGATCGCCGAGATCGGCGAGGGTCTCACCGGCGAGACCGAGCTTGACGCCACCGGCTGCTATGTCATGCCCGGCGGCATCGACCCGCACACGCATCTGGAAATGCCCTTCATGGGCACCTATTCGAGCGACGATTTCGACAGCGGCACGCGCGCGGCGCTCTCGGGCGGCACGACGATGGTGGTGGATTTCGCGCTGCCCTCGCCCGGGCAGGGGCTGCTCGACGCGCTGCAGATGTGGGACAACAAGTCCACCCGCGCGCATTGCGATTACAGCTTTCACATGGCCGTGACCTGGTGGGGCGAGCAGGTCTTCGACGAGATGAAGACGGTGATCGAGACGCGCGGCATCACCAGCTTCAAGCATTTCATGGCCTACAAGGGCGCGCTCATGGTCAATGACGACGAGCTCTTTGCCAGCTTCCGGCGGCTGGCGGAGCTGGGCGGCATCGCCATGGTCCATGCCGAGAATGGCGACGTGGTGGCCGAGCTTCAGGCAAAGCTCATGGCCGAGGGCAATACCGGGCCCGAGGCCCATGCCTATTCACGCCCCAGCCAGGTCGAGGGCGAGGCCGCCAACCGCGCCATCATGATCGCCGACATGGCGGGCGTGCCGCTCTATGTCGTGCATGTCTCCTGCGAGGAGGCGCATGAGGCGATCCGGCGCGCGCGCCAGCAGGGCAAGCGGGTCTGGGGCGAGCCGCTGATCCAGCATCTCACGCTCGACGAGAGCGAATATCAACATCCCGACTGGGATCATGCCGCGCGCCGCGTGATGTCGCCGCCCTTCCGCGACAAGCGCCACCAGGACAGCCTCTGGGCCGGGTTGCAGGCGGGATCGCTCTCGGTGGTGGCCACCGATCACTGCGCCTTCACGACCGAGCAGAAACGGTATGGCCTGGGCGATTTCACCAAGATCCCCAACGGCACCGGCGGGCTCGAGGACCGGATGCCGATGCTCTGGACGCATGGCGTGGCAACGGGACGGCTCACGCCTGAGGAATTCGTCGCCGTCACCTCGACCAATGTCGCCAAGATCCTCAACTGCTATCCGCGCAAGGGCGCGCTCATCCCCGGAGCGGATGCCGATATCGTGGTCTGGGATCCCGAGCGCGAAAAGACCATCAGCGCGGCCAGTCAGGTTTCGGCCATAGATTACAACGTCTTCGAAGGGCACAGGGTGAAGGGCCTGCCGCGCTACACGATCACGCGCGGCCATGTCGCCGTGACCGAGGGCAGCCTGCAAAGCCGCGAGGGCCACGGGCAGTTCGTCGCGCGGCAGGGCAACGGCACGGTGAACCGGGCGCTGTCGAAATGGAAGGATCTGACCGCGCCGCGCCCGGTGGCGCGCAGCGGTATCCCGGCGAGCGGGGTCTGAGGATGGGCGCAGGCGCGGGGCAGGCGGTGGCAGGGCAGGGTGCGGCACCCGCCGGAGCCGTGATCGCGGCACGAAACCTCGACTTGACCTTTCAGACGGGCGACGGCCCGGTGCATGCGCTCAAGGGCGTGAGCCTCGACATCCGAAAGGGCGATTTCGTGAGCTTCATCGGCCCCTCGGGCTGTGGCAAGACAACCTTTCTGCGCTGTATCGCGGGGCTCGAAGAGCCGACCGGCGGCAGCCTCAGCGTCAACGGCATGACGCCGGATGCCGCGCGGCGTGCGCGCGCCTATGGCTATGTCTTTCAGGCGGCGGGGCTTTATCCGTGGCGGACCATCGGGCGCAACGTCTCCTTGCCGCTCGAGATCATGGGCTACGGTCGCGCCGAGATCGCCGAACGGGTGGCGCGGGTGCTCGCGCTGGTCGATCTGGCGGGGTTCGAGAAGAAATATCCCTGGCAGCTCTCGGGGGGCATGCAGCAGCGCGCCTCGATCGCCCGCGCGCTGGCCTTCGATGCCGATATCCTGCTGATGGACGAGCCCTTCGGCGCTCTTGACGAGATCGTGCGCGACCATCTCAACGAGCAGTTGCTGCAGCTCTGGGCGCGCACCGACAAGACCATCTGCTTTGTCACCCATTCGATCCCCGAGGCGGTCTATCTCTCCACGCGCATCGTGGTCATGAGCCCGCGACCGGGCCGGATCACCGACGTGATCGACAGCCCCCTGCCGCGCGAGCGTCCGCTCGACATCCGCGACACGCCCGAGTTCCTGGACGTGGCCCATCGGGTGCGCGAGGGGCTGCGCTCGGGGCACGCCTATGAGGGCTGAACGCGGGGCGGTCCGGTCATGAAACGCTCGGTTCTGCCCGTCCTGACCGTGGTGCTGGCGCTTCTGGTGATCTGGTACGGGGCCGCCGTCTGGCTCAACGCCGCCTGGGCACAGGATCGCGCGACGCGGGCGGGGGTGGAGCTGAGCCTTGCCGAGCTGGTGGCCGACACCTGGGCGCAGGACAAGCCGAAGCTGCCCGCGCCGCATCAGGTGGCGGTGGAGCTGTGGGAAACCACGGTGGAGAAGAAGATCACCTCGAAGCGCAGCCTGGTCTATCACTCCTGGATCACGCTCTCGGCGACGCTTCTGGGTTTTGCGCTCGGCACGGCGCTCGGGATCGCGCTGGCGGTGGGGATCGTCTACAACCGGGTGATGGACATGAGCGTGATGCCCTGGGTGATCGCGAGCCAGACCATCCCCATCCTTGCCATCGCGCCGATGATCATCGTGGTGCTCAATGCCGTCGGCATCTCGGGGCTTCTGCCCAAGGCGATGATCTCGATGTATCTGTCCTTCTTCCCGGTGGTCGTCGGCATGGTCAAGGGTCTGCGCAGCCCGGCGATCATGCAGCTTGACCAGATGAAGACCTGGAATGCCAGCCCTGCGCAAACGTTCTGGAAGCTGCGCCTGCCCTCTTCCCTGCCCTATCTCTTCACCTCGATGAAGGTGGCGATGGCGGCAAGCCTTGTCGGGGCCATCGTCGGCGAGTTGCCCACCGGGGCCGTGGCCGGGCTGGGCGCGCGGCTGCTGGCAGGGAGCTATTATGGCCAGACCATCCAGATCTGGAGCGCGCTCTTCATGGCGGCGGCGCTGGCGGCGGTTCTGGTCGGGCTGATCGGCCTTGTCCAGCGGCTGGTGCTCAAGCGCATGGGGATGGCGTGATGGCGTGGATCGTGGCGGGCATCGTGGCCTGGGGGCTGGGACTGTGGGCCAATGTGCGCCTCGCGCGCCTCGCGCGGCTGCCGCGCAGCCGCGCCACCGGCCTTGCCGTGCCGGTGATCTTCGGCGTGACGCTGCTGGTGATCTGGGAATGTTTCGTGCGCGGCCTGGGTGTGCCCTCGGTCATCCTGCCGCCGCCAAGCGCGATTGCCACGCGCTTTGCCGCCGCCACCCATATCCTGTGGGAGGATTTCGTGCAGACGGCGATCAAGGGGGCGCTCACCGGCTATGTTCTGGGATGCGGCGCGGCCTTTCTCACGGCGCTTGCCATAGACCGCTTTCCCTTCCTGCAACGCGGACTTCTGCCGGTCGGCAATTTCGTGGCCGCGCTGCCGATCATCGGCATGGCCCCGATCCTCGTCATGTGGTTCGGCTTCGACTGGCAGTCCAAGGCGGCGGTGGTCGTGGTCATGGTGTTCTTTCCGATGCTCGTGAACACGGTCGAGGGGCTTCAGGCCAGCGACAGGATGCAGCGCGACCTGATGCGCACCTATGCGGCAGGCTACTGGCAGACACTGATCAAGCTCCGCCTGCCCGCCGCCATGCCCTTCGTCTTCAACGGGCTCAAGATCACCACGACGCTCGCGCTCATCGGGGCGATCGTTGCCGAATTCTTCGGCTCGCCGATCAAGGGCATGGGATTTCGCATCTCGACCAGCGTGGGACAGCTTGCGCTCGATCTGGTCTGGGCCGAGATTGTGGTGGCGGCGATTGCCGGATCGGCGTTCTTTGGCGCGGTCGCGCTTCTGGAACGCGCGATCACCTTCTGGCACCCGTCGCAGCGGGCGCGAGCGGGTCAGACATAACGAACGAAAAAAATGCAAACCGACATGGAGGACTGATCATGAAACTGGGAAGACTGACATCGGCAGCCGCGCTCGGCCTCTGGGCAGGCATGGCGGCGGCGGCAGACGAGGTGGTGCTGCAACTCAAATGGGTCACGCAGGCGCAATTCGCGGGCTATTTCGTCGCGCTCGACAAGGGCTTCTACGAAGAGGAGGGGCTTGACGTCACGATCAAGCCCGGCGGTCCCGACATCGCGCCCACGCAGGTGATCGCAGGCGGCGGTGCCGACGTGATCGTGGAATGGATGCCCGCCGCCCTTGCGGCGCGCGAGAAGGGCCTGCCGCTCGTCAACATCGCGCAGCCGTTCAAGTCCTCGGGCATGATGCTCACCTGCCGCAAGGACAGCGGCGTGGCCACCACCGACGATTTCCGCGGCAAGACGCTCGGCGTGTGGTTCTTCGGCAACGAGTTTCCGTTCCTGAGCTGGATGAGCCAGCTTGGCATGTCCACCGAGGGCGGCCCGGACGGGGTGACGGTGCTCAAGCAGGGGTTCAACGTCGATCCGCTGATCCAGAACCAGGCGGCCTGCATCTCGACCATGACCTATAACGAATACTGGCAGGTGATCGACGCGGGCTTTGCGCCCGAGGATCTTGTGGTGTTCAAATACGAGGATCAGGGTGTGGCCACGCTCGAGGACGGGCTTTACGTGCTCGAGCAGAACCTCGCCGACCCGGCCTTTGCCGACAGGATGGTGCGCTTCGTGCGGGCCTCGATGAAGGGCTGGAAATGGGCCGAGGAAAACCCCGACGCGGCCGCCGATATCGTGCTCGAGAACGATGCCACCGGCGCGCAGACCGAGAAACATCAGCGGCGGATGATGGGCGAGGTTGCCAAGCTGACCGCGGGCAGCAACGGCGCGCTCGACCCCGCCGATTACGAGCGCACGGTGCAGTCGCTCCTCTCGGGCGGCTCGGACCCGGTGATCACCAAGGCACCGGAGGGGGCCTGGACGCATCAGATCACCGATCTGGCGCTGAACTGAGCGATGTTCCGCACAAGGCCCGGCGCGCGCCGGGCACTGGCCGCCACCGCCTCTTGACGGGTGGTGCCGGTGCCATGGGGCGGGAGGGAAAGGAGATCGCCGTGACCCGCCTCATCGCCTTCTGCCTAGCGCTCATCCTGTCCCTGCCCGCGCAGGCACTCGATTCGAGCGCGGGCCGCCTCACCGTGACGCGGATGGTGGACGGCCTGACAGAGCCTTGGGCGTTCGGCTTCCTGCCCGATGGCGGGGTGCTCGTCACCGAGCGGGGCGGGCGGCTTCTGCATGTGACGGACGGCAGGATGCAGGCCGTTGCCGGCGTGCCGGAGGTGGCGGCGCGGGGGCAGGGCGGGCTGCTCGACGTGCTGGTGCCGCGCGATTTCGCCGCCACGCGCGAGATCTTTCTCAGCTTCGCCAAGCCGCAGGCGGGCGGCGCGGGCACGGCGGTGGCGCGCGCGCGGCTCTCTGCGGATGCGGCGCGGCTCGAGGATCTGCGGGTCATCTTCGAGATGGTCCCCGGCTCCTCGGGCGGGCGGCATTTCGGCTCGCGGCTGGTGGAGGGGACGGACGGACATCTCCATGTCACCGTCGGAGAGCGGGGCGACCGGCCCTCGGCGCAGGATCTCGGGCGCGAGAACGGCTCGGTCCTTCGCATCGCGCGCGATGGAACCATCCCGCCCGACAATCCCTTCGTCGGCAGGCCCGGCGCGCGGCCCGCGATCTGGTCCTGGGGCCATCGCAATCCGCAGGGGGCCGCGCTTGACCTTGAGGGGCGGCTCTGGGTGGTCGAGCACGGGGCGAAGGGGGGCGACGAGATCAACCGCATCCGGCGCGGCGCGAATTACGGCTGGCCGGNGATTTCCTACGGGCGGCACTATTCGGGCGCGAAGATCGGCGAGGGCACCCGCAAGGCGGGCATGGAACAGCCCGAGTTCTACTGGGATCCCTCCATCGCGCCTTCGGGGATGATGATCTATTCCGGCGCGCTCTGGCCCGAGTGGCGTGGCGACATCTTCGTCGGCTCGCTCAAGTTCGGGCTGATCTCGCGCCTGACCGGCGATCCGCTGACCGAGGCGGAACGGCTCGGATCGCCCGAAACGGCGCGCGTGCGCGACATCCGGGAGGCCCCCGACGGCAGCATCTGGTTTCTCAGCGTGGGCAATGGCGCGGCCTATCGCATCACCCCCTGAGCGCGGCCGTGCCAATGGCTCAGGGCGCACAGGCCCCTACACGGGCGCACCGCGCCTTGCTATGTTTCGGACATGGCACGTTATCTGATTCTGGCCGGCTTCCTGCTCATCCTCATCGGCCTGCTCTGGGGGCCGTTGTCGCGCCTGGGGCTGGGGCGGCTGCCCGGCGATATCGTGATCGAGCGGGAGAATTTCACGCTCTATATCCCGATCACCAGCGCAATCCTCGTCTCGGTGGTGCTCTCGGTGCTGCTGGCGCTCCTGCGTGGACTGACGGGGCGCTGAGGGCCTGGCACGGGTCCGGGCCCCGGCGGCCTCAGTAATCGCGTTCGAAATAGATGCCGATGCCGCTGTCGCCGTCATTGGAGGCCCCGCCCTTGACGGTGAGCGAGCGGGTGAGATCGAGGTTGAGGTTGATGCGCTGCTTGCCCGAACTGTCGGCCGTGACCTCGGTATAGACCTTCTCGGAGATATAGGCCCCCGCGCTCACCTGCGTGTCGCCCTCGGCGGTCTGGCTCACGTCCAGATCGGCAAGGCCCAGACCCCCGCGCAGCCGTCCCACCAGATCGCCGCCGCCACCCGAGAGCGTGGCCACGGCCGAGGCCAGCTGCGCCGCCTGAAGGGCCGAGATATCGTCCAGCCCGCGCCCGAAGATGAGCCGGGCCACGATCTCTTCCTGCGGCAGGTCCGGGGAGGAGGTGAAGGTGACTTCGGGGGCGCTGGCGAGCCCCTCGATGATCACCTGCACGTCGGTATCGTCGATCTCGGTCTCGGCCACGAAGCGCAGCCAGGGATCGAGCGAGCCCTGCATGCTCAACCGCCCCTCGGTCAGCGTGAGCCGCTTGCCCAGGATGTCGAGCCGGCCGCGGCGCAGCTCGAAGAAACCGTCGGGGGCGACGGCGGCGGAGGTGCCGCGGATGCGCAACTGCCCGCCAAGCTCGGCATCGAGTCCGCGCCCGCGCACGAAGATCCGCGCGGGCGCGCCGATCACCAGGTCGAGCGGGAAGGGACGGGCGGGGGCGGCCTCAGTCGTCTCGGTCAGCAGGCCCGCGCGTTCCCGCGTGAGGCGCGTGGCGGCGCTTTCGTTGACATGCCGCAGCTCCGGCAGCAGGACGGAGGCGGGGCCGAGCCCCGATGGGATGCGGATATTGGTCTCTTCCAGCGTGATCTCCCCGCCGATCCGCGCCCCGCCCGCAAGCGGGCCGGTGAGCGTGACCGCGCCATTGACGGTGGTGGTGTAGATGAGCCGGTCACTGAGCACCGCACCAAGCAGCGTCACGGAAAGATCGCCGGTGTAATCGGGGACAAGCGAGACCGGGCCGGTGAGGCGCACCGCGCCGCCGTCGCGCAGGCGGGCGGTAAAATCCGTCGTCGCGCGCGACTGGCCGAGCGTGGCGCTGCCGCTCAGATCGTCGACGGCAAGCCCCGCATCCGGGAGCGAGACCTGCGTCCCCGCCGTGCGGACCGTGCCCGAGAGTGCGGCAAGCGCGGGGGCACCCTGCGCGCGCAGGTCGAACTCGGCCGTGCCGGAGAGGGCGTTTGGCTGGATGAAGCGGTTGATCAGCGCGAGCGGCAGGCGTCCCGAAGTGGCGAGATCGAGCCGCGCGCCGTGATCGAGCACGTCGCCCGAGACGCGCGCGGTGGTGCCCCCGGGCCCGGTCGCGTCGAGCGCGAGGGTGACGCGCCGTGCCTCCGGGCCCGCGAGCGTGGCGGTGCCGCGCGCGGTGAGGGGGCCGGGAAACTCCGGCAGGAAAAGGCCGAGATCGACCAGCCGCAGATCGAGCGCGATCGGGCCGCCCGCACCGTCGCCGCGCGCGTCGAGCGTGAGTTGCGGGGTGGCAAGGCGGATCGTCGATATCTCGATGCGCTCGGGCGTGCGGCCCGCCTCGGCGCTCAGGTCGAGCCGCCCCGCGAGAAGCCGGTCGAGATCGGGAATGCCGGTGGCAAGGTCGCGCCCGCTAAGGCTGGTTGTCACGCGCAGGGTGTCGCCCGTGCCGCTGCCCTCTGCCTCCAGATCGAGGTGCCCGGCAAGGCGCTGGCCGGTAAGCGCGTTGAAGCGCGCAAGATCGGCCACGCGCGCGGTGAGCGCGCCGGTGGCGGCGGGGGTCGCGGGGTTGACCGTGCCGGTGCCGGCCAGCGTCGCGCCCATGGCCTCGGCCCTCACGGTGGTGAGGGTGATCGTGCCGTCGGCGTCGCGGGCAAGCGTGCCGCTGGCGCTGCCTGCGCCCGAAAGGCGCGGATCGAGCGGGGAAAGCGCGGCAAGCTGCGCGTCGAAGGTGATCTCGCCCGTCCGCGCGGCGATCTCTCCCGCGCCGGAGGCGGTGAGTTGTGCCCGGTCATAGGTCAGCCGCAGCGCGCGCAGCGTGGTCGTGGTGCCGTCATGGGCCGCCTCCAGGCCGAGCGTGCCCTGTCCGGTCAGGATCGGATCGAGCTGCGCGAGGCCGGTTTCGAGGTCACGGCTCTGCATCTCGAGGGTGATGTCGCCGGTCTGCGTCTCGATCGCGCCGCGCCCCTCGAGCGTGGCGTCGATGCGGCCCGCGAGCGGCTGTCCGGCAAGGGCCGCGAAGCGGGCAAGATCGGCCACCTCCGCGGTGAGGCGGCCCGCGACGGGCAGGCCGGGTGCCTCCGGCGAGAGCGTGCCGGTCAGATCGAGCGCGGCCCCCATGGCCGTGACCTTCAGCCCGGTGAGCGTCACGTCGCCACCCGCCGTCCAGCCCAGATCGCCCGCTACGCGCGCGGGTCCGTCAAGGCGACGGTCGGCAAGGCCCAGATCGGCGAGCGCGGCAGAGACGGTCAGCGCGCCGCTCCGGCTCGAGAGCTGGCCCCGGGCGGTGCCGGTGAAGGCGCTGTTCTCGATCCGCAGCCGGTGGAGCGTGGTGCCGGTCGTATCGCGGCGGGCCGCGAGGTCGAGCGTGCCGGGTGGCGCGATCAGCGGATCGAGCTGTGCAATGCCAAGGCCGAGCCCGTCGGTCTCGGCCGAGAGGGTGATATCGAAGGTACCGCCCAGAAGCGTCCCCGAACCCGCGAGCGCGGCACTGGCGCGGCCCGCAAGCGGGCGCTCCGCGAGCGGGGCGAAGCGCGCGAGATCCCCGGCGGTCAGCGTGGCGCGGCCGGTGACGGGAAAGCCCTCGTCGAGCGCGGCGATCTCGGCCGAGCCCTCGAGCGTGGCATCGCCCGACGTGGCGCGCAGCGCGCGCAGCACAAGCGGGCTGTCCTCGCGCCAGTCCACCGTGGCATGGGCCGAAAGCGCGGGGCCGGTGGCGCGGGCGAGCGCCGGATCGACGGGGGCAAGCCCGTCGAGCGCGAGTTCCGCAAGCGCGGTCAGTCCGCGCGGCGGGATGCGGCGCAGCGAGCCGCGCGCGATGAGCCGCGCGGTTTCAAGGCGCATATCGGGTTGCACAAGGCCCGAAAGCGTGGCTTCGGCGCGCCAGCGGTCGCCGCGCGCGGCGTCGTAGCGGGCGGTGACGGTGGCGGAGGCGATCTCGGTCGGCGGATCGGCCACGGGCAGGCGCACGGGGGCCGTGCGGTCGCCGATCTCGCCCTCGAGGTCGAAGGCCTCGGGCCAGCCCGCCGCGTCGAGGACCAGGCTGCCGGTGAGCGTCACCTGTGCCGCCCAGAGCGCGAGCCGGTCGATCTCGGTACGGCCCGACGCGGCGCGCGTGCCGCTGAGCGCAAGCCTGCTTTCGGGGCCGAAGAAGGGGCGGAACTCCTCCACCACAAGCGGGGTGAGATCGCCGTCGAGCGTGGCGGAAAACCGCGTGTCGCCGCCTTCGGGGGCGGTGACGGCAACGCGGCCCGTGAGCCGCTCGGCGTCATCCGTCGCCAGGCGGATCTCGGCGGCGTAGTCCTCGAGCGGCGCGGTGCCGGTGATGTTCAGCGCAAGTGACGGCGCGCCGGGCAGGCCGAGCAGCGTCGCGGCAATGCCGCCCGGCTCTTCCTCTGCGCGCAGGTCGAGGGCAAGCACACGGGTCGCGTTGGCAAAGCCCGCGTCGAGCGTGACCGCGCCGCGCCCGTCGAGACGGCGCGCATCGAGCCTGGCCGCGCCCTCGCCCGACCCGAGCGAGAGCGCGCCCGAGACCGTGAGCCGGATCTCCTCGCCCAGAAGCGGCGCGCCAAGGGTCACGGTCTCGGCGGCAAGATCGCCGATATTGACCGAAACCGGCAGCTCGGGCAGGGCAAAGGGCGTCGCCTCGGCGATCTCGGGGGAAAGCTCGGTCTCGGATTGTGGCGCGCGGGCGATCTCGATCTCGCGCGCGACCAGCCGGTTGACTTCGACCCGCCCACGCAGGAGCGCCGCGCGCGACCAGTCGAGCGTGACGCCCGAGAGGCGCAGCCAGACGCCCTCGGCATCGGAGATGGTCATCTCCGCCATCCTGGCCTGTGAGGAGAGCGCGCCGACAAAGCCCCGGATCCGCACGTCGCGCCCGACGGCCGAAAGGTTGCGCTCGAGCAGCCGCTCCAGAAAGCCGCCGCTGTCCTCGTCCTGCTGCTGCGCCGCGACGGGCATGGCGAGCAGGATGAGCGGGATAAGAAGAAGGAACGCGCGCATCTCAGAATGCCTGTCCGATGCCGATATAGATCTCGAATTGCGAGCCCGCATCACCGTCGAGCGGGGTAGCCAGATCGATGCGGATCGGGCCGACGGCGGTCAGGTAGCGCGCCCCGAGACCCGCGCCGCCATGCCACTCGCCGCGCCCGCTGCCCGCCGCCTCTTCGCCGATGAACCCGGCATCGGCGAAGGCCACGGCCTGGATGCTGTCGGTGACCATGGCGCGCAGCTCGCCGGAAAAGCCCAGGAAGGAGCGTCCGCCGACGGTGATGCCGGGCGCGAGATCGACGCCGAGATTCTGATAGCCCTGGCCGCGCACCGTGCCCGCGCCGCCCGACCAGAAGACCATGTCGGCGGGCAGGTCGATGAAATCGCCGCCCGCCACGCTGCCGAGCTGCGCGCGGCCCGCGAGGGTGAGGCGCCGGGTCTCGCCCAGGGTCAGGTAGTCGCGCAGATCGACGAAGAACCGGCTGCCCGCGCTGCCCTTGTCCGGGCTCACGAAAGGGGTGGCCGAGAGATCGAGGTAAAGGCCCTTCGTGGGGTTGAGCGGATCGTCGCGCCGATCCCAGGTCAGGCGCGCGGGCAGCAGGACATGCGAGAGCGTGCGCGTGCCCAGATCGTCGCTGATCTCCGAATAGCGCAAGGCGATACCGGCCTCGCCCGAGAGCGTGTCCGAGAAGACATGGGCGAGCCCCGCACCGATCTCGGCCTTGCGTTCGCTGTAATCGGGTTCGTTGTTGTCCTCGATCCGCGCGCCGAGCACGAGGCTCGTGTCCGGGGTGAAGGTGGCGGGGCGGTCGAAGCGGATGCCGAGGCGGGAGTCCTCGCCGCCCGAATCGCCCCCGAGTCCGCCGATGAGCCCGTCGATCCGCAGCCGTTCGGCCCCGCCGAGAAGGTTGCGATGCAGCCAGAAGCCCGAGAGCGTGACCCCTTCGGAGGAGGAAAGTTCCGCGCCCGCGCCGATGCGGCGCGGCTTGGCGTCGCTCACGCGGGTCTCGATATCGAGCGCGCCGTCGGCGTTCGGCTCCTCCGCCTCGGTCAGCCGGACCGAGCGGAAGGCCCCGGTGCGGCGCAGCCGGTTGGCGGATTTCTCCATCGCCGCGGGCGAGAAGGTCTCGCCCGTGGGCAGGCCCGCGATGGCGCGAATGCGCGCGTCCCGCACGCGGCTGGGACTGTCGCCGCGCATGATCTCCAGCTGGCCGAAGCGCAGGCGCGGACCGGGGGCCAGCGCGATCGCGGCATCGAGCCGGGCCCTTGCATGGTCGGCAAGGATGTCCTGGCCCGAGACCTCGGCCTTGGCATGACCCGCGTCGCGCCAGCCGGCCACGCCCGCGCGCGCCGCCTCCCCGATCAGCGTGCCGCGCGCATCCGCGCCGGGACGGAACTCGGCGGGCAGGGCGGTGCCGGGGGCAAGCGGGGCGACCTCCGCGCGCCCGAAGCGGAAGCGCGGGCCGCGTTCGATGGCGATGTCGATGCGCCCGATCGTCTCGGGCATGGAGAGCGGCGGGATGGCGGCGGCCTCCTGCCCGTCCACGCGGATCGAGATGGTGCCGCTGTAGAAGCCTTCGCCGTAGAGCACGCCCAGAAGCCGCGCGTAATCGGCCTGGGCTGCGGCAAGCAGGTCCCGGGCGGTGGCGTCCTCCTGCGCGGCGGTGCTGGCGCTGAGCGAGCCTGCGCGCAGGGTGGCGATGAAATTCCGGGAGGCACCGGGCACGCTGAGCGCCACCTCGGCCGGGAAGGCGGGCAGGGCGGCGAGGCCGAGCATCGCCGCAGCACAAAGACAGGATCGGGCGAGACGGACCCGCATGACACACCCCCCGGCAGACGCCTTCAGTCTATCGCATCCGACGCTGCGAATGGCCAGACCGGGCCGGGTGCCTGCGGCGGAAAATCATTCGGCGGGGCGGGCGCTGGCGGCGATTTCGTCCTCGAGCGCCTTCTCGAGGGCACCGCGCGGCCGGGTGAAGCGGGCAAGCAGATCGTAGAGCACGGGCGTGACGAAGAGCATGAGCAGCGTGGCAAGCCCGAGCCCCGCGATGATCACCGTGCCCACGGCGATGCGGCTCTCGGCCCCCGCGCCGCTGGCAAGCACCAGCGGCAGCGCGCCGAGAATGGTGGAGATCGCGGTCATGGCGATGGGGCGCAGGCGCAGCACCGACGCCTCGATCACCGCGTCGCGCACGGCATGCCCCTCGTCGCGGAGCTGATTGGCAAATTCCACGATCAGGATGCCGTTCTTGGCGATCAGGCCGATCAGCAGGATGATCCCGATCTGGCTGTAGACGTTGAGCGACAACCCCCCGAGCGCCATGGCGTAGATCGCGCCCGCAACGCCGATGGGCACGGTGAGCATGATCACGACCGGATGCAGGAAGCTCTCGAACTGCGCGGCAAGCACTAGGTAGACGATGATCAGCGCCAGCACGAAGACGATCATCGCCCCGCCCGAAGTGTCCTTGTAGGTCCGCGACTGCCCGTCGAAGCCGAGTTTCGCCTCCGGCGGCAGGATATCGGCGGCGATGGCCTCGAGCTCGGCCAGCACGCTGCCCAGCTCGGCATCGGGGGCAAGCGCGCCGGAGAGCTTGATCGAGGGCAGGCGGTCGAAGCGCTGGAGGGACGGGGCGGCGGCGTTCTCGGTGAGCGTCACCAGCGCGCCAAGCGGCACCAGCGTCTCGCCATCGCCCGCGCGCAGGAAGATGTTCTCGATATCGGTTGGGGTGCGGCGATCCTCGTCCTCTGCCTGGAGCAGCACGGGATATTCGCGGCCCCGGCTGACAAAGGTCGTCACCTCTCGAGAGGCAAGCATCGTCTGGAGCGTGGCCCCGATCGCCTCGGCCGAGATGCCGAGATCGTCGGCGCGGGCGCGGTCGATATGGATGTCGAGCTGGGGCAGGTTCTCCTCGTAGTTGATCTCGGGATTGACGAGGCCCGGCACCGTCTCGGCCCGGGCGAGAAGCGCGGTCGCCCAGTCCTTGACGCTCTCGAAATCGGGGCCGCCGACGACCACCTGCACCGGCGTGGAACTGCCGCGCAGCCCAAGCCCCGCCGGCGTGACCGGAAAGCCGCGCGCGATGGTGACGCGGTCCATCTGGGGGGCAAGCTCGCCCACCAGGGCCGACACGGGACGGTCGCGCTCTTCCCAGGGGGCAAGCCGGAAGACGACGAAGGAGCGCCAGGCGCGCCCGCCCCAGCCGGTGAAGGAAAAGACCGTTTCGATCTCGCCACTCTCGACATAGGGTTGCAGGAGCTCCTCGACCTGGCGCGCGGCCATGTCCGAATGGGCGACGGTCGAGCCCTGCGGCGCGGTGAGCGGCACGAACCCCACGCCGCGATCCTCGCGCGGGGCCAGCTCGCGCGGCAACCCCTCGTAGAAGAGCGCGGCACCGGCGGTGATGGCGAGCGCCACGGGCAGCACCACGAGCGGCATGCCGATGGCGCGGGCGAGCAGCCAGCGATAGACGCGCTGATAGGCCGGGGCGCGGCGCGGCGCGGCCTGCGCGCGCGGGTGCCGTGCGCGGGCGTGCAGCACCTTCGAGGCAAGCGCCGGACAGGCGGTGAGCGCGACGAAGGTGGAGATGGCCACAGTGCCCGCAAGCACCCAGCCGAACTCCACGAAGAGCCGCCCGACCTGGCCGGGCATGAAGGAAAGCGGCACGAAGACCGCGATCAGCGTGACCGAGGTGGCGATGACGGCGAAGGTGACCTGGCGCGCGCCGTGCAGGCTTGCCACCAGCGGGGTCTCGCCCTCCTCGATGCGGCGCTGGATGTTCTCAAGCACCACGATGGCGTCGTCCACCACGAGCCCGATGGCCAGCAGCAGCGCGAGCAGCGTCAGCGTGTTGAGCGAGAAGCCCCAGAGCCCGATCAGCAGGAAGGTGCCGATGAGCGCCACCGGAATGGTGATCGCGGGCACGAGCGTGGCGGGCAGGCTGCGCAGGAAGAGAAGGATCACCGCCACCACGAGACCCAGAGAGATGAAGAGCGCGGTGACGACCTCGCGGATCGAGGCCCCGACGAACAGCGCGTCATCCGAGCCCACGATGATCTTCATTCCTTCCGGCAATGTCGGGGCAAGCGCGGCGATCTCGGCGCGCACCGCCTGCGAGATGGCCAGCGTGTTCGACTGGCTCTGGCGCAGGATCGACAGGCCCACGGCATCGGTGCCGTTGTTGCGCACCATGGTCGAATCGTCGGCCACCCCCGGCGCGACCCGCGCCACATCGCCCAGCCGCACCGGATAGCCCGCCACGCGGTCAAGCACCACGTCGCGGAAATCCTCGATGCTGGCGAGACGGCTGTTGAGGCGCACGGTGAGCTGGCGGTTGTAGGATTCGACCTCGCCCGCGGGCAGTTCGACATTGGCGCGTCTGAGCGCCGCCTCGACATCGGCGACGGTGAGGTTGCGCGCGGCCAGCGCGCGACGGTCGAGCCAGATGCGCACGGCAAAGGGCCGGTCGCCCGCGACCTCGACATTGGCCACCCCGTCGAGCGTGGCGATGCGATCGGCGATGAAACGGTCCACGTAATCGGTGATCTCCGCGGTGGTCATCCGGTCCGAGGTGATGGCCAGCCGCATCACCGGATCGGCATCGGCATCGCTCTTGACGACCTGCGGCTCCTCGGCCTCGTCGGGCAGCTCGCCGCGCACCCGCCCCACCGCGTCGCGCACGTCATTGGCGGCCACGTCGATATCGACGCCGGTCTCGAACTCGATGGTGACGCGCGACCGGCCCTGGCGGCTCTCGGAGGTGATGGTGCGGATGCCGGGGATGGTGGCGACCGCGCCCTCGATGCTCTCGGTCAGGTCGGTGTCGATCACCTCGGGCGCGGCCCCGCGATAGATCGTGGTGACGGTGACGACGGAATTGTCCACATCCGGCAGTTCGCGCACCGGCAGGTCGCGCAGGGCGGCAAGGCCGAAGATGATGATGAGCAGGCTCGCCACGGCGGCAAGCACGGGACGGCGCACGGACAGATCCGAGAGCGTCATGTCGGCTGCTCGGCACCGCGGGCGCGTCCGGCAGTAGCGTCGCGGTCCCGGGCGAGGATTTTGAGCGGCGCGCCATCGCGCACCCGCCCGAGCCCGCGCACCACCACCTCCTCGCCGGGCTCGAGGCCCGAGGTCACGGCGATCACGCCGTCGCGGCGCTGGCCCGTGGTGACGGCGCGCCGCCGCGCCACCCCCTCTTCGGCAACGAAGACATAGGTCTGCGCGGCCTGAAAGACGATGGCCTCTTCGGGCACCACGACGCGCTCGGCCTCTTCCAGCACCAGGGTGAGCGACAGGAACATGCCCGCGGGCAGGGTGCTGTCGGGGTTGGGAATGAGCGCGCGGGTGCGGAAGGCGCGGCTCACCGGGTCTATGCGGCTGTCCACGGCGGCGATGGTGCCGGTGAATTCGCGCCCGGGAAAGGCGGCGGCGCGGGCCGTGATGCGCTGGCCATGGGAGACCTGCGCGAAAACGGTCTCGGGGAGCGAGAATTCCACCTCGACCTGGCTCAGATCGTCGAGCCGGGCGAGCACCTCGCCCTCGGCCACGCGGGCGCCGACATCGTAGCCGGTGAGGCCGACGACACCGCCGAAGGGCGCGGTGATGGTGCGGTCATCGAGGCGGCGGCGGGCGCGGTCGGCGGCGGCCTCCGCCTCGGCCAGGCGGGCCACGGCCTCTTCGAGCGCGGCGAGCGAGACGGCATTCGTCTGGCGCAACTGCCGGATGCGGTCGAGCGTCTGGCTGCGCTCGGTCAGCACGGCCTCGGCCTGCGCGAGATCGGCGCGCTCGATGGTATCGTCGAGCCGGGCGAGCACCTGGCCCTCGGTCACGCGCGTGCCGGGGGTGATGTTCAACTCGACAAGCCGGCCATCGACCTCGGGCACGATCTCGACCGAGCGCAGCGCGCGGGTGGTGCCCACGGCCTCGACGGTGCGCTGCATGATCCGCGTTTCGGCGCGCGCCAGTTCGACGCTGACCGGGCGCGGACCCTGGGTTTCGGCCGGGACCGCACCGGAGGTGTCGAGCCCGAGCCAATACCCATAGCCGCCATAGCCCGCCGCGGCGAGGAGGGCGAGGATGAGGATCTGCTTCCACACTGACATGCCGGGGCGGTCCCTTGGCGGCGACGAGCCGCGATTTCATAAAGCTATCCCAGGTTCGGTGAAAGGCAAATCCCCGTGAGCCCCGTCTCAGGCCGCGACGCGATGCGCCCCGAGAGCGGCGCGCGTCGCCTGCCACAGCGCGGGCAGGCCGCTCATCAGCGCGCGCGCGGCCTCGGGTCTTTCGGCGTCGAGCGCCGCCTCGATCTCGTCCAGCCGGGCGTGGAGAGCGGCGGCCCCGCAGGCGGCGGCGCTGCCGGCCAGGCGGTGCAGCTGCGCGCGCAGATCCGCAGGCGGGCTGTCGGCCATCGCGGAGAGCAGGGCCTCGGCCTCGCTTTCGAGCGCGTCGAGCGCCCCGGCGAACCGGACGGGCGGCAGGGCCTCGGCAAGCTGGGCCAGATGGGCGGCATCGACCAGCGGTCCGGTGCTGCCGCTCCGTGCGACAAGCGCACGCAGCCGCTCGCGAGAGAGCGGCTTGGTCTCGATCCCGTCCGCCCCGGCGGCGCGCAGCCGCGCGTCTGTCCGCGCGTCGAAATGGGCGGCGAGCGCGACGATGGGCCGGCGCGCGTTGGGACCCGTGCCCGCGCGGATGCGGCGCGTGGCCTCGATCCCGTCGAGACGCGGCATATCGACATCCATCAGGATCAGATCGACCGCCGTCTCGCTTGCGCGGCGCACGCCGTCGACCCCGTCATGCGCCAGGATCGCCTCGTGGCCGTCCCGCGCCAGCATGGCGGCGATGACGATGCGGCTTGCGGGCGTGTCCTCGACCACCAGCACGCGCAGCGCGCGCTCCGGCGGGCCGGGTGGCGCGGGCGTCGCGGGCGCGACCTGCGGCAGCGCGAGGCGCACCGTGAACAGGCTGCCTTCGCCCGGGGTGCTCTCGGCCTCGATGCGCCCGCCCATCAGCGTCACCAGATGGCGCGCGATGCCGAGGCCGAGCCCGGTGCCCTCGGCCTCGGCCCCGTCGGGGGTGGGCAGGCGCACGAAATCCTCGAACACATGGGGCAGGTCGGCCGTGGGAATGCCGATGCCGGTATCGGCCACGCGAAAGGCCAGGCAGGTGCCGGTGAAGTGTTGAACAGACAGGCTGACGGTGCCGCCGGAGGTGAACTTGATGGCGTTCGACAGAAGATTGAGCAGGACCTGCGCAAGCCGCTGGCGATCGCCCAGAACGCGGCCCAGCCCGCCTTCGGGCACCGACAGCACGATCCGGTTGCCGCGCCGTTCGGCGGCCGCCCGCTGGCCTTCGATCAGCTCTTCGAGCAACTGGTCGAGGTCGAAGGGGGCGGGGTGCAGCGCGATCTCGCCCGCCTCGGCCTGAAGCCCGTCGAGCGCCTCGTCGATATGCGTGCGCAGGGCCGCACCCGAGGCGCGCATCACCCGCGCGAAGCGGGTCTGCTCGGCGTCGAGCGGGCTGTCCTCGAGCAGCTCCAGCGCGCCCAGAAGCCCGTTGAGCGGCGTGCGCATCTCGTGGCTGATCATGCCGAGGAAGCGCGCGCGCGCCTGTTCGGAGCGCAGCTCGCGCTCGCGCGCGGCGGCCGCCTCGGCCTCTGCGTCAAGGCGGCAGCGATGGAGCCGCCAGGACATCGCCAGCAGCGCCAGCAACGCCCCCAGCATCCCGAGACTGAGCGCGGTGAGCGTGCCGATCTGCCGGATAAGCGCAGCCCGGATCGCGTCGGCGCGTTCGGCGTCAAGGCGGATGGCCTCGAAACCCAGTTCGCGAATCGGCGCGGTCATCCTTTGCGCGAGCGCGATGAGCCGCGCCCTGCCGTCCAGAAGCGTGGCATCCGGGCCGTCGATCAGCGGCAGCATAGTCTCGGTCAGGGCGATCAAGGCCGCCGCATCCGACCGCGCCGGATCGTCATGCAGGATCTCCCGGTAGGTCGCGCTGGTGCGCAGGGTCATGACGCGGCTGTAAAGCAGGTCGAAGGCACGGCGCGCGGCCTCGGCCGTGGCGGGATAGGCGGGATCAAGCCGGGCGAGCGCGAGGCGGAGGCGCATCTGGTCCACCTCGAGCTGCGAGATCGTCCAGGGCAGGTTGTCCCGGTCGGCGCTGGCATGGTCGTCGAGCCGGGTCAGCACCTGCGTGGTGAGGGCCGCGGCGGCGATCAGGCAGGCGAGTGCCAGCGCCGCCAGCAGCGCAAGGGCCGCGCGGTCGCGGCGGGGAAGGCTGGTGTGAGGCTGGCGCTGCATCGGTGCGCCTCAGCGTCGCGCCTGGCGCGCGGTGATCCGCACAAGCTGCCAGATGGAGCGCGAATAGATCAGCCGCGTGCGAAAGGCCGCATCCGCGTCGTAATCGTAGACCAGCCAGAATGGGCCCTTGTCGCGCAGGCTCATTTCGCGGCCGTTGCGGCTGATGGCGACGATCGGGTAATCGGCCCCGATTTCCGCCACGGGGAGCGACACCCGGTAGGCATTGGCCGCCTCGAGCTCGATCTCGGCCGCGTCGATACCGAGATGACCAAGCAGCGTTGCGAGCGCCACGCCGCGAAACCTCTGCGGTCCCGATGTCCAGATGGTCCGGGTCACGTATTCGGTCTGCGGCAGCGCCGCCAGCGCGGCATGATCGAGCCGGAAGCGGCGCAGCAGCTTGCCCGACCCGTCGCGCAGATCGATCAGCAAGGCATCTTCGGAGGCGGCGCGCAGGGGCGCAGGCACGAGCAGCGCCGCGCCGAGCGCGGCGGTCAGGACGCTCCTGCGGCAAGGCATCTGCGGCACGCAACCTCCCTCGTGACGTTTCCGTGTCTGGCGGGCATAATGCAGCGGAACGTCCCGGCTTGGCCAGCCCCCGCGCGCAGCCGGGGCAAAGCGCGGCTTCGGTCGTGATCACGTATTTGTCATTTGCCACCGGACGCCATAATAGACGTTCGGGTGCATTCTGCGGGAGACGACAGACAATGGCCCGGCTGATACTGGCCGACGATCACGATCTCGTGCGCGAGACCATCGCGGCCTATCTGCGCGCGGCGGGCGGTTTCGACGTGGCCGTGGCCGAGAACCTTGCCGGGGCCATGGCGATCGTGTCGGACAGTGGCGGGGTCGATCTGGTGCTGCTGGATTTCAGGATGCCCGGAATGGCGGGGCTCGACGGTCTGGCGCAGATGCGCGCGCGGGTGACATGCCCGGTGGCGATCCTGTCGGGCACCGCGCCGCCCGATATGGCGCGGCGCGTGCTGCGGGCGGGGGCTGCCGGGTTCCTGCCCAAGACGCTCGCGCCGGAGACGCTCATCGCGGCGGTGCGCCACATGCTGGCGGGCGGGATCTATGCGCCGGACGAGTTCCTGCGCTCGGATCTGGGCCGTCCCGAGCAGGCCCGCGCGGGGATTACGGCGCGCGAGGGCGACGTGCTTCGCGGCGTGGCCGAGGGCAAGTCCAACAAGGAAATCGCCCGCGATCTCGACATTCAGGAGGTCACGGTCAAGCTGCACCTGAAGTCGATCACCCGCAAGCTGGGTGCCAGGAACCGCACCCATGCGGCGATGATCGCGCGCGATCTGGGGCTGGCCTGAGGGGGCAGGACCGGGTTGCGCGCGGCGCATGGCAGGGCGGCTTTCGCAGGGGCGGGGAACCGGCTAGGAGAGGGCAGAGCCCCTCGTGAAAGCCCTGGCAATGGAAAACCTGCGCGGCAGCGTCCTGATGGTTCTGGCGATGGCCGGATTCGCGCTCGAGGACATGTTCATCAAGCGGCTGACCTCCGGCCTGCCGGTGGGGCAGATCGTGATCCTGCTCGGGCTGGGCGGCGCGCTGGTCTTCGGCGCGATCACGCGCGCGCAGGGGCGCAGGCTCTGGTCGCGCGACCTGCTGGCGCGGCCGGTGCTCCTGCGCAATTTCGGCGAGCTGACCGGGACCATGGGCTTTGTCACGGCGATCGCGCTCACGCCGCTGTCCTCGGCCTCGGCGATCCTGCAGGCGACGCCTCTGGCCGTGACGCTGGGTGCTGCGGTGTTCCTGGGAGAGCCCGTGGGCTGGCGGCGCTGGAGCGCGATCCTTGCAGGGTTCGCCGGCGTGCTCATGGTGATCCGGCCGGGGCTTGCGGGGTTCGAGCCGGCCTCGCTCTTTGCCGTGATGGCGGTGGTGGGGCTGGCGATCCGGGATCTGGCCACGCGGGCGGTGCCGCGGGCGATCTCCTCGATGCAGCTTTCGACCTACGCCTTTGCCACGCTGGTGCCGACGGGCGCGCTGCTGCTGCCCTTCGGCGCGGCACCGGCCATGCCCGAGGGGGCCGAGATCCGGGCTCTGGCGCTGGCGCTCGTCTGCGGGCTGGCAGCCTATTACGCCATCGTCGCGGCGATGCGGGTGGGAGAGGTGGCGGTGGTCACGCCCTTCCGCTACACGCGGCTGGTCTTCGCGCTGATCATCGGCGTCGCGGTCTTCGAAGAGCGGCCCGATGTCTGGACGCTGGTCGGGGCGGGGGTGATCGTGGCCTCGGGGCTTTATACGCTCATGCGCGAGGCGCGGCTGGGGCGGCGGCGCGGGGGCGCGCGCGAAACGGCTTGAGCGCAGCGCGAAACCGCGCGAGGCTGGCGCCAGCGATCCGGGACCGGGGGAGAGAGCCATGACACGCGCCGTCGCCATCCTGACCTTCGTGGCCGCGCTCTTCTTCGCGGCGTCGCCCTTCCTCTCGGAGGGGTTCAACGGCTTTGCCCCCGACCAGTTCCCGGTGCCGCAGGACGATCCGCCGGTGCAGCCCGCGGGCTATGCCTTCTCCATCTGGGGCGTGATCTATCTGTGGCTCATCGTCGGCACGGGCTTTGGCCTTTTTCAGCGGGCGGATGCGGTGGACTGGAGGGCAGGGCGCGCCCCGCTCCTTGTCAGTCTCGCGGTCGGCAGCGGCTGGATCGCGGTGGCGCAGGTCTCGGTTCTCGCGGCGACGGGCATGATCTGGGTCATGCTGCTGACGGCGCTTCTGGCGTTCCTGCGCGCGGGGCACAGCGACCGATGGCTCCAGCGCGAGCCGATCGGTCTCTATGCGGGGTGGCTGACGGCGGCAGCCTCGGTCTCGGTCGGGCTGGTGCTGGCGGGCTACGGCCTCGCGTCCGAGACGGCCGCGGCCTGGGCCGGGCTCGGGCTGGCGCTGGTGCTGGCGGTGACGGTGCAGAACATGCGTCCCGAGAGCCTGGCCTATCCGGGGGCGGTCATCTGGGCACTTGCGGGCGTGATCGTCGCCAATCTCGACCCCGTGAACGCCGGGGTGATCGGGCTCGCGGCACTGGGCATCGTCCTTCTTGCCGTGATGATGATGCGCCGCGCCCGGGCCTGAGCGTTTCCGGGCCAGCCGTGCCAAGCGGCGTTTGCAAGGGCGGGGTTTCTTGCTAAGGGGCGGGCAGGAGTCATTCAACCCCGGGACAGGCACGCCATGAGCAGCATCATCGACATTCACGCCCGCGAAATCCTCGACAGCCGGGGCAACCCGACGGTGGAGGTCGAGGTCACGCTCGAAGACGGCACGATGGGCCGCGCCGCCGTGCCCTCCGGGGCCTCGACCGGCGCGCATGAGGCGGTGGAGCGGCGCGACGGCGATGCGGCGCGTTACATGGGCAAGGGCGTGCTCGAGGCCTGCGCCGCCGTCAACGGCGAGATCGCCGAGACCCTTCTGGGGTTCGACGCCACCGAACAGGTGGCCATCGACATGGCGCTGATCGAGCTTGACGGCACGCCCAACAAGGCGCGGCTGGGGGCGAACGCGATCCTCGGCGTGTCGCTCGCCACCGCCAAGGCCGCCGCCGATTACAGCGCGATGCCGCTCTATCGCTATGTCGGCGGGGCGGCGGCGCGGGTTCTGCCGGTGCCGATGATGAACATCATCAATGGCGGCGAGCATGCCGACAACCCCATCGACGTTCAGGAATTCATGATCATGCCGGTCTCGGCCGAGACGATGCGCGACGCGGTGCGCATGGGGGCGGAGGTGTTTCACACGCTGAAGAAGGAATTGTCGTCGGCGGGGCTGGCGACCGGCGTGGGCGACGAGGGCGGGTTCGCGCCCAACCTCTCGAGCACGCGCGACGCGCTGGATTTCATCCTGAAATCCATCGAGAAGGCCGGATACGCGCCGGGAGAGGATATTCACCTCGCGCTCGATTGCGCGGCAACCGAGTATTACCAAGGCGGCAGATATGAAATCACCGGCGAGGGTCTGAGCCTTTCGAGCGAGGAAAATGTCGCCTATCTGCAGGCGCTCTGCGCCGATTACCCGATCCTCTCGATCGAGGACGGCATGGCGGAGGATGACTGGGACGGCTGGAAGATGCTGACCGAGGCGCTCGGGGGCAAGGTGCAGCTTGTCGGCGACGATCTTTTCGTGACCAACCCCGAGCGGCTGTCGATGGGGATCGAGCGGGGCTGCGCCAATGCGATGCTGGTCAAGGTCAACCAGATCGGCACGCTGACCGAAACGCTTCAGGCCGTGGAGATGGCGCATCGCGCGCGCATGACAAACGTGATGAGCCACCGCTCGGGCGAGACCGAGGACGCCACCATCGCCGATCTGGCCGTGGCCACCAATTGCGGCCAGATCAAGACCGGCAGTCTCGCGCGCTCGGACCGGCTGGCCAAGTATAACCAGCTCATCCGTATCGAGGAAATGCTCGATGAGACCGCGATCTATGCGGGGCGGTCGATCCTGCGCTGACGCAGGGCCGAGACCCTCGGATCAAGTCCGAGGGTGACGGGCTCTCGGGTTTTCGGACGTCATCCTCCGGCTTGACCGGAGGATCCCATGCATCCGCGCGCGAAATCCACCAGCGCGCGGGTAGAGCCGTCCTTGCCCGAGGCGTCGGTGCCATCGAGCAGGGGCGCGAGGGCAAGGGCCAGTTCCTTGCCCAGTTCCACCCCCCATTGATCGAAGGAATTGATCCCGAGCGTCACGCCTTCGACGAAGACGCGATGCTCGTAAAGCGCGACGATCGCACCCAGGCGATGCGGCGTGAGCCGGTCACAGATCAGCGTGGTCGAGGGCCGGTTGCCGGGAAAGACCCGGTGCGCCGCCTGCCGGTCGAGATCGGGGCCGGTGATGCCCCTTGCCGCCAGCATCGCCCGCGCCTCTTCCAGCGTGCGCCCGCGCATCAGCGCCTCGGACTGGGCAAGGCAATTGGCCACCAGAAGCCGGTGATGATGCGCAAGCTCCGGCTCATGGCCTTGGGCTGCCACAAGAAATTCGCAGGGGATCACATCCGTGCCCTGATGGATGAGCTGGAAAAAGGCGTGCTGGCCATTCGTGCCCGGCTCGCCCCAGACCACGGGGCCGGTGGGCATCGTGACCGGCTCGCCCGCCTGCGTCACGCGCTTGCCGTTGCTTTCCATCTCGAGCTGCTGGAGATAGGCGGGCAGGCGGGCGAGCCGCTGGTCATAGGGCAGCACGGCGCGGGTGGCATGGCCCAGCCCCTGCCGGTGCCAGAGCCCGACGGCCGCCAGCATCACGGGCATGTTCGCCTCGAGCGGTGCCTCGCGGAAATGGCGGTCCATCGCCTCGGCCCCGCGCAGGAACGCGGTGAACCGCTCGGGCCCGATGGCGATCATCAAGGGCAGCCCGATCGGCCCCCAGACCGAGAAGCGCCCGCCCACGTAATCGCCGAAGCCGAAGACGCGGGCCGGGTCGATGCCCCAATCGGCGGTGCGGTCTGTGGCCGAAGAGACAGCGGCCAGATGCGCGCCCGGATCGCGGCCATGCGAGCGGAGCCAGTCGCGCGCGGTGGCGGCATTGGTCATGGTCTCGATGGTGGTAAAGGTCTTGGAGGCGATGATGAAGACCGTGCGCGCGGGATCGAGGCCCGCCAGAGTGTCCGCGATATCGGCCCCGTCCACGTTGGAGACGAAATGGCAGCGCGGCCCGTCATGGTAGGGGGCCAGCGCGCGCACCGTCATCTCGGGGCCGAGATGCGAGCCGCCGATGCCGATATTGACCACGTCGCGCCAACCGTCCTCGCGGATCTGCGCGGCGAACTCGGCCATGCGCGCGCGGGTGGCGCGGATATCGGCCAGGATGTCGATGCCGTCGAGCAGAAGCGAATCCGATGTCAGGTCGCGCAGCGCCGTGTGCAGGACGGCGCGGCCCTCGGTCTCGTTGATCTTCTCGCCCGCGAACATCGCCGCGCGCCGCGTCCCGAGCCCCTGCGCGCCCATGAGATCAAGCAGGGCCGCGCGTGCGCTCCCTGTCAGGGTGGTCTTGGAATAGTCGAGAAGCATCCCGTCATGGCGCAGGGAAAAGGCCGCCGCGCGGCCGGGATCGTCGAAGAGCTGCAGGATCGAACGGCCCCTCGCAGCCTCGGCCTCGGCACGGACAGAGTCCCACATCGCGTCAGTCCTCCGGGGCCCAGTGGACGGTCGCATTGCCCAGAACGGCGGCGACGGGGGCCTCCAGGGGCCGCAGGTGGCGCGCGCGCTCGAGCGCCGTGCGCTTGCGCGCGCCGGTGATCATGAGATGGGTGCAGACCGCCCCCGCAAGCACGCGCGCCGAAAGCGTGACGCGCGCCTCCTCCTCGCCCTTCGCGCGGATCGGCACGAGGATGGGCGCGTGCGGATCGAGCGCGGCCTCCAGCCCCTCGGCCCCGGGGATGAGCGAGGCGGTGTGCATGTCCGCCCCCATGCCCAGAAGGCAGATGTCGATGGGCAGGGCGGGGGCGATATTGGCTTCGATCTCGGCCAGCACCGGCTCGGGGGTCTCGGCGCGGGCATAAAGCGGCAGGTAGCGGGCCGCCGCCGCGCGGCCTGTCAGCAGGCGCTCGCGGATCAGCCGCGTGTTGGAGCGGACATGCACCTCGGGGCGCCAGCGCTCGTCCGAGAGCAGGATATCGACGCGGTCCCAATCGAGATCGGCATCGCAGAGGGCGTCGAAGACCGGCCCCGGCGTGGTTCCGCCCGGCACGACGAAGAGCGCGCGCTCCTTGTGGGGGAGCACCATGCGCAACTCGCTCGCAAGCGTGTCGGCAAGGCCGAGCGCCAGCAGTTCGGCATCGGGATATTCGGTGAGGGTCATGGGCGTATCTCCCGCCAGCGGCGGCCGTCGCGATGCATCAGCATGAGCGCATCGTCAGGGCCGGAAGAACCGGTGGCATAGGGCAGCGGCGCGCTGCCTTCGGCCTGCCACGCGGCGATGATCGGATCGGTCCAGGCCCAGGCCGCCTCGACCTCGTCGCCGCGCATGAAGAGGGTCTGGTTGCCGCGGATCACATCCATGATGAGCCGCTCATAGGCATCTGGGAAATCGGCCTCTTCCGGCCCGAGCGCCTCGGCGAAGGTCATGTCGAGCGGCACGTCGATCAGGCGCATCCCCCCCGGGCCCGGCTCCTTGATGGTCACGCCAAGCTCGATCCCCTCATTGGGTTGCAGCCGGATCGTGAGGATATTGCGGTGCCGTCCGGCCTCGGGGCCGAAGATCGAATGCGGCGCGTCCTTGAACACCACGGCGATCTCGCTGGCGCGGTCGCGCAGGCGCTTGCCGGTGCGCAGATAGAAGGGCGTGCCGGCCCATCTCCAGTTGGAGACATGCAGCTTGAGCGCGACGAAACTCTCGGTCAGGCTCTCGGGATTGCCGACCTGACTGCGGTAATCGGGCTGGCTCTCGCTGCCTTCGTACTGGCCGCGCACGACGTTTTCCGGGGCTACGGGATCGAGCGCGCGGATCACCTTGAGCTTCTCGTCGCGCACGGCGTCGGGGTCGAACTTGGCGGGCGGCTCCATTGCGATCAGGCACAGAAGCTGCATGAGATGGTTCTGCACCATGTCGCGCATGGCGCCCGACTGATCGTAGTAATCGCCGCGCCCGCCCACGCCCACGCTCTCGGCCACGGTGATCTGGATGTGATCGACATACTGGCTGTTCCACAAGGGCTCGAAGAGCACGTTGCCGAAGCGGATCGCCATGAGGTTCTGCACGGTCTCCTTGCCCAGGTAATGATCGATGCGGTAGATCTGCCCCTCTTCGAAATGGCGCGCCAGCGTGCGGTTGAGGGCGCGCGCGCTCTCGAGATCGTGGCCGAAGGGCTTTTCCACGACGATGCGCGCATCGCCCTCGGCCAGCCCGTGCTTTTGCAGCCGCTTGGCCAGATCCCCGAAGAGCGCCGGGCCGACGGAGAAGTAGTAGGCGCGGATGCGGGTTGCGCGGGTCCTGGACGCGAGGGATTGCCAGCCGGTCTCGCCGCGCGCGTCGAGGGTGACATAATCGATCATGTCGAGAAAGGCCGCGAGGGGTTTCCTGCGCGCCGCCTCCTCCGGGGCGAACTCGGTCAGCGCGTCGCGGGCAAAGGCGCGGTAGGCGGTTGCGTCCATCTCCGCGCGCGCGGCCCCGATCAGGCGCGTGTCGCTGGCGAACTGTCCGGCGGTAAAGCGGCGATAGAGCGCGGGCAGGATCTTGCGCCGCGCCAGATCGCCGGTGCCGCCGAAAATCACCAGATCGAAGGGATCCACCGGAATCACCCGAGAGGCCATGGGGCATCCTTCCCGCTTGCAACGCGCGGACCTTATCACGGATGGCGGGGGCGACAATGCGGAAGGGCCATGCCCTCCCGGACAGGCGGCTCACCCGATGAGCCGCGCCACCACCCCCTGCAATTCGTCGAAATGGGCGATGATCGCCGCGGGCTCCAGCGCGGCCATGTCGGCACCCGAGGGACCGAAGCCCACCAGCACCGAGGGCACGCCCGCCGCGCGCGCGGTCTCGCGGTCGGTATCCGAATCACCCACAAGCAGCGCGCGCGCCGGATCGCCGCCCGCGCGGCGCACGGTCTCGGTGAGGTGCCCGGGATGGGGCTTGCGCACCGGCAGCGTGTCTGCCCCGGTGAGCGCGTGAAACGCCTCCAGCACGCCCAGCCGGTCGAGCAGGAGCCGCGCCAGCGCCTCGGGCTTGTTGGTGCAGATCGCCACGCGGTAGCCCGCGCCGCGCAGCCCCTCCACCGCCGCCATCGCGCCGGGATAAAGGCGGGTATGCGTGTCGATCGCCTCGGCATAGGCCGCAAGCAGCACCGGGTATTGCCGGTCGATCTCGGCCGCGTCGTCGCCGCGCCCCAGCCGCTGCATCCCCAGCCGCAACATCGCCCGCCCGCCGCGCAGCGCCACGCCCGCATCGCGCGCGGCGCAGAGCGGATCGCCCGCGCCCATGGCCCGGAAACAGGCATTGGCCGCGGCGATCAGATCGCCGCTCGTGTCGGCGAGCGTGCCGTCGAGATCGAAGACCACGGTGCGCATGGGGAGCCCTCCTGACGTCCGGCACAGCCTCGCATAGCCGTGTCAGGAAAAGGTCACAAGGATTTCCGGTCACGGCCCTTGCGCCCTTGGGCAAAACCGATAGAAAGGCGGGGAATTGCCCCCATAAAGAGCTTGATCCATGCCCGTTGCCCTCATCGTGCTTGCCGCCGGCAAGGGAACCCGCATGAACTCGGACCTGCCCAAGGTGCTGCACCCGGTGGCGGGGGAGGCGATGCTCATCCACGCCATGGCCGCGGGGGCCGCGCTCGATCCTGCGCGGGTGGTGGTGGTTGCCGGTCACGGGGCCGAGGCGGTGCGCACGGCCGTTCTGGCCCATGATCCCGAAGCGCAGGTGGTGATCCAGGCCGAGCAGCTGGGCACGGCGCATGCGGTTGCGCAGGCGGCACCCGCGCTTGACGGTTTCGCGGGCGACGCGGTGGTGCTTTACGGCGATACGCCCTTCATCCGGCCCGAGACGCTTGCGCGCATGGCGCAGGCGCGCGCGCGGCACGATATCGTCGTGCTGGGTTTCGAGGCCGCCGATCCGGGACGCTACGGCCGGCTCGTCATGGCGGATGACGACCTGGAGCGGATCGTCGAGTTCAAGGACGCGACCGAGGCGGAACGCGCGATCACGCTCTGCAACAGCGGCGTGGTGATGGCCGCGGCCCCCGTTCTCTTCGATCTGGTCGAGGCGGTCGGCAACGACAACGCGGCGGGCGAATACTACCTCACCGATATCGTGACGCTGGCCCGCGCGCGGGGCCTTTCCGCCACCGCCGTCACCTGCGCGGAGGCCGAGACGCTCGGCGTCAATTCGCGCGCGGAGCTGGCCGGGGCCGAGGCCGCCTTTCAGGCGCGCGCCCGCGCCGAGGCGCTTGAGACCGGCGTCACCCTGCCTGCGCCCGAGACGGTGCATTTCGCCCGCGACACGGTGGTGGGCCGCGATGCGTTGATCGAGCCCTATGTCGTCTTCGGCCCCGGCGTGACGGTGGAAAGCGGCGCGCTGATCCGGTCCTTCTCGCATCTGGAGGGCTGCCATGTCTCTCGCGGGGCAGTGGTGGGCCCCTATGCCCGGCTGCGCCCGGGCGCGGAACTGTCAGAGGATGTGCGCATCGGCAATTTCGTCGAGATCAAGAACGCGCTTCTTGCCGAGGGGGCCAAGGTCAACCACCTGAGCTATATCGGCGATGCCGAGATCGGCGAGGGCAGCAATATCGGCGCGGGCACGGTGACGTGCAATTACGACGGCGTTTTCAAGCATCGCACGACCATCGGAAAGGGCGTGTTCATCGGCTCTGACACGATGCTGGTGGCACCGGTGACGGTGGGCGACGGGGCGATGACCGGCTCGGGCTCGGTCATCAGCCGCGACGTGGAGCCGGGGGCGCTGGCGCTCGCGCGGGCACGGCAGGAGAACAAGCCGGGCTTTGCCACGCGGTTCTTCGCGCGGCTGCGCGCGCTCAAGTCACAAATGGGCAAGGGGGCCTGACCATGTGCGGAATCGTCGGTATCCTGGGCAATCACGAGGTTGCGCCGATCCTGCTCGAATCGCTGCGGCGGCTCGAATATCGCGGCTATGACAGCGCCGGCATCGCCACGATCAACGAGGGCGTGCTTGACCGCCGCCGCGCCGTGGGCAAGCTCGTCAACCTTTCGGACCTGCTGGTGCATGAGCCGCTCGCGGGCAAGGCCGGGATCGGCCATACCCGCTGGGCCACCCATGGCGCGCCGACCGAGAGGAACGCGCACCCGCACCGCGCCGGACCCGTGGCCGTGGTGCATAACGGCATCATCGAGAATTTCCGCGAGCTGCGCGCCGAACTGGCTGCCGCCGGGATCGGCCACGAGACCGACACCGATACCGAAACGGTGGCGCTGCTGACGCAGCACCACATGGCGCAGGGCATGGAGCCGGAAGCCGCCGCCCGCGCCACCATCGCGCGGCTGCGCGGGGCCTATGCGCTGCTCTTTCTCTTCGACGGGGAGGGCGATCTTCTGGTCGCCGCGCGGGCGGGCAGCCCGCTGGCCATCGGCCATGGCGAGGGGGAGATGTTCGTCGGCTCGGACGCCATTGCGCTCGCGCCGATGACCGACCGCATCACCTATCTGGAAGAGGGCGACATCGCCGTGGTGACGCGCGCGGGCGTCACCATCACCGATGCAGAGGGGCGGCGCGCCAACCGCCCGGTCTCGAAGATCGCCATCGACAGTGCCCGCGTGGACAAGGCCGGGCACCGGCATTTCATGGCCAAGGAGATCGCCGAGCAGCCGATGGTGATCGGCAATGCGCTGCGCCATTTCCTGAGCGATGACGGCAACGAGATCGTGCTGCCCGAGGCGATGCCCGATTTCGCGCGCGTGGAACGCATCCTGCTGGTGGCCTGCGGCACGGCCCATTACGCCTGTCTCACGGCGAAATACTGGTTCGAGCAGCTGGCGCGGATCCCGGTCGAGGTCGATATCGCCTCAGAGTTCCGCTATCGCGAGCCGCCCATCGGCCCCGGCACCATGGCGATCTTCGTCAGCCAGTCGGGCGAGACCGCCGACACGCTGGCCGCGCTGCGCTATTGCCGGGACCGCGCCGCGCATCTTCTGGCGGTGATCAATGTCGAGACCAGTTCCATCGCCCGCGAGAGCGATCTGGCCCTGCCGATCCATGCCGGGGCCGAGATCGGCGTTGCCTCGACCAAGGCATTCACCTGCCAGCTGACCGTGCTCCTGCTGCTGGCGCTCAGCGCGGCGCGCACGCGCGGCCAGCTGGAGGCCGAGGAACTGGCCGAACTCCTCTCCGCCCTGCGCGGCCTGCCCGCCGCGATCAATACCGCGATGGAGATCGACGAACCGATCCGCGAGGTGGCCCGCGATCTGGCCGGGGCGCAGAGCGCGCTCTTCCTGGGGCGGGGGATGATGTATCCGCTGGCGCTCGAAGGGGCGCTCAAGCTCAAGGAAATCAGCTATATCCATGCCGAAGCCCATGCTTCCGGAGAGCTCAAGCACGGCCCCATCGCGCTCATCGACGAGGCGATGCCGGTGATCGTCATGGCCCCCTGCGACGCGCTTTTCGAGAAAACCGTGTCGAACATGCAGGAGGTGATGGCGCGCGGCGGGCGGATCGTGCTGATTTCCGATGCGGCGGGCGTGGCGGCGGCCGGGGCGGGCACGTTCCGCGCAATCACCCTGCCGACGGTGAAGCCGGTGCTCGCGCCGATCCTCTATGCGCTGCCCGCGCAACTCATCGCCTATCACACGGCCATCGCCAAGGGCACCGACGTGGATCAGCCGCGCAACCTGGCGAAATCGGTCACGGTGGAATAGCCGAATCAGCCGCCCGCCGAGACGCGCAGTTCCGGCAGCGCCGTCAGCGGCAGGCCGAGCGCCTGATAGGCGGCAAGCGAGAGACGGCTTCCGGCGCCGGGATCGCCTTCGATGGGGATGAGATCAAGCGCCACGCTGCGCCCGGTATCCGGGTCGCTCACCGTGCCGCGCATGGGCGCGCTGACCAGCGGCGTGCGCATCCAGAGCCCCGCCTCGCGCACATCGCCAAGCGAGGCGACGGTGGTTGCGGGCAGGCGCGCGCGGGCGGGCTGCGGGGCGGCGGCTGTCTCGGGTTCCGTGACCGGCCCGGACATCGGAGCAGGTTCCGGGGCGGGCGCGGGGGGCGGCGTCAACACGGCGCAGCCGCCAAGCAGCAGGAACACAAGGGCAACGGTCAGGCGGCGGCTCATGCCGTCACCCTAGCGCCGCGCGGTCCCGCCCGCAACGGCCCGGAGGCGCTTCGGCAGATGCCCCTTGCCGTCCCCCCGGCGCGGGAATAGGTTTCCACCATGACAGCCCCGCTCATCGACCCGTTCCGGCGCGCCATCTCCTATCTGCGTGTCTCCGTCACCGACCGCTGCGATTTCCGCTGCGTCTACTGCATGTCGGAGAACATGACCTTTCTGCCGAAGAAGGAGCTTCTGACGCATGAGGAGCTGGACCGCCTGTGCTCGACCTTCATCCGCATGGGGGTGGAAAAGCTGCGCATCACCGGCGGCGAACCGCTGGTCCGCAAGGGGATCATGACCTTCTTCAACGCCATGACCCGACATCTGGAGAGCGGCGCGCTGAAGGAACTGACGCTGACCACCAACGGCTCCCAGCTCGAACGCTTCGCGGGGGATCTCTTCGCCGCCGGGGTGCGGCGGGTCAATGTCTCGCTCGACACGCTCGACGAGACGAAGTTCGCCGAGATCACCCGCTGGGGCCGCCTGCCGCAGGTGCTGCGCGGCATCGACGCGGCGCAGGCGGCGGGGCTGCGCGTCAAGATCAACACCGTGGCGCTCAAGGGCTTCAACGAGGACGAGCTTTTCACGCTGGTTGACTGGTGTGCCGCGCGGGACATGGATCTGACCTTCATCGAGGTCATGCCCATGGGCGATATCGGCAACGAGGACCGGCTGGGCCAGTACTGGAAGCTGACCGACCTGCGCGCCCGGCTGGCCGAGCGCCACAGGCTCACCGACCTGGCCGAGCGCACGGGCGGACCCGCGCGCTATGTGCGGCTCGAGGAGACGGGGCAGAAGATCGGCTTCATCACGCCGCTCAGCCACAATTTCTGCGAAAGCTGCAACCGCGTGCGGCTGACCTGCACGGGCGAGCTTTACATGTGCCTCGGGCAGGAAGACATGGCCGACCTGCGCGCGCCGCTGCGCAACCACCCGCGCGACGATGCCCCGCTCGAGGCCGCGATCCGCGCCGCGATCGCGCGCAAGCCCAAGGGGCACGATTTCGACTATTCCCGCCAGAGCGTCGATGGCCGCGTCTCGCGCCACATGAGCCATACGGGCGGGTAAAAGGGGGCGCGGGCCCCGCTTCACCTAGAGATGCTTGCGCAGGCGGGATGGCCCCGGTTTCTTGCGGTCCTTGTAGGGGTTCTTGTCGGCCTGACCGCGCACGTAAAGGCGAATGGGCGTGCCGGGCATGTCGAACGCCTCGCGCAGCCCGTTCACCAGATAGCGCGTGTAGCTCTCGGGCAGCTTGTCGGGATGGCTGCACATCACCACGAAGCCCGGCGGGCGCGTCTTGGCCTGGGTGATGTAGCGCAGCTTGACGCGGCGGCCGCCCGGCGCGGGGGGCGGGTGCTGTTCCAGCATCCCCGTGAGCCAGCGGTTGAGCTGCGCGGTGGGCACACGGCGGTTCCAGACCTCATGCGCCTTTTCCACCGCCGCGCGCAGCCGGTCGAGCCCCTTGCCGGTCTTCGCCGAGACCGTGACGAGCGGCGCGCCGCGCAGCTGCGGCAAAAGCCGCTCGAACGATTCCTTGAGCGCGCGCAGCTTGCCCTGGCGGTCCTCTTCCACGTCCCACTTGTTGACCGCGACCACCACGGCGCGGCCCTCGCGCTCGGCCAGGTCGGCGATGCGCAGGTCCTGTTGCTCGAACGGGATGGCGGCGTCGAGCAGCACCACGACCACCTCCGCGAAGCGGACCGCGCGCAGCCCGTCTGAGACCGAGAGCTTTTCGAGCTTGTCCTGCACGCGCGCCTTCTTGCGCATGCCCGCCGTGTCGAAGATGCGCACCGGCAGACCGTCCCAGTCCAGCCGGAGCGAGATCGCATCGCGGGTGATCCCGGCCTCGGGACCGGTGAGCAGCCGCTCTTCTCCGAGTATCTTGTTGATCAGCGTGGATTTCCCGGCATTGGGCCGGCCCACCACCGCCACCTGGAGCGGGCGCGCCCCGGTCGGGCGCCAGTCCGGGGCCTCGGTCCCGTCCTCCAGATCGAGATCGATCTGCACATCGGTTTCCGGGGCCTCGGCCTCGGCGCGGGCGGCGAAGGCGTCCGAGAGCGGCATGAGCCGGGCGTAAAGCTCGTTCATCCCCTCGCCATGCTCGGCCGAGAGGCGGATCGGATCGCCGAGGCCGAGGCCATAGGCTTCGAAAACGCCCGCATCGGCGGCGGAGCCTTCGGACTTGTTGGCGGCCAGGATCACATGGCGCGCGCGCTTGCGCAGGATATCGGCAAAGACCTCGTCGGTCGGCGTGACACCGGCGCGCGCGTCGATCACGAAGAGGCAGATATCGGCCATGTCCACCGCGCCTTCGGTCAGCTTGCGCATCCGGCCCTGAAGGCTCTCGTCGGTGGCCTCTTCCAGCCCGGCCGTGTCGATCACCGTGAACCGCAGATCGCCCAGCCGCGCCGCGCCTTCGCGCAGGTCGCGCGTCACGCCCGGGCGGTCATCGACCAGCGCGATGCGCTTGCCGACAAGGCGGTTGAACAGCGTGGACTTGCCCACGTTGGGCCGCCCCACGATGGCGAGGGTGAAGGACATCTCTCAAGGCTCCTGCCGGTCAGGCGGCGGTCATAGCCGATCGCGCGGTCAACGGAAAGCCAGAAGCTGCCCCTTCTTCGACACGACGTAGAGCGTGCCGCCCGCCACCACCGGGTTGGAGCTTGCGCCGCCGGGCAGGTCGATGTTGCGGATCTGACGGCCCGAGACCGGATCGAACAGCCGCAGCTTGCCATCGGCGGAGGCGACGACAAGCTGCCCACCGGCTAGGACGGGGCCGTAATGGCCGACGATGCCCGCCTGTTTCTTGGGCTTGCGCTCGGTGAAGAGCGGCAGGGGCTGGCCCCAGATGCGGCTTCCGTCCTCGGCGGAAAGGCGCACAAGCTCGTTGCGGTCGCTCACCAGGAAGAGCGAGTCGCCCGCAGGCCAGACCGGGTTGAGCGGCCCTTCGTTCGCGGTCCAGAGCCGCTTGCCGCTGCCGAGGCTGAGCGCCACCATCCGGCCCGCATGGCTGCCCACGAAGACGCGGTCGCCCACCACCACCGGATCGCCGGTGATGTCGCGCACCCGTCCGCTTGCCACGCCGCGCCGTTCGCCCGCGATCTGCGCCTCCCAGAGCCGCAGCCCGCCCTTGCGGAAGGCGCCCTGCACCTCGCCCGCGCCGAAGGCGAAGATCACGTATTTGTCGGTGATCGCGGGGGCCGGGCCGCCCAGCACGTTATGGATGTCGGGCGTTCCCGACAATTGCCAGCGCAGCCGGCCCGTATCGGTCTCGATGGCCCAGGCCACCTCGTCGCCCGCCACGACATAGACAAGCCCGTCATGCACCGAGGGCGCGGTCGTGGTGGGCGCGCCGAGATCCTGCTGCCAGATCACCGCGCCGCTGTTCGGATCGAGCGCCGAGAGAACGCCGAAATTCGTCACCGCGAAAAGCTTGCCCTCGCCATGGGCCAGCCCGCCACCCGACGCGTTGTCGGTGGTCTCGAGGGCCGGGGTGAGGTTGCGGGTCCAGAGCACCTGTCCCGAGGTCGAGACCGCGGCCACCTGCGATTGCGCGTCGAGCGTGAAGACGCGCCCGCCCGCCACAACCGGATCGGCGGTGATGCGCACGCGCCGCCCGTCGCCTGCGCCGATATCGGCCGACCAGATGAGCGAGGGATTGTCCGAAAGGGCCGGGTGCGCCACCCGCCCGATGGGCGTGCCGGGGCGCTGGCGCCATTCGGCATTGACCTC
This sequence comes from Roseovarius sp., assembly GCA_002720475.1. Classification (GTDB taxonomy): domain Bacteria; phylum Pseudomonadota; class Alphaproteobacteria; order Rhodobacterales; family Rhodobacteraceae; genus Roseovarius. Next base: position 246,017 of record PBIL01000005.1, read on the forward strand.
GGCCGGGGGCAGCGACAGCGGCAGCGCGCGGTTCACCGGCGTCTCGACCGCCTGCGCACGCCGCGCCTCGGTCTGGAGCACCTCGCGGATATTCTCGCGCTCCCCCGGAAGGATCGGCTCCTTCTTGGCACAGCCAATGAGGGCGAGCGCCGCAAACGCCCCGATCAGAACCGCTTTCACCGTGCCCACTGCCGTCCCCAATCGTCCCGTTTTCTGTCCCGCCTCATTGTCCGGCAGGCAGGTCGTTTTGCGTGCCCGGCATCGCGGGCGGCGTTTCTCCCAAGGCTACAATCGCCTGTGTAACGCGGCGGCGCAAGGCCGCTGTCGCCTCGGCATCGAGGGCGAGCGCCGCGAGCCGGTCGAGCGCGGCGGCGCGGGCGCCGGCCTCGAGATCGAGGAGGGCAAGCTGTTCCTCGGCCAGAAGCCGGAGCAGGCCCGCGCCGGAGGCGAGCGGCTCAAGCCGCGCGCGGCGTTCCTCGACGCTCAGCCCGCTGTCCGGCAGGGCCACCGCCTTGAGCGTGGCGATCTGCCGATAGACCTGCGGCACGCCCGCACGGTCGGCCACCTCCAGAAGACGGGCCGCCGCGGCTGCCGGATCGGTCGCGGCCTGTTCGGCTGCGGCCAGAAGATCGACCACCGCCGCGCCGCCAGGACCGGGGGCCTCGATGGCGTCAAGCGCGGCGGCGCGCGCGGCCGCGTCCGGGCCGGCCAGGGCGACGAGGATCGCATCGCCGAAGGCTTCGGCCCGGGCCTCGGCCTGCGCCTTGCGCCATTCGTTCCAGGCGGCCCCGCCCACCAGCAGCAGGATCGCCAGGACCGCGATCCAGCCATAGCGGCGCATCAGCGCATAGAGCCGGTCGCGGCGCACCTCCTCGGTGACTTCCTCGATGAAACTGTCGCTTTCGCTCACGCCACGCCCCTTGCCGGAATTCCGCTCCTCTTAGCGTGAAGCCCCGGCACTGCCAAGGGCTGCGTGACGCTCAGCCCGCGAGCGCGGCATCGAGATTGGCCTGCACCTTCTCGAGAAAGCCCATGGTGGTGAGCCAGCCCTGGTCGGGCCCGACCAGAAGCGCGAGATCCTTGGTCATGTGGCCCGATTCGATGGTCTCCACGACGACCCGCTCAAGCGTGTCTGCGAACCGCGCGAGCGCGGCGTTCCCGTCAAGCTTCGCGCGGTGGCGCAGCCCGCCCGTCCAGGCATAGATCGAGGCGGTGGAATTGGTCGATGTCGCCTCGCCGCGCTGGTGCTGGCGGTAATGGCGGGTGACGGTGCCGTGGGCGGCCTCGGCCTCCATGATCCTGCCATCGGGGGAGAGCAGTTGCGAGGTCATGAGACCCAGCGAGCCGAAGCCTTGTGCCACCGTATCGGACTGCACGTCGCCGTCATAGTTCTTGCAGGCCCAGACGAAGCCGCCATTCCATTTCATGGCGCAGGCCACCATGTCGTCGATCAGGCGGTGCTGATACGCGATGCCGACGGCCTCGAACCTGTCGGCGAATTCCGCGTCAAAGACCTGCTGGAACAGTTCCATGAAGCGGCCATCGTATTGCTTGAGGATGGTGTTCTTGGTGCTCAGGTAGAGCGGCCACTTGAGGTTCAGCGCATAATTCATTGATGCACGGGCAAAATCAATGATCGACTGATCCAGGTTGTACATCCCCATGTAGACGCCGGAAGAGGGCGCGCGGAACACCTCTTCCTCGATCACCGTGCCGTCCTCGCCCACGAATTTCATCGACAGCGTGCCGGGGCCGGGAAACTTGATGTCCGTGGCCTTGTATTGGTCCCCGAAGGCGTGACGCCCGATCACGATTGGCCTTGTCCAGCCGGGCACGAGGCGCGGCACGTTGCGGCAGATGATCGGCGCGCGAAAGACCACGCCGCCCAGGATGTTGCGGATCGTGCCGTTGGGGCTCTTCCACATCTTCTTGAGCCCGAATTCCTCGACCCGCGCCTCGTCCGGCGTGATCGTGGCGCATTTGACCGCGACGCCCACCTCCTTCGTCTTCTCGGCGGCGTCGATCGTCACCTGATCCCCGGTCCGGTCACGCTCCTTGATCCCGAGGTCGTAATAGAGCAGGTCCAGGTCGAGATAGGGCAGGATGAGCTTCTGCTTGATGAAATCCCAGATGATGCGGGTCATCTCGTCGCCATCCATCTCGACGACGGGGTTCTCGACCTTGATCCTTGACATGCTGCACTCCCTCAGAATGAGCGGGGCCGGATGATCCGGCCCCGTGTCGTCTATCCGATGATCGCGTTCAGCGTGGCCGAGGGGCGCATCACGGCGGCGAGTTTCGCCGGGTCGGGGGGATAATAGCCGCCGATATCCGCGGGGCTGCCCTGGACTCCCGCCAGCTCACTCACGATCTTCGCCTCGTTCTCGGCCAATGCCTGCGCCACGGGACGGAATTCCTCGGCCAGGGCCGCGTCGTCGGACTGTGCCGCCAGCGCCTCGGCCCAGTAGCGGGCGAACCAGTAGTGGCTGTCGCGGTTGTCGGGCTCCCCCACCTTGCGGCTTGGCGAGCGGTCATTGTCGAGGATGCCCTGCGTCGCGGCCTCGACGGCCTCGCCCAGCAGGCGGGCGCGGGCGTTGTCGTGCGTTTCTGCGAGGAACTTGAGGCTCTCGCCAAGAGCGCAGAATTCGCCCAGGCTGTCCCAGCGCAGGTGGTTCTCTGCCAGAAGCTGCTGGACATGCTTGGGGGCCGAGCCGCCCGCACCGGTCTCGAACAGCCCGCCGCCATTCATCAGCTTGACGATGGAGAGCATCTTGGCCGAGGTGGCCAGTTCAAGGATCGGGAAGAGATCGGTCAGGTAATCGCGCAGCACGTTGCCGGTGATGGCGATGGTGTTCTCGCCCTTGGTGATCGTCTCGAGGCTGGCGCGGGTCGCCTCGCGCGGGGCCATGATCTCGAACTTGTCGGAAACGCCAGCCGCTTCGAGGATGGGCGTCACATAGGCGATGAGCTCGGCGTCATGGGCGCGGGCGGCGTCGAGCCAGAAGATCGCGCGATAGCCGGTGGCCTTCTGCCGCTCGATGGCAAGTTTCACCCAATCCTCGATGGCTGCCTTGCGCGCCGAGGCCGAGCGCCAGATGTCGCCCGTCTCCACGCTGTGCTCGTGCAGCACCGTGCCGTCCTCGAGGATCATGCGCACGGTGCCTGCTTCGGCGATCTCGAAGGTGGTGGGATGGCTGCCGTATTCCTCGGCTTTCTGCGCCATCAGGCCGATATTCTGCACCGTTCCGGCGGTGGCGGGGTCGAGCTTGCCATGCTCCTTGAAGAAGCGGATCGTTTCGTCATAGACTGGGGCATAGGAGCTGTCGGGGATCACGCAGACGCAATCGTGCTCCTTGCCGTCCGGCCCCCAGCCCTTGCCGCCCGCGCGGATGAGGGCGGGCATGGAGGCGTCGATGATCACGTCCGAGGGGACGTGAAGATTGGTGATCCCCCGGTCCGAATCGACCATGTAGAGCGGCGGGCGCTTGGCAAGGCAGGCGTCGATCGCGTCGAGGATGTCCTTGCGGTCCTTGACCCGCGCCAGCAGATCACCCATCCCCGAATTGGGGTTGACGCCAAGCGCGGCCATGTCGGCACCGAACTCTTCGAAGACGGGGGCAAGGAAGCTGCGCACCGCGTGGCCGAAGATGATCGGGTCCGAGACCTTCATCATCGTGGCCTTGAGATGGAGCGAGAAGAGCACGCCCTCGGCCTTCGTCTTCTCGATCTCCCTTGCAAGAAAGGCGTCGAGCGCGGCGGCGCTCATGAACGTGGCATCGACGACCGTGCCCGCAGGATAGCTTACCGCCTCCTTGAGCACGGTCTCGCCCGCGGCCGTCTCGAGCACGATCCTCGCGGTCGCATCCCGATCAAGCGTGGCCGAGCGTTCGTTCGAGAAGAAATCGCCCGCGCTCATGGTGGCGACGCGGGTCTTGCTCTCGGGCGACCAGTCGCCCATGCGATGCGGGTTCTTCTGTGCGTAGCTCTTGACGGCGGCGGCGGCGCGGCGGTCGGAATTGCCCTCGCGCAGGACGGGGTTGACCGCCGAGCCCTTGATCGCGTCGTAGCGCGCGCGCACCTCTTTCTCGGCCCCGGTTTCGGGGGCCTCGGGATAGTCGGGGATGGCGTAGCCCTGGCCCTGCAATTCGCGGATGGCCGCGACCAGCTGCGGCACCGAGGCCGAGATGTTGGGCAGCTTGATCACATTGGCCCGGGGCGTCTTGACCAGCTCGCCCAGCGCGGCAAGGTCGTCGCTCACGCGCTGCGCCTCGGTCAGGTGGTCGGGGAAGGCGGCAAGGATGCGCCCCGATAGCGAGATGTCGCGCGTCTCGACCGTCACGCCGGCGGCGGCGGCAAAGCGGCGGATGATCGGCAGAAGCGAGGCCGAGGCCAGCTCGGGCGCTTCGTCCACCTTGGTGTAGATGATGTCAGGGGTGTCGGCCATGGGGGGCTCCTTCTTTCGATCCGGTCACGGATGCGAGACTCGTTCACTCGCTCGCCTCATAGACCAAAACAGTGACCGGGAAAAGATAGTATGCGACGGTATACAAAATTTTCACCTCACGCGACCTCCTCCAGCGATCCGCGCAGCGGGTGCAGGATCACCAGCCCCGCCAGCACCGCGCCCAGCACCCCCAGATGGGCGGGCATCGGCGTGCCCGCGAATGCCTGCCCGATGGGGATGGCCAGCGCCACGCTGCCCACCGTCGCCACCGCGCCGGTCACGCTCGCGGCCATGCCCGCGATTTCCCCCATGGGGGCCATGGCCAGCGCGTTGAGATTGCCGAGGGTGAAGCCCGCCTGCATGAACACGCCCGTCTGCCAGATCAGGAACACAGCGAACTGTGCCCCCGGCGGCAGGCCCGCCTGCCAGGCAAGGATGGCCAGCGTCGAGAGCGCGGCCTGCGCGAGAAGCGCCGCGCGCACCATCCGCACCATGCCGAAACGCCCGACAAGGCGCGCGTTGATCAGGCTGCCGGTCCCCGCCACCAGCGCCATGCCGAAAAACCAGACCGGAAATTCGGCCCCGCGCCCGAAGCTTTCGTCAAACACCGGCTGCACCAGCGACAGCGAGGTGAAAAGCGTCGTCATCGCCAGCATCTGCACGAGGATGGCGCGTCGGGTCACCGGATGGGCCACCACCTCGCGCGCGGCCAGCGCCAGCGGGCGCAGGCGGAACGGACGGCGGCGCGCGCGCGGCAAGGGCTCGGGCAGGCGCAGCATCATCCAGGCGGAAAGCACGAGCGCGAAAATCACGAAGGCCGCAAAGACCGCGCGCCATCCCGCCAGCGCGATCAGCCCCGCCCCCAGAAGCGGCGCGAAGGCGGGCGTGAGGGCAAAGACCATCATCACGAAAGACATGAGCCGCGCCATCTCGCGCCCCGATGTCAGGTCGCGGATGATGGCGATGGAGACGATGCGAAAGGCCGCCGCCCCAAGCCCCTGCACGGCGCGCGCCATGAGCAGCGCCTCCAGCGACTGCGCCAGCAGGCCAAGCGCGGCACCGACCATATAGATCGCCGCGCCCCAGAGAATCACGCGCCTGCGCCCGAAACTGTCCGAGAGCGGCCCGGCCAGGAAGGTGCCCACCCCCAGCCCGGCCAGAAAGGCGGTGACGACAAGCTGCGCACGGTTCGGGGCTTCGGGGCTGAGCGAGAGGGCGATATGCGGCAGGCCCGGCAGCATGGCGTCGATGGAAAAGGCCACGGTCGCGGCCATCATCGCCATGAGCGCGATGAACTCGGCCGGTCGGAGGGGCAGGGCGGAGGTGCCGGTCATGGGGGCCTTTCGCGGTATGCGCCGTGCTAGCACGCGCAGCGCGGGGGTGGAAGGACGGAGAGGCTTGCCAATACCTGATTAAAATAATATGGATTATTCCATCAGTGTCTGACAAAAGGAATCAGGAATGTCTTTCGCGCAGCATCATGCCCTCCCCCTTGGCGGGCTTCTCACCCTTCTGGGCAGCATTGCCATGGCCGAGACGGTCACGCTCGACAACGGCCGGATGACCTATGAGATCTTCGAGCACAGCGTCGAGCATGCCGATTTGCCGGGCTGTCCCGAAGGGCTGGACGAGGACCGGTACTTCTGCCGCCTCACCCTTGCTGCCGAACGGGCGCATGTCTTCGTCTTCGCGCTCGACGGGGATCAGCCGCTGGTTGCGCTGCGCAGCTACGATCTGGAAGAGGGCCTGCCGCGCTTCTGATCACGCGCCCATTGACGCAGACGGGTGCGCGCGCCACAACGGGGCCATGACCGAGGTGTTCCGGGGCACGTTCACGCAGCAGGAGCCGATCCCCGAGGAGGGGATCGCGGCGGCCCTCGACGTGCTGCGCTCGGGGCGCTTGCATCGCTACAACCTTGCCCCGGACGAGGCGGGCGAGGTGGCGCTGCTCGAGCGCGAATTTGCCGCCCATACCGGCGCGCGCCATGCGCTTGCCGTGACCTCGGGCGGCTACGCGCTGGCCACCGCGCTGCGCGCGCTCGGCGTGAAACCGGGCGAGCCGGTGCTGACCAATGCCTTCACGCTTGCCCCCGTGCCCGGCGCGATTGCCAGTGCAGGTGCCGTGCCCGTCTATGTCGGCGTGACCGAGGGGCTGACGATCGACCTCGACGATCTGGCCGCGAAGGCAGGGCAGGCGCGCGTGCTGATGCTCAGCCACATGCGCGGGCATCTGGCGGACATGGACCGGCTGATGGCGATCTGCGATGCGGCGGGCATCGCGGTGATCGAGGATTGCGCGCATACGATGGGGGCGGCCTGGCGCGGCATCCCCTCGGGGCGGTGGGGCAAGGTGGGCTGCTATTCCACCCAGACCTACAAGCACATGAACTCGGGCGAGGGCGGGTTCCTCATCACCGACGATGACGAGGTGATGGCGCGCTCGGTGATCCTGTCGGGCTCCTACATGCTCTATGCGCGGCACGGCACGGTCCCGCCGGAGGAGGTGTTCGAGCGGGTGAAATACGACACGCCCAATGTCTCGGGGCGGATGGATCATCTGCGCGCGGCGATCCTGCGGCCGCAGTTGCGCGTGCTGGACCGGCAGTGCGAGAAATGGAATGCGCGCTACCGCGTGGTGGAGACGGGGCTGCGTGGCACGCCGGGGCTGCGGATCGTGGAGCGGCCCGAGGCGGGGCGCTTCGTCGGCTCGTCGATCCAGTTTCTCCTGCTCGACTGGCCTGCGCCGCACATCGAGGAGGTGCTGGCGCGCTGTGCCGCGCGCGGGGTGGAGCTCAAGTGGTTCGGCGGGGCAGAGCCCAAGGGGTTCACCAGCCGCTATGACAGCTGGCGCTACGCGCCCCATCCGCCCATGCCGAAGAGCGACCGGATCCTGCGGTCGATCCTCGACATGCGGCTGCCGCTGACCTTCAGCCTCGAGGATTGCGCGCAGATCGCGCGGATCATCCGCGCCGAGGTGGGCGCGGTCTGGCAGGCCGGCACATCAGATGAGGACCGCGCGGCAAGCGCCTGAGATCACGGTCGAAAGACGGATCTTCGCGGCTCCATGGTAAGGGCTTCGGGCCAGCCGAGGAAATGCTCGATCCCGGCAATCGCCAGGGCCAGCCCGATCACGATCAGCCAGAGCCGCACGGTGCGCGGCCCCGGCGGGCGGCGCGCCCATCGCGCCAGACGCAGAAGCCAGGCGATGTTCATGGGTCCGTGAACCGGACCTTGCCGATATAGGGCAGGTTGCGGTTGCGCTGCGCGTAGTCGATGCCATAGCCCACGACGAACTCGTCGGGGATCTCGAAGCCGATCCAGTCGGCGCGGATATCGGCCTCGCGCCGAGACGGCTTGTCCAGCAGCGCGATGGTCCGCAACCGCGCCGGGCGGCGGCTTTCCAGCAGGTGCAGCACATGGGCAAGCGTGTGGCCGGTATCGACGATATCCTCGACCACGAGCACGTCACGCCCCGCGATATCGCCGCGCAAGTCCTTGAGGATCCGCACCTCCCGGCTCGATTCCATCGCGTTGCCGTAAGAGGAGGTCTCGACGAAATCCACCTCCACCGGCAGGTCGAGCTCGCGCACCAGATCGGCGATGAAGATGAAGGAGCCGCGCAGCAGCCCCACCACGACGAGCTTCTCGGTGCCCGCGAATTCCGCCTCGATCTCCTGCGAAAGCGCCTCGATGCGCGCCGCGATGCTCTTGGCGGAAATGAGCTTCTCGATCACATAGTCGCGCTGCGGCATGACTTCCCCTTGCAAATCCGGGGTCAGTCTAGGAAAAACCGCGCCACTGTCACGGGAAAAACCGGGGGGGCCATGCCGACACATGCCGAAACGCGGGTGCTGCCCTATGGGGCGGCGCAGATGTACGGGCTTGTGGCCGATGTGGCGCGCTATCCCGAGTTCCTGCCCTGGACGGCGGCGGCGCGGGTGCGCAGCGTGACCCCGCAGCCGGACGGTTCGGAGGTGATGGAGGCCGATCTGGTGATCAGCTTCAAGGTCTTCCGCGAGCGATTCGCCAGCCGTGTCGTGCTCTGGCCCGAAGCGAAGCGGATCGAGACCGAATATCTCGACGGGCCGTTCCGGCACATGCGCTCGAACTGGGCCTTCCGCGATGTGGAGGGTGGCTGCGAAGTGTCCTTCGACGTGGATTTCGCGTTTCGCAACAGGCTCTTGCAGTCGGCCGCCGAGATGTTCTTTCACGAGGCGATGAAGCGGATCGTGCGGGCCTTCGAGGCGCGCGCCCAGGCGCTTTACGGCTGAGGTCGATCAGCCTGTCGGGCGCGTCATCCTCGGGCCCGACCCGAGGATCTCTTGCCGCCGGGAGATCCCCGCCGTCGCGGGGATGACAGGGGTCAGGAGGAAAGCGCGTCGCGCAAGAGCCGCAAGGCATGGTCGCGCGCAAGGCGGCGGACCTCGGCGCGGCCTGGTGCGCCGAACTCCTGCGTTTCGGTCCGGGTCGGTCGGCCCGTCATGGCGAGGCCGAAGCAGACCCGGCCCTCCGGCTTGAACTCCGACCCGCCCGGCCCGGCGATCCCGGTGATCGAGACGGCGAGTTGCGCGGCGCTGCGGGCCAGTGCGCCCTCGGCCATCTCGCGCGCGACCGGCTCGGAGACGGCACCATGCGCCATGAGCGTGGATGCCGAAACGCCCAGCATCTCGACCTTGGAGGCGTTGGAATAGGTGACAAAGCCCCGATCCACCACGTCAGAGGAGCCCGCCACATCCGTCAGCGCGACCGCGACCATGCCGCCGGTGCAGCTCTCGGCCGTGGCGATCATGATCCCGCGTTCCCTTGCCAAATCAAGAATATGCGCGGCGATATTCATGAAAGAACCCCATGCGCGAGCCAGGCCCCCAGCAGGACGCAGAGCGCCGCCGCCAGCCCGGCGAGCAGATCGTCGAGCATGACGCCGAACGCGCCGCCCTGCCGGTCAACCCAGCCGATCGGCCCCGGTTTCCAGATGTCGAAGAGGCGGAAGGCGAGAAAGGCGGTGATCCAGCCCGGCCAGAGCGCGCCAAGCGCCACGCCCGCATGGGCCGCGCCGATGGAGACGGGCAGGAAGGCCAGCCATTGCCCTGCCACCTCGTCGATCACGATCTCCTCCGGGTCGGGATCGGGCGCGTCCCGCGTCTCCTCGACCGTCGCCCACCACCCCGCGCCAAGCGCGAGGAGGATGCCCGCCGCAAGCAGGCCCGGCCCGCCGATCCCGTGCAGCGCCCAGGCCGCCGGAAAGGCCGCGAGCGAGCCCCAGGTGCCGGGTGCCGGGCGCAGGAGGCCCACGCCGAAAAACGTGGCAATCAAGCGGGTTACGCGCATGTCTTCACCATGGTCACGACGGCCTGCGCGGCGATGCCCTCCTCTCGGCCGGTGAAGCCGAGCCGCTCGGTCGTGGTGGCCTTGACCGAGATGCGCCCCGTCTCCAGGCCGGTGATCGCGGCAAGCGCGGCGCGCATGGTCTCGGCATGGGGGCCGATCCTTGGCCGCTCGCACAGAAGAGTGATATCCATGTTGGTGATCCGAAATCCTTTCCGCGATGCGAGCCCGACCGCGTGGCGCAGGAAGACATGGCTTTCGGCCCCTTTCCATTGCGGGTCGGAGGGGGGGAAATGCCGCCCGATATCGCCCTCGGCCAGCGCGCCGTAGATCGCATCGGCCAGCGCATGCAGCCCGACATCGGCATCGGAATGGCCCTGAAGGCCACGCTCATGCGGCACGGCCACGCCGCAGAGCATGCAGTGATCGCCCGGCCCGAAGCGATGCACGTCGAAGCCGGTCCCGGTGCGAATGTCCATCTGCCCCCCCAGAATGCGCTGCGCGCGGTCGAAATCGGCCGCATGGGTGATCTTGAGATTGTCGGGATGCCCCGGCGTGATCGTCACCGGCAGGCCCGCGGCAAGCGCCACGGCCACATCGTCGGCGGCGTCGCCCTCATGCGCCCGATGCGCGGCGAGGATCGCCGCGAACTCGAAGCCCTGCGGGGTCTGCGCCGCATGAAGGCCCTCCCGGTCGCGCGTGCCCGTCACCCGCCCGTCCTGCGCGCTCCACAGCGCATCGGTGACGGGCAGGGCGGGCGCGGCGGCGGGGGCGCCGGCCCGAAGCGCCGAGAGCACCCCGTCCACGACGGCGGGCGGCAGGGTGGCGCGGGCGGCGTCGTGGATGAGCACATGGCAGGGCGCCGTGCCCTGCCGCGCGAGATGCTCGAGCCCGAGGCGCACCGACTCGCGCCGCGTGGCACCGCCTTCCGTCACCTCGAAACCGGACGGGGCAAGCGCCATGTCCTCGGGATGCAGCACCAGAAGCACGCGATCGGCGAAAGGGGCAAGTGCCGCCAGCGTCCAGTCGATCACGCGGCGGCCCGCAAGGGGCTGCCATTGCTTGGGAATGCCTCCGCCCGCGCGGGTGCCCCGGCCAGCGGCGGTGATGAGGGCGGCGACTGTCATGCGCCCTGATTACGCCGCGGCGCGGCAGAGCGCAATGCCGGCACGTCTGCCCATAATTTGGGCAGATGCACCGATTCGGGTCCTGCGGCGTTCGATGCGCCGTTGTTCAGGCGCGCTGCCACGGATAGAAGGGCGGTATTGCACAAGGATTGGGCAAACAATGCTGACCCTGACCCCGCCGGTCCTGCTCGCCCCGATGGCCGGGATCACCGATCTGCCGTTCCGCGATCTTGTCAGCGCTTTCGGCGCGGGGCGGGTGGTGAGCGAGATGATCGCCAGCCGCGAGATGCTGAGCGCGCGGCCGGGCGTGCGCGAGAAGGCGGAGCTTGGCCTGGCGGCGGCGAACACGGCGGTGCAGATCGCGGGATGCGAGGCCGGGCCGATGGCCGAGGTGGCGCGCAGGCTGGAAGGCGAGGGCGCGCGGATCATCGACATCAACATGGGCTGTCCGGCGAAGAAGGTGACGCGCGCGCGCGGCGCGGGGGCCGCGGGCTCGGCGCTGATGCGCACACCCGATCACGCGCTGCGCCTGGTCGAGGCGGTGGTGGGGGCCGTCGATGTGCCGGTGACGCTCAAGATGCGTCTGGGCTGGGACGAGGGCACGCTAAACGCGCCGCAGATCGCCGCCCGGGCCGAGGCGGCGGGCGTGGCGATGATCACGGTGCATGGGCGCACGCGCTGCCAGTTCTACGAGGGGCGCGCGGACTGGGCGGCCATCCGGGCGGTCAAGGAGGCGGTGCGCGTGCCGGTCATCGCCAATGGCGATATCGTGGACGCGGCCTCGGCACGCCGCGCGCTGGCGCTTTCCGGGGCGGACGGGGTGATGATCGGGCGCGGCGCGCGGGGGCGGCCCTGGCTTCTGGCAGAGGTGGGCACCGCGCTGTCCGGCCGGCCCGCGCCCGAGGTTCCGCGGGGCGCGGCGCTGGCCGATCTGGTGGCCGGGCATCACGCGGCGATGCTGTCCTTCTACGGGTCCGATCTGGGCGGGCGTGTCGCGCGCAAGCATCTGGGATGGTATATGGACCGCTCCGGAACGCCCGCTGCGCTGCGCCGCGCGGTGCTGACCGCCCCGCCCCGCGAGGTGGCGCGGCTCCTGCCCGAGGCGTTCGGGATGAGGCAGGCGGCATGACCGGGGACGAGCCGCTCTGGGCCTCGCTGCCGGTCCCGGCGCTGATCATCGACGCCGAGGACCGGATCGCGCGGGTCAACCCGGCGGCGGAGGGGTTCCTGCTGGGCTCGGCGCGCACGCTCGAGGGCGCGCCGGTCTGGGACCGTCTGGCGGTCGATGCGCCGCTCGAGGCGGCCCTTGCCCGCGCGCGCCAGAGCGGCGCGCCGCTTTTCGTCAACGATGTGGACGTGGGCACCGGCACGCGCCCGCCGGTGATGTGCAACCTCCAGGTCGCGCCGCTGGCGGGGGCACCGGGGCACATGCTCCTGCTCATCGCCCCGCGCGAGCTGGCCGGGCGGGTGGGCCAGAACAGCACCGTCAAGGCCGCGGCGCGCTCGGCCATCGGCATGGCCGAGATGCTGGCGCATGAGATCAAGAACCCGCTCGCGGGGATCACCGGGGCGGCGCAGCTTCTGTCGATGACGCTGGGGGCGGAGGACCGGGAACTGACCGATCTGATCGTGAGCGAGAGTCGCCGGATCGTCGCGCTGCTGGAGCGGGTCGAGCAGTTCGGCAACATGAGCGCGCCGGAGCTGCGCGCGGTCAACCTGCACGACGTGCTCGACCGGGCGCGGCGTTCGGCGATGCTGGGCTTTGCCGGGGGGATGCGCTTTGTCGAGGATTACGACCCCTCGCTGCCGCCCGCGCTCGGCGACGGGGACCAGCTGTTGCAGGTGGTGCTCAACCTCCTGAAGAACGCCGCCGAGGCCGCGCCACAGGGCAAGGGCACGATCCGGCTGCGCACCCATTACGATGCGGCGCTGCGGGTGCGGCGGGGCAGCGACGCGCGCGCGCTGCCCCTGCATCTGGAGGTGATCGACGACGGCCCGGGCCTGCCGCCGGAAATTGCGGACGAGGTGTTCGAGCCGTTCGTTTCCGGGCGCGAGAACGGCACCGGGCTGGGGCTCGCGCTGGCGGCCAAGGTCGTGTCGGATCATGGCGGCTGGATCTCGGTCGACTCGAACCCCGGCCGCACGGTGTTCCGGATTTCGCTTCAACGCGCGGATGCGCAGGACAGGGAGGGCTGAGGCATGGACGGCACGGTTCTGGTAGCCGATGACGATCGCACGATCCGCACGGTTCTGACGCAGGCGCTGACGCGGGCGGGGTGCAAGGTCCACGCCACCTCTTCGCTGACCACGCTGATGCGATGGGTGGCCGAGGGGCGCGGCGACGTGGTGATCTCGGACGTGATGATGCCCGATGGCAACGGGCTCGAGATGCTGCCCAGGATCGCGCAGGACCGCCCCGGCCTGCCGGTCATCGTGATCTCGGCACAGAACACGATCATGACCGCGATCAAGGCCGCAGAGGCCGATGCCTTCGACTACCTGCCCAAGCCCTTCGATCTGCCCGACCTGATGAAGCGCACCGCCCGTGCCCTTGCCGCGCGAGAGCGCAGGGGTGGGCGCGAGACGCCGGAGGAGCGCCCAGAGGAGTTGCCGCTGATCGGCCGAAGCCCGGCGATGCAGGCGCTTTACAAGGTGGTCGCGCAGGTGATGCATGCCGAGCTGCCGGTGATGATCTGCGGGGAATCGGGCGTGGGCAAATCGCTGGTGGCCCGCGCGATCCACGACTATTCGGACCGGCGCAGCCTGCCCTTCGTCACCGTCACGGCCGCCGATCTGCACGATCTCGAAGGCCCGGCGCAGGTCATGGCGCGGGTGCGCGGCGGCACGCTCGTGCTCGACGAGGTGAGCGACCTGCCGCCCGAGATCCAGGGCCGGGTGGTGCGCATGATGGAGGCGTCGGAGGACAGCGCGCCGCGCTTCATGGCCACCAGCCGGCTCCCTCCGTCGGTGGCGCTCGACGAGGGCGGGCTGCGCGAGGATCTCTTCTACCGGCTGAGCGGCGTGGTCATCGACGTGCCCGCCCTGCGCGACCGGATCGACGACATCCCGATCCTCGCCACGCATTTCCTGGCGCGCGAGGACCGTCCCGGCCTGCCCGAGCGGCGTCTTTCCGAAGAGGCGGTCGAGATCATGCGCGCCTATACCTGGCCGGGCAATGTCCGCCAGCTCGAGAACGCGATGCGGCGGCTGGCGCTGACCGCGCAGGGCGAGGTGATCGGGCGGGCCGAGGTCGCCGCCATCCTCGGCACGCAGCCCAAGGCCGAGCCGGTCATGCGTCCGGGACGCGGCGAGACGCTGAGCGCATCGGTCGCGGCCCACCTGCGCCGCTATTTCGACCTGCACGGCGGCGATCTTCCCCCCGCGGGCCTGCACGCGCGGATCCTGCGCGAAATCGAGGCCCCGCTCATCGAGATCGCGCTGGAGGCGACGGGCGGCAACCAGATCCGCTGCGCGGAGCTTCTGGGCATCAACCGCAACACCCTGCGCAAGAAGATGACCGATCTGGATATTCGCGTGACACGCCGCCGCAAGTTGATGTAAACCTGCAACAGCACTGTGGCGAATGGGGCGAGGGGCGCTTCCTGGGTCAGCATGTTGCGGGGGTGACGGGCGTCACCCGCCACCTGTCGGGGGGTAGGGCGTGGCAACTCGGACACGCGACTTGAGCGCAACGGCAAGCGGGCGGCTGGGTCCGGCACGGATTCGGCGCCTGCGCGGCTGGGCGGCGCTCGGGCTTGTGCTGCTCGGCCCGGCGCTGGCGGTCGCAACCTACCTGGTGATGGGGCCGCTCGACCGGGGCAGCGGGTCCGACACGCTGCGGCTCGTGCTGCTTGTGGACATGGTCTATGTGCTCGTGGTCGCGGGGCTGGTGCTGCAACGGGTGGCGCGGATGGTGGCGGCGCGGCGCTCGCATTCGGCAGGCTCGCGGCTGCATCTGCGGCTGACCGGGGTCTTCGCCGTCATGGCGCTCTTGCCGACGGTTTCGGTCGCGGTCTTCGCGATGCTGTCGATCAACATGGGCCTGGAGGCGTGGTTTTCCGAACGGGTGGGGCGCGTGGTGGACAGCTCGGTTGCCGCGGCACAGGCCTATGAGGAGGAACATCGCCGCGATCTGGTGGCGGATGCGCAGGTGCTTGCCCGGGTGATCAACGCCACCCGCCGCGTGACCGTCTACATGGGGGACGGCGACATCCGGCAGGTGCTCTCCTCGGGGCAGCGCGAGATCCAGCGCGGCCTCAAGGAAGCCTTCGTGATCGACGGCACGGGCGATATCCGCGCCCGCGGCGAACGTTCCTACCTGTTCGATTTCGAGCGCCCGACGCCCGAGCAGATCGCGCAGGCGCGCGCGGAGGGGGTGCTCGTGATCCGCGACTGGGACAACAACGAGTTTCGCGCGCTCCTGCCGCTCGAGGCCTTCGCCGACCGGCTGCTCTACGTGAGCCGCACGGTGGATGGCGCGATCCTCAAGCTGCTGGACGAGACGCAGGAGACGGCGGCCTTCTACAAGCAGCGCGAGAGCGAGCGGGGCAGGGTGCTCTTCGAGTTCGGACTGGTCTATTTCGGCTTTGCCGTGATCCTGATCCTTGCCGCGATCTGGCTGGGCATGTGGTTTGCCGAACGGCTCTCTCGGCCGGTCGGTCGGCTCACCTCGGCCGCGCAGCGCGTGGGCGAGGGCGATCTCGACACGCAGGTGCGCGAGGAGGAGGGCGACGACGAGATCGCGCAGCTCAGCCGTTACTTCAACCAGATGACCAGGCAGCTCAAGGGCCAGCGCGACCGGCTTCTTGCGAATACCCGCCAGATCGAGCGGCGGCGGCGGCTCTTTGATTCGGTGCTGGGCTCGGTCTCGTCCGGGGTGGTCGGGCTCGACCCGGAGGGGCGCGTGACCTTCGTCAACCGCGCCGCCGAGCGGCTGCTCGACTGGCGCGAGGACCAGCAGTCGCTTGCGCTCTCGGTGGCGGTGCCGGAGTTCGGCGCGCTGTTCGGGCGGCTGACCCAGAGCCCCGGCGGCTTTGTCCAGGAGGAAATCCGCGTCACCCGCGGCGGCCGGCAGGAGAGCCTGCTGGTGCGCATGTCCACGCGCCGCAGCGAAGGCGGGCGGCGTGAAGGCTATGTGGTGGCCTTCGACGATGTGACCGATCTGGTGAGCGCGCAGCGCATGGCCGCCTGGGGCGACGTCGCGCGCCGCATCGCGCATGAGATCAAGAACCCGCTCACGCCGATCTCGCTCAGCGCCGAGCGCATCAAGCGCCGCTTCGCGCGCCAGCTTCCCGAAGAGGAGGCGGCCAGGCTGGAAGGTCTGACCGATGTGGTTGTGCGCCAGACCAACGACCTGCGCCGGATCGTGGACGAATTTTCCAAGTTCGCCCGGATGCCCGAGCCGCAGACGAAGGTCGAAAGCCTGAGCAAGGTGCTGCGCGAGGCGGTGCTCTTGCAGGAGGCAGGCCAGCCCGGCGTGCGTTTCGAGCTGGCGCTGGACGACCGCCCGCTCGAGGCGTGCATCGACGCGGCGATGATCGGGCAGGCGCTCACCAACCTGATCAAGAACGCGGGTGAGGCGATCGAGAGCCTTCAGGAGAAGGGCGCGCCCGAGGGGCACGCGCCGATGATCCGGGTCGAGAGCCGGGCCGAGGCGGGCCAGGCCGTGATCGCCATTTCCGACAACGGGATCGGGCTGCCGGAGGACCGCGCGCGGCTTTTCGAGCCCTATGTGACCACGCGCGACAAGGGCACCGGCCTTGGCCTGCCCATCGTGAAGAAGATCATCGAGGAACATGGCGGCACGCTTGCGCTCGAGGATGCCGAGCCTTTCGCGCCGGGCGCAAGGGCAGGCGCGCGCGCGGTGGTGCGCCTGCCGCTGCTGGAAACGGAACTTTCGACAGGAGAGGCCCGTGCGGCCGAGTGAGGGGGACATGAGTGACATTCTGATCGTCGATGACGAGCGCGACATCCGCGAACTGATCTCGGACATTCTGGAGGACGAGGGCTATACCACGCGGCTTGCCGGCAATTCCGACGAGGCGATGGCCGCCATTCGCGCGGAACAGCCGGGCCTGCTCATCCTCGACATCTGGCTCAAGGACAGCCAGATGGACGGCATCGACATCCTCAAGACCGTGAAGCGCGATTACCCGGAGGTGCCGGTGGTGATCATCTCGGGTCATGGCAATATCGAGATCGCCGTGGCGGCGATCAAGCAGGGTGCCTATGACTTCATCGAGAAGCCCTTCAACATCGACCAGTTGCTGGTGGTGATCCGGCGCGGCATGGAGACCAGCCGCCTGCGCCGCGAAAACCAGGCCCTGCGGCGGCGCGAGACCGCGCCCACCGAGATGCTGGGCGAGGCCCCCGCCTTTCGCGCGCTGGTGGCACAGCTCGACAAGGTCACCAGGTCGAACGGCCGGGTGATGCTGACCGGACCCGCCGGATCGGGCAAGGAACTGGCCGCGCGCTACATCCATGCCAATTCCGCGCGCAGCCGTCACCCCTTCGTCACCGTCACCTGCGCGGCAGTCGCGCCGGAGCGGATGGAAGAGGTGCTCTTCGGCCGCGAAAGCACGGAATCCGGGGTGACGCGGGGCCTGCTGGAAGAGGCCAATGGCGGGGTGCTCTATCTTGACGAGGTGGCGGACCTGCCCGCGGGCACGCAGTCCAAGCTTCTGCGTGTTCTGGTCGATCAGACCTTCAACCGCGTCGGCGGCGGCGACCGGATCAAGGTCGATCTGCGCGTGATCTCCTCGACCAGCCGCGATCTGGAGACGGAAATCGGCGAGGGGCGGTTCCGGCGCGAGCTTTATCACCGGCTCAACGTGGTGCCGATCCGGGTGCCGGGGCTCGAGGAGCGGCGCGAGGACATTCCGCGCCTGGCGCGCCATTTCGTGGATCTGCTGCACGCGACGCAGGGTCTGCCGCAGCGGCCGCTTTCGGACGAGGCGGCGGCCTTTCTCCAGACCATGCGCTGGCCCGGCAACGTGCGGCAGTTGCGCAACGTGGTGGAGCGGGTGCTCATCCTTGGCGAAGGGGGCGGGCCGATCACCGCCTGCGAATTGCCGGGCGAAAGCGCGGCACCGGCGGAGGAGGGGCGCGTGGTGCTCTCGGGGGGTGTCGCCATGCTGCCGCTGCGCGAGGCACGCGAGGCTTTCGAGCGGGAATACCTGATCACTCAGATAAACCGATTCGGCGGGAATATCAGCCGCACGGCGGAATTCGTGGGCATGGAACGCAGCGCGCTGCACCGCAAGCTCAAGTCGCTCGGCGTGGTGGGCAGCCCGCGCGAAAGCGAAGCGGCGGAGTGATCCGCCGCGCGCTCAGAGCGCGTCACGCAGCCGCCATCCGCCCGCATGCAGCCGCAGCCGCCCGCCGCCGGTCAGCGCGAGAATGGCCACCGCAAGGGCCGCGGCAACCCATGCCGGGGTGAGAACGGCATCGCCGTAGAGCGCGGCCTCTGCCGTGCTGATCACAAGCCCGGTCATCGCCACGATCCGGCTGTAGATGCCCAGCACGAGCCAGAGCGCGATCAAGCCAAGCAGCAGCGTCGTCCCCGCATCGAGCGCCGCCGAGCCGCTAAAGGCATCATGCGAGAGCACCCACAGCCTTGTCTCGGGGTTCAGATGGGCCGCGACATGCGCCCCGAAGTAGAGTGCCAGCCATAGCCGACACGCCAGACCGGCGGTCTGAAGAAGAGCCTTCTGCATTTTGTGCCCCATTTGCCCGTGAGTGGTGGTATCGTTGTCCTGACTCCCGGGCAGCCTGGGGGGAATGGCGACGCAGGTCAACCTGCGCTTGTGCAAAGCTGGTCTTGCGGATCGCGCAAGGCGAGCGCGGGGGCGACCGGAAGGCGCGCCGTCTGGCGGCAGATCCAGTCGATCACCTGGCGCAGGTCGGCATCGCCGCTACGGCTTTCATGGTAGATCAGGTGCAGATCGCGGCTGAGGTCCAGCCCGCTGCCCGGAACATGCACGAGATCGGGCTTCGATGCGCCCACCACGACCGGAAGGATCCCCGCGAGGCCAAGCGCGCGCATGGCCCCCACCGCCTGGGCGAAGCTCTCGACCTTGACAGCCGGACCGCTGCCGAACCAGGCGCGCCGCGCCTCGGCATAGCGCGCCGCGTAGCGGTCCGCGAGGCTGACCCACCCCTGCCCGCGCTGCCAGCCCTGTGGGGCATAGAGGGCATAGGCGAAGCGGCCGCAGCGGCGCGCCCGGATCCGCCCCCCTTCGGGCAGGCTGAAGACGATGGCCACATCGCTCATGCCAAGCCCGGCTTCATGCACGCGGTTCTCGAACACGGGGCGCAGACCGGGGGCAGTCCCGATCAGCTCGCCGACCGCGGGGATGAGGACATGCGAGATCAGCGACGGCAGCGCGCCGATGCGGATCTCGCGCGGTGCGCCCGGATCAACCGTCACCAGACGCCCGATTTCGGAGGCGATCACGCCGTCGGCATGTTCGAACGCATCGATCAGCGTGGCGATGCGCGGGTTGAGAACCCAGTCGCCCTCTTTCTTGATGAAGGGCGACACGCCGAGCGCCGCGCGCAGCCGCGCGATCTGGCGCGAGACGGTCGAGGTGGTGGTGTCCAGTTCCACCGCCGCCCGCGTCATGGAGCCGCAGCGATGCACGGCAAGCGCCACGCGCAGGTCGTCGAACAGACGGGCGTAGGAGAGCTTCTGACGGTCGCCGGGCAAGTTGGTATCGCTCCTTCTGGGCAAATGTGGACCCTGGCTGCAACTGTGCAACCAACGGACGAATAGCGGATAAGATGAGGGCGGCGTGAGGAAATTCAATTGCTGCCGGGTCAAGGCCGCTATGAACTCCGCGGGACACGCCGCCTGATACCGACACGATACATTCTGCGCGCAACGGTCCGCAGTCGCGTATTGCTAGACCGAACGCGGGACGGGCACCACCTGCACGTTCGGATAGGCGCTCAGCCGGGTGTGACGATCTGCCAGCCGCCTTCGGGCGTGCGGCGCGCGCAGCTTGCCGGGCCAAGCGGCGGCTGTGCGGCACCGGGGGCGGGTGCGGGAATGTCGGGCGGGCAGGCGGGCAGGCGCACGGGGCGGAACCCGGCCTCGGCCATGCACTGATCGACCACGCGCGCGCGCAGCGCGGCGTTGGCATCATAGCTTTCGGTGCGGCCCGGTTCCAGCAGCACGAAACCATGCCAGCGGTGGCCATGGGCATCGAAGAAGGGGGCGGGCATGTAGCGCGGCGGCACATAGGTGGTGCGGATGTCGCGCGGCACCTCGCGCAGGGCCGCCACCTCGCACTGCGTGCGCCGCGCCTCGGCAAGCGCCGGGTCCGCCCCCGCCTTGTGATAGAGCGGCGGCGGCGCGCAGGCGGCCATGAGGGCAAGGCAGATCAGGGCGGGCAGGGGCTTCATGGGGCGATGATAGCAGGCGGGACGGACCGGGACAAAGCGATTGACCGCTTCCGGGCCATCTGTCATGCAACGGCCTCAGTCAGGACGGGGCGGTTGGCATGAAGGTCATCATCTGCGGGGCCGGCCAGGTGGGCTGGCAGATCGCGCGGCACCTCTCGGGCGAGATGAACGATGTCACGGTCGTGGACAGCAATCCCGATCTTGTCCGCCGCGCCACGGACACGCTGGACGTGCAGGGGATCGTGGGCTTTGCCTCCTACCCGGACGTGCTCGACCAGGCGGGCGCGCGCGACGCCGAGATGATCATCGCCGCCACCTATTCGGACGAGGTCAACATGGTCACCTGCCAGGTGGCCCATTCGGTCTTCGGCATCAGGCGCAAGATCGCGCGGCTGCGCAGCCAGAGCTATCTCGATCCGGCCTATTCCGATCTCTACCGGCGCGATCACATGCCGATCGACGTGATGATCAGCCCCGAGCGCGAGGTGGCGCAGGCGGCGCTCCGGCGGCTTTCGATTCCGGCGGCCTTCGACACCGAGCTTTTCATGGAGGGAGCCGCGCAGCTCATGGGGCTGCGGCTCGACGAGGACTGCCCGGTGCTCAACACGCCGCTGCGCCAGCTCAGCGATCTCTTCTCGACGCTGCGGGTGGTGGTGCTGGCGGTCCGGCGCGACGGGCGGCTCTTTGCGCCGGAGGCGGGCGACCAGCTCTTCGAGGGCGACGAATGCTATCTCTTCTCGCCCGTCGAGGACGTGCCGCGCACGCTCGAGGTGTTCGGCAAGTCGCAGAAGAAGCAGGAGCGCGTCGTGATCATCGGTGGCGGCAACATCGGCCTGCGGGTGGCGCAGGCGCTCGAGACGCGGCGCGGCGCGCGCATCCGCGCCAAGGTGATCGAGATGAACCGCGACCGCGCCGAGCGCGCGGCCGACGCGCTGGAAAAGACCATCGTGCTCAACGGCGACGGGCTCAATGCCGCGATCCTGGCCGAGGCGGGGATCGCGCGGGCCGACGCGGTGCTTGCCGTCACCGATGACGACAAGACCAACATGCTTGCCGCCGTGCGGGCGAAATCCGAGGGCTGCCCCTTCGCCATCGCGCTGATCAACGACCCCACGCTGGTGCCGCTGCTCGAGCCGCTGGGGATCGACGCCTATATCAACCCGCGCGCGACCACCGTCAGCTCGATCCTGCGCCATATCCGGCACGGGCGGGTGCGCGGGGTCTATTCCATCGGCGATGCCGAGGGCGAGGTGCTGGAGGCGGAGGTGCTTTCGACCTCCTCCATCGCGGGCGCGGCGCTGCGCGAGATCGACTTTCCCGAGGGTGTGCTGGTCGGCGGGGTGCGCAAGGGCGCGAAGATCCACAAGCCCACGGGCGGGCTCAGGATCGAGGCGGGCGACGTGATCGTGATCTTCTCGCTCGCGGCGGATGTGGCGGCGGTCGAGCGGCTGTTGCAGGTCTCGGTCGATTACTTCTGATCCCATGGGCGCGCGGATCCTCCGATTTCCCCTGATCCTGATCCTCGCGGGGCTGGCGGCGCTGCTGATGTTCCCGCCCGCGCTCGACGCGGCGATGCGGGGCAATTCGCAGGTGGGACGCGCCTTTCTCTATTCCGGCGGGCTGGGCCTTGCCGCCGTGATCTGCCTCGCGCTCGCCGTCTCGAACCGGGTGACGCGCCATGAACCCACCGATGTGCAGAACCTCGCCTCGCTCCTCTTGGCCTATCTGCTTCTGCCGCTCTATCTCGCGCTGCCCTTCTATCTCGGGGTTCGCAACACGAGTTTTCTCAATGCCTGGTTGGAGATGGTCTCGAGCCTGACGACCACCGGGGCGACCATGTTCGATGCGCCGGGGCGGATCAAGGAGAGCCTGCATCTTTGGCGCGGGCTGGTGGGTTGGGCCGGGGGCCTTCTGATCTGGATCTCGGCCTCGGCGGTGCTGGCCCCCATGAGCCTTGGCGGCTTCGAGGTGACGGTGCGCGCAGAGCCCGGGCAGGACGATACCATGCTGGGCCGGTTTCAGCGCGCGCGCCCGATGCGGCGGCTGGCGCTGGCCACGCACACCCTCGCGCCGGTCTATGCCGGGCTGACGCTCGTGCTCTGGATCGCGCTGATGGCGGCGGGCGAGCGGTCCTTCGTGGCGCTCATCCATGCCATGTCCACGCTGGCAACCAGCGGGATCTCTCCGGTCGGCGGATTTCACAACGGCGCGGCGGGGCTCGGCGGAGAGGCGGTGGTGTTTCTCTTCTTCGCCTTCGCGCTCTCGCGGCTCTCCTTCTCATCGGACACGGTGCCGACGGCGCGTCCGGGCCTCGTGCACGACCCCGAATTCCGGCTCGGCCTGATCATCGTGGCGGTGGTGCCGCTGATCCTGTTCCTGCGCCACTGGATCGGGGCCATCGACATCGCCGATCCCGCCACCCCGGCACAGGCGCTGCGGGCCTTCTGGGGCGCGGTCTTCACCGTGCTGTCCTTCCTCTCGACCACGGGGTTCGAAAGCGCCGACTGGCAGGCCGCGCGCGAGTGGTCCGGCCTCGGCACGCCGGGCCTCATCCTCATCGGGCTGGCGATGGTGGGCGGCGGCGTGGCCACCACGGCGGGCGGTGTCAAGCTTCTGCGCGTCTATGCGCTCTACCTGCACACGCGGCGCGAGATGGAGAAGCTGGTACATCCCTCCTCGGTCGGGCGCGGAACCGAGGCGGGACGGCGCATCCGCAGGCAGGGGGCCTATATCGCGTGGATCTTCTTCATGCTCTTCGCCTTGTCGCTCTCGGGCTTTACCGTGCTTCTGGGGCTGGCCGGGCTCGATTTCGAGACGGCGATGATCGTGGCGCTCTCGGGTCTGGCCTCGACCGGGCCGCTCCTTCACAGCGCCGCCGAGGTGCCAATCCGGCTTGTGGAACTCGGGACCGGTGCCAAGATGCTCTATGCCGCGGCGATGGTGCTGGGGCGCGTGGAGACGCTCGCGCTCATCGCGCTGCTCAACCCCGCCGCGTGGCGCGCGTGACAGGGTCCAGAAATTCGGGCTGGAAACCCGGTCCGTTGCACGACATACTCCCGTCGTTATCGTGAAATTCCGCGCCGACAGGCGGCGTGTGCAAGAACAGGGGCAGGGGACGGAATGGCATCTGATCGTCAGAGTTTGCAGGACGCATTTCTCAACCATGTGCGCAAGGCCAAGATCCCGGTCACGATCTTCCTGATCAACGGGGTGAAGCTTCAGGGCGTGATCACCTGGTTCGACAATTTCTGCATCCTGCTGCGCCGAGACGGTCAATCGCAGCTTGTCTACAAGCACGCGGTCTCGACCATCATGCCGTCGCAGCCGGTTTCGCTCTACGAGGGTGACGCCGAGAATTGAGGGAACACGCGCGCCCCGTCACGCGGGCCTTTGTCATCCATCCCGAGATTGCCGGGGCAGAGCGTGGCCGCGATCCCGGTCTTGCGCTGGAAGAGGCGGTCTCGCTCGCGCGCGCCCTGCCCGATCTCGAGGTCGTGGGGGCAGAGGCCGTGCGGCTGCGCGCGCCGGATGCGGGCAAGCTCTTCGGCAAGGGCAAGCAGGAGGAACTGCGCGCGGCGATCGAGGCGGCCGAGGCCGAACTGGTCCTGGTCGATGGCCCGCTCAGCCCGGTGCAGCAGCGCAATCTCGAAAAGCTCTGGGGGGTGAAGATCCTCGACCGGACCGGCCTCATCCTCGAGATCTTCAGCGACCGGGCCGCGACGCGCGAAGGGGTTCTTCAGGTCGAGATGGCCGCGCTCAGCTATCAGCGCACGCGGCTGGTGCGCGCCTGGACCCACCTCGAACGGCAGCGCGGGGGCTTGGGCTTCGTCGGCGGCCCCGGCGAGACGCAGATCGAGGCGGACCGGCGCGCGATCGACGACCAGCTCCTGCGGCTGCGTCGGCAACTCGACAAGGTGGCGCGCACGCGCCCCCTCCACCGTGCCGCGCGCGCCCGCGTGCCGTTCCCCGTCGTCGCGCTGGTCGGCTATACCAATGCCGGGAAATCGACGCTCTTCAACCGCCTGACCGGGGCGGAGGTGATGGCCCGGGACATGCTTTTCGCCACGCTCGATCCGACCATGCGGCGCGTGGCCCTGCCCGAGGGCGGCCCCGAGGTGATCCTCAGCGACACGGTGGGCTTCATCAGCGATCTGCCGACCGAACTCGTCGCCGCCTTCCGCGCCACGCTGGAGGAGGTGCTCTCCGCCGATCTCATCGTGCATGTGCGCGACATCTCGCATCCCGAGACGCAGGCGCAGGCCGCCGATGTGGCGGCGATCCTCGAAAGCCTCGGGGTGGGGGAGGAGGTGCCGCGCCTCGAGGTCTGGAACAAGATCGACCGGCTGGACGCAGAGGCGCGCGCGGCGCTGCTGACGCAGGCGGCGCGCAGCGAAGGCGTGATCCCGCTTTCGGCGGTGACGGGGAAGGGGGTGCCCGATCTGGTCGCCGCCATCGCGGCCGTCCTGTCGGAGGCCACCCATCTGAGCGAGCTGCACCTGGGCTTTGACGAGGGGCGCAAGCGCGCCTGGCTCTTCGAGAAGGCGCTTGTCGAGGAAGAGCGCCAGGGCGAGGACGGATTTGATCTCACCGTGCGCTGGAGCGCGCGGCAGGAGGCGCGGTTTCGCGGGTTCTGAGAGGGAAATCGGGGCCGCTGCGGAAAATGCGCATATCGCGCGCGCGGCGCTTGACGAGGGCGCAGGGGACGCTTAGAAGCGCCCCACGCCCAAGGGATCGGGCGGGCAGCGGGCGGTTGTAGCTCAGTTGGTTAGAGTACCGGCCTGTCACGCCGGGGGTCGCGGGTTCGAGCCCCGTCAACCGCGCCACCGCTGCCCCGAAACGGTCCTGACGACGCGATGCGCGGTTGTAGCTCAGTTGGTTAGAGTACCGGCCTGTCACGCCGGGGGTCGCGGGTTCGAGCCCCGTCAACCGCGCCATCCCCCCTCAGAACGCGCCCATCTCCAGCCCGGCGGCCAGCGCCTGGCCGAGATCGCGGCATCGGACAAGGTCTTCCTCCGGGATGGTTTTCTGCCCGAGAATCTGGTCCCGCGTCTGGGCGTGGGTGCAGACGATCAGCGGCTCCTGCACGGGCCTCAGACGCCAGCCCTGCGCGATGCGCGCCGCCTGCCGCACGGCACCCGCGCCATCCGAGCCCGCGCAGATCATGAGCGCGTAGGGCCGCCCTTCGATGCGGCCCAGCACCTCGTAATAGCAGCGGTCGAAAAATTCCTTCATGGCCCCCGACAGGGCCGCCAGGTTCTCGGGCGCGCAGAAGATGTAGCCATCGGCGCGCAAGAGGTCATCCGGCCTCACGTCGTCCGCGGGCTTGAGCGTGGCGGTGCATTCCGCCTTGGCTGCGGCAAAGGCGGCCTCGGCCATCTGGCGGCTGCCGCCGGTGCGGGAGTGCCAGACGATCAGCAGTTCGGTCATGCCCCTGCCCCCTTGGCCAGCATGGTCCGAAGGGCGGCGAGCGTGGCGTCGGGGGCGGTATCGGGGAAGAAATGCCCGCCGGGAATCGCCTGCGCCCGCATGTCGGTGCAGCGCGGGGCCCATGTGGCGGGCACGTCGTAATGCCCAGCCATGGCACCGGTGGATCCGAAGAGGATGAGCGCGGGGCAGGCGATGCGGGCATCGGCATCGGCGCTGTCGTGGTCCATGTCGATCTCGAGCGTGGCGCGGTAATCGTTGCACATGCCGCGGATGGTGTCCGGGTCGCGCCAGGCGGCGCGGTATCTTGCGAGTTGGTCTGCGTCGAAATCCGAGAGTTGCGCGCCGCCCCAGCCCAGCAGGCAGGACTGGTAATAGGCGTCCGGGTCGGCCGCGATCATGCGCTCGGGGAAGGGCGCGGGCTGGGCCAGGAAGAACCAGTGGTAATAGGCGCGCGCCACCGGCCAGCGCAGATCCGAGAGCAGCCTGTGGGTGGGCACGATGTCGAGAAGCGCCACGCGCCGCACCCGGCCCGGCGCATCGAGCGCGAGCCGATGCGCCACCCGCGCGCCCCGGTCATGGCCGACGAGGTCAAATCCGCCATGGCCGAGATGGTCCATCAGCCCCAGCATCGCGCGCGCCATGGCGCGAAAGCTGTAGGCGTCCAGGCGCTCGGGCTTTCCGGAGGTGCCATAGCCCGGCAGGTCCGGGCAGATCACGGTATGGGTCTGCGCCAGTTCCGGGGCGATCCGCGCCCACATCGCGCGGGTCTGCGGAAAGCCGTGCAGCATCAGAAGCGGCGGCCCCGCGCCGCCGATGCTGTAGGCGAGGGGTCCGGTGGTGTGCTCGGTGAAGCCGGGGATCATGAAGCCAGCCTCGAGATGTGACGTGACCGGGCAGCGCCGACCCGCCGGGGCGCGGTGGAATGGTGCGAACCAGTTACCCCAAAGCCCCAACGTCGCGCCCGTTCGCCGACCTTCGCCAGAAGCGCCGCCCCGAGGGGGGCGGGTCGGCGCTGCCCGGCGGTGCCGCCGGGCGGGGCGATAGGGTGATCTGGCATTCCGACACAGGCCATGGTCACTGATTGCCTCTTAGAATTGTTGCGATTCTCAAAAATTCTCTATCTCAAGCCCTCGTTTGAGTTCCGAAGCACGGTCTGCAAATGTGCTTTTTGTATCGTAGACTTGATTAATGAAATCCTCAGACCAAGCCAGCAAGAACTCAATTCGATCTTCAGGGTCTTTGATTCGCCCCTTGTTGCAATGTATGAGGTTGTCACGGATCTTACGCAGGCACCGCATGCAATAACAAAAGTCGGATTCATCGGCCGCTCGCGCGGTGAGGTCTTGATAGCAACCTTCGCGTCTGTTTAAGTCTTTTGGCGGTTTTTGTTCTATCCTGTTTGCCAATTCCGCGAATCTGTCCTCTTTCGGCTTCGTGAGACAAAGCAGCATGTAATCTTTCTTCATAACGTCTTTTGCTCCCTCGAACGCCATGAAGTTCAAAAGCAAATTTGCGTAACGCCATTCCCGCTCACTAATTTGCTTCATAAGCGAACTCCTTCTCACTTCGTCAGCGCATCGAGCACCCGCGCCCAGGACCGGATGCCCTTGTGAAAGCTTTCGACATTGTATTTCTCGTTGGGCGAGTGGATCGCGTCATCCTCGTTGGCAAAACCGATGAGCATGGCGTCGAGCCCGAGGATCTCCTTGAAATATCCCGCGATCGGGATGGAGCCGCCCATGCCGGTAAAGACCGCCTCGCGCCCCCATTCCTCCGAGAGCGCCTGTCTCGCGGCCTCGAATTCGGGGCGGGCGGTGTTCATCACGGCGGCGGGCGAGCCGTCAAGGTTCTGGTCCCAGGTGATCTTCGCATCCGGCGAGAGCCGCTCCTCGACATGGCGGCGGATCTTGGCGCGCAGCGCGTCGGGGTCCATGTCGCCCACCAGGCGGCAGGTGAGCTTGCAATGCGCCTCCGAGGGGATGACCGTCTTGGTGCCCGCGCCCGTGTAGCCGCCCCAGAGCCCGTTGATCTCCAGCGTGGGGCGCGCCCATTGCTGGACAAGGGTGGAATAGCCCTGCTCGCCATGGGGCTGCGTCATGCCGACCGAAGTGAGGTATTCGTGCTCGTCGAAGCCGCAAGTCTCCCATTGGCGCAGCAGATCCTCGGGCACTTCGTGAACGCCCTCGTAGAAGCCCTCGACCGCGACGCGGCCCGTCTCGTCATGGAAGGACGCGACGATGCGGGCGATCTCCTTCAGCGGGTTGAGGGCGGGGCCGCCGTAATGACCGGAATGCAGGTCGATCGTGGGCCCCTTGATGGTGAACTCGTCCTTCAGCATCCCGCGCAGCTGCGAGGCGATGGAGGGCACGCCGGGCGCGACCATCGAGGTATCGCAGATCAGCGCCAGATCGGCCGAAAGCTCGGCGGCGTTCTCCTTCATGAAGGGGATGAGCGAGGGCGAGCCCGATTCCTCCTCGCCCTCGAAGAAGAAGGTCATGCGGCAGGGCAGGCTGCCATGGACGGATTTCCAGGCGCGGCAGGCCTCGACGAAGGTCATGAGCTGGCCCTTGTCGTCCGAGGCGCCGCGCGCACGGATCACCTTTCCGTTCGGCGTGTCCTGGATCTCGGGAGCGAAGGGATCGGTCTTCCACAGGTCGAGAGGGTCCACCGGCTGCACGTCGTAATGGCCGTAGAACAGCAGGTGCGGACCCGCGCCCCCGGCATGACCCACGACCATCGGCCGGCCGGGCGTGACGCGCTTTTCGGCCGTCACGCCAAGGCTTTGCAGCTCCGCCACCAGCCAGTCCGCCGCCGTGTCGCAATCGGTGGCATGGGCCGGATCGGTGGAGATCGAGGGAATGCGCAGAAGCCCCATGAGCCGATCGAGGGCCTCGGGCAAGGTTTCGTCGATCCGGGTGAGCGTGGCGGTGAGGGTCATGGCGGGCCTTTGCGCTTGGATGTGGTTGCGCACGAAGGTATCAGCCGGGCGGAGCGTGTCCAGCGGCTTGACCGAGGTCAAGGAGGCGGGGGCGGCAATTTGTAATCTGGCGTCACGAGGGTGACACGGTATACATATGTGCAGGAAACTGAATATGTGACGCCGAAGATGCAGAAGCCCGGCGCAGGTGCCGGGTCTGAGGGAAGGACAATGCCAGTGAACTACGCGGCCAGGCTCGACCAAGCGATCAACCGTCTGCACGAGGAGGGGCGGTATCGCACCTTCATCGACATCGAGCGCGAGAAGGGCAGGTTTCCCCATGCGCTCTGGCGGCGGCCCGATGGCAGCGAGCGGCCGATCACCGTCTGGTGCGGCAACGATTACCTTGGCATGGGGCAGCACCCCGAGGTCTTGCGCGCGATGCACGAGGCGATCGACGCCACCGGCGCGGGCTCGGGCGGGACGCGCAACATTTCCGGCACGACCGTCTATCACAAGCGGCTCGAGGCGGAACTGGCCGATCTGCACGGCAAGGAGGCGGCGCTTCTGTTCACCTCCGCCTATGTCGCCAATGACGCCACGCTCTCGACCCTGCCCAGGCTCTTTCCGGGCCTCATCATCTATTCCGACGCGCTCAACCATGCCAGCATGATCGAGGGCGTGCGCCGCAATGGCGGGGGCAAGCGGATATTCCGGCACAACGACGTGGATCACCTGCGCGAGCTTCTGGCCGCCGACGACCCGGAGGCCCCCAAGCTCATCGCCTTCGAGAGCGTCTATTCGATGGATGGCGATTTCGGGCCGATCGAGGCGATCTGCGACCTGGCCGACGAGTTCGGCGCGCTGACCTATATCGACGAGGTGCATGCGGTCGGCATGTACGGCGCGCGCGGGGCGGGCATCTGCGAGCGGGACCGGCTCATGCACCGGCTCGACATCATCAACGGCACCCTGGCCAAGGCCTATGGCGTGATGGGGGGCTATATCGCCGCCTCGGCGAAAATGTGCGACGCAATAAGAAGTTACGCGCCGGGCTTCATCTTCTCCACCTCGCTTGCCCCGGCCCTGGCGGCGGGCGCGCGGGCCTCTGTCGCGCTGCTCAAATCCGCCGAGGGCGCGCGGCTGCGCGAGCGCCACCAGACTCAGGCCCGCATCCTCAAGACCCGGCTCAAGGGGCTGGGCCTGCCGATCATCGACCATGGCAGCCATATCGTGCCGGTGATCGTGGGCGATCCGGTGCATACCAAGGCACTCAGCGACATGCTGCTCGAGGGCTATGGCATCTACGTGCAGCCGATCAATTTCCCGACCGTGCCGCGCGGCACCGAGCGGCTGCGCTTCACCCCCTCGCCGGTCCACGGGCCCGAGGAGATGGACCGGCTTGTGCAGGCGATGGACGCGCTTTGGGCACAGTGCGCGCTCAACCGCGCAGAACTGGCGGGATGACGCCACGGCGGGTGCAATTGTCATTGCCGTGTGTTAATCTGACGTAAAGAAAAGGGCAGGGGGCGAATCGAACAGCTCGGTCCCGACCTGAGGGACATGAAAGAGGCACATGGGCGGATGATCGGGCGGTGGAACGCGCGCAACGCGGAGGCTGAGGAAGCCGAAATTCGCGGCTTTGACGCCTATGAGGTGCGGCTCGGCGATCTGATGCGCGGCGAGCGCGCGACCCTCGGCAAATCCCTTCTCGACGTGGAGCGTGAGTTGCGCATCCGCGCCAATTACGTCGCCGCCATCGAGAATGCGGACCCGTCCGTTTTCGACACGCCCGGCTTCATCCCAGGCTATGTGCGCTCCTACGCGCGCTATCTCGGGATGGACCCGGACAAGACCTTTGCCGCTTTTTGCGCCGAGTCGGGCTTTTCCATCGCGCATGGCATGTCGGACGAAGCCTCGTCCAAGCGCGGGGCGGAGCGCACGGCCCCCGCGCGACCGCGCGGCCCCGACCCGCTGCTGGGCGGCGGCACCCCCTTCGTGCCCGCGACCGAAAGCTTTCTTGCCCGGATCGAGCCGGCGGCGGTCGGCTCGGCGCTGGTGCTGGTGGCGCTGATCGGGGCGATCGGCTACGGCGGATGGAGCGTGCTGCGGCAGGTCCAGCAGGTGCAGCTTGCCCCGGTCGAGAACACGCCGGTGGTGCTGGCCGAGCTCGATCCGCTTGCGCAGGTCACGCGCGGGGCCGATGGCACGGCAGAGGGGGGCGGGTTCCAGCCGCCGGTCGAGGACCGGCTGAGCCGCCTCTACCGGCCCAAGGCGCTTGACGTCCCGGTGATGGTGGCGCGGGACGCGCCCATCTCGACGCTCGATCCGCGCGAGGTCGGCACGCTGAGCCCGGCGGCCCCGGTGGCCGACCATGCCAGCGCCATCGCCCGCGCGTTGCAGGAGGCGCAGGAGAGCGCGCCCGCCGCGCCTCAGGTGGTGGCGGACGCGCGCCCCGATGTGCAGGTTGTGGCCGTGCGCCCGGCCTGGGTGCGCGTGCGCGGGGCCGACGGCTCGGTGCTCTTCGAGGGCATCCTGAACGCGGGCGATACCTATGACGTGCCGGAAACGGAAGAACCGCCGCTCCTGCGCGTGGGCGAATCGGGCGCGATCTATTTCGCGGTCAACGGACAGCATTACGGCCCCGTGGGGCCGCGCGGCGCGGTGACGTCGAACGTGGCGCTTGCCGCCGATGACCTGACCGCGCGCTTCGCCCTGGCCGATCCGGAAGCCGACCGCGACCTTCAACGCCACGTCGCCGAACTCTCGCAGGACTGAGCGCGATTGCCGCGCGCGCCTGGGCGCGCTATCTCTACGCCGTATCCTTTAACCGAGCGGGGCCAAGCGATGACGCACAATCCCATCCGCCCCTGGCGCAACATCGAACGGCGCAGGTCGCGCCGCATCATGGTGGGGCCCGTGCCGGTGGGCGGGGATGCCCCGATCAGCGTCCAGACCATGACCAACACGCTCACGACCGACGTGGCCGGGACGGTCGCGCAGGTGCAGGCCGCCGCCGAGGCGGGGGCCGACATCGTGCGCGTCTCGGTGCCGGACGAGGCGTCGTCGAAGGCGCTGCGAGAGATCGTCCGCGAAAGCCCGGTGCCGATCGTGGCCGACATCCATTTCCATTACAAACGCGGTATCGAGGCGGCAGAGGCGGGCGCGGCCTGCCTGCGCATCAACCCCGGCAATATCGGCAGCCAGGACCGCGTGCGCGAGGTGATAGCGGCCGCCCGCGATCACGGCTGTTCCATGCGGATCGGGGTGAACGCGGGCAGCCTGGAGAAGCACCTGCTCGAGAAATATGGCGAGCCCTGCCCCGAGGCGATGGTGGAATCGGGGCTCGACCATATCCGCATCCTGCAGGACAACGATTTTCACGAGTTCAAGATCAGCGTGAAGGCCTCGGACGTGTTCCTGGCCGCCGCCGCCTACCAGCAACTGGCCGAGGCCACCGATGCGCCGCTCCATCTCGGCATCACCGAGGCGGGCGGGCTGATGACCGGCACGATCAAGAGCGCGATCGGGCTGGGCAACCTGCTCTGGGCCGGGATCGGCGACACGATCCGCGTGAGCCTCTCGGCCGACCCGGTGGAGGAGGTCAGGGTCGGCTACGAGATCCTCAAGGCGCTCGGGCTGCGGCACCGGGGGGTCAACATCATCTCCTGCCCGTCCTGCGCGCGTCAGGGCTTCGACGTGATCCGCACCGTCGAGATCCTCGAGGAGCGGCTTGCGCATATCAAGACGCCGATGAGCCTGTCGATCATCGGCTGCGTCGTGAACGGGCCCGGCGAGGCGCTGATGACCGATGTGGGCTTCACCGGCGGCGGCGCGGGCGCGGGCATGGTCTATCTCGCGGGCAAGGCCAGCCACAAGATGACCAATGACCGGATGATCGAGCATATCGTCGAAGAGGTCGAGAAGCGCGCCGCCGAGATCGAGGCGGGTACCGCGCAGGCGGCCGAATAGGGGCGCCGCGACCGGCCTGGTCCCCGGCGGGCGGCGGTCCGGGCCGAGACGGGCGTGGACACGCGCCGCGCGCTGCGCCAAGATCGCCGCGTCAACGGATCAACACGAAAAACGGATCAACACGAAAGAGGGGGATCGCGCATGCGCACGAGGGCCGCGGTTGCACTGGAGGCGGGCAAGCCGCTGGAGATCATGGAGGTCAATCTCGACGGGCCCCGCGCGGGCGAGGTGCTGGTCGAGATCAAGGCCACGGGGCTCTGCCACACCGACGAGTTCACCCGTTCGGGCGATGACCCGGAGGGGATTTTCCCCGCCATCCTCGGCCATGAGGGTGCGGGCGTGGTCGTGGAACTGGGCGAGGGGGTGACAAGCCTTGAAGTGGGCGATCACGTCATCCCGCTTTACACGCCCGAATGCCGCGAATGCGACTACTGCCTCAACCCCAAGACCAACCTCTGCCAGTCCATCCGCGCGACGCAGGGCAAGGGCCTTCTGCCCGACGGCACGACGCGCTTTTCCATGCGCGACGGCACGCCCATCCACCATTACATGGGCTGCTCGACCTTCGCCAATCACACCGTGGTCCCCGAGATCGCGCTGGCCAAGGTGCGCAAGGATGCACCGTTTGACAAGATCTGCTATATCGGCTGCGGCGTGACCACGGGCATCGGTGCCGTGATCAACACCGCCAAGGTGGAGCTGGGCAGCCGCGCCATCGTCTTCGGCCTGGGCGGCATCGGGCTCAACGTCATCCAGGGGCTGCGGCTCGCCGGGGCGATCCAGATCGTCGGTGTCGATCTCAACCCGGCCAAGGCCGAGATGGGCCGCCATTTCGGCATGACCGATTTCGTCAACCCGGCCGAGGTTTCGGGCGATCTGGTCGCGCATCTGGTGGACCTGACCGGGGGCGGTGCGGATTACACCTTCGACGCCACCGGCAACGTCAATGTCATGCGCGCCGCGCTCGAATCCGCGCACAAGGGCTGGGGCGAGAGCGTGATCATCGGCGTGGCCCCGGCGGGTGCCGAGATCAGCACCCGGCCCTTCCAGCTTGTCACCGGCCGGGTCTGGCGCGGCACGGCCTTCGGCGGCGCGCGCGGGCGCACCGACGTGCCGAAGATCGTGGACATGTACATGTCCGGCATGATCGAGATCGACCCGATGATCACCCACAAGCTGACCCTCGATCAGATCAACCACGGCTTCGACCTCATGCACCGGGGCGAGTCGATCCGCGCGGTGGTGGAGTATTGAGCATGGAGACCGTCTCGGAGGTCCGCAGCTTCGGCGGCGTGCAAGGGGTCTATCGCCACCGCTCGGAGGTCTGCGATTGCGACATGACCTTCGCCCTCTACCTGCCGCCGCAGGCCGAGGCCGGGCCGGTGCCGCTTCTGTGGTATCTCTCGGGACTGACCTGCACCCATGCGAATGCCATGGAGAAGGGCGGATTTCAGGCCCATGCCGCGCGGCACGGGCTGGCGGTGATCTTTCCCGACACCAGCCCGCGCGGCGAGGGCGTGGCCGATGACGACGCCCATGACCTGGGGCAGGGGGCGGGGTTCTATGTCAATGCCAGCCAGGCCCCCTGGTCGCCGCATTTCCGCATGTATGACTACGTGCTTGAGGAATTGCGCGCGCTGGTCACGGGGGCGTTTCCGCTGGCCGACCGGCACGGCATCACCGGCCATTCCATGGGCGGGCACGGGGCGCTCACGCTGGCGCTGCGCAACCCTGGGGCGTTCGCCGCGCTCTCGGCCTTCGCGCCCATAGCGCATCCCACGCAATCGGACTGGGGGCGCAAGCAGCTCGGGGCCTATCTCGGGGCGGACGAAAGCCTCTGGCAGGGCCACGATGCGGCGCTGCTCATGGAGGAGCGCGGCTGGCCCGGCGATCTGCTCATAGATCAGGGGACGGCGGACCCTTTCCTGGACCTGCTCATGCCCGAGGCGCTGGCCGGGGCCATGGCGCGGCGGCGGCAGGCGGGGCAGATCCGGTTGCAGGCGGGTTATGACCATTCCTATTTCTTCGTTGCCTCCTTCGCCGCCGATCACCTGGCCTGGCATGCCGAGCGGCTGGGCTGAGGCGGGCTTGCCCTCGGGCGCGGCGCGCACTAGGACGTGATGAACGAAGAGGGGGCGCGATCCATGGCCAATGATCTGTTCAATTCCTTCATGACCGGCCCCGACGACAAGGGCCGTTTCGGCGATTTCGGCGGGCGCTTCGTCTCCGAGACGCTGATGCCGCTCATCCTGGAACTGGAAGAGCGGTACGAACATGCCAAGACCGACCCGGATTTCTGGGCCGAGATGGATTTCCTCTGGAAGCATTACGTGGGCCGGCCCAGCCCGCTCTATTTCGCGGAACGGCTGACCGAGCGGCTGGGCGGCGCCAAGGTCTACATGAAGCGCGACGAGCTGAACCACACCGGCGCGCACAAGATCAACAACGTTCTGGGCCAGATCATCCTTGCCCGCCGCATGGGCAAGAAGCGCATCATCGCCGAGACCGGGGCCGGTCAGCACGGCGTGGCCACGGCCACGGTCTGCGCCAAGTTCGGGCTGAAATGCGTGGTCTACATGGGCGCGCATGATGTCGAGCGGCAGGCACCCAACGTGTTCCGGATGCGCCTGCTCGGGGCCGAGGTGATCCCGGTCACCTCCGGGCGCGGCACGCTCAAGGACGCGATGAACGACGCGCTGCGCGACTGGGTGACCAATGTGCGCGACACGTTCTATTGCATCGGCACCGTGGCGGGGCCGCACCCCTATCCGGCGATGGTGCGCGATTTCCAGTCGATCATCGGACGGGAGACGCGCGAGCAGATGCAGGAGGCCGAGGGCCGCCTGCCCGACACGCTGGTCGCGGCCATCGGCGGGGGGTCGAACGCGATGGGGCTCTTCTATCCGTTCCTTGACGACAAGGAGGTGGCGATCATCGGGGTCGAGGCCGGGGGCCACGGTGTCGATGACCGGATGGAGCATTGCGCCTCGCTCACCGGCGGGCGGCCCGGCGTGCTGCATGGCAACCGCACCTATCTGCTTCAGGACGCGGACGGCCAGATCCTCGAAGGCCATTCGATCTCGGCGGGGCTCGACTATCCCGGCATCGGCCCCGAGCATAGCTGGCTGCACGAGACGGGCCGCGCGCAGTATGTGGCGATCACCGACACCGAGGCGCTGGAGGCCTTCCAGCTCTGCTGCGAGACCGAGGGCATCATTCCCGCGCTGGAACCCTCCCACGCTCTTGCCCATGTGATGAAGATCGCGCCCAACCTGCCCGCTGACCACCTGCTGGTGATGAACATGTGCGGGCGCGGCGACAAGGACATCTTCACCGTCGCCAAACATCTCGGCTTCGACATGAAGACCGGCGGCTAGGCCGCGTTCACGCCTGAAACGCCTCGTCCACCGGCACCTGGAGCGCGGTGGCCAGCGCGTTGGTCTGTGCCGCCATGCCGATCACCGCCAGCAATTCGCCGTGCTGTTCGGGCGTCATCCCCTTGGCGCGGGCGGCGGCGGTGTGGGAGTGGATGCAATACTCGCACCCATTGGCCACCGAGACGGCGACATAGAGCATCTCCTTGACGAGCGGATCGAGCGCGCCGGGGGCCATCACCGCCTTGAGCCGCTCCCATGTCGCGCGCAGCAGCGCCGGATCATGCGCCAGCGCGCGCCAGAAATTGTTGATGAAGTCGGAGCCGCGTGTGGCGCGGATATCGTCGAGCACGGCGCGCGCCTCGGGGCTCATCTCGGCCTCCGTCAGCAGCGGCAGCGTGGCCATGGCTCAGCCCTCCGCCGCATGGGCGCGCAGGACCGAAAGCGGCACGATCTCCAGCGCGCGGGCATGGGTCGCGGCCAGATCGACGCGCGGCGCGCAGCCCTCGTCATGGGCCTGAAGGAAGCGGCCCGCGCAAAGGCACCAGCGATCGCCGGGCTTCAGCCCCGGAAAGCGGAATTCCGGGCGCGGGGTGCTCAGATCGTTGCCGACATATTTGGAATAGGCGAGGAACTCGGCCGTCATCACCGCGCAGACCGTGTGGCTGCCGGTATCCTCGGTGCAGGTATTGCAATGCCCGTCGCGGAAGAACCCGGTCAGAGGGTCGCGCGAACAGGGCGCAAGCGTGCCGCCCAGCACGTTTTCCGATGGCTCCATCCTGATGTTCATGCTCGCCTCCCTCATCCGACCGGGTTCCACTATAGGACGGGACAGGCCGGGAGCAAGCGCCGCTCAGAGCGTGGAGGCGATCCGGCGCAGCATTGCGATGTTGCTTTCCGTCACGCCCGGCTCCCGAAAGCCCCGGTCGGCGGCGGTCACGACGATCACCGCGTCGCGGGCGCGGTCGATATGGATGTATTGCCCGTAGATGCCGTGGGCAAAGAATTCGCCCTCCCGCGCATCGGCGGGCATCCACCATTGATAGCCGTATTGCAGCTTGCCCGGTTCGGTGGGCGCGCCTGGCGTGGTGGCGGCGGCGATCCAGTCCTCCGGCACGATCTGAACGCCGCCATAACGGCCCATCCGCGCCACCATCAGGCCGAAGCGCGCATAGTCCCGCGTGGTGACATTCAGCCCGCCCAGGGCAAAGGCCACCCCCTCGCCATCGGTAAGGAAATAGGGCTCTGCCTCGAACCCCAGCGGCGCGATGAGCCGTTCGGACATGAGCCCCGGCAGCGCGCGCCCCGTTGCCCCGCGCAGCACCATGGCCAGAACATGCGTGTCGATGGAGACATAGTGCCAGCGCGTGCCCGGCGGCGCGGCGCGGGCCGAGATCCCGGCGGCGAACCCGTCCATGGAGCCGCCGAGCGCCAGCACCCGGCCCATGCGGTTGATGTCGGAAGTGTAGTCGAGATAATCCTCGTCGAAGGCCACCCCGCTGGTCATCTGCATCAGGTGCCGGATGGTGGTGCCCTCATGGACGCTGCCCGCGAGCGCGGGCGCACAGGCCGTCACCGGATCGTCGAGCGAGGCGATCTCGCCCTTCGCCAGGCTGATCCCGTAGAGCGCCGAGAGAAAGCTCTTGGCCACCGACCAGCTTGTCCGGCGATCCTCGGGGCCCGTGCCCTGGTGATAGCTTTCATGCGCGATCCGGCCCTCGTGCAGCACCAGAAGCGAGGTGACGCCGCGCGCCGCGATCCAGTCCGCCGCGCCCTTGGGCAGGGTCATTTCCGCGCCCTTCGGCAGGGCCGAGACCGGCCCCGCGCCGCGCGGCACCGGCACGGTGAGAAAGGCGCGATCCATATGCGAGAAGTTCTCGACGATATGCCCCTTGTCGAAGAGCGTGTTGACCGCCCGGAGCCGTGCGATCTCGTCGCGCTTCCACAGCCCCACGACCAGCGCCGCGAGCAAAAGCGCGATCCCGATCCGGGCAAGCCATTTCAACGCCGTGCGCATGGTCCGTCCTCCCTTCGCCCCGACTTGAGCCACTCGCATTGCCGCGATCAAGAGTGACGCTGGGGAAGAGGTGGACCTGGCCGCGCCGTCCCGGCCTATCGGAACCGGTCCACGAGTTTCTGCAACGGGCTGCGCCGGTCCTCGGCGGGTGCGGTTTCGGGCTCTGGCTCGGGAGCTGGCCGGTTCCTGTCCGGCCGGGGCGGGGCCATGCGCTGCGCCACGGCGGTCTGGAAACGGTCTGGCTTGCCCCGGGCCAGCCACGGCGCGCCCTCGGCAATGCCGCGCAGAAGATCGTCGAGCCAGCCCGCCTCGGCCCTGGCGAAATCCTGAAGCACATAGGCCGCCACCCGGTCCTTGTGCCCCGGATGGCCGATCCCGAGGCGCACGCGCTGGAACTCCGCCCCGATATGGGCGATGATCGAACGCAACCCGTTATGGCCCGCATGTCCCCCCCCGCGCTTGACGCGCAGCTTGCCGGGCGCAAGGTCGAGCTCGTCGTGAAAGACGGTCACGGCCTCGGGCGCGATCTTGTAGAAGCGCGCCGCCTCCCCCACCGATTGGCCCGAGAGGTTCATGAAGGTCTCGGACTTGAGCAGGATCACCTTCTCGCCGCCGAGCACGCCCTCGCTCACCAGCCCCTGGAATTTCGCCCGCCACGGGCCGAAGCCATGCGCCGAGGCGATCGCCTCGACGGCCATGAACCCGATATTGTGCCGGTTTCCCGCGTATTTCGCGCCCGGATTGCCAAGCCCGACAAAGAGCTGCATTGCCCGTGCTCCCGATCTCTGCTGAGGATGGTCTAGGGGCTTGACCGCCCGGAATCAACGGCAAGGGACGGCCCATGGCGGAATATGAGATCGACGGGCTGCGCCTTGCGGTGCCGGACGCGCTTCTCAACGAACGCATCAGCGCCAAGCTTGCCTCGGGCAGCTACGAGGCCGACGAGGCGCGCGCCGCCGCGATGCGGCTCAGACCGGGCCAGCGGGTGCTCGAGCTGGGATCGGGCATCGGCTATGTCGCGGCCCTCTGCGCGCGGATCGCCGGGCCCGAGAATGTCACCACGGTCGAGGCCAACCCTTTGATGCTGCCGGTCATTCGCGCCAATCTGGAGCGCAACGGGGTCGGGGCCGCGACGCTGCTGCACGGGGCCATCGGCGGCATGACCGGCAGCGACGCGCCGCTTGCCTTCGATGCCGCGCGCAGCTTCTGGGCGGCGCGGATCGCCGAGGAGGGGGCGTGCCCCGACACGCTTGCCGAGGTGCCGCAACTGGGGCTTGGCGATCTCATGGCGCGCACGCGCCCGCATGTGGTGATCATGGATATCGAAGGGGCGGAGGAGCATCTATTCGAGGCACCCTGGCCCGGCCATGTGCGCCATGTCATGATGGAACTGCATCCGGGCCGCTACGCTGACAGCGTGATCAAGCGCATCGTCGATTGCATGTCGGATTCGGACCTCACCTACGATCCGGGGCCGTCGCGCGGGCGCATCCTGTGCTTTCGCCGGGTGCGCGGCGCGTAGGGCGCGGCCCCGTCCCGGGGCATGTCAGGTGCCGCAGAACGTGGCCTGCACCACCTCTGACGGGGCGGGCGGGCGTCTGAGATCGGCGGCGTCCGGCTGGTCCTCAAAAGGGCGCGAGAGCACGTCGAGAAGCCGCTCGAACGGGCCGAGATCGCCTGCCAGGGCGGCCTCGATCATCTGCTCCATGCGGTGATTTCTCGGGATGAAGGCCGGGTTGGCGGCGCGCATCACCGCCTGCGGGTCCGCCTCGCGCGCCAGCCGCGCGCGCCAGCCCGCCTCCCACGCATCGAAGGCCGCGGGGTCGAGGAACTGATCGCGTGCGCCGCCTTCGAGGAGCGCGCGGAAGGTATTGGTGAAATCCGCCCGCCCCGCAGCCATGCGCGTCAGGAGATCGGCCACGAGCGCAGCATCCTCCGGCCCCGGCGCGGCAATGCCGATCTTGCGCCCGAAGGCATGGTGCCATTCCGTTTCGATCAGGTCCGGCATGGCGTGGACGAGCGCGGTGAACTCTTCCACGGCCGCCTCCGTCTCCGGCATGAGCGGCACCAGCGCGGTGGCGAATTGCGCCATGTTCCAGACGATCACGGTGGCCTGATTGTCATAGGCATAGCGGCCATGGGCGTCGATCGAGCTGAAGACGGTCTGCGGATGGTAGATGTCCAGGAAGGCGCAGGGGCCATAGTCGATCGTCTCGCCCGAGATGGCGGTGTTGTCGGTGTTCATCACCCCGTGGATGAAGCCCACCGAGAGCCATTGCGCAACAAGCCGCGCCTGCCGCCGGATCACCTCGGAGAGAAGTTGCGCGGGCGTCTCCACATGCGGATAGTGCCGCGCGACGGTGTAGTCGTAGAGCGCGCGCAGACTGGCAATGTCGCGCCGGGCGGCGAAATACTGGAAGGTGCCGACGCGGATATGGCTGGCCGCCACCCGCGTGAGCACCGCGCCCGGCAGCGCACCGGTCTCGCGCCGGACCGGCTCGCCGGTGGCCACGGCGGCCAGCGCGCGGGTGGTGGGAATGCCAAGCGCGTGCATCGCCTCGGAGACCACGTATTCGCGCAGCACCGGACCCAGCCAGGCCCGCCCGTCGCCCATGCGCGAATAGGGCGTGGGGCCCGAGCCCTTGAGCTGGATGTCGCGGCGCCGGCCCTGCCGGTCCACCACCTCGCCCAGAAGAAGCGCGCGCCCGTCGCCAAGCTGCGGCGAGAAACCGCCGAACTGATGCCCGGCATAGACCTGCGCCAGCGGGGCCGCCCCTTCGGGGGTCTCGTTGCCGGAAAAGACCTGCGCGAGCGTGGCCGCGTCGCCGCCCGTGATGCCAAGCTCTGCCGCCAGGGCCGCGTTGAAGCGCAACAGGCGCGGCGCGCGCACCGGCACCGCCCCCTGCCGCGTGTGGAACTGCGCGGGCAGGCGGACATAGCTGTTGTCGAAGGGGATGGCGAGTTGCACGCGCGGTCTCCTGTGGTTCTGCCCCATAGGTAGCCGTTCGACGCCCGCGCGCAAGCGCCCTCAGCTCTCGCGGCCCGCGGCCATGAGCCGGGCATGAAGCGCGCGCGCCTGCGATGCGCCCGTCTCGAGCGCGAAGACATAGGCCTGGGTGAGAAAGAAGGCGGCGGCGTCCGGGTCGGGCACGCGCCCTGCCGCCTCTGTACGGAGCCCGATCAGCGCGGCGCGGTCGCCCGCCGCATGGGCGTGCAGGAGGGCCGCGTCAAGCGCCATACATGGGTGCGGATCTCGATCAGCTCCAGTTCGGCGCGGCGGATCGCGTCGTGGGTGTTCTGCCCCGGACCGCCCACATGCGGCGTGGCCACAAGATCGCCCGTGGTCGCATGGCACCAGGAATGGTAGGGGCAGCAGATCGCCCCCCTCGATCCGGCGCGGCGCATCGACGAGGATCATGCCGCGATGGCGGCAGATGTTCTGAAAGACCCGCACCTGTCCCGCCTTGTCGCGCAGGAGCAGCAGCGGCATTCCCAGAAAGTCGAGCGGCCGCGCATCGCCCGGCTCGGGCACGTCGGCGGCCACGGCAAGCCCCGCCCACTGTCCGAAAAGGAGCGCGTCGCGCTCCTCGGCAAAGACGTGCGGATCGGTGTAATGCTCATTGGGCAGGCCGCGCGCCTCGGCCACGGGGGCGCGGACGCGGCTCAGATCGCTTGACGGGGTCATGTCGCACCTCTCGGGCCTGGGGACAGGACCACAGCTTTGCCCCGCCCGTTCCCCGCCGCGCGCCCCGAAACGACGCCGAACCGGGCCGCGCGCGACATGCGCGGGCCGCGATGCCCCGTCAGACCCCGCGCGACATGGCCGCAACCCCGGTGCGCGCCATCTCATGCAGGCCGAGCGGACGCATCAGCTCGGCGAAGGCGTCGATCTTTTCCGGCCCGCCGGTGATCTCGAAGACGAAGCTCGTGAGCGTGCTGTCCACCACCTTGGCGCGGAAGATGTCGGCAAGGCGCAGCGCCTCCACGCGCTTGTCGCCCTCACTCTCGACCTTGAGAAGTGCCAGTTCGCGCTCGACGCTCGGTCCCTCCACGGTCAGGTCATGAACCTCGTGGACCGGGACGATGCGGCCAAGCTGCGCCTTGATCTGCTCGATCACCTGCGGCGTGCCGGTGGTGACGATGGTGATGCGGCTNGTGTGGCCGGTATGGTCCACCTCGGCCACGGTGAGGCTGTCGATATTGTAGCCGCGCCCCGAGAAGAGGCCGATCACGCGGGCAAGCACGCCGGGCTCGTTATCGACGATCACGGCCAGCGTGTGGGTCTCCTGCACGTCCGAGAAGGTGGGCCGCAGATTGTAGGCCGAGTGCTTGGACGAGCCTTTCTTGATTTTCAGGGCGGACATGGGTCAGGGTTCCTCTTGGTCAAAATCGCGGTCGGTCAGGTTCTGCGCGTCATGCAGGATGTCGATCACAACCCAGCCTTGGGGCTCGGGAAGAAGGATCAGCAGGTGCCGGCCGACCTTGAGGGTCGTCAGCGTCTCGTGATGCGCCGCGCCGGTGAGGCGCGAGAGCGGCCGGGTCTGCACCCGCCCCTCGGTCAGCGCGGCGAGCCGGTCGATGAAAAGCCTCTCGCAGCGGTCTGCCTGTGCCGGGCCGAAGGTGGCGTTGGTCCATGTGGCGATCTCGCTCAGTCTCTCGGCGGTCCGACGGGAAAAGCGGTAGCTACCCGGCATTCGCGCCGTCTTGCCCCCTTCGGGCGCGGGCGAAACTGCGGCGGATGGTGGTCGCTCCGTCCTCCTCGAGCGCACCGGTCGCGGCGTGGTCCGCCAAGGCCCCGTCGATGCGGCGGATGAGCGCCGAGCGCGTCTCCTCCTCGTGCTCCAGCAGGCGCAGCCCCGCGCGCAGCGCCTCGGAGGCGTTCTGATAGCGCCCGGAGGCCACGAGACTGTCAATCAGCGCCGACTGGTGTTCGGTCAGCACGACGTTGCGGGTTGGCATGGGGCCTCTCCATCGGGTGTTTCTGGCAATATATGCCAATCGAAGCGGCAGGGCCAGAGGTGGCGCGGTGCCCCGGAATTCCGAAAGAATTCCGGGACGTTTTCTTTTCAGGAAAACAGGCTCACACCAGCACCGCGCCGCCTTCCTTGATCGCGTCCTTCGTGCTGGACTCCCCCAGCAGCATCTTGTTGTGCGGCTCGCCCGAGGGGATCATCGGGAAGCAGTTCTCGTGCTTTTCCACCAGGCAGTCGAAGATCACCGGGCCGTCATGATCGAGCATCTCCATGATCGCGTCATCGAGATCGGCCGGATCCTTGCACAGGATGCCCTTGGCCCCGAACGCCTCGGCCAGTTTCACGAAATCCGGAAGCGCCTCGGACCAGGAGGACGAATAGCGTTCGCCATGCAGCAGTTCCTGCCATTGCCGGACCATGCCGAGGCGCTCGTTGTTGAGGATGAACTGCTTCACGGGCAGGCGATACTGGATCGCGGTGCCCATCTCCTGCATGTTCATGAGCCAGGACGCCTCTCCGGCGACGTTGATCACGAGCGCGTCCGGGTGGGCGATCTGCACGCCGATGGACGCAGGAAATCCGTAGCCCATGGTGCCGAGGCCGCCGGAGGTCATCCAGCGGTTCGGATCCTCGAAGCCCAGATATTGCGCGGCCCACATCTGGTGCTGGCCCACCTCGGTGCAGATATAGCGGTCACGCTCCCGTGTCAGCGCCTCGAGCCGCCGGAGCGCATATTGCGGCTTGATGGTGGGGCCGGTCTGCGTGAAACTCAGGCAGTCCACCTTGCGCCAGTCCCTGATCTGCGCCCACCATTTCGCGATGGCCTCGGCATTGGTCTTGCGCCCGCGCGCCTTCCAGACCTTGAGCAGATCCTCGAGCACATGGGCGATGTCGCCGACAATGGGGATGTCGGTCTTGATCACCTTGTTGATCGAGGAGGGGTCGATGTCGATATGGGCCTTGATCGAGTCGGGGCTGAACGCATCCAGCCGTCCGGTGATCCGGTCGTCGAAGCGCGCGCCGATATTGATCATGAGATCACAGCCATGCATGGCCATGTTGGCCTCGTAGAGCCCGTGCATCCCGAGCATTCCCAGCCAGTGCTTGCCGGAGGCGGGATAGGCCCCGAGGCCCATCAGGGTCGAGGNGATGGGGATGCCCGTGGCCTCGACCAGCTCGCGCAGAAGCTGGCTTGCCGCGGGGCCGGAATTGATCACGCCGCCGCCGGTGTAGAAGATCGGGCGCCGGGCCTTTTCCAGCGCGGCCACCAGATCGGTGATGCTCTCGATATCGCCCTTGACCTGCGGCTGATAGTGATGCGTGCGGGCCTGTCTCGGGCCGACATACTCGGCGCTGGCGAATTGCACGTCCTTGGGGATGTCGATCAGGACCGGGCCGGGGCGGCCCGAGGTGGCGACGTGGAACGCCTGGTGGATGATGTCAGAAAGGTTCTTCGTGTCCGAGACCAGCCAGTTATGCTTGGTGCAGGGCCTCGTGATGCCCACGGTATCGGCCTCCTGGAAGGCGTC
The DNA here is from genome assembly GCA_002720475.1 of Roseovarius sp. GTDB lineage: Bacteria > Pseudomonadota > Alphaproteobacteria > Rhodobacterales > Rhodobacteraceae > Roseovarius. The sequence goes on from PBIL01000005.1 coordinate 290,527, forward strand.
GTTGCCGATCATGAAGGTGGGCACCTGCCCGGTGAGCACGACAAGCGGGATGGAATCCATCAGCGCGTCGGTGAGGCCGGTGACGGCGTTGGTCGCCCCGGGGCCGGAGGTCACGAGCACGACGCCCGGCTTGCCGGTGGAGCGCGCATAGCCTTCGGCGGCATGCACCGCACCCTGTTCATGACGCACGAGGATGTGGCGGATGTCGTTCTGCTGGAAGATCTCGTCATAGATGGGCAGCACGGCCCCGCCGGGATAGCCGAACACGACGTCCACGCCCTGATCCCTGAGGGCCTGGACCACCATCTTCGCGCCGCTCATCTGACGTGTCATCGCTCTTGCTCCGTATATGACGTCACTTCGATCCGCACAAAAAAGCCCCCGATCGGATGGCGGGGGCGCATGGGGTGCCGATATGGTCTTCCGTCACCGGCCCATGCGCAATTTGCCTACGATGTCTACAAGCGTGATCACGGAGGCGACTCCCATGCTGCGTGGCAGCGACAGTAGGTCCGGGGGCAGGGGGCGTCAAGGCGATATGGCGGATAAAATGTCGTGAAAGGGGGTGAATCTTTGCATTTCTTGCGTCAGCCCCGCGTTTCGCGGCGATCTCGAAATTCGGGGCGCGCTCCGGTCTGAAGACGGATTGTTACGGGAATCGGCTACGGTCTCGAAAGCCCGGGCCATCATGCGGTCGCCCGGGCCTGCGACGACCGCGCCAACCGAGAAGGAGAGCTGCCATGACCGAGACCGACCTCACCCGCCTGTCTGCCGATGACTGGGACGAGATGACCAATCCGCGCCCCGATACCTGTGATTTCGACCGCGTGGTGGAGGCCGCGCTGTCGCGGCGGGGGTTCATGTCGGGCCTGCTGGCCTTCGGTTCCGGCGCGGCGGCAATGGCGGCGGGGCTGGCCCCGGTCCGTGCCAATGCCGAGGGCGCGCGCTTCGCCTTCACCCCCATCGCCGCGCAGACCGATCACACGGTGCATGTGCCCGAGGGCTATGACTGGCAGGTGCTGGCGCGCTGGGGCGATCCGCTCTTTACCGACGCGCCCGCCTTCGACCACGCGACCGGCGGGGATGCCGCCAGTGCCGACCGGGTGTTCGGCGAGAATACCGACGGGATGGAAAGCTTTGTCGTGGACGGGCGGCAATTGCTTGTCGTGAACCACGAATACACCAATCGTGACGTGAACCTGCCCCATGCCGAGGAGGGGGTGCCCACCAGCCTCGAGGATGTGCGCAAGTTGCAGAAACTCCAGGGGGTCACGGTGATGGAGCTGCGCGAGGGCGATGCGGGCTGGGAGATCGTGACCGACAGCCCCTTCAACCGCCGGATCACCCATCTGACGCCGATGCGGATCGCGGGTCCGGCGGCGGGGCATGACCTTCTCAAGACCGAGGCCGATCCGACCGGCAAGGCATCGCTTGGCACGTTCAACAATTGCGGCTCGGGCAAGACACCCTGGGGCACCTACCTGACCTGCGAGGAGAATTTCAACGGCTATTTCGGGGCCACCGGAACCCCGGAACTGCCGGATGCCGTGGCGGCGGGCTATGCCCGTTACGGGATCAAGCCGGAAGGGCGCGGCTACGACTATCACAAATGGGATGCGCGTTTTGATNCCGCGCAGGAGCCCAACGAGCCGCATCGCGCCGGTTGGGTGGTCGAGATCGACCCCGCCGACCCCGAGAGCACGCCCGTGAAGCATACCGGGCTGGGCCGCTTCAAGCACGAGAATGCCGAGGTCGTGCTCGCTCCCGATGGCCGGGTGGTGGTCTATATGGGCGATGACGAGCGCGGCGAGTTCCTCTATCGCTTCGTCTCGGACGGCACCTATACCCCCGGTGGCCCGACCGAAGGGCTTCTGGACGAGGGCACGCTCTACGCCGCGAAATTCCACGAGGACGGCACCGGCGAATGGCTGGCGCTGACGCCCGAGAGCACCGGCATGGCAAGCCTTGCCGAGGTGCTGATCTTCGCGCGCGAGGCCGGATCGGCGGTGGGGGCCACGACGATGGACCGGCCCGAATGGGTTGCGGCCAATCCGCATGCGGCGGAGGCCTATTGCTGCCTGACCAACAACAAGAACCGCGGCGTGAAACCGAATGCCGGGGGCGACGAGACGCCCGTGGGCGGCCCGAACCCGCGCGAGACCAACAACTATGGCCAGGTCGTGCGCTGGCGGCCCGAGGGCGGCGACCATGCCGCCGACGGGTTCACCTGGGATCTCTACGTCATGGCGGGCAACCCGGAGGTCCATCCCAACAACGTCTATGGCGGGTCCGAAAACATCACCGCGGGCAACATGTTCAACTCGCCCGACGGCATGGCCTTCGACAGTGCCGGGATCGTCTGGATCCAGACCGACGGCGACGACAGCAACGAGGGGGAATTCGCGGGCATGGGCAACAACCAGATGCTCGCGGGCGATCCGGTCACGGGTGAGATCGCGCGCTTCCTGACCGGGCCCAGGGGATCGGAGGTGACGGGACTCACCTGGTCCGCCGACCGCCGCGCGATGTTCGTGGGCATCCAGCACCCGGATGCGCCCTTCCCCGATGGCGAGGGGCGGCTGCCGCGCTCGTCCATCGTGGTGGTCACGCGCCGCGACGGGGGCCTTGTGGGCTGAGCGGTTCAGGCCGCGCGGGCGGCCTCGACAAAGGCTCGGATGAGCGCCGGGTCCTTGCGGCCCGGCGCGCATTCCACGCCCGAGGACACGTCGAGCTGCCGCGCGTCGCTGCGCCGCACCGCCTCGGCCACATTGTCCGGGGTCAGCCCGCCCGCCAGAAGCCAGGGCAGGGGCCAGTCGCGGCCCTCGATCAGCGCCCAGTCGAAGGCGGTCGCGTTGCCGCCCGGACGGCTCGCGCCCGGTGGCGGCTTGGCGTCGATCAGGAGCTGATCGGCCACGCCGGCATAGCGGTCGATCTGCGCGAGATCGGCCGCCCCGGCCAGGCCGATGGCCTTCATCACCGGCAGGCCGTGCCGCGCCTTGACCTCGCGCACGCGCGCCGGGCTCTCGGCCCCGTGCAGTTGCAGCATGTCGAGCGGCACCTCGGCGCAGAGCGCATCGAGCAGCGTATCGTCGGCATCCACCGTCAGCGCCACCTTGGCCACGCCCGGCGGCACCTCGAGCGCGAGCGCGCGGGCGGCAGCGAGGCTCAGGCTGCGCGGCGAGGGCGGGAAGAGGACGAAACCCACATAGGCCGCGCCCGCCGCCACGGCGGCTGCGACATCGGCGGCCTCGGTCAGGCCGCAGATCTTGATGCGGACGGATGCGGGCATGGCGGTGTCAGCCGGCCTTGTCGAGCAGGGCGAGCACTTCGTCGCCCTCCTTCCGGGCGGCCCCGCGCAGCCGCTCCACCTCGGCGCGCAGGCTGGCCAGTTCGCGTGCCTGACGGGCGGCGGCGGCGCGCTCGCCCGCCTCGCGGATCCATTCCCAGATGAAGCCTACGATGAGGCCGAGGGCGATGCCGCCGAAGATCACCACGAAGAGCGGCAGCTCATAGGTCGGGTTGAGGGCGGCAAAACCCGCCAGCTCGTCGGGCAGCACCCGCAGCGTGACCAGGTTGCGATTGGCCAGGGCGATCAGCACGAGGGCAAGGCCGAAGATGGCGATGGAGGCGTATCGGATATAGCGCATGGATCACTGCCCGTTGAGCCGGTCGCGCAGAAGCTTGCCGGTCTTGAAGAAGGGGACGTGCTTTTCCTCGACCGCGACGCTTTCGCCGGTGCGGGGGTTGCGCCCGATGCGCCCGTCGCGCTTCTTGACCGAGAAGGCCCCGAAGCCGCGCAGCTCGACCCGGTTGCCCTGCGCGAGCGCGTCCGTGATCTCGTTGAAGATGGTGTTCACGATCTTCTCCACATCGCGCTGGTAGAGATGCGGGTTCTCATCGGCAATTTTCTGGATCAGTTCCGACCGGATCATACGGCGGCTCCCCTCGGCATGGCGCGGCAGACAGCAGGCTTGACGGAGACTATAGCCAGAATGGCGCGAATCCCAAACGGAAAGCTGGGGACAAAGTGCGGAAAAGGCAGAAAATTTCCCGGCGCGCGTCTGGCCGGGCGCGCAGCGCGGTCCGCCGCCGTCGGGTGGCTGGCAAGCCCGGAAGGCGAAAGCCCGCGTGATTCGCGTCGCGTGATGGACATTCGGGCGGGTGCCGATCATGCTGCGGCAGGGCCGGGCAGAGGGGCGGCGGATGGCGCGAAAGATCATCATCGATACCGATCCGGGGCAGGATGACGCCGTGGCGATCCTGATGGCGCTGGCCTCGGGCGAGGCGCTGGAGGTGCTCGGGCTGACCTGTGTGGCAGGCAACGTGCCGCTCGATCTGACGGCGCGCAACGCGCGGCGGATCTGCGCGCTCGCGGGGCGGCGGGACGTGCCGGTGATGGCGGGCTGCGACCGGCCCCTGCGCCGGGCCCTGGTGACGGCCGAAACGGTCCACGGGCAGGACGGGCTTGGCGGCGTGGCCCTGCCCGACCCCGAGATCCCGCTTGATCCGCGCCACGCGGTCGATTTCCTGATCGAGACCCTGCGGCAGGCCGCGCCGGGAACGGTGACGCTGGTGGCGCTCGGCCCGCTGACCAATCTTGCCACGGCCTTCCGCCGGGCGCCCGATATCGTGACGCTTGTGGCCGAGATCGTGCTCATGGGCGGCGCGCANCGCGCGCTCGGCAATGTCACCCCGGCGGCCGAGTTCAACATCCATGCCGATCCCGAGGCCGCCGACATCGTGCTGCGCGCGGGTGCGCCCGTCACCATCGTGCCGCTCGACGTGACCCACAGGGCGCTGGTCACGCCNGCGCGCAACGCCGCCTTCGCCGCGCTCGGCACGCGGGTGGGGCGCGCGGTGGCGGCGCTGACCGCGCCCTCTGGGCGCGAAAGCGCGCGCCATGGCGGGCGGGGCGTGCCGCTGCACGATCCCTGCACCATCGGCTGGCTGCTGGCTCCCGGGCTCTTTGCCGCGCGAGAGGTCAATGTCATGGTCGAGACCGGATCGGAGCTGACCGTGGGAATGACGGTGATGGACTGGTGGGAGGTGACGGGGCGCCCGGCCAATGCGCGCGTCCTGCACGAGATCGACGCGGAGGGGTTCTTCGACCTGCTGACCGCGCGGCTGGCACGGCCATGACCGCGCTCACCCTGGCGCGGGCCGACGATCTCGGCCGACTCTTGCCGATGGTCCTGGCGCGCGCCGCCGAGCAGGGCGTGGCGGCGGAGGAGGCGGCGCTCTCGGCGGCGCTCGTGCCGCTTCTGGAAGGCAGCCCGCACGGTGCGGCCTATCTCATCGGGCCGCCGCGTGCCCCCATCGGCTATGTGCTCCTGTCCTTCGGCTGGTCGGTGGAGCTGGGCGGGCTCGTGGGGCGAATCGAGACGCTGCACATCCGCCGTGCCGTGCGCGGGCGCGGCATCGGCGCGGAAGTGCTGGAAAGCCTGCCGCGCGCGCTGGCGGGCGCGGGGCTTCGGGCGCTTGACGTGGCGCTCGGGCAGGAGGATTCGCGGGCGCGCGCGCTCTTCGCGCGGCGTCAGTTCGCGCCGCTGGAGGGCGAGGTGACGATGCGCCGCGCGCTCGGCCCGGCGCGGCGCGAGCGATAACGCCCGCATCGGGGCGAGACGGCGATTGCCGTGGCCGCGCCGATATGTCAGAAGCATCCCCAAGGTGATAACAGACATGAGGTCGGCCGATGACCGATTTTGCCGCCCGGCGCACCATGATGGTGGACACGCAGATTCGCCCCTCGGATGTGACCAAGTTCCCGATCATCGACGCGATGCTGCGGGTCCCGCGCGAGGAATTCGTGCCCGCGCGGCTGCGCGAGGCGGCCTATCTGGGCGAGAACCTGGATCTGGGCGAGGGGCGCGTGATGCTGGAGCCGCGCACGCTGGCCAAGATGCTCGACGCGCTCGAGATCGAGGGCGACGACCTGGTGCTCGATATCGGGCCGATGCTCGGCTATTCCTCGGCGGTGATCGCGCGCATGGCCGAGGCGGTCGTCGGGCTCGAGGAGGATGCGGCCCTTGTCGAGGAGGCGCAGCGCCTGCTGGTCGAGACCGGGGCCGACAATGTGGTGATGCTCGAGGGCCGGCTGGCCGAGGGCGCGCCCGGTCATGGGCCTTATGACGTGATCGTGCTCGAAGGCGCGGTGGAACACCTGCCCGCAGCGATCACCGATCAGCTCAAGGATGGCGGGCGCATCGCCTGCCTGTTTTCCGAAGGGCCGCTCGGCGTGGTGCGGATCGGCTACCGCATCGACGGACAGATGACCTGGCGGCACGGCTTCAACGCCGGCGCGCCGGTGTTGCCGGGCTTCGAGAAACGCGCGGCATTCACGCTCTGACGGGCAGGTATTCGAAAGGGGTAAGGTATGGCGGGACCGAGCGGAGCGTTGAGACGGCTGGNGGTGCTGGCACTTGCCGGGCTGATATGGCTTGCCCCGGCATCGGCGCTGCGCGCCGAGACGCTGGCCGACGCGCTGCGCGACGCCTATCTCAACAGCGGGCTTCTGGATCAGAACCGCGCGCTGCTGCGCGCCGCCGACGAGGATGTGGCGCAGGCCATCGCCGCGCTGCGCCCGATCATCGACTGGACGGCCGGGATCACCCGTGATTTCAGCCGCGCGCGCTCGAACTCGTCGAACGCCTTCGTCACCGGGGCCCGGACCACCGCGGAGACAACCGCCAATATCGGCATCACCGCCTCGCTCCTGCTATACGATTTCGGGCGCAGCGATTTCCTGACCGAGGCGGCGAAGGAGACGGTGCTGGCCACCCGCGAGGTGCTGCGCAGCGTCGAGCAGCAGGTGCTGCTCATCGCCGTGCGGGCCTACATGAACGTGATCCGCAACCAGGAACTGGTCGCCGTTCGGCGCAACAACCTGCGGCTTTTGCAGGAGGAATTGCGCGCCGCCAATGACCGGTTCGAGGTGGGCGAGGTGACGCGCACCGACGTTGCGCAGGCCGAAGCGGCGGTGGCGCTTGCCCAGAGCGGCCTTGCCGTCGCGGAAGGGGATCTCGCGCGCGCGGTCGAGGAGTTCCGCGAGGCGGTCGGGCGCGATCCGGGGGCGCTGCGCACGCCCGGCGATCAGCCCGCTTTCGGCGGCGATGTGGACGCGGCCAAGGACGTGGCGATGCGACGGCATCCCGACATTCTCGAAGCGCAGCGCAACGTGACGGTCGCCGAGCTCAATGCCAGCGCCGCCCGGGCGGCCAAGCGGCCATCGGTGAACCTGACCGGTCAACTCGGGGGAACGAACGAGCTGACCGGCTCGGGCTTCTCGCGCTCGGGCAGCGTGGGCGTCGAGCTGCGCGGGCCGATCTATCAGGGCGGGCGGCTGAGCTCGCTCGAGCGGCAGGCGCTCGCACAGCGCGATGCACAGCTTGCCCGGCTGCATCTTGCCGGGCTTCAGGTCCGCCAGGACGTGGGCGACGCCTTTGCCAATCTGCGTGCCGCGCGCGCCGCGCGTACCGCCAATATCGAGGCCGTGCGCGCCGCGCAGGTGGCCTTCGACGGCACGCGGGAGGAGGCCAAGCTGGGCGCGCGGACCACGCTCGACGTGCTCGATGCCGAGCAGAACCTGCTCGATGCGCAGGCCAATCTCATCTCGGCCAATGCCGATCTGGTGATCGCCGCCTATTCGGTGCTGGCGGCGATCGGCGAGCTGACGGTGCAGGATCTCAATCTCGGGGTCCAGACCTATGACCCTGCCGCCTATTACGACCTGGTGAAGACGGCACCGGTGCCGATCAGCCCGCAGGGCCGCAAGCTCGACCAGGTGCTGCGCGCGCTTGGAAAGCAGTGAAAACTTGCTGAAACGGTTGTGTGACTCGCGGCACGCGGGTAAACTTTTCCGTGAGCAGACAAGAGGGCAGGCATGTCGGACCCCGTGGCGAATGTCGATATAGAGGATGTGCTGGCATCCATTCGTCGCCTCGTGTCCGGCGGGGCCGAGGCGGATCGTATCCATCCCGAGCGTCTGAAGGGGGAGGAGCGGCTTGTTCTCACCCCGTCGCAGCGGGTGGACGGGGAGGACAGCGCGCCCTCCGCGGACGATGCGCCCACGATCGCGGAGGATGTGTCGTCACCCGCGGACGATCAGGGAGGCGAGGCCACGGCACCTGACGAGCACGCCACCGTCACCGCACCGGCCGGGGAGGGGCGCGCGGAGCATCTGCACGAACCGCAGCAGGCCCGCGCGGAAGAGATGATCGCCCGTCTTCAGGCGGCCGAACCGGGGGCCGCCGCGCCCGATGCCGCCCCGGTATCGGAGACGGAGGCACCGCCAACCGGGCCGGAGATCGAAGACCGTGCCGGGCATGGCGACATGACACCGCCAGAGGTTTCCGAGATGTGGGAGCCCGACGGCGACGACGAGGATGCCTATGCCGAGGGGGCCGCAACCCCGACGATCGAATGGCGCGATGCGGAGGCCGAAGGCCCGCAGGCGGAGGAAGAACCCTCACGCGATCCCGACGACATGGCCGCGGACGAGGCTGCCTCGGCCGCCTTTGCCCGCGACTGGGACGCGCAGTCAAGGGCAAGATCGGACGCGCGCGATGCGCTCGATCTCGACGAGGCGGTGCTTGACGAGGAGACGCTGCGCGATCTGGTGGCCGAGATCGTCCGCGAAGAGCTGATGGGCACGCTGGGTGAGCGGATCACCCGCAACGTGCGCAAGCTGGTGCGCCGCGAGATCCACCGCGCCCTGACCACTCAGGATTTCGACTGAACGGGCGGCGCGGCGAGCGCCAGGAGCCGGTCGAGATCGAGGCTTGCCTCCAGGTGCCGGGCGAGCGCGTCGAGCGCGCCCTCCACCGTGACCTCGTAGAGCAGGTCCGAGACGGCCCCGAGCTCGGCGAGGTAGGTCGCGCGAAAGGCGTCCTCGGCGAAGAGCCCGTGGAGATAGGTGCCCTGAACGCGGCCGTCGGGCGATTGTGCGCCCTCGCGCCGGTCGCCCACGGTGAACCAGCCGCGCGCGCAATCGGGGCCGGTCGTCTCGCCCAGGTGGATCTCGTAGCCGCGCACCAGCGTGCCCGAGGCCGAATGGCGCGCCTCGGTCAGGCCAAGCCGCTTGCGCGGGCGCAGCACGGTTTCCACGTCGAGATGGCCGAGCCCCGCGACGGTGCCGGCCGGTCCCTCGATCCCGTCCGGGTCCGAGAGGGAGCGGCCCAGCATCTGGTAGCCGCCGCAGACGCCCAGCACCCGGCCCTTGCGGCGGATATGGGCGGCAAGGTCGATATCCCAGCCGTTGCGGCGGAAGGTTTCCAGATCGGCGATGGTGGATTTGCTGCCCGCGAGCAGGATCAGGTCCGCATTGGCGGGCAGGGGGCGGCCCGCAGGCACGATCTCGACGGTGACGCCGGGTTCGTTGGCGAGGGGGGTGAGGTCGTCGAAGTTGGAGATGAGGCCCAGATGCGGCACCGCGACATGCAGCCCGCCCGCGCGGCGGAACGAGGCCAGATCCTGCACATCCTCGGGCGGCAGGCACCAGGCCTCGTCGAACCAGGGCACCACGCCGAGCGAGGGCCAGCCGGTCAGCTCGGCGATCGCGCGCTCGCCGTCGTCGAAGAGGCGCGGATCGCCCCGGAACCTGTTGACGGCGAAGGCGCGGATCATCGCGGCATCCTGCGGGTCGATCACCGCTTTCGTGCCCACGATCTGCGCGATCACCCCGCCCCGGTCGATATCGCCCACGAGCACGACGGGCACGCCCGCCGCGCGGGCAAAGCCCATGTTGGCGATGTCGCCCGCGCGCAGGTTGATCTCGGCCGGGCTGCCCGCGCCTTCGACCAGCACCAGATCGGCGCTGGCGCAGAGGCGTGCGAAGCTTTGCAGCACGGCACCCAGAAGCCGAGGTTTCTCGGCGGTGTAGTCCCGCGCAAGCAGGCTGCCCACGGGATGACCCTGGACGATGACCTGCGCGCCGCGCGCGCCCTCGGGCTTGAGCAGGACGGGGTTCATGTCGGTGTGCGGCGCGCGGCCCGCGGCGCGGGCCTGAAGCGCCTGCGCGCGCCCGATCTCGCCGCCGTCCTCGGTCACGGCGGCGTTGTTGGACATGTTCTGCGGCTTGAAGGGCGCGACCGAAAGGCCCCGGTGCCGGAAGGCGCGGGCGAGCCCGGCCACGAGCATCGACTTGCCGACGTTGGAGCCGGTGCCCTGGATCATGATCGCGCGCGTCATCGCCGCCTCGTCAAAGCAAAGGCCCCGCCGGATGCGACGGGGCCGGAAAATTCGGTCAGCGGTCGCGCGCTCAGGCGGCCTCGGCCTCGGCCTGGGCGGCGGCGTGACGCCGCTCGCTTTCCTCGCGCGAAAGGGCGACCGAGGTGCGCACGCCCTTGGCCACGAACTCCATCAACCCCTTGACGACACGCTCGTTCGGGTCGATCCCGGCACAGCTCAGCACTTCGCGCCCGTCGCGAGAGCGCGCCCAGCGGGCGATCTGTTCCGGACCGTTGCCATATTTCTTGTCATCCGAGATGGCATCGTCCAGAGCGGCCAGTACCACGGCCGCGAAGAGTTTACGCGCACGGTTGCCCTGTTCGGCATTGAACGCCGTGCCGTCAACGAAATCCTTCATCATTCGTCCTGTTCTTATTGCTCTTGTGTTTTCGGCGTGTCGGTGGTTATGACCGGTTTTGTTCGATTCGGATAGAGCGCATATGCATATCATCTATGCAAGATGCGCATGGCTTCGCCATTCCTGAAACGATATCTGGTTGTCTTGCCACCCTTCATCCCGCGAGATATAGGAGCGGCGAGGCCCTTATCAACCTTTTGCCATGGTTTGCGACAATGCCCAAGATCAACGGTAACGAAATTCGTCCCGGCAACGTGCTGGAGCATAACGGCGGCCTGTGGGCCGCGGTGAAGGTCGATCACGTCAAGCCCGGCAAGGGCGGGGCCTTTGCCCAGGTGGAGTTGCGCAACCTGCGCAACGGCTCGAAGGACAACGTGCGCTTTCGCAGCGCCGACAAGGTCGAGCGGGTGCGGCTGGAGCAGAAGGACCAGCAATTCCTCTACGAGGAGAACGGCAAGCTCGTGTTCATGGATACCGAGACCTACGAACAGATCGAGCTGCCCGCCGATATCCTTGGCGACCGTCGGCCGTTCCTTCAGGACGGCATGACGATCACGGTCGAATTCCACGAAAGCGAGGCGCTGAACGCGACGCTGCCGCAGAAGGTGGTGTGCCGCATCGTCGAGACCGAACCCGTGGTCAAGGGTCAGACGGCGGCCAACAGCTTCAAGCCCGCGATCCTCGACAACGGGGTGAAGGTGATGGTGCCGCCCTTCGTCGGACAGGACGAGGCGATCGTGGTCAACACCGAGACGATGGAATACGCCGAGCGCGCCTGAGGCGGCGCGCTCAGGCCGCGCTCGCGCCGCGCGCGAGATCGTGGCGCAGCATGCGGCTTTCCCAGTGGCGCAGGATCGGGCGGGCCGGCCGCGCGGCGGTGGCCCCCGCCCCGGCCAGTTCGGGAAAGAGCGCTAGAAGCTCCGCCACCGTTGCATCGGGCAGTCCCGCCAGCGCCGCGGCCCCGGGAAGAAAGGTCTCGGTCGCCATGCCCTCGGCCCAGATCACCTGATGCGTGTCGCACATGATGTGCAGATAGGTCACGCGCGCCACGCTCTCGCGCCGGATGCTGTGACCGTTGACAAGGTGCAGGGCCGGGACAAGCACCTCGGATTCGCCGAAATGAAGCTCGGCCAGCCAGTGCGACAGAAGGATTCGGTGCTGCGGCGAGACCAGCAGATCCCGCTCAGCGACACGCCGCTGCTCAGGCTGATATTGGATGCTTCCAGCATCCAGACACTGTAGTTCGCCATCGGTTCTGCCTGCCCGCAAGCCTCGGTCGCGCGGCGCGCGGCTGCGGAGCTTTGAGTGCATACTACGGAGGAGTCAACAAAGACGCCAGGAAACTGTGGGCGCATCCCCCGCGGCGGCGGAGGCCTGCGTTCCCGCGTCCAGGCAGAGCGGATCGAGCCGCGCCTCGCCCGCGCTCATGCCGGGCGTGGCGCGATCGAACCGCAGCCAGGCGATGCCGCGCCCGCCCGCCTGCGTGTAGAGCGTGCCCGCGGTCTTGCCCTCCGCCGTCGTGATCGCGCTGCCCACGGGGGCCTCGCCGTGGACGGCCACCAGCGTCAGCCCCTTTTTCAGCGCGGCCTTGTGCTTCATGCGGGCGGTGACCTCCTGCCCGACATAGCAGCCCTTGCGGAAATCGACACCGTTCAGGCGCTCGAACCCGGCTTCGAGGATGTAGGTCTCGGGAGTAAGCTCGACCCCCGTCTCGGGGATGCAGTGGGCCACGCGGATACGGTCGAAATCGGTGCCGTCGCTGCCCGCCTCCGCGCCGTAGAGCCGCCAGCCCAGATCGGGGTGGCGCGGATCGGGCAGGGCCCCGGCAGGTGCCGGCCCGGTGCCTCGGCGGACCTTGCGGTCCGTCTCTGCGATGCTCACATCGGCGCGCAGCCTGTAGAGCGAAAGCCGCTGCATCAGCGCGGGTGCCAGATCTGCCGCCACATCGAGCCAGATGGCCCCGTCCCGGCGCAGAAGGAAGAAATCGGCCAGATACTTGCCCTGCGGCGTGAGCAGCGCGGCATAGACAAGGCCCCGGTCGAGGCGTCGCACATCGTTCGTGACCAGCCCCTGGAGAAACGCCTCGGCCTCCGTGCCGGTGATTTCGAGAATTCTGCGCGCCATGCCCGTTTCCCTGCCCTGTTTGGGGAAATATAGGTGTCGGGCAGGCGGTCAAAAGGGGAAAAGGCGATGCGCGCCGCGCTTTCGGTGGTGATTCCGACGCTTGACGCAGACCAGGCGCTGCCCGCGTGCCTTGCCGCGCTCTTCGAGGGGCTGCGCGACGGGCTGATCCGCGAGGTGATCGTGAGCGATGGCGGTTCGACGGACGCAACTCGCGCCATGGCCGAGGCGGCAGGCGCGATGGTCCTGACCGGCGCGCCCTCGCGCGGGGGGCAGCTGCGGCGCGGGGCGCGGGCCGCACGGGGGGAGTGGGTGCTGTTCCTGCACGCCGACACGGTGCTGCCCGAGGGCTGGGCCGGGGCCGCGCGCGCGCAGATGGCGCGCGGCGGCGCGGCGGCGTTCCGGCTGTCCTTCGACGCAGGCGGGATCGCGCCGCGCCTCGTGGCGGGCTGGGCCAACCTGCGCTCGGGCCTTCTCGGGCTGCCCTATGGCGACCAGGGGCTCTTGATCGAGCGCGACCGCTACGAGCGCGCGGGGGGCCATCCCGACATCCCGCTGATGGAGGATGTGGCGCTGGCGCGCGCGCTGCGCGGGCGCATCGCACTTCTGCCGCTGGCGGTGCGCACCTCGGCGGCGCGTTACCGGCGCGAGGGGTGGCTGCGGCGCGGGGCGCGCAATCTCTGGCTGCTCGTGCGGTATCTCTGCGGCGCGGACCCGGCGCGGCTGGCGGCGCGCTACCGGCGGCGCTAGGGTGTTTGCGTCCGGGCCTGACTTGCGGGATAGTCGGGCTGCGGGGATGAGTCCCCGGAGGCCAGCGACGTGACAGGTTAGGGAGCAAGCCATGCGATTCGAGGCGCCACGCGACGTGGAAGAGGCGGTGAAGGTCCTCGCCGGGCAGCAGGGGGCGCATGTCCTTGCCGGCGGCACGGACCTTCTGGTGAAGCTGCGCTCGGAGATGATCGAGCCGGAGCTTGTCATCGACATCAAGCGGATCGCGGGGATGCGCGACATCACCGCCGAAGAGGGCGGCTGGCGCATCGGCGCGGCCGTCTGCGGTGCCGAGCTGGGCGAGCATGAGGGGCTGCGTGCGGACTGGCCCGGCGTGGTCGAGGCGGCGGGGCTCATCGGCTCGACGCAGGTGCAGGGGCGCGCGACGCTGGCGGGCAATCTCTGCAACGCCTCTCCGGCGGCCGATTCGGTGCCCGCGATGGTGGCCGCGGGTGCGGTGGCGCGGATCGTGGGGCCGCAGGGAACGCGCGATCTGCCCGTGCTCGACGTGCCGCAGGGGCCGGGCCGGACGGCGCTGGAGCGGGGCGAGTTCATCGCCTCGATCTGGCTGCCGCCGCGCGGGGAGCGGGCGGGCGACGCCTATCTGCGCTTCATCCCGCGCACCGAGATGGATATCGCCGTGGTCGGCTGCGCGGTCTCGCTCAGCCTTGACGAGGCGGGCCGGGTTTCGGGCGCGCGCGTGGCGCTTGGCGCGGTCGGACCCAAGGTGATCCTGGTGGAGGCGGCGGCCGAGGCGCTCAAGCATCGCGCGCTCGACGCGGGCGCGCTCGACGATCTGGCGGCGGCCTGTTCGAAAGCGGCCACCCCCATCGACGACAAGCGCGGCACGGTGGCCTTCCGCAAGCATGTGGCGGGCGTGCTCGCCCGCCGGGCGGCGGGGATTGCCGAGGCGCGCGCGAAAGGAGAGACAGCATGAGCCGGATACATGTGACGACCACGATCAACGGCGACGCGACGGAATTCCTCTGTGACGCCGAGGCGACGCTTCTTGACGTGCTGCGCGACGAACTGGGCCTGACGGGCACCAAGGAGGGCTGCGGCACGGGCGATTGCGGGGCCTGTTCGGTGACGGTGGACGGCCGCCTTGTCTGTTCCTGCCTGATGCTGGGGGCCGAGGCCGAGGGCCGCGAGATCACCACCATCGAGGGCATGGCCGATGGCGAGCGGCTGCACCCCTTGCAGAAGAAGTTCATCGAGATGGCGGCGCTGCAATGCGGGATCTGCACGCCGGGGATCCTCGTGGCGGCGAAATCCCTGCTCGAGCGCAACCCGGACCCGTCCGAGGAAGAGGTGCGGTACTGGCTGGCGGGGAACCTCTGCCGCTGCACCGGATATGACAAGATCATCCGCGCCGTGATGGAGACGGCGGCGGACATGCGGAGGGCGTCGTGATGGCACTGGATGACACGAAAAAGACCCGTATCTTCAAGGTTGTGGGCACGCGCCCCGACCGGCCCGACGGCATCGACAAGGTGACGGGGCGCGCGCGCTTCGGGGCCGACATGGTGGCACCGGGGATGCTGACCGGGCGCATCCTGCGCTCGCCTCATGCCCATGCCCGGATCGTGAAGATCGACACCTCCAGGGCCGAGGCACTGCCGGGCGTCAAGGCGGTGGTCACGCGCGCCGATTTCGGCGACGTGCCCGACCATGTGGCCGACATCCTGGACAACTGCATGGCGGGGCAGAAGGCGCTCTACGACGGTCACGCCATCGCCGCCGTGGCGGCGGTCTCGCCTGCCGTGGCGCGCAAGGCGCTGAAGCTGATCGAGGTGGAGTATGAGGTGCTGCCGCATGTGACAGATGTGGACGAGGCCATGAAGCCCGGCGCGCCGGTGCTCCACGAGGGGCGGCAGCAGGAGACGGTGCCGCCGGGCATGTCGCAGAACGTCATCGCGCGGTCCGAATTCGGGCATGGCGATATCGAGGCGGGGCTTGTGCAGGCCGACCGGGTGGTGGAGCGGACCTATCGCACAGCGGCCACGCATCAGGGCTATATCGAGCCGCATGCCTGTCTGGCCACCATGGGCGCGGACGGGCAGGGCGATCTCTGGGTCTGCACGCAAGGCCATTACATGGTGCGCAACACCTGCGCCGCGATCCTCGGGATCGAGCAGGGCCAGTTGCGCGTCACCGCAAGCGAGATCGGCGGCGGCTTCGGCGGCAAGACGACCGTCTTCCTCGAGCCGGTGGCGCTCATGCTGGCGAAGAAATCGGGCCGCCCGGTCAAGATGGTGATGAGCCGGGCCGAGGTGCTGCGCGCCACCGGGCCCACGGCCTCGACCTCCATCGACGTGAGGATCGGCATGACGAAGGCGGGCCGGATCACCGCCGGTTTCGCGGAACTGCGCTATCAGGGCGGGGCCTATCCGGGATCGCCCGTCGATATGGGGGCGATGTCCGCCTTCGCGCCCTATGACCTTGAAAACGTGAAGACGATAGGCTGGGACGTGGTGACGAACCGGCCCAAGGCCGCAGCCTATCGCGCGCCGGGGGCACCGATGGCGGCCTTTGCCGTGGAGAGCGCGATTGACGAGCTGGCCAGGGGCTTCGGCCTCGACCCGCTCGAGGTGCGGCTGATGAACGGGGCGGACGAGGGCACGAAATCCTCCTACGGGCCGACCTATCCGGCCATCGGCCTCAAGGCGACGCTCGAGGCGGCGAAGGCGCATCCGCACTGGACCGCGCCCCTTGGCGAGAATCAGGGGCGCGGCGTCGCCTGCGGCTTCTGGTTCAATTTCGGCGGCGATACCTGCGTGAGCCTCAATATCACCCCTGACGGCACCGTGACCGTCTCGGAGGGCAACCCGGATATCGGCGGCTCGCGCGCGTCGATGACGATGATGGCGGCCGAGGAGCTGGGCATTCCCTATGACCAGGTGCGCACGATCATCGCCGATACCGGCGCGCTCGGGCAGAACGAGGTGACGGACGGGAGCCGCGTGACCTTTGCCGTGGGGCTGGCGACCATCGAGGCCGCCCGCGCCGCCAAGCGAGAGATGTGCCGCCGCGCGGCGATGGTCTGGGGCATCGACGAAGAGGCCGTGGAGTGGGAGGACGGGGCCGCGCGCCCCGCCGGGCCGAACGCGGGCAGGTTCCCGCCCATGACCATCAAGGAGATCGCCGCCATTGCCAGCAATACCGGCGGCCCCATCGCGGGCCACCACGAGGTGACGGCCGAGGGGGCCGGGGTGAGCTTTGCCACCCATATGGTCGATGTGGCGGTGGACCCCGAGACGGGGGCCACGAAGATCCTGCGCTACACGGTGTTTCAGGATGCGGGCAAGGCGGTGCATCCCTCTTATGTCGAAGGGCAGTTCCAGGGCGGCGCGGTGCAGGGCATCGGCTGGGCGCTCAACGAGGAATACATCTATGGCGAGGACGGGATTCTTCAGAACCCCGGCTTTCTCGACTACCGGATTCCCGTGGCCTCGGACCTGCCGATGATCGACACGGTGATCCTCGAGATCCCCAACCCCGGGCACCCTTACGGCGTGCGCGGCGTGGGCGAGACGTCCATCGTGCCCCCCTTGGCGGCCATCGCCAACGCGGTCTCGGCGGCGGCGGGCGTGCGGATGACGCAATTGCCGATGTCGCCGCCGCGCGTCCTGGCGGCGATCCAGGCGGGGGGCTGATGGTCAAGGTGCTGCTCTGGGGATCGCTCGCCGATCTGGCAGACGGCACGCGCGAGGTGGCGGTGGAGGCCGCCACCCTGCGCGACCTGCTCGACGGGCTGGCGCGCGATCATCCCGGATTGCGGCCCGAACTCGAGCGCGGCGTCTCGGTCTCCATCGACGGGCGAATTTACAACGACAGCTGGTTCACCCCCATCGGCCCCGAGAGCGAGGTGGTGCTGCTCAAGCGGTTGCAGGGGGGGTAGCGGCACGCCTGCCGGGCGTAAATTTTACCGATTGATAAAATTTTGATTCGTGGAATACTGATCCCCGGCCAGATGGCACCGGAATGGCACCGACGGGAGGGATCACATGGCTGCAGGCGCGCTGACACCGGGAATCGTCGCGGGGCGACTGGCACCGGAGGACTATGCCCGGAATTTCGCGGACCTGCACCCGCCGCTTGACGCGCATGAGGCGCGGGTGGAGGCGGATCGCTGCTATTTCTGCCACGATGCGCCCTGCATCGCGGCCTGTCCCACAGAGATCGACATCCCGCTCTTCATCCGCCAGATCGCCACCGGCACGCCCGAGGCGGCGGCGAAGACGATCCTCGGGCAGAACATCCTGGGCGGGATGTGCGCGCGGGTCTGCCCGACCGAGACGCTTTGCGAGGAGGCCTGCGTGCGCGAGGCGGCGGAGGGCAAGCCGGTGAAGATCGGCCGGTTGCAACGCTTCGCCACGGACAGGCTGATGACGGCGGGGCTCCATCCCTTCTCCCGCGCGGCCCCCACGGGGCGGCGCGTGGCGGTGGTGGGGGCGGGGCCTGCGGGGCTTGCCTGCGCGCACCGCCTGGCGATGAAGGGGCACGAGGTGGAGATCTTCGACGCGCGCCCCAAGCCCGGCGGGCTCAACGAGTTCGGCATCGCCGCCTACAAGACGCCCGGCGGCTTTGCCCAGGCCGAGGTGGACTGGCTCCTGCGGATCGGCGGGATCACCCTGCGCACCNGCATGGCGCTCGGGCGCGAGGTGACGCTCGCCGGGCTGCGGGCGGCGCATGACGCGGTGTTTCTCGGGATCGGGCTTGGCGGGGTCAACGCGCTCGGCTCACCGGGCGAAGACCTCGACGGGGTGGCGGATGCGACAGGGTTCATCGCCGAGGTGCGGCAGGCGCAGGATCTTGCGGCGCTGCCGGTCGGGCGTGACGTGGTGGTGATCGGCGGCGGCATGACGGCGATCGACGCGGCGGTGCAGGCGAAGCTTCTCGGCGCGCTCAACGTGACGCTTGCCTATCGCCGCAGCCGCGCGCGGATGAAGGCGAGCCGCTACGAGCAGGATCTTGCGGCCTCCAGGGGCGTGCGGATCGTCACCAACGCGCAGCCGGTCGCGGTCCATGGCAACGGCGCGGTGCGCGAGGTCGAGTTCGAATATACCGACGACGATCTGCGGCCCACCGGCGCGCGGTTCCGCCTCGCCGCCGATCAGGTGCTGCGCGCCATCGGCCAGCGGCTCGAGGAGGGCGAGTTGCCCGCGCTCGAGGGCGGCAAGATCCGCGTGACCGGGGCCGGGCGCACATCGCTGGAGCATGTCTGGGCGGGCGGCGATTGCGCGGCGGGGGGCGACGACCTGACCGTGACGGCGGTGGCCCAAGGGCGCGACGCCGCCGAGGATATCCATGCAACGCTGATGGCGTAAACGGCCCGTCCCGGACCCGATCCGGGGCGGCTCCAACGAAACCCATAGGAGGTCGCGAGATGGCTGATTTGACATCGAATGAACGCAACGCCCTCGCCGCAATCGCGAAACTGGAAGACCCTGTTCGCCTCCGGGAGATGATAAAAAACGCGCGCAGACACAACTCGGCTGCCGTAGAAGCCGCAGCCTTTGAACGCCTTTGCTTTGTGCAACCTGAGGCCACTCCGGGCACAGTCGAACATGACGTCTGGCAATCCATCCACGCCCTTGAGGAATTGCTTAGGGAAGAGCGCGGGAGAACCGTGCGGCTCTCCCGAACGCGGCAAAAGATCTCGCGCGACGGCGAGGCCAAAACGGTTTCCGACCTGACGCTGAAGCCAAGTCCCAGCCAGGGTTTTCACGACCTCGTCGAGCGCGGCCTGCCCGAGTTGACTTTCGAAGCCGTGGTACTACGCCACCCCAGAACGTTCGATGCCGAGGTTCAACAAGCCGCAATAAAGCGGTTCAAGGCCGCAGGACTCGACCCAAACCACTTCACACCCGATACACAGGAACCGACCCATGGCTGACCTCACGACCACCTTCATCGGAATCAAATCCCCAAACCCGTTCTGGCTGGCCTCGGCGCCACCGACGGACAAGGAATACAATGTCCGCCGCGCCTTCGAGGCCGGCTGGGGCGGGGTGGTCTGGAAGACCCTGGGCGAGGACCCGCCCATCGTCAACGTCAACGGGCCGCGCTATGGTGCCATCTGGGGCGCGGACCGGCGGCTGCTGGGGATGAACAATATCGAGCTGATCACCGACCGGCCGCTGGAGGTGAACCTCAAGGAGATCGCCCGCGTCAAGCGCGACTGGCCCGACCGGGCGCTGGTGGTCAGCCTCATGGTGCCGATGAACGAAGGGGCCTGGAAGGACATCCTTGCCCGGGTCGAGGATACGGGCTGCGACGGGGTGGAGCTCAATTTCGGCTGTCCCCACGGGATGAGCGAGCGCGGCATGGGCAGCGCGGTGGGGCAGGTGCCCGATTACGTGCNGCAGGTGACCGAATGGTGCAAGACCCATTCCGATCTGCCGGTGATCGTGAAGTTGACGCCCAACATCACCGATATCCGCAAGCCCGCGCAGGCCGCGAAGGATGGTGGCGCGGATGCGGTCAGCCTGATCAACACGATCAACTCGATCACCGGGGTCGATCTCGACCTCTTCGCGCCCGAGCCCACCATTGACGGCAAGGGCGCGCATGGCGGCTATTGCGGCCCGGCGGTGAAGCCGATCGCGCTCAACATGGTGGCCGAGATCGCGCGCACGCCCGCGCTCGCCGGGCTGCCGATCTCCGGCATCGGGGGCGTGACGACATGGCGCGACGCGGCCGAGTTCATCGCGCTCGGCGCGGGCAACGTGCAGGTCTGCACAGCAGCGATGACCTACGGGTTCAAGGTGGTGCAGGAGATGATCTCGGGCCTGTCGCAATATCTCGATGAAAAGGGGCTCGGCTCGGTGGAGGCGCTCGTCGGGCGGGCGGTGCCCAATCTCAGCGACTGGCAGCATCTCAACCTCAACTATGTGACCAAGGCGCGGATCGACCAGGATCTCTGCATCAAGTGCGGGCGCTGCTTTGCCGCCTGCGAGGATACGAGCCACCAGGCCATCGCCATGTCGCCCGAGCGGGTCTTTACCGTGAAGGACGAGGAATGCGTGGCCTGCAACCTCTGCGTCAATGTCTGCCCGGTGGAGGGCTGCATCACCATGGAGGCGCTTGCGCCGGGCACGATCGATCCGCGCACGGGCCGCGTTGTGCCGGCCGAGCATGGCGACTGGACAGGCCATCCCAACAATCCGGGCCTCTGCGCGGCCGAGTGAGCGCCGCGTGTCGCAGGTTTTGCGCGACCTGCTCGGTCAGTTGCTGACCTGTGTTGCGTCTTCCTGCCCAACCTCACCGGCGCATGAGGAAAACATGCGGCAGATCCGTCACCGGCCACGCCACGCAGGCGACGAAGGGGCGCCTCTGCTTGCAAGGTCGCCTGCGCGGATCGGGGTGCAAAGATGCGAAAGACCTACAAGCGCCAGGAGGAAAGGGCATCGGGCAGGGTGTGGCCACCACCCTGCGGCGCAATCTATTCCAGATAGTCAAGCTCCGCCTCTGCCGACAGCGGCTGCGAGGCACCGGTTGCCGCGTAGAACGCGTCGAGCGCCTCGAGCGACGAGGCGGGCGCATAGCCATCATCCCCCGACCTTGTCGCCATGGCAAAGCGCAGGGACCAGCCCGCCCCGTCGCGACAGGCGACGGCGACATGGCCGAAGCCGCCTTCCGCGACGGTCTCGTACTCGCGGCAGAACGCGCCTGCGCCATCCGTGAAAGATGCAATGACACTGACGCGCCTTCCGTCCGGCAACGCTGCGTCCGCGCCCGAGGGCAATGTTCCGAGCTGCTCCTCAAGGGCGGCGCTCAACCGTGTCGGGTCCGTCTCCGGCGCACGGGGGGCAAGAAACAGACCCGCCGACAGGCCGACCGCCAGTGCAAGCGAGGCGGCCACCGCCACCGGCTGCCACCGGGGCGCGGGTCGGCGCAACGGCACCACGTTCTCCGCTTCGGGCGGCATGGCTGCTGCCATCTGGCGAATGCGCGCCTCAAGATCGGGCGATACCGCAGTCTCGGGATCGGCCAGCACCGCCTCCTTCACCAAATCTGCGGTCTGCGTGAAAAGCGCATAGCGCCTGGCCAGATCAGGATCGGCCGTGATCTGCGCATGCAGGCGCGCGGCCTCGTCGCCGTCCATCTCGCCATCGGCGAGGGCCATCAATCTGTCATCGTCGATATCCATCGTCGCGATCCTTTGCGTTGCATGGCGTCAACGGCCCACCCCGCCCTTTATTCCCAGCTTGTCGCCCAGCGCGCGCCGCGCGCGGCTCAGGCGGCTCATCACGGTGCCTTGCGGGATGCCCAGGGTCTGCGCCGTCTCGGCATAGCTCAGGCCCTCGACGCAGACCAGATGCAGCACGGCGCGCTGATCCTCGGGCAATGTCGTTATCGCCGCCCGGACCGATTGCAGCATCAGCCGGTCGTGGGTCTGCGCGGCGCTGTCCACCGGATCGGCCTGCGGGGTGTCGTGGATATCCACCGTCTCGCCGCGCGTCGCATCGCGCCGCAGCATGTCGATCCAGGCATTGCGCAGGATGCGGAACAGCCACGCCTCCAGCCGCGTCGCCGGATCGAAGTGATGCCGCGCGCGAATGGCGCGCTCGGCGGTGATCTGCACAAGATCGTCGGCCACCTCCGGCCTGCGGCACAGCGACAGGGCGAACCGCTTGAGGTTGGGCAGCAGGGCCACGATGTCTTCGACAAAAGAATCCTGCATGACCCACACTTACCGGTTGCAATACGTTGGCCGGGAATAAATCCAGCCTTCTGACGTAATGCAATAGATGGCATCGATTCACGCAGGGGCAAAAGGAGTGTTTCGGGATGCGCGGTTTTACGGCTTCACTTCTGGTCCTGAGTGTCTGGATCGCCGCCCTCGGTGCGGTCCCGGTCCTGTCTGCCAGCCTGGTCCCCGCGCCCGCATGGGCCGACGACGGAGACGGCGGGGACGGGGATGGTGACGGCGGCGACGATGGCGGCAGCGGTAGCCGTAGCAGCGGCGGCGCGTCGCGCGGCGGCATCGATTCCGGGGAAGCCGACAGCCCTCGTGCGGTCATCCAGGGGCTGCGCCGCCTGTTCCGCGGGCAGCCCGTGGAGCCGCAACGCACCCGTAGACGCCCCGCCCCGCAACCGGCCTCTCGCCCCGAGCGCGCCCCTGCCGAGATCCTCGCGCGCGGCCTGACCGACGGCCAGACCACGGCCCTCGTCGCCCAGGGCTACGTGGTGCTCGAACGCGCCGATCTCGCCAGCCTCGCCACCACCGTGCGCCGCTTCCGGGTGCCCGAGGGCACGACGCTCGACGAGGCGCGCGCCACCATCCGCGCCCTGCCCGGGGCCGAGGCGGCGGATTTCAATCACTATTACCGCGCCGGGCAGGACAGCATGGCGGGGGTCGAGACGCCCGGGACCGCCCCCGCCTGCGACGGCCTGCACTGTCCCGCGCGCGACCTGATCAACTGGCCCACGGGCCTTGGGGGCGCGGGATGCGGGGCATCGGTGACGATCGGCATGATCGACACCGGGCTGAACATCGATCACGAGGTTCTGGCCGGGGCCGATATCGATCTCACGCGCATCGCGCCCGAGGATTACGAGGCCTCTGCCGCGATCCACGGCACGGCGGTTGCGTCCATTCTCGTCGGCGATCCGCGGACCCGCGTGCCCGGGCTGCTGCCCGGTCTGCCGCTTGTGGCGGTGGATGCGTTTCACCGGGCCTCGGGCGACGAGCGCGCCGACGCCTTTACGCTGGTGCGCGCGCTCGATCATCTCTCGGGGCGCGGCGTGCAGGTGATCAATCTCAGCCTCGCGGGGCCGCCCAACAAGGTGCTGGAAGACACGCTTTTGCAACTGACCGAACAGCGCGGGATCCCGGTCGTCGCCGCCGTGGGCAATGATGGCCCGCAGGCCGAGGCGGCGTATCCGGCGGCCTATGACAACGTGATCGCGGTGACGGCGGTGGATCGTGGCGGCACCATCTATCGCCGCGCCAATCGCGGCACCCATGTCGAGATCGCGGCCCCCGGCGTGGAGGTCTGGACAGCCGCCTCGGTCAAGGGCGCGCGGTGGAAGACCGGCACCTCCTTTGCCGCGCCCCATGTCACGGCGGCGGTGGCGCTCTGGCTGCAACACGACCCGATGCTGACGCCCGGGGAGATCCGCGCGCGGCTGACTGCCTCGGCGCGTGATCTTGGACCGGACGGCCCCGACGAGACATACGGGCACGGGGTTCTCGACCTGGGCGGCATCTGCCCCGGGCAGGCCGTGTTCCTGCCTGCCTCGGCGGAATGACGCCTGCGCTTTCCTCTCATCCGAAAAATTGCACGGCGCCGGGAATAACCCCCCGGCGCGCGGCGTTTGCATGACAACGGATCACTGACCGGGAGAGGACCGATGAAAGACACACCGATCGAGACGAGCCCCCTGACCCCGCGCCGCGTCACGGCGTGCAGCAGCGCCGGGCGGCTCAGCGCCCGCATCATCCGGCCCGCCCGTCTTGCCGACGCGCCGCCGCTGGTGGTGCTGCACGGTATTTCGCGCAACGCAGGCAAGTTGGCGCGGCTTTTCCTCCCCGAAGCAGAGCGTACCGGGCGCACCGTCATCGTGCCGCATTTCCCGGCTGACACCTGGCCCGATTTCCAGCGCCCCAGCAAGGCCGCGCGCCCCGATCTGGCGCTGCTGGCGCTGCTCGATCTGGTGGTGTCCGAATGCCCGGACATCTCGGGTCCGGTGGAGATCCTCGGCCATTCGGGCGGCGCGCAACTCGCGCACCGTCTGGCGATGCTCTATCCGCACCGTGTCGCCGCGCTCCATCTGGTGGCGGCGGGCTGGTATTGCCTGCCCGATGAGAGCATGCCCTATCCCTACGGCCTTGCCCCCGGCAAGGATGCGTTTTCCGCCAGCTGGTCCCGCCGCAAGGCAGCGGCGCTGCGGGACTTCCTGCAGATCCCGGTCTGCGTCCATGTCGGCACCGAGGACGTGATCCGCGACGATGCCCTGCGCAAGACCCCCGCGCTCGACGCGAAGCAGGGCCCCCATCGCCTTGCCCGCGCCCGCACATATGTTGGCGCGCTCAACGCCGCCGCAGAGGCGGCGGGCGTGACGCCGCGCGCGCGCCTGATCGAGATGATCGGCTGCGATCACGACGTGGTGCGCGCGATCACGCAGAATCACCTGGCCGCGCGCGTGCTCGATGCGCGCGCCGCCCTGTCCTGACCCCACGTGCCAATATCTCACCCCCGCAAGGAGAGCCGACATGACCCTCGCCGAGACCCTTGACCAGGCCAAATGGACCTTTGTCACCCGCTGCGTCGACCGTGCCCGCGTCGCCGCCACCGATACCGATTTCGCCGCCGCGCGGCCTGGCGACCTGATCCTGGCCCATGTGGATCGGCTCGGGCAGCACCACCGGGTTCAGCTCCCCTCGGGGCGTCCCTCGCTGATCTTTCCCGGCGATGCGGTGGTGATGGCCTGCGGCGCGCGCTATGCCCCCGATCAGTTCGAAGGGCTGGCCGAGATCGGGCCGGACTGCGCCGACCTCCTGGCGGGCGGTGGCTGCATCGGGCGCATGGTCGCGCGCAACAGCCGCATCAAACCGGCCACGCGGCTGGTTCCCGCCGCGCGCCTGCTGGATGCGGACGGGCAAGCGGTCAATCTTGCGGATTTCGCGCTCGTTCCCCGTCGCGCTGCGCCCCGCCCGCCGGTGATCGGGGTGCTGGGCACCTCGATGAATTCCGGCAAGACGCTGGCCACCGCCCAGCTTGTGCTGGGTCTGCGGCGCGCGGGCTTCCGCGTGGGTGCGGTCAAGGCAACGGGCACCGGGGCCTTCGGCGATCTCAACGAATACAGCGACAGCGGCGCGCATTACGTGGGCGATTTCACCGATGCGGGTATGGTTTCCACCTATCTCGAGCCGCTCGACCGGATCAGGACGGCCACCGAAACCCTCATCGCCGAGGCCGGGCACCGCGGCTGCGACATCGTGGTGATGGAGGTGGCGGACGGGATCCTGCAACGCGAAACCGCCGCGCTGATCGCCGATCCGTGGTTCGCCCAGCTCATCTCGGGTCTGGTGTTCGCCTGCGCGGACGCGGTCGCAGCCGTGGGCGGCGTGATGCATCTGGCGCGGCTGGGCCTGGTGCCCGACGCGCTGACCGGCCTTGTCAGCTGTTCGCCGATGGCCGCGTCCGAGGCCGGCTCGGCAACCGGCCTGCCGGTTCTGACAAGGGAAAACCTGAGCGATCCCGCCGAGGCCACCGGCTTTGCCCTGCGCGCGGGCCTTGGCCGCGAGAAGGCCGCGTGATGACCATGCCCCGCCTGTTGCAGAACGGCCGGAGGCGCGGGCTGATGGTCGTCACCCTCGTGACACTGGTGCAGGGGGCCGCCGCCGGGGTGGCCGCCTTTGCCACGCGCGGGCTGTTCGATGCGATGGCTGCGCAGGCGGCCCTGCCGCCCGGACTGCTCGTGGCGCTGGCGGCATCCGGTGTCCTGATCGCCGGGGCTCGGGTGCTGTCGCGGCTGACGGGCGAACGGCTGGGGCAGGATTACGCCCTCGCCATCCGCCTGGCGCTGCTCGATCATGCCTCGGGCATGCCCGCGAGCGCCGTCGCCAGACGCCGCAGCGGCTACATGAGCCTGCGCTTCGTCGGCGACATGACCGCCTTTCGCGACTGGCTGGGCAAGGGTGTGCCCAGGCTCATAGCGGCAGCCGTCATGATCCCCGCTGCCTGCACCGTGCTCTGGTGGCTCGAGCCGCGCCTTGCCCTTGTCATCGCGCCGCTTTTCGCGGCGACGCTCGCCATTCTCGCTCTCGCCGGACCACGGCTGGAGCCGCTGCACCGCCGCCTGCGGGCGCNGCGCGCGCGCATCGCCGCGGAGATGGCCGAGCGCATGCCGCTCGCACCCGAGCTTGACCGCATGGGCCGCCGCCGCGCCGAATTGCGCCAGCTGCGCAAACGCACCGAGCGGATGATCCGCGCCGCGCTGCACCGCCTCGGCTGGGCGGAATCGCTCAAGGCGCTGCCCGACGCCGTGGCCGGGCTTGCCGCCTGCGCCGTGATCGTCACCGGCGTGCAGTCCGGGGCCGGCACCGGCACGATCGCCGGTGCGCTGGCGGTGATCGGCCTTGTCCTGAACCCGCTGCGCGATCTGGCCAGCGTCTGGAATTTCCGTGCAGCCTATCTGGCGGCCCGCAACAAGGCCGTGGCGGCGCTTGCGCGCGATCAGCGGAACACCGGTCAGGGAGACAGGCGCCTGCCGAAGGGACCNGTAGANGTCATGGTGCGCGACTTGCCCGCCCCATCGGGAGCGGTCCTGTCGCTCGAGATCCCGGCCGGCCAGAGGCGGACCCTGAATTGTGATCCCTCCGATGCCGATACCCTGTTTTCGGCGCTCTGCGGCCTCGAGAAGCTGGCACCCGGACATATCACCCTGTCGGGCATCTGCCTGAGCGACCTGTCCCGTGGCAGCCTGCGGCGCGGCGTGCACCTCGTGACCAGCACGCCCATGGTCCTGAAGGGGTCCCTGCGGCGCAACCTGGCCGTGGGGCTATCGAGCCGACCGTCAGATGACACGCTGGAGCAAGCGGCGCTGCGCGCCGGTCTTGCCGGGCTGATGCACCGGATCGACGGTCTTGACGGCGCGCTGACCGAGGGCGGGCGCAGTCTGTCTGCCACCGAGCGCAGTGCCCTTTCGCTGGCGCGTCTCCTGCTCGGCCATCCGCAACTTGTCCTGCTCGGCGACGCCCTCTGGCATCTTGATCACGAAGCAGGGGCCGTTCTCGCTGCGCATCTCGAGGCGACAGGGCCGACGATCCTGCGCCATCCCGCCCTGGCACGAAAGGCAATGGTCGGGCCGCTTGCCGCGTGAGAACTGCACCCGGGGCGACACGCCCAGCGCGCGCATCTTCGCGCGTTCGGCCATGTCGCGCCCACGGGCGTCGGGTTTCCTCCACCAACATCGCGTGACCGGTGCCGAGGGACATCGGGAAGGGATCGTGCCTCTTGGCGAGGGCGCGAGAGCGGCTCTTTCGCGGATGACCGCCCAGGTCTCCTGCAAGACGCGGCGGGCCACACGAAAACATTCGAATGCCTGCGATGTGCTGGCCGCCTGCACGGATGTGATCGACCGGTCTTGACTTTCGTCAACGAGACGGCGCGCAGGTCGGGCTAGGGCTGTGCGCATGATCCAGGTCTCTTCTCTTTGCATGTTCCGGCGCGCGGCCCGCTGGCTGCTGGTGACGCTTGCTTGTCTGGCGGCTCCGCTTGCGGCGGGTGCCGACGATGGCTCCGAACTGGGGCGCTTCCTGCCCGAACTCGACGCGGCGGTGCTGGTCCCCGGTGCCTCGGGCTTCGGGGCGATGCGCGCGGATCTGCCGGTGGCCCCGGTGCTCAGGGACGGGCAAACCGTCGCCTGGGCCTTCCTGACCTCGGATTTCGCCGGGACCACGGGCTATTCGGGCAAGCCGATCCATGTCGTCGCGGCGATCGACACGGAGGCGGTGATGACCGGTGCGGTGCTGGTCGAGCATTCCGAGCCCATCGTCCTCATCGGCATCCCCGAGGCCAAGATGCGGCGCGTGATCGAGGGCTATGCCGGGCTCGATCTCAAGGCCGAGGCGGACGCGGCGGGCACGGCCCATGATCTGGACATCATCTCGGGCGCGACGGTCACGGTGATGGTGATCGACGACAGCCTCGTGCGCGGCGGGCTCAAGGTGGCGCGCGCGCTCGGGCTGGGGGGCCTGTCGTCGGTGGCGCAGGCGGGGCCGAAACGCACGCTGAAGCCGGGCGAGGGCACGGTGGAGGACTGGCAGACCCTTGCCGGGGACGGCTCGGTGCGCGGGCTGACGCTGGATGTGGGGCAGGTCAATCGCGGCTTCGAGGCGACCGGCGACGAACGTGCCATCGCCCGGCCTGAAAAAGGCCCCGATGATGCGACCTTCATCGACATGCGCGCAGCCCTTGTCAGCGTGCCCACCATCGGCCGCAGCCTGCTGGGGGCCAATGAATACGCCAATCTGCAAGGCTGGCTGGAGGAGGGCGAGCACGCCATTCTGGTGGCCGGGCGCGGGCGCTATTCCTTCAAGGGGTCGGGCTATGTGCGCGGCGGCATCTTCGACCGCATCCAGCTCATTCAGGGCGACCGCTCGGTGCGGTTCTTCGACCGCGATCACCGGCGGCTTGGTGCAATCGCCGCCGAGGGCGCGCCGAGTTTCACCGAGCTTGACCTCTTTCGCATCCCGGCCGACAGCGGCTTTGACCCGGCCGCGCCGTGGCGGCTGCAACTGCTGGTACAGCGGGCGGTGGGTGCGGTGGAAAAGACCTTTGTCACCTATGACCTGGGCTACCGGCTGCCGGAGCGCTACCTCGCGCCGCTGGCGCCCGCGCCGCAGGTCAACGCCCCGGGTGAGGAGGCTGCCGCCAAGACCGCGCTCTGGCAACGCATCTGGCGCGACAAGACGCCCGAGATCGCGGTGCTGTGCGTGATGCTGACGGTGCTGACGGGGGCGTTCTTCTTCCAGATGCAGATCACCGCGCATCCGCGGGCCTATCTGTGGTTCCGCATGTCGTTCCTGAACGTGACTCTGGTCTTCCTCGGCTGGTATGCCAATGCGCAGCTCTCGGTCGTGAACCTGATGGCGCTTGCGGGCTCGCTGCGGACGGGATTCACCTGGGATGCCTTCCTGATGGACCCGCTGGTCTTCATCCAGTGGTTCGCGGTGGCCGCCGCGCTGATCTTCTGGGGGCGCGGGGCCTATTGCGGCTGGCTGTGCCCCTTCGGCGCGCTGCAGGAGCTGACGAACCGGGTGGCGCGGCTGCTCAAGGTGCCGCAATGGACCCTGCCCTGGGGCCTGCACGAACGGCTCTGGCCCGTGAAATACATGATCTTTCTGGGGCTGTTCGGCGTCTCGCTCGCCTCGATCCCGATGGCCGAGAAACTGGCCGAGGTGGAGCCCTTCAAGACCGCGATCATCCTCAAGTTCGTGCGCGACTGGCCCTTCGTGGTCTTCGCCGTGACGCTCCTGCTGATCGGGCTCTTCGTCGAGCGGTTCTATTGCCGCTATCTCTGCCCGCTGGGGGCGGCTTTGGCGATCCCGGCCAGGATGCGGATGTTCGACTGGCTCAGGCGCTACCGCGACTGTGGCAGCCCGTGCCAGACCTGTGCCCATGAATGCCCGGTTCAGGCGATCCACCCGACGGGCGAGATCAACCCCAATGAATGCGTCAACTGCCTGCACTGCCAGGTGCTCTACCAGTCGGACGCGAAATGCCCGGTGATCATCCGGCAACTGAAACGGCGCGCGAAGGATCGTGCGGCGCAGAAGGCCGACGCGGGTGCGCTGGAGCGCCTTGTCGGCCAGACGACAGCGGGAAAGGAGACCCACTAATGTCCGAGAAAACATCCATGAAGCTCAGCCGGCGGGGCATGCTGGGGGCCACCGCCACCGGCGCGCTTGCCGCCACCACCGGCGGCGCGGGCCTGTTTGCCAGCGCGCGTCAGGCCCATGCGGCAGGCACGTTCAACCCCGAGCCGGGGCAACTGGACGAATATTACGGCTTCTGGTCCTCGGGCCAGACCGGCGAATTGCGCATCCTCGGCTTTCCGTCGATGCGCGAGCTGATGCGCGTGCCGGTGTTCAACCGCTGCTCGGCCACCGGCTGGGGCCAGACCAACGAAAGCCTCAAGGTGCTGACCGAGGGGCTGACCGAGGAAACCCGCGCGTTCCTCGCCAAGCGCGGGCAGAAAACCTACGACAACGGCGACCTGCACCACCCGCACATGTCCTTCACCGACGGCACCTATGACGGGCGTTACCTCTTCATGAACGACAAGGCCAACACGCGCGTGGCGCGGGTGCGCTGCGACGTGATGAAATGCGACAAGATCATCGAGATCCCCAATGCCAGCGACATCCACGGGATGCGGCCGCAGAAATACCCGCGCACCGGCTATGTCTTTGCCAATGGCGAGCATGAGGCACCTCTGGTCAATGACGGCGCGATCCTCGACAAGCCCGAGGAATACGTGAACATCTTTTCGGCCATCGACGGCGACACGATGAAGGTCGCCTGGCAGGTGATCGTGTCGGGCAATCTCGACAACACGGATTGCGACTACCAGGGCAAATACGCCTTCTCGACCTCCTACAACTCGGAAATGGGCATGACCCTTGCGGGCATGACCGAGGCCGAGCGCGACCATGTCGTGGTCTTCAACCTCAAGGAAATCGAGGCCGGTGTCGCGGCGGGCGATTACCGGGAGATGAACGGCGTGCCGGTGCTTGACGGGCGCAAGGGCCGCAACAAGACCTACACCCGGTACATCCCCATCCCCAACAGCCCGCATGGCGTCAACACCGCGCCGGACGGGCAGCATGTGGTCATCAACGGCAAGCTGTCGCCGACCGTATCGGTCATCGACGTGACCAGGCTTGACGCGCTCTTTGACAGCGATGCCGATCCGCGCTCTGCCGTGGTGGCCGAGCCGCAGCTTGGCCTTGGTCCGCTTCACACCGCGTTCGACGGGCAGGGCAATGCGTTCACCACGCTCTTTCTCGACAGCCAGGTGGTCAAGTGGAACATCGCCCGCGCGCTCAGGGGCGAGGATCCCATCATCTCCAAGGTGGATGTGCATTACCAGCCCGGCCACAACTCCACCTCCATGGGCGAGACCAAGGAGGCCGACGGCAAGTGGCTGATCTCGATGAACAAGTTTTCCAAGGACCGGTTCATCAATGTGGGGCCGCTCAAGCCCGAGAACGAGCAGCTCATCGAAATCTCGACCGACGAGATGAAGGTGGTCCATGACGGCCCGACCTTTGCCGAGCCGCATGATTCGATCATCGTGCGCCGCGATATCGTCAACCCGGTCAATGTCTGGGACCGCAACGATCCGATGTGGGAAGATGCGCGCCGTCAGGCCGAGGCCGATGGCGTCACTCTGGAAGACGGGGCCGACGAGCCGATCCGCGACGGCAACAAGGTGCGTGTCTACATGTGGTCGATGGCGCCGACATTCTCGATGGAGAAATTCACCGTGCGCGAGGGTGACGAGGTGACGATCTATGTCACCAACCTCGACGATGTGGATGACGTGACCCACGGGCTCACGATCTCGAACTACGGGGTGGCGATGGAGGTGGCGCCGCAGGCCACCGCCTCGGTCACCTTCACCGCCGACCGTCCGGGCGTGCACTGGTTCTATTGTCAGTGGTTCTGCCATGCGCTGCACATGGAAATGCGCGGCCGGATGCTGGTCGAGCCGCGGGGAGCCTGAGCCATGCGGTGCCTTGCCCACATCCTGCTGGCGCTGAGCCTGATCCTGCCCGGGGGTGCCCGGGCAGAGGCGCGCGACGTGCCGGCAGGCGGCAGGGCGCTGGCCATGGCCATTGAAACCGCCGGGGCGGGGGAGACCCTGCGCCTCGGGCCGGGCCGCCATCGGGGTGGCATGGAGATATCGAAACCGCTGGTGATCGACTGTGCCAGGGGCGCGCGGATCGACGCGGGCGGGCAGGGTTCCGTCCTGACCGTCACCGCGCCGGATGTGACCGTCACCGGCTGCGTCCTCACCGGATCGGGCAGCGACCATGACGCCATTGACAGCGGCATTCGCCTGCTCAAGGGCGCGGACCGCGCCCGCGTCACCGACAACCGCCTGACCGGCAACCTTTACGGTGTGGACATTCACGGCGCGCGCGATGCGCATGTGGCGGGCAACGTGATCGAAGGCCGCCGCGATCCGGTCAAGAACGCGCGCGGCAATGGTATCTATGTCTGGAACGCCCCCGGCGCGCGGGTGGCGGGCAACGATATCCGCTGGGGCCGCGACGGCATCTTCGTCAACACCTCGCATTCCAATGCCTTTGTCGGCAACCGCTTCCGCGACCTGCGCTTCGCGGTGCATTACATGTATGCCAACCGGTCCGAGCTTCGCGGCAATCTCTCCATCGGCAACGATCTGGGCTATGCGGTGATGTATTCCAAGGGCGTGAAGATCATCGACAACGTGTCGGTGAACGATGCCGAGCATGGGGTGATGCTCAACTACACCAACGGCTCCGAGGTGCGCGGCAACCTGGTGCGCGGCGGCGGGACGAAATGCCTCTTCATCTACAACGCCCACAAGAACGAGATCAAAGCCAACCGGTTCGAGCGTTGCGAGACCGGCGTGCATTTCACCGCCGGGTCCGAGCGCAACACGATCACCGGCAATGCCTTTGTCGGCAACCGGACGCAGGTGAAATACGTGGGCAGCACCTGGGTGGACTGGAGCGCGGAGGGCGTCGGCAATTACTGGTCCGATTTCGCGGGCTATGACCTGGATGGCAATGGGATCGCCGACACGCCCTACCGCCCCAATGACAGCATGGATCACATCCTCTGGACGCAACCGGCGGCCAAGCTGCTGCTCGGAGCCCCCGCCGTGCAACTGGTGAAATGGGCGCAATCGGCCTTTCCGGCCCTCCTGCCGGGGGGCGTGGTGGACCGCGCGCCGTTGATGCAACCGGTGGAGATCCCCGTTCCCGACTGGGAGATGAAACATGACGGATCGTGACACGGCGCTGGCCATCGCCGGGCTGGACAAGAGCTATGGCCGCGCGCAGGTGCTGAACGGGATCACTCTCGATGTGGCCCCGGGCGAGCGGGTGGCGCTGCTGGGCCATAACGGTGCCGGCAAATCGACGCTGATCAAGCTGATCCTAGGGTTGATCCGGGCCAGCGGCGGCGCGATCCGCGTGGCCGGCCACGCGCCGGGCAGTCCTGCCGCCCGCGCCGCCACCGCCTATCTGCCCGAGCAGGTGGCGTTTCACCGCTCCCTCACCGGGCGCGAGCAGCTGACGATGTTCGCGCGGCTGGCGGGCGAGCATCCGAAAGCGGTCGCGCCCCTGCTGGAGCGTGTGGGGCTGACCGAGGCCGCCGACCGCCGCATCGGCACCTGGTCCAAGGGGATGCGGCAGCGGCTGGGGCTGGCGCAGGCATTGCTGGGCCGTCGCCGCGTGGCGCTGCTCGATGAGCCGACAAGCGGCCTCGACCCGATCTCGCGCCACGACCTCTATGCCGTGATCGACGAGATGGCGGCGAACGGCACCGCGCTCCTGATCGCCAGCCACGCGCTGACGGAACTTGAGGCGCGCACCGACCGCATCGCGATCATGGCCGGGGGGCGGCTCGTGGCCGATGACAGCCTTGCCAATCTTGCCCGCGCCGCCGATCTGCCGACGCGCATCAGGCTGACCGCGCGCGAGGGGGCGGCGGACGCGGTGCAGGCCGAGCTTGGCGGCACCCGCGTCAACGGCCGCGCGGTCGAGCTGCACTGCACGACCGGGCAGAAGATGGCGCAGCTTGCCCGCGTCTCGGCCCTGGGCGATGCGGTGCGCGACATCGAGATGTGCCCGCCCAGCCTGGAAGATCTTTATCGATACTACTGCGCGGAGGAGCGCCGATGATCGCCCGGGTCCTGGCCATCGCGGGGGCCGAATTCCGCATCCAGAGGCGCAACCGCTGGCTGGCCTCGGCCACGGCGCTGATGACGCTCTTCGCGCTGGCGCTGACCTTTGCCGGATCGGCCCCGACCGGATCGCTCGGGGTGGACCTGCTGACCGTCGCCGTGGCCTCGATGACCACGCTGGCGGTCTATCTCGCGCCGTTCCTGGCGCTGATGATCGCCTTTGACGCGGTGGCGGGCGAGGCCGAGCGCGGCACCTTGGGCCTGACGCTGACCTATCCCTTGTCGCGCGGCGAGATGCTCCTGGGCAAGTTCGCCGCACATCTGGCCGTGCTGGCCATCGCCATCTGCCTCGGGCTTGGCGCGGCGGGGCTGGCGGCATGGCTGGCGGGCGGCGCGGGGGCCGAGAGCGCGCGGGCGCTTGCGCGGCTCATCGCCACGGCGATCCTGCTGGGGGCGTCCTTCCTTGCCCTCGGCTATGCCGCTTCGGCGCTCTCTGGCAGTGGGGCAGGGGCGGCGGGGCTGGCCGTGGGGCTCTGGCTGGTGCTGGTCGTGCTTTATGACCTGGGGCTCCTTGGGGCGCTGGTGGTGGATGGCGGCGGCGGGTTCACCAGGCATGTCTTTCCGTGGCTGCTGGCGCTCAATCCTGCGGATGCCTTCCGGCTCTGGAACGTCGCGGGATCGCAGGAGGTGGCGCTCGTCTCGGGCATGGCGGGGGCGGGGGCCGCGCTGCCCGTCTGGGCGGCACCGCTCTCGCTTCTGCTCTGGCCGGTGCTGGCGTTCGTGCTGGCGCGGGCGGCGTTTGCGAGGGTCGAGCCATGAAACGTCTGCTTCTGGCCGTGCTGCTGCTGGCCGCCTGTCAGGAGGAGGAGGCGCGTGCGCCCGATCCGGTTGCGATGACTGGCGATGCCCTGGGTCATTTCTGCATGATGCAGCTTGACCAGCATCCCGGCCCCAAGGCGCAGATCCACCTTGCCGGCCTGCCCGATCCGATCTTCTTTGCCCAGGTCCGCGACGCGCTGGCCTATGTCAAGGGGCCGGAGCGCGACGCCGAAATCCTTGCCTTCTACGTCAGCGACATGGGGGCGGCGGCAAGCTGGGAGATGCCGGGGGTCGACAACTGGACCGCCGCCGATACTGCCCATTTCGTTGTCGGGGCCGATGTCTCAGGCGGCATGGGCGCGCCCGAGATCGCGCCTTTCGCCGATGTCGGCGCCGCCCGCGCCTTTGCCGCCCGCGAGGGCGGGCAGGTGATGCGCCTTGAAGACATCCCCGCCGAGACCGTCCTCGCCCCGGTCGAGGTCACCTTGGAGGAGGAGCCGTCATGACACAGACACGCCGCCGTTTCCTGACCATCTCGGCCGCGGCCTTGGCGCTGCCGTCTGCCGCCGTCGCCGGTGACACCGCCCGCTGGGCCGGTTACGCGCTTGGCGCGCAGGCCAGCATGACGCTGGTCGGCATCAGCCCGATCCATGCCCGCCCGGTCTTTGCCCGGCTCGAGGCCGAGATCGCGCGGCTGGAGCGGGTGTTCAGCCTCTACCGCGACGACAGCGCGCTGATGCGTCTCAACCGCACCGGCGGGTTACAGGCCCCGCCGCCCGAGTTGCTGGAGGTGCTGACGCTGGCCGATGCGCTGCACGCGGCCTCTGGCGGGGCGTTTGACCCGTCGGTGCAGCCCCTCTGGCAGGCGCTGGCGACGGGCGGCGACGCAGAGGCGGCGCGCGCGGCTGTCGGCTGGGACGGGGTGCGCTTTGACGCGGGCGGGGTTCGCCTTCTGCGCCCCGGCATGGCGCTCACGCTCAACGGCATCGCGCAGGGCTACATCACCGACCGGATCGCGGCGCTGCTGCGCGCGCAGGGGCTGCGCGATGTGCTGGTCGATATCGGCGAGGTCGTGGCGCTTGGCCGCAAACCGGACGGCACGCCATGGCAGGCCGGGATTGCCACGCCCGCGCGGGACATCGTCCACCTGGTGACGCTCCGTGATCGGGCGTTGGCCACCTCGGCCCCCATGGGCACGGTGCTGGGGGATGGACAGGGGCATATCCTTGATCCAAGGGGCCATGGCCCGCGCAACACCCTTGTCAGCGTATCGGCCCCCCGTGCCGCGCTGGCCGATGGGTTGTCAACGGCGCTGTGCCTGCTCGGGCGCGACGCGGTAGAAAAGGCCATATCACGGTTTGACGGCGCGGCGGTCGAATATATCGCCTGACCCTTTCCACCAACCAGGAGGAGATACCCCGATGTTCACCAGGCTGATGACCGCGAGTGCGCTGACGCTCGGGCTTGCCGCCCCGGCCCTTGCCGAGGGAGACCCGGCGGCGGGCGAAAAGGTCTTCAACAAGTGCAAGGCCTGCCACATGGTCGGCGAAGGCGCCAAGAACCGCGTGGGCCCGGTGCTCAACGGTGTCGTCGGCGGGCCGGTCGCCGCGGTCGCGGATTTCGCCTATTCCGACGTGTTCCGGGAAAAGGCCGCCGCCGGCGCGGTCTGGACCGAGGAAGAGCTTGCCGCCTTCCTTGCCAGCCCGCGCAAATATGCCAAGGGCACCAAGATGGCCTTTGCCGGTCTGCGCAAGGATGAGGAGATCGCCGACGTGATCGCCTATCTGGCGACATTCGAGTAACCCGCGCGCTGACGCGCTCCGGGCCGCTCCGTCCTGCGCCGGGCGGCCCGTCTCACTTGCGCCCTTCGGCCTCGTCGATCAGCCCCTTCACCCAGAGCGTGACCCACCAGGTGACCGGCAGGCCGAGCGGCAGGCAGAGCCAGAGCGCCGCCACAGGCGAGAGCGCGGGCCATCCCATTGCCTGCCCCATCAACCCCAGCATGAAGAGATTGATCGCCACCGCCGCCGCCGTGAACGGGTAGAGCAGCAGATAGAGCCGCAGGGGCGGGCGCGCGATCCGGGGCATGTCCGCGCTAGTGGCTCGTGCCTTCGGAAAAGGTGATCTTGTTCCAGACATTGTATTTCCCCGAGGGCTTGCGCATCGGCAGGCGGGNGATCTCCTCCAGCGTTTTTGCGTCATAGACGATCACCGCGCCGTCCTCTTCCCAGACCGAGACGAGAGCGTGGCGCCCGTCGCGNGTAAACTCCACATGCGCCACCGTGGCCCCCGGCACCGGGCGCAGCGTGCGCACGATCTTCAGGCTCTGCTTGTCGATCACATGGATCGCGTCGCGGTTGGGGCCAAAGAACACGTCGGCCCAGAAATAGGGGGTGTTCTCATGGCTGCGCAGGAAGAAGCCGGGGCCTTCGGTCCTGATGGTGTCGGTCACGGTCCAGCTTTCGGTGTCGATGATCGACAGCATCCCCTCTTTCAGATGCGGCGTGGCCATCACCCGCCGACCCTCCCGTTCCCAGGAAATCCCCGAGCCCAGATGCGGCATCCCCGGCAGCGGCAGTTCGGCGATCTCCCGGCCGACGTTGAGGTTGACCACCACGCCGCGCCCGCCGTCGCGCGCCGCCCCGATCAGGTGGCGGTAATCGTCGGTGAAGAAGAAATCGTCGAGCGGCGCGCTCAGCATGATCCGCCGCCGCGCGAACAATCCCTGCGACGAGGGCAGCCCCTCCACCATGCCCTTCTCGCGGCTGTGCACGAACCCCTCATAGACCGGCTCGGCTTGCGGGTCGGTCGCCACCTCCCAGATCTCGGGCAGGTCCTTGAGGGCCAGGATGAAACTGTCGCGCTGCGGTGCCTGATAGACCGCCGAGACGCGGCTCTTCATGCCGTCCTTGCCGGTCACCTCCATGACCCGCGCGACGCTCAGATCGGCGGTGTCGAGGATCGTCAGCGTCATCGGCAGGTAATTGGCCACCGCAAGCCACTTGCCATCGCGGCTCATGGCGATGTTGCGGCTGTTGAGACCGGCGCGCACCCGGCCCACCTGTTGCAGCGACCAGATATCGTATTTCTGCACCCAGCCGTCGCGCGACATGATGAAGACATGGCGTCCGTCGGGGCTGAACTTCGGGCCGCCATGCACGGCGAAAGGGGTGGCGAACCGGTCGAGCACGGCGAAGGTGTCGCCATCCAGCACGCTCACGTGATGATCGCCGGTCTCCACCACCAGCGTGATGTTGAGCGGGTCGGCGTCGAAGACCGGTTCATCGGCGGGAGTGTAACCGGGATCAATCCAGCGGGTTGCCGCGATCTGCGCTTCCCCCCAGTCCGGCACATGGTCGAGCGGCGTTTTCAGCCATTCGGCCAGCGCCGCGATCTCCGTCCCGCTCAGGCTCTCGGCAAAGCCCGGCATCTGCGTGGCCGCGCGCCCATGGGCGATCACCGCGCCGAGATCCGGCCCCCGCATCCGCCCCAGCGTCTCGGGGATGAGCGCGGGGCCAAGCCCGCCCAGCCGGTCCGCCCCGTGGCAGGCGGCGCAGTCCCGCGCATAGACCTGCGCCGGATCCGCCGTGGCCGGGCCCGCAAGGAGCGCCAGGGCGCTAATGAAAGCGATGGATCGGATCATGTCGCTTGCCTCTGAAGGGGGTCACGGTCAGCCGCGCGCCGGTCTCTTTCACGCCGATCTCGGCATCGTCGAGGTAGCAGGCGGGATCCTCGGCCCAGGGATCGCCGGTCAGTTGCAGTGCCCGGATGCGGGTATTGCCGCCGCAGACCGATCTGAAGGCGCATTGCCCGCAGCGCCCCTTGAGCGGTCGGGGACGGCGGCGCAGCTGTTCCAGCATCGGGTCGTCGCCGGTCCACAGGTCCGAGAATTGCGCGGTCTTGACGTTGCCCACCGTGTAATCGGACCAGTAGGTGTCGGGATGCACGCGCCCCAGCGTGTCGATATTGGCCACGCCCAGCCCCGAGGAATTGCCGCCCCAGGCCTCCAGATGGTCGCGCAGATGCGCCACGCGATCCGGCTCGAAATGCCGCGCCGCCCAGTGCAGCAGGTAGACCGCATCCGCATCGTTGTTGCCGGTCACGATATCGAGCGGTGCATCCTCCGCCGCCGCGATCCAGGCCCGCTCGATCAGCATGTCGAGCGCGCGGCGGGTATGGGCATGCACCGCATCCTCGCCCCGGTTCTTGTCGCCGCGCCCGGCATAGACAAGGTGCGACAGATAGAACTTGTCCACCCCC
Source organism: Roseovarius sp. (assembly GCA_002720475.1). GTDB lineage: Bacteria > Pseudomonadota > Alphaproteobacteria > Rhodobacterales > Rhodobacteraceae > Roseovarius. Next base: position 329,495 of record PBIL01000005.1, read on the forward strand.
TCGTCATCGCAAAGCTGCAACAGATCAGGCAGTTGCACCGCGTTGTCGCGCGTCAGCGTGAAGCGAAGCCCCACCTTGATCCCGCGCGCCTTGCATTCCCGCACGCCGCGCAGCGCGTCCTCGAACGCGCCATCCACGCCGCGAAACCAGTCATTGGTGCGCCCGATACCGTCGATGGAAATGCCCACATAGTCAAAGCCGATTTCGGCCACCCGGTCGGCGGTCTCGCCATGCAGTTTGGTGCCGTTGGTCGAGAGCGCCAGCATCCGCACCCGCTTGCGCGCCTCGGCGGCGATCTCGAAAAGGTCGCGCCGGTCAAGCGGCTCGCCCCCCGACAGGATCAGCGCGAGAATACCGAAATCGGTCAAATCGCCCAAGGTTGCCATCGCCTGCTCGTGGCTCAGCTCGCCGGGGAAATCGACATCCGCCGACACGGTGTAGCAATGTCGGCAGCGCAGGTTGCAGCGCCGGGTGAGGTTCCATATCACCACCGGCTTCACCGGCCCCGTGCCGCGCCGTGCGCGCACCGGGGTGGGGGTGACCAGTTGGTGCATGTATTCGGTGAGGCGAAACATCTCAGCCCTCCTTTGACCGCAGCCGCAGCCCCGTTTTCTTCAGAATTCGTGTCGAATAGAGGATGTCGTGCGCGCGGCAGGCATCGCCCAGCAGATCGGCGATCTGTGTGCGCTTTTCCTCGACCTCGGCGCGGCTTGTCCCGTGGATCATGGCAAAGAGGTTGTAGGGCCAGTCGGGCAGGGCGCGCGGGCGCTCGTAGCAATGGCTGACATAATCGAGCGCGCCCACCTGCGCCCCCAGCCTCGCCACCGCGTCGTCGGCCACGTCCCAGACCGACATGCCGTTGGCCACCATCCCGAGCGCATAGTGATTGGGGGCGATGGCCACCCGGCGGATCACGCCGCGGTCCTGCATCGCGCGCAGGCGGGCGCACAACTCGGCCTCCTCCAGCCCCAGCTTTCGGGCCACGGCGGCATAGGGCTGCGGCACCAGCGGCAGGCCGCCCTGCGTGGCGGCGATGATGCGGCGGTCTGTGGCGTCGATGGTCATGCGGCTACCCTGAAGCCGATGAAGAATTCCCTGAGCTTGGGAAAACACAGGACGCGCAGCCCCGTCTCCCGTTCCAGCGCCCCGGCCACCGCCTCGATCTCTTCGGGCCGTTCCGTGGCCAGAACGAACCACATGTTGAGCCGGTGACTGCGCTCATAATTATGCGCCACCTCCGGGCGCGCATTGACTTTGGTCAGGACCCGCTCGAAATCCGCTGCGGGCACGGCCATGGCGCAGAGGCAGAACGCGCCCCCCATCGCCTCGGCATCGTAGAAGGGGCCGAACCGGGTGATGATCCGTGCGGCTTTCATCCGCGCCAGCCGCGCCAGCAGGTCGTCTTCGCTCAGGCCCAGATCCCGCGCCACCTTGAGGAACGGATCGGGGCAGATCGGAAACCCGTCCTGAAGGGCGTTCAGGATCTGCCGGTCGGTCGCATCAAGGCTCATGCCGGGCTCCTTTCGCGCGCCACCAGCGCGCCGGTCTGCTTGAAACAATGGCTGGAAAACAGCGCCAGATGCGGCACGCCCTGCAATTCCGGCCGCGCCGCCGCCGCATCGAGATGCGCCAGCGCCTCGGCCCGGCTGCGGGCGTGGATCATCGAATAGAGCCGGTAGGGCCAGACCCCCGCGACCGGCGCGCGCTCATAGCAGAGCGTGACACCGGGCTGTGCCGCCAGCACCGGCCCGGCGATGGTGATCGCGTCATGCGGGATGTCCCAGACCACCATCGCATTGGCGCGCCAGCCAAGCGCGCGGTGCCGCACGATGACGCCAAGCCGCGCGATGATCCGCGCCGCCAGCAGCACCCTTATGCGCGCGATCACCGCATCCATCTCCAGCCCGAGCGGCGCGCCGATTTCGGCATAGGGGCGCTCGGTCAGGGGCAGGCCGCGCATCAGCGCCTCGACGATCTCGCGGTCGCCGGGGCGCAGCACGGTGACATCCGGCGGCGTCGGCGCGGGGCGCACATCCGGTTCGCCGCGCAGGCTGAACCCCAGATCGAGGTTGAAAGGCCGCACCAGCGGCAGATCGAGGACCCGCAGCCCGCTGCGCCGCCCGATCCGCGCGAGCGCGGCATCGACATGGGCCCGGTCCGGCCCGGTGGCGACGAACCAGAGGTTCCAGGCGTTCTCGCGCAGGTAGGAATGGTTGACCCCCGGCTCCTGCCCGATGATCGCGGCCACCTCTTCAACGCGACCCTCGGGCGCGGCCAGGGCGGCCAGCGTGCTGGCGGCGATGGTATTGGGGGCCACGGTGGCGCCCACCCGGGTGATCTGGCCCGCCGCCTGCTTGGCGCACAGCCGCGCGATCACATCCGCCTCGGTGGTGCCCAGATGCTCGGCCAGCACCGAAAAGGGGCGGGCGACGACCGGAAAATCGCGCTGCCAGTCGTCGAGCAGGGCGCGGTCGATGGGATCGGCAAACCGGTGCATCGCTCACAGCCCCGTCTTGTGCGCGCGCGCGGTGAAGAAGATGCCCGAGGGGCTCTCGGCCTCGATCTCGCGCAGCTTTTCAAACGTCTCGGTGTCATAGACCATGACACGGCCCGCATCGCGCACCGACAGCCACACCTCGTGCCCGCGCGGGGTGAACTCCATATGCAGCACGCCGGGGCCGGGTTCGAACTGATGGATCACCTGCTTGGTCAGTGTGTCGATCACCTGGATCGTGTCATTGTCGGGATGGGCGAAATTGACCCAGACCTGCCGCCCGTCGGGCCGCGCCATGGCAAAGACCGGCTGGCCGTGAACCTTTGTGCGCCCGCTCTCTTGCAGGCTGCGCGCATCGACCCAGAGCAGCTCGTGCTGGCCCATGGCGGGCAGCACGAAATCCGTCCCCGCCAGCGCCCAGCCCTCCAGATGGGGCATCTTGTAGACCGGCAGCCCCTCGCGCCCCTGCGCATAGCCGGGCAGGATAACGCGCGGCGTGGGACGCGCCTGCCACAGATCCAATGCCGTCAGGTGATCCGCGCCGAAAAGCCCCGCGATATAGGTCCGCCCGTCACCCGTCACCAGCGCGTCATAGGGATTCTTGCCCATGCCGGTGATCTTGGTGATCTCCGGCCTGCCACCGCTCAGATCGGCGATCCAGGTCTCGCCCGCGTCCCAGAGCGAGAACACGAAGCGCGTGCCGGGGATGTCCACCAGCCCGATGGTCTTGGACCCGGTGGGGAGGTCGGCCACCAGATCGAGGGTGCCCGCGTCGAAGACCCGCACGCCGCCCGGCTCGTAATTCGACACGGCGACATAGCGGCCATCGTCCGAGATCGCGCCCCCGATGGAATTGCCCGCCTGCAGGACGCGCGCCACGATACGTTGCTCCAGGATTTCCACCTTGGTCAGCCCGCCATCGCGGCCGAACACATAGGCAAAGCGTTCGTCCGGAGAATAGACAAGGCTGGCATGGCTCAGATCGCCCAGGCCCTCGATCCGCCCGATCCGGGCGCGCTCGGACTGATCGACGACCAGAAGCGACCCGCTCGCGCGCTCCACCACCAGCCCCAGATCGCCGGTGGCCTGCGCCTGGGCCATTGGTGCCGCCAGTGCGAAAAGCCCGACCGCAAGCGCCCGCGCCAGATGTCGGATGCCTCCGGCGGGAGTATTTCGGGAACGATGAAGACGCGCCGTCATGCCCGCTTCTTCTGGCCCGGGATAGCCCGGGGGAGTCGTCCGCAGGACGGCGGGGGCAGCGCCCCCGAAGAGGTGTCGGACAAGGCTCATTCGCTTTCTCCATTCAGCAGGTAGTCGGCGATCCAGGCCGCTTCCGCCTCGCTCAGCAGCGGCCTCCAGGGCGGCATGGCCGTGCCCGGCACCCCGTCGAGGATCACCGACATCAGCCCCTCGGCCTCGTAATGGCCAAGCGCCTGCGCACGGATATCCGGCCCCAGCCCGCCCCTGAGCGTCAGCCCGTGGCACGAGCCGCAATCCTGCTTCACCAGCCGTTCGAGCGCCTGCGCGTCGGGCTCGGCCAGGGCCGGGGCCGCGGCCAGCGCCAGTATCAGCGCCGCCCTACTCACCGGCCATAACCTGCGGCAGCGCAAAGGGCAGCGGCGCACGCTGATAGAGCGAGACAACGTGGCCCAGCACGAAGAGCACCGGCGCTTGCATCGGGTGTTCGGCCATGTCCGTGCCGATCCGGTCGAGCCGCGAGATGTGGCGTGCCTCGCGCGGGGTGGTGGCCTGCGCCACCGCCAGCACCGGCAGGCCGCCCGGCAGGCCCGCGCGCATGAGCTCCAGCGCGATCTCGGCGATATTGGCCGCGCCCATGTAGATCACCAGCGTGGTGTCCTCGTCCGCCAGGCTCTGCCAGTCGAGATCGAGCCTTGCGTCGCGCGCGCGGTGGCCGGTGACATAGCGCACGCCGGTGGCCAGCCCGCGATGGGTGAGCGGCACGCCGGTGGCGGCGGCCATGCCCTGCGCGGCGGTGATGCCGGGGGCATAGTCCACCGCTATGCCGCGCGCCTGCAGATAATCCGCCTCTTCCGAGCCGCGCCCGAAGATCAGCGGATCGCCCCCCTTGAGCCGGGCCACCGTCAGCCCCTCGCAGGCCAGCTCATGCAGGATCTCGTTGATCCGCTCCTGCGGCACGGTGTGGCATTTCGGGGCCTTGCCCACCGGCACCATCCGCGCCCCCGCGGGTGCAAGCGCCAGGATCTCGGGGCTCACCAGCCGGTCGAAGACCACCGCATCGGCGCTTTCGAGCATCCGCAGCGCGCGCAGCGTCATCAGGTCCACCGCGCCGGGGCCGGCGCCGATCAGATATACCTTGCCTGTCCCTGTCCCTGTCCCTGTCATTGTCCTGGCTCCTCGGCTGGGCTCTTGCAATCGGTCGGAAATGCCGGGGGCCGCCCTCACGGAGCCCCCGGCAAACGCGCCTCAATAGACGTCGGCGCGCGTGTTGTAGACGTTGAACTTGCCCGTCGGCGTGATGAGGCGCGGGTCCTTGATCACATGCTTGAGCTCCAGCGTCTTGTCGTCGATCACCACGAGGGCCGATTCCTTGTCAGCCGCGTTCCAGACCGAGAACCAGATTTCGTTACCGGCCTTGTTGAACTCGCCCTGCACCACGCGCGGCTGGCCCTCGGTGATCCCGGCCCATTCGACCAGCGGCAGCACGGTGTATTCGGGCTCTTCCTGCGCCAGGTCGGCCACCTTGAACACCACGACCGAGCCCGAGACCTCGGCATCGGGGTTGAGCGGCGCATCGACATAGAGATGCTCCGATTCGGGGTGCGTCTTGACGAAGAGCGAGCCGCCCCCCATCGCATAGAGCTGCTGCACCATCTTCCAGGCATGCTCGGGATGGCCCTCGGGATCGGTGCCGATCACGGCCACCGTCTCGTCCCCCAGATGCGAGGTGACCCAGACCGGCCCATAGCTCGGATGCTCGATATTGGCCCCGCGCCCGGGATGCGGGGTCAGGCCCTGCGTGTCGATCACCGCCTCGACATCGCCCTCCTTGGTGTCCAGCACCACGACCTTGTTGCGCGCGTTGGCGGCGGTGAGGAAGTAACGCTTGGTGCTGTCGAGCCCGCCGTCATGGAGGAAGCGTTCGGCCTCCACCTCGGTGATCTTGAGGCTTTCGATGTTCGAGTAATCCACCAGGTGGATCTTTCCGGTCTCCTTGATGTTGACGATGAACTCGGGGTTGTAATGCGAGCTGAGGATCGCCGCCACGCGCGGTTCGGGATGGTAGGTCTGCTCGTCATAGATCATGCCGCGGGTGGACTTGATCTTGAGCGGTTCCAGCGTGTCCCCGTCCATGATCACGTATTGCGGCGGCCAGTAGGACCCGGCAATCGCATACCTGTCCTCCCAGCCTTCCATCTTGGAAGTCTCGACCGATCGCGCCTCGGAGCCGACCTTGATCTCGGCCACCGTCGCGGGCGTCTCCATCCACAGGTCGATCATGTTCAGCTTGGCGTCGCGCCCGATGACCAGCAGGTAACGCCCCGAGGCCGAGATGCGGCTGATATGCACGGCATAACCGGTGTCGATCACCGCCCTGATCTCGTAGCTCGCCCCGTCGATGAGCGCGATCTGCCCGGCGTCGCGCAGCGTCACCGAAAAGAGGTTGTCGATGTCGATATCGTTCATCTTCTCGGTGGGCCGGTCCTCGGGCGCGATATGCACCTTCCAGCTGGCCCTCATCTCGGGCATGCCGAATTCCGGCGGCACGGCGGGGTCGAGCAGGATGTAGCGCGCCATCAGATCGACCTCGTCCTCGGTCAGATCGCCGGAGGTGCCCCAGTTCGGCATCCCCGCGGGCGAGCCGTAGGTGATGAAGTCGCGCAGGTATTCGAACCCGTTCGCGCGGGTGATGTCGGGGGTCAGCGCCTTGCCGGTGGCGCCCTTGCGCAGCACCCCGTGACAGCCTGCGCAGCGTTCGAAATAGATCGTGTTGGCCTTCTGGTACTCGGAGGGCGTCATCACCGGGTCGCCGGGCTTGCGGCCCGGGATCTCGACCTGAAGCTGGCCGAGCGTGGTCATCGAGGGCTCGTAGGCCGCCGCCGGTCCGTCGGCATGGTCCTTGGGTTTGTCCTGTGCGCTCGCGCCTGAGACAGCCAGCCCGAGGGCGAGCGCTGCGCTTGACAGCAGCGCCGCGCGCCATGTGGCTTTCCTGGGTATCATTTGGGTTTCTCCAATTCCGCTGGTGAGGCAGGTCCAAGTCTGCGGGAGATGCGCCAGCGGCTCCTTGACCAAAGTCAACGCTTTCGGAGGGGCCCGGCATCACAGTCGGCACATGATGCGCGCGCTCCTTCTCGCCTTGCTGATCCTTGCCCTTCTGCCGCTGTCACCGGCGCAGGCGCAGGGCGTGAACCGCCCCCGACTTGAGGACGCGCTCGACATGGCCGTGCCCACGCGGGCGATCGCCGCCGATCTGTTCGGCCATGTCGGCCCGCTGGTCCTGCAACGCCAGGAGGAGGCGGTGCCCGGCTGGGCGGTCTCGGGACCCGCGGGCGCGTTTGGCTTCATCGCCTCGACATGGGAGCTCACCCGCTCGGTGGGCTATTCGGGCCGCCCGCTCGACGTTCTCGTGGCCGTGGACATGGCCGGCCGCATCGCGGGTGCGCGGCTCATGCGCCATGCCGAGCCGATCCTGACCCTGGGCCTGTCGGACGATGACATCGCGCGCTTCGTCGGCGGCTTTGCCGGGGTGGATCTGACCGATCCGGAGGGTGCCGGGCAGGGACCCGACATGCCCGACATCATCTCGCGCGCCACCGTCTCGACCGGCGTGATCCGGGATTCGATCCTGCGCACCGCGCGCACGCTCGCCATAGCGCGCGGCCTGCTGCCGGGGGGCGGGATCGACCGGGTGGGCTATGCGCCCCGGGACTGGGCCGCGCTTCTGGCCGAAGGCGCGATCNCCCGCCGCACCGTCACCATGACAGAGGCGGCGCAGGGCCTGGCCGGGGCGCGCGTGCCGGTGCCCGAGGGCGAGGCCCCCTTCATCGACCTCTATGCGGCCCTGATCGACCCGCCCACCATCGGGCGCAACATCCTCGGACAGCAGCAATATACCCGCGCCGTCGGCGCGCTCGGCCCCGGCGAGACGGCGCTTTTCGTCGCCTCGCGCGGGCTCTTTTCGCATCGCGGGACCGCGTGGCGGCGGGAAGGCGTCTTCGACCGGCTGGCGGTGGTGCAGGGCGAGGCCCGCATCGCGCTGGTCAAATCCGGCTACACCCGCATCGACGATCTGGCCATTTCCGGCGCGCCCGACTTCAAGGAACGCAGCATCTTTCACCTGCCCGGCGACGGGTTCAACCCGACACAGCCCTTCACGCTGGAACTGACCGCCAGCCGCCCTTCACAGACGGGCGCGGTCAGCTTTGTCACCGATCTGGGCTATGCGCTGCCCGCCGCCTATATCCTCGCGGCCCCGGCCGAGCCTGCCCCGCTCTGGCAATCGCGCTGGCAGGAAAAGCGGTTTCAGGTGGCCTCGGTCATGGTGATGATGGCGGCGCTCACCGTCATCCTGCTGGTGCAGGAATGGATCGTGCGGCGCAAGCGGCTCTGGCTGGGGTTGCGGCTGGGCTATCTCTCGCTCACCCTCGTCTGGCTCGGCTGGGTGCTGAACGGCCAATTATCCGTCGTGCAGGTCGTGGCCTTCGTGCAATCTCTGCTCTCGGGCTTCCGGTGGGAGACCTTCCTGATCGAGCCGGTGATCTTCACGCTCTGGTCGGGCGTCGCCCTTGGCCTGCTCTTCTGGGGGCGGGGGGTGTTCTGCGGCTGGCTTTGCCCGTTCGGGGCGTTGCAGGAACTGAGCAACCTTGCCGCGCGCCGGTTTGGCGTGCCGCAGATCGCGGTGCCCCATGCGCTGCACGAACGGCTCTGGATGATCAAATACACGCTTTTCGTTGCCATCCTCGCGCTCAGCTTCTACTCGATGGATCTGGCGCTGCGCCTCGCCGAGGCCGAACCGTTCAAGACCGCCATTTCCATGCGCATGATGCGCGCCTGGCCCTTCGTCGCCTTCGTGCTGGCGCTGCTGCTGGCGGGGCTCTTCATCGAACGGTTCTACTGCCGCTACCTCTGCCCGCTGGGGGCGGCGCTGGCCATTCCGGCCAAGCTCAAGATCTTCGACTGGCTGCACCGCCGCCCGCAATGCGGCCGCGAATGCCGCCTGTGCGAGACCAAATGCACCGTCGGCGCGATCGACCCGCTGGGCCGGATCAACCCCAACGAATGCGTGCTCTGCCTGCGCTGCCAGGTGGTGATGACCGATCCCGCCACCTGTCCGGTGCTCAAGCGCCGCCAACGCAACCCCGAGGCCACCGCATGATGACCGCCCTGACCCGCATCCTGACCGAGCCCTACCGGATCTACTTCCTGGCCGCCGGGCTCTATGCCGTCTTCGCGCTGCTGGTGTGGGAGATGTGGCTCGGCATCCATTTCGCGGGCGGCATGGTCAGCAAGACGCCCTTTGCCGCCGCGCCGCATCTGTGGCACGCGCATGAGATGATCTTTGGCTATGCGAGCGCCGCGCTCGGCGGCTTCTTCCTCACGGCCGTGCCGAACTGGACCGGCAGCAGGCAGGCGGCCCGCGCCTTCGTGGTGCTCACCGCCGCGATCTGGCTCGCGGGGCGGCTGGCGATCTGGTTTTCCGGGGCCCTGCCGCCCGCGCTGGTCGCCGCGCTCGATCTCGCCTTCCTGCCGCTTCTGGGGGTGAAAGTCGCGCTGATGCTGGTGAAACGGCCCAAGCCGCAGAACGTGGCCTTTCTGGGGTTCCTGGCCCTTGTCTGGGCGGGCAACCTGATGGTGCATCTGGAGTGGCTCGGGCTGGCCGGGACGCTCGATACCGGGCTGCGTGTCGGGCTGTTGGCGCTCTGCCTGATGATCGCGGTGCTGGGCGGGCGGGTGACGCCGGGGTTTACCCGCAACGCGCTCAAGCGCGCGGGTCAGCCCGAGACGGACCTGCCGCAAAGCTGCGCGCCGCTCGACCGGGCCGCCACGGCGCTGATCGCGCTGGTGCCGCTTGCGCTGCTGGCCCACCTGCCGCCACTCATTCCGGCCGCGCTGGCCATCGTGGGCGGCACGGCGCAGGTCCTGCGCATCGCGTTCTGGGGGCCGCTCCGGATCTGGCGGCAGCCGATCCTCTGGGCGCTGCATCTGGGCATGACGATGCTGGGCGCGGGGCTGGTGCTCTGGGGGCTGAGCGGGTTCGGCCTCGGCAGCGAGGTGGCGGCGCTGCATGTGCTGGGGATCGGCGCGGTGGGGGGCATGACGCTTGCCGTGATGAGCCGCGCGGTGCTGGGCCACACGGGGCGCGCGCTGGTGGCCCCGCGCCTGGTGGCGCTGGCCTACGGGCTGATCGCGCTCGCGGCGGGGCTGCGCTGGCTTGCCTCGGGGCTGGCCGGAGAGGCGTATTTCCCGCTGATACTGGCGACCGGCGCGCTGTGGATCGCGGCGTTCACGCTCTATCTCGTCAGTCTCTGGCCTGCCCTCGCGGGCCCTCGGGTCGAGCGCGCGGGGTAGGGCGATACCGGCTTGAAGCTGCCGCTGGACGACGCCGCGCAGGTGCGTCGGCCGGATGTCCGCTTCCGGCCATTCCACATCATTGAAACCGCCACGCCAAAACCCCGCCCCGCGTTGACAATAGTCAAGGAGCGCCCGGCACCTCCGGCGCAAAGTCGCCGCACACGCATAACCGCGCAAAGGAGAACATCATGCGCGAAGTCATGACCAAGAGCATGGCCCGGAACATCTTCTACGGCGGGNCATTGTTCTTCATCATCATCTTCGTGGGTCTGTCGGTGCANTCGCATCGCTATATCGTCACCACCTCGACCAATGCCGAGACGCTGACCGAAAGCGTCGCGCTCGGAAAGACGGTCTGGGAGGACAAGACCTGCATCAACTGCCATTCGATCATGGGCGAGGGGGCCTATTTCGCGCCGGAACTGGCCAATGTGATGACCCGCTGGGGCGTGGCCGACGACCCGGACGGCGCCTACGAGATGCTGGACGGCTGGATCAAGGCGCAGCCAAGCGGCATCGAGGGCCGCCGCCAGATGCCCTATTTCGAGCTGACCGAGGAGGAGACGCGCGGCCTTGCCGATTTCCTCCGCTGGGTCGATTCCATCGACGCGCAGGGCTGGCCGCCCAATGACGCGGGCTGAGAAAGGACCGGATCCATGAAATACGAAACACAGAAGATCGCGCTGGCCTATTTCTCGGTGGCGCTCGGGCTGTTCCTGATCCAGATCATCGGCGGGCTGCTGGTGGGCTGGGTCTATGTCAGCCCCAATTTCCTGAGCGAACTGGTGCCGTTCAGCACCTTGCGGATGCTGCACACCAACTCGCTCATCGTCTGGCTCTTGCTGGGCTTCTTCGGGGCGGCCTATTTCCTCATCCCGGAAGAGGCCGAGCGCGAGATCCATTCGACCAGGCTGGCCTATCTGCAACTGATCATCCTTGTGATCGGAACGCTCGGCGTGGTGGTGACCTATCTCTTCAACCTTTTCGAGGGGCACTGGCTCTTGGGCAAGGAGGGGCGCGAGTTCATCGAACAGCCCGTCTGGGTCAAGATCGGCATCGTCGTGGCGGCGCTGATCTTTCTCTACAACGTCACCATGACGGTGCTGGCAGGGCGCAAGACGGCAATTTCCAACATCCTGCTGCTGGGCCTCTGGGGGCTGGCGCTTCTGTTCCTCTTCGCCTTCTACAACCCCGACAACCTCGCGCTCGACAAGCAATACTGGTGGTACATCGTTCACCTCTGGGTCGAGGGCGTGTGGGAACTGATCATGGCGTCGATCCTTGCCTTCCTGATGCTGAAACTCACCGGCGTTGACCGCGAGGTGGTGGAGAAATGGCTCTATGTCATTGTCGCCGCCGCGCTTTTCTCGGGCATCCTCGGAACTGGCCACCACTATTTCTGGATCGGCACGCCGGGCTACTGGCAGTGGATCGGCTCGATCTTCTCCTCGCTCGAGGTGATCCCGTTCTTCGCCATGATGGCCTTCGCCTTCGTCATGGTCTGGAAGGGCCGCCGCGACCACCCCAACAAGGCGGCGCTCTTGTGGAGCCTCGGCTGCACAACGCTCGCCTTCTTCGGCGCAGGTGTCTGGGGTTTCCTGCACACGCTGCACGGGGTCAACTACTACACCCACGGCACGCAGATCACCGCGGCCCACGGCCACCTTGCCTTCTACGGGGCCTATGTCTGCCTCAACATCGCGATCTTCACCTATGCGCTGCCGATCCTGCGGGGCCGCGACCCCTATAACCAGGTGCTCAACATGGCGGCGTTCTGGCTGATGTCGGGCGGCATGGTCTTCATGACCTTCACGCTGACCTTCGCGGGCACGATCCAGACCCATCTGCAACGGGTGATGGGCGAGTATTACATGGACGTTCAGGACCAGATCGCCATCTTCTACTGGATGCGGTTCGGGGCGGGCGTTGTGGTGCTCCTCGGCGTGCTGTTGCTGCTCTATTCGCTGGCCTTCCCCCGGCGCGAGATCATCTCGGCCGATGCCTCGGTCGCGGCGGAGTGAGCGACATGGACGGAGATATCACCCTGCAACGGGAGGGGGCGGCCAGCGCCCCCTTCTACCTCCCCCAGGGCAACGAATGCGCGCTTTTCGAGGCCGCCAGCCGCAACGACCTGCCGGTGCTGCTGAAAGGGCCCACGGGCTGCGGCAAGACCCGCTTCGTGGCCCACATGGCCGCGCGTCTTGGCCGCCCGCTCTATACCGTGGCCTGTCACGATGACCTGTCGGCGGCGGACCTCATCGGGCGCTATCTGCTCAAGGGCGGCGAGACGGTCTGGGTCGACGGGCCGCTGACCCGCGCCGTGCGCGAAGGCGCGATCTGCTATCTCGACGAGGTGGTGGAGGCGCGCAAGGATGTGACGGTGGTCCTGCACCCGCTGACCGATGACCGGCGCATCCTGCCCATCGACCGCACCGGCGAGGAGCTGGAGGCCGCGGCCGGCTTCATGCTCGTGGCCTCCTACAACCCGGGCTACCAGAACATCCTGAAAACCCTCAAACCCTCCACCCGGCAACGGTTTGTCGCGATGGAGTTCGACTTTCCGCCGCCCGATCTGGAAACCCGGATCGTGGTGCAGGAATCCGGCCTTGACGAGAGCCGCGCGCGTGCCCTCGTGCGGCTTGCCGGGAAACTCCGCGCCCTCAAGGGCCAGGATCTGGAGGAGGGGGTCTCGACCCGCCTCGTCATCTATGCCGCGACGCTCATCGCCACGGGGCTGCCCGTCGAGCGCGCCATCGAGGCCGCGATGATCCAGCCCCTGACCGATGACGCGGATATCAGACGCGGGCTCCTCGATCTCGTGACGGCCGTCTTTGGGTGAGGCACGGCCATGACCGGGATCGACATCGAGCCATGGGAACCCGAAGAATGCGTCGGGAAACTGTGGCACGCCTTTGCCAGCCGCCTCGATGCGCCATTGGTGCATCACGGAGCCGCGGTTGACCTTTCCGAGGTCAGCGGGCGGCTGGCAGTCTTTTTCCGGGGCCTAGGCGGCGCGCATTCGGTCGAGATCCGGCCCGTCGCGCCCGAGGTGTCGCGCCACCGCCTGCGCTTTCTGCGCCGGTTGGGGACGGAGACCGAGCAGACCCCCCGCGCCAGTTTCGACGGCGAGGTGCTGCGCCTGCCCGAGCGCCTCGCGCTTTTCCCCACGCGCGAGGCCAATGGCGCGCTCTATCTCTGGCTGGCGGGGGCGGTGGCCCATGCGCCCGCGCATCAGGCCGATCCCGACCCGCTGCGCGCCGATCTGCTGGCCTTGCGCGCGGCGCTTGAGATGACCCGCGCCACGCTCACCGCCGCACCGGGGCTGCGCGATCTCCACACCGGCCTTTCTTCGGCGACGCTGCATTATCGTCCGTCCAATACCCTGCCGCGCCTTGAGGCGGCTATCGAGGCGCTTGTCCGGCATCTGCTGGGCGATCCCGCGCCGCTCTTGGACCGGGCGCAGGCGTTCAGGGCCGTGCTCGACACCGGCGATCTCGGCACCCTCACCGCCCCGCGCGGCTATCGTCCCTACCGCCCCGTCGCCCTCTGGCCAGATCTGCGCGAGCTGGTGCTGTCGGCCCGCGACGAGGTGGAAAGCCGTGACACCGACGGTCCCCCCGAGGAAGGATCGGAAAAGACCCACCGCGCCCGCCGCCGCCGCGCCGATCAGGCCGAGCGCCGCGACAGCCTGATCCTGCACAAGTTCGAGGCGATCCTCAGCTGGGCCGAGTTTCTCAACCTCAATCGCCGGGTGGATGACGACGATCCCGACAGCGCCAGGAAGGCCGCCGACGACCAGGAGGAAATCGGCCTTGGCCAGATATCCAGAGCCCCCGCGACCCGCCTCAAGCTGCATCTCGACCTCGCCCCCGAGGATGTTGACCGCGAGCGCCTGTCCGGCATCACGCTCTACCCCGAATGGGATACGCGCATCGGGGCCTATCTGCCCGATCACGTCCGCGTCTTCGACAGCATGGCAGAGCCGGGCGAGGGCGTGCCGTCCTTCCGCGAGGACCCGCGCGCGGCCCGTCGCATCGCCCATGTCAGACGCCAGTTCGAGGCGCTGCGCCCGGGGCGCGTCTCGATCCCCGGCCAGCTCGACGGCGACGAATTGGATATGGAGGCCGCCGTGCGCGCCCGCGTCGATATCCTCGCCAACGGCGCGGGCACCAACCGCATCTGGCGGCAGACCCGGCCAGTTGCCCGCGATCTCGCGGTGTCGATCCTGCTCGACGTGAGCCGCTCGACCGAAAGCGCCGTGGGCGACCGCGCCGTGATCGACATCGAGCGCGAGGCGCTCGCCGCGCTGGCCTGGGGGCTTGACGCCTGCGGCGACAGCTTCGCCATCCACGCCTTTTCCTCGCTCAAGCGCGAGCGCGTCTATATCCAGACCTGCAAGGGCTTTGACGAGGCCATGACCGGCACGGTCGAACAGCGCATCGCGGGCCTGCGCCCCGGCTTCTACACCCGCCTCGGGGCCGCCGTGCGCCACGCCTCGGCCGATCTGGCAAAGCAGGGTCGCAAACGCCGCCTGCTGCTGGTCATNACGGATGGCAAACCCAACGACCTGGACCACTACGAAGGCCGCCACGGCATCGAGGACACCGCCATGGCCGTGCGCGAGGCTCGGCGCGCCGGGCAGTCGGTCTTTGGCATCACCGTGGACAAGCAGGCCAAGGCGTGGTTTGCGCGGATGTTCGGGCAGGGGGGCTTTCACGTCATTCCGCACCCCGAGCGCCTGACCGGGGCGCTGCCCATGATCTACCGCGATCTGGTGGGCGCATGAACGACGCAAGCGTGTTCGACGAGTTGCCGGGCGATCTGATGATCTGGGTGCTGATCGTGAGCGAGCTTCTGGTCTTCGGTGCCGGTCTGGCGGCGTTTCTGGCCGTCCGCATCACCGACCCCGCGGGCTTTGCCACGGCACAGGACGCGCTCCATCGCAGCGGGGCGGGGCTCAACACGGTGGTTCTGATCACCCCCGGCGCGCTCGCCGCCTGGGCCCTGCGCCTGCACGAAGGTGCGCGGCGCGGCGCGGCGCGTCTCGCGCTCGTGGCGGCGGCGCTGCTGGGCGTGGTCTTCCTGGCCGTCAAATCCGCCGAATACGCGGGCAAGGCCGCCGATGGCATCGCCTGGGACACGCACCCGTTCTTTACCTTCTACTACCTGCTGACGGGCTTTCACGCGGCCCATGTCCTGGCCGGGGTGATCGTGCTGCTGCTGGTCGCCTGGCAGGACGAGGCCCGCAATATCGAGGCCGGGGCGGCCTTCTGGCACATGGTCGATCTGGTCTGGGTGCTGCTCTTTCCGGTCATCTATCTTCTGCGATGACGGTCCTGCTGCGCGATCCCCTCCTGCGCGCCTGGGGCGTGCTTCTGGGCCTCAGCCTCGGCTCCACCGCGCTCTCGCTCAGGCCCTGGCCGACGGAGCTTGCCGCGCCCGCCGGGGCGGTCATCCTGACGCTCGCCTGGCTCAAGGCGCGGGTGATCCTCGCGCGCTATCTCGGCCTTGCCGCCGCCCCCTCCTGGCGGCGCGGCTTCGACCTTGCGCTCGCGCTCTTCTGCCTGCTGCTGCTCGGGCTCTACCTCTTGCCGCTGGCGGTGTGACGCGGGTTCAGGCGCGAAAATGTGCGGCGAAGGCTTCTGGCAACTCGAACTCTTGCAGCACCCGCGCGCGCCCCGCCTCCGACATCTTGCGCGCCGTCCTGGCCACGATGCGATCCAGTTTTTCGGGGTTCTGCGTGGGCGCGAAGGGGGCGAAATACCATTTCAGGAAGGTGACACAGATCACGTCCTCCAGCGCCTGCACCTCCGCATCGCGCTTGAGCCCGTCCTTGAGAAGCATTTTTTGCGCTTTTGCAATGTCTTGTGCATCATAGTTCGCAGTCTTCATGATCTCGCCCACGCGGGTTGCATGATGTTTGGCAAGTTCAGTGCGCCATGCCAGATACCCGGCCCGTCCTTCGGGAAACTCCTGACGTTTCATCACCCAGCGCTCGATATGCTGGCCTCGGGCGGCGATTTGCAGCGGCTCCGACGCATCCGGGAAGAGCCGCGCCAGCTCGGCGCTCATCCGCTGGCCGTAAAGCTGCGCGGCGGGCTGACCCTCTGACCTGTCGGGATCGTGAGAATTCGCGTCGTCGATCGCGGCGAGACAGAATTCCAGTCTTTTCACAACGCCTTGCTCCATGCATCCGCCGGATCCTGTTCGGCATAGGCCTGAAGCCTCTCGACGTCGTCGATGGTGGCGTGATGGCGGGTGATACGCACGCCCACCGGTTTGAGCTTGGCAAAGGCCCGCGACAGGCTTTCGGGTTTCATCCCGAGCCGCCCGGCGATCAACAGCTTGTCATAGGGCAAGGTCACGACGCAACTCCCTGATTTAGAGGTGCAAAGCCGGATCAGGAAATCCGCCACCCGCTGCGCGCCAGTCTGCGATTTGATCTGCTCGACCTGCCCGACGAGATCATGCAGATGCTGAAAGGTCGAGGCGACCACCGCGATCGCGACCTCCGGCTCGCGCTGCAGCATCGAGATGAAGCGCCGCGCGGAGATTTGCAGAAGGGTGCAATCGGTCACCGCCTCTGCCGAAACGGGATAGGGCTTGAGCCGGAACGCCACGGCCTCGCCAAAGCTGTGGCCCCTGGTGAAGACATTGACCACCGTCTCGTTGCCATTGGGCGCAATCCGGTAGAGCTTGACCCAGCCGTCGAGCACGACATGAACCACGGTCGCCTTCTCATCCTGAAGGAAGATGGTTTCGCCGCGCGCAAAGTCGCGCGTCGTCGCATCGGTTAGCAAGGCCTCTGCGACCGCGCCCGGCAAGGGTTTCATCAAGAGCGACTGTCTCGCGATGTCGAGCCCATCGGATTTCTTCATGAGGATCGGACCGCCGATGTGGGTGAGCGCTGTCGGTCAAGTGGTAACGCATCGGCCGCGATCAGTCTATCGTCAGAAATCGGAAAGAAGTGAGGTAAATGACAGGTATGTCCTTCAGTCCCTCGCGTGAAGCACGGAATTGCCCGGGCTTCGGACCTCATCGTGCGAAACGCCGGCGATATCCGGCGAGCGGCATGTGTTTTCCCGTTCCCTTGCGGTAGCGCGCCGCGCCGGGTGGCCGTCAGCATCCTGAAATTTCCTTCTTCACCGCCTTGACCTTCCAGTTGCGGGAATCCCCATGTGAGAGAAAATCTCGCAGATGGAAGGACATGATCGTGGATACGCAGCATATCAAGATCGCCATCGAGGGCATGACCTGCGCCTCCTGCGTGGGCCGGGTCGAAAGAACGTTGGCGGATGTGACCGGGGTGACGAATGTCTCGGTCAACCTTGCCAGTGAGTCCGCGCAGTTCGAGATCACGGAGGGTGCCGATCTGGGGCAGGTCGCGGCGGCGCTCGAGGGCATCGGCTATCCGTTGCGGACCCGGACCGTGAAGCTGGGCCTTGCCTCGATGTCCTGCGCCTCTTGCGTGGGGCGGGTGGAGCGCGCGCTCGGCGCGCTGCCCGGCGTTCTGGACGTGAACGTCAACCTCGCCTCCGAGAGCGCGGTGGTGACGGTGGCCGAAGGGGTCGTGACCCCGCAGGATCTCCTGGCCGCAAGCCGCGCGGCGGGCTATCCGGCCGAACTGGCGGAAACGGGTGAGGGCCTCTCGGCGGCGGCGCGCAAGCAGGAGGACGCGCGCCTGATCGCCCGCAAGACCCTGATCGCGGCCCTGCTGGCGCTGCCGGTCATCGTCATCGAAATGGGCAGCCACGTGATCCCCGGCGTGCATGAGCTGATCGCCGGGACGATCGGGCAGCAGGCAAGCTGGTATCTGCAATTCGCGCTGACGACGCTCATCCTCGTCGGACCGGGGTGGGGGTTCCTTGCCAAGGGCTTGCCTGCGCTGTTGCGCGGGGCACCGGACATGAACAGCCTGGTCGCTGTCGGCACCGGCGCGGCCTGGGCCTATTCGGTGGTGGCGACGGTCCTGCCCGGGCTTCTGCCCGAGGCCGTGCGCGCGGTCTATTTCGAGGCGGCCGCCGTGATCGTCGTGCTGATCCTCCTGGGCCGCTGGCTCGAGGCGCGCGCCAAGGGCCGGACCGGAGCGGCGATCGAGCGGCTGCTGGGGATGCAGGTCCGCACCGCCCGCGTGATCCGCGCGGGCAAGGCCGAGGATGTCGATATTGACGATATCCGCGTCGGCGAGACCCTGCTGGTGCGCCCCGGCGAACGCATCGCGCTGGACGGAGAGGTTGTGAGTGGCGAGTCCTATGTCGACGAGAGCATGATCACGGGCGAGCCCGTGCCGGTGGCCAAGGCCGAAGGCGACGCGGTGACCGGCGGCACGGTCAACGGATCGGGCAGCCTGCATGTGCGCGCCACGCGGGTGGGGGCCGACACGACACTGGCGCAGATCATCCGCATGGTCGAAGAGGCGCAGGGCACCAAGCTGCCCATTCAGGGGCTGGTGGACCGGATCACCCTTTGGTTCGTGCCCGCGGTCATGGCCGTGGCCGCGCTCACCGTGGCGATCTGGCTGGCGGTCGGGCCTGACCCCGCCGTGACGCTGGCACTGGTGGCCGGGGTCTCGGTGCTGATCATCGCCTGTCCCTGCGCCATGGGTCTGGCCACGCCGACCTCGATCATGGTGGGCACCGGGCGCGCGGCGGAGATGGGCGTGCTGTTTCGCAAGGGCGATGCGCTGCAGGCGCTGGCCTCGGTCGATGTGGTGGCGCTCGACAAGACCGGCACCGTGACCGAGGGCCGCCCCGAAATGACCGATCTGGTGCTCGCCGAGGGCGGCGACAGGGCCGAGATCCTGTCGCTGATCGCTGCGGTCGAGAGCCGGTCCGAGCATCCCGTGGCCGAGGCAATTCTCCGCGCGGCGCAGGCCGAAGGGGCCGCGCGCGCCGAGGTGGAGAGTTTCGAATCGATCACCGGCTACGGCGTCCGGGCCCGCGTGTCGGGCCATGACGTGCTGGTCGGGGCGGACCGCCTGATGACGCGCGAAGGGCTGGATGCAGGCGGACTTGCCAGGGCGGAGGCCGACCTTGCGGCCAAGGGGCGCACCGCGCTTTATGCCGCCATCGACGGGCGGGTCGCCGCCGTCATCGCCGTGGCCGATCCGGTCAAGCCGTCAAGCGCCGAGGCAATCCGCGCCCTGCACGGGATGGGCCTGCGCGTGGCGATGATCACCGGCGACAAGCGCGAGACCGCCGAGGCCATCGCCCGCGAGGTGGGTATCGACACGGTCATCGCGGGTGTGCTGCCGGATGGCAAGGTGGCCGCGCTCGACTCGTTGCGCGAGAACGGCTCCCGCGTGGCCTTTGTCGGCGACGGGATCAACGATGCGCCCGCGCTCGCCCATGCGGATGTCGGCATCGCCATCGGCACCGGGACCGACGTGGCCATCGAGTCGGCCGATGTGGTGCTGATGTCGGGCGATCTGCGCGGCGTGGTGAACGCCGTTCAGCTCTCCCGCCACACGATGCGCAACATCCGGCAGAACCTGTTCTGGGCCTTCGGCTACAATACCGCGCTCATCCCGGTGGCGGCGGGGGTGCTCTACCCCGCCTTCGGGCTGCTCTTGTCGCCGGTCCTGGCGGCGGGGGCGATGGCGCTCAGCTCGGTCTTCGTGCTGAGCAACGCGCTGCGCCTGTGCCGCTTGCGCCCGCTGATGGAGGAAGGCCGCCGCGCCGGCCCTTCGGATCACGCGCGCACAACCCGCCCGGCCCTGACAGAGAAGGAGGCACGCGCATGAATATCGGGGACGCTGCCCGCGCCACGGGACTGCCGGCCAAGACCATCCGGTATTACGAGGATATCGGCCTCGTGACCCCGGCACGCGATGACAACGGCTACCGCCGGTTCAATGACAATGACCTGCACAAGCTGGGATTCATCGGGCGCGCCCGTTCGCTTGGTTTCACGATCGAGGATTGCCGCGCGCTTCTGGCCCTCTATCAGGACAAGGACCGCGCCAGCGCGGATGTCAAACGGATCGCCCAACAGCACCTCGAGCTTGTTGACGCGAAGATCACCGAGTTGCAGGCGATGCGCACGACGCTTGGCCATCTCATCGAAAGTTGCGCAGGCGATCACAGGCCGGATTGTCCGATCCTCGCAGATCTGGCGGTTGCCCCCGGCAAGGAGGCATCCTGACGCAGACTGCCCGCTCCGGGGGGTGTGTCCCGGGAATCGCACGGGTTCCGGGACGGCCGGACCCGGATGAGACGGACACATCAATCCGCGTGCCGCGGTGACTTCGCGCCGGATGGTTCCGTTGCGCCTCGGCACCGGGCTTTCCAGGCGGAAACTGTTCCCCCCGGCGTTCCCCCCGAGCAGACATGAAAGAGGCCGCTTGCGCGGCCATTTTCTTATCATTGACTTTCATGGTTTATCTGGCGGACCGAGGATCGGGCGCGGCCATGTATCACGCAGATGCAGAAAGTATCATTCTGTATTGAAATAACAATGGGATAGCAGAAATATACGAAACAGCCCGTTGCACGCTGTAGCCATGAATATTAACCTCTTATGGTGGGTAGATGGCCGGTAGGCTGCATGGCGGACAGAGAGTCCAGAATCGAGCCGGATCAGGTGGCCATTGGTGGGTAGATGGTTCCGGGCTTTATGGCGGACAGAGAGTCAGGGGGCTGAACATGCCAAGGAAGGCCAAGGAAATGTCGGCGGTCGAGGTGCGCAGGCTCGCGCATCCCGGGACCGGGCGCAACGTGTGTTTCACGGTTGGCGGGGTGGACGGATTGCAGCTGCAGATCACCCCGACCGGCGCCCGGTCATGGCTCTTGCGCTACAAGATGAAAGGCAGGCGGCACCAGATCGGCCTAGGCTCATATCCCGACACGACGCTATCGCAGGCGCGCGACCGGGCAAGGCAGGTCAAGGATATGATCTGGCAGGGGATCGACCCGCTGGCCGAAAGGCACCGGATGACCTTTGCGCAGGCGGTCGAGGATTATTGCGAGGCGAAGCTCGGCGAGTTCCGAAACGAGAAGCACCGCAAGCAGTGGCGATCGACGCTGGACAAGTATGCGGTGCCGGTGATCGGCAACATGAACGTGGCCGAGATCGACATGCAGGACGTTCTGCGCGTGCTCGAGCCGATCTGGACCGACAAGACCGTGACGGCCAAGCGGCTGCGCGGGCGGATCGAAGCAGTGCTGTCATGGGCCACCGTGGCCGGGCACCGCAAGGGCGACAATCCGGCCCGCTGGAAAGGCAACCTGTCCGAGATCCTGCCGAAGCCCACGAAGGTCACGAAGGCCGCTCACCAGCCCGCCCTGGCGCTCTCCGACGCGCCCGAGTGGTTCGCCGATCTGCGCGCCCGGTCTGGCATCGCGACAAGGGCGCTCGAGTTCCTGACGTTGACCGCGGCGCGCTCTGGCGAGGTGCGCGGCGCGACCTGGGCCGAGATCGACCTTGACGCGGGCCTGTGGATCGTGCCCGCCGCGCGGATGAAGGCTGAGCGCGAGCACCGCGTGCCGCTCACGAAAGAGGCGGTCGATCTGTTGAAGGCCATGCCACGGATGCAGGGCAGCGATTTCGTGTTTCCGGCGGCGCGGGGTGGCGCCCTGTCCGACATGGCGCTGAGCGCCTGCATGAGGCGCATGAACGAGGCGCGCGAGGGCGGATACCTTGACCGCGTGTCCGGGCGTCCTGCGGTGCCTCACGGGCTGCGCAGCACGTTCCGCGACTGGACCGCCGAGCAAGGCTATCCGCGCGACATGGCCGAAATGCAGCTGGCGCACAATGTCGGCACCGAGGTCGAGCGCGCCTATCGGCGCTCCGACATGCTCGAGCGGCGGCGCGCGATGATGGCCGCATGGGGCCGATTCCTGCGCGGCGAGACCAGCGGCAAGGTGGTCGAATTTTCGGCTTGACCGGGCGACCTGTAGCAATGTAGAGCCAAAAGTGAGCATCGGGCAATGAAGCCCACACCTACGGCGAAATGCGATAGGGGTGGGCTGTGCCGCGAGAGATATGGCCCATCCGGATGAAACCGGGGTGGGCCTTTTTCGTATCGGGCCACCTCACGAAACCAACGGAGGGTGGCCACATGGCTGAACAGTATCTGAGCGATGAGCAACTGGGCGAGCGCTACGGCGTCAACCGAGTGTCAATCTGGCGCTGGCATCGCGAGCGCCCTGACTTTCCGCGTGTCATCAAGCTCACGCCCGGCTGCGCACGCTGGCGACTGTCCGAGATCGAAGCGTGGGAAGCGTCCAAGGCTGAGCGTGCTGCCTCACGAGCCGATCATGAACATCCGAAAGAGGTGGCCCTGAATTGAAAAGCCCCGCGCCTGGGACAAGGGCGCGGGGTCGCAACTGGTGGACGGTTTTCGAGACGGTGGCACCAGATGTTGATGATCTACCACGGGGCGCGGTCACAGATCAAGGGTAGCTCGAAAGGTTGAAGCCCGACCGCCGGCGCAGCGTTCAAGCGTCGAAAGTAGCAACCGACCGGATCACGGGAACGCACGATGATCCGGGCCTAAAGCGACGGGTCGGCTCGGTGAGCAGATCAAGATCGCGGAGGGCATAGAGACCAACCTGGGCCATGCGCCGGGGCTGGTCGCTCTATGCCTTCTGCTCAGGGTCTCTCAATGAGCAGACTCTTTAGAAGGAAGACGATTGTGACAAAAGAGACCGACGCGATCGTGACAGAGTTGGGCAACGGGCCTTCGACATGGCCGACCTGTCTCCACTACAGGCGCGGCATGAGCGCTGATCTGGTGCCAATGGCGCGGATTTTTTTGGAGAGGAGGGCCGACGGAGGAGGTCTTCTTGTTTCGCTCTCAAGGTCCTTCGAGGTGCTGAAATGAGCTCGACCAAGGCGATCCAGTTCCTCGAGACGCTGCGGATCCCGACCGGGCCGCTCGCCGGGCGGCCGGTGAGGCTGGCGAAATTCCAGAAGCGGTTCATCCGGGGCGCGTTGAAACGCGACACGTCGATTGCGGCGCTCTCCGTGGCGCGGGGCGGCGGCAAGACGATGCTCAGCGCCGGGCTTGCCCTGGGCCACCTGATCGGCGCCTACGGCCGGGCCGAGCCTCAGCGCGAGGTGCTGGTGGGCGCGGTCAATGCGGACCAGGCGGGCATCGCGATGAAGTATGCGCAGGCTCTGGCGCGGTATCTGCCCGCCGACATCCAGGAGCAACTGATCTTCACCCGATCGCCACGGGCCCGGATCGAGTTCACGGGCGACGGCGGCGGGCATGTGTTCCGGCCCATTCCGGCGGTGGGTGCGTCGATCCTCGGGGCGAGCCCGACGCTGGTGATCATGGACGAAAGGGCGGCATGGCCCGAGGCCAGCGGGCAGGAGCTCGAGGATGCGCTGCTGTCCGGCGCTCTGAAGCGCGGGGGCAAGACGTTGATGATCTCGACCAGCGCGCCGCACGACCAGCACGCTTTCAGCCGATGGATCGACGAGCCTCAGCCGGGCGTTTTCGTGCAAGAGCACCGGCCCGAGCCGGGCCTGCCCGCCGATGATCTGGAAAGCCTGAAGGTCGCGAATCCGGGCAGCGCCGAGGGCATCGGGCCGAAACTCGAGGATCTTCAGGCGGCGGCCAGGCGGGCGATGGCCCGAGGCGGGGCGGCGCTGGCGAGCTTCAGGAACCTCACCCGCAACGAGCGCGTGGCGGTGGAGAATCGCGGCGTCCTGATCACGACCGAGGATTGGCTGCGCTGCGAAACCGAGACCTTGCCGCCGCGGGCCGGGCCGGTGGCGATCGGGCTCGACCTTGGCGGCAGCTCATCCATGTCGGCGGCCTGCTACGTCTGGCCCGAGACGGGGCGGCTCGAGGCTCTGGGCTGGTTTCCCGAGGATCCGTCCTTGCTCGACCGGGGCGCGCGGGATCACTGCGGCGATCTCTACCAGATGATGGCGCAGCGCGGCGAGCTGCGCGTGCTGGGGGCGCGCACGGTGCCGGTGGCCGCGTGGGTGGACCAGGTCTTGCGGCACGTCGAGAACGAGACCGTGGCCGCGATCTGCGCGGACCGCTTCAAAGCCTCTGAGCTGTCCGAAGGGCTCGACGCGGCGGGCATCCGTTCGCCGGTGATCTGGCGCGGGTTCGGATGGAAGGACGGGGCCGAGGATATCGAGCGGTTTCGCCGCTGGGCCTTCGATCGGCGCATATCGGCCGCGCCGTCCCTGTTGCTGCGCTCTGCGCTCGAGGGCGCGGTGACGCTGATCGACCCGGCGGGCAACGCGAAACTGGCCAAGGGCAAGAGCACGCAGCGGATCGACGCGGCGGCCGCGGCGGTGCTGGCGGTGGCGCAGGCATCGCGCATGGCGGCCCGGCCCCGGAAAGCAGGGGGCGCGCTGCTATGGGCATGAGGTTTCAGCGCCACGGTGCGCACGTTTACCGGGATCGTCGCTGGCCCGCCCTGCGGATGGCCGCAAAGCGGCGCGACGGCTGGGCCTGCGTCCAGTGTGGCAGCCGTCACCGGCTTGAGGTCGATCACGTCAGGCCGGTGCGCGACCGGCCCGATCTCGCTTTCGAGCTCACGAACCTACAGACCGTGTGCGCATCCTGCCACACGCGGAAAACGCGGCTCGAGTGCGGGCATCCCGAGCTCAGCCCGGAGCGCCGGAAATGGCGCGAGATCGTCGCGGAAATGCGGCGAGAACAATCTGGCAACATAGGAGAATGACATGCTGGANTCTGTGAAAATCCAACGGCGGCAATCGGAGATCCGCCAGACCCTGGCCGGACTGGTCGGGAAGGAAAACCCCGACGAGGCCGAAACCCGGCAGATGGCCGAGCTCGATACCGAGTATCGCCAGAATGAAACCCGCTATCGCGCGGCCCTCATCGCCGAGGACCAGGAACGCCGCGAGGCCGGGGCCGATCTGGAAACCCGTGACTCGCGCGAGTGGGCCGACATGCTGGGCCGCTTCGAGGTGCGGCAGGTCGCGATGGCTCTGGACCACGGCCACCAGCTCGACGGCGAGACGGCCGAGATCGTGCAGGAGCTGCGAAGCCAAGGGGCCTATCAGGGCATTCCGGTGCCGTGGCAGGCGCTGGAAACGCGCGCCGGTGAGACGGTGGCCAGCGGCACGCCTGACCCGGTGCAGACCCGCCCGATCATTGACCGGCTTTTCCCGGCATCGGTGGCGGCGCGCATGGGCGCCCAGATGATCAATATCGCGCAGGGCGAGGCCGAGTATCCCGTGGCCACGTCTGGCGCGTCTGTCGGCTGGCAGACCAGCGAGACGGGCGACGTTGCGGCGCCGTCCGCCTATGCCACCACCGACAAGCCGCTGGCCCCGGATCATACCCTGGGCGTCCAGATGAAGATCACGCGCAAGGCGCTGAAACAGTCGGGCGCGGCGCTCGAGCAGGCGGTGCGGCGCGACATGAACGGCGCGATTGCGCAAGAGGTCGATCGGGTTTCGTTCCTGGGGGCGGGCTCGAGCGGCGAGCCGCTGGGCGTCATCGCGGGCGCTGCGACCTACGGGATCACCGAGACCGCGATCGACGCGGCACCGAGCTGGGCGGCGTTCCGGGCGGCGGTGGTGCGGTTCATGACGGCGAACGCGGCGGGCAGCCCGGACGCGGTGCGCATGATGATCCGGCCCGAGGTCTGGTCCGATCTCGACGATGCGCTCATCACCGGCACGGCGGTTTCGGAATGGGAACGCCTGACCCGCAATATCCCGGCGGGCAACGTGGCCATGTCGAGCAATGCGCTGGCGGCCCCGGCGGGCTCGCCCGAAGTGACCAAGGCGCTCTTGACCACCACGGCGGGCGGCGTCGCGCCGTTCTTCGTGGCGACCTGGGGCGCGGTGGACCTGATCCGGGATCCG
Source organism: Roseovarius sp. (assembly GCA_002720475.1). GTDB lineage: Bacteria > Pseudomonadota > Alphaproteobacteria > Rhodobacterales > Rhodobacteraceae > Roseovarius. The sequence continues at coordinate 355,347 of PBIL01000005.1, forward strand.
TATAGCGACGCGGCGTCCGGTGGTCTGCGGCTCACGGCGCTGGCGACGATGGATATCACGGTGGCGCGGGCGGTGCAGCTCGAGGTGCTCACGGGGCTGCAGTGATGCTGTTCGGGGCATATCTTGAAGGCGGCGGGCTCGAGGTCCGCCGCCGATCCGGGGGCGGCGTCCGGCTTGCGGGCCGCTTTCCCTATCGCAAGACGGCAACGCTCAGCGACGGCGGGCGCACCGGTCGACCGCGGAAAGAGGTTTTCGAGCCGCGCGCCTTCGCGTTCCGCGTGGAGGATCCGACCAAGGAAATCCACCTGCTGGTGGGCCACGACTACAACCGGCCGCTGGCATCGAAGCTCACCGGCACGCTGACGCTCACCGACTCCGACGATGCGCTCAGCTTCACGGCGGATGTGCCCGAAGAGATCGCGCAAACGAGCTACGGCAAGGACGTGATCGCTCAGATCGGCGCCGGGCTGGCGTTCGGGGTCTCGCCGGGGTTTCGCATTCCGCCCGAGCGCGCCGTGGCCGAGCCGGAATTCATCGAGGAGGAACCCGACGATGGCACGCTTGACGAGAACGGGGATCCCCGGCGCGGCGCCCTGATCCGGCATGTGCGCGAGGCGTTGCTGTATGAGCTCAGCATCGTCACCCGGCCCGCGTTCAAGCAGACCGAGATCGAGGTCGAGAAACGAAACTGGCAGCCCGCCAAGGTGATCCGGCCCGTGCTGCATCATTCCGCGAGGTGGCGGTGATGGACGATATGATGATCTGCGAACGGCGGGAAGAGTTTCCCGCGACCTATCCCGACACGCCGGNGGGCCTTCTGAGCGACAAGGCGGCGGCGCTCGACGACGTTCTGATCTGGGACCGGATCGAAAGCTACATCGCGCACCGCTGGACCGAGCGCGAGGTGGTGTGGATCGTTCTGGGCCCCGGTGAGTTCGTCCCCGATCTGAAACCGGCGACGATCACGGCGCAAGAGGTCTGGAGCGCCACGGGATACGTTGCCACGAGCCTCGACCCGTCGCCCCTGGGCGGCGTCATGCTGCCCGGTGATGGCCACTACCGCTTCACGGCGACCGTGGGCGGGGGAACGGTGCCAGCGGGCGTCTGGGAGGCTTTCCGGCGGCTGGCCGAGTATTACGCCGAGCGCCCGCGGCACCAGGGCGCCGGACGTGTCACCAATGAAACCGGGCCACTGAAAACCGATTTTGACCGCACGCCCAAGTGGGTTGCCATGGCGATGCAGCTGAGCGGCGCGGCGGACCTGCTGCGCCAATACAGGAGGGCCTGAGCATGGGCATTCTCGACCTTTTCCGGCGGCGCGAGACCGAGCCGCGAACCGAGACGCGGGCCAGCGCAAGCGGCTTCACGGCCGAGATCATGGCGGCGCGCGAAAGCTACATCAGCGGGCGGCGCGGGCTGGCCGAGCTGACGGCCACGGCGCAGACCTGCATCAGCCTGTGGAGCGACGCTCTGAGCCTTGCGGACGTGACGGGCACCGACATGCTCACCCGGCGCGACATGGCGCTTGTGGGCCGGTCTCTGGCGCTGAGGGGCGAGGCTCTTTTCCTGATCACCGATCGGGGCCTTGTGCCGGCCGCCGATTGGGATCTGTCGACCCGCGACGGCCAGCCGCGCGCCTATCGCATGTCGATCTCCGAGGCGGGCGGGGGTCGCACCATGACGGCGCTGGCCGCCGAGGTGCTGCATCTGCGCATCGGCTGCGACCCGGTGGCGCCCTGGCTGGGCACGGCACCGCTGCGCCGGGCAACGCTCACCGCGTCGATGCTGCACGCGGTCGAGGCGGCCCTGGGCGAGACCTTCGAGAATGCGCCGATCGGCACCAGCGTTCTGCCGTTCCCCGAAACGCCGGGCACCGACATGGAAAAGCTGGGGCGCGGGTTCCGGGGCAAGCGGGGCCGCGTGCTCTTGCGAGAGAGTGTCCAGGTGACGGCGGCGGGCGGCCCGGCCCCGGCGCAGGACTGGCGGCCGTCCGACATGACGCCGGATCTCTCGCGCGCGATGACCAGGGAGACGCTGGCGGCCGCGCGGGATGCGATCTGCGGCGCGTTCGGAGTTCTGCCCGGCCTTCTCTACAACGCCACCACGGGGCCGATGGTGCGCGAGGCGCAGCGCCACCTTGCGACCTGGACCTTGCAACNGATCGCCATGCAGATCGCCGAGGAGGCCACCGCCAAGCTGGGGGCCGAGGTGACGGTCGACACGCTCAGACCGCTTCAGGCTTACGACGCGGGCGGCCGGGCGCGGTCTGTCTCTGCGGTCATCGGCGCACTGGCCACGGCCAAGGCGGCCGGGATCGAGCCGGGCGAGATCGAGCGCGTCATGAGCCTGGTGGATTGGCAGGCGGAAAGACGCTGATCGCCATTTGCGACTGAGAAGTGAACCGAGGGCGGCGCAGACTGAGGGCGCACTGACAGAAAGGAAACCACATGACCGACACCACCGACACCACCCGCGACGAGCTCGCGCGCGACATTCGCGACGCCTACGAGACCCGCGACGAGCTTGGGCAGGCGTTGTTTCATCTCGCCGTTGCGGCGGCGGCCCGAGGCGACATGCAGATGATGCGCGACCTGTTCGAAATCGACCGGATGCAGCGACGGGGCGGACAAGGCGTCAATCTGGATTCGTGCGGCGCGTTCGGCGCACTGGCGCAGCGCGTGAAGGGCGAAGAGCTGTGCCAGTGGGCGCGTGCAGTCTCGGCCTGCATGGACCTGGGCGGCCCTGACATTCTCCATGCGCTCGACGGGCTCGCCCGGCGGCGGGCGTGCCATTGAGGGATGGCGCGGCGCGAGCAATTCAGGGTCCGCTACCGCGCGCGGATCGTGCGGCGCATGGCCATTGTGATGCTGGCCGACCTTCAGAACGGTGTGACAGCCTCTCTCTTCGCCTATGAGGGCGCGTTCATCGCCGAGCTGCGATCGACCTTGTGCCTTCTGGGCTGGCCCTGGCCGACCGCGAACCAGGCCGCGCGCGATCTGGTGGCCGAAGCGCTGCGGCGGATCAATGCGGAGCGGCCGAGCTGGAACGAGGGGCAGCGCGAGTGGACCATTCAGGCCGGGACTCTGATCGCACGAACGCGGTGCGTCATCTGCCACAAGCGGCTCNCCGGCGACCAGACCAAATTCTGTAGCAAGATCTGCGCTGACCGGCAGCATGCGCGACTCGCGCGTTTGCGGGAGGCGAGCGAGGACAAGGCGATATGCACGGCGATCCGCTCGATATGAGGGCCCTCTGCGAGCACTGCGGCGAAGAGCTGCCAGCGGGCTCGAGGTCTCATCGGAAATACTGCGGAACGAAATGCTGCAACGCATCTCAGACTGCGCTGTTCACGGTCGCGCGGCTCGAGGCCAAGGCGGGCCGGTCCTGCGCATGGTGCGGCGGGCCGATCTCACCGGCAAAGCGCATGGGAGCGCTCTACTGTTCGCGCAAATGTCGGGAAGCTGTCAAAGGTCACCGGCTGCAAAAGCTGCGGCGCGAGCGGCGCGAGGGGCGGATCTGCGCCGAGTGTGGGGCGGCGATATCGCCTGAGATAAAGAAGCGGGTGATCTATTGCAGCCTGATATGCGGCCTGCGGGCGCGTTCGAAGGCGCAGCGCCGCGAACGATTTGCAGGGCGTAGCTGCGCCGAGTGCGGGAATGAGATGCCACCAGCAAAGCGTGCGGGCGCGCTCTATTGCTCGACGCGCTGTCATGACAGAGCTGCGAAAAGACGGAGACGAGCACGGCGGCGCGGGATCGGCGCTGGCTGAATGCCAGAAGAGCGTCGATATGAATGAGATGCAAAGTGTGCGCCACNGCGCACAGATTTCCGATGCATCCGAACAGCTCGAAGAAATTGCTCAGGAAATTGAGAGCATACAGGCTACGGCGGTCATTCGCATTGGTGATCGGCCAGCGCCTGATCGAGGCGAAGGCCCGCCTTCCTCACGGCAAGTTCCTGCCGTGGATCAAGGAAGAGTTTCCTGAGATGCATCGAGCTACGGCCAATCGCTTCATGAGTGTTGCCGAAGCCTATACGCTGGAATGTCGCACGGTGCAGCATTTGAGCGTCCGCGCCCTCTACGCCCTGGCCGCCCCCTCGACGGAGGCGAAGGCCCGCCTTCCTCACGGCAAGTTCCTGCCGTGGATCGAAAGCGAGTTCGGGATGTCATCAAGCGCAGCAGATCGCTTCATTCAGGTTGCCAGGTTATTCGATGGCAAAATGCCCAACTTGGGCAACTTGCCCCCTTCCGCCCTCTACGCCCTCGCCGCCAGCTGACAAAGGATCAGCGCCGTGAGCTGTGGGCTGCAATGCGCGCCGAAGGCATGTCCTACCGCCAGATCGCNGAGGNGGATGGGACGGCGAGCAAGGATACCGTTCAACGCGATCTGTCTGCTGTCTCAAATGAGACACCTGAAAAGATCACCGGCGCTGACGGCAGGTCGAGGCCATGTATCGTTTTTCGGGATGGTGGGTATTTGGCAAGCGGTTTTGACTGAAATCCCGTAAACATATGATTATAAACGGAAATTTGGGATCAAGTGGCGGAGAGACAGGGATTCGAACCCTGGGTGGAGTTGCCCCCACAACGGTTTTCGAGACCGCCCCGTTCGACCACTCCGGCACCTCTCCGCGGGGGTCTGGTGAGCGCGTTTACTTGGCTTTTGCGGGCGGGGCAAGGGGGGCGGGATTGTTTGTGCCGCAAAATCGCCTAGACTGGTCGGCACTCCGATCCGAGGTCCAGCCATGCCCGTCCTGCCCCGTGTCCTGCCCCGTGTCCTGCCCCTGCCGCTTCTCGTTCTTCTGATCGGGCTCTGGGCGGGGATCGCCCCGGCGGCGGATCGCGACCGGCTGCGCGCCTTTCTCGAGATCACCGGCTTCGACATGGCGCTCGACAGCATCGCGCTGAGTGCCGCGGATGCGCCGGCCATGGTCGGGCTTGCGCCCGGCGATTTCGGTCTCGCCTGGCCGCGCATCCGCGACGAGGTCTTCGATCCTGCCGCCATGCGCGCCCAGGCGCTCGACATCCTGGCCCAGACGCTCGACGAGGAGATGCTTGGCCATGCCGCTTCCTTCTACGCGTCCGGTCTCGGGCAGCGGCTGGTCGCGGTGGAGAATGCAAGCCACATGCGCCCGGGCGGTGCGGACGAGCAGGCGGAGGGCGAGGCGCTGCTTGCGGCGATGGACGCGCGGCGGCGCGGCGCGCTCGCCGCGATGAACGACGCGATCGACGTCTCGGGACAGTCGGTCATCGCCGTGCAGGAGCTTCAGTTCCGCTTTCTCATGGCGGCCTCGGCGGCGGGGTTGACCGAGGACGAGATCGATGCCGCGACGCTCCGGCAGGTGCTCGCGCAGGGGGCCGAGGAGATGCGCGCGCAGATGCGCGCCGCCGCGCTCGCCAGTGCCGCGCTGACCTACCGCGACATCCCGACCGCCGAACTGCGCGCCTATGCCGAGGCGCTCGCGCATCCGGTCATGGCGCGGGTCTACGAGCTCATGAACGCGGTGCAATACGAGATCATGGCCGACCGGTTCGAAAGGCTGGCGCGGCGGCTGGCCGAGGTACCGCGCGCGCAGGATCTCTGAGCCGCGAGGGCGGCAAATCGCCGGGAACGGCTTGACAGGGCGCGCATCCTGGCGCATATCGCCGCAACCGGCGGGCAGACTCGCCGGTTTTCTCTTTGGATCACACCCGGGGACGGGTGCGCTGTCCGAGGTGGCCCGAGGGGCCGTGAACATCCGCCGGAGCGGGGACCACAGGACGCGGAAGCGAAAGGAAATGCCCATGTTTGCGGTCCTCAAGACCGGTGGCAAGCAATACCGGGTTCAGCCGGGCGACATGCTCCGGGTGGAACGGCTTGCGGCGGATGCCGGCGAGAAAGTGCAATTCAACGAGATCCTGATGCTGGGCGGCGAGAGCCCGGTCATCGGCGCGCCGCTGGTGACAGGTGCCGCGGTGCAGGCCGAGGTGATCGACCAGATCAAGGGCGAGAAGGTCATCAGCTTCGTCAAGCGCCGCCGCAAGCACGGCTCGCAGCGCACGCGGGGACATCGCCAGAAGCTCACGCTCGTGCGCGTGACGGAGATTCTGGCCTCGGGTGCCGAAACGACCGGCATCAAGGCCGCGATCGGCACCGGCTCGGTGAGCGCCTCGGCGCTTGCCAGCGGCGCGCCGAAGCCGGAAAAGGCCGCGACCCCGGCGGCGGCGACCGGCGGTGACGACCTCAAGAAGCTNTCGGGCGTGGGCCCGGCGCTTGAGAAGAAGTTGCACGAGGCGGGTGTGACCAGCTTCGCGCAGATCGCCGCCTGGTCGCCCGAGGATGTGGCGGCCTTCGACGAGAAGCTGAATTTCAAGGGCCGGATCGAGCGTGAGGGCTGGATCGAACAGGCCAGGGACCTGGCGAAGGGCTAAGGAGAGACGAGATGGCACACAAGAAAGCAGGCGGCTCCTCCCGCAACGGCCGCGATTCCGCGGGCCGGCGCCTTGGCGTCAAGAAATACGGCGGCGAATCCGTGATCCCGGGCAACATCATCGTGCGCCAGCGCGGCAACAAGTTCTGGCCGGGCGCGGGCGTGGGACAGGGCAAGGATCACACGATCTTTGCCGTGACCGAAGGGGCCGTGACATTCCACAAGGGGCTCAAGGGCCGCACCTTCATTTCGGTCCTGCCGGTGGCGGAGGCCGCCGAGTAGGCCGACCCTACCGATTTCGACAAGGGGGGATCGGCGCGGGCCGGTCCCCCTTGTCGTTTGGCCCGATCCGTCAAATCCGCGTCACTTTGCGGTGTTCGCTGACCGCGCGGCGCTTGTGGCCGGGGCGCGAGACCCCATCTTGAAAGCACCTCTCATGCGAAGGAGGAGCGCATGAAATACGAGACCATCACCGCCCAGCCGGTGATCGAGACAGGGCGGTTCGACCTGCGCCCGCTGCGCATGTCCGATGCCGGGCTGATTGCGCTCAACGCGGGCGATGTCCGTGTCGCCCGCGCCACGTCGAGCATCCCGCATCCCTATCCGCCGGGCGCGGCCGAGGCGCTGATCGCGCGCGCGCAGGCCGAGACGCGCAACGAGGATATCTGGGCCATCGACGCCACCCGCGCGGGCGGGCCGGAGGTGATGGGCCTCGTCAGCCTGAGCCGCGTGGACGCGGGCCAGTCCGAGATCGCCTACTGGGTGGCCCCGGCCTTCTGGAACACGGGCGTGGCCTCGGCGACGGTCGAGGCGCTCATCGCGGCCAACCCGCATGACGCGCGCACCATCTTCGCCAGCGTCTTCCAGGACAATCCGGCCTCGGCGCGGGTCTTGACGAATTGCGGCTTTCGGTATCTTGGGGATGCCGAGACATTCTCGGTGGCCCGCGGCGCGACCGTGCCCACCTGGACCTATACCCGCAAGATGCGCTGAGGCCCCGCGCGGGGCCCCGCGCCGGAAGGACGGACGATGAAATTCCTCGACCTCGCCAAGGTGCATCTCCGCTCGGGCGCGGGCGGCGCGGGCTGCGTGAGCTTTCGCCGCGAGAAGTTCATCGAGTTCGGCGGCCCCGATGGCGGCGATGGCGGGCATGGCGGCTCGGTCTGGGCAGAGGCGGTGGACGGTCTCAACACGCTGATCGACTTCCGTTACCAGCAGCATTTCTTCGCCGAGAATGGCCGCCCCGGCATGGGCCGTCAGAAGACCGGCGCGAACGGGGCCGATATCGTGCTGCGTGTGCCCGTGGGCACCGAGATCCTCGAGGAGGACGGGGAGACGGTGATCGCCGACATGACCGAGGTGGGCCAGAGGGTGGAACTGGCGCGCGGCGGCAATGGCGGCTGGGGCAACCTGCGTTTCAAGACCTCGACCAACCAGGCCCCGCGCCGCGCCAATCCCGGCCAGGAGGGCGTGGAGCGCACGGTCTGGCTGCGGCTCAAGCTCATCGCCGACGTGGGGCTGCTGGGCCTGCCCAATGCGGGCAAGTCCACCTTCCTTGCCGCCACCTCCAACGCGCGGCCCAAGATCGCCGATTACCCCTTCACCACGCTGCATCCCAATCTCGGCGTGGTGGGCGTGGACAATGTGGAATTCGTGGTGGCCGACATTCCCGGCCTGATCGAGGGCGCGTCCGAGGGGCGCGGGCTGGGCGATCTCTTCCTCGGCCATGTCGAGCGCTGCGCGGTGCTTCTGCACCTGGTCGATGGCTCCTCGGGCGATCCGGTCGCAGATTATCGCACCATCATCGACGAGATGGACGCCTATGGCGCNGGGCTGGCCGACAAGCCGCGTCTCACGGTGCTGAGCAAGATCGACACGCTCGACGCCGAGGAGCGCGACTTTCTGCGCGAGGAACTGGAGGCCGCGAGCGGCGGGCCGGTCATGCTCATGTCCGCCATATCCGGCGAGGGCGTGACCGAGGTGCTGCGCGCCCTGCGCGGCCATATCGACGCGGGCCGGCTGCGCGAAAGGACCGGCCCCGAGGAGGCGGCCCCGTGGCAGCCCTGACGGACGCGCGCCGGATTGTGGTCAAGATCGGCTCGGCCCTGCTGGTGGACCGCGCGACGGGGGCCTTGCGCGCCGACTGGCTTGCCTCGCTGGCCGGGGATGTGGCGGAACTGCGCGCGCGCGGCGCGGATGTGATCCTCGTTTCCTCGGGCTCGATCGCGCTTGGCCGGGGTGTGCTCGGCCTGCCCGCGACCGCGCTCAGCCTTGAGCAGAGCCAGGCGGCCGCGGCTGTGGGCCAGATCAAGCTCGCGGGTGCCTACGAGGCGGCGCTCGCGCGCCACGGGCTTCAGGCCGCGCAGGTGCTGGTCACGCTCGAGGACAGCGAGGACCGCCGCCGCTATCTCAATTCCCGCGCCACGCTGGAGCAGCTTCTGCGCCTCGGCACGGTGCCCATCGTCAACGAGAACGACACCGTGGCCACCGACGAGATCCGCTATGGCGACAATGACCGGCTCGCCGCGCAGGTGGCGGTGACGGCGGGGGCGGATGTGCTCATCCTTCTGTCGGATGTGGACGGGCTCTATACCGCCAACCCGCAGACCGAGCCGGGCGCGCGCCACCTAGCCCATGTGGCCGAGATCACGCCGGAGATCGAGGCGATGGCGGGCGATGCCGGATCGGGCCTCTCGAAGGGGGGCATGAAGACCAAGATCATGGCCGCGCGCACCGCCACGGCGGGCGGCTGCGCCATGGCCATCACGCGCGGCGACAGGCTCCACCCGGTGCGGGCGCTCATCGAGGGCGCGCGCGCCACCTGGTTCGCGGCACAGGGCGACCCGCAGCAGAAGCGCAAGGCCTGGATCGCGGCGATGAAGCCGCGCGGCCGCGTCACCGTCGATGCGGGTGCCGCGCGCGCGCTCGCCTCCGGCAGCAGCCTGCTTTCGGCGGGGGTGAGCGCGGTCTCGGGCAGCTTCGGACGGGGCGACCCGGTGGAGGTGGCCGACGAGACGGGCCGCGTGCTGGGGCAGGGCCTCACGCGCTANGATGCCGGGGATGCCGCCCGCATCGCGCGGCTGCGCTCCGACCAGATCGAGGCGGCGCTCGGCTATCCGCCGCGCGGCCCGCTCATCCACCGCGACGACCTTGCGCTCTGAGGGGTCGCGCTCACCGGCGAAACCCCGCTGTCTCGTTGCTTTCCAGGCGCGGCGCGCGCTTGCGGGGCAGGGCGGCGTGGCCTATCTCTGGCGGCATGACCCGTCATGCCCTCGCCGCCCTGATCGCCGCGCTGCCGCTCTCTCCGGCGGCGGCGCATCCGCATGTCTTCGTCGATGTCGCGCTCCGCTTTCAGGACGACGGCGCGGGCAACCTGACCGGCGTCGAGGTGACCTGGAGCTATGACGATTTCTTCTCGCTCCTGATCTTCGCCGACATGGGGCTCGATCCCGATGGCGACGGACAACTCACCGAGGCGGAACTGAAACGGCTCAGGGGCTTCGATCTGGTGGAATGGCCCGAGGGGTTCGAGGGCGATCTCTACATCCATGCGGGCGGGCAAAAGATCGCGCTCGACCATCCCGTGCCCACCGGTATCCGCGTCGAGGCGGGGCGCATCGTTGCCACCCACACCCGCAGCTTCGCCCCCGTGCCCGCCGACGGGCTGCGCGTGGAGCCCTACGACCCGACCTATTACGTCGATTACACGCTGGCCGGGCCGGTGATCCTGCCCGCGGGCTGCGCCTACACGATCCGCGAGCCGGATCTTGACGAGAGCCAGCGCGCCTTCCGCGACATGCTGGCCCAGCTGAGCGCCGAGCAGCAATATGAGGGCGTCGAGGTGGGCAATCTCTTTTCCGACACGATGGTGATCTCGTGCCGCGCGCCCTCCTGAGCCTTGCCGCGCTCGGGCTGGTCGCGCTGGCGATCTGGCTCTGGGGTTTCGGCGGGGCGGGCGATCTTGCCGCCTGGGCGCGCGCGGGACAGGCCGAGACGCAGCAGGCCATGGCGCGGCTGCTGCGCGCCTTGCGCGCGGGCGAGCCGGGGGCGATGACGGGGCTTCTGACGCTGTGTTTCGCCTATGGTTTCTTTCACGCGGCGGGGCCGGGGCATGGCAAGGTGCTGATCGGCGGCTACGGCATGGCGGCGCGGGTCGGTGCGGCGCGGCTCTCGGCGCTGGCGCTTGCCTCGAGCCTTGCCCAGGCGGCGAGCGCCGTGGCGCTCGTTTATGCGGGGGTCTTCCTCTTCGATCTCACGCGCCAGCAGATGACCGGCGTGGCCGAAGCGTGGCTCGCGCCCGCAAGCTATGGCGCGGTGGCGCTGGTGGGGCTGTGGCTGGCGCTGCGCGGGGCGCGGCGCTGGTACCGGGCAGCCGTGTCCCGTGACCATGAGCACGGGCCTGCCTGCGCCACCTGCGGGCATCGCCACGCGCCGAGCCCGGAAGAGGCCGCGCGCGTGCAGGGCTGGCGCGACGCGGCGATGCTCGTGGGTGCGGTGGCGATCCGGCCCTGCACCGGGGCGCTTTTCCTGCTGATCCTGACGTGGAAGCTGGGGATCGGCATGGCGGGCATCCTCGGCACCTTCGTGATGGGGCTGGGCACGGCCAGCGTGACGCTGGCCGTGGCGCTCGCCTCGGTCACGCTGCGCGAGGGGGCCTTGTCGCGGCTCGCCACCGCCGAGGGACGCGGCCTTTCCCGCGCGCTCACCGCGCTCGAGATCGGCGCAGGGCTGGTGATTGCGGCGCTTTCGCTGCACCTCATGCGCGCCACGCTCTGAGGCGGCGCTGGCCACTTGCGCCCGCCGCGCCCCCGGCATAGGCCGGAACCATGTCTGCCCGGCTCACCTACCGTCAGCACCTGCGCGCCATTCTCGGCCTCGGCCTGCCGCTGATCGGCAGCCATGTGGCGCAATTCGCCATCACGCTCACCGACGCGGTGATGCTGGGCTGGTATTCGGTCGAGGCGCTGGCGGCCGAGGTGCTGGGCGGCACGCTCTTCTTCGTGCTCTTCATCATGGGCTCGGGCTTTGCCTGGGCGGTGATGCCGATGGTGGCGTCGGCGGCGGCNGCCGGAGAGGGGGCGCAGGTGCGCCGGGTGACGCGCATGGGGCTCTGGGCCTCGGCGCTCTTCGGGCTTGCCACCCTGCCGGCGATGCTGGCCGCCGAGGGGGTCTTCGGCTGGCTCGGACAGGAACCCGCCACCGCGGCGCTCGCCGCCGATTATCTCGGGATCGCGGGCTGGGCCATCCTGCCCGCGCTCATGGTGATGGTGCTCAAGTCCTATCTCGCTGCGCTCGAGCGCACCGCCGTGGTGCTCTGGGTCACGCTCGCGGCGGTGGCGCTCAACATCGTGGTCAACTACGCGCTCATCTTCGGCAATTTCGGCCTGCCGGAGATGGGCGTGCGCGGCGCGGCGCTGGCCTCGCTCGCGGTCAACCTCGCCTCGATGCTGGCGCTCGCGGTCTATGTCGCCCGCGCGACGCCCGAGCACGCGCTCTTTCAGCGGCTCTGGCGCCCGGATTGGGAGGCCTTCGCCCGCGTCTTCCGCCTCGGCTGGCCCATCGGCATGACGAACCTGGCCGAGGTGGGGCTTTTCGCCGCCTCCTCGGTGATGATGGGCTGGCTCGGCACACTGCCGCTCGCCGCCCATGGCATCGGGCTTCAGGTGACATCGGTGATGTTCATGGTCCATGTGGGCCTCTCGAACGTGGCCACGGTGCGGGCGGGCCAGGCACAGGGGCGCGGCGATGCGCAGGGGTTGCGCGACGGGGCCTTGATGGTGCTGACCGCTTCCGGCACGGTGGCGGTTTTCACGGTGATCCTGTTCCTGACCGTGCCCGAGACGCTCATCGGCCTCTTTCTCGCCCCGGACGATCCCGACCGGGCGGCGGTCATCGCCATCGGCGTGACGCTCTTGGCCGCGGCTGCGCTCTTCCAGCTGGCGGATGCGGCGCAGGTCATGGCGCTTGGGCTTCTGCGCGGGGTGCAGGACACGCGCGTGCCCATGGTCATAGCCGCGCTGAGCTACTGGGCCGTGGGCGTGCCGGTGAGCTATCTGCTGGGTTTCACCTTCGGCCTTGGTGGCCCCGGCATCTGGCTCGGCCTCGCGGTGGGGCTGGCGCTGGCGGGCACGTTCATGCTGGCGCGCTTCTGGGGCTGGTCGGTGCGNCGGGTGGCCTAGCGCGCGCGCCGCCGCGCCGCCAGCCAAAGGATCAGCCGGTCGAGCGCATAGCCCGTCACCAGCACCGCCCAGAACCCGAGGCTGGCCCAGATCACCAGGAACATCCAGAAGAGGTTGACCCCGCCCATGATCAGGGCGGCATTGGTGTAGTTCGGGGCCTCTTTCAGGTTGCCATGACGCATGGGGCAGAGTGTACCGGCAAAATCCGCTCTGTCAGTCGGATTCTTGTGCCTCTGCCAGCGCGGCGGGCAGGGTTTCGGCCAAAGTGGCAAGATCCCGCGCGGGGCCGCAACTGATGCGGATGCAGCGGTCCTGCGGCGCGACGAAGGGCATCCGCACGAAGACGCCGCGCGCGACCAGCCCTTGCAGCACGCGCCGGGCAAAGGCCCCGTCGCGCCCGCAATCGACGGCGACGAAATTGGCGGCCGAGGGCAGGGCGACAAGGCCGTTCGCCCCGGCGATCCGGCCGATCTCTTCCCTTGCGCGCCGCACCTTGGCCTGCACATGGGCCAGCCAGTCCGCGTCGCGCAGGGCCGCAAGCGCCCCCGCCTGCGCCATCCGGGTCACGCCGAAATGGTTGCGTACCTTGTCGAAGGCCGCGATCAGCCCCGCCTCGGCCACCGCATAGCCGATCCGCGCGCCCGCCATCCCGTAGGCCTTTGAAAACGTGCGCATCCGGATCACGCGAGGATCGCCCGCGTCGATCGCGGGGGCCGTGCCCTCGGGGGCGAACTCGACATAGGCCTCGTCAAGGCAGAGCAGGCAGCCCTCCGGCAGATCGTCGAGGGCCGCCGCCACCGCCGCCCCCCGCAGCCAGGATCCCATCGGATTGTCGGGATTGGCGAAATAGACGAGCTTCGCGCCCACCTCGTGCGCGCGGGCGATGAGGGCGGGGAGATCCTCGGCATCGTCCCGATAGGCCACCTTGTGCAGCACCCCGCCAAAGCCCGCGACATGGTAGTTGAAGGTCGGATAGGCCCCGCCCGATGTCACCACCCGGTCGCCTGGGGCGACAAGCAACCGCACCAGATTGCCCAGAAGCCCGTCGATCCCCTCTCCCACCAGCACGTTCTCCACCGCCACGCCAAGCTGGGCCGCCAGTGCCGCGCGCAGCTCATGGCTCGTCGGATCGCCGTATTTCCAGACCTCCGCCGCCTCGGCGCGCATGGCGGAAAGCGCGGCGGGCGAGGGGCCGAAGAGGCTCTCGTTGGCCCCCAGACGCGCGGCAAAGGGCGCGCCGCGCGCGCGCTCCTGTTCCTCGGGGCCGACAAAGGGCACGGCGGCGGGCAGGCTTCGGATCAGCGGGGTGTATCGTGGATGGGTCATGGCGCAGAGATAGCGGGATGCGGGGCCGCCCGGCAAGGCCCTGCCGCAACGTTCCGCTGGCCAGACGGAGGGCATCGGTGTTTCATCGCGGCAAAGGAGGACCGCCCATGCCCCGCGTCACCACCGAGATCGAGGGCCATATCGCCCATGTCACCCTCACCCGCCCCGACAAGATGAACGCCGTCGATCCCGAGATGGCGGAGGCCATCGTCGCGGCGGGCGCGGCGCTGATGGAGGCCGATATCCGCGCCGTCGTGCTCTCGGGCGAGGGGCGCGCCTTCTGCGCGGGGCTCGACGTGATGAGCTTCGCCACGCTGGCGCGCGGCGATCCCGAGGCGCTGATCCTGAAGCGCACCCATGGCACGGCCAATCTCTTCCAGCAGGTGGCGATGGTCTGGCACCGCCTGCCCGTGCCGGTGGTGGCGGCGCTGCACGGGGCGGTCTATGGCGCGGGCTTCCAGCTTGCGCTCGGGGCCGATATCCGCATCGCCGCGCCCGAGACCAAGCTTGCGGTCATGGAGATGAAATGGGGTCTTATCCCCGACATGGGCGGCATGGCGCTCCTGCCGCGCCTTGCCCGCTCGGACGTGATCCGCCGGCTGACCTATACCGCGCGCCCCGTCAGCGCCGCGCAGGCCGAGGCCTGGGGGCTTGTGACCGAGATCGCCGCCGATCCGCTGGCCGCGGCGCAGGAGCTTGCCCGTGAGATCGCCACCCGCAGCCCCTCGGCCATCCGCGCCGCCAAGCGCCTCATCGCCCGGGCCGAAAGCGGGGCAGGCGAGGCCGAGATCCTCATGGCCGAAAGCCGCGAACAGGCCGCGCTCATCGGCCAGCCCGACCAGCTGGAACAGATCGCCGCCAACATGGCCGGGCGCGCGCCGGTCTTCGGCGGGGGCAAGGGCGGACCCCCTCAGCCGTAGACCGCGCTCCAGCGCTCGATGAGCGCCTGCTGAAGGGTCTTGGCGCGGCGGTTCCAGCTTCGCGCGCCGGGCGGGCGCGCATCCGCCTGCGGATCGATGCGCGCGCGCAGGCTGTCGCTTGCCGTGAAGATGGCAAAGGCCAGGTCCTTGCCCCCGGGCGTCCGGATATAGCCCGCGAGCGTGCTCACGAAATAAAGCGTCCCGGTCTTGGCCTGCACCTGCACGGGATGGTTGCGCAGAACCCGACCCTGCGCGTCGCGCAGCTCGAACGCGCGCAGGAGCGGGCGCAGGAGAGCCACGCGCCGCGCCCCGGCCAGCCCCCGCGCCAGATCGGTCGCGGTAAGCCGCGATCGGTCGCTCAGGCCCGAATGGTCGCGCAGCGCCGCGGCGCTCATGCCAAGGCTTGCCGCCGCCCAGGCGTTCATCATCGCCGCCGATTGTCCGAGCGGCACCGCGCGCCCCGCCCGCCGCGCCGAGGCGGCAAGCCCCGCCATCTCGGCGGTGAGGTTGGTGGAATGGCGCAGCATGTCGCGCAGGATCTCCGCCAGCGGTGCGCTTCTGTGGCGCGCGAGCACCGTGCCCGAGGGTGTGCCCGTCATCACCGCGGGCCGGGGCAGCGCGATCCCCTGCGCGCGCGCGAAGGTGGCCAGCACCTCGCCCGCGTAGAGCTCGGGCTTGCGCACCGGCAGCCAGCGCGCCCCGCCATTGCCAAGCGCCGCGCGCGCCACGCTCCATTCGTCGCGCGCGCCCCCGTCGGAATAGACATAGACCGGGGCCGCGCGCTCGGCCACGCGCATCCGCGCCACGGTGACATCGGGACGGTAGCGGTCCGAGCGGGCATCCATCGAGATCGCGTATCTGCCGCCCTGCCGCTTCCACTCGAAATGGACGCGGTTGTAATTGAGGCAGAGCCCGGAGAGCGCGGGGTTGTAGCCCGCATGTTCGGGCTGGGTCTCGTCGATCGCGCGGCGAAAGGGCACCGCGCCGCCCCAGAGCAGGAACCGCCCCCGCACCTCCCGCAGGCCCGCTGTCTTGAGCCCCGCCGCCATCCCGGCCAGCGCATTGGTATCAAGCGTCGGATCGCCGCCGCCCGCCAGCACCAGATCGCCCCGCAGGACACCGTTCTCCACCGGGCCGGTGGCCAGGAGCCGCGTCTCGAACCGGTGATCCGCCCCAAGCGTGTCAAGCGCATAGAGAGCCGTGACCGTCTTGGTCACGCTCGCGGCCGGCAGGGCGGCGGCACCGTTGCCCTCTTCCAGCACGGTGCCGGTCGTGGGATCGACCAGGGCATAGCCCACCTGACCCGAGAGGTCGGCGCTGGAGATGAGCGCCTCGGCCGCGGGCACGCCCCGCGCGGCGAGCCGTCCCGCGCCATGCGCCGGCCGCGCCACGGGGCGCAGCGATGTGGCGGGCGGCCCGGCCAGCGCGGGCGCGGCCAGCGCGGCAAGGCCGGTGCCCAGGAAAACCCGTCTGGAAAACGCCTGCGTCATGGTGCGAGCCTAGCCAATCCCGCGCCGCCCGCGCAATCGCCGTGATTGCCGCGCCGCCTCACTTTTCTGCAACATCCGCCGTGATCCCCCGCGCCCGCAGCGCGCTCGAGGAAATGTCCATCATCGGCACGTTGACAAAGCACCAGGCGGGCGGGTCCGCCCGCCCCAGCGCGTGGCTCTGCCCGGCCGGCAGACGCGCCACGGCATGGACCCGCGCCGCCACCGAGAGCCGCGCCGAGATCCGCTGCCCGGGCCGCGCCAGCACCCCCACCGGCACGCTTGCCATGATCGCCCGCCAGTCCTGCCAGAGATGGAGCTGCGCCAGGTTGTCGGCCCCCATCAGCCAGACGAAGCGTCGCCCCGGGCAGACGCGCATCAGCGCCGCCAGCGTCTCGGCGGTATGGCGCGTGCCCATGCGCGCCTCGAAATCCGTCACCGCCATGCGCGGATGAACGAGCAGCGCGCGCGCCGCCGCCATCCGCGCCGCCAGAGGCGCGGGGCCGTGGCGCTTCAACGGGTTGCCCGGGCTCACCAGCCACCACAGCCGGTCAAGCCCGAAGCGGCGCAGCGCCTCGCGGCTGATATGGACATGTCCCTCATGGGGCGGATCGAAGGAGCCGCCCAGAAGGCCGATCACCTGACCGGGACGCGAGAAGGGCAGGCCGTGGGTCATGCCCTGTCATTGGCCGCGCGCCACGCGGTGTAAAGCGGAAATGCGCGCCCCGGCCCATTGCCCCCGGCCCCGCCGCCCGCTATCACCGCGGGACATCACGACATCCCCAGACGGAGCGGCAAGCCAATGGCGTCCTACCAATATGTCTATCACATGTCCGGGGTCTCCAAGACCTATCCCGGCGGCAAGAAATGCTTCGAGAACATCCATCTCAACTTCCTTCCCGGTGTGAAGATCGGCGTCGTGGGCGTCAACGGCGCGGGCAAGTCCACGCTCATGCGGATCATGGCCGGGATCGACAAGGACTTCACCGGCGAGGCCTGGGCCGCGCAGGGCGCGCGCGTGGGCTATCTCCCGCAGGAGCCGCAGCTCGACCCCGCGCTCAATGTGCGCGAGAACGTGATGCTGGGCGTGGCCGAGAAGAAGGCCAGGCTCGACCGTTTCAACGAGCTGGCGATGAACTATTCCGACGAGACCGCCGAGGAGATGGCCGCGCTCCAGGACGAGATCGACAGCAACAACCTCTGGGATCTCGATTCGCAGATCGACATCGCCATGGAGGCGCTGCGCTGCCCCCCCGACGAGGCCGATGTCACCACCCTTTCGGGCGGCGAGAAGCGGCGTGTCGCGCTCTGCAAGCTCTTGCTCGAAGCCCCCGACATGCTGCTTCTCGACGAGCCCACCAACCATCTCGACGCCGAGACCATCGCCTGGCTGCAACAGCACCTGATCGAGTACAAGGGCACGATCCTCATCGTCACCCATGACCGCTATTTCCTCGATTCGATCACCGGCTGGATCCTGGAACTGGACCGCGGCCGCGGCATCCCCTATGAGGGCAATTATTCAAGCTGGCTCGAACAGAAGGCCAAACGCCTCGAACAGGAGGCGCGCGAGGACAAGTCCAAGCAGAAGACCCTGGAACGAGAGCTTGAATGGATCCGCCAGGGCGCCAAGGCCCGCCAGGCCAAGCAGAAGGCCCGGATCAACGCCTATGAGCAACTGGCCAGCCAGTCCGAGCGCGAAAAGATCGCCCGCGCCCAGATCGTCATCCCCAACGGGCCGCGCCTGGGCTCCAAGGTGATCGAGGTCGAGGGGCTGAAGAAGGCCATGGGCGACAAGCTCCTGATCGAGGATCTCAGCTTCTCGCTGCCCCCCGGCGGCATCGTCGGCGTGATCGGGCCGAACGGCGCGGGCAAGTCCACGCTCTTCCGCATGCTCACCGGGCAGGAGGTGCCCGACGCCGGGACCATCGAATACGGCGACACGGTGAAACTCTCCTATGTCGATCAGTCCCGCGACGACCTCAAGCCCGACGAGACGGTGTGGGAGGCAATCTCGGGCGGGGCCGAGATCATCCAGCTGGGCGATGCGCAGATGAACTCCCGCGCCTATTGCGGCGCGTTCAACTTCAAGGGCGGCGACCAGCAGAAGAAGGTCTCGCTGCTGTCGGGCGGCGAGCGCAACCGCGTCCACATGGCGCGGCTGCTGAAGGAGGGCGGCAACGTGCTGCTTCTCGACGAGCCGACCAACGATCTCGACGTGGAGACGCTGCGCGCCCTGGAAGATGCGCTCACGGATTTCGCCGGCTGCGCCGTGGTCATCTCCCACGACCGCTTCTTCCTCGACCGCATCTGCACGCATATCCTGGCCTTCGAGGGCGAGGCGCATGTCGAATGGTTCGAGGGCGATTTCTCGGCCTACGAGGAAGACAAGAAGCGGCGCCTGGGGCCGGATGCACTGGAGCCGAAGCGGGTGAAGTACAAGAAGTTTGCGAGGTGAGGGGGCAAGTTCGACGTCTTTGCTCTACAGCAATAAGCTATCACTAAGCGAAAAGCGCATCGGTTATCCTTTCCTAACCTCGCCCGCGATAGTGCGAAGAATATTGTGGAATTTAGTCGAATATTGGGTGTTGTCGAATTCCCTTGTGCCACAAAGCCCATCGAAAGGCATCTTTTACGTTATCCAGAACAAACAAGCGGGAATAGCGTTTGACTTCATCCAACTGCTCGCCATAATCTTCTGCCAAGTATCGGACTTCCGTTCCTTTGAGGAACGCGGTCCATGGTACCAAGAAAAGTGTCGCAAAACACTCCGCCTCAACTTCTTCCAAAGTATCAACAACTTGTTCAATTCGTCTTTCTGAAGTGAACATGGAAGGGGTGTTCTTGGCAAGCTCTTGTGGTGGAAGATATAGACCATTCTTACTCTCAAGTAGTCGTGAGTGTAGAAAATGATGCCCTAATTCGTGCGCGACCACATGCCTTGAGAAGAAAACCCCGTTTATAGCACCAAGGAACCTTTTCTCTTCCAGGATAATTGTATGCCCATTGTCGTGGCCAACAATTGCGGCGAAAGCTCCATCTAGTTCACTGGGTAGAGTTTCAAGCACGTCGTAGTCAAGATTGTTTTCCGTGAACGAGAGTTTTTCAAGCGCAGCGCCAATATCAATTTTCCTTGTTTCGCCGCAAACCCGAAGTCTCGCTTTTTCTGCAATAAGTGAAATTTCGACAAGACGTTGTGGAGAAAGTTCGGGACGCTTCGTACGCTTTTTCACTGATGGTTTACTTGGCGTTCTCTGGTTGGATGCAAACGTGAGTGCATCAAGCTGTTCGCCGGTTTCTCGTTCTATGATCTCTTGAATTTTTGCACGCGCTCGTGGAGAAATGCGATCACCAAACGCTTCGAGCATCACTTGTATCGGGGTGTTGGGTGAAGTCGGATCAGTGGTCTTGCGAAGCCCATTTCCGAAATTTGCCAGCTTGCGGAGTTCGCAGGCTTCTTCCCCGGTGCAGTTCAATACATCAATGTAAACGCCTACGACCTTGTCGTTGACGTTCATGCGATGGTGCTCAAGGTTGCTTACATGCGCCATGCTATATCCAGCGAGTTCGGCAAAGTCTTTTTGGCTTAAGCCACGCTTAAGTCTGAGTTCTTGGGCAAATCGACCGAACGCTGAACGCATAGCTTGTACCTCCTATGCTTTGACTATAGCCGGAGTCGCTAAAGTGCGCAAGATGTTGTGTGTCGGCGGCGTGAAATCCATAGGTCGTGTGTGGGGCAGGCAGCAGATTGACTTGGTCCAACGAGCATTTTGAGCAATTTTCCCCTTCTCCCGCGCGTCCCCCTGTCATCCTCGGGCCTGACCCGAGGATCTCCCCTCACCCGGATCCTCGGGTCAAGCCCGAGGATAACACTCGAAGCGTCTGCGGCCCTCGCGCGCCGCCCTTGCCTCCGCGCCGGGATCGCGCCACATCTGGCCCAAGATACCAGAGAAAGGTCACGCATCATGTCCGGGCGCGCCGTCCCCCACATGACCACGGACGAGGAGGCCGAGGCCTTCCTCGATCAGGATCTCTCCGACCTCGATCTTGCCGCCTTCCAGCCGCTCGATCCGGGCGGGCGGGGCGCGCGCGCCGGGCGACCGCGCGAAACCCGCAGTTCGGCAGCGCCACCCCATCCCCCGCGGCCGTGACCCGGGACCGGCACGGCGCATCCGCCCTGCGCCGGGTGCGCGCCCGGCCCCTTGCCCTTGGTCCCTGCGCGCCCTAACAAGGCGGGCATGAAGCTGCTTTTCCTGGGCGACGTGATGGGGCGGGCGGGGCGCGCGGCGGTGGCCGAGCGGCTGCCGAAGCTGCGCGCGGCCTGGGCGCTCGATTTCGTGGTGGTGAATGGCGAGAACGCCTCGGGCGGCATGGGCCTGACCGCCGCCCATGCGCGCGCGCTTTTCGAGGCCGGGGCCGATGTGGTGACGCTGGGCGATCACGCCTTCGACCAGAAGGACATGCTGCAAGAGGTCGAGCGCGAGCCGCGCATCCTGCGCCCGCTCAACTATGCCAAGGTGGCACCGGGGCGCGGCCACCGCGTCTTTGCCGACGGGCGCGGGCGGCGGGTGCTGGTGGCGCAGGTGCTGGGCAATGTCTTCATGCGCCGCGCCTATGACGATCCCTTCTCGGCGATCGACGCGGTGCTGCGCACGCATCCGCTGGGTGGCGCGGTGCAGGCGGCGGTGGTGGATGTGCATTGCGAGGCCAGTTCCGAGAAGATGGCCATGGGACATTTCTGCGACGGGCGGGCAAGCCTTGTCGTGGGCACCCATACCCATATCCCCACGGCCGATGCCCAGATCCTGCCCGGCGGCACGGCCTTCCAGGGCGATGCGGGCATGTGCGGCGATTACAACTCGGTGATCGGCATGGACCGGGCCGAGCCGATGCGCCGCTTCGTCACCGGCATGGGCCGCGAGCGATTCACCCCCGCCATGGGCGCGGTCACGCTTTCGGGGGTCTATGTCGAGACCGAGGATGCAACGGGGCGCGCCACCCGCATAGAGATGGTGCGCCAGGGCGGACGGCTGAGCCAGGCCGGCCCCGATAGCTGAGGCGTTGCCCCGCGCGCGCCAAGTGGATAAAAGGCGCGGAAACAACAGTCATCCGACAAGAGGACTTCATGGCCGGCCATTCCAAATGGGCGAATATCCAGCATCGCAAGGGACGGCAGGACGCCGTTCGCGCCAAGCTATTCTCCAAGCTTTCCAAGGAAATCACCGTTGCGGCCAAGATGGGCGATCCCGACCCGGACAAGAACCCGCGCCTGCGTCTTGCGGTGAAGGAAGCCAGGGCCGCCTCCATGCCCAAGGACAATATCGAGCGCGCGATCAAGAAGGCGAGCGGAGGCGATGCCGAGGATTACGAGGAAATCCGCTATGAGGGCTACGGGCCGGGCGGCGTGGCGGTGATCGTCGAGGCGATGACCGACAACCGCAACCGCACGGCCTCGAACGTGCGCTCGACCTTTGCCAAGAACGGCGGCAACCTGGGCGAGACCGGCAGCGTCGGCTTCATGTTCGAGCGCAAGGGCGAGATCGTCTATCCGGCCGGCGCGGGCGATGCCGACACGGTGATGATGGCCGCGATCGAGGCGGGGGCCGAGGATGTGGAAAGCTCCGGGGAGGGGCATGTGATCTGGTGCGCCGATACCGACCTGAACGAGGTGGCTTCCGCGCTGGAGACCGCCCTGGGCGAGAGCGAGTCCACCCGGCTCGTGTGGAAGCCCACCACCACGACCGCGATGGATCTCGAGGGGATGCAGAAGCTGATGAAGCTCATCGAGGCGCTGGAGGATGACGACGACGTGCAGCGCGTCACCACCAATTTCGAGGCCCCCGACGAGGTGATGGCGCAGCTCTGAGCCACCGTGGCGGCCTGCGCGGTTTTTCGGGCCGCTTGCATCTCGGCCCTGTTGTCCCGTCTGCCGCCGCGCTATGCTCGCGGCAACGAGACCGGGGACCGGCAGATGGGCAGTTCGCTTCTGAAATGGCTGGGGGCGCTTGTGGCGCTCTGGCTGGGCGCGATGGCGCAGGCGCAGGATTTCACCGCCGTCGCGCGGCTCGATCACGCGCAAAGCGTGATCCGTGAGCGTGGGGCGGGGGTGGAGCTGCGCCTTGCGCTCTCGCAGGGGGTGCCCTGGCGCGTCTTCACACTTGCCGCGCCGGAGCGGCTGGTGCTCGATTTCCGCGAGGTGGACTGGCAGGGGGCAGGGGCGGCGCTTGCCGTGGAAACCGACCGGGTGCGGGGGCTGCGCATGGGCCAGATCCGGCCCGGCTGGTCGCGCATGGTGGTCGATCTGGCGGGGCCGCATGTGTTCGAGCAGGCAGCCATGGAGGTCGATGCGCAAAGCGGCACGGCGCTCCTGCATGTGCGCCTCGGGGCCGAGGACGCGGCGCGGTTTTCCGCCACCGCCGGCGTGCCCGAGGGGCCGGGATGGGAGGGGGCGGCCCCCTCCGCCGTGCCTGCGCCCCCCGAGCGGGACGGCACCGCGCCGCTCAGGGTGATGATCGACCCCGGCCATGGCGGGATAGACCCTGGTGCCGAGGTGGACGGGATCGCCGAAAAGGACCTGATGCTGGTTCTGGCACGCGAACTGCGCGAGGCGCTCTTGCGCGCGGGCGGATTCGAGGTCTGGCTCACGCGCGAGGGCGACGAGTTCGTGAGCCTGGAGGGGCGCGTGGCGCAGGCGCACCGGGTGGGGGCCGAGGTCTTCCTGTCGCTTCATGCCGATGCGCTTTCGGATCTCCGCGCGCGCGGGGCGTCGATCTACACGCTGGCCGACAGCGCCTCGGACGAGGCGAGCGCCGCCCTGGCCGAGCGTCACGACCGCGCCGACATCCTCGCGGGCGTCGATCTGCGCGGTACCGATGACGTGGTGGCCGATGTGCTCATGGACCTTGCCCGGCAGGAGACGCAGCCGCGCGCCGAGGCGCTGGCGCAAACCCTGATCGAGAGCTTCCGCGCAGGCGGCATTCCGCTGCTGTCCCGGCCCATGCGCCATGCCGGCTTCTCAGTGCTCAAGGCCCCGGATATCCCTTCGGTGCTGATCGAGACCGGCTTTCTTTCGAACGCGCGCGACCGGCGGCACCTGAGCGATCCCGCCTGGCGCGCGGAACTCGTTGCGGTGCTGACCGGGGCGCTGCGAACCTGGCAGCGCGCGGACCGCGCCCGCGCCGCCCTGCTGCGCCAGTGAGCGGCGGGCGGGATGCCGCACCGATGAAAGGGTTTGTGTTTTGACGCCGGGCCGCCCCGCCCTTATATCGGGCCCACCGTCGATGAGGAGAGTGCCGTGCTGCGCCCCGTTCTGAGCCTGTTGGGCACCGTCTTCAGCCTGATCACCCTTGCGGTGCTCATTGTCGGGCTGTCGATCGGCGCGGTCCTGCACATCTACGGCAAGGATCTGCCCAGCCACGAAAGCCTTGCCAATTACACCCCGCCCACGATCAGCCGGATCTATTCCGCCGAGGGCCGCATCATCGACGAATTTGCCCGCGAACGGCGCCTCTTCACCCCCGCCGAGGAGATCCCGGACCTGGTGAAACAGGCGTTCATCAGCGCCGAGGACAAGAATTTCTATTCCCATCACGGCTATGACGCGATGGGGATCGCCTCGGCGCTTTACGAGGCCGTGAAGTCGCGCGGGCGCAACGTGCGCGGTGCCTCGACCATCACGCAGCAGGTGATGAAGAACTTCCTGCTTTCCGGCGACCGGCAGATGGAGCGCAAGATCAAGGAGATCATCCTTGCCACCCGGATCGAGGAGACGCTCTCGAAGGAGAAGATACTCGAGCTTTATCTCAACGAGATCTTCCTCGGGCAGAACAGCTATGGCGTGACCGCCGCGGCGCAGACCTATTTCAACAAGGGCCTGCGCGAACTGGCCCCGCACGAGGCGGCGATGCTGGCCTCCATGCCCAAGGCCCCGAGCGATTATCACCCGGTGCGCGAAAAGGAGCGGCTTCTGGCGCGGCGCAACTTCGTGCTCAGGGAGATGTGGGAAAACGGCTATCTCGACCAGGCCACCTATCTGGCCGAGCGCGAGATGCCGCTGCGTTCGGTCCAGAACGGCGATTTCGAGCCGTTCAGCGCCGAGTTGCCGCCACGCGACTATTTCACCGACGAGATCCGCCGCCAGCTGAGCGGGATCTACGGCGAAGGCGAGTTCTTTACCGGCGGGCTCACCGTGCGCGCCACCATCGACCCCGAGATGCAGGCCCATGCCGCGCGCGCGCTGCGCCGCCAGCTCGAGGCCTATGACAGGGGGCGGGGACGCTGGCGCGGCACCGGAGAAGCGCTTCCCGAGGAGGTGCTCGGCTCCGAGGCCGACTGGCAGGCGGCGCTTGCCGCGCTCGACGTGCCGCGCGACATCGAGCTCGACGGGACATGGTATCCGGCGGTGGTGCTCGACATAGGCGATCAGGCGCTGCGCGTGGGGATCGAGGGGGTCGAGGGCACGCACGCGGTGCCGCGCGACGACATCAAGTGGCTGCGCGGCGATTTCCAGGCCAATTTCGCGCGCGGCGAGGTGGTGCATGTGCGCCGGGTCCTGAAGGAGGATGGCAGCCTCTCGCACTGGAGCCTGCGACAGGTGCCAGAGGTGCAGGGCGCCTTCATGGCGATGGATGTCAATACCGGGCGCGTGATCGCCATGCAGGGGGGCTTTTCCTACCAGCATTCGGTCTTCAACCGCGCCACGCAGGCGCTGCGCCAGCCGGGATCGAGCTTCAAGCCCTTCGTCTATGCCGCCGCGCTTGACAGCGGCTACAGCCCGGCCACGATCGTCGTCGATGCGCCCATCGAGATCAACACGCCGCAGGGCCTGTGGCGGCCGCGCAATTCGTCGAACAAGTTCTACGGACCCACCCCCCTGCGCACCGGCATCGAGCAGTCGCGCAACCTCATGACCATCCGTCTCGCGCAGGAGGTGGGCATGGACGTGGTCGCGCGCTACGCCGAACGTTTCGGCGTCTACGAGGACATGGGCCAGTTTCTCGCCAACTCGCTCGGCTCCGAGGAGACCACGCTTTTCAACATGGTGGCGGCCTACGCGATGTTCGCCAATGGCGGCGAGCGCGTGCGCCCGAGCCTCGTGGACCGGGTGCAGGACCGCTACGGGCGCACCGTCTATCGTCAGGACACGCGCGATTGCGTCGATTGCCGCGATCCCGCCCTGCCTGCCGGCCTCGGCCCGCGGATCGTGTCGGACCGCGAGCGGGTGATGAACGCCGTCACCGCCTATCAGCTCACCTCGATGCTCAAGGGCGTGGTCGACCGCGGCACGGCCTCGGGCGTGATCGACCTGCCGGTGCCCGTGGCGGGCAAGACCGGCACGACCAACGATGCGCGCGACGTGTGGTTCGTGGGCTTTACCAGCAACATCGTGGCGGGCTGCTATATCGGCCATGACCAGCCGCGCGGTCTGGGCCCGTCGGCCTATGGCTCCTCGCTCTGCGGCCCGGTGTTTCAGGAGTTCATGACCGAGGCGGTGAAGACATACGGCGGCGGGCCGTTCGAAGTGCCGCCCGGCGGCCATTTCATCAAGATCGACCGCTATACCGGCGCGCGCCTGCCCGACGATGCCGAGGGCGAATATGTGGTGGCCGAGTATTTCCGCGACGGCGAAGAGCCGATCTTCGGCCTGACCTATGATGGCGGCTTTGCCATGGGCCGGGATCTCGACCTCTACAGCGCGGGCGAGCGCGTGCAGGAGGTGACCACCTCCACCGGCAGCAAGGCGCAGGTTGGCGGCAAGGCCAGTTTCGGCGCGATGAGTTCGGGCGGGCTCTACTAGCCCTCCCTTGTCCGGCCCGCCGCGCTGCGCTATCAGGCGCTTCTGAGCAGCCAAGGACCAGCACCACCATGCGCGCCGAAACCCAGTCCCTCGTTTCCGATATCGAGAAATCGCTCGCGCTCCTGCGCCAGCGGCTGGGATGGGAGACCGCCCGCCACCGGCTCGAGGAGTTCAACGCGCGCGTCGAGGACCCGACGCTCTGGGACGATCCCGCGCGCGCGCAGAAGCTGATGCGCGAGCGTCAGGCGCTGGTCGATGCGCTCGACACCCATGACCGGATCAGGCAGGAGCTCGAGGACAATCTCGGCCTGATCGAGCTGGGCGAGATGGAAGGCGATGCCGAGGTCGTGACCGAAGCGGAGGCCGCCATCCGCGCGCTGGCAAAGGTTGCCGCCGCCAGGGAGCTCGAGGCGCTCCTGGACGGCGAGGCCGATGCCAACGATACCTTTCTTGAGATCAACGCGGGCGCGGGCGGCACCGAAAGCTGCGACTGGGCGGCGATGCTGGCGCGGATGTATGTCCGCTGGGCCGAGAAACGCGGCTACACGGTCGAGCTGCAATCGGAATCGCCGGGTGAAGAGGCCGGGATCAAATCCGCCGCCTACAAGATCTCGGGGCACAATGCCTATGGCTGGCTCAAGTCCGAATCGGGCGTGCATCGCCTGGTGCGCATCTCGCCCTTCGACGCGGCGGCCAAGCGGCACACCTCCTTCTGTTCGGTCTGGGTCTATCCGGTGGTGGACGACAATATCGAGATCGAGATCAACCCCGCCGATATCCGCATCGACACCTACCGGTCCTCCGGCGCGGGCGGCCAGCATGTCAACACCACAGATTCGGCGGTGCGCATCACCCATATCCCCACCGGGATCGTCACGACCTCGAGCCAGAAATCGCAGCATCAGAACCGCGACATCGCCATGAAGGCGCTCAAGTCGCGGCTCTATGAGCTGGAGCTGCGCAAGCGCAGCGAGGCGATCGAGGCCGCGCACGAGGCCAAGGGCGATGCGGGCTGGGGCAACCAGATCCGCTCTTACGTGCTGCAACCCTACCAGATGGTCAAGGATCTGCGCACCGGGGTCGAGACCTCGGATACCAAGGGCGTGCTTGACGGCGATCTCGATCAGTTCATGGCCGCGACGCTGGCCCAGAACGTCGCCGGCAAGAGCCGCGCCGAGGCGCAGGCCGAGGACTAGCCGCGCGCGATTTCCGCGCGGCTGCGGATTGGTGCTTTCATCGCGCGCGGCGAATGTCTAGATAAGGGCAATGATCGTTCCGGGGGTCCGCCCCCGAGCCAGGGAGAGAAGACATGCTCAACAATATCGGCCTTCCCGGCCTTCTGCTCATCGCCGTGGTGGTGCTGGTGCTCTTCGGACGCGGCAAGATCTCGGCGCTGATGGGCGAGGTCGGCAAGGGCATCACCTCTTTCAAGAAGGGCATCGCCGAGGGAAGCAAGGAGTCCGAGGAAGAGACCAGGCAGGTCGAGGCTGCGCGCGACGTGACGCCCGCGGAAGAAAAAGACAAGGTCTGAGCCCTGAATGTTCGACATCGGCTGGACCGAGCTTCTGCTCATCGGGATCGTGGCGCTTATCGTCGTCGGACCCAAGGATTTGCCGGGCATGTTCCAGGCGGTGGGGCGCTTTGTCGGCAAGGCGCGCGGCATGGCGCGCGAATTCAGCCGCGCGATGAATGACGCGGCCGATCAGTCCGGCGTCAGCGATCTGCAAAAGAGCTTCAGGAGCGCGGCCAACCCGATGAAATCGGCCATGGACGAGGTGCGCAAGACCACCGAGGGCGTGGCCCGCGATCTGGACAAGGCCGCGCGCCCGCCGCTCGATCCCGAGCGACAGGCCGCCGCCGACAAGATCCGCGAGAAATCCGCCGAGATGGCCAATGCCCGCCGCGCCGCCGAAGCCGAGGCCGAGGCGAAACGCGCCGCCGATGTGCCGAGTGACGCGGATGACAAGACGGCCGAGGACAAGGCATGAGCGCGCCCGAGGACGAGATCGACGATTCCAGCGCCCCGCTGATCGAACATCTGGCAGAGTTGCGCACCCGGCTCATCCATTCGGTCGCGGCCTTCCTGGTCGGCATGGTGATCTGTTTCACCGTCGCCACGCCGATCTTCAACTTCCTCACCGCGCCGCTCTGCAAGGTGCTGGCCGAGCGGGGGCAGGATTGCGACCTGATCTTCATCTCCCCGCAAGAGGGCTTCTTCGTGGCGATCAAGGTCTCGCTTCTGGGCGGGTTCATCCTGGCCTTTCCCTATATCGCCAACCAGATGTGGCGCTTCGTGGCACCGGGCCTCTACCGGTCGGAAAAGAATGCCTTCCTGCCCTTCCTGGTCGCCTCGCCCTTCATGTTCTTTCTCGGCGCGGCCTTTGCCTTCTACGTGGTGACGCCGCTGGCCTATGACTTCTTTCTCGGCTTCCAGCAATTCGGCGGGCAGGGCGAAGCCGTGCCCGAGGGCAGCCCGCAGAATGCCGCGCCGCTCTCGGTCGTGTTCCAGGGCTCGGCGCAGGAATATCTCAACCTCACGGTCAAGTTCATCGTGGCCTTCGGCCTGTGCTTCCAGCTTCCCGTGCTGCTGACGCTGATGGGCAAGGCGGGGCTCGTGAGCGCGGCCGGGCTCAAGGCGGTGCGCAAGTTCGCCGTGGTTGGCATTCTCGTTCTGGCCGCGATCGTCACGCCGCCCGACGTGGTGACGCAGGTCATCCTCTTCACCGTCGTGTACGGCCTCTACGAGATCTCGATCCATCTGGTTGCCCGGGTCGAGAAGAAGCGCGAGGCGGAGCTGCGCGCCCAGGGCCTGTGGTTCGAGGACGAGGACCAGACCGCCGACGACGCCAGGGGCTAGAACATGGAGCCGCTGGACAGGATCGCCGCCGCGCTCGAACGGATGAGCCCCGCGCCGCTGACCGCGCCGGATTTCTCGGTGGCCGATGCCTTCGTCTGGCATGTCGCGCCCGACCGGCTCGAGCCGGTGGCCGAGGTCTCGCGCGTCGATATGGGCCTGCTGGTGGGAATCGACCGGGCGCGCGACACGCTGCTGGCCAATACCCGCCAGTTCGCCCGCGGCCTGCCTGCCAACAACGCGCTGCTCTGGGGCGCGCGCGGCATGGGCAAGTCAAGCCTGGTCAAGGCGGTCCACGCCGCCGTCCTGGCCGAGGGGCTGCCGCTCAAGATCGTGGAATTGCAGCGCGAGGATCTGCCCTCGGTGGGCCGCCTGCTAAACCTGCTGCGCGGCTCCGACGCGCGCTTCCTGCTGTTCTGCGACGATCTGTCCTTCAGCCATGACGACCAGCATTATAAGTCCCTCAAGGCGGTGCTTGACGGCGGGATCGAGGGGCGCCCCGCCAACGTGGTCTTCTACGCCACCTCCAACCGCCGCCACCTCATGCCGCGCGACATGATCGAGAACGAACGGTCCTCGGCCATCTCCCCCTCCGAGGCGGTGGAGGAAAAGGTCTCGCTCTCGGATCGCTTCGGCCTCTGGCTGGGCTTTCATCCCTGCGATCAGGACGAGTATCTGGCGATGATCCGGGGCTATTGCGATGCCTACGGCGTCATGATCGACGAGGACAGCCTGCGCGCCGAGGCGATCGAGTGGCAGGCCACGCGCGGCGCGCGCTCGGGCCGCGTGGCCTGGCAGTTCTTCACCGATCTGGCAGGCAGGCACGGGGTGCGCGTCTGAGCCTCCGGCGGGCCGGTATCGGCCCGGCCACAGCTGGCGGACCGCCGAAAATGGCCTCTGGCAAGGCCGCGCCCCCCTCTCTATCCTGAGTGCAACCGGCAAGAGGGGCAGGGCGTGGCGATCACGGGGCTGGCCGAGGGGCTGACACGGGGCATCGAGGAGATGGGCGCGCGCGTCTCGGGCGCGTTTTTCGAGCCGGTAGTCCGGCTGGGCGTGACCGGTCTTGCGCGGGCGGGCAAGACCGTGTTCATCACCTCGCTGGTGGCCAATCTCATGGACCGTGCGCGCATGGGCGGGCTGCGCGCGGCGGGCGAGGGGCGCATCCTTGCCGCCTATCTGCAACCGCAGCCCGACGTGACCCTGCCGCGTTTCGATTACGAGACGCATCTGGCGGCGCTCACCGGGCCCGATCCGCACTGGCCCGAGAGCACGCGGGCGGTGTCGGAACTGCGCCTGTCGCTGCGGGTGCGGCCGGCGGGACTGCTGGCCGGGCTGGCGGGGCCGCGCACCGTGCATCTCGATATCGTCGATTATCCGGGCGAATGGCTGCTCGACCTGGCGCTTCTCGATCAGAGCTATGCCGCATGGTCGCGTGCCGCGCTCGCGCGGGCCGAAGCGCAGGCCGAGGCGGCGGAATGGCATGCGGCGCTGGCAAGTGCCGATCCCGCCGCCCCCCATGACGAGGCCGAGGCGCAGCGGCTGGCGCGGGCCTATACCGGCTGGCTTGCGGCGGCGCGCGAGCGCGGGCTGGCCGATTGCACGCCGGGGCGGTTTCTGCTGCCGGGGGATCTGGCGGGCGCGCCCGTCGTCACCTTCGCGCCGCTCCCCGAGACGCCGGGGGCCGGACGGCGCAGCCTTCTGGCCGAGATGGCGCGCCGGTTCGAGGGCTACAAGCGCGAGGTGGTGCGGCCCTTCTTTCGCGCCCATTTCGCACGGATCGACCGGCAGATCGTGCTTGTGGACGTGCTCGACGCGATCCACCGCGGGCCGCAGGCACTGGAGGAGACGCGCCGCGCGATGGCCGGGATTCTCGGTGCCTTCCGGCCCGGGCGCAATGCCTTCCTGAGGCAGCTCTTGCAGGGGCGGCGGGTGGAGCGGATCCTCTTCGCCGCCACCAAGGCCGACCACCTGCATCACACGCAGCACGCGCGGCTCTCGGCGATCACGGAGGCGCTTCTGCGCGAGGCGCGTGACCGGGCGGATTTCGCCGGGGCCGAGACGCGGGCCATGGCCATTGCCGCGCTGCGTGCCACGGTGGAGGAGGAGCGGACGCATGGCGGCAGACCGCTGCACATGGTGCGCGGGCGGCTCGCCGCGACGGGGCGGCAGGCGGCGTTTCATCCCGGCGATTTGCCCGAGGATCCGGCGGCGCTGCTCTCGCCCGCGCGCGCGGGGGCCGGGGCATGGCTGGGCGAGGGGGTCGGCGCGATGCGCTTTGCGCCTGCGCGCCTCAGCCTGCGCCCCGGCGAGGGCCCGCCGCATATCCGGCTTGACCGCGCGGCGGAGTTCCTGATCGGGGACCGGCTGTGAGGCTCGCGGCCGCGCATTTCTGGCAGGTGCCGCAGCTTGCGGCGATCCTCTGGGCCTTTGCCCGCGAGACGCCCTGGCTGCCGCGCGTGCGCCGCCGCCGCGAGGATCTGGCGACCCTGTGCCGGATGGTGCGCCGAGGGCAGGTGCGCGTGGCGATCCGGGGCGGGCGCGTGGCGGGCTTCATCGTGCGCGAAGAGAGCCATATCCATGCGCTCTATGTCGCCGCGCCGATGCGGGGGCAGGGGATCGGCCGCGCGCTTCTGTCCGAGGCCAAGGCGGCGGGGGCGCTCGATCTCTGGGTGCTCGCGGCCAACAGGCGCGCGCGCGCCTTCTACGCAGCGCAGGGCTTTGTCGAGGCGGGGCAGGCGCGTGGCGGCGGCAATGACGAGGGGCTGCCCGATATCCGGATGATCTGGCGGGAAGGGATTGGCGGATGACAAAGGGGCCGGTGCTGATCGACCTGGACGGGGGGGAGGAGGCCGCGCCGGACCGCGCCCCGCCCGTGCCCGAGGCGGTGCCCGAGGGCCATGCCATGCGCGCGGCCATGGCGGGGATGGCGCGGCGTCCCTCCTGGCTGGGGCGCGCCTTCTGGGGTCTTGCGGCGGTGTTTCTGGGGGCGGCGGTCTCGGTCGCGGCCTGGGACTTCGTGACCGGCCTTCTGGCGCGCGCGCCGCTCATTGGCTGGGCGCTGGCGGGGATCGGCGCGGCACTTCTCGTCGTGGCGCTGCTCATCGCCTTGCGCGAGGTGGCGGGATTCGCCCGCCTCGGACGACTTGACGCGCTGCGCGCCGAGGCCGAGGCGGCGCGGGCGGCGGGCGATCTGGGCGCGGCGCGGACGGTGGTGACGCGGCTGCGCACGCTTTACCTGAGACGCCCCGAGGCGGCCTGGGGGCTGGCGCGGCTCGAGGAGCGGGCGGGCGATGCGTTTGACGCCGACGCGCTTCTGGCCTTGGCCGAGGCCGAATTGCTCGGCCCGCTTGACGCCGCGGCTCTGCGCGAGGTGGAGGGCGCGGCGCGGCAGGTGGCCGCCGTCACCGCGCTGGTGCCATTGGCGCTTGCCGATGTGGTGGGCGCGCTGGTGGCCAACCTGCGGATGATCCGGGCGGTGGCCACGATCTATGGCGGGCGCACCGGCACGCTTGGCAACTGGCGGCTGGCGCGCGCGGTGATGGCGCATCTGGTGGCTACGGGCGCGGTGGCCGTGGGCGATGACATGATCGGCAGCGTGGCGGGCGGCGGGCTTGTCTCGCGCCTCTCGCGGCGCTTCGGCGAGGGGGTGGTGAACGGGGCGTTGACGGCGCGGGTGGGGCTTGCGGCGATCGAGCTGTGCCGTCCGTTGCCGCGCATCGCCACGCC
Source organism: Roseovarius sp. (assembly GCA_002720475.1). GTDB lineage: Bacteria > Pseudomonadota > Alphaproteobacteria > Rhodobacterales > Rhodobacteraceae > Roseovarius. Next base: position 388,046 of record PBIL01000005.1, read on the forward strand.
CGCGCCCTCGGTCAGCGGCGTGGTGCGGCGCGCGCTGACGGGGCTGTTCTCGCGCGGCGAGGGCGGGCAGGGCTGAGCGGGGGACGGCCCTGGAATCCCGGCGACGGCTCAATATTCGGCACGGGGCCGGGTCTCGAAGCTCTGAGCGCGCCAGCCCCGCGATCAGCGCTTCTCTATATCCACGTAATCGCGCCGCGTCGCCCCCTGGTAGAGCTGGCGCGGGCGGCCGATCTTCATCTGCGGATCGGCGATCATCTCCTTCCACTGAGAGATCCAGCCGACGGTGCGGCTCACCGCAAAGATCGGCGTGAACATCGAGGTCGGGAAGCCCATCGCCTCGAGGATGATGCCCGAGTAGAAATCGACGTTCGGGAACAGCTTCTTCTCCGTGAAATAGGCGTCCGCCAGCGCCTGGGCCTCCAGTTCCTTGGCGACCTGGAGCGTCGGGTTGTTTTCAACGCCCAGAAGTTCCAGCACCTCGTCGGCGGATTGCTTCATCACCTTCGCCCGCGGATCGAAATTCTTGTAGACGCGGTGGCCGAAGCCCATCAGGCGGAACGGGTCGTCCTTGTCCTTGGCGCGCGCGATATATTCGGGGATGCGCTCGGGCGTGCCGATCTCGCGCAGCATCTCGAGGCAGGCCTGGTTCGCCCCGCCATGCGCGGGCCCCCAGAGGCAGGCGATCCCGGCGGCGATACAGGCGAAGGGGTTCGCGCCCGAGGAAGAGGCCAGCCGCACGGTCGAGGTCGAGGCGTTCTGCTCGTGATCGGCATGGAGCGTGAAGATCCGGTCCATCGCGCGGCTCAGGATCGGGTTGACCTCGTAATCCTCGGCCGGGACGGCAAAGCACATGCGCAGGAAGTTCGACGCATAGTCGATATCGTTGCGCGGATAGACGAAGGGCTGCCCGATGGAATACTTGTAGGCCCAGGCGGCGATGGTCGGCATCTTGGCGATCATGCGGATCGAGGCCACCTCGCGCTGCCATTCGTCGCGGATATCGGTGCTGTCATGGTAGAAGGCCGACATCGCGCCCACCACGCCCACCATGATCGCCATCGGATGCGCGTCGCGGCGGAAGCCGCGGAAGAAATACTGCATCTGCTCGTGCAGCATGGTGTGATTGGTCACGCGGCTCTCGAAATCCTCGAGCTGCGCGGGCGAGGGCAATTCGCCATAGAGCAGCAGGTAGCAGACTTCGAGGAAATGCGATTTCTCTGCCAGCTGGTCGATGGGATAGCCGCGATGCAGAAGCTCGCCCTTGTCGCCGTCGATGAAGGTGATCGTGCTGTCGCAGCTTGCCGTGGAGGTAAAGCCCGGATCGTAGGTGAACACCCCGGCGGTGGCATAGAGCTTGCGAATGTCGATCACGTCCGGGCCGGCCGTGGGTGAGAAGATCGGCAACTCATAGGTCTTGCCGTCGATTTCCAGCTTGGCGACTCTGTTCTCGTCAGACATCGGGATCCTCCCTTGCAGCGACCGGCGGCGCGAGGCGCTTCCGGACCGGGTCAGTCTCAGGCCGCGGGCGGGGCACCATCCCCGCCGCAGGTGGCATCGGTCAGCCGGGCGGCGGTTTCGTCCCGCCCGAGGACCAGCATCATGTCGAACACGCTCGGTGTTGCGCTCCGACCCGCTAGCGCGGCCCGCAGCGGACCGGCAAGCTTGCCGAAGTTCAGTCCGTGGTCTTGGGCGAACTGGGTGACCAATTCCTCAATCCCGCTTCGCGTCCACGTAGCATTTTGCAGCTGCGGCGTCAATTCGCCCAGTATACCACGGGATACATCATCGAGCAGCGCCGCCGCCGCGGCCTCCGGCACGATGGGCCTGTCATTCAGGACGAACGCCGCTTTTTCAAGAAGTTCCGGGTAGGTCTTCGCGCGGTCCTTGAGGCAGTAAAGCGCGCGCTCCAGCCCCTGCCTCTTTTCAGGCGGCAGCGGCGCCTGGCCTGTCGCGGAAAGGAATGCCTCCAATTCATGCAGCAGCGCAGCATCCTCCATCATGGCCATATGCCGTCCGCAGGTATTCTCGAGCTTCTTGAAGTCAAGCCGCGCGGGGGCCTTGTTGATGCCGGTGATGTCGAACCACTCGCGCGCCTGCGCGTCGGTGAATACCTCGTCATCGCCATGGCTCCAGCCCAGCCGCGCGAGGTAGTTGCGCATCCCCGCCGCCGGATAGCCCATTTTCTGATATTCCTCGATGCCGAGCGCGCCGTGCCGCTTCGACAGCTTCTTGCCGTCCGGCCCGTGGATCAGCGGGATATGGGCGTAAACGGGCAGCGGCCAGCCCATGGCCTCGTAGATCATCATCTGCCGCGCGGCATTGTTGAGGTGATCGTCGCCCCGGATCACATGGGTCACGCCCATGTCATGATCATCCACCGCCACTGCCAGCATGTAGACGGGTGTGCCATCGCTGCGTAACAGCACCATGTCATCGAGCTGGTCGTTGCGGATGGTGACATCGCCCTGCACCACGTCGCGGATCACGGTCACGCCCTCGCGCGGGGCCTTGATGCGGATCACGAAGGGCGCATCGGGATGGGTGGCGGGGTCCGCGTCGCGCCAGGGGCTGCGGAAGAGGGTGGAACGGCCTTCGGCCCGGGCAGTGTCGCGGAACGTCTCGATCTCGTCCTGCGTGGAAAAGCATTTATAGGCATGGCCCTTGGCCAGGAGGTGATGCGCCACCTCGGCATGACGCCCGGCGCGCGCGAACTGGCTGACCGCCTCGCCATCGTGATCGAGGCCAAGCCAGGCAAGCCCGTCGAGAATCGCCCGGGTCGCCTCGGGCGTGGAGCGCGCGCGGTCGGTATCCTCGATCCGCAGCAGGAACCTGCCCCCGCGGCCCCGCGCATAGAGCCAGTTGAACAGCGCCGTGCGCGCGCCCCCGATATGCAGATAGCCCGTGGGCGAGGGGGCGAAACGGGTCACGACCGGGCACGACATGGGCAGTCTTTAACCTTTTGGTAAGGATCGTCGGCAGAGGATGGGGCCTGTCTATCGGTCCGCCGGGAGGGTGACAAGTGCGGCGCGCCGCGGAACGGATCACGGCGGTGTGGCTGGCGCAGCGGGGGGCGCTCTTTCCCTGGGTGCCGGTGCTCATGGCCTGCGGGATCGGCACTTTCTTCGGCTTGCGCGTCGAGCCGTCGGTTGCGGCGCTGGCCGGAAGCGGGGCGCTCGGGGCGGGGCTGCTGGCCCTCGCGCTCTGGCGCGGGGGGGAATGGTCGGGGCCGCTCGGCGTGGCGGTGGCGCTCGTGCTGCTCGGCTTCGCCCTTGCCGGGATGCGCGCGCATCAGGTTGCCGGGCCGGTGCTCGGCTGGCGCTATTACGGGCCGGTGGAGGGGCGGATCGTGGGGATCGACCGCTCGGCCTCGGACCGGCTGCGCCTGACGCTCGACCGGGTGGCGCTGGCGCGGGTGGACCCGGCGCGCGTGCCGCGCCGCGTGCGCATCTCGCTGCATGGCGAGGGGGGGATCGCGCCCGTTCCGGCGCAGCGTGTGATGACGACGGCCCATCTCGCGCCGCCCTCGGGCCCGGTCGAGCCGGGCGGCTTCGACTTTCGCCGCCATGCCTGGTTTCAGGGGGTGGGCGCGGTCGGATATGCCCGCGTGCCCTTGCTCGCCGTCTCCCCGCCGGCGGGGGGGCAGAGGCTCTTTGCCGCGCGCATGGCGCTTGCCGATCACGTCCGCGCGCGGCTGCCGGGCCAGGACGGGGCTTTCGCGGCGGCGGTCATGACCGGGGACCGTTCCGGCCTGTCGCTGGCGACGCTCGAGGCGATGCGCGTGTCGAACCTCGCGCATCTTCTGGCCATCTCGGGGCTGCATATGGGCCTGCTGGCGGGGTTCGTCTTTGCTGCCGCCCGGCTGATCCTGGCCGCGATCCCGCTTGTGGCGCTGCGCTGGCCGGTGAAAAAGATCGCCGCCGCCGTGGCGATCGCGGCGGGCGCGTTCTATCTCGCGCTCTCGGGCGGCAATGTGGCGACCGAGCGGGCCTTCGTCATGGTCGCGGTCATGCTCGTGGCGGTGATGCTCGACCGCCGCGCATTCAGCCTGCGCGCCGTGGCGGTGGCCGCCGTGATCGTGCTCTGCCTGCGGCCCGAGGCGCTGCTCGGCCCCGGCTTCCAGATGTCCTTTGCCGCGACCGTCGCGCTGGTCGCCGTCTTCGGCTGGCTCAGGGATGCCGAGATCCCGCTGGGGCCACGCTGGTTGCGGCCGGTGCTCGCGGTGGTGATCTCCTCGGCGGTGGCGGGGGCGGCGACGGCCCCGGTGGCGGCAGCGCATTTCAACCAGCTTTCGCAATACGGGCTGGCGGCCAATCTGCTGAGCGTGCCGCTCATGGGCCTTGTGGTCATGCCCGCCGCCGTCGTGGCGGTGCTCCTGCTGCCGCTGGGGATCGACGGGCTGCCGCTCTGGGTGATGGGGCAGGGGCTGCGCTGGATTCTCGGCGTGGCCGACCGGGTGGCGGCGCTCGAGGGGGCGCGCATCCCGGTGATGGCACCGGGGCCCTGGGTCCTGCCGCTTCTGGCATTGGGCGCGCTTGTCCTCGTGCTCTGGCAGGGGCGCGGGCGGCTCGCCGGGTTTCTGCCCCTTGCCGCCGCGATGCTGCTCTGGGCCGGGGCGGACCGGCCGCGCCTGCTGATCTCGGACAATGGCGGCCTGGTGGGGGTGATGACCGGGGCGGGCCGTGCGCTGAGCAAGCCGCGCGGGGGCGGGTTCATCGCCGAGACCTGGCTTGAGAACGATGGCGATGCGGTCTCTCAGAAAGCCGCCCACGGCCGCTGGCGGGACGATCTGCTCGCGCCCCTGCGGATCGAACTCGTCCAGGGCCGCAAGGCGGCGCGCGTGCCGCGCGGCTGTGGCACCGCCGATCTCCTGGTCTTCACGGCAGAGCCAGAGGTCCCGCCCGCCGGTCCCTGCCGGGTGATCACGCCGGAAACCCTGCGCCGCTCTGGCGCGCTCGCCCTCGTCGGACAGGCGGATGGCCTGCGCCTGCAAAGCGCCGCCGAACTCGGCGGGCACCGCCTCTGGTCGCCTCAGTAGGTGCGGATCAGCCCCACGAGACGCCCCTGCACGCGCACCATTTCCTCGGGCAGCACGCGGGGCTCATAGGCCGGGTTGGCGGCCTCGAGCGCGATGGCATTGCCGCGCCGGAAGAACCGCTTGAGCGTCGCCTCCTGATCCTCGATCAGCGCCACGACGATATCGCCGTTATCGGCGACCGAGGTCTCGCGGATGATGACCACATCGCCGTCATTGATCCCGACGCCGATCATCGAATCGCCCCTGACCTCAAGCGCGTAGTGGGTGCCGCGTCCGGCGATCATGTCACCGGGCACGGCGACGGTATGGCTCGCATGCGCGATCGCCTCGATCGGCACCCCGGCGGCAATGCGCCCCATGACCGGCAGCGACACGGCCGCGGCCGTCTCGACCGGGCGGGCATTGGCGGGCTGCGGCGCGGCCGGGCGATCCCCGTCGATCACGCGCGGGCTGAAGCCGGAGGCAACTCCGCCGAGCGCCTCCGGCAGGCGGACGATCTCGACCGCGCGCGCCCGGTGCGCCAGCCGCCGGATGAAGCCCCGCTCTTCCAGAGCGGTGATCAGGCGATGGATGCCGGATTTCGACCGCAGATCGAGCGCCTCGCGCATCTCGTCGAAACTGGGCGGCACGCCGTCGCGCTGCACGCGCTTGTGGATGAAGTCCAGCAGATCGAGCTGTTTTCTGGTCAGCATCTCGCCACTCCCGGGAAAATCACTTTTGTTCTATGCGTGTTCCCTTTTTGTGTCAACCTTCTCCTTGGTCTCGGAGTCAGAAAGCCCCCGCCCTGGGGCGGGGGCCGCTGGTCTGATCCGGCTCAGACGATGTCGAGCACCGTGTCGAGCCCGTCGAGCGTCGTCACGCCGGTGAGCGTGATGCTGTTGCCGACGCCGAAGTCGAGCACGGCGTTGCCCTCGACGATCGCGCCGAAGGCCGCGACCACCGCCGCGCCGTCGGCCGCGCCGCCGGTGAGCGCGCTGTCGATCTCGATCCGGTCGCCCGCGCCGACGCTGAAGAACTCGAACACATCCGCGCCGCCGCCCGCGTCGAACTCGAACACATCCACGCCCGGCCCGCCCCAGACGGTGTCGTTGCCCGCCCCGCCGCCGAGCCGGTCGTTGCCCGCGCCGCCGTAGATCAGGTCGTCTGCGGAGCCGCCCAGAATCGTGTCGTTGCCATCGCCCGCGAACACCGTGTCGTTACCGGCCCCGCCGTCGATCGAGTCCGCCCCGTTGGCACCGCCGATCTGGTCGGCACCGTCGCCGCCCTCGAGGGTGTCGTTGCCCTCGGCGCCCCAGAGTTCGTCCGCGCCGATGCCGCCGCCAAGGAAATCGTCCCCGTCAAAGCCGCCGAGCGTGTCATTGCCGTCGCCGCCCAGGAGCGAGTCGTTGTCGAGCCCGCCCCAAAGCTCGTCGGCATCTCCACCGCCGTCGATGGTGTCGTTCCCGTCGCTGCCGCTCAGGCTGTCGTTCCCGTCGCTGCCATCGATCAGATCGTTGCCCGCGCCGCCCCAGGCCTCGTCATTGCCGGGGCCGGCAAGGATCCGGTCGGCACCGTTGCTGCCGCCGATCTGGTCATCGCCAAGCCCGCCCCAGATCGTGTCGTCGTCGTCGCCGCCGAACACGATGTCCTCGCCGTCGCCCGCGAAGATCAGGTCAAGGCCCGTGCCGCCGCCGATATTGTCGTTGCCCGCATCCCCCGAGAGCGTGTCGTTGCCCGCGCCGCCGAAGATCTCTTCCCAGCCGATCCCGCCGGTGAGGCTGTCATCGCCCGCGCCGCCGAAGAGCCCGTTGGGCCCGGTGCCGCCGTCGAGCGTGTCATTGCCGTCGCCGCCGAAGAGATCGTCCGCCCCGTCACCGCCCTCGATCAGGTCGTTGCCGCCCAGGCCGCTGATGACGTCATCCCCCGCCGTGCCGATCAGCGTGTCCGCGCCCTCGGTCGGGCCGCCGGTATCGGCGGTGATACGCGCCACCTGCGCCGCGGTGAGGCCCGCGAAGGTCAGCGTGTTGCCGCCGCCGAAATCGACCACCGCGCCACCGGCGGTGTCGGTCGCATTGGCGAGCGCCGCCTGGAGCGCGAGGAACGAGCTGCCCGCGATGCGCACGATCAGCGTCTCGCTGGCCGCGTCGAAATCGCCGATGGTGTCGTTGCCGCCGACATGGGTGAAGGTGTCGGTCCCGCCGCGGCCCTCGAGCCGGTTGTTGCCGGTGTCGCCAGCCAGCGTGTCACCGCTGTTGGAGCCGCGCACGAACTCGATGTTGCTGATCGTGTCCGTGAAGGCCGCCCCGTCCCATGTCCCGGTGGCGGTGCCCGCCGCGAGATCGACAGTGACGCCGGTCACGCCGGAACGGTCATAGCGCAGCCGGTCGAAGCCGTCGCCGCCGTCGATCGTGTCGTTCCCGCCCTGCGAGATGAAGCTCTCGTCCGCCGCGCCGCCGGTGATCACGTCGGCATTTTCCGTGCCGCGCACCTCCCAGACACTGTTCGTTCCGCCGATCATCTCGGCATTGCCGAAGCCGTCATCGGCGATGGTGCCCGTGGCGAGGTTGATCTGCGCGCCGCCCGCCGCGCCGGTGAAGGCGAAATCGAGCCGCACCAGCCCCGTGCCGCCGATCGTGTAGCCGTCCGTCCCGTCTCCGCCGCGCATCTGCATCCACTGCCCGGCATCGGGCGCGACATCGAACTGATCCGCGTTTGCCGTGCCGATGATCCCGAGCCCGCCATTGCCGAAGCCCGCATCGAGCGGGTTTGCCACATCCAGAAGCGTGTCGTCGCCATCGTTCTTGATCACGATCCCGGTGTTGGCGGCACCGTCAATGTCAACGAGGATCCCGTCCGCGAAACCGTCGTAGCTGAGGGTGACGAACCCGTTGACGCCGTCATTGCCCGACATGTCGATCGTGTCGTTGCCGCTCGAGCCCACCACGAGATCACCGTCCGGCGTCGCATTGCCGGTCACGATCAGGTCATCCCCCGCCGTGCCGACGAGGCTGTCGTCGCCATCCGTGCCCGGCACGAGGTTGGCCCCGCCGGGGGCGGCGAACTGCACGTCCGCCCCGGCCAGATCGGCGGTGGTCAGCCCGGAGAAGGTGACCGTGCCGGAGCCGAAGCTGACCTGCGCGCCGCCTGCGGTATCGGTGGCCGCCGCCACCGCCGCGTCCACCGCCGTCTGGTCGAGCCCCGCCACGCGCACGATCAGCGTCTCGGTGGCGGCGTCGAAATCGGAGATCGTGTCGTTGCCGCCGACATGGGTGAAGGTGTCGGTGCCGCCCCGGCCCTCGAGGCGGTTGTTCACCGTCGCCTCGCCGGTGATCTGGTCGTTGCCGTTCGAGCCGCGCAGCCGCTCGAAGCCCGAGATCGTGTCGGTGAAGCTGCCGCCGCCATTCAGCGTGCCGGATGCCGTGCCCGCGTCCGCGTCGATATTGACCGAGGCGATCTCGAAAGAATCATAGCGCAGCCGGTCGAAGCCCAGCCCGCCGTCGAGCGTGTTGTTGCCCCCGATGGAGCGGAAGGATTCGTCCGCCGCAGAGCCGGTAAACGTGTCGTTGCCGACCGTGCCGAACACCTCCCACACATCGCCGGTCCCACCGATCGTCTCGGCATTGCCGAAGCCGTCATCGGCGATGGTGCCGGTGGCGAGGTTCACATTGATCCCGGTGCCGTCGCGGAAATCGAGCCGCACGAGGCCGGTGCCGTTGATCGTGAAGCTGTCGGTGCCGTCGCTTGCGCGCACGGACATCCACTGCTGGCCCTCCGGCGACAGGGTGAAGCTGTCGTTGAAATCCGTGCCGCGAATATCGAGCCCGCCATTGGTCCAGCCCGCGAAGAGCGGCTGCTCGACACCGAGAAGTGTGTCTGTGCCATTCGCCGCTTTGTCGATGCTGCCCGTATTGGCCCCGCCGTCGATGTCAACGGATATGGGTGCGTCAAGACCATCGTAGCTAAGAACGACGAACCCGTTGACGCCGTCATTGTCCGACATGTCGATCGTGTCGTTGCCGCTCGAGCCCACCACGAGATCCCCGTCCGGCGTCGCGTTGCCGGTCACGATCAGGTCATCCCCCGCCGTGCCGACGAGGCTGTCGTCGCCATCCGCGCCCGGCACGAGGTTGAACGTGTCGCCGCTCAGCGTGCCGCCAAGGGTGTTGATCGGGATGTCCACGCCCGGGGCGAAGGCCCCGGTGGCCTGGCCGGTGTTGATGATCGAGGCTTCGAGCGCCGCCAGTTCGGCCACGGTGGTGGGCAGGGTGAGCGGATCGCCCCCGATCTGGAAGAGCGCGTCGGTATTGGTGTCAGGGTCGTAGAACCCCAGGATGATATGCGTGCCCGCCGCCGTCTGGATGAAGCCGATCGAGTTTTCGATCGTCTCGCTTGCGCCGATGTCGAACCCGTTCACGCTCGCGCTGGCCACGGGCGTGCCGCCGATATCCACCAGCGGAAGGATGTCGTCCGGAGGGGTCGGCAGGACAGAGTAGTTGATCACGGAAGTGGTGTCCGGAAAGGCCGCGGAGAAGGTCGCCGGAGCAATCGAGACCGGATCGTCGTTGATGTCTCTTTCGATGATGATTCCGGTCAGAGTAAGCGTGGTCATGATCAATTTCCCCTATAAGAACGGCCCGTCGGAATGTTGTCCCGGCGCGCGCTGTGCGAATTTTGGTGAAGATCGTTTCGGTGGCTGCTCAAGCGACCGGCAGAGCCTCAAAATCGCACAAAAACATGATTCTGATCTTGGATCAATGCCTTGGTCCAGGAAGCCGATCACGTTTCGTGCCGCCCTGCCGGAGCCGCACGCCGGTGCCCTGCAGCACGCCATGCTCCATCGCGTAGCGCGTGAGCCCGGCGGTGGAGGAGATGCCCAATGACGAGCCGGCCGTCGAGCTGGTCGATGCGTTCCTGCATGTTGCGCAGGCCGAGCCCGCCGCCCGCGCGGCTTTGCGCGGGGTCGATGCCTCGGCCGTTATCGGTGATGCGCAGCGTGCCGCCGCGGGCATGGCCGCGCAGGTCGATATCCACGCGGGTCGCCCCCGAATGGCGTTCGATATTCGTCAGCGCCTCCTGCGCGTCGAAGACGCGCTGCGTCAGCCGCTTGAGCTTGGCATCGGCCAGCCGCCGCTCGCGGATCGTGATGAAAAGCCCGGTGACGAAGACCAGCAGCAGCGCCACGAGCATCGCCGCGCCGATAAAGAGGAACGTGCGCTGCACCCGCGCCTCGACCTGCTGGCGCGATTGCAGCGTGACCACCACCGCGACCGCTGCCGCCGTGAGAATGAGCGGCAGCGTCGCCACCAGGAACAGTTTCTGACCCTGGTTGAGCCTGGGGCGCAAGAACATGCCCATGGGGATAGGAGCGCCCGCGCGCGAAATCCGGCCTTTCGCAAGGCTCATCTCTCGGGACCGTGCCATTCCGCCTCGGGTGCCGCGCGCCGCCGGAGACGCAGGGCAAGGCCGAGTGCGACCCCCACGCCGATGGCCAGCGTCAGATCGGTCAGCACCGTCAGAACCAGCGTGAGCACAAGAAGCACCCGGTCCGAGCGCCGCGCCGCAAGATGCCGCCGCCAGTGCTGCGGCTCCGACATGTTCCAGGCGGTGAGCATGAGCAACCCCGCAAGCGCGGGCATGGCAAGGTATCCCGCGAGCGGCGCGGCCACGAGCATCACCACGAGGATGGTCACCGCGTGCACGATGCCCGCGACCGGTGTACGCCCCCCGGCATGCACGTTGGTTGCCGTACGCGCGATGGCCCCGGTGGCGGGCAGCCCGCCAAAGAGCGCCGAGCCGATATTTGCCGCGCCGTTCGCGATCACCTCGGCATTGGGCCGCGTGTTGCCGCCGATCATCCGGTCGGCGACCGAGGCCGAAAGAAGCGATTCGACGCCGGCAAGAAACGCGATGATCAGGGCCGAGGGCAGCAGGTCGAGCAGCCGCCCGGGGCTCATCTCGGGGAGGTGCGGCTGCGGCGGCGTGGCAGGCAGAGCCCCGAAGCGCGCACCGAGCGTGTCCGCCGGCAGGTCGAACAGCGCCACCGCCCCGGAGGCAAGCGCCATGGCCACGATCAGCCCCGGAAAGCGCGGCGCGAGGCGGCGTAGCGCGGCGATGACGGCGATGGTGGCCGCGCCGAGGGCGAGTGCCGTCGGGTTCACCGTCGCACGCGCCTCCCACAGGGCTGCGAGCCTGGGCAGGAAATCGGCGGGCAGGTCGTCCACGTCCAGCCCCAAGAGGTCGCGCAACTGGCTGGCGGCGATGATGATGGCGATGCCGATGGTAAAGCCGTTGATCACCGCCTCGGGGATGTGCCGCACGAGGCTTCCGGCCTTGAAATACCCCGCGACGATCAGAATGATCCCGGCCATCAGCGTGGCGAGCACCAGCCCGTCATGCCCGTGTTCGGCGATGACGCCATAGACCACGACGATGAAGGCCCCCGTCGGCCCGCCGATCTGCACGCGGCTGCCGCCGAGGGCCGAAATCAGGAACCCGCCGACAATCGCGGTGATCAGACCCGTGGCCGGATCCGCCCCGGACGCGATCGCGATGGCGATGCTCAGCGGCAGCGCCACCATGGCCACGGTCACCCCCGCCGCCAGATCGGCGCGGAACTGCGCAGATGCATAGCCGGGCAGGGTGGTGAAGAGCTTGGGCGTCATGGCACCTTTGAACACCCGCGCCTGTCTTTGCGCAAGCGGCACATGCGGCGCACCGCATGTGCCGCCATCAAATTTGCCCTCTACGCGGTTATCGGTATTTGCAGGGGGCGAATCGCGGGCTAAGGTCTGCGCACTTCAATGATCCGCGGGCCATCCGGGAGAGATGCGACCGCACCAAATGGGGAGGAACCATAATGGATCGCCGTTCGTTTCTGAAGAATTCCGCACTTGGTGGCGGGGCCGCCGCCGCCAGCACGCTTGCCGCGCCGCTTTATGCGCAGGGCACGCGCACGCTGACCATGGTCACCACCTGGGGACGCGGCCTTGCCGGTGTGCATGATTCGGCGCAGTATTTCGCCGACATCATCCCCGCGATGTCCGATGGCAACCTGACCATCGACCTCAAGGCCGCGGGCGAGCTTGTCGGCGCCTTCGAGGTGTTCGATGCCGTGTCCGCCGGGCAGGCTGACCTTTATCACGGGGTCGATTACTATTTCCTCGGTCAGCACCCGGCCCTGTCCTTTTTCAGCCAGGTGCCGTTCGGGATGACTTTCCAGGAATTCAACAACTGGTTCTATCACGAGGGCGGGCGCGAACTGGCCGATGATGTTTATGGCATCTTCGGTCTCAAGGCGTTCCCCGTCGGCGGGACCGGGCCGCAATCGGGCGGCTGGTTCAACAAGGAAATCAACGGACCCGAGGATTTCCAGGGCCTGAAATTCCGTATGCCCGGGCAGGGCGGCCAGGTGCTCGGCAAGCTGGGTGCCTCGGTGCAGAACCTGCCCGGCTCGGAAGTGTATCAGGCGCTGGCCTCGGGCGCGATCGACGGCACCGAATGGATCGGCCCCTGGGCCGATGAAAAGGCCGGTTTCCAGGAGATCACCAAGATCTATTACACTGCCGGTTTCCACGAGCCGGGGCCGAACCTGAACGTGGTCGTCAACCTCGACGTCTATGAGGATCTGACACCCGCGCAGCAGGCCGTCGTCAGCATGGGCGCGCAGGCGGCCAATATCTGGACGATGTCGCTGTTCATGGCCAACAACTCGGCGGCGCTTCAGCGCCTGCAGGCCGGTGGCGTCAAGCTGATGGAGTTTCCCGACAGCGTCTGGGATGCCTTTGGCGCTGCCTCCGACGAGGTCGTCAGAGAGCCCATGGACGACGAACTCTACAAGACCTGCTACGACAGCTATATGGCCTCGCTGCGCAGTTCGGCCGCCTGGGGCAGCCGCTCTGAAGGAGCCTTTACCCGGCAGCGCAACCGCGTCGTCGGCATCTGATCTCGCCTTGAACGATGCCGCGCCCGCCGGGCGCGGCACGCATCGCCCGGGGCCGTGACCAGACCCGGGGTCATCGAGGTGAACGGCGGCGTTACGTGCGGGGAAGCATTATGGACAAAGAGACCGTCAGCGCGGGCGAGGCCTTATCCGCTCTCGGCAGGGGGCTCGTCTGGCTGGGCGAGAACATCGCCCTGAGTTTCTACAATCTCGGCTATGCGATCACCCATCCCGCGCTCTGGCTCGACTGGTCTGACAAGCAGGCGATCATGCGGGTCGTCTATTACGGCGGGTCGGTCGAGTTCTTCTTCGTGGTGTTCACGACCTTCCTCGTGCTCACGGGCGTGGGCCTGTGGCGCAACGGCTTTCTCTGGGGCTGCGTGCGCGCGCTCGAGGGATTTGCCAACACCGTGGGCCGTTTCGCCGCCTGGGCGGGGCTGATCATGGTGCTCCAGCAGATCGTCATCGTCCTCATCCAGCGCATATTCGCGCGTCCCGACATCGTCCTCGGCTTCGGCATTCCGCTGCAGTTCGACATCAGCTGGTGGGGAGAGGAGCTCAAGCTCTACAATGCGATGATCGTGGCGCTGTGCTGCACCTATACCTTCGTTCAGGGCGGGCATGTGCGGGTGGACCTCATCTATGCGCAGGTCAGCCACCGCGCGAAGCGGGTCATCGACATGGCAGGCAGCCTCGTCTTCATGATGCCGATGGCGGTCCTCATCTGGATGTATGGCTGGTTCTTTCTCTGGCGCCACCTGATCGTGCCGAAGCCCTCGGCCTCCGACGGGCTCGAGCAGTTGCTGATGAAATCCCGCGTGCTGCGCTGGAATGTCGAGACCATCGGGTTCAGCCCGAACGGCTTCAACGGCTATTTCCTGTTCAAGGTGCTGCTGGTGCTGTTCGCGGGCATGGTGTTCCTGCACGCGATGGCGTTCTTCTGGCGGTCATATCTAGAATGGAAGGAAGGACCCGAGAGCGCCGACAAATACCTTGACCGCGACACGCTGGGCGAGGGCGAAGAAGCCTATGAAGGCACGCATTAAGGGGGCGGGGTTCCATGCTGTTCGGACTTGACGGGGTCGAGATCGGCCTGATCATCGTCTTTCTGTGCCTCTTCGGGGGCATTCTCTCGGGCTTTCCGGTGGCCTTCGCCATCGGTGGGGCCGGGGTCGTGTCCTTCGGAATCATCGCCGGGCTCGACAGTGCCGGGCTGCTGATCCATCAGGCGATCGACCGCTCGAGCGAGGCCTATAACGCGCTTCTGGCCACCGGGGCGCGGGCGGATTCCGTCACCATCTTCCGATATCCCGACCTGCCGCGCACGGGCGTACCGGTCTTTCCGCAGGGCTGGGAGACGGCGCTCGACCGCAACGTGTCCTTCATCGTCAACCGCATCAACGAGCGGGTGCTGGCGGGCGCCGCGATCGAGACGCTGCTGGCGGTGCTCATGTTCGTGATGATGGGGATCACGCTCGAACGCTCGAAGATCGCCAATGACCTGCTGACCACGATGGCCCGTGTCTTCGGCCCGCTGCCGGGCGGTCTTGCCGTCTCGGTGGTAGTGGTGGGGGCGTTCCTTGCCGCCTCGACGGGGATCGTCGGCGCGACGGTGGTGACCATGGGCCTGCTGAGCCTGCCCACCATGCTGCGCAACGGCTATTCGCCGCAGCTTGCCACAGGCGTGATCGCGGCCTCCGGCACGCTGGGGCAGATCATCCCGCCCTCCATCGTGATCGTGCTTCTGGGCACGCTCGCGGGCGATCTCTATTCGGTGGCCCAGGAGAAGCGCGCGATGGAGGCGGGCTGCACCGACGCGCTCACCTATCTTGGCGAGCCGGCGGTGGTCTCCGTCGGCACGCTCTTTCAGGCGGCGCTTCTGCCGGGTATCCTTCTGGCGCTGCTCTATGCGCTCTATGCCTTCGGCTATGCGCTCCTGAACCCGTCAAAGGCGCCGGCGGTGACATTCGAGGACGCCGCGAATGGCGAGGCCACCACCCGGCGCGAGAGCTTTACCTGGTTCATCGGCGTGCCGGTCGCGCTGATTGCGGGGGTAATGCTGCTGGGGCAGGTCAATATAGTCGGCTCGCAGAGCCTCATCATCGACACGTTCACCGATCAGGGAGAGACCGCCGCGCTGCGCACCAATGTCAGCGACGAATGCAAGGCGTCGATGATCGAACTGCACGGGCAGGAGGCCTGGGATGCGGCGGTGGCCCAGCAGCAGGAGATCGACGCCGCGGGCGGCGTGGCCCAGAGCGTCCGGCTCAGCCCCGAGGAGATTGCCAGGCTGCGCGTCGAGAAGGAGGCCAATGCCGCCCCCATCGGCACCGGGGTGGCCACGCTCATGGTGATGCTCGGGCTGACCCTGGCGGTGGCGCGCGGCGTGGCCCCGTCGGCCAGCCCCGCGCCGCTGCTCATCGGCGCCCTGGGCATCGTGCTCGGTCTTCTGGCCGATATCGCCTTCATCCGGCCCTCGACCTCTTCGGGGGTGAGCTGGCTCATCCTTGCGATTCCCTTCGCTCTCGCGTGTTACGGGGCGGCCCATGCCGCCATGCGCATGGCAAGGAACGAGCTCATCCGCGTGGTCTTTCCGCCGCTGATGCTGATCGTCGCCGTGCTCGGCTCGATCCTCGGCGGGATCACCAACCCGACGCCCGCCGCCGCCCTTGGCGCGGGCGGGGCGATCATGCTCGCGGCCTATCGCAAGCTGCGCGACCAGGACCGTTCGCCCCGGGTCATCCTCTTCTCGACCCTCGCCATCGTCCTGGCCATCCTGATCGGGATCAATTTCGACCTGCGCATCAACCAGGAGGGGGTGAGCTTCGAATCCTGGGTCGCGTTCCTCTTTGCCTATGCCGCCTATCTCTACGCGCTCTTCGGGCTGCTCTTCGCCTGCTGGGTGCTCTATGCCGGCGGCGTGCTCAGCCCTGTCGTGCGCGAGACGGCCAAGGTCACGAGCATGGTCTTCACCATCCTCATCGGCTCGCAGCTTCTCAACCTCGTGGTGATCTCGTTCGGCGGCGAGCATTACATCCAGGATTTCCTCAAGTCCTTCGACAACGAGTTCAAGGTCTTCCTGATCGTGATGCTGGTGCTCTTCATCCTCGGCTTCGTGCTCGATTTCCTCGAGATCATCTATATCGTGATCCCGATCGTCGGTCCGGTGATCTACGGCGGCAGCTTCGATCCCAAATGGGTCACGATCATGATCGCGGTGAACCTTCAGACCTCGTTCCTGACCCCGCCCTTCGGCTTCGCGCTCTTCTACCTGCGCGGGGTGGCGCCGAGGGAGGTGACGACGGGCCATATCTACAAGGGTGTCTTTCCCTTCGTGCTGATCCAGGTGGCGGGGCTGGCGATCCTGTGGTTCTTCCCGTATATCGTGACGATCCTGCCCGATCTCATGGGCTGAGCGGGCAGGGGGTGAGGCGCGCGGCACACCCCGCCGCCGCGCGCGCCGTTCAGAGCAGCGATTTCACCTCTGCCGCCACGGCCTCGGCGGTGATGCCGAATTTCTCGTAGAGCACTTCGGCCGGGGCAGAGGCCCCGAAATCGTGCATGCCCACGAAACTGCCCTTCTCTCGGCGTCCGCGCTCGCCATAGAGCCAGCGATCCCAGCCGAAGCGCACGCCGGCCTCGACCGCCACGCGCACCGGGCCTGCGGGGAGGACACGCTTGCGATAGCTCTCGTCCTGCTCCTCGAAAAGCTCCCAGCAGGGCATGGAGACGACCCGCGTGCCGATCCCCTCGGCCTGCAACATCTCGCGCGCCGCCATGGCGATGGCCACTTCCGAACCGGTGGCAAGCAGGATCGCGCGGCGCTTGCCCTCGGCCTCGGCCAGCACATAGGCCCCCTGCGCGGTGAGGTTGCGCGCCTTGTGCTCCCGCCGCAGGGTCGGCACGTTCTGCCGCGTGAGCGAGAGCACCGAGGGCACCGTCTTCGATTGCAGCGCCAGTTCCCAGGCCTCCGCCGTCTCGATCGTGTCGCAGGGGCGGAAGACCCGGGTGTTGGGCGTGGCGCGGCTGATCACGAGGTGCTCGACCGGCTGATGGGTCGGGCCGTCCTCGCCCAGCCCGATACTGTCATGGGTCATCACGAAGACGGTGGGGATCCTCATCAGCGCGGCCAGACGCATGGCAGGACGCGCGTAATCGGTAAAGCACATGAAGGTGCCGCCATAGGGGCGGATGCCGCCATGCAGCACCATGCCGTTCATCGCCGCCGCCATGCCATGCTCGCGGATGCCGTAATGGATGTAGCGCCCCTTGCGGTTATCCACGTCGAACACGGTCATGTCGCCCGTGCGGGTGTTGTTCGAGCCCGACAGATCCGCCGAGCCCCCGATCGTCTCGGGCAGGATCGGGTTCACCACCTCGAGCACCATCTCGCTCGACTTGCGGGTGGCCACCTTGGGGGCCTCTTCGCTGATCTGTTTCTTGAGCGCGCGGATACGCGCCGAGAGACGCGCTGGCACCTCGCGGGCGAAGATGCGCTCGATCTCGGCGCGTTTCGGCGAGGCGGCCAGCCTCTCGGCCCAGGCCGCACGGGCCTCGGCCCCGCGCCGCCCGATGGCCTCCCAGGCCGATTTCACCTCCGGCGGCACATCGAACGGGCCATGGGGCCAGCCATAGGCATCCTTGGCGGCCTGAAGCTGGGCGGCATCTGTGAGCGCGCCGTGGCCCTTGGAGCTGTCCTGCGCGGCATGGCCAAGCGCGATATGGGTCTTGCAGGCGATCATTGTGGGCAGATCGCTCCTTTTCGCGGCCGCGAGGGCGGCGTCGATCGCTTCCGGGTCATGCCCGTCGATCACGATCACCTCCCAGCCGCTGGCGCGGAAGCGCGCCGCCTGGTCGGTGCGGTCGGCCAGGTCAACCGTGCCGTCGATGGTGATGTTGTTGTTGTCCCACAGCACGATCAGCCGCGACAGGCGTTGCCGCCCGGCCAGCCCGATGGCCTCCTGGCTCACGCCTTCCATGAGGCAGCCATCGCCCGCGATCACATAGGTGTAATGATCCATCAGCTTCGCGCCGAAGCGCGCGCGCAGGCTTTCCTCGGCAATGGCAAAGCCGACGGCGTTGGAAATCCCCTGCCCGAGCGGGCCTGTGGTGGTCTCGATGCCGCTCGCATGGCCGTATTCCGGGTGGCCTGCCGTCTTCGCGCCCCATTGGCGGAAATTGCGGATCTCCTCGATGGTCATGTCGGCATGGCCTGTCAGGTAGAGCAGCGAATAGAGCAGCATCGAGCCATGCCCCGCCGAGAGGATGAAGCGGTCGCGGTCGGGCCAGTCTGGATGCGCCGCGTCGAACTTGAGGTGCTTCTCGAAAAGCACGGTGGCCACGTCGGCCATGCCCATGGGCATGCCGGAATGGCCGGAATTGGCGGCGGCGACGGCATCGAGGGTGAGCGCGCGGATGGCGGCGGCCTTCATCCAGTGATCGGGGTGCGCTTGGCGCAGGGCAGCGATATCCAAGGGGAGCGTCCTTCGCATGTGGCTTTGGTTGTCCCGCTCATACCAGCCCGACGGCGAAGATCAAGCGTGGCCCCGATTCGCCAAGGGGGGCGCATTCGGCAAAGGAAGGGGCTAGACTTGCGGAAATGCGGTGCGGGCCTTGATTCGTCTCGGGCCCGGCCCCAAAAGCAGGACGAACCGGGCAGAACGAACCGGGCAGAACGAACCGGGCAGGACGAACCGGCACAGCAAGACCAGAAGGCGAGGGATCGGGGAGATGAGCCAGATCGACGAGTTGCAGGCGCGGATCATGGAGGCGCTCGACCGGATCGGTCGCGGCGTCGAGAGGCGCGCGGCAGCGGAGGGGCCGGGTGCCGACGAGACCGGGGCGGCGCTGGCCGAGGCCCGCGCCCGCGCCGAGGCGGCCGAGGCGGAAAGGGCGGCGCTCGAGGCCCGTGTGGCGGAGGTCGAGGCGGAGAAAGCCGAGCTTGAAGCGCGCGCCGGGGCGGCCGAGGCGGAGAAAGCCGAGCTTTCGGCGCGGCTCGATGCGGTGGAGGAGGCGCAGGCCGAGCTTCGGGCGCGCGCCGAGGCGGCCGAAGCGGCGGTGTCGGAGGCCGAGGCCCGGGCCGGGGATGCAGAGGCGAAGCTGGCCGAGGCCGAGGCCCGGGTCAGGGAAGCAGAGGCGGCGCGTTCGGAAGCCGAGGCGCGGGCCGTAGCGGTGGAGGCGGCGCAGACCGAGGCCGCCACGCATGATGCGGCGGATATGGCGGCTGTGCGCGAGGCGCTCGAGGAGGAGAAGCTTGCCAATGCCCAGCTCGAGGCGCGGGTGCAGGTGCTGCACGCCCGGCTTGACGCGCGCGCGAGCGAGGATGCCGCGGATGCGGACCATGCCGAGGCGCTGCGCAGGCTCGACGCGGACCTGCAATCGCTGCGCAAGGCCAATGACCAGCTGCGCGAGAGCAACGCGGCGCTGCGCGCGGCCCATGAGACAGGCGTGGCCGAGCCGCATCTCATCAACAAGGCGATGATGGCCGAGCTCGAGGCGCTGCGCGCGGTGCGTGCGGCGGACCGCGACGAGATGGCGCTCGTGCTCTCGGAGATCGACCGTGCGGTGGCCGGGGCCGACGACCAGACGGAGGATGCGTGATGCCGGAGGTGACGATCGAGATCGGCGGGCGGCGCTTCGAGGTGGCCTGCCAGGCGGGCGAAGAGCCCTACCTGCTGAGCGCGGCGCGGATGCTTGACGAGGAGGCCGCCGTGCTGGCGGCGCAGATCGGGCGCATCCCGGAGGCGCGGATGCTGCTGATGGCCGGGCTCATGCTGGCCGACAAGACGGCCAATCTTCAGGACCGGCTGAGCCAGGCCGAGGCGGAGCTGGCACAGCTGCGCGGCACCCCCGCGCCCGAGGCCGAGCGGGTCGCGGTGCCGGTGGTGCCCGAGGCGGTCATCGACACGCTGGCCGAGATCGCCGCCCGCGCCGAGGCGCTGGCCGATACGCTCGATCCGGCAAGGGCGGACTAGGCCCGTGCTGCGCCTTCTCGCGCTTGGCGTCCTGGTCCTGGCGGTGGCGCTGCTGGCCTTCATTCGGCTGGCCCCCTCGGACCCGGCGCGCTGGCATCAGATGCCGGAGACAATCACCAACCGCGATCTCGAGGGCGGGGTCATGCGCCGCGTGCCGGGCGATCTGGCGGCCTTTGATGCGATCGCGCGGGCCACGCCGCGCACCCGCGTTCTGGCGGGATCGGTGGAGGAGGGGATGATCACCTATGTGACGCGCTCCCGGATCATGGGGTTTCCCGATTACACAACGGTGCGTCAGTCCGGCGACATGCTGGAGATCCACGCGCGGCTGCGGTTCGGACGCTCAGATCTGGGCGTGAACGCCGCCCGCGTCGATGGCTGGCTCGCGCGGCTCGCCGAGGCCCGATGACAGGCAGCCATCGCTCACCTTGCGCCAGATCGGCACGTTGAGCGACATCGCGCAGCGGGCCATGAACATCTTGCCATCCACGCGCAGGCAGATCATCTCGCCCATTTCGACCCGGGCTCCCTGGCTATCGGTGCAATAGCACTCCACCGTCTTGCCGCCGATGGTGGCATCGGGCAGGGCGGGCGTGGCCGCGAGCAGCAGAAGGGGCAGGATCAACCGCATGAGCGAGAGTATAGCAACGGATGCGCCCTTGACCAAGTCACGATGATGGGACAGAGGATCGCCCCCATGGTGCCCCTCGAGCGATTGCAGCAGATCACGGACCGCTTCGAATATCTCGAGGCGCAGATGACCGCGGGCGGTGGCGACATCGCGCGGCTGGGGCGCGAATATGCCGAGCTGCGCCCGGTGGTCGAGGAGATCCGCGCCTATCGGCAGGCGCTGGAGGAACTGGACGCGGCGCGGGCGCTGCTCGACGACCCGGAGATGCGCGCGCTGGCCGAGGGCGAGGTGGCCGAGATCGAGGCGCGGCTTCCGGAGATGGAGCGCGCGTTGCAACTGGCCCTCCTGCCACGCGACGCGGCCGATGCGCGCCCCGCCATCCTCGAGATCCGGCCCGGCACGGGGGGCGAGGAGGCGGCGCTCTTTGCCGCCGATCTCATGCGCATGTATCAGCGCCACGCCGAGGCGCGGGGCTGGTCCTTCGAGGTGATCGAGGAACAGCAAAGCGAGCTGGGCGGGCTGCGCGAGCTTGTGGCGCGGGTGAGCGGCGAAGGGGTCTTTGCCCGGCTCAAGTTCGAATCCGGCGTCCACCGGGTGCAGCGCGTCCCCGAGACCGAATCGGGCGGGCGCATCCACACCTCGGCTGCCACGGTGGCGGTGCTGCCCGAGGCCGAGACGGTGGATATCCAGATCGACCCGAATGACCTGCGCATCGACACGATGCGCTCCTCGGGCGCGGGTGGCCAGCATGTCAACACCACCGATTCGGCGGTGCGGATCACCCATATGCCCTCCGGCATCGTGGTCACGAGCAGCCAGAAATCCCAGCATCGCAACCGCGATATCGCCATGCAGGTGCTGCGCGCGCGGCTTTTCGACAGGGAACGCCAGAAGGCGCAGGGCGACCGCGCGGCGGCGCGTGCGGCGCAGGTGGGCTCGGGCGACCGGTCCGAGCGCATCCGCACCTACAACTTTCCCCAGGGCCGCGTGACCGATCACCGGATCGGCCTCACCCTCTACAAGCTCGATCAGGTGATGCAGGGCGATCTCGACGAGCTGACCGATGCGCTGATCGCCGATGCGCAGGCGCGGCTTCTGGCCGAGGTGACATGACCGGGGCGGAGGCGCTGCGCGCGGCCACGCACCGGCTCGAGGCGGCCGGGATCGAGGGCGCGGCGGGCGATGCGCGCGCGCTTCTGGCCGAGGCGATGGGGCTGGCGCGTGACCGGCTCACCCTGCATCTGGGCGAGAAGATGGGGGCGGATGCCGCGGCCCGGCTCGAGACCATGCTGGCGCGGCGCGCGGCCCGCGAGCCGGTGGCGCGCATCCTCGGACGGCGGCTCTTCTGGGGCAGGGAATTCGCCGTCACGCCCGCGGTGCTCGACCCGCGCCCGGAAACCGAATGCCTGATCGCGGCGGCGCTCGAAGGGCCTCGACCTGCACGGCTGATCGACCTCGGGACCGGAACGGGCTGCATCGCGGTGACGCTGCTGGCCGAATGGCCCGGCGCGCGGGCCGTGGCGAGCGATCTCTCGGCCGCCGCGCTTGCCGTGGCGCGGCAGAATGCCGACCGGCATGGCGTGGCCGACCGGCTTGCCCTGGTGGAAAGCGACTGGTTTGCCGGGATCGACGGGCGGTTCGACCTGATCGTGTCGAACCCGCCCTATATCGCCGAGGCGGAGATGGCCGCGCTGGCCCCGGAGGTGCGCGGCCACGATCCGCGCATGGCGCTCTGCGACGGCGGCGACGGGCTGTCGGCCTATCGGGCGCTGGCGCGGGGGGCTGGCGCGCATCTGGTGCCGGGCGGGCGCCTTCTTGTGGAAATCGGCTGGCAACAGGGCGCGGCAGTGGCCGGGATCTTCGCCGCGGCCGGGCTCGGGGCGGTCCGTATCCTGCCCGATCTCGACGGGCGCGCGCGCGTGGTTTGCGCGCAAATGCCCCGCTCGACCCCGTGAAAGGTGCAAAAATCGGCCCTCACGCGCAAAAACGGCGCGCTTTTCGCTTGTCAGGGGGCGGCGCGCGTGTTTAGTGAGGGTATCGCGCAGGCGGAGGCCGTCACAGGCATCCCGCGCGAGGATCAAGCCAAGACATGTCCGATCCGGCAGAACAAGGCGCAGGGGCGCAGCACCCGGATCAAGCGGCACTCAGACCACAAGGCTGGACTGCATACATATGAGACCATCGAAGTCACGTTCGCGCAACAAGTCGAACCGCAACCGTTCCGTCGGCAATATCGTCAACCGGGTGTTCGACAGTTCCGGCCCCGAGGGCAAGGTGCGCGGCACGCCGCAGCAGATCATCGACAAGTACAACCAGCTTGCCCGCGATGCGCAGCTTTCGGGCGACCGGGTGGCGACCGAGAATTTCCAGCAGCACGCCGAGCATTACCAGCGCATGCTCAACGAGGCGCAGCGCGAACAGGAGGCGCGGCGCGAAGAGCACGAACGCCAGAACCGCGACCGTCAGTCCGACCGCGAGCGGGGCAATGGCGGGCAGGGTGAGCGTGCCGATCCGGCCCAGGCCCCGCAGCCCGATGTGTTCGCGCCGGTCGAGGAAGACAGCGGTCTTGTCGAAACCCCGGAGAGCCGCAGCGAGACCCACGCTCCGGCAGCCCCCGAGGCCGCGCCCGAAAAACCCGCCCGCAAGCCGCGGTCGCGCAAGCCCAAGGCCGGCGGCGGGAACGGCTCCGAAGGCGGCCCGGATCTTTCCGCCGGTCCCGCCGAAGCGGCCGAGTGAGCACGCAGACCGGCCCCATCCCCGATGACCGATCCGCGTCCCGGCCAGCCTGCCTTCGTGCTCGTGCGCCCGCAGATGGGCGAGAATATCGGCGCGGCCGCCCGCGCGATGTGGAATTTCGGCCTTGACGCCATGCGCCTTGTCGCGCCTCGCGACGGCTGGCCCAACCCGGCGGCGGGCGCGATGGCGAGCGGGGCAGGCCGGGTGCTCGACCGGGCCGGGCTCTTTGACGATCCGGGCGATGCCATCGCCGATTGCACCTACGTGTTGGCCACGACGGCGCGGGCCCGGGGCCTGACCAAGCCCGTCTTCTCGCCCGAGCGTGCCATGGCCGAGGCCGCCGCGCGCATCGCGGGCGGCGCGCGGGTGGCGGTGCTTTTCGGACCCGAGCGCGCGGGGCTGGAGAACGAGGACGTGGCGCGCGCCAATGCCCTCGTCTCGGTGCCGGTGAACCCCGAATTCCCCAGTCTCAACCTTGCCCAATGCGTGCTTCTGTGTGCCTATGAGTGGCGGCGCGCGACGGTCGAGGTTGTGGCCGCGCGGACGGACATGGCCGGGGCCGACTGGGCGGAGGTGGCCGAGATCGACCGGCTGGCGGATCACTACGAGGAACGGCTCGAGGCGGCCGGGTTCTTCTTTCCCGAGGACAAGGCCGCGCGCATGAAGACCAACCTGCGCAATCTCTGGAGCCGGATGCCGCTCACCCGCGCCGATGTGCGGATGCTGCACGGGGTGATGCGTCAGATGGTCCGCTGGTCAGGGCGCGGTTGAAGGCGGGCGCGGCGCGGCCTAATCTCTGGCGCGTTCAGGAGCGGGGCGGAACATGGCGCAAAAACGCAGCATTTTCGAGGAGGTGGGCGAGCGCGCGGCGCAGCCCGCACCGCAGGGCGGGCTGATCGACGCGGGCCGGCGCGGCGCGCGGCGGGGTATTCGCCTCTGGCTCCTGGTGCTGTTCGCGCTGGTGGTGGCGATGATCGCGGTGGGCGGGCTGACGCGGCTCACCGACAGTGGCCTCTCGATCACCGAATGGAAGCCCGTCGCCGGCGCGCTGCCGCCGATGTCCGACGCGGATTGGCAGGAAGAATTCGACAAGTATCGCGCCATTCCGCAGTACGAGCTGCTCAACAAGGGAATGTCGCTTGCAGAGTTCAAGTATATCTACTGGTGGGAATGGGGGCACCGGCAGCTGGGCCGCGTGATCGGCCTTGTCTGGGCGCTCGGCTTCCTGGGCTTTCTCGTCGCGCGGCAGATCCCGCGCGGCTGGGCCGGGCGGCTCCTGCTTCTGGGGGCGCTTGGCGGGGCGCAGGGCGCGATCGGATGGTGGATGGTCGCCTCGGGCTTCGGCGAGGGGATGATCGCCGTCGCCTCCTACCGGCTGGCCACGCATCTGGGTCTGGCCTTCGTCATCCTTGGCCTGATTGCCTGGTCTGTCTTTGCCCTTGGCCGCGAGGAGCGCGAGCTGATGCAGGCGCGCCGCGCGCGAGAGGTGAAGCTCTTCGGCCTCTCCACCGGCCTGATGCATGTCGCCTTCCTCCAGATCCTTCTGGGCGCGCTGGTGGCGGGGATCGACGCGGGCCGCAGCTATACCGACTGGCCGCTGATGGCGGGGGGCTTTCTGCCGCCCGACATGATGGGGCTCACGCCCTGGTGGCGGAACCTGTTCGAAAACCCCGGCACGGTGCAGTTCATCCACCGGATGAGCGGCTATCTGCTGCTGGCCTTCGCCGTCGTGGTCTGGCTCCGGGGGCGGCGCAGCGCCCATGCCGCCACGCGCGGCGCCTTCACCGCCGTCCTGGCCGTTCTGCTGTTGCAAATCCTGCTGGGAATCATGACGGTGCTCTACATCGCGCCCTGGCATCTGGCGATCGCGCATCAGTTCGTGGCGGTCGTGCTCTGGGTGCTTGTCCTGCGCGCGCGGTTCCTGAGCCTTTATCCGCGCGCGCAATCCATCCGGGAGGGATGACATGGCGGCCCATGACGATCTGATGGCGCGCGAGCGCGAAAGCGCGGCGCTGGCGCAGGTGGCGGGCCGTCTGGGCTGGGACCAGGAGACGATGATGCCGCGCGGCGCGGCCGAGCAGCGCGCCGAGGAGATGGGCGCGATGCAGGCGGTGCTGCACGAGCGGCGCACCGATCCCGCGCGCGGCCATCTTCTGGCCGAGGCGGAGGAGGAAGCCGACCCCGAGGATGCGCAGACCCGGGCCGAACTGCGCCTCATCCGCCGCGATTACGAGCGCGCGACGCGCGTGCCCGCCGCCCTGGCGGTGGCGCTGGCGCGGCTGACAAGCCGGGCGCAGGGGATCTGGGCCGAGGCGCGCGCCGCCGACGATGTCGCCGCCTTCGCGCCGACCCTGGCCGAGGTTCTGGAGCTCAAGCGAGAGGAAGCGGCGGCGCTCGCCGATGGCGGCGATGGCTATGACGCGCTTCTGGACGAATATGAGCCTGGGATGACGGCGCAGGCGCTCGAGCGGCTCTTTGCCGAGATGCGGCCGCGGCTGGTGGAACTGCGCGGTGCGGCGCTTGGGGCGGATTGGCCCGAGGTCACGGGACATTTCCCGCATGAGGCGCAGATGCGCCTTGCGCGCGAGGTGGCGCGCCGCTTCGGCTATGATTTCACGCGCGGACGGCTCGATCTGGCGGTGCATCCGTTCTCCTCCGGCTCGGGCGACGATGTGCGCATCACCACGCGGGTGAGCGAGCGCGACCCGTTCAACTGCCTCTATTCCACGATCCACGAGACCGGCCATGCCTGCTACGAGCAGGGGATCGACCCCGATTACCGGCTCACGCCGCTGGGGCAGGGGGTCTCGATGGGCGTGCACGAAAGCCAGAGCCGGATCTACGAGAACCAGCTTGGCCGCAGCCGGGCCTTCTGCGGCTGGCTTTTCGGGCGGATGGTGGAGGCTTTCGGCGATTTCGGCCTTGCCGACGAGGAGGCATTCTATCGGGCGGTCAACCGCGTGCATCCCGGCCATATCCGCACCGAGGCCGACGAGGTGCAGTATAACCTCCATATCATGCTGCGCTTCGATCTGGAGCGCGCGCTCATTGCGGGCGACCTCCCGGTGCGCGATCTGGAAGCGGCCTGGAACGACCGGTTCGCCGCCGATTTCGGCCATGCGGTCACGCGCGCCTCGGAGGGGGTGTTGCAGGATGTGCACTGGTCGGTCGGGCTTTTCGGCTATTTCCCGACCTACAGCCTCGGCAATGTCTATGCCGGCTGCCTGCACGCGGCGCTGCGTGCCGACCTGCCCGATCTCGACATGCATCTCGCGGCCGGAGAGCCCGTGGTGGCGGGCGAATGGCTGCGCGAGCGCGTGCAGCGGCATGGCGGGCTCCATCTGCCCGCCGATCTCATTGCCTCGGCCTCGGGCGCGCCGGTCAGCGCCGCGCCGCTGCTCGACTATCTCGAGGAGAAGTTCGGCGCGCTCACCGCCTGACATCGCGGCCGGGCCGGGCAGGGGCGGCATCCCGCGGATGCCGCCAGATGCCGCTATTTGAGGATGATCTCCGGCCCCATGACGGCATTGGGCAGCACCGTGGAGATCCAGGGCACATAGGTGATGATGATCAGGAAGACGAAGAGCACCGCGAGAAAGGGCAGCGCCGCGAGCACCACCGCCATCATCGACATCCCCGCCACCCCGGAGGTGACGAAGAGGTTGAGACCCACCGGCGGCGTGATCATGCCGATTTCCATGTTCACCACCATGATGATGCCAAGGTGAATCGGGTCGATCCCGAGCTGGATGGCAATCGGAAAGACCAGCGGGGCCACGATCACCAGCAAACCGCTCGGCTCCATGAACTGACCGCCGATGAGCAGGATCACATTGACCACGATCAGGAACATCACCGGGCCGAAGCCCGCCGAGAGCATGGCATTGGCGATGCTCTGGGGGATCTGCTCGTCGGTCAGCACATGCTTGAGGATGAGCGCGTTGGCGATCACGAAGAGGAGCGTCACGGTGAGCTTTCCGGCCTCGAAGAGCGTGCGCTTGGTGTCGGGGTGGAAGAAGGCCGTGACCAGTGCCCAGGGCTTGCGCAGCAGGCTCGTGTTGGCCCCGTCGCCCTGCGTGGCCAGCGGCCCCATGTCGCGGTAGACGAAGCAGGCGATGAGGAAGGCATAGACCGCCGCGACAGCCGCGGCCTCGGTCGGCGTGAAGATGCCGCCATAGATGCCGCCCAGGATGATCACGATGAGAAACAGGCCCCAGCCCGCCTCGCGTCCAGACTCCCAGACCTCGCCCCAGCCCTTCCACTCTCCCCTGGGAAGGTTGCGCACGCGGGCCATGACATAGATCGTGGTCATCAGCATGAACCCCGCCAGCAGCCCCGGCAGCACCCCGGCAAGGAACATCCGCCCCACCGAGACATCGACCGAGGCCGCATAGACCACCATCACGATGGAGGGCGGGATGAGGATGCCGAGCGTGCCCGCGTTGCAGATCACGCCTGCGGCAAACTCCTTGGTATAGCCCACCTGCCGCATGCCCGCGATGACGATGGTGCCGATGGCCACCACCGTCGCGGGCGAGGAGCCCGAGAGCGCCGCGAAGAGCATGCAGGCGAAGACCCCCGCGATGGCAAGCCCCCCCGGCAGGTGGCCCACGCAGGCGATGGAAAAGCGGATGATCCGCTGCGCCACCCCGCCCGTGGTCATGAAGGCGGAGGCGAGGATGAAGAAGGGGATGGCCAGGAGCGTGAAATGCCCCTCGAAGGCCGAGAACAGCGTCTGCGCCACCGAGGCGAGCGAGGAATCGGAGAACCACAGCAGGAACAGGGTGGAGCTCAGCCCCAGCGAGATGGCGATCGGCACGCCGATCAGCAGGAACACGACCACCACGACAAAGAGAAGTGCGACTTCCATCAGCCTTGCCCCTCGTGCTGCGCGCGGATGGTCTCGAGCTCTTCCTCGACCTCGTGGCTGGCCACCAGCCGGTCGAGCTTGCCCTGCCAGATACGGACGCCCGCCTGCGCAAGGCGCAGCGTCAGCAGCAGCATGGAGAGCGGCAGCACCGCATAGGGAACGGCGCGCGGCAGCTTCTCGTAGGCCTCGCCGGCATTGATCCAGCTCTCCAGGAAACGCAGCATGTCGGGCATCGGCACGCTTTCGACCTCATACCAGCCCTGGCCGCGCGCCCCCCAGTCGAGCCCGGTGGGAAACCAGCGGCCCGTGGTCGGCGGAAGTTCGGCGAAGACTGACCAGTAATCCCACGCCCCCTTGAGCAGCAAGAGCGAGAACAGCAGGCAGAGCGCCACCGTGACCAGCGCCAGCGCGCGCCGCGCGGGTGCCGGGACAAGGTTGATCACCGCGTCCACCCCGAGATGGGCGTTCCTCTTCACGGCGTAGGAGGCCCCGAGCAGGACCAGCCAGGCGAACAGGAACACCGTCAGTTCCAGCGCCCAGAGGATGTTCGAATTGAACAGGTAGCGCGCGACGACATTGGCAAAGGTGATCGCCGTCATAAGGCCGAGGATCGCCGCGATGAGCGTCTCCTCGATCCGGTCCGTCAGGCTGTGACGGGTCTGCATCTTCTCTTCCTCCCTCCGGGGCGTGCAGGAAGGGCGGGCCGGTCGTGTCCGGCCCGCCCCGAAGGGCCGCGCGCCAAGGCGCGGCGGGCCTGCTTACATGCTGGCGTTGATCGCCTGGGCGGCGTCGATATTCTCCTGACCCACGTCGTCCTTGAACTCGTCCCAGACGGGCTTCATCGCCTCGACCCATTTGGCGCGCTGCTCGGGCGTAAGCGTGCGCACCACGCCGCCCGCGTCGATGATCGCCTGCCGCGCTTCCTGGTTGACCCGGGTCGATTCGGCGTTGCGGGTTTCGGTCACTTCCCGAAGGATGGTCAGGAACTGGTCGCGAACATCGGGCTCGAGGCTCTCGAGCCAGTCCACGCTGGTGACCACAAGATAATCGATGATGCCGTGGTTGGTTTCGGTGATGCCGTCCTGCACCTCGAAGAACTTCTTGCCGTAGATGTTGGACCAGGTGTTCTCCTGGCCGTCCACGACGCCCTGTTGCAGCGCGCCGTAAACCTCGGAGAACGCCATCTTCTGCGGGTTGCCGCCGATCGCCTCCATCTGCGCCACGAGCACGTCGGAGGACTGCACGCGAAACTTGAGGCCCTCGGCATCCGAAGGCTCGATCAGCGGGCGGTTGGCCGACATCTGCTTCATGCCGTTATGCCAGTAGGCCAGACCCTGAAGCCCGCGCCGCTGCATCGAATCGAGCAGGGCCTGCCCCTGCTCGGAGGCCTGAAAGGCGTCCACGGCGTCGATGTTCTTGAACATGAACGGCAGATCGAAGAGGCGGAACTGCTTGGTGAACTTCTCGAATTTCGAGAGGCTGGGTGCCGCGAGCTGGACATCGCCCTGAAGCATCGCCTCGAGCACCTTGTTGTCGTCATAGAGTGTGGAGTTCGGGAAGACCTCCATGCACATCTTGCCGTCCATTTCCTCGTTGACGCGCTTTTGCAGCAGCGAGGCGGCGATGCCCTTGGGGTGCTTGTCGGTATTGGTGACATGGCTGAACTTGACGACGATCTCGCCCTCGTCGCAGGCGGCCATGGCGGCGCCCGCGCCGAGGCTCAGCGCCAGCGCCGAAACGGCGGCGGTCATGAATTTCATCGGTGTCTCCTCCCATTGCTTGAGACGTTGCAAACGGCCCCGTTTCGGGGCAGCGATGAGAGGGTGCGCCAAAGAGGACCTTCGCTCAAGAATTTGTGCATGGCCGCCATGCGTTTTCGGAAAGTGTCTGTTTTCCAGTGCGATAGCCCGTTCATTGCGGGCAGGGTCACTGCGGGCGGTGCCGCGCTGTGCGGAATTTCGCACGCCGCTTGCCGGGTCTGTGCGGATTTCCGCACGGGAATCGGCGGGGTCCGCGCGGCCTCGGGGCGTCTGGCCCGTCTCACTCCGCCCGCATGGCGCGGCGATGTTTACCGCCGGTAATCCTCGGGCCGGATGCCATAGCGCGCGAGCTTGTCGTAGAACGTCTTGCGCGGCAGCCGGAGGGCGCGGGCGGCCTCGGCCGCGCGCCCGTTCTGCCGGCCGAGCGCGGCGATCAGCAGCGCGCGCTCGACCCGCGCCATCTGTTCCGACAGGCCCAGCCCCGCCGCCTCGGACAGTTCGCCCGGCATGCCCAGCACGAAGCGCATCGCCGCGGACATGAGCGAGCGCGCATTGCCCGGCCAGTCCTGCGCCATCAGCGCGGCAAGATGGTCGGGCGTGATCTCGGGCGCGGCGAGCCCCGCCTGCTCGGCGGC
This sequence comes from Roseovarius sp., assembly GCA_002720475.1. Classification (GTDB taxonomy): domain Bacteria; phylum Pseudomonadota; class Alphaproteobacteria; order Rhodobacterales; family Rhodobacteraceae; genus Roseovarius. The sequence continues at coordinate 418,605 of PBIL01000005.1, forward strand.
CTGCGCGACATAGTGGCGAAAGAGGACGGGGATATCCTCGGGCCGTTCCGAGAGCGCCGGGATGCGCACATGCATCACCTCGAGCCGATAGAAGAGATCGGCATTGAAGCTGCCCGCGCGCGCGGCTTCGGCCAGATCCGCCGTGGTGCCCGCCAGAAGCCGCGCGCCGGTCCCGGCCTCGAGCCGGTCAAGCAGCGCATAGCGCGTGGCCTCGGACAGCGCGCCGACCTCGTCGAGAAAGAGCGTGCCGCCCTGCGCGCGCTCGACCGCCTCGGCGAGGGCCGCAGGCGACATCCCCGCCGCCGCGCGCTTGACGAAAGGGCCGGTGGCACGGCTCGAGAGCAGGTGCACGACCTCGGCCACCTTGGAGATGCCCGCGCCGGGCGGTCCGCTCACCAGCACCTCTGTCCCCGCCCGCGCGGCCTGCCGCACCGTCTGGCGCAGCTCTTCGGCCCGGGCCGAGGTGCCGAAGATCATCCGCGCCGCCGGATCGCCGGTCTCGAGCTGCGCCTTGAGACGGCGGTTCTCCAGCACCAGCGCGCGGTTCTTCAGCGCCCGTTCCAGCACCGCCAGAAGCTGCTCGGGCGCGCAGGGCTTTTCGAGGAAATCGAACGCGCCTTCCCCCATGGCCTTGACCGCCATGGGAATGTCGCCCTCGCCGGTGAGCAGGATCACCGGCAGGTCAGGATCGACCTGCCGGGCATGGGCCAGCAGGTGAAACCCGTCGCGCCCCGGCATGCGGATATCCGACAGGATCACGCCGGGATAGTCGCGCGCGATATGGTCGCGCGCCTCGATGAAGGAGCCCGCCGCGCGCACCGTCCAGTCGGCAAGTTCGAGCGTCTGCACCAGCGCCTCGCGCACCGGGCGGTCATCGTCCACCACCAGCACCGCGCCGCTCATGCCGCGCGCTCCTCGGGCCAGGGATCGAGCTCGACGGTAAAGACCGCGCCCGCGCCGGTATTGGTCCCGGCGATACGCCCGCCGAAGCTCTGGACCAGCCCGTAGGAAATCGACAGGCCCAGGCCCATGCCCTCGCGGCCCACGTCCTTGGTGGTGTAGAACGGATCGAAGATCTTCTCCGGCTCCTCGATGCCCGGTCCGGTGTCGCGCACCGCCAGGCGGACCGGCGCGCCGGGGTCGAGCGTGATGGCGAGCCGGCGCTCGGCGCTCTCGGCCATGGCGTCGGCGGCGTTGGTGATGAGATTGACCAGCACCTGCCCCAGCCGCACCTCGCCGCCGCGCACCAGCACCGGGCCGGGCGGCGCGCGCCAGTCGAGGGCGATGCCGTCCGATTCCAGCCGCTCGGCCGTCATCTCGAGCGCCGCCTCGACCACGCGCACCATGTCCACCCGGCCCATCGGTTCGTTCTCGTTGCGCACGAAGGCGCGCAGGTTGCGGATGATCCGGTCCATCCGGTGGGCCATCTCGTCGATCCGGGCCAGGTTCTCGGCGGCCTTCCCGGGCGCGCCGCGTTTCAGGAAGGCCCCGCCATTGGCGGCGAACTGCCGGATCGCCATGAGCGGCTGGCTGAGCTCGTGGCTGATGCCCGCGCTCATCTTGCCGAGCGCGCCGAGCTTGCCCGCCTGCACGAGCTCGGCCTGCGCGCGACGCAGCGCCGCCTCCGCCTCCTGCCGCTCGCGGATCTCGCGGTGAAGCGCGCGGTTGGTGCGGGTAAGCCGCTCGGTGCGTTCGGCCACGCGCCTTTCGAGCTGCGCATTGGCGCGGGCCAGCGCGCGGCGCCGCTCCTGCGCCATCAGCAGCAGCGCGCCGAAGAACAGGAGCAGCACCGCCAGCGCCCCCGCCGGAAGCGCGGCGAGCCGCCGCGCCGGGGCCACGTCCACCAGCGCCGCCCCGGTCATGCCGATGCGCGGCAGCACCTGCGCGACCTGAAGCGCCCGGCGCGGCAGATAGGGGCCGAGCGCGATCTGCCAGATCTCGTGCGGGCCGGTGAGGCTCTGGCCGAAGCGCAGCGGCGGTCCCTCCGGCGGCACGAGCTCTGCCTTGCCCGGAACCTTTCCCCAGCCCAGAAGCTCGGAGCGGTTGGTCAGGAAAACGGTGCCGCCCGCCTCGACGAGGAACACCGCCGTGCTCATCCCGCGCCAGCCGAATTCCATGCTCTCGGCCATCGCCACGGCGATCACGGCCCCGTTCACCCGGCCATCCGCCCCGAAGGACGGGGCGGCGAACTCGAAATAGCGCCGGCCTGCCGCGTCATGGCCATGTGCCGAGCCAAGCGCGCCGTCCATCGCCCGGCGAAAGGCGGGCGAGCGGGCAAACCCGTCCGGGCGCGGGGCCGTGCCCGCGCGTGGCCTGCCCTCCCGATCCACGAAATGCAGCGCGCCCGCGCCGGTCCGGTCGGCGGCGGCGATCAGCACCTGGGTTGCCCGCCGCCGGTCCGCCGCCCGGGGCGCGCCGGTCAGCAGCGTCAGGCTCGGGTGATCGGCCAGCGCCACCGCCTGATCGCGGTAGCGTTGCAGGTCCGAGATCAGCCCGCCCAGAACCAGGGCCAGATCGGCCTCGCCGCGGCGCGACAGCTCGTCAAGCGCCTGGCGGTAGCCGTAATGCCATGCCGCTCCGGTCATCGCGGCAACGACCAGGAGAAACGGCGCAACCAGCATCAGGCGGGGGGCAGGACGGGACATGGGGCGCAGTCTATCGCCCGGCGGGCGCTCTTGACCAGAGCCAAGCCGCTCAGGCGCGCCCCGCCTCCGCCGAGAGCATCAGCGCCGAAACCCCGAGCCGCGCCAGCGCGGCCGCCCATTTGCCCGCATCGGGCGTGTCGAAGACCAGCGCGTGATCGGCCTCGCAGGTGAGCCAGCCATTCTGCGCCAGTTCCTGCTCGAGCTGCCCCGGCCCCCAGCCGGCATAGCCGAGCGCAAGGATCGCGCGCGCGGGCCCGCGCCCGGCGGCCAGATCCTCGAGAATGTCGAGCGTCGCGGTCATGGCAAAGCCGCGATCGACGGCGAGCGTCGCCAGATCCGAGCGGTAGCCGTCATCATGGAGCACGAAGCCGCGCCCGTGTTCCACCGGCCCGCCGAAATGCACCGGCAGGTTGCGCATCGCCTCTCCGGGGGCGATGGAGAGGTGATCGAGTAGGTCGCGCATCCGCAGATCGTTCGTCGGCTTGTTGACGATGAGCCCCATCGCCCCCTCGGCGGAATGGGCGCAGAGATAGACCAGCGACCTGGAAAAGCGCGGGTCTCCCATCCCCGGCATGGCGATGAGGCATTTGCCGGTCAGATCGACCGGGTCGCGGGCGGGATCGCTGGCGCTCATGGGTCAAGAATGGGGGTCTGCGGGGGCCTGTGCAAGCGGCGTGTTCACGCTTCGGCAAGATTTCTCTCCGGAAAGTGAGTTGGCTTTGCGCGCGAAATGCCCCATGTGAGCGGCATGACAAAAGCCGTGTTTCTCTCGCTCGCCCTTGCGGCGCTTGCGCTTGCCGCCCCGGTTGCCGCCCGTGCCCCCGATGACATGGTGCGGGTCTCGGTCCTGCCGGGCTGGCGCAATGCCGACGGCACGCGGATGGCCGCGCTGCGATTCGAGCTGGCCGATGGTTGGAAGACCTATTGGCGCGCCCCCGGCGAGGCTGGGATCCCGCCGCATTTCGACTGGCGCGGATCGCGCAATCTTGGCGCCGTGGAAATCCTCTGGCCGACGCCGCAGCAGACCACGACCAACGGGATGCGCACCATCGGCTATGCGAAGGATTTCGTCCTGCCGGTGCGGCTCACGCCCGAGCGGGCAGACCGGCCGATCACGCTCTCGGCGGAGCTCGATATCGGGATCTGCAACGATATCTGCGTGCCGGTGGACACGCAGGTGAGCCTCGATCTGCCGCTCGGGGCCGGATCGCGCGATCCGCGCATCGCCGCCGCCCTTGCCGCGCGGCCCTATACCGCCGCCGAGGCGGGGGTGGGCCGGGTCGTCTGTTCGGTGGAGCCGCTCGCGGAGGGGCTGCGCCTGGTGGCCGAGATAGAGATGAAGCAGATGGGCGCACAGGAGATGGTGGTGATCGAGACCGCCAATCCCGATCTCTGGATCGCCCAGGCCGAGACCACGCGGCGGGGCGACCGGCTGCGCGCCGAGACGCAGGTCCATCACATGGACGGGCGCGGCTTCGTGCTCGATCGCAGCACCCTGCGCCTGACCGTTCTGAGCACCGGCGACGCGGTCGATATCCAGGGCTGCGCCGGGCGCTGAGCCTCAGCCCTTGGGCCGCGACGGTCGTGTGTCGGGCAGGGAGATATTGGCCACCTGCTCCGAGATCGGATCGTTGACCAGCGGATGCGCATGCGCGCGGAACGCCTCGGGATCGCGCATCTTCTGCCAGCGCCCGCCGGCATAGACCTCCAGCCCGGAAAAGGCGGCCTTGTAGCCCATCTTGTCGGACCCCGGCACCCAGTAGCCGAGATAGACATAGGGCAGCCCGCTTTCGCGCGCGATCTCGACGTGATCGAGAATCACGAATGTGCCGAGCGACGCTTTCGGCCGGTCGGGCTCGAAGAAGGAATAGACCATGCTCACCCCGTCATCGAGGATATCGGTGAGACAGGTCGCCACCAGCGTGCCGTCGGGCTCGGCATATTCCACCACCCGCGTGCGCACCGGTGTTTCCTCGATCATCGCGGCGAATTCGAACGTGTCCATGTCCGCCATGCCGCCGGTGGCGTGGCGGCTCTCGAGATAGCGGCGGAAGAGTGCGTATTGCTCCTCGGTGGCCCAGGGCGAGGTGGCCCGCCGGATCAGCCCGGCATTGCGCCGCAGGGTGCGGCGCTGGCTTTTCGAGGGGGTGAAGGCCGCCACGTCGATCCGCGCCGAGAGGCAGGCCGCGCAATCGGTGCAGGACGGACGGTAAAGCACGTTCTGCGAGCGCCGGAATCCCTGTTTCGACAACCCGTCATTGAGCCGCCGCGCCCCCTCGCCCTGAAGCGCGGTAAAGAGCTTGCGCTCCATCCGGCCCGGCAGATAGGGGCAGGGCTGCGGGGCCGTCACGTAGAACTGTGGCGCTATGGGCAGCGTATGGCGCATGGAGCTATCCGGGCGGTGTCGGATCGACGATAACAACGAAGCCGCGCGCCGCCAAGAGCCTTGTCACCGCTCTGTCACATGGCCGCCCGGCGGTTCACGGCCACGGTGCCGAGCACCATGTCGCTCAGCCCCTGTCCGCGCGGCTGCGTGAGCATCAGCACGATCGAGGCCAGTTGCAGGAGCGGCAGCGCGAAGGACACCGTCAGGCCGAGCGTATGGGCAAAGGCAAGCCCGAGGTCGAAGCGGCCGCCGTCGCGGGCGCGGAACTCGATCGCCACCAGCCGCATCCCCCAGGTGGCCGAGCCCTGCGCCAGCGTCACCACCCGATAGGCGAAGCCGATCACCGCCATCAGAACCGGAAAGAAGAAGAGCCCGGTAAAGGCCGTGAAGGGCACCACCAGAAGGCTGAGCGCCAGGATCACCAGCGTGTCCACGACAAAGGCGACGAGTCGCTTGGCGGGCACGTCGGCGTAGAATTCGGGCTGCGACTCGGGGTCGGGCAGGTGCCAGATGTCTTGCATGGTCATGGGCCATAGCTTGGGGGGCGCGAGACGATTTGCAAGGGGGATCGTGTGAAATCCTAGCGTTCGAGCACCAGCCGCCCCTCGGCGATCTCGACCCGCGAGAACCGGTGCAGATAGTCCATCCCGAGCAGCGAGCCCTCCATCTCGCCGCCATTGACCACCGCGCGTAGATTCGTGTCGCGGATCGGCCCCACCTCGATCCGGTCGAGACGCACCGGTGCCGTGCGCACCTCGCCATTCGCGGTGAAGGCGCGGCCCGTATAGACAAGCTCGCCCGTGTCGATGCCCGCCCGCCGCGCGTCCTGCTGGCTCAGCACGATCCGGCTTGCCCCGGTATCGACGACAAAGCGCAGCGGCACGCCGTTGACCTCTGCGGTGAGATAATAATGCCCGTCCGGCGCGCGCGGCAGCTCGATCCGGCCCCCGGTCATCACGGTCTGGCGCGGCTGCACGGTCTGGCGGATATCGCCCCAGAGCCCCACCACCGCGATCGCGCCGAGAAAGATCAGCCCCCAGATGGCGGCATGTTGCGCGAGCTTGCCCGGAGAGGCGCGGTTCTGGGCAAAGAACCACAGCCCGATCACCGATCCGAGGATGACGAGGTAGACGAGGCTGGGAAGGTCGATCCGGTCCATGCCCGCGATATAGGCCCTCAGCCCGCAAGGCCAAAGCCGCGCAGCCCGTCAAGCACGAACTGCACCGCGAGGGCTGCCAGAAGCATGCCCAGAAGCCGCGTGACCACGTTGATGCCGACGCGCCCGAGCGCGCGCTCCAGCAGGCTGCCCATCAGGAACATCAGGAATACCAGCCCGATCACGAAGAGCATGACGCCGATGACATAGGCCAGCCCCTCGGCCCCCGGCTTCTGCCCGGCAAGCAGGATCACCGTGGCGATCGAGCCCGGCCCGGCGATGAGCGGAATGGCGATGGGAAAGATCGAGGGATCGTCGCCCTCGTCCTCTTCGGCGGCATCGGCCTGCCCCTTGCGCCGCTGGCTGCGCCGCTCGAACAGCATGTCGAGCGCGGTCAGGAACAGCAGGAGCCCCCCGGCGATGCGGAAGGCGGGCATGGAGATCCCGACAAAGCCCAGCACCGCCTCGCCAAGCGCGGCAAAGAGGATCAGGATGAGCGCGGAGGCGATGCAGGCGCGGATCGCGATGGCCCGCCTGCGCGCCGCGCTCATGCCTTGCGTCAGCGCAACGAAAAGCGGCGTCATCCCGATCGGGTCGATGATCACGAGGAGCGTGACGAAGGCGGTGATGAGAAAGGCGGTGTCCATGGTCCCTCTTGTCCTTGCCCCTTGCAGCATGCGCGGCCGGGCTTGCCAAGCGGTTTCGATTCCCGGCGGACCTCAGCCTTCGGCCGCCTCCAGCCGTTCCTGCGCCTCCAGCCAGAGCCGTTCGGCCAGCGCCAGCCCGTTCTCGATCTCGGCATATTTCTTCTGCCATTCGGTCAGGCCGTGGATGTCGTCATAGATCGCGGGATCCGCCAGCTTGTCGGCCACCTTCTTCTCCATGACCTGAAGCTTTTCAATGCGTTCCTCGCATCTCTTCACGTCCTGCCGCAGCTTCTGGATCGCCTCGCGCGAGGGTTTCCCGGGTTTTTCCGGCTTTCGCGGCGCGGGTTTTCCGGCATCCTGCCCGCCCAGCAGCAGTGCGCGATAATCCTCCAGGTCGCCCTCGAACGGGGCCACCCGCCCGTCATTGACCAGCCACAGCCGGTCCGCCACGAGGCTCAGCAGGTGCATGTCATGGCTGACCAGAACGATCGCGCCCGAATAGGCCGTCAGCGCCTCGACCAGCGCCTCGCGGCTCTCGATGTCAAGGTGGTTGGTCGGCTCGTCGAGGATGAGCATATGCGGTGCCTCCACCGTGGCGAGCATCAGCGAAAGCCGCGCCTTCTGCCCGCCGGAGAGGTTTTTCACAAGGGTTTCCGCCTGTTCCGGCCCGATCCCGAAGCCCGCAAGGCGCGCGCGCAGCCGGGCGGGCGTCTCGGCCGGGCGCAGGCGGCGGATGTGGTCGAGCGGCGTTTCGTCGAGGTGCAACTCGTCCACCTGATGCTGCGCGAAATAGCCGACACGCAGCTTCGCCGCCTTGTGAACGCGCCCGTCGATGAGTTGAAGTTTGCCAGCCAGAAGTTTGGAAAGGGTTGATTTTCCCTCGCCGTTCCGGCCCAGGAGGGCGATCCGGTCATCCTGGTCGATCCGCAGATCGAGCCGGCTCAGCACCGGCTTGCCCTCATAGCCGACCGATGCCCCCTCGAGCCGCAGGATCGGCGGCGACAGTTCCTCGGGGGCCGGGAAGGTGAAGCGCCGCAGCGCCGCCTCCTGCGGGGCGGAGATGGGCTGCATCCGCGCCAGAGCCTTGAGCCGCGATTGTGCCTGCCGCGCCTTGTCCGCCTTGTAGCGGAAGCGATCCACATAGGATTGCAGATGCGCGCGCCGCGCCTCCTGCTTCCTGGCCTCCGATTGCGCGGCCGCCAGCCGGGCGGCGCGGGTTTCGACAAAACGGTCGTAACCGCCTTGATAAAGCGTGAGTTTCCGGTCCTCGAGGTGGAGGATGGAGCCGACCGCGCGGTTGAGCAGGCCACGATCGTGGCTGATGATCAGCACCGTGTGCGGGTAGCGCGCCAGATAGGTCTCGAGCCAGAGCGCGCCCTCGAGATCGAGATAGTTGGTGGGCTCGTCCAGAAGCAGCAGGTCGGGGGCGGAAAACAGCACGCCCGCCAGCGCCACCCGCATCCGCCAGCCGCCCGAGAAGGCCGAACAGGGCATGGCCTGCTCGGCGTCGGTAAAGCCCAGCCCCTTGAGGATGGCCGAGGCGCGCGCCTCGGCCGACCAGGCGTCGATATCGGCCAGCCGAGTCTGGATCTCGGCGATCCGCGCTCCATCGGTCTCGACAGAGGATTTTTCAAGAAGATCAGAGCGTTCCGTGTCGAAGCTCAGAACGGTATCGAGAAGGGAAACCTCGTTGCCCGGCACTTCCTGCGCCACCCCGCCGATCCGCGCGCGTGGCGGCAGGGTGATGCTGCCGCCCTCGGGCGCCAGCTCGCCCCGGATCAGGCGGAAGAGTGTTGTCTTGCCGGTGCCGTTGCGCCCGACGATCCCCACCTTGTGACCCTCGGGAATGGTGGCGGTGGCACCCTCGAACAGGCGCTTTCCGGCGATGGCGTAGGTGATGTTCTCGATCCTCAGCATGGGCCGGGGATGCCGCAACGCGCGGCCCCCGTCAATCGCCGCTTTTCAAGGGCCAACCCCCATGCTATCGGAGCCGCGATCCGGTCGCGCGGGCGGGCCTCGCGCGGCGCAAACCCTGAAAAAGAGGCTGAAATGGCTGTGGAACGCACGCTGAGCATCATCAAACCGGACGCCACAAGGCGCAACCTCACTGGCAAGATCAACGCCAAGTTCGAGGAGGCCGGGCTGCGCATCATCGCGCAGAAGCGCATCCGGCTGACCAAGGCGCAGGCGGGCACCTTCTATGCCGTTCACGCGGCGCGCCCCTTCTATGACGAGCTGTGCGAGTTCATGGCCTCGGCCCCGGTGGTGGTGCAGGTGCTCGAGGGCGAGGATGCGATCGCCAAGAACCGCGAGGTGATGGGCGCGACCAATCCCGCCGATGCCGCGCCGGGCACGATCCGCGCCGAGTTTGCCGAGAGCGTGGGTGAAAATTCGGTCCACGGATCGGACGCGCCGGAGACCGCAGCGGTCGAGATCGCCTATTTCTTCTCGGGTCTCGAACTGGTCGGCTGAGCTGCGGAACATGAAGCGAAAAGGCCGCAAACCGATGGTTTGGCGGCCTTTTTCTTCTCAGATACTCGCGTAATCGTGGAATCTATGCGTCTGGGACGGCGCTGGCGTGGGCCTGCTGTTGCCCGGTGACGGCGCGGGTTTGCCGCCCGTGTCGGCTGTAGCCTGTGTCATCTGCCTCTTCCTTTCATGCCGGGTGCGGCCGCGCCGCCCCTGCCTTTTATTATGGGTCAGCGGAGCACGGCATTGCGTCCATATCCTGTTGGTATTGTGGCGGAAATGGGGCGCGTCCGGCGGTCCGTCAGGTGAACTGCTCGCGCAGGAGCCGCTCCTCGAGCCCGTGACCGGGATCGAAGAGGATGCGATGCGCGATGGCGGTCTCGGAGCGGATCTCGACCCAGAGCACGCTTTCGACCCAGCGGCTGTCGGCATCGGCCATGACCGGGCGCTTGTCGGGCTCGATCACGTCGAAGCGCACGGTGGCGCTCTTGGGCAGGAGCGCGCCGCGCCAGCGCCGGGGGCGAAAGGCCGCAACGGCCGTGAGCGCGAGCACGTCCGAGCCGATGGGCAGGATCGGGCCATGCGCCGAGTAGTTGTAGGCGGTGGAGCCTGCGGGCGTGGCGACAAGCGCGCCGTCGCAGATCAACTCCTCCAGCCGCAGCCGCCCGTTCACCGTGATCCGCAGCTTGGCCGCCTGCGGACCGGCGCGCAGGAGCGAGACCTCGTTGATCGCCAGCGCCTCGTGGATCGTGCCATCGCCCGCCTCGGCGCGCATGGCAAGCGGGTTGATCACCTCCTCCTCGGCACGGGCGAGGCGTTCGGGCAGTTCGGTCTCCGAATAGTCGTTCATCAGGAAGCCGACCGTGCCGCGGTTCATCCCGTAAACCGGCACGTCGAGCGCCTGCGTGCGGTGCAGCGTGGCGAGCATGAAGCCGTCGCCGCCGAGCGCCACGATCACCTCGGCCTCGGCCTCGGGGACGTTTCCATAGCGCGCCGCAAGGGCCGCGCGCGCGGTCTGTGCCGTGGGCACGTCGCTGGCGACAAAGGCGATCTTCTGCATCCCTGGCTCTTTCCGGTCGCGTCTTGTCCAAGTCGAAGCACAATTCGCGCGCCAAGGCCAGAGATGCCGGTGGCGCGGGGACATGCGTCGCTTTCCAATCTTTCCATGATGGGGCGTTTGGGCTAGGTGCATCGCCAGACGCATCTTCTGGCGGAGGACATGCCATGCCCCATGACGGAAACCGGCCTGCGGCCGATCAAGGCTTCTTCACCGAGGCGCTCGCCACGCGCGACCCCGAGATCGCCCGCGCCATCGGGCTCGAGCTTGGCCGCCAGCGCGACGAGATCGAGCTTATCGCCTCGGAGAACATCGTCTCTGCGGCGGTGATGGAGGCGCAGGGCTCGGTCATGACCAACAAATATGCCGAGGGCTATCCGGGGCGGCGCTATTACGGCGGCTGCCAGTTCGTGGACATCGCCGAAAATCTCGCCATCGAGCGGGCCTGCGCGCTTTTCGGCTGCGGGTTCGCCAACGTCCAGCCGAATTCCGGCAGCCAGGCCAACCAGGGCGTGTTCATGGCGCTCTTGCAACCCGGCGACACGATCCTTGGCATGAGCCTTGACGCGGGCGGGCACCTGACGCATGGCGCGGCGCCCAACCAGTCGGGCAAGTGGTTCAACGCGGTGCAATACGGCGTGCGGCGCGAGGACAACCTGATCGACTATGACCAGGTGCAGGCGCTGGCCAGCGAGCACAAGCCCCGGCTCATCATCGCCGGCGGCTCGGCCATCCCGCGGCGGATCGACTTTGCCCGGATGCGCGAGATCGCAGACAGCGTGGGCGCGTATCTTCATGTGGACATGGCGCATTTCGCGGGGCTTGTCGCGGCGGGCGCGCATCCCAGCCCCTTCCCGCACGCCCATGTCGCCACCACGACCACGCACAAGACCCTGCGCGGCCCGCGCGGCGGCATGATCCTGACCGATGACGAGGCGCTTGCGAAGAAGTTCAACTCGGCCATCTTCCCCGGCATCCAGGGCGGGCCGCTCATGCATGTGATCGCCGCCAAGGCGGTGGCCTTCGGCGAGGCGCTGCGCCCCGAGTTCAAGGACTATATCAAGGCGGTCATCGCCAATGCGCAGGCGCTTTCGGACCAGCTCATCAAGGGCGGGCTCGACACCGTGACGCACGGCACCGACACGCATGTGGTGCTGGTCGATCTGCGGCCCAAGGGCGTCAAGGGCAACGCCACCGAGAAGGCTTTGGGACGCGCGCATATCACCTGCAACAAGAACGGCGTGCCCTTCGACCCCGAGAAGCCCACGGTGACGAGCGGCATCCGCCTTGGCAGCCCGGCGGGCACGACGCGCGGCTTCGGCGAGGCCGAGTTCCGCCAGATCGCGGACTGGATCATCGAGGTTGTCGATGGCCTTGCCGCCAATGGCGAGGAGGGCAACGGCGCGGTGGAGGAGAAGGTGCGCGCCGAGGTGGCCGCGCTCTGCGCGCGCTTCCCGCTCTATCCGGGGCTCTGAGGGGGCGCGGGCGGATCAGAACCGCCAGCGCGCCCGGCGCGGCACCCGCACCGCGAGCATCGGCTTGAGCAGGGGGGAGCGGAAGCGGTCGAGGTCGAGCGCCTCGTGAACGCCCACGCTCTCCTCCCCCTCGATCACCGTGCGCACCGCGGAGCGGCAGTAGAACGGCGCATCGAGCATCGGCTTGACCTGCCGGGGCGTGTGGCCCGGATCGGCGCGCGTCTCGCGCGCCACGGCCCAGAGGCTCCGGGCCATTCGTGCCTTGGGGGGCAGGGGGATCGTTTGGGCCCGCCCCTCCGCGTCGAAATGCATACCGAGCGCCAGGGTGCTGCCGTCGCGCCGCGTGGCGTCGTAGAAACAGGTGCTGCCGCCCGCGCGCGGAAAGCGGCCCCAGGTCCAGCGGCTGAAATCCGCCTCGAGCGCGCGGGTGCCGAAATTGGCGTCGAAATAGCCATGCCCGCGCCATTGCCAGCCCGGCGCTTCCAGATCGACCTCGATTTCGGAGGTGGGCGCGAAGGGCCGCCAGACATGCGCCCCGTCATCCGTCAGCGCCACCTCGACGCCGGTCAGGGCGGCCGGGGTGAGGGTCACGCGCCCGCGCACACGGCTCACGAGCGGCGGCGCGCCCCATTCCTCTATCTCGACGATGAGCCGCCCGTCCTGCCAGCGCATCGACGAAGGGCCCACGGTCAGCCGGTCCGCGCTCTGGCGCAGTGCATCCGCGCCCCGGTCGGTCATGGTGAATCTCCCGCCGGGGCCATAGGTGGCGACGTTGATGCAGCAGTGATTGGCGGGGTTCGTGCGCCCCGACCAGGCATACCAGGGCGAGAAGACCGAGCCGATGAAGCCTATGATCGAGATCGCGCGGGCACCGTCCTCGCTGATCCCGTCGAGATACCACCAGGCATAGCCGTCGGGCGGCACGTCGATGTCGAAATTCGGTCGCGCATGATCGCCTCGGCCACGTGCCGACCGGAGAGCGCCGCCATCGGCACCCCCGCCCCCGGATGCGTTCCGCCCCCCGCCAGGTAGAGCCCCCGGATCCCCGTCCGCGCCTTCGGGCGGCGCAGCGCCGCCAGCGCCCCGTGCGGGCTCTGCCCGTAGAGCGCACCTTTCGAGGCCGGGAAGAGATCCGCGAATCCCGCCGGCGTGGTCAGCGCCGCCCGCGTCGGTTCGGGAGAGAAGGTCAGGCCGAAGCGGGCCAGCGTCTCGAAACATCTCGGATGGCATTGGTCGGTCTCCTCGGGGAGGGCGTGATCGGGGCGCGCGGGCGCATTGGCGATGATCTCGAAGCGTTCCGGATCGGGCGGGACGGCCCCCATCCCGCGATCCATGGCGCAGACATAAAGGGTCGGATCGGGCATGGTTTTGCCGCGCATGAGGGCGGCGAATTCGGGGGCGGGATCGGCGCGGAAGAAGACGTTGTGATGGGCGAGGTCAGGGCCCTCGGCGCGCGCCGCAAAGGCCCAGACCTCGGCCGAGAGGCTGCGGGGGGTGTGCAGCGTGACGGCCGCGACACGGGCGCAATCGGGGCCGAGCGCGCCGGTGGCGAGCGCCCTTGGATCGCCGTTGAAGAGCACGCGCGCGCAAGGGATCCGGCGGCCATCGGCAAGGATGACGGCGCGCACCGCGCCGCCCGTGGCCTCGATCTGCGCCACATGGGCGCGCGTTTCGATCACCGCGCCCTTGCGCCGGGCGAGGTCGGCCAGCGCCGCGGCCAGCCGGTGCATCCCGCCCTCGACCGCCCAGACCCCGGCCGCCTCGGCGCGCCAGATCAGCGCCAGCAGCGCGGGCACACCCTCGGGCGTGCCGCCGACATAGGTGGCGTAGCGCCCGAAAAGCTGGGCGAGGCGGGGATCGTCGAAGCTGTCGCGCAGCAGATCCGCGAGCGATCTGAGCGGGGCCATCTGGCGCAGGAGATGCGGGCGCGCGGCGACATGGGCGACAAGGCGCATCAGGCGCGGCTCGGGCGCGCGCATCATCGGCGCGTCGAACCCGTCAAAAAGCGCGCGCGCGCGGGTATCGAAGGCGCGGAACTGATCGGCGGCGCGCGCTCCGGCAAACTCGGCGATGGCCTGCGCGTTGCGGCGGCTGTCGTCAAAGAGGTCAAGCCGGCTGCCATCGGGCCAGAAATGCCGCGCCAGCAGCGGCTGGCGGACAAGGCGGATATGATCCTCCAGCCGCTCGCCGCAATCGGCAAAGAGAGCGTCGAACACGCCGCGCAGCGTGAGCACGGTCGGCCCCGCCGCGACGGGACCGGCGGGCGAGGGCAGGGCGCGCATCTTGCCGCCCACATGGTCGTGACGTTCCAGCAGCGTGACGGCGTGGCCCGCATGGGCGAGCCGCGCGGCGGCCGCGAGCCCCGCGACCCCCGCCCCGATGATCACGGTCTGATCCGGTGTCCCGGCTGTCATGGCAGGATTGTTGACTCCGGGCGACGATATGTCCAGTATGATTTACATATTGGATGTCATTATGACGTGACATAAGCGGAACGGGAGGCCCGACATGCAGCTTTCGCACCGGATCGAGAGGGCCATCGGCGCGGCGCTTGCCCGCGCAGGCAGCGCACCCGCCCCCGGCAAGCTGGCCGCTGCGCTAAGCCATGCGGTCCTGCCGGGCGGCGCGCGGATCCGGCCCACGATCCTTCTGTCGGTGGCCGCGGCCTGCGGCGACGACCGCCCGGCGCTCTCGGATGCGGCGGCGGCGGCGCTGGAACTCATCCATTGCGCGAGCCTCGTGCATGACGATCTGCCCTGTTTCGACGATGCGGATACGCGGCGCGGCAAGCCCTCGGTGCATCGCGCCTTTTCCCAGCCGCTGGCGGTGCTGGCGGGCGACAGCCTGATCGTGCTGGCCTTCGAGACGCTCGCGCGCGCGGGCGAGGAGGAGGCCGGGCGCGCGCTGCGGCTGACGTCCGCCCTGGCACGGCGCACGGGCATGCCGGGCGGGATCTGCGCGGGGCAGGGATGGGAGAGCGAGGCCAAGGTGGACCTCGCCGCCTATCACCGGGCCAAGACCGGCGCGCTCTTTGTTGCGGCCACGCAGATGGGGGCCATCGCGGCGGGGCATGAGCCCGAGCCCTGGCACGATCTGGGCGCGCTCATCGGCGAGGCGTTCCAGGTCGCCGACGATCTGCGCGACGCGGTGATGGATGCCGGGACCCTGGGCAAGCCGGTCGGGCAGGACGACCTGCACGGGCGGCCCAATGCGGTGACGCAGCTTGGCGTCAAGGGGGCCGTGTCGCGGCTGTCGGACATTCTTGCCGGTGCCATCGCCTCGATCCCGTCCTGTCCGGGCGAGGCGGCGCTGGCGCAGATGGTGCGGCGTCAGGCCGAGCGGATCATGCCCCGGGTGCCCGCACGGCGCCTGGCATGACGGCGGTGGCCGAGCCGCCTGCCGGGCGGGGCGGCGGGCTGCGGGGCTGGATCCTGCGGCTGCTGGCGCGGCCCGAGGTCCAGGCGCGGGCGGCACGCCTGCCCTTCGGGCGTGGGATGGCGCGGCGCGAGGGCGCGGAAATCTTCGATATATTGCAGGGGTTCGTGAAATCCCAGGTGCTGCTTGCGCTGGTCGAGACCGGCGCTTTGCGCGCGCTGCTCGACGGGCCGCGCGCCCCTGAGGACCTGGCGCGCGCGGCGGAGATGCCCGCGCCCCGCATGGCCGCGCTGCTTCAGGGTGGGGCGGCGCTTGATCTGCTCAAGCGGCGGCGCGACGGGCGGTTTGCGCTGTCGCGGCGCGGTGCGGTGATCCTCGGCGTGCCGGGGCTCGAGGCGATGATCCTGCACAACCGCGCCTTCTATGCCGACATGGCCGATCCGGTCGCGCTTCTGCGGGGCGAGACCGAGACCGAGCTGGCGCGATTCTGGCCCTATGTCTTCGGGCAGGCGGGGGAGGTCGCGCCGGACGTGGCCGCGCGCTATTCCGAACTGATGGCGCAGAGCCAGCGGCTGGTGGCCGAGGACGTGTTGCGCGTGGTTCGGCTCTCCGATGCGCGGGTGCTGATGGATGTGGGCGGCGGCACGGGCACCTTTGTCGCCGCCGCGCTGCGGGCGCACCCGCAACTCAGGGCAATGCTCGTTGACCTGCCCGAGGTCCTCGGTGCGGCGCGTCCGCGTCTTGCCGCGGCCGGACTGACGGGGCGCGTGACGCTCTGCCCGATGAGTTTCCGCGAGGCGGGCCTGCCCGAGGGGGCCGATACCGTGAGCCTTGTGCGCGTGCTCTACGATCACACGGACGAGACGGTGCGCGCGCTGCTGACAAATGTCCATCGCAGGCTGCCGCCCGGCGGGCGGCTCATCGTGGCCGAGCCGATGGCGGGCGGCGCGCGGCCCGAGCCGGCGGGCGATCTCTATTTCGCCTTCTACACCATGGCCATGGGCACCGGCCGCGCGCGCTCGGCCGCCGAGATCGGTGCGCTTTGCGCAGAGGCCGGATTCGATCTGCGCCAAAGCCCGCGCGCGGCGCGGCCCTACGTGACCAGTGTTCTCGTTTGCGAGAAGCCCGCCGTCGGGCGGGGCGGTTGACGGGCGAACTGTAAACAACGCTTGACACATATATGTGTCCCATTAAGATGACAAGAGGGACATCCGCCATCCCGCCGCGCCCGTGGCGCGGCACCCGGCACCGAGGAGGGGGCCACCATGGAAACCCGCGCCATATGCCTGAAGGGTCCCGAGGATCTGAGCGTGGACCGGCTGCCGCTCAAGGCACCGGGGGCGGGCGATCTCGTGGTGGACATCGCCCATTCGGGGATCTCGACCGGCACCGAAAAGCTGTTCTGGTCCGGGCAGATGCCGCCCTTTCCGGGGATGGGCTATCCGCTGGTGCCGGGCTACGAGGCCGCAGGCGAAGTGGTCGAGGCGGACCCGGCCACGGGCTTTCGCGCGGGCGATCATGTTTTTGTCCCGGGCGCGGACTGTTTCGAGGGGGCGCACGGGCTTTTCGGCGGGGCTGCCGCGCGGCTGGTGAGTCGCGCGGAGCGTGTCGTGCGCATCGACGCGGGCCACGGCCCGGAGGGCGCGCTCCTGGCGCTGGCGGCTACGGCGCGCCACGCAATGGCCGGGCTCGACAAGGCGATGCCCGATCTCATCGTCGGGCACGGGGTTCTCGGTCGGCTTCTCGCGCGGCTGGCGATCGCGGCGGGCGCGCCCGCACCGGTCGTGTGGGAGGCCGCGCCGGGCAGGGGCGGCGGGGCCGTGGGATACACGGTGATCGCGCCCGAGGACGATCCGCGCCGCGACTACCGCGCGATCTACGATGCCTCGGGCAATGCCGCGATCCTCGATGACCTGATCGGACGGCTGGCCAAGGGCGGCGAGATCGTTCTGGCGGGGTTCTATCCGAAGGGCCTGAGCTTTGCCTTTCCGCCGGCCTTCATGCGCGAGGCGCGGCTGCGGGTGGCGGCGGAATGGACGCGGGGCGATCTGGTCGCCGTGCGCGACCTGGTGGAGAGCGGCGCGCTGTCGCTGTCGGGCCTCGTCCCCCATCAGGCGCGGGCCGCCGATGCACCCGCCGCCTATCGCACGGCTTTCGGCGATCCCGATTGCCTCAAGATGATCCTCAACTGGAAGGACGCAGCGTGAAGGACGACGTGCCCGATCTCAAGCAGTTCGACAAGCGGTTGCGTGACGAGGCGGCCCAGGAGCCGACGCTCGAGATCCCGCACGATCCGCCCTCGAAGAAGACGCAGATCATCGCGATCTACGGCAAGGGGGGCATCGGCAAGAGCTTCACCCTGGCCAATCTCAGCCACATGATGGCCGAGCAGGGCAAGCGTGTGCTGCTCATCGGCTGCGACCCGAAATCCGACACCACCTCGCTTCTGTTCGGCGGCAAGGCCTGCCCGACGATCATCGAAACCTCGACCAGGAAGAACCTCGCCGGGGAGCCGGTGAAGATCGGCGACGTGTGTTTCAAGCGCGGCGGCGTCTTTGCCATGGAGCTGGGCGGCCCGGAAGTGGGCCGCGGCTGTGGCGGGCGCGGCATCATCCACGGGTTCGAGCTGCTGGAGAAGCTCGGCTTTCACGACTGGGATTTCGATTACGTGCTGCTGGATTTCCTGGGTGACGTGGTCTGCGGCGGCTTTGGCCTGCCGATCGCGCGGGACATGGCGCAGAAGGTCATCCTGGTGGCCTCGAACGATCTGCAATCGCTTTACGTGGCCAACAACGTCTGCTCGGCGGTGGAGTATTTCCGCAAGCTGGGCGGCAACGTGGGCGTCGCGGGCCTTGTGATCAACAAGGACGATCATTCCGGCGAGGCGCAGGCCTTTGCTGCGGCGGTGGATATCCCGGTTCTGGCCGCGATCCCGCAGGATGACGACCTGCGCAAGAAATCCGCCAATTACCAGATCGTCGGAACGATGCAGAGCCAGTGGGGCGATCTCTTCGCGGGACTGGCCGAGGCGGTCGCGCTCGCACCCCCCGTCCGGCCCCGCCCGCTCGATCAGGACGGGTTGCTGGGCCTCTTCGACGGCTCGGACACCGGCGCGGGCGTGACGCTCGAGCCTGCGACCGATGCCGACATGCGCGGCAAACACGCCAAGCCCAAGCCGAGCCTGGAGGTGATCTATGACGATGCGTGATCCCTCTGCGCCGCGCGAGACGCTGGCCGAGGTGCAGCGGATGCTGGCGCGCGCGCGCCCTGACCAGATCGAACGTCTGATGGCCGACATCATGGCCCTGGACACGCGGCGCGACGAGTCCCCCGAAAGGCGGGCATCATGAGCGCGCCGGACCTTCCTCCCGTTGCCGCTGGTGGCTGTCACGCCCGGGACGAGATGACCCAGGCCGCGCGCAAGGCGGGGGTGTCGGAGCTGCTCGACCGCTATGCAGCCGACTATCCGCAGGGGCCGCATGACAAGCCGCAAAGCATGTGCCCGGCCTTCGGCAGCCTGCGCGTCGGGCTGCGGATGAAGCGGGTTGCGACGGTGCTCTCGGGCTCGGCCTGCTGCGTCTACGGGCTGACCTTCGTGAGCCATTTCTACGGCGCGCGGCGCTCGGTCGGCTATGTGCCGTTCAATTCCGAGAGCCTTGTCACGGGCAAGCTCTTCGAGGATATCCGCGACGCGGTGCACGAGCTGGCGGACCCGGACCGCTATGACGCGGTGGTGGTGACGAATCTCTGCGTGCCGACGGCCTCGGGCGTGCCGCTGCGGCTTTTGCCAAGCGAAATCAACGGTGTGCGCATCGTCGGAATCGACGTGCCGGGATTCGGTGTGCCGACCCATGCCGAGGCCAAGGACGTTCTGGCGGGCGCGATGCTGAATTATGCCCGCAAGGAGGCCGAGGCGGGGCCGGTGGCAGCCCCCGAGGGCGGCGTGTCGGACCGCCCCACGGTCACGCTTCTGGGCGAGATGTTCCCGGCCGATCCGATGATCATCGGGCAGATGCTGGCGCCGATGGGTCTTGCCGCCGGGCCGGTGGTGCCCTGCCGCGAGTGGCGCGAGCTTTATGCCGCGCTCGATTGCGGGGCGGTTGCAGCGATCCATCCGTTCTACACGGCCGCGGTGCGCGAGTTCGAGGCGGCAGGCCGGCCCGTGCTGGGCAGCGCGCCGGTGGGCCATGCCGGCACGGCGGCCTGGCTTGCCGCGATCGGCGAGGCGTTCGGGCTGAGCGCCGAGGCGGTGGCGGCGGCGCAGAACGCCGTGCTGCCCGCGATCCGGGGGGCGCTGGCGGCGTCGCCGGTCGCGGGGCGGATCACCGTTTCGGGCTACGAGGGCAGCGAGCTTCTGGTGGCGCGGCTCCTGATCGAGAGCGGGGCGGAGGTGCCCTATGTGGGCACCGCCTGCGCGAAATCGCCCTGGTCGGCGGCGGATGCCGAGTGGCTCGAGGCGCATGGCGCGCGGGGGAAGTTCCGCTCCTCGCTCGAGGATGACTGCGCGGCGATGGAGGGGCTGGAGCCCGACCTGGCCATCGGCACGACACCGGTCGTGCAGAAGGCCAAGGAGCGCGGCACGCCGAGCCTCTATTTCACCAACCTCATCTCGGCGCGGCCGCTGATGGGGCCGGCTGGCGCGGGCAGCCTTGCCACGGTGGTCAATGCCGCCATGGGCAACCGCGCGCGCATGGGCAAGATGCGCGCCTTCTTCGAGGGGGTGGGCACCGGCGACACGGCGGGCATCTGGGAAGGCGCGCCGAACATCCGCGAGGATTACCGCGCGACCAACCTCAAGAAGCTGGAGAAGAAGGCCCGCGCGGCCAAGGCGGAGGAGATGATCTGATGCTGATCCAGGATCACGACCGGGCGGGTGGCTACTGGGGGGCGGTCTATGCCTTCTGCGCCGTCAAGGGCCTGCAGGTCGTGATCGACGGACCGGTTGGTTGCGAGAACCTGCCGGTGACGAGCGTGCTGCACTATACCGACGCGCTGCCGCCGCATGAACTGCCCATCGTGGTGACGGGTCTGGGCGAGGAGGAGCTGGGCCGCGAGGGCACCGAGGGCGCGATGAAGCGGGCGTGGAAGACGCTCGACCCGGCGCTCCCGGCCGTGGTGGTCACCGGCTCCATCGCCGAGATGATCGGCGGCGGCGTGACGCCGCAGGGCACCAATATCCAACGCTTCCTGCCGCGCACCATCGACGAGGATCAGTGGCAGGCCGCCGACCGGGCGATGACGTGGATCTTCACCGAATGGGGAATGACCAAGGGCCGGATGCCCCCGGAGAAGAAGCGCGAGGAGGGCAGCCGCCCCCGCGTCAACATCCTCGGGCCGATCTATGGCACGTTCAACATGCCCTCGGACCTGCACGAAATCCGCCGTCTGGTCGAGGGGATCGGGGCCGAGGTCAACATGGTGATGCCGATGGGCGCGCATCTGGCCGAGATGCGCAACCTGGTGAATGCCGACGCCAACATCGTGATGTATCGAGAGTTCGGCCGGGGCCTGGCCGAGCTGCTGGGCAAGCCGTACCTTCAGGCGCCGATCGGGGTGGAGAGCACGACGCTCTTCCTGCGCAAGCTGGGCGAGATGCTGGGGCTCGACCCCGAGCCGTTCATCGCGCGCGAGAAACATTCGACGCTGAAACCGGTCTGGGACCTCTGGCGCTCGGTCACGCAGGATTTCTTTGCCACGGCGAATTTCGGGATCGTCGCCTCCGAGACCTATACCCGCGGCATCCGCGCCTATCTCGAGGACGATCTGGGCCTGCCCTGCGCCTTCGCCGTGCCGCGCCTTGCGGGCAGGAAGACCAACAACGAGGAGGTGCGCGCGCTCATCCATGGCAAGCGCCCGCTGATCCTCATGGGCTCGATCAACGAGAAGATGTACCTGGCGGAGATGGGCGCAGGCCACGGGCCGCGCCCGGCCTTCATTCCCGCAGGTTTTCCGGGGGCGGCCATCCGGCGCGCGACGGGCACGCCGATGATGGGATATGCCGGCGCCGTCTGGCTCTTGCAGGAGGTGTGCAACGGGCTGTTCGACGCGCTTTTCCACATCCTGCCGCTGGGCTCGGAGATGGATGCCGCGCGCGCCACGCCAACGCCGCTGCGCCGCGACCTGCCCTGGGACGAGGAGGCGAGCGCCGCGCTCGCGCGCATCGTCGAGACGCATCCCGTCCTGACCCGTATCTCGGCCGCCAAGGCGCTGCGCGACAGCGCCGAGGAGGCCGCGCTTCGCCATGGCGAGGGGCGCGTGACGCTCGCCGCTCTCACCCGGGTTTCCCCGAACATGCCATCCGAAAGGGAGGATCTGACCGATGACTGACATGACTTCGAGCCCGCCGGTGCGCCGCCGCGCCCCGCGCCGCAACAGCGCGGAATACCGGGTCTATTTCTTCTGCATCTTCTTCGTCGCGATCCCCTTCGCCGCCGTGCGCTGGGTCCGCGACGTGATCCGGCACCGGACCTTGAACCTCAACGGGCCGCTGGCGCGCGCCTGGCTCGAGGCGGACCGGATCACGCCGACGATCTTCTCGGTCTGAGCGGTGGCTCTGACCGGGATCACAGGCTGCCCGGCCGGCAACGGACGGACAGAGACCGTGGGGCCGGACCGGTCCTGCGGAACCCGGCCGCGGGGTGCCGCGGCGTCAGCATAACGTTCCGGAGGAAAGTTCATGGCTGATAAATCCGACCTGTCCTTCACAGGTCTCACAGACGAGCAGGCCCAGGAGCTGCATTCGGTGTACATGAGCGGCCTTTGGCTGTTCACGCTGGTTGCAGTGGTCGCGCATATCGCGACCTTCATCTGGTTCCCGTGGTTCTGAGGAAGGGATGAGAGATGGCTAAATTCTACAAGATCTGGCTGATCTTCGATCCTCGCCGCGTGTTCGTGGCGCAGGGCGTGTTCCTGTTCCTGCTGGCGGTGATGATCCATCTCGTGCTTCTGAGCACCGACGGTTTCAACTGGTTTGAAATCGCCGCCCAGAAATACGGGCGCTGATCGCGCTGCCGCCAGGCATAGCGCCGCGGGCGGGCCTTCTCGCCCGCGGCAGACCAGACCCAATCCAATGGCCGACCGCACACTGACGGCGGGGCCGCCACATGCGGAGGCAGAGACATGGCTTTGCTCAGTTTCGAACGCAAATACCGGGTCCGCGGAGGAACGCTGATCGGCGGCGATCTGTTCGACTTCTGGGTCGGACCGTTTTACGTGGGCTTTTTCGGGGTGACGACGGCGTTTTTCGCCACGCTCGGCACCATCCTGATCTTCTGGGGGGCCAGCCAGCAGGGCACCTTCAACCCCTGGCTCATCAACATCGCGCCGCCCGATCTCAGCTACGGGCTGGGCCTTGCGCCGCTGATGGAGGGGGGGCTGTGGCAGATCATCACGATCTGCGCCATCGGCGCCTTTGTGAGCTGGGCGCTGAGGGAGGTGGAGATCTGCCGCAAGCTGGGGATGGGCTATCACGTGCCCGTGGCCTTCAGCGTCGCGATCTTCGCCTATGTGACGCTGGTGGTATTCCGACCGCTGCTGATGGGGGCCTGGGGCCACGGCTTTCCCTATGGCATCTTCAGCCATCTCGACTGGGTCAGCAACACCGGTTACGCCTATCTGCATTTCCATTACAATCCGGCGCACATGCTGGCGGTGACGTTCTTCTTCACCACCACGCTCGCGCTGGCGCTGCATGGCGGGCTGATCCTCTCGGCGGCGAACCCCGAGAAGGGCGAGGAGATGAAGACGCCCGATCACGAGGACACGTTTTTCCGCGATTTCATCGGCTATTCGGTCGGCACGCTGGGGATTCACCGGCTGGGCCTGCTTCTGGCGCTCAATGCCGGGTTCTGGTCGGCGGTCTGCATCATCATTTCCGGCCCGGTCTGGACCAAGGGCTGGCCCGAATGGTGGAACTGGTGGCTCGACCTGCCGATCTGGCCCTCTCAGATAGGGATGTGACCCATGGCTGAATATCAGAACATCTTTACCCAGGTGCAGGTGCAGGGCGCACCCGAATGGGGCATGGACGACACCGGCGGCCGGCTGATGGAGGAACGCGCCGGCACGCCGCGCTTTTCCACCCTGATCGGATGGCTGGGCAATGCGCAGCTGGGGCCGATCAATCTCGGGATGCTGGGGGTGGTGAGCCTTGCCAGCGGCTTTCTGTGGTTCTTCATCGTGGGTCTCAACATGCTGGCGCAGGTCGGCTGGTCGATCCCCGAGTTCCTGCGGCAGCTCTTCTGGCTGGCGCTGGAGCCGCCGGGACCGGAATACGGCCTCTCGATGCCGCCCCTGAATGACGGGGGCTGGTATGTCATCTCCTCCTTCTTCCTGCTGGTGGCGGTGCTGGCCTGGTGGGCGCGCAGCTATCAGCTCGCCGCGAGCCACAAGATGGGCAAGCATGTCTTCTGGGCCTTCGGCTCGGCGATCTGGCTGTTCCTGGTGCTGGGCCTCTTCCGCCCGATCCTGATGGGCTCCTGGTCGGAGGCGGTGCCCTACGGCATCTTCCCGCATCTCGACTGGACCACGGCCTTCTCGATCCGCTACGGCAACCTCTACTACAACCCGTTCCACTGTCTTTCGATCGTGTTCCTCTACGGCTCGGTGCTTCTGTTCGCCATGCACGGGGGGACGATCCTGGCCGTCACGCGCTATGGCGGCGACCGGGAACTGGAGCAGATCGTGGACCGGGGCACCGCCTCGGAGCGCGCCGCCCTCTTCTGGCGCTGGACGATGGGCTTCAACGCCACGATGGAGGGCATTCACCGGTGGGCCTGGTGGTTCGCGGTGCTCACACCCGTTACCGGCGGCATCGGTATCCTGCTGACGGGGACCGTCGTGGACAACTGGTTCATCTGGGCGCAGGAGCACAATTTCGCGCCCCTCTATGACGGATCCTACGGCTACGAGGCTTACGGCTCCTACGAAGCCTTCATCGGACAGGGAGGAGAGTAAGCCATGTTTCCCAGATGGTTCGACAAGTGGAACCGCGAGAACCCGCGTGACATCTACGGCCCCGCCATCGCCATCGGCGTGGTGGGGGGGGCGGTCTTCGCGGCGACGATGCTGGTGGCCTTCGGGCAGCCCTATGCCACCGACAGCCTGCAGACCGGACCGCGCGGCACGGGCATGTCCGTGCCCGAGTTCGAGGCCGACCTGGCGAAGCCCGATCCGGGCATCGCGGGCTTTCTCGCCACCACCTCCGCCCCGGTGATCCCGCAGGGCGGGGAAGAGGCCGCCCGCACGGCGCGCGAGAACGTGCCGCCGGGGCTCGAGGATCTGACGGTCGAGAACTATGACCGGCTGCTGGCCGCGATGCGGGCCTGGACGGGCATTCCCGACCTTTTCGAGAACCCCGACAGCTATCAGACCGCGGTGGGGCATACGATGATCGCCATGACCCGGACGATCAACGAGGAATGGGCAGGCCATGTGAACGCCAACAAGCAGGTGGGCGTCACCTGCTACACCTGCCATCGCGGCCAGCCCGTGCCCTCTGACATCTGGTTCAGGATCAGCCCGGTGAACGAGAGCGCCGAAGGCTGGTCGGCCAACCAGAACCGGGTGACGGTGCAGTCGCAGTTCACCTCGCTGCCCTCGGACGCGCTGGAGAAATACCTGCTCGACGGAGAGACCATCGGCGTTCACGATCTCGAAAGCCGGGTGGCGGGCGTGCCGGGGCAGGACGGCTATCCCGGCATCCAGCAGGCCGAGCGGACCTATTCGCTGATGAACTATGTCAGCAACTCGCTCGGGGTGAACTGCGTCTTCTGCCACAATTCGCGGGCCTTCTACGACGGCGCGCAGGTGACGCCGCAATGGGCCACCGAAAGCCTCGGCATCCAGATGGTGCTCGCGCTCAACAACGACTGGCTGGTGCCGCTGGAGGGGCTTTTGCCGGAGAACCGGCTTGGCCCGGTTCATGCCGACGCGCCCAAGGCGGCCTGCAAGACCTGCCACAAGGGCTATCAGCAACCCTTGCAGGGCACCAACGTGATCGCCGACTGGCCGGAACTGGCCACCGCCGGCACGCCGGATTACGGCAACTGAGCCAGGGCAGGGCGCGCGCTGTGCCGCGCCCCCGCCATCCCCTTCGCCGCCCTTCGTGCGGGTGGCGCGCGCCACCCCTGAGAGGAGGCCCCGACATGACCGATCCCGGACCCCGGACCCCCGTTCTCGACCGCGTGGCCGGCCCCTCTGACCTGCGACGACTGCCGGACAGCGACCTGAGGCGGCTGGCCGACGAACTCCGCGCCGAGGTGATCTCGGCCGTGTCGCAGACCGGCGGGCACCTCGGCTCGTCGCTCGGGGTGGTGGAACTGACCGTGGCGCTGCATGCGGTCTTCAACACGCCGATGGACAAGCTCATCTGGGATGTGGGCCACCAATGCTATCCGCACAAGATCCTGACCGGGCGGCGCGACCGCATCCGCACGCTGCGGCAGAAGGGGGGGCTGTCGGGGTTCACCAAGCGCTCGGAATCGCCCTATGACCCGTTCGGCGCGGCGCACAGTTCCACCTCCATCAGCGCGGCGCTGGGCTTCACCGTGGGCCGCGACATGGGGCAGGCCACGGGCGACGCCATCGCGGTGATCGGCGACGGGGCGATCAGCGCGGGCATGGCCTATGAGGCGCTGAACAACGCGGGTGCCGAGGGGCGGCGGCTCTTCGTCATTCTCAACGACAACGAGATGAGCATCGCGCCGCCGGTGGGGGCGATGTCGCGCTATCTCAGCCGGATGTATGCGAGCGAGCCGGTGGCGCGGATGACCTCGCTGGCCGAAGGGTTCGAGGCCGCCTTGCCCGCGCCGCTGCGCAAGAGCGCGCGGCGCGCGCGGCAATTGGTGACGGGGCTCACGGGCTCGGGCACGCTCTTCGAGGAGTTGGGATTTCAGTATGTCGGCCCCATCGACGGGCATGACATGGGGCAGTTGCTGCCCGTGCTGCGCGCGGCGCGGGCGCGGGCGACGGGGCCGGTCCTCATTCACGTCTGCACGGTCAAGGGCAAGGGCTATGCCCCCGCCGAAAGGGCTGCCGATCGGGGCCATGGC
Source organism: Roseovarius sp. (assembly GCA_002720475.1). Lineage (GTDB taxonomy): Bacteria > Pseudomonadota > Alphaproteobacteria > Rhodobacterales > Rhodobacteraceae > Roseovarius. The sequence goes on from PBIL01000005.1 coordinate 444,866, forward strand.
GTGTCGAAATTCGATCCCGCCACCGGCGCGCAGGCGAAATCCTCGGGCGGTGCCCCTTCCTACACGGCGGTCTTCGGCGAGAGCCTGACCCAGGAGGCCGCCCGCGACGAGCGCATCGTCGCGGTGACGGCGGCCATGCCGGACGGCACCGGGGTGGCGAAGATGGCCGCGCGGTTCCCGGGCCGGGTCTTCGACGTGGGCATCGCCGAGCAGCATGCCGTGACCTTTGCCGCCGGGATGGCGGCCTCGGGCCTGCGCCCCTTCTGCGCGATCTACTCGACCTTCCTGCAACGCGCCTATGACCAGGTGGTGCATGACGTGGCGCTCCAGCGCCTGCCGGTGCGTTTTGCCATCGACCGGGCGGGGCTTGTCGGCGCGGACGGGGCGACCCATGCGGGCGCCTTCGACATCGGCTATCTCGGCGCGCTTCCGGGCATGGTGGTCATGGCCGCCGCCGACGAGGCGGAACTGCGGCACATGGTGGCCACCGCCGCCGCCCATGACGACGGGCCGATCGCGTTCCGCTATCCGCGCGGGGCGGGGACCGGCGTGGCGCTGCCCGCGCGCGGCGAGGTGCTCGAGATCGGACGGGGCCGCGTGATCGAGGAGGGCACGGACGTGGCGATCCTGAGCTTCGGCGCGCATCTCTTCGAGTGTCAGGTGGCCGCCGACATGCTGGCCGATGACGGGATTTCCGTGACCATCGCCGATGCGCGCTTTGCCAAGCCGCTCGATACCGATCTGCTGATGCAGTTGGTGCGCAACCATCGCGCGCTCATCACCGTGGAGCAGGGGGCCGAGGGCGGATTCGGGGCCATCGTTCTGCACGAGCTTGCCCGGAGGGGGGCCTTCGACCGGGGGCTGGCGATCCGCACTGTCTGCCTGCCCGACCGGTTCATCGAGCAGGCAAGCCCCGCCGGGATGTATGCGGATGCAGGCATGACGGCAGGTGATATCGCGGCAACGCTGCGCGGGCTGATGGCAGCCCGGCGCGGCGAGGTGGTGCCGCTCAGCGCCGTGCGCTGAGCCACGGTTCGCGCTTGCCCTCTCGGCGCGCGGTCCCCACAAGGGGCGCATGGACGCGCCCGCCTTTTCCGAACTTTTCCGCAGCTTCGCGCGGATCGGCCTGCTGAGTTTCGGCGGCCCTGCGGCGCAGATCTCGGTCATGCATGACGAGCTGGTGACGCGGCGCGGATGGCTGCGCGAGGAGCAGTTCCTGGGCGCGCTGTCCTTCTGCATGCTGTTGCCGGGGCCCGAGGCGATGCAGCTGGCCACCTATGCGGGCTGGCGGCTGCGCGGCGTTGCGGGCGGTCTTCTGGCGGGCTGTCTCTTCGTGCTGCCGGGGGCGGCGGTGATCATGGCGCTGGGCCTTGGCTATGCCGTCTGGGGCGGGGTGCCTCTGGTGCAGGCGGTATTTCTCGGCGTCAAGGCGGCGGTGGTGGCCATCGTGGTGCAGGCGCTCTTGCGGCTTGCGCAACGGGCGCTCGCCAGCCCCGCGCATTGGGGGGTTGCGGGGCTCGCCTTCGTGGCGATGTTCGCATTCTCGGTGCCGTTCCCGGCGATCATCGCGGCGGCGGCGCTCTGGGGCGCGTGGCAGGGCCGGGGGGCCGCGGCGGGACCGGTGCCCGCGGCCCTTTCGGTGCGGCCTGCCGACACGGCGCGCACGGTGCTTGTCTGGGGCGCGCTCTGGGCCGCGCCGATCCTCGCGGCCTGGGCGTCGGGGGCGGCGTTGCTCACCGATCTGGCGCTTTTCTTCTCGAAACTCGCGGTGGTGACCTTCGGCGGCGCCTATGCGGTGCTGGCCTACATGACCGACACGGTGGTGGCATCCATGGGCTGGCTGAGCACCGCGCAGATGATCGACGCGCTGGGCCTGGCCGAGACCACGCCGGGGCCGCTCATCCTCGTGACGCAATTCGTGGGGCTGCTTGCGGGCTATGCGCAGGGCGGCGTGGCGCTGGCCGTCATCGCGGCGCTGGTCACGCTCTGGGTGACCTTCGTGCCCTGTTTCCTGTGGATTTTCGCGGGCGCGCCCTATGTCGAGCACATCCTCGCGCGGCCCCGGCTCAAGGCGGCACTTGCCGGGATCTCGGCGGCGGTGGTGGGGGTGATCCTGAACCTCTCGGTCTGGTTCGCGCTGCACGTGCTCTTTGGCGAGGTGCGCCTTGACGGTGCCGTGCCCGTGCCTGTCTGGGCCTCCTTCTCGGCGGCGGGGGCGGGGCTGAGCGTGCTCGCCATGGTGCTGCTCGTCGGGCTGCGTCTGCCGATGGGGGCCGTTCTGGCGCTTCTGGCGGCACTTGCGGGGACCGGGTTTCTCGTGACGTGAGGCCCTCCAGAGGCTCTTTCGTTTTGATCCGAATCCCCTATGCTGAAACGGCAAGTGGTCCCGAGGTAGGAATGACGCGCTCCATCGACTACGGAAACCTGATGCATCGCGCGATGCGCGGCCTCATTCAGGAGGTGCTCGCCGATGTGGCGGAGAACGGGCTTCCGGGCGCTCACCATTTCTTCATCACCTTCGACACGACCCATCCCGAGGCGCGGCTGGCCGGCTGGCTGCGCGAGCGCTACCCGTCCGAGATGACGGTGGTCATGCAGCACTGGTATGAGGGGCTCGAGGTGGGCGAGGACGGTTTCGGCGTCACGCTCAATTTCGGCGACGCGCCCGAGCGGCTCTTCATCCCCTATGACGCGATCCGCACCTTCGTCGATCCGTCGGTGGAATTCGGCCTGCGCTTCGAGACGCAGGAGAGCGACGCGCAGGACGAGCCGGACGACCCCCCCGAGCCGGAGCCGCAGGACGGCGGCGAGGTGGTGAGCCTCGACAAGTTCCGCAAGTAGGCCCCGGCCCGTGTGGCGGTTTCCCGCGCCCGCAACGAGAGTTTAACGCGGCTGTCACAATCGGGCCCTAACTGAATTCGGAAAACCGACTCAGGAGGCAGTCATGGCGAGGGATTTCGGGATTTTCATCGGTGAGATGCTGCGCCATCCCGGCGAGGTCGTGGCGATTGCGCCTTCGTCCGAGGCGGTGGCGCGGCGCATGACCGAGGGGCTGGAGACGGTGCGCGGTCCGGTGGTCGAGATCGGGCCGGGCACGGGCAGCTTTACCCGCGCGATCCTTGCCCGCGGGGTGGCCCCGGAGAAGCTGACGCTTCTGGAGACGAATGCGCGCTTCTGCGAGACCCTGCGCGAGAAGTTTCCCGGCGTGCGCGTGCTCAACCGTCCGGCGCAGGAGATCGGGCAGATCGGGCTGACGGAGATCGGCGCGGTGATCTCGGGGGTTCCGGTGCTGGCACGGCCGACCATCCAGCGCGAGGTGGTGGGGCGCGCCTTCGAGGTGATGGCCCCTGATGGCTTCTTCGTGCAGGTGACCTATTCTCCCAAGGCCCCGATTGCCCCCGAGATGCAGCGCGAACTCGGGCTGCAGGCCGAAAAGCGCGGCACCGTCTGGGCCAACCTGCCACCGGCGCGGGTCTTTGTATTCCGTCGTATACAGCATTGATCTTTCGCACGGCTGCGGTATGAACGGGCAAACCGCTGAGGAGAGCCCGATGACCGCCACCCGCACCGAATCCGACAGTTTCGGCCCCCTCGAGGTGCCGGCAGACAAATACTGGGGGGCGCAGACGCAGCGCTCGATCCAGAATTTTCCCATCGGCTGGGAGAGACAGCCCGTGGCCATCATCCGCGCCCTGGGCGTGATCAAGCGCGCCTGCGCCGAGGCCAACAAGGCCAGCGGCAAGCTCGAGGCGCGGCTGGCGGACGCGATCATCGCGGCGGCCGATGAGGTGATCGAGGGGCGGCTCGACGACCATTTCCCGCTGGTCGTCTGGCAGACCGGCTCGGGCACGCAGTCCAACATGAACGCCAACGAGGTGATCGCCAACCGCGCCATCGAGATGCTGGGCGGCACTGTCGGCTCCAAGGATCCGGTCCACCCGAACGACCATGTGAACATGGGCCAGTCCTCCAATGACACCTTCCCCACCGCCATGCATATCGCCACCGCGACGAGCCTGCGCGACGTGGCTCTGCCGGGGCTCGAGACGCTGGCGGCGGGGCTCGAGGCCAAGTCCGAGGAGTTCCGCGACATCATCAAGATCGGCCGCACCCATACCCAGGACGCGACGCCGCTCACGCTGGGGCAGGAGTTCTCGGGCTATGCCCATCAGATCCGGCAGGGGATCGCGCGGATTCGGGTGGCGATGCCCGGCATTTACGAGCTGGCGCAGGGCGGCACCGCCGTGGGCACCGGGCTCAACACGGAAAAGGGATGGGCCGAGACGGTGGCCGCCAACATGGCGCGCATCACCGGCCTGCCCTTCGTCACCGCGCCCAACAAGTTCGAGGCGCTCGCCGCCCATGACGCGATGGTGTTCCTGTCGGGTGCCTTGGCCACGGTGGCGGGCTCTTGCTACAAGATCGCCAACGACATCCGCTTTCTGGGCTCCGGCCCGCGGTCGGGGCTGGGAGAGCTGATCCTGCCCGAGAACGAGCCGGGATCGTCGATCATGCCGGGCAAGGTCAACCCGACCCAGGCCGAGGCGCTGACGCAGGTGGCCGCCCATGTCATGGGCAACGATGCCGCGATCAAGTTCGCCGGTTCCCAGGGGCATTTCGAGCTCAACGTCTACAACCCGATGATGGCCTACAACCTGTTGCAGTCCATCCAGCTTCTGGGCGATGCCACGGCCAGCTTCACCGAGCGGATGCTCATGGGCATTCAGGCCAACAAGCCGCGCATCGAGAAGCTGATGCGCGAGAGCCTCATGCTGGTCACGGCGCTTGCGCCCACGATCGGCTATGACAATGCCACCAAGGTGGCCAAGACCGCGCACCGCAACGGCACCACGCTGCGCGAGGAGGCGATCAACCTCGGCTTCGTGGACGCCGAGACCTTCGACCGCGTGGTGCGCCCCGAAGACATGATCGGCCCGAAATGAGCGCGACCCCGGTCAACCTGAACCGGGAGCGCAAGAAGCGCGCCCGCGCCGCCGAAAAGCTGCGCGCCGATGCCAATGCCGCGCGTTTCGGCCGCACGAAGGCACAGAAGGCGGAAGAAGAGGCGGCGGCGACCCGCGCCCGCGCCCGTCTCGACGCGCATCGCCGCGAGGAGGAATGATGCCGGTTTCTTCTGGCCCCGAATATCCCGGGGGAATCGCCGCTTGCGGCGATGGGGGCAGCGCCCCCCGGCGCGGCCGCCCATGAGCGGGCGGCCGGTCAAACGCTCTCTCACCCTCCAGGGGCACCGCACCAGCGTCTCGCTGGAAGAGCCGTTCTGGCAGGCGTTCCGAGAGATCGCCCGGGCCGAGGGCCGCGCCCTCAACGCGCTCGCCGCCGAGATCGACGCCGCGCGCGCGCCCGAAACGGGGCTTGCCTCGGCGATCCGGCTCTATGTTCTGGCCCATTACCGCGCGCGGGCGGGCGCGCCGCGCGACGGCTGAGCGCGCCCGATGTCGTTTTCCGCATGAATTTAACCGCAGCCGGTTGAAGGCCGGACGCAAGGCTTGCTACGCTTGGGCTGCGCGCGGATCGTCCCCGGGGACGGTTCTTCGGTCCCGGCGGCGCCCCTGCGCGTCACCGGATCCCTGGCCGCCCGGCACAACGGATGTGCCGTGCCCGGCCCCCTCGGGCCATGGGCATATGTGGCGATAACAAGTGAACAGGAGGGACGGCATGTCGGACGACACCGCCAATCAGGGGATACCCGCGCCCGAGGGCGCGGCCGATATCATCGAAACCGATTACGAGATCGGCCAGGACAACATCCGGACGCGGATCGGGCCGTTCGGGCTCGACATTCACAATCCGGTCTTTGCCATTTCGGGCCTCACGATCATCGCCTTCGTCGCCTATGCGATGGTGGCGCCGCAGCAGGCGGGGGATTTCTTCGGCTGGCTCAGGCCCGCGCTCACCTCGACCTTCGACTGGTTCTTTCTCATGGCGGCGAATGTCTTCGTGCTGTTCTGCCTCGTGCTGATCGTGTCGCCCTATGGCTCGGTGCGGCTCGGCGGGACGGAAGCGGTGCCGGATTATTCCTATGCGGGCTGGTTCGCCATGCTCTTTGCGGCGGGCATGGGCATCGGGCTGATGTTCTTCGGCGTGCTGGAGCCGGTCTATCACATGGCGATTTCCGAGCCCCTGGGCGTGCCGAGCCCGATCGCCGAGGATGGCACGCTGATCGAGGCCAATATCGAGGCGGCGCGGCGCATGGGCCTGGCGGCGACAGCCTTTCACTGGGCGCTGCACCCCTGGGCGATCTACGCGGTTGTGGCGCTGGCGCTGGCGCTGTTTTCCTACAACAAGGGCCTGCCGCTGACCATCCGCTCGGCCTTCTACCCGCTCCTGGGAGAGCGGGTCTGGGGCTGGTGGGGCCATATCATCGACACCATGGCCGTGTTCGCCACGCTCTTCGGCCTTGCCACCTCGCTCGGATTCGGCGCGCAGCAGGCCAATGCCGGTCTGGAACATATCTACGGCATTCCCAACACGATCACCGTCCAGGTCATCCTGATCATCGCCATTACCGGCATCGCCCTTGTCTCGGTGCTGCGCGGGCTGGATGGCGGCGTGAAGGTGCTGTCGGAGATCAACATGGTGATCGCGCTCGTTCTCCTGCTCTTCGTGCTCTTCACGGCGGGGGCGGTGGGCATCCTGACCGAGTTCGTCTCCGGGCTCGGGGCCTATCTGCGCGAGGTGGTGCCGCTCTCGAACCCGTTCGGACGCGAGGATCTGGGTTACATGCATGGCTGGACGGCCTTCTACTGGGCGTGGTGGATTTCCTGGTCGCCCTTCGTCGGCATGTTCATCGCGCGGGTAAGCCGTGGCCGCACGGTGCGCGAGTTCATCATCTGCGTGCTGATCATCCCCTCGCTGGTCTGCGTTCTCTGGATGGCGACCTTCGGCGGTGCCGCGATCAACGACGTGATTGCCGATCCGGCGGGCAGCGCGGTCAAGGCACAGGTGATCGACAGCTACAACCCGCCGCTGTCGCTCTTCGCCATGCTCGAATCGCTGCCCTTGTCGTCGATCACCTCGACCATCGGAATCGTGCTGGTGATCGTGTTCTTCGTCACCTCCTCCGATTCCGGCTCTCTCGTGATCGACACGATCACCGCCGGCGGCAAGGTCGATGCGCCGGTGCCGCAGCGGGTGTTCTGGGCCAGCTTCGAGGGGCTTGTGGCGATCGCGCTGCTGATCGGCGGCGGGCTCGGTGCCTTGCAGGCGATGGTGATCTCCACCGGGCTGCCCTTCGCGGTCATCCTGCTGCTCATGTGCGTGGCGATCTGGAAAGGGCTCGCTTCGGAAAGGCGCGGCTGAGCCTGCCGCATCCCGGACGCGGACCAGGGCCCCCCGGCTGTTGCAGGCCGGGGGGCTTTGGTGTCTTGTGACGCAAAACAAGCGGGGGGATGAGGATGACGCTTGATCTGGATTTCGTGCGGTCGCAGTTTCCGGCCTTTGCCGAGCCGTCGCTTGGGGGCCAGGCGTTTTTCGAGAATGCGGGCGGCTCCTATGCCTGCGCGCCGGTGATCGCGCGGCTCGAACGGTTCTACCGGCAGCGCAAGGTTCAGCCCTACGGGCCCTTCGAGGCAAGCCGCCTGGCGGGCGAGGAGATGGACGAGGCGCGCACGCGCCTTGCCGCGATGATGGGGGTGGCCACCGACGAACTGAGCTTCGGCCCCTCCACCACGCAGAACACCTATGTTCTGGCGCAGGCCTTCCGGCAATGGATGGGGCCGGGCGATGCCATCGTCGTCACCAACCAGGATCACGAGGCCAATTCCGGCCCGTGGCGGCGGCTGGCCGCGGACGGGTTCGAGATCCGCGAATGGCAGATCGACCCGGAGACCGGTCTGCTCGATCCCGCCGACCTGGAAACGCTGCTCGACGAGCGGGTGCGGCTGGTCTGCTTCCCGCATTGCTCGAACGTGGTGGGTGCTGTCAACCCGGTGGTGGAGATCACCGCGCTGGCCCATGCCGCCGGGGCCTTTGTCTGTGTCGATGGCGTGAGCTACGCGCCCCACGGCCTGCCCGAGGTGGGGCGCATGGGCCCGGATATCTATCTCTTCTCGGCCTACAAGACCTACGGGCCGCATCAGGGGATCATGGTGATCCGGCGCGAGCTGGGCCAGCTCCTGCCCAACCAAGGGCATTACTTCAACGCTGACACGCTCTACAAGCGGTTCACGCCCGCGGGCCCCGATCACGCGCAGGTGGCGGCCTGCGCGGGCATGGCAGACTATATCGACGCGCTCGCCGCGCATCACGGGATCGAGGGCCACCCGGCCCGGCGCAACAGGGGCGTGCACGATCTCATGCGCGCGCATGAGACCGCGCTTCTGCAACCGCTGCTCGATTATCTCAAGGACCGCAATTCCCTGCGCCTCATCGGCCCGGCGGAGGCGGCGCAAAGGGCGCCCACCGTGGCGGTCGCGCTCACCCGTCCGGGGGCCGAGGCGGCGGCAGAGCTTGCGACGCGCGGCATCATGGCGGGGGGCGGCGATTTCTATGCCGTGCGCCCGCTTCAGGCGATGGGGGTGGACCCGGCCCGCGGCGTGTTGCGGCTGAGCTTCGTGCATTACACCAGCCGCGACGAGATCGACCGGCTGATCGCCGCGCTGGACGAGATTGTTTGATCCGCCCGCCCGTGCCTTGCGTATCAAAAGGCAAACAAGGGGCGGGGATGGGACAGACGCAACCGACACTTCTCTGGCTGCGACGAGACCTGCGGCTTTCCGACCATCCGGCGCTGGCGGCGGCCTGTTCGCAAGGCGGCCCGGTCGTCCCGGTCTTCATCCATGACGAGAGCGTGGCCTCCCTGGGAGCAGCGCCGAAATGGCGGATTGGCCTGTCGCTGGACGCGCTTGCAAGCGATCTGGAGGCGAAGGGCAGCCGCCTGATCCTGCGGCGCGGCCCGGCGCGCGATGTGCTGCTGGCGCTGGCCGAGGAGGTAGGCGCGGGCGCGGTTCACTGGTCACGGCTCTACGACCCGGAGGCGATCGCGCGCGACACCGAGGTCAAGGCGGCGCTGCGCGCGCGGGAAATCGCGGCCGAAAGCCACAATTCCCACCTGCTTTTCGAGCCCTGGACGGTGGAGACCGGGACCGGCGGCTTCTACCGCGTCTACAGCCCGATGTGGCGGGCGGTGAAGGATCGCGACGTGCCAGAGCCGCTTGCCCCCCCGTCGCGCATCCCGGCACCCGAGACCTGGCCCGAGAGCGACGCACTTGACGATTGGCACATGGGCGCGGCCATGCAGCGCGGCGCGGCGGTCTGCGCGGCGCATCAATGCGTGGGCGAGGCGGCGGCGCGGGACCGGCTCGGGGCCTTCATCGCCAATGGCATCGGCCCCTACAGGGAGGCGCGGAACAATCCCGGCATCAGCGGCACGTCGGGCCTGTCGGAAAACCTGACCTATGGCGAGATTTCCCCGCGCAGCTGCTGGCATGCCGGGCTGCGCGCGCTGCATGAGGGCGCGAAAGGGGCCGAACACTGGCTCAGGGAACTGGTCTGGCGCGAATTCGCCTATCACCTGATGTATCACACGCCCGAGATCCTCACGCGCAACTGGCGGCCGGAATGGGACAGCTTCGGCTGGAGCGAGGCGGAGACCGAGGCCGTTCTGCGCTGGAAACAGGGGCGCACCGGGGTGCCCTTCGTCGATGCGGCGATGCGCGAGATGTATGTCACGGGCCGGATGCACAACCGCGCGCGGATGAACGTGGCCTCCTATCTCACCAAGCACATGATGGTTCACTGGAAGGTCGGGATGGGCTGGTTCGCCGATTGCCTGACGGACTGGGACCCGGCCTCGAACGCGATGGGCTGGCAATGGACGGCAGGCTGCGGGCCCGACGCCGCGCCCTATTTCCGTATCTTCAACCCGGAGACGCAGTTGCAGAAATTCGACCCCGAAGGTGCCTATCTGCGCGCCTGGATTGCCGAGGGCCGGGCGAAACCCTCCGCAACGGCGCTGAGCTATTTCGACGCCGTTCCACAGAGCTGGGGACTCTCCCCCGCCGATCCATACCCCGCGCCGCTGGTCACGCTGGCCGAGGGGCGCAAGCGCGCCCTTGCGGCCTATGAACGAAGGGAGTTCCGGGCATGAAGGACATGGCAGCCGAGCAGGGCCTCGGGGGCACGGTGCTGACCACGACGCAAGGCGCGCGGCACCTGCCGCGCTATTTCGCGCGCTGCTTCGCGGTGGCGCAGGCAATGAGGGCGGGACGGCTCGACATCCGCCTGCCGGACGGGCGCGTGTTCCGCGCCGCAGGTGCCGCGCCGGGCACCGAGGCCGAACTGCACATCCACGATCCCGGGGTCTTCGCGCGGCTGGTGCGCGAGGGCTATCTGGGCTTTTGCGAGGCCTATCTGGATGGCGGCTGGTCCACGCCCGACCTGCAAGCGTTCATGGACCTGCTCGCCGATGGCAACGAGGATGTCTATTGCGGCTATCCGGGCCAGAAGATCGCGCAGATCTACGAGCGCATCCGGTTCTGGTTCAAGCGCAACTCGAAGGAACAGGCGCGGCGCAACATCGAATATCACTACGATCTCGGCAACGAGTTCTACGCGCTCTGGCTCGACCGCACGATGACCTATTCCAGCGCGATCTTCGAGACCGGCGCGGAAAGCCACGAGGCCGCTCAGACCGAGAAATACCGCCGTCTCGTCAATGCGATGGGGGTGAAACCGGGCGATCACGTTCTCGAGATCGGCTGCGGCTGGGGGGGCTTTGCCGAATATGCCGCAAAAGAGCGCGGGCTGCGGGTGACGGGCCTCACGATCAGCCCGTCCCAGCTTGCCTATGCGCAGGCGCGCATGGCGAAGGCGGGGCTGGCGGATCGCGTCACGCTGAAATTGCAGGACTACCGCGACGAGACCGGCCAGTATGACGGCGTGGCCAGCATCGAGATGTTCGAGGCGGTGGGCGAGCGATACTGGCCCGTCTTCTTCGACTGCCTGCGCGCCCGGCTCAAACCGGCGGCGCGCGCCACCCTCCAGATCATCACCGTGGCCGATCACCGTTTCGAGGCCTATCGCAAGGATGTGGACTTCATCCAGAAATACATCTTTCCCGGCGGGATGCTGCCGGGCCCAACGGTTTTGCGCCAGTATCTGGCGCGCGCGGGCCTGACCGAGATCGGCGCGATCGAGTTCGGCCAGAGCTACTCGGAAACGCTGCGCCGCTGGCACGCGAGCTTCAACGAGTCATGGTCCGAGATCGCCGCCCTGGGCTTTGATGCGCGGTTCCGGCGGATGTGGAACTTCTACCTCACCTCTTGCGCGGCGGCATTCAAAGGGGGTAGTTGCGATGTGACGCAGATCACCATCGCAAGGCCAGGGTAATGCCCGTCACCGATACCATGCCCACGGCGGCCAAGCTTGCGGCGGCGCTCGGACTGGGCGCACTTGGGTGGATCGGATCGGAACTCTTCCGTCCGCTGATGCCCGAGGACACGAATTTCGGCTGGTTCAACTATGTCAATCTCGGCCTTGGCATCGCCTGCGGATGGGCGGTGACGGGCCGGCGGCTGGGCCATGGCTATGCCACCTCGATCAGCGCCGGTCTGACCGGCACGGGCGCTCTCGTGTTCTGGGCGCTTTTCGTGCAGAGCTTCAACGAGATGCTGCGCCTTGCGCTCGACCGGCGGATCACCGGGCTGATGACCGCGATCACCAAGATGTTCGAGCTTGCCGCCGATTACGTCGTGACCATGCTCGATGGCACGCTCATCGGCGTGCTGCTCGCGGGCGGCTTTCTTGTCGGCGTTCTCGGCGAATGGGTGGCGCGGCGGTGGTCCTGAGCGCGCGGGAGGCGGCGCAGCTGCGCGCGATCCTGGGCGAGAAGGCGTGCGCGGCGCTTGTCGCCGAGGCCGCGCCGGAGGTGCTGCGCGGGCTGGCGCGCGGGCAGAGCGTCGCGGAACTGGCCGCCCGCCGTCCGATGATCCTGGCGCGTGCCCATGCCCGGCTGGCCGCGCGCGCCCATCCGGCACCGGCCGAGTTGCGCAGCGATACCCCGCGCGAGGCCGTCGCCGAGGAGGATGTGGAGACCACGCATGACGGGTTCTTCCTCACCCGCCGCTACCGTCTGCGCGCGCCGCTCTTCGGCGGCGGGCAAAGCGCGCCGCTGCTGCGCGAGGTCTTCGTCGCCACCGATGCCGCGCTGGTGCTGCCCTATGATCCTCTGCGCGACCGGGTGCTGCTGGTGGAACAGTTCCGCATGGGCCCCTATGGGCGCGGCGATCCGCGCCCCTTCCTGCTCGAGCCGGTGGCGGGCCGCATCGACGCAGGCGAGACGCCGGAAGAGGCCGCGCGCCGCGAATGCCGCGAGGAGGCGGGGCTCGATCTGCGCGGGCTCGAGAAGATCTCGGCCCATTACTGTACGCCCGGCTACTCGACCGAGTTCTTTCACCTCTTCCTCGGCCTGTGCGATCTGCCCGACACTGGCGAGGGGCGCGGCGGGCTGGCCAGCGAGCAGGAGGACATCCGCACCCATGTGACAGGCTTTGCGCGTGCGATGGAGCTGCTGCGCTCGGGCGAGGCCAATAACGGACCGCTCGTGCTGTCGCTTCTGTGGCTCGAGCGTGAACGCGCCCGCCTCCGGGCGGCGGGTTGAGTTCCGGGCGCGCAGGTCCTACACCGGAGATGCGAGACAGGACAGGAGCGACGCATATGCGCATTGCACGGGATCTGGCCGAGGCCGTGGGCAACACGCCCCTCATCCGGCTGCGCCGCGCCAGCGAGGAGACCGGCTGCGAGATCCTCGGCAAGGCCGAGTTTCTCAACCCCGGCCAGTCGGTCAAGGACCGCGCGGCGCTTTTCATCATCCGCGATGCGGTGGCGCGCGGCCTGCTCGCGCCCGGCGGCACGATCGTCGAGGGCACGGCCGGCAATACCGGCATCGGGCTTGCGCTTGTGGGCGCATCGATGGGCTTTCGCACGGTGATCGTCATTCCCGAGACGCAGAGCCAGGAAAAGAAGGACATGCTGCGCCTCGCCGGGGCCGAGCTGGTCCAGGTGCCCGCGGCACCCTATAAAAATCCCAACAATTACGTACGATATTCCGGGCGTCTGGCCGAAGAGCTTGCACGAACCGAACCAAACGGCGCGATCTGGGCCAACCAGTTCGACAATGTGGCCAATCGCCAGGCCCATGTCGAGACCACCGGCCCCGAGATCTGGGAGCAGACCGGCGGCAAGCTGGACGGCTTCATCTGCGCGGTTGGCTCCGGCGGCACGCTTGCCGGTGTGGCGATGGCGCTGCAGGGCAGGGGTGTCAAGATCGGGCTGGCGGACCCGGACGGCGCGGCGCTGCACAGCTATTACACCACCGGCACGTTGAAATCGGAGGGCTCGTCCATCACCGAGGGGATCGGGCAGGGGCGCATCACCGCCAATCTCGAAGGCTTCACCCCCGATTTCAGCTACAACATTCCCGATGCCGAGGCGCTTCCCATCGTCTTTGACCTGCTCTCCGGGGAAGGGCTGTGCATGGGCGGCTCGACCGGGATCAACATCGCGGGCGCGATGCGCATGGCACGAGAGATGGGGCCGGGGCACACCATCGTCACCATCCTGTGCGATTACGGCACCCGCTACCAGTCCAAGCTCTGGAACCCCGAATTCCTGCGCGACAAGGGCCTGCCCGCGCCTGCCTGGCTCGAGGCCGCGCCGCGGGCGATTCCGGGCGTCTTCGCGGAATGACGGCCGTGCTGCGATTGCTCGCGCTGGTTCTTGCCGCGCTGCTCTGCGTTCCTGGTGCGGCGCCTTTGGGTATCGCTCCGGCCCTGGCCCAGCAGCCCGCCGACGCCGCGCCGGATTTCGAGGCGTGGGAGCGCACCGCCACCCGCGCCGAGGAGGCGGTGGAGGCCGCCCGTGCCTCGACCCCCGCGCTTGAGGTGCTGCGGGCCGAACTCGTGAAATGGCGGCAGCAGTTCCAGCAGGCCCAGTCCATCAACGCCGCCGCCATTGCCACGGTCGAGCGGCAGATCGCGGCGCTTGGCCCCGCGCCGGCCGAGGGGACGACCGAGGCCGAGGACATCGCCGCGCAGCGCACCCAGCTCAACGAGCGGCTGGTGCAGCTGCGCGAGCCGGTTCTCGCCGCGCAACTGGCCTATAACCGCGCCGATGGCCTCATCAACGCGATCGACCGGATCATCCGTAGCCGCCAGACCCAGGAGATCCTCGAATTCGGCCCAAGCCCGCTCAACCCGCTGCACTGGAGCGAAGGGCTGCGCAGTCTGAAGAACACCGTCACGCATATCGCGGGAGAGCTGCGCACCGGCTGGAGCAATCCGATCCAGCAAAAAAGTTTCAGGGGTGCGCTGCCGCTTGTCCTGCTGCTGGGGGCGGTCGGTCTCGTGCTGCTCACCTTCGGCGCGCGCTGGAGCCGCCAGCTCACCGCGCGGGTCGTCGGACCCGAGCCGGGCCCGGCGCGCTGGCTGGCCGGTTTCGCGCTGTCGCTGGGAAGCCTGATCCTGCCCTATCTCGGGGTTCTTGCGCTGATCGAGGCGGTGCGGCTGACCGGAATGGCCGGGCTTGCGGGCTCGCAGCTTCTCGACATGCTGGCCCAGGCCGCCTTTCTGTTCCTCGTGGCGCAGTGGCTGTCGACGCGGGTCTTTCCGACCGAGGATGCGACGCGCATGCCGCTGCGGCTCGACTGGCAGCAGCGGGTCGAGGGGCGGCTTTGCGGCAAGGGGCTCGGCCTGGCGATCGCGGCGCTCTATTTCGCCGGAGAGCTGACCTATCGGTTCGGCTGGAGTGCCGAGGCCAAGGTCGTCATTCTCTTTCCCATCGTCGTGATCTCGTCGCTGCTGCTGTGGCGGCTGGCGGCGCTGCTCAAGGCGCATGTGCGCAACGAGACCTCCGAAGAGGCCGAAGTCACCTTCCGCGCGCGGCTGCTGCGGGCGCTGTCGATCGGGCTCTTGCTGCTGGCCATCGCCGCGCCCGCGCTCATGGCCGTCGGCTACGCGAACCTGGCAGAGGCCATGCTGGTGCCGTCGATCATGTCGCTGCAGCTTCTGGCCGCGCTCTTCATCCTCCAGCGCCTGGTGATCGAGGTCTATGTCCTGGTGTCCGGCAGCCGCGAGCGCGCGTCCGAATCGCTTCTGCCGGTGCTCACGAGTTTTCTCATCGTGCTGGCCTCGACGCCGATCTTCGCGCTGATCTGGGGTGCGCGCGAGACCGAACTGGCCGAGCTCTGGTCAACCCTGGTCAACGGGGTGACGCTGGGAGGGGTGCGCATCTCGCCCGCCGTGATCTTTACCCTCGGGCTGGTCTTCTTCGTCGGCCTGATGGTCACCCGGCTGGTGCAGGGCGTGCTGCGCAACAGCATCCTGCCCAAGACGAGGATGGATCCGGGCGGGCGCAATGCCGTGGTCTCGGGCGTGGGATATGTGGGCATCTTCCTGGCCGCGCTGATCGCGGTCACGAGCGCGGGCATCGATCTCAGCTCGCTGGCCATCGTTGCGGGCGCGCTTTCGGTGGGCATCGGTTTCGGCCTTCAGAACATCGTCTCGAACTTCGTCGCGGGCATCATCCTGCTGATCGAGCGGCCGATATCCGAGGGCGACTGGATCGAGGTGGGCGGACAGCACGGCTATGTCAAGGCGATCTCGGTGCGCTCCACCCGGATCGAGACATTCGACCGCACCGACGTGATCGTGCCCAATGCCGATTTCGTCAGCGGCACGGTGACGAACTACACGCGCGGCAACACCGTGGGCCGGGTGATCGTGCCGGTGGGCGTGGCCTATGGGTCTGACACCCGCCGCGTCGAGGCGATCCTGCGCGAAGTGGCCGAGGAGCACCCGATGGTTCTGATGAACCCGCGCCCGGTGATCCTGTTCCAGAATTTCGGTGCAAGCTCGCTCGATTTCGAGATCCGCGCGATGCTGCGCGATGTGAACTGGGTGGCAAGCGTCAAGTCCGACATGAACCACGAGATCGCCCGCCGCTTCGCCGAGGAAGGCATCGAGATTCCCTTCCCGCAGCGGGATCTGTGGCTGCGCAACCCCGAAACCCTGCGCGGCGAGACCGCGGACCCCGCCAAGCCCCCCGCATCCGCAGCCCCCGGTGCCCCCTCCGCCGCGCCTGCGATGATGACCGAGGCCGATGTGGGGCAGGGCGGCGAGAGCGACGGACGATGAGCGCCGCGCTCTATCTCGCCGATCCCTACCGGGCCGAGGCCCCGGCGCGGGTCGTGGCGCATACGGCGGAGGGCGGCGTCATTCTGGACGACTGCCTTTTCTATCCCACCGGTGGCGGGCAGCCCGGCGACAGCGGGCGGCTCGACTGGGCGGGGAACCGCCTGACGGTGGCCACCGCCGTCCGGTGCGACGCGGGCATCGCGCTTGTTCCGGCGGCACCACAGCCGCTGCCGCCCGTCGGCACGCAGGTGGTGCAGCATCTCGACTGGGAGCGGCGACACCGCCACATGCGGATGCACACCGCGCTGCACCTGCTGTCGGTGGTCATCCCGCTGCCCGTGAGCGGGGGGCAGGTGGGCGAGACGCGGAGCCGTCTCGATTTCGACATGCCCGAGGCACCGACGGACCGCGAGACGCTTGAGGCCCATCTCAACCTTCTGGTCGAGCGCGACCTGCCGGTATCGGAGGACTGGATCACCGATGCGGAGCTCGCGGCCAGTCCCGGGCTGGTCAAGACTATGTCGGTCGCGCCGCCGCGCGGGGCCGGGCGCGTGCGCCTCATCCGGATCGGGCAGGGCGAGGGACAGGTCGATCTTCAGCCCTGCGGCGGCACCCATGTGGCGCGCACCGGCGAGATCGGCGGGCTTCGGCTCGGCAAGGTCGAGAAGAAGGGCCGGCAGAACCGGCGGGTCTATCTGCATCTCGACGCCTGACGCTCAGCGCCCGCGGTCGAGATCCGATTCGCTTTCGGGCAGCCCCTCGCGCGACAGGAGCACGGCGACGGGCCGCAGCCCCGGCACATGGCTGCAAACGATCATGATCCCCACCATGATCGGCACGGCCAGGAACATCCCCGGGATTCCCCAGACCGCCCCCCAGATGGCCAGGCTGAGCATGATCCCGAAGGAGGAAACGCGCAGTGCCCGCCCCATCAGCATCGGGTCCAGGATGTTGCCGATCACGAACTGGATCGCGGCGGGGATGGCGAAGAGCGCCAGCGTCTGTGTCCCGTCGGCAAGCTGCACGAAGGCCACCAGCGCCACCAGCACGGTCGCGGTGATCGAGCCGATGGCGGGAATGTAGTTCAGCACGAAGGTCAGGATCCCCAGCGCCCCGGCAAGATCGAGCCCGAAGCCGCGCGCCGCGCCATAGACCAGCAGGCCGGTGATCGCGCTCATCGCCGTCTTGACCAGCAGGTAGTGGTTCACGCGGTGGATGATCGAGGCGATGATGCGCCCGGTGCGCGCCGCCTGCACCGGATCGCCCATGAACCGTTCGAGCTTGGTGTCGAACCAGACCCGCTCGGCAAAGAGAAAGCCCACGAACAGGATCACCAGGATGACCCCCTGCATGAGGCTGCCGGCCTGTCCGGCCAGCGCGCGCAGCCAGCCCGCCACGTCGATCGAGGCAACCGCGCTGCGCACGGCCGCCTCGGCATCGGGGCCGAGCCAGGCGACCATCGCGGCAAGGGCCTCGGGGGCGCGGTCGGTATAGGCCAGCGTGGTCGAGAGCACCGTGTTGACCTGCGACAGCAGGATCGCCGTGAGGCTGAGCAGCGCCATGGAGATGAGCGCCAGCGCCACCACGCTTGCCAGCCAGTTCGGTATCCGCGCGGGCCCGATGCGCAGCCGCGCGATGCTGTCGATGGCGTCCGAGGTGAGGCTGAAGAGGATGATCGCGGTGGCCAGCGAAATCAGCAGGAACCGCGCCTGCACCAGCAGGAACAGCACCACGGCAAAGGCGACGATCACCTGCGCGGCGGTGCGGATGCGGTGGAAATCCGGCGCGGGATCGGGCAGCGGGCTCCGGGGCGTGGGGGCGGCGCGGGTCATGTCCCCACTATCGGCCAATCGCGACCGGGATCAATCCTTTCCCGCAGGCAGCAACGCCAGCCGCAGCGTATCGCCCGCGTGGCTGATCGTGAGGCGGGCACCGTCGCGGGCCAGCGCCTGTGCAAGCAGCGCGAACTCGATCCGGCGCGGATCCGGCTCGGGCAGGGGGGCCGTCCCGCCGAGCCCCTGCCAGAGCGCGGGATCGGCGGCGATCTCGCCGCGGGCGGCAAGGCAGAGCGCCGCCCCCTCGCGCGCCACGCGCAGCGTGCCGCCGCGCGGCAGGGCGTGAAGCGCGCAGAGAAGCGCCAGCGCCAGCCGCCGCGCCTCGGGCCGTGGCAGCGCCTCCGCAAGCGTCCAGTCGAGCGTCAGCCGCGGGCGCGCGGCCAGCGGCGCGGCGCAGAGCGCGCGCAGCGCCTCCGCGCCGATCGCCTCGCCCGCGCCCGCCGGTCCGAAGGCAAGGCGCAGAAGGTCCAGCGTCGCGCGCGCGCCCTCCACGCTCTCGCGCATCAGCGCCAGTTCGGGCGAGGGCCTGCCGGACATCTCCAGCAGGTCGAGCCCGGCCATGAGCGCGCCGAGCGGGCTTGCCAGATCGTGGCAGATGCGCGAGCCTAGCGCCGTGGCAAGATCGGACGGATCATGCGGCATGGCAGGACCGGGGGCAAGGCGACGGGATGACAGGGATGAATGCGCTGCTCGAACCGGGCATGCTGGTGACCAACCCGGCGCGCCCCGACTGGGGCGTTGGACAGGTGCAATCGAACGTGGCCGGGCGCATCACGGTGAACTTTCGGGAAGCGGGCAAGATGGTCATCGACGGCAGCCGCGTGGAGCTCGTGCCCCATCCTTCTGACGGGTAGCGGATGACGCAAGGTTAACACGCGCCCGTTGCGCGCGCCATCGCCGCGTTGCACGCGCCCTGCATCCTGCGCTACATGCGGGCATCCGCAGAAAGCCGAGGCCGATGAACGCAGCCCCCCGATTCCGAGTAGAGCTGGCCCGCAGCGAGGCCGATGTCATGGCGGCACAGCGCCTGCGCTACGAGGTCTTCGTCGAGGAACTGGGCGGCGACGGCGCGATGGTGGATCACAAGGCGCGGCTGGAACGCGACCGGTTCGATCCGTTCTTCGATAACCTGCTCCTGCGGGACGAGACGCGCGGCGGCGCGGTGGTGGGGGTCTATCGCCTCCTGCGGCAGGAGGCGGCGGCGCGCGCCGGGCAGTTCTATTCCGAGGACGAATACGACCTTGCCGCGCTCAAGGCCACGGGGCGCCCGCTTCTGGAACTGGGCCGGTCCTGCGTCGCGCGCGGCTATCGCGGCGGGGCCGGGCTCTATCACCTCTGGCAGGGGCTTGCGCGCTATGTCGCGGCGCATGGCGTGGAGGTGCTCTTCGGTGTGGCGAGCTTTCACGGCACCGATCCGCTGGCGCTGGCGCAGCCGCTCTCGCTTCTGCATCACCGTCACCTTGCCCCGCCCGAATTGCGGGTCCGCGCGCGCGCGCCGCATTTCCAGCGCATGGATCTGGTTCCGGCCGAAGAGATAGACCGTCTGGCGGCCATGCGCGCGGTGCCCGCGCTCATCAAGGCCTATCTGCGTCTCGGCGGTTGCGTGGGAGAGGGGGCCTTTGTCGATCATGCCTTCAATACCACCGATGTCTGCCTGGTGATGGATACCGCGCGGCTCAGCGCGCGGCAGCGGGCGCTCTATGCGGGCGAGGGCACGCCGTGAGCATGACCTGGCGCTCCGACGCGCCGCCGCCCGTCGTGGAACGCGCGCCGGGGCACTGGCGGCGCCTGCTCTGGCGGGGCGGGCGGATCCTTGCGGTGATCGGCGCGGGGCTGCTCCTGACGCTGCTCCTGCGCCTGCCCGAGCGCACGCTGCACGGCATGCAGCGCCCCTGGACACAACCCGTCACCGTCTGGGTGATGGGGCGCGTGGTGGCCATCCTGGGCCTTGATCTCACGCTCGAGGGGCGGCCCATGACCGGACCGGGCGCGGTGGTGGCCAATCACGTCTCCTGGCTCGACATCTTCGTTCTCAACGCGCGCAAGCGCGTCTATTTCGTCTCCAAGGCGGAGGTGGCGGGCTGGCCCGGCATCGGCTTTCTGGCGCGGCTGGTGGGCACGATCTTCATCCGCCGCGACCCGCGAGAGGCGCGCGCGCAGACCGCGCTTCTGGCCGCGCGGCTTGCCGCCGGGCATCGGCTTCTCTTCTTTCCCGAAGGCAGCAGCACCGACGGGCTGCGCGTGCTGCCGTTCCGCTCCACCCTCTTCGAGGCGCTGCGCGGGCTCGGGCCGCAGACCCGGGTGCAGCCGGTCACGCTGGTCTACGAGGCACCGCCGGGGACCGATCCGCGATTCTACGGCTGGTGGGGGGACATGGAGTTCGGCGCGCATCTCCTTCAGGTGCTCGGCGCGCCGCGGCAGGGGCGGGTGCGGGTGATCTGTCACGCGCCGCTCGGCGTGGCCGATTTCCCCGATCGCAAGGCGCTGGCCCTGGCCTGCGAGCGCGCGGTGCGGGCCGGACTGCCCCCCGCCGCTGCGCCCTGAGCCTGCGCATTGCGCTCAGCCGCGAAAGAGCCGCAGCGCCGAAAGCAGCGCGTCCGACAGATCGACCAGCCGGGCCAGCACATGCTCGTGTGCGACGACGGGCCGCTGCCCGTCCGCCCCCGCCTCGACCGCGTCGAGCAGGCGCAGGAGGCGGCGCCGATGCACGCCGAGCCAGGCCTGCACCGGATCGGCGAGAATGCCCGCGAAGGCCCCCGCCACAGAACCCAGCACCACCAGCCCCAGGATCGTGAGCCCGGTCAAGAGCGGCGAAGGCCCGGCGGGAAAGATGCCATACCAGAGCCCGCCCAGCGTCTCGCCCAGCGGGAAGGCCGCGACCGCCGTCGCGCGCGCCACCGTCTCCGCGACGCCGGGGGCCATCGAGACCATGCCCGGCGTCAGCGCCCGGAAGGCGAGCGCGCCCACGGCGAGCGCCACAAGCGCGATCGTGAGTTCGGCCACCGCCGAGCGGCTGCCGGTGTAATCGGCAATCGCCGCGTTGCCCTGCGCGGTCCGCGCCGCGCCGTCCAGAAGCTCGGCCCGGATCGCGGCTTCGAGCCGCGCCACGACCGCCGTGCGCAAAAGGATCCGGCGCCGACCGAGCCAGTCGCCCGCCCGTCCCAGACCCGCCTTGCGGCAGAGCCAGCCAGAAAGCCGCGCCAGCAAGAGCACCGGCGAGAGCAGCACGTTCACGGGCGCGCGCAGGATGTCGCCCCCAAGCGCCGCGCGATGCAGCCGCAGGCTTCCGGGCCACAGGAAATGCCGCCGCACGAAGGCGTCCACCTTCTCTCTGCGCTCTGCCGCAACCGGCATGGTTCGTCCCTCAGTCCGCGACCGCCACAAGGTGCCAGCGCAGCGCGTCGTTCTGCACCGGGTCGAAATGCGTTACCCGGTTGGACAGAACGACAAGCTGGGTCACATGGAACGGGATGAGCGTGCCCGAGGTCATCGCCAGGTAGTCCTGTGCCTTGAGGTAAAGCTGCCGCCGCCTGTCGAAATCGAGCTCGGCGCGCGCCGCCTCCAGCAGCCGGTCGAACTCGGGGTTGCTGTAATGGCTCTCGTTCCATTTCGAGTCCGAATGAAACGCCTCGTTGAGCACCTGGTCGGCGGGCCGCTCTCCCCAGGCGGTGGCGAAGGCGGGCTTCTTCATCCAGACATTCGACCAGTAGCCATCGGCCGCGGCATTGACCAGCGACACGCGGATCCCCGCCCGGGCCGCCTGTTCCTGGAAGGCCACGCCGATCACCGGCCAGCTCGGATCGAGCGCGGAGACGTAAACATTGATGTCGAGCCCGTCCGGGTATCCCGCCTCTGACAGCAGCGCGCGGGCGCGCTCGGGATCGGGCGGGCAGTCCATCTCGGCGCGATACTGGTCATTGGGGGCCACCGGCGTATCGCAGGAGATCACCCCCCCGCCATCGAGTGCCAGTTGCAGCATTTCCGCGCGATCCACGACCAGGCGCAGCGCCCGGCGCACGCGCACATCGTCAAAGGGGGCAACGTCGTTGCGAAAGCTCAGCCCCATCCAGTTGCCGGTGGGGATCTCGAGCAACTGGTAGCGCAGCGACTTGTCGAGCGCGCGCCGCAGCACCGGGGCGATGCCGCGTTCCATGTCGAGCTGGCCCGAGAGAAAAGCCTGAAGCCGCGCCTGCGCGTCCGGCACCCCGATGACCTCGATCCGCGCGAGCCGCGGCGGCCCTTCCCAGTAATCCATGTTGGCGACAAGCACGGTGATCCCGTCGGGATCGAATTTCTCCACCCGGAACGGTCCTGTGCCGATGCCCGTCCGGTCCACCGTGTCGCCCGATCCCTCGGGAATGATCCGCAGCCGCGGGTCCATCAGCTGCAGCGGGAAATCGGCAAAGGTGGAGGAAAGCGTCATGCGCACGGTGTGGGGCCCGGTGGCCTCGACCGTCTCGATCATCTTGACGGCGGCACGGGCGGGGCTGCCGTAATCGGGGTCGATCACGCGGGCGATGGAATAGACCACGTCGGCGGCGTCGAGCGCGCTGCCGTCGTGAAACCGCACCCCTTCGCGGATATGAAAGGTCCAGACCGTGCCATCCTCATTGGGAAACCACGCGGTAGCAAGATCCGGCGCGGGCGTGCCGTCACGGCCCGGTCGCACGAGGCGGCTCTGGATCTTCTCGAGGATCTGGAGGACGCGGCCCTTGGAGGCCGGATCGAGGCTCGATTGCGCGCCGAAGCCCACGTTATGCGCGTGCCGGAACGTGCCGCGCGGCTCGGCCCAGGCAGAGGAGGCGAGCACGACAAGGGCGACGAGGGCAAGGCGCATCCGGGGACCTGCGGCAGCGGGGATCATCTGCAATGTGGCAAGTGCCGGGCCGAAAGGCAACGGGAACGGGTGCGGATTGCGTCGCTCAGAGCAGATCGGGCGGTGTCGCCTCGCGGGCAAGCTCCGGTGCGAGTTCGTCGAGCGCAACGCTGCGCGTCTCCTTCACGCCAAGACGGCGCAGCGAGACCGTGCGCTCCTCGATCTCTCGCTGGCCGCAGGCGAGGATCACCGGCACCCGGGCGACCGAGTGTTCGCGCACCTTGTAATTGATCTTCTCGTTGCGGATGTCGGCCTCGGCGCGCACACCATGGGCGCGCAACGTCTCCACCACCTCCTGCACATAGCCGTCCGCATCCGAGACGATCGAGGCCACCACCACCTGCCGGGGCGCGAGCCAGAAGGGCAGCCGCCCGGCATGTTCCTCGATCAGGATGCCGATGAACCGCTCGAAACTGCCAAGGCAGGCGCGGTGAAGCATCACGGGGCGGTGCTTTGCCCCGTCCGGGCCGATATAGGTGGCATCGAGCCGTTCGGGCAGGACGAAATCCACCTGATGCGTGCCGCATTGCCATTTGCGCCCGATCGCGTCGGTCAGGGTGAATTCGAGCTTCGGCCCGTAGAACGCGCCCTCGCCGGGGTTCACCTGCGGCTCGATTCCGGCGGCGCGGGTGGCCGACAGAAGCGCCGCCTCGGCGCGGTCCCACACCTCGTCGCTGCCCGCGCGGGTCTCGGGGCGGGTGGAGAAGAGCACCTCGAACTCGGGGAAGCCGAGATCGCGGTAGACGGTCGAGAGAAACTCGATGAAGCGCGCGGTCTCGGCCTCGATCTGCTCCTCGGTGCAGAAGATATGCGCGTCATCCTGCACGAAGCCGCGCACCCGCATGATGCCGTGCAGCGCGCCCGAGGGCTCGTAGCGGTTGCACGAGCCGAATTCGGCCATGCGCAGGGGCAGGTCGCGGTAGCTCTTGAGCCCCTGGTTGAAGATCTGCACATGGCAGGGGCAGTTCATCGGCTTGAGCGCGTTGACCGATTTCTCGCGGGCGTGCTCCTCGTCCACCTCGACGATGAACATGTGCTCCTGGTATTTTTCCCAGTGGCCCGACGCCTCCCACAGCTTGCGGTCCACCACCTGCGGCGTGTTCACCTCGACATAGCCGCCGCGGGTCTGCTGGCGGCGCATGTAATCCTGAAGCGTGGTGTAGATGGTCCAGCCGTTGGGGTGCCAGAAGACCTGGCCGGGGGCCTCTTCCTGCATGTGGAAAAGGTCCATCTCGCGGCCCAGCTTGCGATGGTCGCGGCGTTCGGCCTCCTCCAGGAAATTGAGGTAGTCCTTCAGCTTGTCGCGGGTCTGGAAGGCCACGCCATAGATGCGTTGCAGCATCGGGCGCGAGGAATCGCCGCGCCAATAGGCCCCGGCGACGTTCATCAGCTTGAAGGCGTCGGCAGGCACCTGGCCGGTATGTTGCAGATGCGGGCCGCGGCAAAGATCCTGCCAGTGCCCGTGCCAGTACATGCGTAGCGGCTCGCCCTCGGGAATGGCCTCGATCAGCTCGACCTTGTAGGGCTCGTTCGTCGCCTCGTAATGGGCGATGGCGCGGGGGCGGTCCCAGACCTCGGTGCGCACCGGATCGCGGGCGGCGACGATCTCCTTCATCCGGGCCTCGATCCGGCCCAGATCCTCGGGCGTGAAGGGCTCGGCGCGGTCGAAATCATAATACCAGCCATTGGCGATCACCGGGCCGATCGTGACCTTCACATCGGGCCAGATCTCCTGCACCGCGCGGGCCATGATATGGGCAAGGTCATGTCGGATGAGTTCGAGCGCGGGGGCCTCGTCCTTCATCGTGTTGATGCTGATCTTGGCGTCTGCGGTGATCGGCCATTGCAGATCCCAGTGCTGCCCGTCCACATGGGCGGAAATCGCGCGCTTGGCCAGCGAGGGCGCGATGCTCTCGGCCACCTCGGCGGGGGTGGTGCCCGCCGGGTAGGCGCGCACATTGCCATCGGGAAATGTCAGGGAAATCTGCGACATGGTTCGTCTCCTCGTCGGTCTGGCGCCCACGGAACGCCCGGTTGCGGGTTCATTTGGCCCCTGATGACGCGGGGCGCGCGGGCTGTCAAGACGAGGAAGGACGGCGCTCAGGCCCAGGGGCCGCGCGGCGCGTCCTGCCCGGCCATCTCGCGCAAGGCGCGGATGCGGTTTTCCGGGTCGGGATGGGTGGAAAACAGCCGGTCATGGGCGTGCGCATGAAGCGGGTTCACGATGAACATATGCGCGGTCGCCGGGTTGCGCTCGGCGGCGTCATTGTCGATGCGCGCGGCCAGCCCGGAGATCTTCCGGAGCGCCGAGGCAAGCCAGAGCGGGTTGCCGCAGATCCCGGCCCCCACGCGGTCGGCCTCGTATTCGCGGCTTCGGCTGATCGCCATCTGCACCAGCGCCGCCGCCAGCGGGGCCAGGATCATGAGCGCCAGCGTGCCGATGAAGCCCAGACCGTTGTTGCGGTTGCCGCCGAAGAAGAGCGCGAAATTCGCCAGCATGGAAATCGCCCCGGCGAAGGTCGCCGTGATGGTCATGATGGTGGTGTCGTGGTTGCGGATATGCGCGAGCTCATGGGCCATCACGGCCGCGATCTCCTCGCGCGTGAGGCTGCGCAGAAGGCCCGTCATGGCGGCGACGGCGGCATTGGCGGGGTTGCGCCCGGTGGCGAAGGCATTGGGTTGATCGCTGTCGAGCAGATAGACCGCCGGGCGCGGCATCCCCGCGGCATCGGCCATCTCGTGCACCATCTGCGTGAGCACGCGGCCCTCCGGCCCGTCGGCGGGGCGGGCGTTGTGCATCCTGAGCACCAGCCTGTCGGAGTTCCACCAGGTGAAGGCGTTCATCGCCAGCGCCACGACGAGCGCGATCATCGCGCCGCCGGTGCCGCCGAGCAGCGCGCCGATCCCGAGGAAAAGCGCGGTCATCGCCGCCATGAGAATCGCCGTTCTCAGATATCCCGTCATGGCCCGTCCCCTTGCTGACGGCGGCAATATGGGGGCTTTTGCGGCGCAGGCAAGGCGCAAGGATGAGGGCATGATCGTTTCGCGCGACCGGGGTTACATCTTTGTCCACATCCCGAAGACCGGGGGCAGTTCGATGGCCGCCGCACTCGAGGGGCGCGCGACGGTGGGCGATCTGCTGATCGGGGACACGCCCAAGGCGCGGCGCAGGCGCGGGCGGCTCGCGGGCTTGCGCGGGCAGGCGCGCGGGCGGCTGTGGAAACACAGCACCCTGGCCGATATCGAGGGCATCGTGACGACGGAGGAGATCGCGGGGATGTTCACCTTCACCCTCGTGCGCAACCCCTGGGACAGGATGGTGAGCTATTACACCTGGGCGCGCGCGCAGCGATTTGATCACCCGGCGGTGCGGCTGGCGCGTTCGGTCGATTTCGCGGCCTTCCTCGCCGCCCCCGAGACGCGCGCCGCCTGGGCCGCCGCGCCAGCCCGCCATTACATGAGCACGGCGGACGGGGTGGAACGCTGCCGTCTCCATATCCGGCTGGAACGGTTCGAGGAGGACGCGGCCCCGCTCTGGGAGCATCTCGGCTTCCGGCTCTCGCTGCCGCGTCTCAACGCCTCGGCGCGGGGCGATTATCGCGCCTGTTACACCGACCGGGACGCCGAGACCCTTGCCGCCATTGCCGCCGAGGATATCGCGCGCTTCGGCTATGCCTTCTGAGCCCGGAATTTGATCAAATCTTGTTTCACCTCTGGCCAAGCGCGCGGCGCTGGCACAATGTCAGCCTTGTTGACCTTGCCCGAGGGAGCGCGCCATGACCGAACCACCCGTCCGCATCGCCATCAACGGCTTCGACCGCATCGGGCGCACCGCGCTGCGCATCCTGCTGCGCGATCGGGCGGGTTTCGAGCTTGCCTGTATCAACGAGATCGAACCGCTCGAGACCTGCGCCTATCTCTTTCACTATGACAGCGTTTTCGGACCCTGGCCCGGCACGGTGGAAACCCGGCCCGGCGCGCTTGTCGTGGACGGGCGCGAGATTCCGTTCCATGCCGCGCCGGATCTCAGCACGCTTGACCTCTCGGGCGTCGATGTCGTGCTGGAATGCACCGGCATGGCCGGTGCGCGCGCGGTGGCCGAGCGGGGGTTGGCAGCAGGGGCGGCGGCGGTGCTCGTCTCGGGGCCGTCGGAAGAGGCCGATGTCACCGTGGTCCTGGGGGCGAACGAGGCCGAGATCGCGGATCACCGCATCATCTCGAACGCCTCCTGCACCACCAATGCGCTCGCGCCGCTGGCGCGGTTGCTTGACGAGGCTTTCGGCATCGTCAGCGGGCAGATGACCACGGTGCATTGCTACACCGGCAGCCAGCCGACGGTGGACAAGCCGCGCGGCGCGCCCGAGCGCAGCCGCGCCGCCGCGCTGTCGATGGTGCCGACGACGACCAGCGCGCAGCGCCTGACGGGCCGCGTGCTGCCCGCGCTCGCGGGCCGGATCGAGGCGCGCGCCATCCGCGTGCCCGTGGCCTCGGTCTCGTGCATCGACCTGACGGTGCAGACCCGCGAGGCGGTGAGCGCGGCGGCGGTCAACGCCCTCCTGCGCGCGGCCGCGGCGCAGCATGACTGGCTCGGCTGGACGGAAGCGCCGCTCGTCTCCTCGGATCTGCGCGGGCGGCCCGAGAGCCTGATCGTCAGCGGGCCGCAGACATCCGTATCCGTTGGCGGGCTTCTGCGGGTCTTCGGCTGGTATGACAACGAATGGGGGTTCGCGGCCCGGATGCTCGACATGGCCGCGCTGATCGGGCGCAGGGAACGGGGCCGCGGGGGGGCCGCGCGCTAGCGCAGGCGCACGTTGCCGAAGCCAAGGCCGCGCAGCCGCGCCACGCCGCGCTCGGCCTCGGCCTGCGAGGCGAAGGGGCCGGCAAGAACCAGGGTCAGATCACGCCCGTCGCGGCTGAGCCTGCCCTGCCGCGCGGGTAGCCCTGCCCTGGCGATACGACCGGCGGCGGCGCGCGCCTGCGCCGGATCTGCGAAGATGCCGGCCTGGGCATAGCGGGGCCGGGCGGGCGCGGGCGCGGAGCGGGTCGAGACGGTGGCCGTCGGCGCGGGCGCGCGACGGGCCGCCTGCACAACCTCTGTCTTCGTCGCGGTCGGTCTGCGCGCGGCCTTCGGGTCAGGCACATAGACTCCGCGCGTGGCCACCCGGACCCCCGCGGCGCGCTGCGCCTCGAAGCTGGTGAAGGGCGGCTGCAGGCCGGGATAGTTGTGGAACACATCCGCCCCGGTCCGCCGGTCGATGAGGCGGCGCGGGACGGTATTGGTCCACATCACCTCCATCTGTGCCTTGCCCTCGAAGGTCTGATGCGCGCGGCGGGGGTTGAGCCGGTCATCATCCCAGACGGGCTTCATCCCTTCCGGCACAGAGATGCCCGCGCGGCTGCTCTGCTGGCTGCGATAGACCCGCGCCGGGGCGACATAGGTGCGCGGTGGCACGCTCTCCGGGGTGGCGCGGCTGCCCGGCGGCGGGGTGGTGCGGCCGGTCGCGGCACTGCCGGACGCATAGGTGACATAGGGCGTGGTCTGCGGGCCGCAGCGCACGGGCGAGCCGCCATGCTGCACCATGTAGGCGGCCGAGACCCCGGTCAGCCCGGCACAGGCGGTCTTGTTCGGGTCGGGCGGGGTGATGACGCGCGCGCTGCGCGGGGCCGGGGCAGGGGCGGCGGCAATGGCGCGCGGGGCCGTGGCGGCAGGGCGGGGCGCGGGCGCGGCCGCCGCCGGGCGCGGAACCGGGGCAGCGGCGATGCGCGGCGCGGGTTTGGCGGCCGCGACAGTGCGCGGCGCGGGTTTGGGGGCCGGGGCCAGGGCGGTGCGCGGGCGCGCGGTGGCGGGCGGTTGGGCCGGGGCGGCGGCGGTACGGCTCTGCGGGGCCGGTTCCGGTGCCGGGGTTGCGCGGGCAAGCGACGGGGTGAAGCCGCAAAGCGGCTGGCGCGAGCGGGTCATGCGCGGCACCCAGGTCACGTTGCCGCCGACACCCGCGCGCACGAAGACGCAGCCCTGGCTGTCCACGTATTGCGTCGCGGTGTAACTGGCCGGCGGAAATTCGGCCGGGGCCGCCACGCCGCGCAGCGATTGCGCCGAGGCGGTCGCGCCGCCGGACAGGGCCACGATCACGGACAGAATCGCAAGTCTTGAAATCGTCATGGCGTCCCCCCGAACAAGCCACGCCGAGAGTGCCCGATTTTCCGCAACGAGTAAACAGTGAATGGCTTATTTTGTGCCGAACATGCGGTCGCCCGCATCCCCTAGTCCCGGCAGGATATAGCCCTTGTCGTTGAGCCGCTCGTCGAGCGCGGCGGTGACGACCGGCACGTCGGGATGCGCCTCGCGCATCCGTGCAACACCTTCGGGCGCGGCCAGAAGGCAGAGAAAGCGCAGGTCGCGCGCGCCCGCCTGCTTGAGCATGTCGATCGCGGCGGCCGAGGAATTGCCCGTGGCCAGCATCGGATCGACCACGATCGAGAGGCGCTTGCCGAGCTGGTCCGGCACCTTGAAGTAATAGTTGACAGGTTGCAGAGTCGCCTCGTCGCGGTAGAGCCCGATGAACCCCACCCGCGCCGAGGGGATAAGCTCGAGCATCCCGTCCAGAAGCCCGTTGCCCGCGCGCAGGATCGAGATGAGCGCCAGCTTGCGGCCGGCAAGCACGGGGGCCTCCATCTCCATCAGCGGCGTCTCGATGGTCCGGGTGGTCATCGGCAGGCTGCGCGTCACCTCATAGGCAAGAAACTGGCTGATCTCGCGCAGAAGCTGGCGGAAGACGGCGGTCGAGGTCTCCTTCTGCCGCATCAGGGTCAGCTTGTGCTGCACGAGCGGATGATCGACGATGGTCAGATGCTGGGTCATGGCGGTCTCGGACTGTCGGATCGTTCCGTCATTCCAGAATTCGCGGCGGGTGGCAACGCCGGGATTGCGGCCGCGCGCCCGGGGGTGCAAGCTTCGGCTTGTATCGTGGCGGCGGGATGCTATGACGCTCCCGAAGATGGTTTAACGTTAAACCAGTTGCGGCAGGGAGGATGGCCATGACCGACAGCCAGGCAGAGACCCCGCGCCAGGCGGCGCTCGACTATCACGAATTTCCCAGGCCCGGAAAGCTCGAGATCCGCGCGACCAAGCCGCTCGCCAACGGGCGCGACCTGGCGCGCGCCTACAGCCCCGGCGTGGCCGAGGCCTGTCTCGAGATCAAGGCCGATGCGCAGACGGCGCGGCGCTACACGGCGCGCGGCAATCTGGTGGCGGTGGTCTCGAACGGCACGGCGGTGCTGGGGCTGGGCAATATCGGCGCGCTCGCCTCGAAGCCGGTGATGGAGGGCAAGGCGGTCCTGTTCAAGAAATTCGCCAATATCGACTGTTTCGACATCGAGCTGGACGAGGCCGATCCCGAACGGCTGGCCGGGATCGTCTGCGCATTGGAACCGACATTCGGCGCGATCAACCTCGAGGACATCAAGGCCCCGGATTGTTTCATCGTCGAACGGATCTGCCGCGAGCGCATGAACATCCCCGTCTTTCACGACGATCAGCACGGCACGGCCATCGTGGTGGGGGCGGCGGCGGTCAATGCGCTGCATGTCGCGGGCAAGCGATTCGATGAAATCAAGGTGGTCTCCACCGGCGGCGGGGCGGCGGGAATCGCCTGTCTCAACATGCTGCTGAAGCTGGGCGTGAAGCGCGAGAACGTCTGGCTGTGCGACATTCACGGGCTGGTCCATGCGGGCCGCGAGGTGGACATGAACCCCGAGAAGGCGGCCTTTGCCCAGAAGACCGACCTGCGCACGCTGGAGGCGGTGATCGACGGCGCGGATCTCTTCCTGGGTCTGTCGGGGCCGAACGTGCTGCGGCCCGAGATGGTCGCGCGGATGGCGGCGCGGCCCATCGTCTTCGCGCTTGCCAATCCCACGCCCGAGATCATGCCGGATCTGGCGCGCGCCGCCGTGCCGGACGCGATCATCGCCACGGGCCGGTCGGATTTTCCCAACCAGGTCAACAATGTGCTCTGCTTTCCGTTCATCTTCCGGGGGGCGCTCGACGTGGGCGCGACCGAGATCAACGATGCCATGCAGGTGGCCTGCGTCCAGGGCATCGCCGATCTGGCCCGCGCCACGACAAGCGCCGAGGCGGCGGCGGCCTATCGCGGCGAGGAGATGACCTTCGGCCCCGATTACCTGATCCCGAAGCCCTTCGATCCGCGCCTCTCGGGCGTCGTCTCGAGCGCCGTGGCGCGCGCCGCGATGGAGACGGGCGTGGCCACGCGGCCGATCGACGATCTGGCGCAATACAAGGCCGATCTCGATGCCAGCCAGTTCAAGTCGGCACTGCTCATGCGGCCCGTGTTCGAGGCCGCGCGCTCGGCCGCGCGCCGCATCGTCTTTGCCGAGGGCGAGGACGAGCGCGTGCTGCGCGCGGCGCAGGCGATCCTAGAGGAGACGACCGAGACGCCCATCCTGATCGGCCGGCCCGAGGTGATTGCGCGGCGCTGCGAGCGCGCGGGGCTGACCATCCGCCCCGAGCGGGATCTCACCATCGTCAACCCCGAGAACGACCCGCGCTACCGCGACTACTGGGAGACCTATCACGCCATCATGGCGCGGCGCGGCGTGACGCCCGACATCGCGCGGGCGGTGATGCGCACCAATACCACCGCCATCGGCGCGGTCATGGTCCATCGCGGCGAGGCCGACAGCCTGATTTGCGGCACGTTCGGCGAGTTCCGCTGGCATCTCAACTATGTCACGCAGGTTCTTGCGGACAAGACGCACCATCCCCACGGCGCGCTCAGCCTGATGATCCTGGAGGACGGGCCGCTCTTCATCGCCGATACCCATGTCTACACGCTGCCCACGCCCGAGAACCTGGCCGAGATCGCCATCGGGGCCGCGCGCCATGTCCGCCGCTTCGGCCTTGCGCCCAAGGTGGCGCTGTGCTCGCAGTCGCAATTCGGCAACCAGGCGGAGGGGTCCGGGCGGCGGCTGCGAGAGGCGATCGCGCTGCTCGACGCGGCACCGCGCGATTTCGCCTATGAAGGAGAGATGAACGTGGATGCCGCGCTCGACCCCGAGCTGCGCGAGCGGCTTCTGCCCGGCAACCGGCTGGCGGGGGCGGCCAATGTGCTCGTCTTCGGCCATGCCGATGCTGCCTCGGGGGTGCGCAACATCCTCAAGATGAAGGCGGGCGGGCTGGAGGTGGGGCCGATCCTGATGGGGATGGGCAACCGCGCGCATGTGGTCACGCCGGGGATCACCGCGCGGGGCCTCCTGAACATGGCCGCCATCGCCGGCACGCCGGTGGCCCATTACGGATAGAATCAGGGATTATCAGGGTTCCCGGGACGGGTTTGCAAGCCATCGTGTCTCTGTTCCCGCTTGTTAAACCGGAGCTGAGTCTGGAAAAATTTGCAGGCAACCGAGACGGTATCTGCAAATTTTTCGCGGCCTTCTGCCACGTGTCCGCGCATCGGGCTTGCCGCAAGGGCAGGGGACTCGTAACAGGGCTGCAACGGATCGGAGGAGGATACCATGGGATACAAGGAGATCTACGCGCGGTCGCTGACCGACCCCGAAGGCTTCTGGATGGAAGAGGCAGACAAGATCGACTGGGTGCGCAAGCCCTCGAAGGCGCTCTTCGACGACAAGGCCCCGCTTTACGAATGGTTTGCCGACGGGCTGGTGAACACCTGCTGGAACGCCGTGGACCGGCATGTGGAGGCCGGGCGCGGGGCACAGGCGGCGATCATCCATGACAGCCCGGTGACCGGAACGAAGCACCGGATCAGCTATGCGCAGCTGCGCTCGCGCGTGGCGCGGCTTGCGGGCGCGCTGCGCGCCCACGGTGTGGAGAAGGGCGACCGCGTGATCATCTACATGCCGATGGTGCCCGAGGCGCTCGAGGCGATGCTGGCCTGCGCGCGGATCGGCGCGGTGCATTCGGTGGTGTTCGGCGGCTTTGCGGCGCATGAACTGGCCGTGCGCATCGACGATTGCGCGCCCAAGGCGATCATCGCCGCCTCCTGCGGGATCGAGCCGGGGCGCGTGGTGCATTACAAGCCGCTGCTCGACGGGGCCATCGAACAGGCCGCACACAAGCCCGCGTTCTGTGTCATCTTTCAGCGTGAAGAAGAGGTGGCCAGGCTTGTCGAGGGGCGCGATTTCGACTGGCACGCCTTTCAATACGGGGTGGAGCCGGCGGACTGCGTGCCGGTCGAGGGCAATCACCCGGCCTATATCCTCTACACCTCCGGTACCACCGGCGCGCCCAAGGGCGTGGTGCGCGACACCGCCGGGCATCTTGTCGCACTCAACTGGACGATGAAGAACATCTACAATGTCGATCCGGGCGATGTCTTCTGGGCGGCCTCCGACGTGGGTTGGGTCGTGGGCCACAGCTATATCTGCTACGGGCCGCTCATTCACGGCAACACCACCATCGTCTTCGAGGGCAAGCCCGTCGGCACGCCCGATGCGGGCACCTTCTGGCGGGTGATCTCCGAGCACAAGGTCAAGAGCTTCTTCACCGCGCCCACGGCCTTCCGCGCGATCAAGCGCGAGGACCCGGGGGCGAAGGAACTGGCGAAATACGACATTTCCTGCCTGCGCGCGCTCTATCTCGCGGGGGAACGGGCCGATCCGGACACGATCAACTGGGCGGCCGAGAAGCTGGGCGTGCCGGTCTACGATCACTGGTGGCAGACCGAGACCGGCTGGACCATCGCCGGGAACCCGGCGGGGCTCGAGGCGCTGCCGGTCAAGGTCGGCTCGCCCACCGTGGCGATGCCGGGCTATGACGTGCGCATCCTCGACGAGGGCGGGCACGAGGTTGCCCCCGGCACGCTCGGGGCCATCGCCGTCAAGCTGCCGCTGCCGCCGGGCACGCTGCCGACGCTGTGGAACGCCGAGGACCGCTATCGCAAGTCCTATCTCTCGACCTTCCCCGGCTATTACGAGACGGGCGATGCCGGGATGAAGGACGAGGACGGCTATCTGTGGATCATGGCGCGCACCGATGACGTGATCAACGTGGCCGGTCATCGCCTCTCGACCGGCGCGATGGAGGAGGTTCTGGCCAGCCACCCGGACGTGGCCGAATGTGCCGTGATCGGCGCGGCGGACGAGTTGAAGGGCCAGGTGCCCGTGGGCTTTTTGTGCCTGACCAAGGGCGTGAACCGCGCGCATGAAGAGATCGTCGGCGAATGTGTCAGGCTGGTGCGCGACCAGATCGGCCCGGTTGCGGCGTTCAAGCTGGCGGTCGTGGTGGACCGGCTGCCCAAGACGCGCTCGGGCAAGATCCTGCGCGCGATCATGGCCAGGATCGCCGACGGGCAGGAGTTCAAGATGCCCGCCACGATCGACGATCCGGCGATCCTGGACGAGATCCGCACCGCGTTGCAGGGGATCGGTCTGGCAAAGGCCTGAAGGGCAGGGCGGGCGAGACCGGTTGTCCGGCCGTGTCACCGCTCAGCGCACCAGAACGACCGGCACCTTGCAGGAGCGCACCATCTCGGTCGTGGTGGAGCCGATGATCAGGTTGCGGATGCGGCTGTGGCCATAGGCCCCCATCACCACGAGGTCGAACCCGGCCTCATCGACCAGCTTGCCGAGCGCGGTGTCGGGCTGGCCGGTGACGATCCCCGTCTCGGTTGCGATTCCGGCCGCCTCCAGGCGCGCGCGCGCCTCGTCGAGGCCCCGGCGGATCTCCGGGCTGGCGGTGCCGACCGTGACGACATGGACCGTGAGGCCCGCGAACAGGGGATTGTCGGCGACGAAATCCACCGCCTTGATCGCCGAACTGCCGCCGTCATAGGCGATGAGCACCTTGTCGATGGGGCGAAAGGCGCGGGCGGCCACGAAGACCGGCTTGTGGCCGGCCCGCACGATGCGCTCGAGGTTGGAGCCGAGATGCCCCTTTGCGAAATCCGCCGCCTCGCCACGCTTGCCGATCAGGATCATGCTGGCACCTTCCTCGACATCGGCCACCGTCTCGACGATGTCGCCATGGCGCAGCCGGGTGGTGATCTCGTTGACCTCGGCCTTTTCCAGAATGGCGCGGGCATCCTCCAGGATCGCCCGCCCGCGATG
The DNA here is from genome assembly GCA_002720475.1 of Roseovarius sp. Taxonomy (GTDB): domain Bacteria; phylum Pseudomonadota; class Alphaproteobacteria; order Rhodobacterales; family Rhodobacteraceae; genus Roseovarius. Next base: position 479,812 of record PBIL01000005.1, read on the forward strand.
CGCCACCAGCCTGGCGCGCTGCTCGTCGAGCGCCGCCAGTTCCTCGAGCAGCCTGGACCGCGCGCCAAGCCTGATCGCGCCGGACAGGTCCGGCTTCCCGGCCCCGTCGCGGCGGCCCAGGACATGGAGGAGTTCCACCGCCGCGCCGGTGCGTGCGGCGATCCAGGCGGCGTGCTCGCAGACCGAGGCCGAATAGAGCGACCCGTCCACAAGGGCCAGGATCTTGTCCGTCATGCTCGTGCTCTCCTCAATGCGCCATCAGCTTGTCCATGGCACCCGGCTTGTCGTGGATCGCAAGCCGGTCCACAAGGGTTTCGGAGGCCGCGTTCATGCCCCTGATCTCAACCTCGGCCCCGTCGCGGCGAAACTTGAGCACCGCCATGTCGAGCGCCTGGACCGAGGAAATGTCCCAGATATGCGCGCCGCTCACGTCGAGCACGACCTTGTCGAGCGCCTCGCGGAAATCGAAGGCGTTCATGAAATCCTCGACCGAGCCATAGAAAAGCTGCCCCTCGATGACGTAGGTGCGCACGCGCCCGTCCGCCGAAATCATGCTCGTGACGCGGAAAAGCTGCGCGATCTTGCCGGCGAAGAATATCCCCGACAGGAGCACGCCGACCAGCACGCCGATGGCGAGGTTGTGGGTATAGACCACCGTCGCCACCGTGGCGATCATCACCATGGAGGAAGAGCGCGGATGCTCGCGCAGGTTCCTGATCGACGACCAGGAGAAGGTGCCGATCGAGACCATGATCATGATTGCCACCAGGGCCGCCATGGGAATGCGGCTCACCACGTCGCCAAGCCCCACCACCATCCCGAGCAGGAAGACGCCCGCCGAGAAGGAGGACAATCGCCCGCGCCCGCCGGATTTGACGTTGATGATCGACTGCCCGATCATCGCACAGCCCGCCATGCCGCCGATGAACCCGGTCGCGGTATTGGCAAGCCCTTGCCCGACCATTTCCTGGGAACGGTTCGATCTGGTGTCGGTCAGCTCGTCCACGATGTTCTGGGTCATCAGGCTTTCGAGCAGGCCCACCACGGCCACCGCCACCGCATAGGGCAGGATGATCGCCAGCGTCCCGACGCTGAGCGGAATGTCCGGGATCAGGAAGACCGGCAGCGTGTCGGGCAGCGCGCCCATGTCGCCAACCGTGCGCACGTCGAGCCCGAGGACAAGCGCGAGCGCGGTCAGCGCGACGATCGTGACCAGCGGCGAGGGCACCGCGCGCGTGAGCATCGGAAAGAGGTAGATGATCGCCAGCCCGCCTGCGACCAGCGGATAGGTGATCCAGGGCACCGCGCGCGGGTCGAGCTCGGGCAGCTGCGCCATGAAGATCAGGATGGCGAGCGCGTTGACAAAGCCGGTCATCACCGATTTCGACACGTAACGCATGACAAAGCCCAGCCGCAGCAGGCCCATGCCTATCTGGAGAAGTCCCGCAAGCACCGTCGCGGCAAGCAGGTATTGCAGCCCGTGATCCTTCACCAGCGTCACCATCAGCACCGCCGTCGCCGCCGTGGCGGCCGAGATCATGCCCGGCCGCCCGCCGGTGATCGCCGTGATCACCGCGATGGAGAAGGAGGCGTAAAGCCCCACCTTCGGATCGACACCCGCGATGATCGAAAAGGCGATCGCCTCGGGGATCAGCGCCAGCGCCACCACCAGACCGGCAAGCACGTCGGCCCTGACATTTCCGAACCATTGCGCCCGATAGGCATCGAGTGAGATCATGCGTGAAGCCCGTCCTTGTCGGCGCGCGGGGCAGCCGAGGAATCCTTGTGCCGTGCCTTCGGCATATCCGGCAGGCGAAGAGGGGCCGGGGGCTGTGCCTCTTCACCCGGCCGCCCTGTCCCCTATCGGTCCGGGGCGGCGCTGCCAACCGCATGGTCCCGCATGACCGCCTTGCACGTCATGCAATGCCTCTCGGAGGGCGCGCGCCGCTTGTTGCCCGCCCGGTGCCGGGGTAGAGAGGGGCCGTGGCAACAGGGGCGGGCAGATGCGCATTCTCATAACCAATGACGACGGGATCAACGCGCCGGGGCTGGCCGTGCTCGAGGAGATCGCCACCGCGCTTGCGGGCGAGGGCGGCGAGGTCTGGGTGGTGGCCCCCGCCTTCGAGCAGTCCGGCGTGGCGCATTGCATCTCCTACACGCGGCCGATGATGATCAGCGAGATGGCCCCCCGCCGCTATGCCGCCGAGGGCAGCCCGGCCGATTGCGTTCTGGCGGGGCTCCACGACGTGATGAAGGACGCAGCCCCCGATCTCGTGCTCTCGGGCGTCAATCGCGGCAACAACGCGGCCGAGAACGCGGTCTATTCGGGCACCGTGGGCGCGGCGATGGAGGCCGCGCTCCAGGGCGTGCCGGCGGTGGCGCTGAGCCAGTATTACGGGCCTGCCATGCGCGACGCCCCCGACCCGTTCGAGGCCGCGCGCCTGCATGGCCTGCCGACGCTGCGGCGGCTTCTCGATCGCGGCGTGTGGACGCGCGACGATTACGGCATCTTCTACAATGTCAACTTCCCCCCCGTTCCGGCGGCGGAGGTCAAGGGCATTCGCGTTGCGCGCCAGGGGTTCCGCCGCGACATGGGCTTCGGCGTGCAGCCCGCGCATTCGCCCTCGGGGCGGCGGTTTCTCTGGGTCACGGGCGCGCCGCAGCACATGCCCACAAGCCCCGGCTCGGACGCGGACGTGAATCTCCAGGGCTACATCTCGGTCACGCCGATGCGCGCGGACCTGACCGCGCATGACGCGCTGGAGGCGCTGAAGGCCATCGAATGAGCGACGAGGCCGATCATATCGCCGAACGCAAGATGCAGTTCCTCTTTGCCCTGCGCTCCCGGGGGGTGACGGATGCGCGTGTGCTGACAGCGATGGAGCGGATCGACCGCGGGTGTTTCGTGCGGGGCTATTTCGCGGACCGCGCCTATGAGGACATGCCGCTGCCCATTGCCTGCGGCCAGACCATCAGCCAGCCCTCGGTGGTGGGGCTGATGACCCAGGCGCTGCGGCTCACGGCGCGGGACAAGGTGCTGGAGGTGGGCACCGGCTCGGGCTATCAGGCCGCGATCCTGAGCCAGCTGGCCCGCCGCGTCTATACGGTGGACCGGCACCGCCGCCTGGTGCGCGAAGCGGCCGCGATCTTCGCGGCGCTCGATCTCACCAACATCATCGCGCTGACCGCCGATGGCAGCTTCGGCCTGCCCGAACAGGCCCCGTTCGACCGGATCATCGTGACGGCCGCGGCCGAGGACCCGCCAGGGCCGCTCTTGGCCCAGCTCAGGATCGGCGGTATCATGGTGCTGCCCGTGGGCCAGTCCGACACGGTGCAGCATCTCATCCGCGTCACCCGGCACGAGACCGGATACGAGTATGACGAGCTGCGCCCGGTGCGCTTCGTGCCGCTGGTCGAGGGGCTCGGGCGCGACGGCTGAGGGGCCGCAGGGGCAAGGCGCTGCCGCAGGGCAGAGGCAGGGGCAGAAGGAGTATGGGCATGCGACAGTTTCCGCGGCAACTGGTCATGGGCATCGGGCTGGCGGCGGCGCTCGCCGGGTGCAGCGAGCCGCTTGACATCGACATGCGCGGTGCCTTCGGCAATGCGCCCAGCACCGCCGAGGCCGCGCGCGGGGCAACCACCGCGCGCCCCGAGCCCGATGCGCGCGGCATTATTTCCTATCCCGGCTATCAGGTCGCGGTGGCGCGGCGCGGCGACACGCTGGCGCGGCTGGCCACGCGCATCGGCGCGGATGCAGAGGAGCTTGCCCGCTTCAACGGCATCCAGACCGGCGACATCCTGCGCGAGGGCGAGATCGTGGCCCTGCCGCGGCGTGTGGCCGAACCGGAAGGCGGGCCGATCCGCGCGCCCGGCGAGGTCGATATCGCCTCGGTCGCGGGCGGGGCCATCGCGCGGGCCGACGCGCAGCAGGTGCAGACGACCGAGCTTGCCCCGGCACCGCAGACGGGCCTGGAGCCGGTGCGCCACAAGGTCGAGCGCGGCGAGACCGCCTTTTCCATCGCGCGGCTCTACAATGTCTCGGTGCGCAGCCTGGCCGAGTGGAACGGGCTCGGTCCCGATTTCGCGGTGCGCGAGGGGCAGCATCTGCTCATCCCCGTGGCCCTGCCGGAGGCAACGTCGCAACCCGCCCCGCCGCGCGAGGCGGTCGTCACGCCCCCGGGGGCCGGATCGCCCACCCCGGTGCCGCCGAGCGCCGCGCGCCCGCTGCCCGAAGAGGATACCGAGCCCGTCGCGGCCCCCGCAGAACCCGTCGCCGCCCCCGATCTCGGCAAGACCGAGACCGAGAGCGGGGGCGCGCGCATGGTCCGCCCCGTCGAGGGCGCGATCGTCCGCGACTACGAGCGGGGCCGCAATGACGGGATCGACATTGCCGCCACCCCCGGCGCGGCGGTCAAGGCCGCCGATGCGGGCACGGTGGCGGCCATCACCGAGGACACGAATGGGATCCCCATCGTGGTCATTCGTCACGAGGGCAGCCTGCTGACGGTCTATTCCAACGTGGGCGCGCTGACCGTCGAGAAGGGCCAGAGCGTGGCGCGCGGCCAGAAGATCGCCGAGATCCGCCGGGACGGCGCGGCGGCGCTGCATTTCGAGGTGCGCGACGGGTTCGAAAGCGTCGATCCCAACCGGTTCCTCACGCCCTGACGCGGCCCCGCCGCGACGGCCCGCAGCGGGGGCGTGCTGCGCGCCCGCCGCGTCGGGCTCTCGGCGGCTGGCCGGGGGGCTCAGCCCATGGCGGCAAGAAGCCGCCCGAGCGCCGCGCTCGCATCCGTCTCGCGCCAGATCTCCTCGCCGAAGGCCAGGAAATCGGCGACGGGGGCGAGCTGTGCCACCGTGTCCGCGTCGAGCGCACCCTCGGCCACCACCGGCAGCTCGATCATCTCCGACCACCAGGCGAAGAGCTCGCGTTCGGCCCGCGCGCCCGAGCCGAGCGCGGTGCGGCCCGCCGGGCCGAAGGCAATGTAATCCGCCCCCGCCTCGCCCGCGGTCATCCCGTCATGGCGCGAGACCCCGCAGAAGGCACCGATGATGGCGTCGGGCCCCAGGGCCTTGCGCGCGGCGCGCACCGAGCGCGCCCCGTCGCCCAGATGCACCCCGTCGAGCCCAAGGCGCTCGACCAGACCAAGATGGTGCTCGATCACCAGCGCCACGTCGCGCGCATGGGTGACCTCTCGGCAGGCATCGGCCGCGCGCGCCACCGCGTCTTCATCCGTGCCGGCCAGCGACAGGCGCAGGCAGGCCACCGCATGCGCGTCGAGCACGGCGGCAAGACGCTCGGCGAAGGCCGCCGGCTCGAAGGCGGGCGGGGTGACAAGGTAGACCTGCGGTCGCTCTGCTTCGGCCATGGCGCGAACTCCTTGAAATCGTGCCGCTCTCTTAGCGGGGAAATGCGGGCTTGGCCACTCGGGAAGCGGGGCTTGCCCGTTGCCGGTCATGGGGCGGGGTCATTCCCGGTCCCGCCCGCCGTCTCAGCCATCCGGCGGGGCGGCGCGGCGGCGATTTCGCAGCTTCGTCGCCGTGCCGATCACCAGCACGGTGAGCAGGATGCGGTAGATGTGATGCAGCGTGACGAAGGCCGGGTTGGCCGAGAGGCTGAGCGCCACCAGCGCCATTTCCGTGACGCCGCCGGGGGCGAGGCTGATCACCAGCACATCCACGGGCTCTTCCGTCACGCTCCGCAGCCCCATGGCCAGCCCGAGGCCGAGCGCGAGCATCCCGGCGACCGACAGCACGGCCAGCCCGGCACCGCGCAGAAGCAGCCCCCGGCTGAGCCCCGTGAAGCGCATGCCCAGGGCCGTGCCAAGGATCATCTGCGCCAGATTGACCAGCCATTGCGGGATATCGACGGCCAGAAGCCCCGACAAGGACAGCGCCGCCGCCACTGCCATCGGCCCGGTCATCTGCCCCGCAGGCAGGCGCAGCCCCCGCCCCAGCACCAGCCCGCCCAGACCCGCCAGCATGATCAGGGGCAGGTCCGACCACGGGACCTCTGCGCGCGCAAGGCTCAGGCCCGCCGCGCTCCCCACCGGGGTGCCGAGCCAGAGCGAGAGGCCCAGGGGCAGGAGCGTCACCACCGCGATGATGCGCAGGAATTGCTGCATCATCAGCCGTGTCGGATCCGCCCCCGCGGCCGTGCCCATCTCGATGCTCTCGTATAGCCCGCCGGGCGTGCTCGCGTAGAAGGCGGTCGTTGCGTCATAGCCGCCGAGATGGCGAAAGACCGCGTAGCCCAGCCCATGCGCCAGCCCGACGAACAGCGTCACCGCCCCGAGCGTCAGCGCATAGTGATGCGCCTCGGCAAAGAGCGCGGGCGTCACCTGCGCCCCGATCATCAGCCCGATGATGGCGATGAAGACCAGCCGCACCGGCTCGGGAAAGCGATAGCCCTCGGGCAGGTGCCCGGGCAGCGTGGTGGCGACGAGTGCCGAGACAATCAGCGGTCCGTTGAGATAGGGCAGGGGCAGGCCGATGACCTGCGCTCCGGTCCCCGAAAGAGCCGCGAGCGCCAGCAGCGCGAGGGTGGTCACAACGGACGGCATGATCCTCTTGAACCACCGCGCGCGGGCGGGGGCAAGGGGGGCTCAGGCGGCTGCCAAAACCTCGGCCTCCTGCAGGCAATGGGCGCGCAGCGCGCCCACATCGGAGATCCGCACCTGCTTCTGCGCGCCCGTCACACCGAACGCACGCAACCGGCCAAAGGCGCGCGACAGGCTCTCTGGTTTCATGCCCAGATGTGCGGCCAGCAGGTGCTTGTCGTAGGGCAAGATGAACTCGACCGGCTGACCCAGAAAGCGTCCGGTCTCGAGTAGAAAAGTCGCAAGCCGTTGCGAGGCTGACATGAGCTTCAGCCGTTCAAGCTGCCGAATCATGCGCTCCATTTGCCCGTCGCGCAGGCGCAGCACCGCATCGGCCAGCGCGGCGCGTGCCTCGGGGCAGGCCCGGACCGCGCCCGGATCGAGCAGCACGATCCGGCACTCCGCGCAGGTCTCGCAGGAGAGCGCATGGCGCGCGCCGTCGAGGGCACGCGGATCGGTGATGCACAGCCCCGCGCCCAGCACGTCGATGAGCGCCTCGTCCCCGCCCCGCGTCAGCCGGTAGAGCTTGACCCAGCCCTCCACGACGATCTGGAAATACAGCGCCTCGTCGCCCTGCAGAAAGACGGGAACCCCCCGGCCAAGGCGCCGGACATGTGCGCGCGACAGCAGGCGCGCGCGGACGCCCTCCGGCAGCCCGGACAGGAACGCCGAGTGCCGGGCGATCTCGAGGTCTTTCCGTGACATGAAGCTCTCCCTGTTCTGCCGGTCCAGAATGAAGGAGAGTCGGAAAGTAATCTTTGATCTGGATCATTCCGCCGCAGGGCAATGGGCCGCACCCGCGTCTCAGGCAAAGCCGATCTGCCGGTCGAAGGGCATCTCGCGCAGGCGCGTGCCGGTCACGGCAAAGATCGCGTTGGCCAGGGCCGGGGCGGCGGGCGGCACCGGCGGCTCGCCCACCCCGCGGATCCGGTCGCCGTTCTCCAGCCCGCGCACCACGATCTCGGGGCACCGATAGAGGCGCATGGCGCGGAACGTGTCGAAATTCGTCTGCTCGGGCAGGCCGTCCCGATAGGTGATCTCGCCATGCATCGCATGGCCGAGACCGAAGACCACGCCGCCCTTCACCAGCCCGTCGAAATTCACCGGGTCGAGCACGCGGCCGACCTCGGCGGCGACGTGAACCTGGTCAAGGCGGATGCCGTCGGGCGTCACGCTAACCTCCACCACCATCGCGCAGGGCACCCCGAACGAGAGGCACAGCGCCACGCCGCGCCCATGCCCTTCGGCCATCGCGGTGCCCCAGCCCGACATCTCGGCCACCGCCTCCAGCACCTTGCGCGAGGGGGCGTGATCGCAGAGCCGCAGCCGCTCTTCCAGCGGATCGGACCCGGCGGCGTGAATGAGTTCGTCGAGAAGGCTCTCGTGGAAGAACCCGTTGGTGGAGGCCCCCACCGACCGCCAGGAGGAAATCGGTGCAAGCTCGGGCGCGCGATAGCCCGTCACCCGGTAATGCGGGATGGCATAGGGCTGATCCCAGGCCCCCGCCACGATCTGAAGGTCGGGGCCGGGGGCGGGGATCTCCTGCCGTCCCATCTGCGAGGCGACGATGGAGGGCATGGCAATGGCCAGATCGAGCGCCTCGACCCGCCCCCCCGCCACGCGCCCGCGCCCCCGCGCCATGGCGATCTGACGGGGAAAGTCATGGGTCATGTCCTCTTCGCGCGAATAGGTCAGCTTGACGGGCCGCCCCGGCACCGCCATGGCGATGCGCGCGGCATGGCGCACGGCCTCATCCTCCAGACGGTGCCCGAAACTGCCGCCGATCATCTCGACATGGACATGCACCGCCTCGGTCCGCAGGCCGGTGATCGCGGCCACGTTCCTCTGCACGAAACGCGGCACCTGCGTGCCGGTCCAGATATCGACGCGTTCGGGCGTGTAGAGCACCGTGGCGTTGAGCGGCTCGAGCGGCGCATGGGCCAGATAGGGCGCGCGATACTCGGCTTCGAGATCGGCTCCGCCGGCCAGCGCCTCCTCCACATCGCCCGCATCGCGGAACCGGCTGTCCTGCCGCGCGCTGTCGAAACTCTCCGAGAGCGCCTGCCAATGCCCCGCCATGTCAGGCGGAAAGGGGGACGGGCCGTGATCGAGCACGATGGCCCCGGCCGCCTGCATCGCGTGCCAGGTGCTCGTGGCGATCACCGCCACCCCGCCGGGCAGGGGCAGCACCTTCTCCACCCCGCGCATCGCCTTTGCGCGGGTCGCGTCAAAGCTGCGCAGCGCCGCGCCCTGCGGTGCCAGCCGCACGGCGGCATGGAGCAGGCCGGGGCGCGTCACGTCGATGCCGTAGCCCTGCGTTCCGGTGGATTTCGCCACGATGTCGATGCGCTGCATCGGTTTCCCGAGCAGCTGCCAATCCGCGGGATCGCGCAGCGTGACCTCGGCCACCGGCTCGGTTTGCGCCGCCTCGGCGGCAAGGCTCCGGTAACTGAGCCGCGTGCCATCGGGCAGGATCACCGCGCCGCGCTCGGTCGTCAGGCTCGCCAGATCAACCCCTTGGAGGCGCGCCGCCGTGGCCTTCAGCGTCTCGCGCGCCACCGCGCCCGCGCGGCGCAGCTTGTCGTAGCCATCGGGCACGGTGGTCGAGCCGCCGGTGATCTGCATGCCCAGAAACTTCATCGGCGCGGCCATTGCGCCGCGCGCGGTCTCGGCCAGCCAGCCCCGGTCGGTCGCGCGGAACGGCACCGCCTCGGCGGACAGCGCCGTGTTCCAATAGGCGCGGTCGGGCGGGCCGAACTCGGTCCGCACCTGGTCGAGATCCACGTCCAGTTCCTCGGCGATGAGCGCCGCCTGGATCGAGACCGCCCCTTGCCCCTTGTCGGCGCGCGGCGTGATCAGCGTGATCGCCTCCTTCGTGATCACCACGTAGGGCGTGAGCGCCGCCGCGCCCTCGGGCAGGTCCGCGAGCAGCGGGTTCGGATAGGGCGTCTTGAACCGCCAGACGCCGAAGGCCACGCCGCCCGCGATGGCGGCCGCGCCGATGAGAAAGCCCCGCCGGGCGATGGTCCGCGCGCGCCCCATCTCAGGCCCCCTTCATCGCGCGGGCGGCCGCGCGCATCGCCTCGCGGATGCGCGGATAGGTGCCGCAGCGGCAGAGATTGCCGGACATCGCAGCGTCGATATCCTCCTCCGTGGGGTCTGGGATCTCGGCCAGAAGGCTGGCGGCCTGCATGATCTGCCCGGACTGGCAATAGCCGCATTGCGCCACCTGGCGCTCGATCCAGGCCGCCTGAACCGGGTGGGGCGCCTCGGGGGTGCCCAGCCCCTCGATCGTCGTGACCGGCCCCCGGACATCGCCCAGGGCCACCTGGCAGGCGCGCGTGGCCACCCCGTCGATATGCACCGTGCAGGCCCCGCATTGCGCGATGCCGCAGCCGTATTTCGTGCCCGTCAGGCCCAGAACGTCGCGCAGCACCCACAGTAGCGGCATTGCGGGGTCGAGCCCGTCGGTCGGATGATCGGCCCCGTTCACGGTCAGCGGCATGGCGGAGTCCCTCCTTGTCCGGCTTGAGGATAAACCGTCCGGTTCAGGTGTAAAGCGGTCCTTGGCCTTTCCCCTGCCGGATCGGGGCCAGCGCCCGCCCTGCATCGGGGCGTGCCGCCAGGCCCTGCTTACACCGGCAGATACTCGACCACCTCGCCCGCCGCGCGTTCCCCGTCATGGGGCGGGCGGACAAGCAGCGCATCGGCATGGGCGAGGATGCTCAGGAGCGAGCTGTCCTGGCGGTCCTCGGCCGTGATCCCCTCGGGGCCAAGGCGGGCGCGCATGTAATGCTCGCGCGGGCCGTTGGCGGGCAGGGGGGCGGCCAGGCGCGCCGTCAGGCGCGGCGCGCGCGCCTCCCCCAGACCCTGCATCTTGCGAAGCATCGGCGCGATGAAGACCTGCCCGCAGACCATGGCCGAGACCGGGTTGCCCGGCAGCCCCACCATCGCCGCATCCCCCATGCGCCCCGCCATCAGCGGCTTGCCCGGGCGCATGGCGACCTTGTAGAAGGCGCGCTCCAGCCCCAGCTCCGGCCCCAGCCGGGCAACCAGGTCGTGATCGCCCACCGAGGCCCCGCCGATCGTCACGATCAGGTCATTGCCCGTCGCCAGGCCGAGCACCGTTTCCAGCGAGGCGCGCGTGTCGCGGGCGATCGGCAGGAGCCGCGCCACCGCGCCGTGGCTCTCGAACAGCGCCTTGAGGCCGAAACCGTTGGAGGCGATGATCTGATCGGGGCCGGGGGTCTCTCCGGGCATCACCAGCTCGTCGCCGGTGGCGATGAGCGCCACCTCGGGGCGGCGATGCACCGGCACGCGGGCGATGTTCATGGACGCCAGAAGAGCCAGATCGGCGGGACGCAGGCGGCGGGGGGCCGGGATCACCTCTCCCTTGCGGAAATCGCCGCCCATGGGGCGGATATTGTCCGAGGGGCCGACAGTTTCGCCAAGGGTGATGCGCTCGCCCGCGCGCGTCACATCCTCTTGCAGGATCACGCGGCTCGCGCCCTCGGGCAACGGCGCGCCGGTGAAGATGCGCACCGCCTCGCCCGGTGCCACGCGGCCCGGGAACCCGTGCCCCGCCGCCGCCTCGCCGATGACCGAGAGCACGGAACCGGGGGCCGGGGTGCCGGCCACCGCATAGCCATCCATGGCCGAGGCGTCGAAGGGAGGCTGATCGCGCCCCGCCGCCACGTTGCGCGCCAGCACCCGGCCCGCCGCCTGCGCAAGCGGCACCTCCTCCACCTCCAGCGGCGCGACCAGCGCGAAGAGATGGCCGAGCGCCGCATCAACCGAGATCATGGTGCCTCATATCGCCCGGACTTGCCGCCATCCTTGACCAGCAGCCGGACGCCGCCGATCTCCATCGTCTTGTCCACCGCCTTGGCCATGTCATAGACGGTGAGGGCGGCGACCGAGACCGCCGTCAGCGCCTCCATCTCCACCCCGGTCTGACCCGAGGTCCTGACGGTCGCCTCGATCCGCACCCCCGGCAGATCCGGGTCAAGCACCAGGTCAACCGCCACTTTCGTCACCGGCAACGGATGACAGAGCGGGATGAGATCGGACGTCTTCTTGGCCGCCATGATCCCCGCCAGCCGCGCGACCGAGAGCACGTCGCCCTTCCTGGCGCGCCCTTCGGCGATGATGTCATGGGTGGCGCGCGCCATGCGCACATGGCCCTCGGCCACGGCCATCCGGTCGGTCACGGGCTTTTCGGAGACATCGACCATATGGGCATGGCCGCCCGCGTCGAAATGCGTGAGGCCCGCCATTCACATGCCGCCCGCGGTCAGCGGATTGGCGAGCAGGTTCCGCGTCGCCGCCGCCACGTCCTCGGCGCGCATCAGCGTCTCGCCGATGAGGAAGGCGCGCGCCCCGTAGCGGGCCATCTCGGCCAGGTCCTCGGGCGTGGCCAGACCGCTCTCGGAGACGATCATGCGCTCGGGGGGGACGAATTTCACCAGCTTTCGGGTGGTGTCGAGCGTGGTCTCGAAGCTGCCCAGATCGCGGTTGTTGATGCCGATCATGCGCGATTTGAGCGCGCCGGCCCGCTCCAGCTCTTCGCGGTTGTGGACCTCGACGAGCGCGTCCATGCCCCAGTCGGTCGCCGCCGCCTCGAGCTCGGCGGCCTGTGCGTCCGAGACGCTCGCCATGATGATCAGGATGCAATCGGCCCCCCAGGCGCGCGCCTCCGCGACCTGGTAGGGGTCATAGAGGAAATCCTTGCGCAGGACGGGCAGATGACAGGCCGCGCGCGCCGCCTTGAGATGGTCCGGCGCGCCCTGAAAGCTGGGCCCGTCGGTCAGCACCGAGAGACAGGCCGCCCCGCCCTCCTCATAGGCGCGGGCCAGCGCGGCCGGGTCGAAATCTTCGCGGATCAGGCCCTTTGACGGGCTTGCCTTCTTGATCTCGGCAATCAGGCCGTAGCCGGTCTTCGACGCCTGGAGCAGCGCCTCGGAAAAGTGGCGCACGGCCGGGGCCTCCTGCGCCAGCGCCTCGATCTCCTCCAGAGGGTGCGCGGCCTTGGCGGCGGCGATTTCCTCAAGCTTGTAGGCCTTGATCCTTTCCAGGATGGTCGGGGTGCTCATGCAGCTTCCTCCGATGTCAGTTTCGCAAGGGCGGCCAGCCGCCCGCGCGCGGCCCCGCTGTCGATACTCTCGGCGGCCATGGCCACGCCGTCGCGCAGATCCTCCACGCGCCCCGCCACCGTCAGCGCCGCGGCGGCATTCAGAAGCACCGCGTCACGGTAGGCCCCCTTCGCCCCGTCGAGAAGCGCCGAGAGCGCGGCGGCATTCTTCTCGGGCGTGCCGCCGAGAATGGCCTCGAACGGATGCACGGGCAGGCCGAAATCCTCGGGGTGCAGTTCGGCCTCGCGGATCGTGCCATCCTCTTCCAGCGCGGCCAGCCATGTCAGGCCGGTGATCGTCATCTCGTCGGTGCCGTCGCTGCCATGGACAAGCCAGGCGCGCTCCGACCCCAGTTGCCCCAGCGTCTCGGCCATCGGGCGGATGAGATCGCGCGAGAAGGCTCCGGTCAACTGCCGCTTGACGCCTGCCGGGTTGGTCAGCGGCCCGAGGATGTTGAAGATGGTGCGCGTGCCCAGCTCGGCGCGCACCGGGCCGACATGGGCCATGGCCGGGTGGTGCATGGGCGCCATCATGAAGGCGATGCCCACCTCTGCCAGCACCCGTTCCACCGCCTCGGCCCCCAGCATCACCTTGACGCCAAGCGCCGAGAGCGCATCCGCCGCGCCGGATTTCGAGCTGAGGTTGCGGTTGCCATGCTTGGCCACCGGCACGCCCGCGCCCGCCACCACCAGTGCCGTCGCGGTCGAGATGTTGAGCGTGCCCTTGCCGTCGCCCCCCGTGCCCACGATGTCCATCGCGCCCTCGGGTGCGCGCACCTTGTGGCATTTGGCGCGCATCACGGCGGCGGCGGCGGCGTATTCGTCCACCGTCTCGCCCCGGGTGCGCAGCGCCATGAGAAACCCGCCCGTCTGCGCCGGCGTCGCCTCTCCGGCGAAGAGGATGCCGAAGGCCGCCTCGGCCTCGGCCCGGCTCAGCGCGCGGTCGGCAGCGGCACCGATGAGGGCACGGATATCGCTCATGCGGCTATCTTCATGCGCGAGAGGAAATTTCGCAAGAGCGCGTGGCCGTGCTGCGAGGCGATGGATTCGGGGTGGAACTGCACGCCGTGGATCTCGTGCGCGCGGTGGCGCAGGCCCATGATCGTGCCATCGGCGAGTTCGGCGGTGATCTCCAGACAGTCGGGCAGGCTCTCGCGCTCCACGACAAGGGAATGATAGCGCGTTGCCTCGAAGGGGGATGGCAGGCCCTCGAACACGCTCCGGCCGCCGTGGTGGATCACGCCCATCTTGCCGTGCACGATCTCGGAATGGCGCACCACCCGCCCGCCGAAAGCCTGCCCGATGGCCTGATGGCCGAGGCACACCCCCAGAAGCGGGATACCCGCCTCGGCCGCGGCGAGCGTCAGCGGCAGGCAGATGCCCGCCTGGTCCGGGTCGCAGGGTCCGGGCGAGAGCAGGATGCCCGCCGGGCGCAGCGCCATCGCCGCCTGCACGTCCATCGCGTCGTTGCGGATGACGCGGGTCTCGGCGCCGAGCTCGCCCACGTAATGCACGAGATTGTAGGTGAAACTGTCGTAATTGTCGATCAGGAGCAGCATCTGTGCCCGTCCTCTGGTCAGGGGCTGTTGGCCTCGGGGCCGGTCGGAGTATACTTGTTCAGGCTTGCGCGGCACCGTCAAGGGGCGCTAGGCCGGAATGACGGCAAACGGGCAGAGACCACGGGGGCGGGGCAGTGATACGCGGAATGTTGGCGGGAATGGTGGCGGGGCTGGCCGCATCGGGGCTGGTCCTGGGAACCTTGTCGGTCGTGAGCGATTTCGCCGACATGGCGGCGCTGCGCCGGGCCGCGCCAGAGGCGGGCGCGGTCGAGGTGCCGCCCGGCTCGGCCTTCGAGGCGGTGCGCGAGGATCGCGAGACCGCCCTGCCGGGCCTGGCCCAAAGCCCGGATCTGGGCGGCGCGCCGCGCGTTGCCGTGCCGGAGCGGGACGATCTGAGCCCGCTTGTCGGGGCCGATACGACACCGGCGGGTGCGCCCGATACAGGGGCGGCCGGGACGCTCGGGGTGCCGCCGGCCGGGACCGAGGCGGCAGGCGGCGTGGCCGTGGAAGGCGAGCGTCCGGTTCTGCCCGCGCCGCAGGCCCCGCTGCCCGCCCAGCCCGCGGGCGAGGCGCGGCTCGCCCTCTCGCCCGAGCCCGCGCAGCCTCCCGTTCCCGAACCCGGAGAGCCGGGCGCGGCACCCGACCCCGCCGCGGAACCGGAAGCAGCCGAGCCCGCGCAGCCTCAAAGGCCCGCCGCCACGGTGCCCGAGGTTCAGACCGCCGTGACCGCGCCTGTCGCCCCGGCCGAGGACAGCTCTGGCGCAGACCCTGCCGCCGCCGCGCCGGGTGCCTCCGCCGGGGATCTCCCGAAAGCGCCGGGCAGCGTGATCGAGCCGGTCGCCCCGGACGAGGGCGCGCCCGGGACCGGGGCAGAGGCGGAGGGCCCCGTCCGTCGTCTGGTCCCGTCGGGCACCATCGGGAACCGCGCCGAGAGCGTCACCGTGAACCGTCTGCCGCGCATCGGCGACGAACCGGAGGGGCCCGCCGAGGCCACCGGCGCGGCGGCGGAAGACGAGACCGAAGAGGTGGCCGAACCCGAGGGCGCGCTGCTGCGCAATGCGGTGGCCTTCGACCCCCCCGGCGACAAGCCGCTCGTGGCCATCGTGCTTCTGGATGACGGGCAGGGCACGCTCGGGCTCGACGCGCTGCGCGCCTTTCCCTATCCGCTCAGCTTTGCCATTCCCGCCGCGCGCCCCGGTGCCGCCGAGTCCGCCGCGCGCTACCGCGAGGCCGGGTTCGAGGTGCTGATCGCCGCCGACCTGCCCGAGACGGCCACCGCCGCCGATGCCGAGACCGCGATGCAGACCTGGCTTGCCGCCATCCCGCAGGCGGTGGCGGTGATCGAGGGCACGGGCAGCGGCCTGCAATCGAGCCGCGAGGCCAGCGCCCAGCTTGCGCCGATCCTGATGGAAAGCGGCCATGGCCTCGTGATGCTGCCCAACGGGCTCGACACCGCGCAGAAGCTCATCGCGCGAGAGGGCGTGCCCGCGATGACGCTGTTTCGGGAAATCGACGGGCAGGGGCAGGATGCCGCGGCGGTGCGGCGCTTTCTCGACCAGGGGGCGATGCGCGCGGTTCAGCAGCAGGAAAGCGTGATCCTGCTTGGCCGTGTGCGCCCCGACACGATCAGCGCGCTCCTGCTCTGGGGCCTTCAGGACCGCGCCGCGAGCGTGGCTCTGGCACCGGTCTCGGCGGTGCTTCTTGCCCAGTAGGTGCCGCGGCTCAGCGCAGCTTGGGCACGCCGCCGGGATGGGTGCTGCGATCGACCACGGCCGCGCGAAGGCTGCGCCCGATGCGATGCGCCAGCGCCGACCAGGCGGCGGCCTGCCCGGGGGACAGCTCGCGCGCGAGCACCTGGTCGAACAGCGCAAGCCAGGTCGAGAACATGCCCGGCTGCACATTGCGCGCGTTGACATGGGCGGCCACGGGGCTGCCGTCATAACAGCGTTCGTGCAGGATCGTGTTGGCCCAGAAATCGGTGACGCGGGCCTCGTGGGCGGGCCAGTCGGTGACATGGACGGCAAAGACCGGCCCGAGACCGGGATGGGCGCGCACGGCGGCGTAGAAGGCGGCAACCACGCGCGCGATCTCGGGGCGGGTGATGGCAAAGCGGGGCGGCAGGGCGGTGTTCATGACCTCTAGATGCGCCGCCACGCCGCGCGCGGCAAGGGGATCGGTTGCGCGAAATCCTGAAGGGATTTCGGATCGCTTTCTTTTCAGGAAAGCGATGGCCGCGCCTCTGGACGCTCGGCAAGGGCGCGCCTATAAGGCGGGCCATGGTGCTTGATGCCGCGATCGTCATTCGAATTACATGCCCGGCGCTCTGACCAGATCGAGCCGCCGGGACAAGGCGTTTGAGCCATCGTGCCGCCCCTCCTCCTGACCTTTCAAGACCTGACAAAGGACGCCCCCATGTGCGCCGACCTGCCCGATTACAAGGACACGCTCAACCTGCCCGAAACCGATTTCCCGATGCGCGCGGGCCTGCCCGCGCGCGAGCCCGAGTGGCTGGACCGCTGGGCACGGATCGGGGTTTACGAGCGGCTGCGCGAGAGGGCGGAGGGGCGCACGCCCTTCACGCTGCATGACGGGCCGCCCTATGCCAACGGGCATCTGCATATCGGTCACGCGCTCAACAAGATCCTCAAGGACATGGTGGTGCGGTCCCGGCAGATGATGGGGTATGACGCGCGCTACATCCCCGGCTGGGACTGTCACGGGTTGCCCATCGAATGGAAGATCGAGGAGCAATACCGCGCCAAAGGCCGCAACAAGGACGAGGTGGATATCGTCGATTTCCGGCAGGAATGCCGCCGCTTCGCCGAGGGCTGGATCGACATCCAGCGCGAGGAGTTCAAGCGTCTGGGCATCACCGGCGCGTGGGACAGGCCCTATCTCACGATGGATTTTCGCGCCGAGCGGATCATCGCCGAGGAGTTCCAGAAGTTTCTCATGTCCGGCGTGCTCTATCAGGGATCGAAGCCCGTGATGTGGTCGCCGGTGGAACAGACCGCGCTCGCCGAGGCGGAGGTGGAATATCACGACAAGGAAAGCTTCACGGTCTGGGTGAAGTTTAAAGTTTCCGGGATTTCGTCTCCGCAGTCAGGAAGCCAGGGTGATGAGCCTATTGGTTCGATGCCCGTTGATTTGATGGATGCGTCAGTAGTCATCTGGACCACCACCCCGTGGACCATCCCATCCAACAAGGCCGTCGTCTATGGCGAGGAGATTTCCTATGGCCTTTACGAGGTGACGGAGACCCCCGGGGAATGCTGGGCGAGGGTGGGGGAACGCTACATCCTTGCCGACAAGCGGGCGCAGGACGTGATGACCCGTGCGCGGCTGTCGGACGGCATGTATCGCAGGCTCCGCGACGTGAGCGCCGAGGAGTTGGCGGGGCTGTCGCTTCGGCACCCGCTCGCCGGGGCCGAGGGCGCCAACGGCGAGTGGGACGAGCCGCGCGATTTCCGCGCCGCCGATTTCGTGACCGATGAGGAGGGCACCGGCTTCGTGCATTGCGCGCCCTCCCACGGGATGGAGGAATACGAGCTTTACCGCGATCTTGGAGAGCATCCCGACGGCGGGACATGGCTTGACCGGGTCATTACCTACAACGTGCTCGATGACGGCTCCTTCCGCCCCGATCTGCCGTTCTTCGGCGGCACCTACATCCTTGACCGCAAGGGCAGGGAGGGCAATGCCAACAAGGCCGTGATCGACAAGCTGGCCGAGGTGGGCGGGCTGCTCGCGCGCGGCAAGATCAGGCATTCCTACCCGCACAGCTGGCGCTCCAAGGCCCCCGTCATCTATCGCAACACGCCGCAATGGTTCGCGGCCATCGACCGGCCGGTGGGCGACGGGCAGGACACCTATGGCACCACGATCCGCGAGCGCGCGCTGCGCTCGATCGACGAGCTGGTGACATGGACGCCGAAGACCGGGCGCAACCGGCTCTATTCGATGATCGAGGCGCGGCCCGACTGGGTGCTGAGCCGTCAGCGCGCCTGGGGCGTGCCTCTGACATGCTTCGTGAAGAAAGGCGCGCAACCGACGGATCCCGAATACCTTTTGCGAAATGCAGACGTGAACGCCCGCATCCTGGAGGCGTTCGAGGCGGAAGGCGCGGATGCGTGGTACAAGGAGGGGGCCAAGGAGCGGTTCCTCTCCGGCATCGTCGATCCCGAGGCGTGGGAGAAGGTCGACGACATTCTCGACGTCTGGTTCGATTCCGGCTCCACCCATGCCTTCGTGCTGCGCGACCGGGCGGATGGGTCGGAGGACGGGATTGCCGATCTCTATCTCGAAGGCACCGATCAGCATCGCGGCTGGTTCCATTCCTCGATGCTGCAAGCCTGCGGCACGATCGGGCGGGCGCCCTATCGCGGCGTGCTCACCCACGGCTTCACGCTGGACGAGAAGGGCAACAAGATGTCCAAATCGCTTGGCAATACCGTGGCACCCGAGGAGGTGGTCCGGCAATACGGGGCCGATATCCTGCGGCTCTGGGTGGCGCAGTCGGACTATACCGCCGACCTGCGGATCGGGCCGGAAATCCTCAAGGGCGTGGCCGACAGCTATCGCCGGCTGCGCAACACGATGCGCTTCCTGCTGGGGGCGCTGAGCCATTTCAGCGAGGCGGAGCGGGTGGACCCCGCCGAGATGCCGGAGCTGGAACGCTGGGTGCTGCACCGGCTGGCCGAGCTGGATCACAAGGTGAGGAAAGGCTTTGAAGCCTATGATTTCCAGGGGGTTTTCCAGCAGCTTTTCAATTTCTGCACCTCCGATCTCTCGGCTTTCTACTTCGATATCCGCAAGGATGTGCTCTATTGCGACGGCGACACGGCGCGGCGGCGCGCGGCGCGCACGGTGCTGAACCTGCTGTTTCACCGGCTGACCACCTGGCTTGCGCCGGTGCTTGTCTTCACGATGGAGGATGTGTGGCTCTCACGCTATCCGGGCGAGGATGACAGCGTGCATCTGCACGACATGCCCGACACGCCCGCCGACTGGCTGGACGAGCCGCTGGCGGCGAAATGGGCGCAGGTGCGCGCGGCGCGGCGCGTGGTGACGGCGGCGCTCGAGGTGCAGCGGGCCGACAAGGTGATCGGGGCGAGCCTGGAGGCCGCACCGGTGGTGCATGTGCGCGACCCGGAGATGCTGAAGGCCCTGAAATCGGTGGATTTCGCCGATATCTGCATCACCTCGGACCTGGTGCTGACCGCCGATCCGCGCCCGGCGGAGGCGTTCCGCCTGCCGGAGGTGGAGACAGTGGGCGTGGTCTTCGAGCGCGCGGAGGGAGAGAAATGCCTGCGTTGCTGGAAGATCCTGCCCGACGTGGGCACGCACCGCCATCCCGGCACCTGCCGGCGGTGTTCGGAGGCGCTCGGCTAAGGGACGGGCGGATCAGCCGTTGCCGGTGCCGTCGAAGCGCGCGGCATCGGCGGCGGCGCGGCGGATGGCGTTCGACTTGTGGACGGTCTCCATGTATTCGGCCTCGGGGTCGCTGTCATGGACCACGCCGCCGCCCGCCTGGATGAAGAGCGTGCCGTCCTTGACCACCGCCGTGCGCAGGGCGATGCACACGTCCATGTCGCCGCCCGCGCTGAAATAGCCCACGCCGCCGCCATAGACGCCGCGCTTTTCGGGCTCCAGCTCGTCAATGATCTGCATGGCGCGCACCTTGGGCGCGCCCGAGACGGTGCCCGCGGGCAGACCGGCGAGAAGCGCCGAAAGCGCGTCATGCTCCGGGGCAAGCTCGCCCACCACGTTGGAGACGATATGCATGACGTGGCTGTAGCGCTCGATCACGAATTTCTCGGTCGGGCGCACGGTGCCGGTGCGCGCCACGCGGCCCACATCGTTGCGCCCCAGATCGAGCAGCATCAGATGCTCGGCCAGTTCCTTCCGGTCGGCCAGAAGATCGGCCTCGAGCGCGCGGTCCTCCTCGGGGGTGGCGCCGCGCGGGCGGGTGCCCGCGATGGGGCGGATCGTGACCTCGCGCCCGAAGACGCGCACCAGGATCTCGGGGCTGGCACCGATCACCTGAAAGCCGCCGAAGTTGAAGTAGAACATGAAGGGCGACGGGTTCGTGCGCCGTAACGACCGATAAAGTGAAAACGGCGGGCGGTGGAAGGGCTGCCGCCAGCGCTGCGAGGGCACCACCTGAAAGATGTCGCCCGCGCGGATATAGTCCCTGGCCCTTTCCACCGCGGCCTTGTAGCCCTCGCGGGTGAAGTTCGACACGGGTACCGCCTCTTCCTGCGCCGTGCCGAGGCTGCGGCTGGCCTGCGGCAGCGCGCGGTCGAGATCGCGCACCGCGTCCATCACCCGCTCGGCGGCCTGCGCATAGGCCGCGCGCGCCGACTGGCCCGCACCTGCCCAGGCCGGCGCCACGACGATCACCTCGCCCTTGACCCCGTCGAGCACGGCCACCACCGAGGGGCGCATCAGCACCGCGTCGGGCAGGCCGAGCGTATCGGGCGGCACGTCGGGCAGATGTTCCACAAGCCGGATCATGTCATAGCCGAGATAGCCGAACAGCCCGGCGCTCGCGGCGGGCAGATCCTCGGGCAGCGCGATGCGGCTCTCGGCGATCAGCGCGCGCAGGTTGGCAAGCGGATCGCCCTCCTGCGGCTCGAACGCCTCGGCATCGAAGCGGGCGGCGCGGTTGATGCGGCTGGTCCGGCCCTGGCAGTGCCAGATCACGTCGGGCTTCATGCCGATGATCGAATAGCGCCCGCGCACCTCGCCGCCGGTGACGGATTCGAGCAGGAAGGCATCGCGCGCCGCCCCCGTCAGCTTGAGCATGAGCGACACGGGCGTGTCGAGATCGGCGGCAAGCCGCGTATAGACCACCTGGTTCTCGCCCGCCTCGTGGGCGCGGGCGAAGCTCTTGTAATCGGGCGTCAGGTCCAAGGCGGGCAGTCCTCAGTTGAAATTGGCATGGACGGCGTTGAGCGCCGCCTGGTCGAGCGTCACGCCCGCCCGCGCGCGGATATCGTCGGTCAGAAGCTGGAAGAGATCCTGCCCGAGATCGGAGGTGAGCTGATCGGCCAGCGTTTCGGCCACGCTGTCAAGGTCGGCATCCTGGGGATCGGGCGGCGCGATGGCGTCGAGGCGCAGCAGGAAGAGCCGGCCGTCGCCCTCGATCATGCGGACCTCTCCCTCGGTCATCGAGAAGACCGTGTCGATGAATTCGGGCGGCGCATCGGCGCGGTAGTCGCGGCGGGTGATGTCCGTGACCTCGGTGGCGGCAAGGCCCAGATCGGCAAAGCCTTCGCCCGCGCGCAGCGACTCGGCCAGCGGTTCGGCCCGGGCGCGCAGCGCGGTCAGCATGGCCTCGGCCCGCCAGCCCGCGCGCACCGCGTCGCGCACCTTGTCAAGGGGCTGGATCTCGGGCTCGCGGATGCCGTCGAGGCGCAGCGCGAAGATGCCGCCATCCTCCAGCGGCTCGATCTGCGGATAATCGCCCGCGCTGACCCGCTGGGCGGCGGCCCGGAAGGCGGGATAGCCGGCGATCCCCTCGGCGATCCCGGCGTGCCAGTCGAGCGTGCCCAGTTCCAGTTCGGTGGTCTCCGCTACCTCCTCGAGCGTGGCCCCGCCCGCGAGCAGATCGTCGGCGGATTGGCCGAGCGTCTCGATCACCCGGCGCGCACGGTCGAGCGCGAGCGTGTCGCGCAGCGTTGCGCGCGCCTCCTCGAAGGGCGTGACCTGGGCCGCGAGCACGGCGTTGACGCGAAAGAGCGCGGGGCCGAGGCTGGTCTCGAACGGACCCACGACCTCGCCCACGGGGGCGGCAAAGACCGCCTCGGCGGAGGGGCCGAGATCGGCCGCGGTGACATCGCCCATGTCGATATCGGCCATCTCGAGCCCGCGCTCGGCAACCAGCGTCTCCAGCGTCTCGCCCTGGGCGATCCGCGCCATCGCGGCGCTGGCGGCGGCCTTGTCGGCGAAGACCAGCCGCTCCACGAGGCGGCGCTCGGGCAGGTTGAACTCGCTCGCGCGCTCCTCATAGGCGGCGCGCAGGGCGACCTCGTCCACCTCCACCGTATCGACCAGCATTTCGGGTGTCGCCCAGACATAGGTCAGGCGGCGCGCCTCGGGCGTGGTGAAATCCGGCAGGTGGCTCTGGTGCCAGGCGCGCAGCTCTTCCTCGGTGGGTTCGGGCAGTCCGGTCTCCAGATCGCCCCGGTCGAGCGTGGCGAAGGCAAGGCTGCGGCGTTCGCCCAGATAGCTGCGCATCGCCCCGGTATAGGCGGCAGGCGCGCGCAGCCCGGCAAGGGCCGCAGCCTGCACGAGGGTGGCGGCGGTCTCGGCGCGGATGCTCTGTTCGAACTGTGCCTCGTTCAGCCCAGATTGTTGCAGGGCAAAGCGATAGGCTTCGCGGTCGAAGCTGCCGTCGAGCCCCTGAAAGGCCGGTATGGCGAGAATCTCGTCGCGCAGCGTCTCGTCGCCCACGGAAATGCCGAGCGCGCCCGCCTCGTGCTCGAGCGCCGCACGCGCGACAAGCTGGGCGAGAACGCGGGCGTCGAGCCCCGCCTCGCGGGCCTGGGCGAAGCTCACCGGCGCGCCGCGCTGCGCGGCGAGCGCGTTGATCTCGTTGCGCAGGGCGCGCGCATAGGTGGTCACGTCGATCTGTGCGGTGCCGACACTCCCGACGCTGCGTACCGTGCCGCCGAGATTGGTGATGCCGAAGCCGCCAAGGCCGACGATCAGCAGGCCCATGAGAACCCACATCGCACCCTTGGAGATACCCTTGCCCGCCATGACCGTCCTTGCTCCCGTCCGTTTGCCCGCGCTCCTGTCTATGCGGTGCGCGGGGGCGGGGCAAGGGCGGGCCTAGCCTTCGGGCATTTCGAGCCGCAGGGCGCGGCCGCGGTCGTTGAGGATCACCACGCCTTCGCCGATGGCGGCGACAGTGGCCTGTCCGACGCGCGTGCCTGTCTCGACGGTGCGGACCCGGCCGCCGTCGAGCCGCAGGAGAGCGCGGGCGGTGCCGGGGCCGTGGAGCGTACCGAGAAGCGTGGGGCTGTGGCGCGAGAGCCGCGCACGGGTGGTGGCCGCCGCGAGGGCGGCGGCGGGGATCGCCGGGTGATCGGTCATGCGGTGCCTGTATGACGGTTTCGTGACGGCCCCTCTACCGCCCGGCGCGCGGGGAGGAAAGGGGGGATGCCGCGCTGCGGCGAAAGCCCGCCGGTCCGGACAGCGGGATGCGCGCCGCCCCGCCTATTCGGCGGCGGGCTTGAGCGCGAAGCCCTGCTCGATCATGTCCGAAGGGGCCACCGGATAGTCGCCCGAGAAGCAGGCATCGCAATATTGCGGGCATTTGGCGTCGCGGCCCTGGCCCTGGCCCACGGCCCGGTAGAGCCCGTCAAGCGAGATGAAGCGCAGGCTGTCCACGGCGAGATGCGCGCGCATCTCCTCCTCGGACATGGTGGCGGCGAGCAGCTTCTCGCGCTGCGGGGTGTCCACGCCATAGAAACAGGGCCAGGCGGTGGGGGGAGAGGCGATGCGGAAATGCACCTCCTTCGCGCCCGCGTCGAGGATCATCTCCTTGATCTTGCGCGAGGTGGTGCCGCGCACCACGCTGTCATCGACAAGGATCACGCGCTTGCCCTGGATCAGGGCGCGGTTGACGTTGAGCTTCAGGCGCACGCCCATGTTGCGGATCTGTTCGGTCGGCTCGATGAAGGTGCGGCCCATGTACTGGTTGCGGATGATCCCCATGGCGAAGGGGATGCCGCTCTCGTGGCTGAACCCGATCGCGGCGGGCGTGCCGCTGTCGGGCACCGGGCAGACGAGATCGGCCTCCACGGGGGCCTCGCGCGCCAGTTCCACGCCGATCTGGTGGCGCGTCTCGTAGACCGAGCGGCCGCCGATGATCGAATCGGGGCGCGAGAAATAGACATGCTCGAAGATGCAGAATTTCGACGGCTGGCGGCGAAAGGGGAAATGGCTTTCGACGCCGTCTTTCTCGGAGATCACCACCATCTCTCCCGGCGCGATCTCGCGGATGAAGCGCGCGCCGATGATGTCGAGCGCGCAGGTCTCGGAGCTGAGCACCCAGCCCTCTCCCAGCTGGCCCAGCACCAGCGGGCGCACGCCCAGCGGATCGCGCACGCCGATGAGCTTGGAGCGGGTCATCGCGACGACCGAGAAGGCACCTTCCACCCGGCGCAGCGCGTCCTCCATCCTCTCGGGGATGTTGCGCTGGAGCGAGCGGGCCATGAGATGGATGATACATTCGCTGTCCGAGCCGGACTGGAAGATCGAGCCGCGCTCGATCAGTTCCTTGCGCAGGGCGTTGGCATTGGTGATGTTGCCGTTATGCGCGATCGCCGCGCCGCCCATCGAGAATTCTCCGAAAAAGGGCTGCACGTCGCGGATCGCGGCCCCCTTCGATCCGGCGGTGGAATAGCGCACATGGCCGATGGCCAGCGGCCCGGGCAGCGTCTCCATCAGGCTCTGGCTGGTGAAATTGTCGCGCACGTAGCCGAAGCGGCGCACCGAGTTGAAGCCCTGCTCGGGATCGTGGCTGACGATGCCGCCGGCCTCCTGCCCGCGATGCTGGAGGGCGTGCAGCCCGAGCGCCACGAAACTGGCCGCGTCGGTCAGGCCGATCACGCCGAAAATGCCGCATTCCTCGCGCAGCTTGTCGTCGTCGAACGGGTGGGCGGGGGGCATCTGTCTGGACAAGGGCAGCTCCGAATCCGTGCAGGTCGCATGCGCCCTCTGCATACGCGCTCGGGCCGCCGGTGTCACGAAACTATCACGAAGCCGCGGGGCCGCGGCTGCATCTTGCGTCGCGTCAGCCTTCACTGCACAGGGGCGTCGCAGGCCCCCACGAGCTCCTCGTACTGACGGGTGATCCAGCCGAGCGCCTGTTCGGGGTCACGCTCGGCCACCGCATCGGTGAGCTGCGCAAAGACCCGCGCCGAGCGGCTGTCGTCGATGATGGCGATGGATTGCGCGCTGATCACCGTGTCGTAGACGAAATAGGCGATGGCCACGAGCAGCACGCCGCGCGCCACGCCGAAGACGAAGCCGAGCCCCTGGTCGATCCCGCCAAGGGCCGAGCGCTGGACGAGCGAGGAAAAGAGCGGCGTGATCAGCGAGGCGACGATCAGCGCCACGGCGAACACGGCAGCGAAGGCACCGATCATGCTGAGCTCGCAACTGTCGGCGATGAACTCGCCCACCACGGGCACTTCCTTGACCAGCGGTTCCACCTGCGGCGCGAAGATGAAGGCGAGGATTCCCGCCACGACCCAGCCCGCGATGGCCAGCGCCTCGCGCACGAGGCCGCGCGAATAGGCCAGCAGCGCCGAAAGCACGATGAAGAGCCCCACGACCCCGTCGATGATGGTAAAGCCGTCCATGCCCTGTCCTGTCCCTGCGGGTGTTCACCCGGCGCCGAAAACCTCGCCCACGAACGACACCAGATCGCCCATCCGGGTCAGGCTGAGGCCGCTGTCGCCGCCGGTCTTGCCCCCGGACGGCACGATTGCCGTGGTGAAACCAAGTTTTTGCGCCTCTTTCAACCTGTTTTCGGTCTGCCCCACCGGCCGCAGCGCGCCCGAGAGGCTGATTTCGCCGAAAATCACCGTTTCCGCGGGCAGGGCGGTGTCCTCTCGCGCGCTCAGAAGAGCGGCGGCCACGGCCAGATCGGCCGCCGGTTCGGTGATGCGCAGCCCGCCTGCCACGTTGAGATAGACATCGAGCCCGGCAAAGGGAATGCCGCAGCGCGCCTCGAGCACGGCGAGGATCATCGCCAGACGCGCACTGTCCCAGCCCACCACGGCGCGGCGGGGCTGGGCATGGGGCGTGGGGGCAACGAGCGCCTGAAGCTCGACCAGCAGGGGGCGCGTGCCCTCGACCCCCGCGAAGACCACCGAACCGGGGGCGGGCGCGCCCCGGCCCGCGAGAAAGAGGGCCGACGGGTTGGCCACCTCGGCCAGGCCGCTGCCGGTCATCTCGAACACGCCGATCTCGTCGGCGGGGCCGAATCGGTTCTTGACGCTGCGAAGGATGCGGAACTGATGCCCGCGCTCTCCCTCGAAATAGAGCACGCAATCGACCATGTGCTCGACCACGCGGGGCCCCGCGATCTGGCCGTCCTTGGTGACGTGGCCGACAAGGATGACGCTTGCGCCCCGTCGCTTGGCGAAACTGGTCAGCTCGTGCGCGGCGGCGCGCACCTGGCTCACGCTGCCGGGCGCGGCCTCGATCGCGTCCGACCACATGGTCTGGATCGAATGGATCACCACGAGGTCGGGGCGGTCCGCCTCGAGCGTGGTCAGGATGTCGCGCAGCGCGGTGGCGGCGGCAAGCCTGACCGGGGCGTGTCGCAGGCCGAGCCGCTCGGCGCGCATCCGCACCTGGGCAGGGGCCTCCTCGCCGGTGACATAGACGGTTTTCAGCCCCGCCCCGGCAAAACGCGCGGCGGCCTGCAACAGGAGCGTGGACTTGCCGATGCCGGGATCGCCCCCCACCAGGATGGCGCTTGCGGGCACCAGGCCGCCGCCCAGAACGCGGTCAAGCTCGGCCAGCCCCGACAGGGTGCGCGGCGGGGCCGGCTCCTCGGCGGCCAGATCGCCGAGCGTGATACCCTTGCCGCGCCGCGCGCCGAGTCCGCGCCCCTTCGGGCCTTCGGAAAGCGGGGCCTCCTCAACGATGGCATTCCATTCGCCGCAGGCGTCGCAGCGCCCCGACCAGCGCGAATGCGTTGCCCCGCAGGCGGTGCAGGTGAAGGAGGACGGCCGTGCCATGGCCCTGACATGCCCGAGCGCGGACGGGCCGTCAAATGCCAATGGCGGGGCGCTACTCGGCGGCCTTCTTGCCCAGGTCGATCACCGTGCCGTCGGCGCGCGCCACCTTCTCGTCCGAACAGATATCGGCAAGCTCCTGGCTGACATGCGGCATCTGTGCCGCCACTTCGAGCAGGTCCGGCACCAGACTGCCCAGATCGGGGCGATCGCGCCGGTAGATGAGCCGCTCGCGCACCGCGTCGAATTCCGAGGACAGGCGGAACAGCCCCGCCCGATCGGCACCATGGGCAAGCGCATAGGCACGCGCAACGTCCTGAATTCCCATGTTGAAGCGCCGGTGCGAGGTCTCGAGCGCCATGATGCGGGCATTGGCGGGCAGGCAGACGCAGAGCAGCAGCGCCAGCGCGGTCGGCCCGACCTGCGCGACCCGGCCCGCGTTCGGCCAGGCCGTGCCGCCGATGGCCACCGCGAAGTCCAGCCAGGGCAGATGCCCGGTCGCGGCCCCGATGGTGGCGACGCTCGGCGCGCGGGCGGCCAGAAGGAAAGCGGCGGTTGCGAGGCGCTGAAGGCTCGCCGCGCGCCCGGGAGGACGGGGTCAGCGCAGATGGCCGATGGCATAGGTGGGGGCGATCTCCTCCCGGGCGAGATAGGCGGCAAGCGCGCCCGTGTCGGGCTGGCCGCTGGTGCGCGTCTCGGCCGCGGCAAGCCCGCCTGTGATGAAGAGCGAATCGATATCCTCGCCCATGGCCCCGCGGATGTCGGTCTGCGCCCCGTCGCCGATGGCAAGGATGCGGTGGCGTTCCACGTCGCGGCCAAGCGCGGCGAGCCTGCGGCGCGCAAGGTCGTAGATCGGCGGATGCGGCTTGCCGAAATAGAGGCTTTCGCCCCCCATCTCGGTATAGAGCCGGGCCAATGCGCCCGCGCACCACTCGCGCACAGCACCCCGGTCCACCACGATATCGGGGTTGGCACAGAGCAGTTTCAGCCCGCGCGTCCTGGCGGCGAGGAACTGCGGGCGCATCACCGCCGGGTCGGCCAGCGGATCGAACGGGCCGGTGCAGACGATCCCCTCGG
This sequence comes from Roseovarius sp., assembly GCA_002720475.1. Lineage (GTDB taxonomy): Bacteria > Pseudomonadota > Alphaproteobacteria > Rhodobacterales > Rhodobacteraceae > Roseovarius. Next base: position 507,938 of record PBIL01000005.1, read on the forward strand.
CCTCGTCAAGCGCGACGCGGGTGATCTCGACCGGGTTGTCGACCACCTTGATCGGCTCGAAGAAGAGCCCCTCCTGCGGCTGCCCGACGAACCAGACGCGGCGGCCCACCACGCCCCGGAACATCGCCGCGCGCGCGCTGTCGCCCGAGGTGGCGATCGTGTCCCAGGCCGCGTCCGGCACGCCGAAATGGCGCAACTGCCGTTCCACGTCGCCGCGCGGACGCGGCGAGTTGGTGACCAGCACGACCGTGCCGCCGGTCGCGCGATAGGCGACAAGCGCGGCGCAGGCATCGGGCAGGGCGCGCACGCCGTCATGCACGCAGCCCCAGAGATCGACGAAAAGCGCGTCATAGGCATCCGAGATCTCGGACAGGGCATGGATGAGGCGGGTCATGGGCGGCTCCGTCGGCTGGTCCGTGCGTGCAGATATGGCAGGGCGGGCGCAGCTTGGCCAGCGCCCGCGCGCGATTTCCGCGCGGTCACGAAATCCCCGGACCCGGCCGGAAGGCCGACCGGCGCGGCCCGCCGACACCCGGCCGCCGCAAGAGAGGGAAGTATCATGAGAAGAATGGTGCCGGTGAAGGGACTCGAACCCCCGACCCCATCATTACGAATGACGTGCTCTACCAGCTGAGCTACACCGGCATTCTTCTCTTGTGCGGCTCTGCCATGGGCCGCCCGGGTCCGGCGCGTCACCCGCAAGTTACTGGTTTTCAACGTCAACCACGCGCGGGCCCGCTGCGTGCGCATGACGTTCTTGCCAGCTGGGGCAGATCGGCGCTACCTGACCGGGCGCGCCGCGGCGCGCCTCGTGGCCCGACGCTCTATACGCTCCGCCCCCTCTGCGCAAGGGGCTATCGCGCCCGTGCCGCCCGGTGCCGTTCCTCGGCCTTGGCGGCGTCCCAGAGTGCATCCATCTCCGCCAGATCGCTGTCCTCGGGGCGGCGGCCCGCCTCGGCGAGCCGCGCCTCGATCCATTCGAAGCGGCGGGTGAACTTGGCGTTGGCGCGGCGCAGCGCCGTCTCGGGGCAGATCGCCATGTGGCGGGCAAGGTTGGCCATGACGAAGAGCAGGTCGCCGAATTCCTCCTCGATCCTGTCGGGCCCGGCCCCGGCCGCGGCCTCTTGCAGTTCCGCGATTTCCTCGGCGATCTTGTCGAGAACCTGCGATGTTTCGGGCCAGTCGAAGCCCACCCGCGCGGCGCGTTTCTGGAGCTTGACCGCCCGCAGGAGCGCGGGCAGGCCGAGCGCCACGCCGTCGAGCGTGCCGCGCCGTCCCTGGCCTGCGCGCTCGGCGGCCTTCACTTCCTCCCAGTCGCGGGTCTGCTGTTCGACCGTCTTGTCGCGGCTCTCGTCACCGAAGACATGCGGGTGGCGCGCCAGCATCTTGTCGGAAATGGCATTGGCCACGTCCTCGATGTCGAACAGCCCGCGGTCGCGCGCGATCTGCGCGTGAAACACCGCCTGCAAGAGCAGATCGCCCAGTTCCGCGCGCAGCTCGTCCCAGTCCCGCCGCTCGATCGCGTCGGCGACCTCATAGGCTTCCTCGATCGTGTAGGGGGCGATGGTGGCGAAATCCTGTTCGATGTCCCAAGGGCAGCCCCGCTCCGGGTCGCGCAGCCGCGCCATGATGGCGATGAGCCGCGCCAGCCCGCCGGAGGGATCGTGGATGAGGGCATCGTCGGCCATTGCAGCACCTTCGTCTTTGGGGTTGAGTGCATCCTGTCCTGACCGAAGGGGGAGAGTCCAGCCATGGCCGTGATCAACCGCATCGCCGGTTTCGCCGACGAGATGACCGCATGGCGGCGGCACCTGCACGCCCGTCCCGAGATCGGGCTGGACTGTCACGAGACGGCGGCCTTTGTCGTCGAGCGGCTGCGCGAATTCGGTGTGGACGTGATCGAGACGGGGGTGGCGCAATCCGGCGTGGTGGCGGTGATCGAGGGGCGAGAGGAGGGCCCCGCGATCGGCCTGCGCGCGGACATGGACGCGCTGCCGATGGCGGATCTGAGCGGCACGGAGCATGCCAGCCTTGTGCCGGGGCGCGCCCATGCCTGCGGCCATGACGGGCACACCACGATGCTGCTCGGGGCCGCGAAATACCTGGCCGAGACGCGCAATTTCGCGGGCCGCGCGGTGCTCCTTTTCCAGCCCGCCGAGGAGGGGCCGGGCGGCGGGCGGCTGATGGTGGAGGAGGGCGCGCTCGACCGGCACGGGGTGCGCGAGGTCTATGCGCTCCATACCCTGCCCGGCGCGCCCGCGGGCACATTCGAGACCACGCCGGGGCCGATCATGGCCGCCGTCGATACGCTCCATGTGCAGGTGATCGGGCAGGGCGGACATGCCGCCATGCCGCAGGAGACGCGCGATCCGATCCCGGCGGCGGTGGCGATGGTGCAGGCGATCCAGACCATCGTCACGCGCGACCGCGATCCGCTGGACGATCTGGTGATCTCGGTCACGCAGATCCATGCGGGCAGCGCCGATAACGTGATCCCCGACCGCGCCTATCTGGGCGCGAGCATCCGCACATTCTCGGAGAGCGTGCGGGCGATGGTGCATCGCCGGTTGCGCGAGGTGGCCGAGGGGGTGGCGGCGGCGCACGGTCTGCGCGCGGAGGTGGAGATCGAGCCGGGCTATCCGCCGACGGTGAACGAGCCGCAGGCGACCGCCTTCGCCGCGGCGGTCGCGCGCGAGGTGGCGGGGGAGGGGGCCGTCAACGCGGAGCGCCCCCGCGAGATGGGGGCAGAGGACTTTGCCTACATGCTGGCGGCGCGGCCCGGCTCCTACCTGTTTCTGGGTCAGGGCGAGGGGCCGGGCCTGCACCATCCGGCCTTCGACTTCAACGATGCGGTGGCCCCGGTCGGGGCGTCCTTCTTCGCGCGGCTGATCGAGCGGGCGCTGCCATCCGGGGCGGCCCCGTCCTGAGGCCGCCGCGCGCGTTCTGAAACGGCCCCGCTCCTCAGGCCGCCATCGCCAGGTTGCCCGCGCTCAGCGGATGCGCCGGGGCGGGGGGCAGGTCCGGCGTGCGGTCGAGCAGTTCGAGCGCGTCGTGCCGGACATGGTTCTGCGCCATCTCGCTGCGCAGGAATTCTTCCGAGATCTTGCCCTCCTTCACGCATTCCTTGAGCAGACCCATGAAGAACCGTTCCTGGTTCTTGTCCGGGTGCGCCTTGTAATTGCCCATCAGCCCGTATTCGCCGAAGATCTGGCGGCGCAGGCGCAGCACCCATCCGGCGGGCGGGAAGGCGCGGAACCGCTCGGCGGGCCGCCAGTCCACCTTGAGCCCGGTCTTCCAGGGCTGCGTCTTGCGGCGCGTGGTGTGCAGCATCTTGGTCTCGATCGTGAACTTGTCGAAATCGTTCCACTCTTTCTCGATGAACTCGATCGTCTCGCGCGGCTCCTTGCGCAGGCCGATCCAGTCCTGATAGTCGAGCGTGCCCGCGAACATCGCGCGGAACTGCTCCTCGACCTTCCAGTGGGTCAGCTTGGCGCAGTCGAGCAGCATCACCGAAGAGGCCACGTTGCCGTCGATCAGGCCCTTGGGGCCGGAGCGCATCCGCGCCATGATCGCCTTGCCGTTCATCTCGCGGCTCAGCAGGTCCCAGATATCCACGCAGGCGAACACGTCGGGGTCGATCACCACGGCGCGCCCCTCGTAGCCCATCAGTTCGGGCGGCATCATGCGGGTGGGGGTGAAGGATTGCAGGTCGTCGTTGAGCCAGACACGCTTGACCCCGTCGCGCAGGTATTCGCGGCCCTCGTGCTCGGCGAAGAAGGGATAGTCGCGGCTGTCCACGATCTGGATGTCGAACTTGTCGTTATGCGCCGAATAGCGCCGGATGGCGTGCTCGGCCACGATCGCGCCGACGATCTGCTTGTGGTTGGTCTGGATGAAGACACCGTATTTCATGGGCGAGGTCCGTCCCTTGTCTGTTTTCTGTCCTTGTCGATCTTACATGAGAGCGGCGCGGGGTGCCATGACCGCCGCGCTCACGATCAGTGAAACACTCCGCGCCGGTAAAGCTGCCAGAAGAGGCCCCAGATATGGATCAGCGGGCGGCGGCGCACCTTGTCGGGGATCTCGACCACCTGTCCCGAATGGCGCGAGAGCTTCCAGGCAAGGTAGTCGAGCCCGCCCTCGAAGGTGAAGAGCCCCTTGATCAGCCGCGCCATCGAGAGCGTCTTGCCCTGCACCCGGCGCAGCCCCCAGAGGAGCGGGGCCACCCGGCGGGCGGCGGGCGCGACGCGGGCGGTGTAGCGGAGCGTGCCGTCGCTTTCATGCAGCGTCAGCCGGTTTTCAAGGCGCGGTTCCAGCGCGCGCATCATCGCGGCGTAGAAATCGCGCCCGTGGCCCGCCAGTTCGGCGGCGCGGGTCCTGCGTTCGGCGCGCAGCTCGGTGCCGTAGCTGAGCGCGAGCGCGCCCTGCCAGAGCGCCTCCACGGCTCCCTCGGGCGGCAGGGCGGGCAGGGCGCGGCGCAGGAGCGTCTCGCCCGCCGAGAGGAAAGCCGCGTGAAGGCGCGTCCCGGTCGCCGGGCTGTCGGCCCAGATCACCCGGACGGGCTGTGCGAAGCGGCCCCAGAAATAGGATTCGAACCGGCCCGGCCCGGTGCCGCGCTCGAACTGCCGCAGGCTGAGCACGGCATATTTGCAGCGCACGGTCTGCGCGCCGACGGGGGCCTCCAGATAATAGACATTGGGCGGCAGCACGCGGCCAGCGAGGCGCAGCGCAAGGCGCGGCTCGGCGCGCGGCGTGGGATCGACCAGAACATAGAGATCCACCAGCCCGTCGAGCAGATCGCCCCCGCGCAGGCATGACCCGTAGAGGATGACCGCCCGAAGCCCCGCGCCGAAGCGCGCGGCAAGGGCCGCGTGCAGCGCGGCCAGCGCGGGCGTGTCGTCGAGCGAGGGACCGGGGACGGCGGGATATCTCATGCGGGCCTCATCGCGGCGGGCGCAGGAAACGGATCGGGCCTTCGGCGCTCACGATAAGCGGATTTTCGCCGCCTGCGGTGACGAAAAGCTCTCCGTCGAGGTTGATCTCGCCGTCAAGGAACATCTCGATCCGGTCCGCGCGAAAGCTCTCGTAGCCGTTCCCGGGCGTCGCGTTGCGATTGGGCCGCCCGCGCAGCACCGAGGGGATCGTGCGCCCGAAGCGCGTGGCACCTCCCCGGATGGCGGTCAGGCCGATGCGCCCGCTGTCTTGTGCCCAGAACGGGCGCATCCCCAGAAAGAGCCGGTCGAGCGTGCTCGCCACGAGGATCAGCATGGGTGCCTCGTCGCGGGCCATGGCCCTGCCCGCGCCATGCAGGACGAGGCGCACATGGGTGGGCTGGTAGAATCGCGGATCCTGCCGGATCAGCCCCCAGAGCGCGCGGATCAGGATGAGCCCGAGGCTCAGCTCGCCGCTCAACCCGCGCGAATGCACCTTGGCATGGGCAAAGTGCGTGGCCTGCATGATCGCGCCGGTGCCCAGGAACATGCCGTGCCGCACCGCGCCGTCGGCGGCCCCTTCCACGCGCATGATGTGGCGGCTGCTGATCGCGCCCCCGGCAAGCGGCGCGCCCGCGTCGAGCCAGGCGCAGAGCCGGTCGAGTGCGCGGCGCGGGGACGAGGCCAGCCCGATATCGCCCGCCGTCATGTTGGCCGTGCCGCCCGGCAGCAGCATCACGAGCGGCAGCGCCCCGGCCTCCCAGTGGTCCAGCATCAGCCCGAGCGTGGCGGCGATCGTGCCGTCGCCGCCGTTGATCACCACCACGTCCGGGGCCTCGGCCCGCAGGGCGGGTATCAGCGCGCGCGCTTCCTGAGGCGAGCGGGTGACGTGATGGGTCACTTGCGGGTAGGCGGCAAGGCGGGCGGTGAGCCGCTCCAGCCCCTTGCGGTTGTTGCCGCTTGTCGCGTTGCTGAGGACGCAGAGCCGGATCATCAAGCCCCCCTCCGCAGCAGGGCGTCGATGCGCGCAAGGATGCGCGCCATGTCGGCATCGCTCTCGGGGGTGGTGTCCGCCTGCGGCGTGGCGCCCTCCTCGCCGATCCATGAGGCAAGGCCCCGGTCGATCAGCGTCTGGTGAAAGCGCGGGAAATGCCGGGTCTGCGGCATCAGCCGCAGCCGGAAGAGCGCGCGGGCGAGCGCGATGCGCGCGCCCTCTCCGGTCCCGCGCTCCTGTGGCGGCTGAAACAGCCAGCCTGCCGCCTGCCGCCGCGCGTGATCGAGCCAGCCAAGCCCGCCCGTGGGCAGGGCCAGGATCTCGAGCGGCTTGCCCAGCCGCGCCACCTCCACCTGCATCGAGATGCTGTCGCCGGTGACGACGAAACGGTCGGCCAGCGCCAGGAGCCCGGCATAGGGGTTCTCGCCCTCCGGCGCGTGCCAGTCGAAGCGCGGCACGGCCCCGGCCTGCCCCTCGGCCAGCGCGGCAATGAGCCCCTTCGGCGTGCGGCGCGAGCCCACGACATAGGGCGTGCCGCCCCCGGCCAGCACCTGCGCGATGCGCGCGCGCAGCCGCGCCGTCACCTGCGCGTCATAGACGAAGGGATTGGTCGGCCCGCCGATGAGAAAGGCCACGATCGGGCGGGGCAGGGGCGCCAGCGCCGCCTGCCATGCGGCACGCCCCTGTTCGAGCCGCGCGGGATCGACGCGCATCAGCGGCAGGCCGATGTTGAGCACGTTCGGAAAGGGCGCAACCAGCGTCTCGGCGCTGGTGATGATGAGGTCGAACCGGTCCATCATCCCCGAGGGCTTGCCGACAAGCACGATGCGCGCGCGCCCGCCGGATTGCGCCTTGATCCAGAGTGCCGCGTTGGCGGGGCGGCGGCCGCTGGTGAGGATCAGATCCGGCCAGGGAGGGACGAGCGCATCGGAACGGGCCATGTCGAGATGCGAGAGCGAGGCCGCGACGGGCGGCTTGCCCAGCACCCATTGCGGCTGCATTTCGAGATGGCGCAATTCCGTCCGCCAGCCGCGCGACCGGCTCAGTGCCTCGGCGATCATCTCGACCTGGCCGTTGTCGCCGCGCTTGTCGCCGAGCACCCGCCAGATGCGCGGCCCCGTGCCCTGCGCGCTCATGGCTGCCTCACAGTGCCCGGGCTGCGGGCGCGTCGATCCCGAGGAGCGCCTTGAGACGCGGCGACAGATCGCGCGCGACCAGGGCTTCCAGCTCCGCCGCCTGGGCCTCGTCGAAATAGTCCCGGTAGCCGCCCACCTTGGCGCGGCGCACCTTGAAGCTTTCGGGGTCATTCGCATTGCGCAGGGTCAGGCCGCCGGATTGGAAGAACCCCTCGCTTTCGAGCTTGCGCAGGTTGTCGAAGGAGCCGAACGCGACCGCGTCTGCGATCTCGGCCTCTGAAAACTCGTCGCCCATCAACGTGGTGATCTTGCCCAACACGCCCGCCGGGTCGGCGCGCAACTCCTCGTAGGAGGTGAGCAGCGCATGGTCGAGATGCTCAAGCGCCGCATCCCAGTGGTTCAGGAAGGCGATGAGCGAGGGCAGGCCGATCTCGCTTTCGCGCACGAACTCCCACATGCCGATATTGCGCCGGTCCACGGGGCGCGAAAGCCCCGCGTTGATCAACTCCTGCTTGTGATCCGACTGCCGCCTGGTGAACTGGAAGAACCACGACACCGCGATGTCAAGCGGGTTGCGCGCGAGCAGAACCACCGGTTTCGCCGCCAGTTCCGCATCCTGCCGCCCCGGCTGCAGGCGGTCCCCCACCGCGCGCTCGTAGCTGTACCAGCCGTTCGTGGCGGCGAAACTCGGGATCGCCGGGTTGGCATCGGCCAGGGCCGGGTAGCGCGCGAAATCGCTCTCGGGGATGCCGTGGCGCTGCGCGTGAAGCCGCGTGAGCATCACCTTGAGCCAGGTATTGCCGCTCTTGGGATGGGCGATGATGATGAGCGAGGACCGCCGCGCGATATCCAGCTCCAGCGCGCCGAGCCGCGCCTTGCGGGCCGGGACGCGCAGGCGGGCGGGCAGCACTGCTGTGCCGCCGATGATGGCGGCCTTGCGGATATTGTCGCGGCCGAGATTGCGCAAGGAGGGCAGAAGGCTCATGGGGCGGGTCCGGTGATGGGGCAGGGGCGCTCAGGCACAGCCCTTTGCCGCATCCGGGGCGGGAAGTCCACCCCGGCGGGATGCGGGCCGCTGCCCGTCCGTTGCAAGACGGGTCGCAATGTTTCGGCGGCGTGAGCGCAGCCGGGGCGATCCCGCCCGCCGTCAACCCCCTGTGGCGACAAGCGCGGTTGACCTTGGCGGTCCCGCGCGGATATAGGCGTCGCGCGACGCGCGGACAGTCCGCTGACTTTGCTTGACCGATCCGCCACCGCCCAGGGCGGGAGCCACCGGAAAGCGGGTAACGGCATTCAGGATTGGATAGACGATGACACAGACCACCCCCAAGACGAACGACCAGACCGGGAACGCCAAGGATTACTGCGTTTTCATCCAGGCCAACCACAAGCAGTATATCGGCGCTCTCATCGCCGAATATGCGATCCGGCGGAATTCGAAACACAATGACAAGTTCGATATCCGCATCATGCATTATGACGATTTCCCCGTCTTCAAGGCGCATGAGGGCAGGAAGTTCCTGCGCGACGGGGAATGGCGCGAATGGGTGCGCAACGACCTGCAATCCTTCACGCCGACGCGCTTCGCGCCGCCGCAGCTCATGGGTTACAAGGGGCGCGCCGTGGTCATCGACCCGGACGTGTTCGTGATCGCCGATATCTGGGATCTGTTCAGCCGCGACATGAAGGGCGCGGCGATCATGTGCCGCCCGAAATCGGGATCGAAGGGCAAGCGCGGGGCGCTCGCCACCTCGGTGATGCTGCTCGACAACGCAAAGCTCACGCATTGGAAATTCGACGAGCAGTTCGCCGCGATGTTCGACGGCTCGCGCGACTACATGCCGTGGATCTCGCTCAAGTATGAGGATCCCGAAACGGTGGCGCTGTTCGAGAACGAGTGGAACGATTTCGACCATCTCGACGAGAACACCAAGGCGCTGCACAACACGCAGCGCAAGACGCAGCCGTGGAAGACCGGCCTGCCGGTGGATTACCGCGCCGCGGACTCCTTCCGTCTCTTCCCGCCGCGCCACTGGTTCCGCCGCCTGCGCCGCGCGCTTTTCGGCGATTACGGGATGGCCGGGCGCTACAAGCGCCACCCCGATCCCAAGCAGGAGGCGTTCTTCTTCGGGCTGGTGCGCGAGGCGGTCGAGAAGGGCGTGATCACCGAGGAGATGCTGCGCGAGGAGATGCGGCAGAACCATGTGCGCCACGATGCGCTGGAACTGATCAAGACGGTGCCGCCGCTGGCCTATCCCGCGGCGGCCTGAGCGCGGATCACCCCCGCATCCGCGCGCCTTCGGCATCGAGAAGCGGCTCGGTCAGGAGCCGCGCGGCGCGGCGCTCTCCGAGGATCTCGATCTCGGCCTCGAGCCCCGGCTGCGCGCGCTCGCGCGGGATGAGCGCCAGCGCGACCGACTTGCCCGCGTGGTGCGAATAGCCCCCCGAGGTGCAGAAGCCGCGCACCGCGCCGTCTATCCAGACGGGCTCATACCCGTTCACATCGGCGTCCAGGGCATCCACCTCGAAGGCCACCAGTTCGCGCGCGGCGCCTGCCGCGCGCTCGGCCTCGGCGGCCGCGCGGCCGATGAAATCGGCATTCTTCTTCCAGGCGATGAACCGGTCCATGCCCGTTTCGCCCGGCGTGTAATCGGGCGAGAACTCGCGCAGCCAGGCACCGAAGAACCGGTCGAGCCGGAGCGACATCATCGCGCGCATGCCGAAGGGGCGCATCCCGTGGGTCTGCCCTTTGGTCCAGAGCGTGTCCCACAGCGCGCGCTGCGCCATCGGGTCGCAATAGATCTCGAACCCCAGATCGCCCGTGTAGCTCACGCGCTGGACCAGGCAATCGACCATGCCGATGGTGGCGCGGCGGACATCCATGAATTTCATGTCGGCCACCGCGTCGCGCGTGCAGGCGGCGAGCAACTCGCGCGCCTTCGGCCCCGCGATCTGGAAGCCGGTGAGCCGGTCGGAGATGTTCTCGACCCGGACACCTTCGGTCGCGTTCCTCTCGAACCAGCGCATGTGGACGGCCTGCGCGCCGTAGGAGGCGGTGAGCTGGAATGTCTCGTCATTGAGGCAGGAGACGGTGAAATCGCCCCAGAGCCGCCCCTTGGGCGAGAGCATGGGCGTGAGTGCCAGCCGGCCCGGCTGCGGGATGCGGCCTGCCATGATCCGGTCGAGCCAGGCGCGGGCATTCTCGCCCGTGACCAGATACTTGCCGAAATTGTGGACCTCGTTGATGCCCACGGCCTCGCGCACGGCGCGGACCTCGCGCGCGGTGGCCTCCCAGGCGTTGGAGCGGCGGAAGGAGGGCGTCTCGTAGCGCGGCTCGTCTCCGGTTGCGAAGTAGTTGACCACCTCGAGCCCGTATTGCGCGCCCCAGACCGCGCCCATCGCATCGAAAATGTCATACATCGGTGTCTGGCGCAGCGGGCGCGCGGCGGGCAGTTCCTCGTTCGGGTAGGAGACGCTGAACCGCTTCTGATAGTTCTCGATGACTTTGGGCAGGGTATAGCCCGGCCCGATCCAGTCCCCGAAGCGCGCCACGTCCATCGCGGTGACATCGCGCTCGCATTCGCCCTCTACCATCCATTGCGCCAGCATGAGGCCCACGCCGCCGCCCTGGCTGAACCCCGCCATCACCCCGCAGGCCGACCAGTAGTTGCGCAGCCCCGGCACCGGACCCACCAGCGGGTTGCCGTCCGGGGCAAAGGTGAAGGGGCCGTGGATGACCGATTTGACTCCCGCGCGCGCCAGCGCCGGGAACCGCTTGTAGGCGAACTCGATGCTGTCCTCGATCTTGTCGAAATCGTCGGGCAGCAATTCATGCCCGAAAGTCCACGGCGTGCCATCGACCGCCCAGGGACGGCAGGGCTGTTCGTAAAAGCCGATGCAGAGCCCGCGCCCCTCCTGCCGCAGATAGCTTTCGCCCGCCGGGTCCATGACATGGGGGTGCTCGCCGCCGCCGTCGATGATCGCGGCGATCTCCGGCACCTCGTCCGTCACCAGATACTGATGCTCCATCGGGTGCAGCGGCAGGTAGACGCCCGCCATCGCCCCCACCTCGCGCGCCCAGAGACCGGCGGCGTTGACGACATGCTCGGCATGGATCGTGCCCTTGTCCGTCACCACGTCCCATGTGCCATCGGGGCGCGGGTTGGTTTCCCTGACATGGCAATGCGTCTCGATCACGGCACCGCCCATGCGCGCCGCCCTGGCATAGGCATGGGTGGTGCCCGACGGATCGAGATGCCCGTCCAATGGGTCGTAAAGCCCGCCGATGATGCCCTCGATATTGGTCACGGGGGCAAGGCGGGCGATCTCCTCGGGGGTGACGATCTCGGTTTCCAGCCCCATGTAGCGATGCTTGGCGCGCTCGGCCAGAAGCATGTCGAAGCGGTCGCGGTTGTCGGCCAGCGTGACGCCGCCCACATGGTGCAGGCCGCAGGACAGGCCGGTTATCTCTTCCAGTTCCTTGTAGAGGCGGATCGTATAGCCCTGGAGCGCGGCCATGTTGGTATCGCCGTTGAGCGTGTGAAACCCCCCCGCCGCATGCCAGGTGGAGCCGGAGGTCAGCTCGGAGCGTTCCACCAGCATCACGTCGGACCAGCCCAACCGGGTCAGGTGATAGAGCACCGAGGCGCCGACGACGCCGCCGCCGATGACACAAACGCGCGTGGTGGTCTTCATGGAGTCCTCCCGAGGATCGTTTCGGCCAGACTGGCCCCACGGCCGCAAGGCGCATGCCGGTTTGCGACAGGAGAGGTCGTTTTTCTTACCGGCGCGCCCGGCGGGTACGCGGCGCGACGCGCCCCGGCTCAGGTCCGGGGCGGCTTGCTCTCCCGCTGGCCGGTCTCGCTCGGGGTGGCGGTTTCCCTGGCGGCCTTGAACTTCCTGAGCCGGTCCATGAGCAGGGCACGCGCCTTGGCATTGGCGCGCCGCACGCGGAAGGCGGTGAGAAACGCCTCTTCGGCGGTCTGCGAGCTTTCGCCCAGAACCTTGGTGATGGCGTTCACCAGTTCTTCGTCGCCGGTCGCCTCGATCGCCTTGAGCACGTCGCGGGCGAGCTCGTCGGCCATGTCCTCGATCATGCCCATCCGTTGCCCTCAGCGCGTGGATTCGGTCAGCCGGCGCTTCACATAGGCGGTGACCGTCTCGATCATCGTCTCCATATGTGGCTCGCGGAAGAAGTGATCGGCCCCCTCGATCTCTTCATGGGTGATGGTGATGCCCTGCTGTTCCTGAAGCTTCGAGACAAGATGCGCGGTATCCGCGGGCGGGGCCACGCGATCGGCGGTGCCGTTGATGATGAGCCCCGAGGCCGGGCAGGGGGCGAGGAAGGAGAAATCATACATGTTGGCGGGGGGGGCCACCGAGATGAACCCCGTCACCTCGGGCCGCCGCATCAGCAGCTGCATCCCGATCCACGCGCCGAAGGAGAAGCCCGCCACCCAGCAATGCTTGGAATTGGCGTTCATGGATTGCAGGTAGTCGAGCGCGGCGGCGGCGTCCGAGAGCTCTCCCACGCCCTGATCGTATTCGCCCTGGCTGCGCCCGACGCCCCGGAAATTGAAGCGCAGCACGGTAAAGCCCATGTTGTAGAAGGCGTAATGGAGGTTGTAGACCACCTTGTTGTTCATCGTCCCGCCGAATTGCGGATGCGGGTGCAGGACGATGGCAATCGGCGCATCGCGGTCGCGCTGCGGATGGTAACGGCCTTCCAGTCGGCCCTCGGGGCCGGGAAAGATAACCTCGGGCATGTGCTACTGTCCTTCCTGCGCGCGCGGGCGATGATGGTGACGCATTCGCTCTCGCATCCCTGGGCATGGTTCGGATAATGTCGGGGCCGGACCGGCTCGGATCGAGATAAGCCCTGTGCCGTCCAAGGTCAATCAGTGTCAGGAGGGGAAGGGGGCCATGAAACTCAGCACCAAGGGGCGCTATGCGATGGTGGCGCTTGTCGATATCGCGCTCCAGCCCGAGGGCGACGTGGTGACGCTGAGCGAGGTGTCGCGGCGGCAGGACATCTCCTTGCCCTATCTCGAACAGCTCTTCGTCAAGCTGCGGCGCGCCGATCTCGTGGCCTCGGTGCGCGGGCCCGGCGGCGGCTATCGGCTGGCACGGCCCGCCGCCGAGATCCGCGTGGCCGAGGTGCTGGCGGCGGTGGACGAGACGGTGGATGCGCTGCACAAGGGCGCGGGGGCCTCGGGCGGGGCGAGCGGCAGCCGCGCACAATCGCTTGCCAACCGGCTCTGGGAGGGGCTGAGCGCGCATGTCTATGTCTTTCTCCACCAGACCCGGCTGAGCGACGTGGCGCGCAACGCGCTCGCGCCCTGCCCGGCGGTGCCGCATCTCTTCTCGCTGGTGGATGAAGAATAGGCGGCAGCGCGCGACCTGCGCGGCCAGGGTGACATCGTTCGGAAAGGAAGCTCCGTGGCCAGTCTCAACCGCATCGTCATGCAGAAGGTCACGCGCCGCTGGTTCGAGGCGCTGGAGCCTGCAACCATGGATGCCGCCGAGATCTCGGGCAAGTTCGGCCGCCGTTTCGCGTTTCGCAGCTATACCCGCTACCGCTATCCGCGCCACGACATCTGCAAGGGTCCGTTCACCGGCGCAAGCGGCGCGGTGGCGAAATACGACATCATCCTGGCAAACCAGGTCTGGGAGCATCTCGACCGGCCCTATGCCGCCACGCAGAACGTGCGCGCGATGCTGCGCGAGGGAGGGTGGTTCTGGCTGGCCGTGCCATTCTTCATCCCCTGGCACGGCGATCCGGTCGATTGCTCACGCTGGAGCGCGCGGGGGCTGAAGAACCTGCTGATCGAGGCGGGATTTCCCGAGGCCAACATCACCGCCCGCCAATGGGGCAACCGCGCGGCGGCGCGCCGCAACCTGGAAACCGTCTGGCCGCCGGTATACGACCCCGAGACCGACGACCTGACCGACGATCCGCAATTCCCGGTCTGCGCCTGGGCGCTGGCGCAGAAGTAGCGGCGCGCGCCGGGGGCCGACCATGCCCGGGCCTGTTCCGGGGACATCTCCGCCCGCGTGCCGTCATCCTCGGGCTCGACCCGAGGATCCCTGGCCGCGCGGAGATCCCCGCTTTCGCGGGGATGACGGGGAGGGGATGGCAACGCAGGCGTGCCGACAGCGCATCGTGTTCACCATTCGTTCACATTTTCGGCTTGGACGACTCGCCGCTCTCCTCTATGTCATGCTGGGTGGCAAGGGGACGCTCATGGCCGAACTCAGGACGATTTCCGTGCGCGGGGCGCGCGAGCACAATCTGAAGAACATCGACGTGGACATTCCGCGCGACCGGCTGGTGGTGATCACCGGGCTGTCGGGCTCGGGCAAGTCCTCGCTGGCCTTCGATACGATCTATGCCGAGGGCCAGCGCCGCTATGTCGAATCGCTCTCGGCCTATGCGCGGCAATTCCTCGACATGATGGAAAAGCCGGACGTTGACCATATCAGCGGGCTGTCGCCCGCGATTTCCATCGAGCAGAAGACCACCTCGAAGAACCCCCGCTCGACCGTGGGCACGGTGACGGAGATCTACGATTACCTGCGGCTGCTCTTCGCCCGCGTCGGCACGCCCTATTCCCCCGCGACCGGCCTGCCCATCGAGGCGCAGCAGGTCCAGGACATGGTGGACCGGGTGATGGCGATGGAGGAGGGCACGCGCGCCTATCTGCTGGCCCCCATCGTGCGCGACCGCAAGGGCGAATACCGCAAGGAATTCCTCGAATTGCGCAAGCAGGGGTTCCAGCGGGTGAAGGTGGACGGGCAGTTTCACGAGCTTGACGAGCCGCCCGTGCTCGACAAGAAATTCCGCCACGACATCGACGTGGTGGTGGACCGGCTGGTGGTGAAGCCGGGGCTGGAGACGCGGCTGGCCGACAGTTTCCGCACCGCGCTCGACCTCGCGCAGGGCATCGCCGTGCTGGAGACCGCCCCGCGCGAGGGCGCGCCGGAGCGGATCACCTTCTCGGAGAATTTCGCCTGTCCGGTCAGCGGCTTCACCATCCCCGAGATCGAGCCGCGGCTCTTCTCCTTCAACGCGCCCTTCGGGGCCTGCCCCGATTGCGGCGGGCTGGGGGCGGAACTGTTCTTCGACGAACGCCTCGTGGTGCCCGACGAGGCGCTGCGCCTGGGCGACGGGGCCATCGCGCCCTGGCGCAAGGGCAAGTCGCCCTATTTCATGCAGACCATCGAGTCGCTCGCGCGGCATTACGGCTTCGACACGGCGACCCCGTGGAAGGATCTGCCCGCCCATGTCCGGCAGGTATTCCTTCACGGATCGGGCGAGGAGGAGATCCCGTTCCGCTATGACGAGGGGGGCCGCGTCTATCAGGTCTCGCGCAGCTTCGAGGGCGTGATTCCCAACATGGCGCGGCGCTACCGGGAGACGGATTCGGCCTGGATCCGCGAGGAATTCGAGCGCTACCAGAACAACCGCCCCTGCGGCACCTGCGGCGGGCATCGGCTGCGCCCCGAGGCCCTGGCGGTCAAGATCGCGGGTCTGCATGTGGGCCAGGTTGTGCAGATGTCGATCCGCGAGGCGCATGAGTGGTGCGCCACGGTGCCCGGCCATCTGGGCGCGCAGAAGAACGAGATCGCCCGCGCCATCCTCAAGGAGATCCGCGAGCGGCTCGGCTTTCTCGTGAATGTCGGCCTCGATTACCTGACGCTTTCGCGCAACGCGGGCACGCTCTCGGGCGGCGAGAGCCAGCGCATCCGGCTGGCGAGCCAGATCGGATCGGGGCTCACCGGCGTGCTCTACGTCCTCGACGAGCCCTCGATCGGGCTGCACCAGCGCGACAACGGGCGGCTGTTGCAGACGCTCAGGAACCTGCGCGACCAGGGCAACACCGTGATCGTGGTCGAACATGACGAGGAAGCGATCCGAACCGCCGATTACGTGTTCGACATCGGCCCCGGGGCGGGGGTGCATGGCGGCCAGGTGGTGAGCCACGGCACGCCGGAGACGGTGGCGGCCGATCCGGCCTCGCTCACCGGGCAATATCTCTCCGGTGTCCGCGAGATCACCGTGCCCAAGGAGCGCCGCAAGGGAAACGGCAAGAAACTCAGTGTTGTCAAGGCGACAGGGAACAATCTCAAAGCGGTGACCGCCACGTTTCCGCTGGGCAAGTTCGTCTGCGTGACCGGGGTTTCGGGCGGAGGAAAATCGACCCTGACCATCGAGACGCTGTTCAAGACCGCCTCGATGCGTCTGAACGGCGCGCGGCAGACGCCCGCCCCCTGCGAGACGATCAAGGGGCTGGAGCATCTCGACAAGGTGATCGACATCGACCAGCGCCCCATCGGGCGCACGCCGCGCTCCAACCCGGCCACCTATACGGGGGCCTTCACCCCGATCCGCGACTGGTTTGCCGGTCTGCCCGAGGCCAAGGCGCGCGGCTACAAGCCGGGGCGCTTCTCGTTCAACGTCAAGGGCGGGCGCTGCGAGGCGTGCCAGGGCGACGGGGTGATCAAGATCGAGATGCATTTCCTTCCCGATGTCTACGTGGAATGCGAGACCTGCAAGGGCGCGCGCTATAACCGCGAGACGCTGGAAATCCGCTTCAAGGGCAAGAGCATAGCGGACGTTCTTGACATGACGGTGGAAGAGTCGCAGGATTTTTTCAGGGCGGTGCCCTCGATCCGCGAGAAGATGGATGCGCTGATGCGCGTGGGGCTGGGCTATATCAAGGTGGGCCAGCAGGCGACGACGCTCTCGGGCGGCGAGGCGCAGCGGGTGAAGCTCAGCAAGGAGCTGAGCAAGCGATCCACGGGCCGCACGCTCTACATCCTCGACGAGCCGACGACGGGGCTGCATTTCGAGGATGTGAAGAAGCTTCTGGAAGTGCTGCACGAACTGGTCGAGCAGGGCAACTCGGTGGTGGTGATCGAGCACAATCTCGACGTGATCAAGACCGCCGATCACATCATCGACATCGGCCCCGAGGGCGGCGACGGCGGCGGCGAGATCGTCGCCGAAGGCACGCCCGAGGAAGTGGCCGAGGAGCCGCGCAGCCATACCGGGCGCTATCTCAAGGAGATCCTCGCGGCGCGCCGGGTGGCGGCGGAATAGGCTCCACGCCACCCGTCATCATCCGGTGTGAGCGGATGCGTGTCCGGTCTTGTCGTCATCCGGCTTGACCGGGTGATCCCTTTGACCAGAGATCCTCGGGTCAAGCCCGAGGATGAGGCGGGCAGGAGATCCCCGGGTCACACCCGAGGATGACGCGGGCGAAAGATCCTCGGGTCAGGCCCGAGGATGACGGCGCTATTTTTTCATCGGGCAGGTGCTGAGCCCGAAGATGGAATAGAGCGGGCAGGAGGACATCAGACCCGTGACCAGCGGCACGATGCCGATGAGATAGAGCCAGCGATAGGCCCCGTCGCTGTCGAGGAAGAAACCGGCCAGCAGGGCAAGGCCGAGGAGGACGCGCAGCGCGCGGTCGATGGAGCCGACATTCTTGACATTCTTCTTGAGCATGGGTTCGCCTTCCGATGCGGGCAGGGCGACAGGCCCCGCTTCATGGCACCCTCATGGCACATCGGGACGCGCTGGTCGGTGATCCTGTCACCAAGGCTCACTTGAAATTGCGGCTGTCCTTGAGCTGGTCCCAGGCCCAGACAACCTGTTGCAGCTGTTCTTCCTGGCTTCGGTCGCCGCCGTTGATATCGGGATGCAGCACCTTGATCAGCGACTTGTAGGCCTTGCGCAGCTCGGCCTTGGTCCAGTCGTCCGTGGCTTCGAGGATTTCCAGCGCGCGCCGCTCGGTGGGGGGCAGCTTGCGCCCGCCGCCCTGCTTGCGGCCCGGGTTGCGGGTGGCGTTGTCACCCAGCACCTGGTGCGGATCCTCGATGCCGAGCCGCGCCCAGGCCCGCGCCTCCGGGTCGGTGAAACGGCGCGTCTCGCGCTCCCACACCTTGTCGCGCGACAGTTGCGCGTTCAGTTCCGCCTCGGTCGTGCCCTCGAAGAAGTTCCACTTGAGATTGTACTCACGCACATGCGTCTGGCAGAACCAGAAATAATCGTCGAGCAGGTCGGGCGACTTGGGCGCGCGATAGAGACCTGCCTCGGTGCAGCCGGGATGTTCGCATGCCCGGGTCGAGGTTTCCGACGCCCCGGACATGCCGCGCCGCCCGCGCGGATTCTTGCGCTTGGCCGATGAGACCGACAGATCGAAACCGAAGGGATCAGGCTTGGACATGGGCAAAGCTCTCCGAGTCAGGGCGCAGAGTGTATGCCAAAACGCGCCGATGAGAAGGGGGGCGGGGCAAAAAATGCGTGACATTCTGGTAACGAAACCGGGCCTGCCCGTGCCGCGCGCCGTTCCGGGCGGCCCGGCTCCTGCCACGGTGCGGCAAGCGGTTCAACCGTCGCGCTGGTCCGGCAGAAGGCTGGTCGCCACGACTTCGGGGGCGAGGGTTTCCTCGGCCGCGGGCGCGGTCAGGGGCGCGGCATCGGGCGGCGGGGCGATCTCGCGCGTGAAGATCAGCACCGAGCGATAGACGGTGGTCGTCGCGGTCAGGCCCTGGCGCTCGTCGCTGGGCAGGATGTCGCTGCGCAGGTAGGACCAGCCGTCGCGCGCCATCTCGTTGAGCACTTCCTCGATCCCGTGCGCGAAGCGGTCCTCCGGGGTCTTGACGCCGGGGGCCTTGCGCCCGCGCCGGGGCGCGGGCAGGACGCGATATTCGCGGCGCGGCGCGGTCACGAGAGACGCGCGATCATTTCGGGCCGGGGCCGATGATCATGATCATCTGGCGGCCCTCCATCTTCGGCATGTTCTCGACCCGGCCCACCTCCTTCACATCCTCGGCGATGCGTTCGAGCAGGTTCCGCCCGAGATCCTGGTGCGCCATCTCGCGGCCGCGAAAGCGCAGCGTGATCTTGACCTTGTCGCCCCCTTCGAGAAAGCGCATCACGTTGCGCATCTTGACCTGATAGTCGTGGGTGTCGGTGCCGGGGCGGAACTTGACTTCCTTGACCTCGATGATCTTCTGCTTCTTGCGGGCCTCGGATTCGCGCTTCTGCTGCTCGTACTTGAACTTGCCGAAATCCATGATCTTGCAGACCGGCGGCGTGGCACTGGGCGAGATTTCCACGAGATCGAGCCCGGCTTCTTCCGCAAGGTCGAGCGCCCTTGCCGGTGTGACGACCCCGATATTCTCGCCGTCTGCGCCGATCAGGCGGATTTCGTCGGCGCGGATTCGCTCATTGATGCGGGGGCCGGTGTCGCGCGTGGGGGGCGCGTTGTGAGGTCTGCGGGCTATGGCTTTTTTCCTTCGGTCGTTGATTTTCAGGGGTGAATTGGCGGTGCAAGGTAAACGCGGGGATCGCCGCTTTCAAGCGGCAAATCGGCCGGACCGCGCTGGTTGCGGGCTTTTTCCCCTTGCGGGCCGTTCTGTCACAATCCATCTCTATCACGAGGATGTGACGAGGGCGGCCGGTGCCGCGCGCACGCCGTAAAATCTTCAAGGAGTGAGCTATGCGAAACCTGATCTGGATCGTTCTGGCCGTGGTCGTCCTGGCGGGCGGCTATCTGCTCTTCACCGGCAAATCGGTCAACGAGGTGGTCGAAAGCGTGACCGATGCGGCCTCGGAGATCGAGGCCCCGGCGGCGCTCGAGGAGGCGGCGACGGCGGCGGGCGAGGCGGTCGAGGCCGCGACCGGAGCGGCAACCGAGGCGGCAGGAGCAGCGCAGGAGGCCGTCGAGTCGGCTGGCGAAGCGGCCGGTGAGGTTGCGACCGACACGGCGACCGCGGCCCAGGAGGCCGCCGAAGCCGCGAAAGAGGCCGTGACCGGCGCAGTCGAAGAGGCCGCCGAGACGGCGGGCGAGGCGGCGCAGAGCGCGACGCAAGCCGCGACCGGTGCGGCCGATGCCGCCAGCGATGCCGTGGATCAGGCAACCGGCAGCGAGGCCGCGCCGGAGGCCGAGACCCCGCCCGCAGCCGAAACCCAGACCGGGGCGCAGGCACCCGAGGCGCTGACCCTCGAGGGCTTCGATCTTGACCAGGCGCGCAGCCTCATCGAGGGGGCGGGGCTTGGCCAGGTGCAGGAAACCATGCTGATCGAAGGGCTCCGCGCCGCGCAGGACAATCCCGACCTGCTGCGCTCGGCCCTTGAGGCCGCGCGCGAGGCGCTCGGCTACTGATCGGCCCCCCGCCTGACGAAAAGAAACCGCGCAAGGCCATCCTTGCGCGGCGTTCCGTTCTTCGCCCTCGGCGCATGCCGCAGAGGGGTGGAAACGGCCCTTGTCAGTCAAGGAACGCCTTTTCCACAACGTATTCCCCGGGATCGGAATTGGCCCCCTCGCGCAGCCCGTACTCCTCGAGCATCTGCTTGATCTCAAGGTTGAAGGCCAGGTTGCCGCAGACCATGGCGCGATCGGTTTCGGGCGCGAGCGGCACCACGCCCAGATCGGCAAACACCTCGCCAGAGCGCATCAGATCGGTGATGCGGCCCATCCTGGGGCTCTCTTCGCGGGTCGTGGTCGGGTAGTAGCGCAGCTTCTCGTGAAAGCCCTCGCCGATCAGTTCCTCCAGCATCTCGTCGCTGCGGATGCTCTCGATCAGTTCCTTGCCATATTGCAGCTCGCCCACCTCGCGGCAGGTATGGGTGAGGATCACCTCGTCGTAATCCGTGTAGGTCTGCGGGTCGCGCAGGAGCGAGGCGAAGGGCGCAATCCCGGTGCCGGTGGCGAAGAACCAGATCCGCTTGCCGGGCAAGAGCGCGTCATGGACAAGCGTGCCCACGGGCTTGGGCCGCAGGATGATCTCGTCCCCCGGCTGGATGTGCTGAAGCCGCGAGGTGAGCGGGCCGTCGGGCACCTTGATCGAGTAGAATTCGAGCTCGTCATCCCAGGAAGGCGAGGCGATGGAATAGGCGCGCAGGAGCGGCTTTTCGCGCCCCGTCTTCTCCTCCTTTTCCATCAGCCCGATCATGACGAACTCGCCCGAGCGAAAGCGCAGGCTCGCGGGCCGCGTGACGCGGAAGGAAAAGAGCCGGTCGGTATAGTGCCGCACCGCGGTCACGGTCTGCGTGTCGGGCAGGGTCAGCGTCCCGGGGGCCTTTGCGGTGGCTTGGGTCACGGCGGTCATCTCGTTCATGGTGTCGCTTGCCGGGGGTCTAGACCGACATCCTCTCTTAATCTTTGACCTGTGTCAGGGGAAGGCGATATTCAGCCGCGCAGCCGCGCCTGATAGTCGTGGTCCTGCCAGTCGGCGCGGAACCGCCATTGATCCTCGGGCTGGCGGGCGGCGAGATCGTCGGAGATCTCCACCTCGTCGAAGCCCGCGCGGCGCGCCATGGCATATTGGTCGGCGATGACGTGACCGGCGGCGCGCAGCCGGCCCCGGTAGCCCATCAGCCGCAATTGCCGCGCGATGGTGAAGCCGCGCCCGTCGGCGAAGGAGGGAAAGGCCACGCGGATCATGGCCACGTCATCGAGCCGCCCCCCGAGACTGGCCGGGTCGGTATCGCTCGGCAGGTCAAGCGCCGCCGTGTCCGCCCGCGCCTCGGCAAGCGAGGTGAAGGGAGTGGTCCAGTCATCGGGGACAAAGCCCCGGTCGGTGACGATGACGGTCATGCGCTCACTCCTCTTCGCACCAGCCTGCCATCGACAAGATGGATACCACATTCGGCTTTTTCCGTGCCGCGCCAGCGGCCTGCGCGGGGATCCTCATCTTCGCGCACGGGGGTGGTGCAGGGCATGCAGCCGATCGAGGCATAGCCCTTGCCGACCAGCGGGTGCCGCGGCAGGCGGTTTTCCTCCATGTAGGTGCGCACGTCTTGCCGCGTCCAGTGGGCCAGCGGGTTGACCTTGATGCGGCCGGTGCCCTCTTCCACCTCGAAGAAGTCGAGGCTTGCGCGGGTGCCCGCCTGATAGCGCTTGCGCCCGGTGATCCAGCCGTCGAAACCCGCAAGCGCGCGCAGCAGGGGCAGGGTCTTGCGCAGGGTGCAGCAGGCATCGGTGTCACGCTGGTGCAGGGTGGCGTCGGGGTCCTGCGCGCGCAGCTCCGCCGCGTCCGCGCGAATGATGCGCAGATCGCGCAGGTTGAGCCTTTCGGCAAGCTCCTGCTGATAGACCAGCGTCTCGGCAAAGAGCATCCCGGTGTCGATGAAGATCACCGGCGTCGCGGCGCGCGTGACCGAGACCATGTGCAGCAGCACCACGGATTCGGCCCCGAAGCTGGAGACCAGAGCGAGGCGGCCGGCCTGCGGGTCGCGCAGCGCGTGCTCCAGCACCGAGATCGCCGAATGGTGGCGATAGCGCGCGTTGAGCCCGGCCACACGCTGGCTGAGATCATTCGGCGGCATGGGCGCGGGCCTCCCCGTCATAGAGGGCGGATTTGAACGGCGCCATCCCGAGGCGGTTGAAGGTCTCGAGAAAGGTTTCCTCGGGGCTTTCGCGCAGGTCGAGATAGGCGAAGATGAGCCGCTCGACGGCGGGCACGATCTCGTCATAGGCGAAGCCGGGCCCGGTGCGGGTGCCGATGGCGGTGGTCTCGGACGGGTCGCCGCCGAGGGTGATCTGGTAGTTCTCCACCCCGGCGCGGTCGAGGCCGAGAATGCCGATATGGCCGACATGGTGATGCCCGCAGGCATTGATGCAGCCCGAGATCTTGATCTGGAGAGGGCCCACCTCGTGTTCGATCTTCAACTCCTCCAGCCGGGTGGCGATGCCCTGCGCCACGGGGATGGACCGCGCGGTGGCCAGCGCGCAGTAATCCATCCCCGGGCAGGCGATGATGTCGGAGGCAAGCCCGATATTGCCGGTGCCCAGCCCCGCCGCGCGCAGCGCGGCATGAACGGCGGGAATGTCCGAGAGCGCGACATGCGGCAGCACGAGGTTCTGCGCGTGGCTCACCCGGATGTCGCCATGCCCGTAGCGTTCGGCAAGATCGGCTACGAGGCGCATCTGCTCCGCGCTCGCGTCCCCCGGTGTCGCGCCATGCGCCTTGAGGCTGATGGTGACGATGCCGTGATCGGCGTGGCGGTGCGGCGTGACATTGGTATCGCTCCACGCGCGGAAGACCGGATCGGCGTCGCGTGCGCTGCAATAGGCGGCGGCGTCGCGCTCGGGCAGGCGGGGCGTGACGAAGCGCGCGCGGATCTCGTCCAGCCGGTCCCGATCAATACCGGTGAACACCGCCCGGCGGCGGGGGAATTCGGCCTCCACCGCGTCGCGGAAGGCGTCGAGCCCCTGCTCGTGCACGGTGATCTTGATGCGCGCCTTGTACTTGTTGTCGCGCCGCCCCAGCCGGTTGTAGCTGGCAAGAACCGCCTCGAGATAGGGCAAGAGATCCGCCTCGGGCAGGAAATCGCGCAAAAGCCGCGCCACCATCGGCGTGCGGCCCATGCCGCCGCCGACCCAGACCTGAAAGCCGCGCGCGCCCGCGCGCCCGACGAGGCGCAGGCCGACATCGTGGCTCTTCATGACGGCGCGGTCGGTCTCGGAGGCGATCACAGCGATCTTGAACTTTCTTGGCAGGAACTGGAATTCCGGGTGGTCCGTGGACCATTGCCGGATGAGCTCGGCCACCGGGCGCGGGTCTTCGATCTCGTCCGCCGCGGCCCCCGCGAAATGATCCGAGGTCACGTTGCGGATGGTGTTGCCGGAGGTCTGGATGGCGTGCATCCCCACCTGCGCGAGCGCGTCCAGCATGTCGGGCACATCGCTCAGTTTCGGCCAGTTATACTGGATATTGGTTCGGGTGGTGAAATGGCCATAGCCCTTGTCCCACCGCTCGGCCAGATAGGCCAGCTGCCGCATCTTGGCGGGGTCGAGCGAGCCGTAGGGAATCGCCACGCGCAGCATGTAGGCGTGCAGTTGCAGGTAGAGCCCGTTCATCAGGCGCAGCGGCTTGAACTCGTCCTCGGTGAGATGGCCCGCGATACGCCGTTCCACCTGCGCGCGGAACTGGCGGTTGCGCTCGGCAAGAAAGGCGCGGTCGAATTCGGTATGGCGATACATGGGGCGGTTTCCTTGCTCTGCTCGGTCCGGGGCTCAGGCCCGGGACGGTTCTTCGGCCTGCTTGCCGTGGAAGCGGTTGGAGGGGCCGGTGCGGCGGAACGCCTCGCGGAAATGGGCGGGCTCGGGTCCGTGCGGGCCGGGCCGCATCTCGGCCAGATAGGCGCCGACCACCTCGCCCGCGCGGGCCTGGGCCTGCAACAACCGATAGTCCGCCTCTGCCTCGTCCGTCAGAAGTTCGGCCTCGGCCAGGTCCCGCGTCCAGCGGTCATCGGCGGTCAGATAGACCACATCGCCCTCGATCAGGGCATTGGCGGTCACGACCTTGGGGGTGAACTCTCGGGCCATGTCAGGCAAGCTCCCGTGTCATCGTGGCGGCATGCGCCCGCGCCGCGCGGGGCGCGAGGCCGAGGAAGGTCAGCGCCGGGCCGGTCAGGGCCGCGGCCCCGAGATCGGCGGGCAGCCGGTCAAGCGTGGTGGCGATCACGCGCTCATCGGGGCACGCGGCGTTCTCGACCACGGTCACCGGCGTGGCGCGGTCCGCGCCGTGCATCAGCAGGCGGCCCTGCAGGAATCGCGCGGCGCGCTTGCCCATGTAGATCGCCGCCACCTCGCCGGGGCGCGCCAGCGCGCGCCAGTCGTGATCGGCGAACCCTTGCATGTCATGCCCGGTCAGCAGGCGGATGCCGGAATTGCGCCCGCGCCGCGTCAGGCTCTGGCCGATGGCGGCGGCGGCGGCGGAGGCGGCGGTGATGCCGGGGACGATCTCGAAAGCCAGGCCCGCGGCCTCGAGCGCGGCGATCTCCTCGTCGAGCCGCCCGAACACAACCGGGTCGCCGCCCTTGAGGCGCACGACCCGCGCGCCGCTCAGCGCATGGCCGGTGAGGAGCGCGTTGATCGCCTCTTGCGGGGTGGCGGGGCCGAACCCCTTCTTGCCCGCGGCGACGAGCTGCGCGCCGGGGCGGGCGAGGGCGAGGATCTCGGGGCCGACCAGCCGATCGTGGATCACCACATCGGCGGCAGCGACAAGACGCAGCGCGCGCAGCGTCAGCAGGTCGGCAGAGCCGGGGCCTGCGCCGACGAAAGCGACGGGTCGGGAGGTGGGGACGGGCATGGCGGCAGCGGGTCCGGGTTGTTTGACTTCATCTGGAATATAGGAAATATTCCCGGTCCATGGCCATATGCTGCGGATAAAAAGGACGTGTGTTCCAGGTGAGGCGATTGAATGGCCGATTTTTCCAATGACCGGGAGAATACGAAATGACCGTCCGCATCGACGATCTCGATCGGAAAATCCTTGGCGAGTTGCAACGCGACGCGGCGCAATCGCTCGACGAGATCGCGCGCAGCGTCGGCTCGTCCAAGACGCCGGTCTGGAATCGCATCCGCAAGCTGCGCGAGGCGGGGGTGATCCGCAGCCAGACCTGCCTTCTCGATCCCGAGGCGCTCGGGCTCGAGGCGTGTTTCTTCGTGCTGATCCGCACCGCGGAGCATGACGCGGCCTGGCAGGCGCGGTTCCTGGAGGCGCTTCGCAAGCGCCCCGAGGTGATGGAGGCGCACCGGCTGGCCGGCGATATCGACTATATCCTCAAGGTGCGCGTGGCCAATGCGCGGGCCTATGACATGTTCTATCAGGCGCTGATCGCGGAGGTGAAGATCCACAACGTCACCGCGCTTCTGTCGATGGAGGAGATCAAGTCCACCACCATGCTGCCGATCTGAGCGGGCAGGGGGCGCTGCCCCCGTCGCGCATCCGCGCGACTCCCCCGGAGTATTTCGGGAACAGTGAAGGCTCAGGCGGAGGCGAGCGCGGCGATGATCGGCGAGAAGTCATCGGCGCGCAGGCTCGCGCCGCCGACAAGGGCCCCGTCCACATCCGCGATGGCGAAGATTTCGGAAGCGTTGGCGGGCTTGACCGAGCCGCCATAGAGCAGGCGCAGCGCGCCCGCCTCCTGCGCGCCGAGCCGGTCCGCGAGATGGGCCCGCAGAACGCCATGCACCTCCGCGATCTGGGCAGGGCTCGGCGTGAGGCCGGTGCCGATGGCCCAGACCGGCTCGTAGGCCAGCACGGTATTGGCGGCACCGGCGGTGTCGGGCAGCGAGAGGCGCAGCTGTTCGGCGACCACGGCGAGGGTCTGGGCGGCCTCGCGCTCGGCCAGGGTCTCGCCGAGGCAGATCACGGCGAGCAGCCCGGCGGCATGGGCGGCACGGGCCTTTTCCGCGACCAGCGCGCTGGTCTCGCCGTGATCCGCGCGGCGCTCGGAATGGCCGAGGATGACCGCGCGCGCCCCGGCATCGGCCAGCATCGGGGCGGAGATGTCGCCGGTATGGGCCCCCGCTGCCGCAGGGTGGCAATCCTGCGCGCCGATCATCACGGCGCTGCCCGCGGCGATCCGCGCGGCCTCGGCCAGAAGCGTGGCGGGCGGGCAGATCAGGATGTCAACGCCCGGTGCGGGATGGGCATTGGCGAGCGCGGTGATCTCGGAGAGGCTGGCCATGGTGCCGTTCATCTTCCAGTTGCCGGCGGCCAGCCTGCGCGTCATTCGCCCGTCCTTTCAGAGAGTTTCGGCGCGGTCTTCACATGCCCGCGAACTTGATCGATTCGCCGCAGCCGCAGGCTTCGGTGACATTCGGGTTGTTGAAGACGAAGCCCGATTCGAGCAGTGACGTCTTGTAGTCGATCTCGGTCCCGAAAAGGAACATCTGCGCCATCGGCGCGATCAGCACGCGCGCGCCGTCCTGTTCGATCACCTCGTCCTGGGGATCGACCTCGGAGACATACTCCATCGTGTATTCCATGCCCGCGCAGCCGCC
Organism: Roseovarius sp.; assembly: GCA_002720475.1. Taxonomy (GTDB): domain Bacteria; phylum Pseudomonadota; class Alphaproteobacteria; order Rhodobacterales; family Rhodobacteraceae; genus Roseovarius. The sequence goes on from PBIL01000005.1 coordinate 534,807, forward strand.
TTTCTTCACGCCGATGCGCAGGCCCATGGCCCCGTCGCGGGCCATGAGTCGCGTGATCTGCGCGACCGCCGCCGGGGTCAGCGTCACCGCCTGTTTTCCGGGAATTCCGAACATGCCTGGCCTCCTTGGCTCGGTCTTAACCTAAGACGCAGGGCGGCCATGCTCAAGGGGTGGCGGGGCCGCCGCTTCGGCCCCGCCGCGCAAGATGCCTCAGAGACCCATGCAATTGGCGTAGAAGGTGGTGGTGGCGGGCCAGTCCGAGAAGACGCCCTTGACGCCCACATCCTGCGCCAGCACATGCAGCAGCTCGAAGGTCACGCCGTCATTGTCGGTGGCGTCCTTGATCGACTGGAAGTACCAGCCGCCGCCCGTGTGCAGCGGGCCGGAGCGCTCGAGTGTCCAGGTGATGAGTTCGAGCCCGGCGCCGCGCGCCTCCGTCGCATAGACCGAGGGCACGATGCGGCCCGCGTCGTCAAGCGTGACCAGCATCCACATGGGCGGCGCGATATAGTTCACGCCCATGGCCTTGAGCTCGGCCATGGTGGGCTTGAAGGTGGTGGCATCCATCGGGTCGATCAGCCCCTCATCCTCGTCCGACGCCTCGTAGCGGTCATCGAGATAGACCGCCTGGCGGCCGAAGTCGGGCTCGTTCTCGATCCAGTATCTGATGTCGTCGAGGTTGAAGCTCTGTGGCCAGACGCGGGCGGGGTCGATCCCGGCGGCCTTGTATTCGTCGATCATCTTCTGCGCGTAATCGGCCTGGGTGAAGCCGTCGAAGGGCATTTCGACCGAGGGGGCCTTGAGCTCTGGGGTGAAATCGGCACCGAGCGCGTCGAAGAGCGCGATCGATTCGGCATGGGTCATGAGCGTTGCCCCATGGGTGAAGAGCTCGGTTCGGAACGCGGCTGTGCCGCCCTGATAGGCTTCGGGCGTGGCGGCGGTCTTGTCGGCGGCGTCCATCTTGGGCGAAAGCGTGCGGAACTGCGCCAGCGTGAGCTCCGAGGTGCGGCATTCGGCGCTGGCGGGGGTATCGCCGTTCGCGGGGGTGAAGGGCGTCACGCAGGTATCGGCCAGATCGGTCACGAGGATGTTGGTGGTGGTGTGCAGGTCGTTCTGAGCGTGGCGGCAGACCAGTTCCTTGTCGGCAGTGAAGGTCACGTCGCATTCGAGGATGCCCGCACCCATCGCCGCCGCGGCGCGGTTCGATTCGGCGGTATGTTCGGGGAACATGAGCGGCGCGCCGCGATGGCCGATGGAGAACTTGCTGCGCTCGGGCGTGTTGGCGAGGCAGGACCGAAGCCGATCCTTCAGCGGGCCGTCGGTCATGCGCGAGACGAGATAGGCGGGGCGCACGCCATAGGTGAGCGCAGTCTGTGCCGCCTGCTCCTGGGCCGTGACGAGAGCGGGGGTAAGGGCGGTGGCGCAGGCGAGCGCGGCGAGGGATAAACGCATGGTGACCTCCTGTCGGGTGAGGCCCCCGTGATCGGGCGGAACTGTAACGCCGTCGTGACCGTTCGCTCACGGTTGCGTGACAGGTTCAGGGCATGGGGGTGAAGGTTTCGAGCGGTGGAAGGCCGCCGAGCAACGAATCGGTGGCCATGGCCAGGGCGATGGCCCAGCCGAAGGAGGCGAGCGTGCCGATGATGACATATTCCGTCGCCTCGCGGTCGTTGGAGACGGTGCCGAAACGCAGGATGGATTTTGCCGTCACAAGAAAACCGATGGCAGAGAACTGCCCGGCCATGACCAGCAGGAAGATGAGCAGGCGCTCGAGATAGCCGATGGTGCGTCCGCCGCGCGGCAGGCCATCCTGTGTGGGAGGTTGTTCTCCGGGCTGGCGCGGAGCCTTGGCCTGGGCCTCGATCAGCTCGCGAATCGCGAAATCGCCCGCGCGGCACGTCAGGATAACTCCGGTGGCAAGGGCCATGGCGTGCAGCAGGAGCGCCTGTGCCGGCATCGGCAGGTGTTCGGCGTAAAATCCCTGTGCCCAGAGGCCGGGCCCCCAGAAGGCGAGCGCGGCCAGCGTGACCAGATGGGCCGCCTGGTCGGTGAGGAAGGCCACCGGCCCGGTGAAGCGGCCGTAGGTCTTGATCGAGTCGATGACCAGATGCGCGAGGGCGAGAAGGAGAATGCCCGGCGCGGCGATCTGGCCGAGCGCGGCCTGGGTCGCGCCCAGAACGAGCGCGCCGTGCAGAAGCAAGACGCCGAAGCGACGCTTGTTGGCGTGGACCCAGCCGGTCTGAAGCACGAAATCGGCAAGCGCATGGGCGAAGAGCAGGGCGGTGAAGGTGGCGATCACGGGGCCGTCTCGATCTGTTCGAGGGCCGCCTCGATGGCGGGAAATCCGGCCGCCCAAAGGGCCTGATCCACCGCCTGGCGGGAGATGTTCAGCCGCTCCGCCGCGACCCGGCGCGGCCCGGCGCCGGGGGGCAGCATGGCGCAGACCGCGCGTGCCTGCGCGCGCGTCCAGCCCTGCGCGATGTGATCGGCCAGCCGGAAGGCGGCATCGAGCGCGCCGCCACCGGCATATGCGATCAGGCTGCGGCCGGACAGGGTGTCGAGCAGTCTGCCGGAGGCCTGGAAGACGGGGCCGTAGGCGCTGTTCAGCTCCACATGCGCGCCGTCCGGCAGCGTGCCCTCGCCGGTCGCGGCGGCGATGCGGCTGGCCTGGCCGTCCTTCATCGCCCGAAGTCGGGCCTGGACGAACAGGGTCGCGCGCAGCGCGTATTTCGGCCGGTTGAGCGCGATCTGCCACCCGTCCCCGCCTCTTCGGGCATAGGCGGATTGGGTCCTGTCGCTATTGGAATCATCCCAGCCGGACATCTGCCAGCAGGCATCCCGGACCGCCTCCATCACCTCGTCGAGCGCGTCCGCGCTCAGGTCCGACGAATTGACGATATCTCCGGTGAGTACGGCCCATTTCATGGGGCAAGTCGTAGAGCTTGCTTTTTCAAAAAGCAAGCTCATTCTCTTGCGCTACATGAAGCCCAGTTCGAGCCGCGCCTCGTCGGACATCATGTCCATGCCCCAGGGCGGCTCCCAGGTGAGATGCACATCGACCTGCTTCACCCCGGGCAGCGGCTCTATCGCGTCGGCGACCCAGCCGGGCATGTCACCCGCGACCGGGCAGCCCGGTGCGGTCAGGGTCATGGTGATGCTGACCGCGTTCTCGGGGCTGATGTCGATCGTGTAGATCAGTCCCAGATCGTAGATATTCACCGGGATTTCAGGATCGTAGACCGTGCGGCAGGCCTCGACGACCTGCTCGTAGAGCGGGTGATCGGTGCTGGAGGGGGCGATGAGCGGGGCCCCTTCGAGGGGTTCGGCTGCGGTCATGCTGTCTGTCCTGCGCTTATTCCGACCAAAGATATAAGATTTGTTGGGCCCCGCGTCCAGTCTGACGGCGCGCCCGTCTCAGCCGACGGTCTTGCGCCGCCGCACGGGGGCGGGGCGGGCGCGCGCCTCGATCATGTCGTAGAGGGCACCGGCGATGTTCTTGCCCGTCGCCCCCTCGATCCCCTCGAACCCGGGCGAGGAATTGACCTCGAGCACCTTCGGTCCCGTCTCCGCGCGCAAGAGATCGACCCCGGCGAGGTTGAGATCGAAGACGCGGGCGGCGCGTATCGCGGTTTCGCGCTCTTGCTTGGTGATGCGCACCGATTTGGCCGAGCCGCCGCGATGCAGGTTGGAGCGGAAATCGCCATCCGCTCCGGTGCGCTTCATCGAGGCGACGACGCGCCCGCCGATGACGAGGCAGCGGATATCCTCGCCCGCCGCCTCCTTCACGAAATCCTGCACGAGGAAATTGGCCTTGAGCCCGCGAAAGGCGTCGATCACCGATTCGGCGGCCTTGCGGGTCTCGGCCAGGACAACGCCCTTGCCCTGCGTCGATTCCAGCAGCTTGACGATGAGCGGCGCGGTGCCGACAAGGCCGATGAGATTGCCGGTATCCTTGGGCGAGGCGGCAAAGGCGGTGTTGGGCATGCCGACCCGCGCGCGCGCCATCAGCTGATGGGCATAGAGCTTGTCGCGGCTGGCGGTGATGCCCGCCGAGGGGTTCACGCAGAAGGTGCCGATGGTCTCGAACTGGCGGATGACGGCGGCGCCGTAGGCGGTGATCGAGGCGCCGATGCGCGGGATCACCGCGTCGTAGCGCGGCAGGCGCTTGCCGTCGTAATGAACCTCCGGCGCCAGCGCGTTGATCGCCATGTAGCAGCGTGTGGTGTCGATCACCTCGACCGAATGGCCACGCTTCTCGCCCTCCTCGACGATGCGGCGGGTGGAATAGTTGTCCTCGCGGCTCAGCACGGCGATGCGCAGGGCGCGCCTGGGCTGCACCATGCGCATTCTCGAGGTGTGATAGACCTCGTAGCTGAGTTCGGGCTGCAGGAAGCGGTCGGTGGCGACGATCGAGATGTGATCCTTGAGCGCCTGGCGGCCGAGCAGCATCCGGCTGGTCATCGTGGCGCGGTTGGTCAGCGTGATCTCGATCGGCCAGGCGTCGCCGTTCACGGCAAGGGTGCTCTGGATCACGTAGCGCAACTCGCGCTCGCCATTGGAGGAGGCCACCTCGCGGCGGTCCAGGATCGGGGCCGAGCAGGGGATCACCAGATCGTCGCGCCCCGGGATCGGGTGGACCGTAAAGCGGACCTTGGGGCGGGAGGCGGGGCCGAAGGTCTCGATATCGAAGGCATGGAGCGCGGAGGTGCGCGCGCCGGTATCGACCTTGGCCTTGATCGCGGGCACGCCGAGATCGGGCAGCGATATCCATTCCTCCCAGCCGAACTGAAGGGGCTGGGGCGGGGTGTCGTCGGTCATGGGCCTTGATCCTCGGTCCTGCGGGGGCGCGTGGGCGTCATAGCCGCGGCCGGGCCTCCCTCGCAAGGGCGAGGAGTCTCATCAAGGCGGCGCGGTGGCACCGGGCCGGGCCGCGTCCGCGCCGCAATCAGTCGTTGCCGCCGCGGTGGGTCATGGCGTTGAACGGCTCGTCGCGCGAGGGCGGTTCGATCGTTGCGCAGGCAGCGCTCAGCAACACGGCCGCCAGAAGCAATGCGGCGAAACCCTTCATGGTCATCCTCCTTAGGTACCGGACCGTTGGCAATGCCTCTGGACCTATGTCGGGACCGGATGCCGGGAAGGCGAGCGCACTACTTGTTGATGTCCTCGTGAATGACGCGGGTCTGGTCGTCGGGGCGGCGCAGCGCGCGGCGCAGCGCGATCCAGGCGAGCAGCGAGAAGAGCACGAAGATCGCCAGAAGCGCCGAGAGACCCAGATCCAGCGGCAGCAGCACCAGAAGCGCCACCAGCGCCGCCCCGCAGGCAAAGCCCAGCAGGACGAAGCCCGGCAACACGGTCTCGAGGATGGCGAGAACGAGCGCCGCCGCCGCCCAGACCCACCAGATCTGCCACAGCGCCGCCATCAGCCGCGCCCCTTGAGCATCTGGAAGGCGTTGCCGAACGCCTCGATCGCGCTGGCGGGCAGCACGATGGTCTGGGTGCCCGCACCCTTGGCCATGGCGTCGAGCGCCTCGACCTGCTTGAGCGCGACCTGGTATTGCGCGGCCTCGAGGCCGTTCTGGGCGATGGCCTCGGCCACCACGCCGGTGGCATAGGCCTCGGCATCGGCGGCGATGCGGCGGGCCTTGGCTTCCTGTTCGGCGGCGTAGAGCGCGGCATCGGCCTGAAGCTCGATGGCGCGCTTCTGGCCCTCGGCCTCGGTCACATGGGCTCGGCGGGCGCGTTCGGCGTTGAGCTGCTGGAGCATGGCGGCGCGGGTGGCCTCGTCGAGATTGACATCGAGGATCTCGGCGCGGGTGACCTCGATGCCCCAGTTGTCCACCGCGTCCTCGACCAGGGCCTTGATCGTGGAGATGAGCTGCGCGCGGTGCGACTGCACGTCGTCGAGATCCATCTTGCCGATCTCGGCGCGCACGATGCCCGCCACGGTGGTGGCGATGGCCCCGTCCACGTCGCGGATGCGGTAGACGGTCTTTTCCGGCTGCAGGATGCGGTAGAAGACCGAGGTCTCCACCTGCACCAGCACGTTGTCGCGGGTGATCGCGTCCTGGCTGGCATTGGGCAGCTGGCGCTCGAGGATCGAGATGCGATGCGCCACCCGGTCGAGAAAGGGCACGATCAGGTTGATGCCGGGGCCGAGCACCTTGTGCAGCTTGCCGAAGCGTTCGACCACATATTGCTCTGATTGCGGCACGATCTGGAGGCCGCGGGTGATGATCAGCAACCCGAAGATCGCGATCAGCACCCACAGGATATTCGCGGAAATCAGGTCGAAAATCTGGTCTTCGGTCATGGGCCGCCTCTTGCACCGTCTGGCAAAGGGTATTCCGTGCCAGCGTAAACGGCTTTATGGGAGGGCAAAAGCCGAAAAAAGGGGCGGGCGATGGGATTTGGATTTCGGGTGACGGCGCGCGACGGGGCGGCGCGGACAGGGGTGATCGACACCCCGCGCGGGCAGATCCGCACCCCCGCCTTCATGCCCGTGGGCACGGCCGCCACGGTCAAGGCGATGCTGCCCGAGAGCGTGGCGGCGACGGGGGCCGATATCCTTCTGGGCAACACCTATCACCTGATGCTGCGCCCGGGGGCCGAGAGGGTGGCGCGGCTGGGCGGTCTGCACCGCTTCATGAACTGGCCGCGCCCGATCCTGACCGACTCGGGCGGCTTTCAGGTGATGAGCCTGGCGGGGCTGCGGCGGCTCAGCGAGGAGGGCGTGACGTTCCAGAGCCATGTGGACGGCGCGCGCCATGTCCTGACGCCCGAACGCTCGATGGAGATCCAGCGGCGTCTAGGCTCGGACATCGTGATGTGTTTCGACGAATGTCCCGCGCTGCCTGCCTCCGAGGCCGAGGTGGCGCGCGCGATGCGCCTGTCGATGCGCTGGGCGGAGCGCTCGAAGGCGGCCTTTGGCGAGCGGCCCGGCCACGCGCTTTTCGGGATCATGCAGGGCGGCGTCACGCGGGAGTTGCGCGAGGAGTCGGCCCAGGCGCTGCGCGCCATCGGCTTTGACGGCTATGCCATCGGCGGGCTGGCCGTGGGCGAGGGGCAGGAGGCGATGTTCGGCGTTCTCGACTATGCCTGCGACCTGCTGCCCGAGAACCGGCCGCGCTATCTCATGGGGGTGGGCAAGCCCGACGACATCGTGGGTGCGGTCCGGCGGGGCGTGGACATGATGGATTGCGTGCTGCCCACGCGCTCGGGGCGCACCGGGCAGGCGTGGACACGGGCCGGGCAGGTCAACATCAAGAACGCGCGCCATGCCGACGACCCGAGGCCGCTCGACGATGCCTGCGCCTGTCCGGCCTGCCGGGGCTATTCCCGCGCCTATCTCCACCATGTCTATCGCGCGGGCGAGATGATCGCGGGGATGCTGCTGACCTGGCACAACCTTCAGTATTATCAGGATCTCATGGCGGAGATGCGCGCGGCCATCGCGGAGGGGCGTCTTGCCGAATGGGAGGCGGGGTTTCACGCCGCGCGGGCCGAGGGCGACATCGCGCCGCTCTGAGGCGCGGAATTCCGCGACGGAACGGGCGGGGCGCTGCGTATCAGCTTGCGGATGCGGGTCACGGAGCCGCGTCGCAAGAGGATCAAATCGGACCCTGAAGGAGGGATCACCATGAGAAAGACCGTTCTGTTGACCGGGCTGGCGTTGACCATCGGCCTTGGTGCGCTGGGTGCGGCGCGTGCGCAGGGCATGGGCGAGGGCCAGGGCCAGGGAATGATGGGCGAGGGCATGGCGGACATGGCCACGCGGTTCGAGGGGGCCGATACCGATGGTGACGGGCTGCTCAGCCGCGACGAGCTGACCGCGCGCATGACCGAGCGCGCCGCCGAGCGCATTGCCAGCCGTGTCGAGCGCATGATCGAGCATCACGATGCCGACGGCGACGGGCAGGTGAGCATGGCGGAACTCGAATCCGGCCCAATGGGGCGGATGTTCGAGAGGCTCGATGCCGATGGCAACGGCGCGATCTCGCCCGAGGAATTCGCGCGGATGCGCGAGATGCGCCGGGAGATGATGGACCGGCATGGCGGCGGGATGCGCGGGCATCGCGGCATGGATGGTCAGGGCCACGGCACGAAAATGGGCGACGGCATGAAAATGGGCGACGGCCAGGGCGAGCCCGGCGTCGTGATCCATCAGCATTTCTACAACCGCTGATGCGCGCCTGGCCCCACCGCCCGCTTGTGGCGGTGCGGGGCCCGCTGTAGCCTCACGCGATGGCCATGCCCTTCGACGATCCTGCCACCGCACCGGAAGAGGCGTTGCTCGCGGCCTTTGCCGCGGGCGACCGGGCGGCGGCGCGGGCGCTTACCCTGCGGCTGACGCCGCTTGTCCTGGCCCATGCCTATCGCCTTCTGGGCTGCCGCGCCGAGGCCGAGGAGGTGGCGCAGGAGGCGATGCTGCGGCTCTGGCGGCAGGCTCCCCGGTGGCGGCCGGGAGAGGCGAAGGTCACGACCTGGCTTTACCGCGTGACCGCCAATCTCTGCATCGACAGGCGGCGGCGGGCGCGGGGCGGATCGGTGCCGCTCGACGCGGTGCCCGAGCCGCCCGATGCAAGCCCGGGCGCGGCGGAGCGCATGCAGGCGCGGGCGCGGGCCGAGGCGTTGCAGGCGGCGCTGGACGATCTGCCCGAGCGGCAGCGGCAGGCGGTGGTGCTGCGCCATATCGAGGGGCTGGCCAATCCCGAGATCGCCGAGATCATGGGGGCCAGCATCGAGGCGGTCGAGAGCCTGACCACGCGCGGGCGGCGCGCGCTGGCGGCGGCTCTGGCCGCGAGAAAAGAGGAGTTGGGCTATGCCGATGAACGATGAGAGGCGCGAGGACGCGGGGCTGGAGCCGTTCTTCGAGGCGGCGCGGGCGCATCCGCCCGCCCCGTCGGCGGCGCTGATGGCGGCTGTCCTGATCGCGGCGGAGGTGGCGCAGCCCGCACCGCGGCGCGTGCCGCCGATGGCGCGGCTGCGGGACGCGCTTGGCGGCTGGCCCGCGCTGGCGGGGCTGGCCGCGGCGGCCGCGGCCGGGGTCTGGATCGGCACGGCGCTGCCCGCGGCCCTGCCTGGGGCAGGGCAGGGGGCCTATCTTGTCGATGTCGCCCCGGACCTGGCCTTCGATCTGACGGGAGGGTTCTGATGGCCGAGGCGCGGAAGAAGGGGCTGTCCACGGGGCTGCGGGTGCTCTTGGTGGTATCGCTGGCCTTCAACCTGCTGATCGTGGGGGCCGTGGCGGGCTGGTGGCTGCGTCATGGCGGCCCGGCCCACGGGCATCATCCGGCGCGGCTCGACATGGTGGGCGGGCCGCTGAGCCGGGCGCTGAGCCCGGCCGACCGGCGCGCGATCGCACGGGGGATGCGCGCGACGATGCGGGCCGAGGGCGCAGGGCGCGCCGAGTTGCGCGCGCAGGTGCGCGAGAGCATGACGGCGCTCCTGGCGGATCTGCGGGCAGAACCCTTCGACGCCGACCGGGTGGCCGCGCGGCTGGCCGCCCAGCGTGCGGCCTTTGCCGAACGCTTCGAGATGGGGCAGGCGGTGCTCGTCGCGCATCTCTCTGCCATGAGCGCGGCGGAGCGGGCCGCCTTTGCCGACCGTCTCGAGGCCGAGATCGCGGCCCTTGACACGCAATGGCAACGTGAATGAGCGGCGTATTCAGCCTTGTCTGCGGGTCTGCGCGGGGGCATGGTGGGGTCCAGCCGTTGAAACGGGGGCTGCGCTGCCCCAAGTAAGCGTCAAGCGAAACGGAGAGGGCCGGGGCTGCCGGAGCCGGGGCCGGGCCCTCTTGCCAAGAACAGGACACCGAGCATGCAAGACCCTCTGAATCCTTCCTATCCGGTGCTGCCGCTGCGCGACATCGTGGTGTTCCCGCACATGATCGTGCCGCTCTTCGTGGGGCGCGACAAATCCGTGCGCGCACTCGAGGAGGTGATGGCCGACGACAAGCAGATTCTCTTGTCGAGCCAGATCGACCCCTCCGATGACGATCCCACGACCGACGGGATCTATCGCGTGGGCGTGCTGGCCAACGTGCTGCAACTGCTCAAGCTGCCCGATGGCACCGTCAAGGTGCTGGTCGAGGGCGTGCGGCGGGTGCGCATCCTGGACTATGTCGAGAACGAGTCGTTCTTCGAGGCGCGGGCCGAGGCGCTCGACGAGATGCCGGGCGATCCGACCACCGTTACCGCGCTTCTGCGCACGGTGGGCGAGGAATTTGCCCGCTACGCCAAGATCCGCAAGAACATCCCCGACGAGGCGCTCGCTGCGGTCAGCGATGCCGAGGATGCGGCGAAGCTCGCCGATCTCGTGTCGGGCCATCTCGGCCTCGATGTCGAGCGCAAGCAGGATCTGCTCGAGACGCTGAGCGTGAGCGAGCGTCTGGAGAAGGTCTATGGCCTGATGCAGGGCGAGATGAGCGTCCTGCAGGTCGAGAAGAAGATCAAGACCCGCGTCAAGAGCCAGATGGAGCGCACGCAGCGCGAATATTACCTCAACGAGCAGATGAAGGCCATTCAGCGCGAACTGGGCGATGGCGAGGACGGCGCGGGCGAGATCGCGGAACTCGAGGAGCGCATCGCCGCCACCAAGCTGAGCAAGGAGGCGCGCGAAAAGGCGCAGGCCGAGCTCAAGAAGCTCAAGAGCATGAGCCCGATGAGCGCCGAGGCCACGGTGGTGCGCAACTATCTCGACTGGATGCTGTCGATCCCGTGGGGCGTGAAGAGCCGCACCAAGAAGGACCTGCGCAAGGCGCAGGAGATCCTCGATGCCGATCACTACGGGCTTGAAAAGGTCAAGGAGCGCATCGTCGAATACCTCGCCGTGCAGCAGCGCAGCAAGAAGCTCAAGGGCCCGATCATGTGCCTTGTAGGGCCCCCGGGCGTGGGCAAGACCAGCCTCGGCAAGTCCGTGGCGCGGGCAACGGGGCGCGAGTTCATCCGCATCAGCCTGGGCGGCGTGCGCGACGAATCCGAGATCCGCGGCCACCGTCGGACCTATATCGGCTCCATGCCGGGCAAGATCATCCAGGCGCTGAAGAAGGCCAAGACCACCAATCCGCTGATCCTGCTCGACGAGATCGACAAGATGGGCCAGGATTTCCGGGGCGACCCGGCAAGCGCCATGCTCGAGGTGCTGGACCCGGAGCAGAACTCGACCTTCGTCGATCACTATCTGGAGGTGGAATACGACCTGTCGAACGTCATGTTCCTGACCACCGCCAACAGCTACAACATGCCCGGGCCGCTGCTCGACCGGATGGAGATCATTCCGCTGGCGGGCTATACCGAGGATGAAAAGCGCGAGATCGCCAAGCAGCACCTGCTCCAGAAGCAGATCGAGAACAACGGCCTGAAGAAGGGCGAATTCGAGCTGACCGATGCCGCGCTGACCGACATCATCCGCTACTACACCAGAGAGGCCGGGGTTCGGAACCTCGAGCGCGAGATCGCCAAGATCGCGCGCAAGGCGGTGACGAAGATCATCCGCGGCGAGGCCAAGAGCGTGACGGTGACGCCGGAGAACCTCGGCGATTTTCTCGGCGTGCGGAAGTTCAAGTTCGGCCTTGCGGAAGAGAGCGACCAGGTGGGCGTGGTCACGGGGCTTGCCTATACCAGCGTGGGGGGCGAGCTTCTCAACATCGAGGCGCTGCGCCTGCCGGGCAAGGGGCGGATGAAGACCACCGGCAAGCTGGGCGAGGTGATGAAGGAATCCATCGACGCCGCGTCAAGCTATGTCCGCTCGATCGCGCCCGAGATCGGGGTGAAGCCGCCGCGCTTCGAGAAATGGGACATCCACGTCCACGTCCCCGAAGGGGCCACGCCCAAGGACGGGCCCTCGGCGGGTCTGGCGATGGTGACCTCCATCGTGTCGGTGCTGACCGGCATTCCGGTGCGCAAGGATATCGCCATGACCGGCGAGGTCACGCTGCGCGGCAACGCGCTGCCCATCGGGGGGCTGAAGGAAAAGCTGCTCGCGGCGCTCCGGGGCGGGATCAAGACCGTGCTCATCCCGCGCGAGAACGAGAAGGATCTCGCCGAGATCCCCGAGAACGTGAAACAGGGGCTGGAGATCATCCCTGTCGATCACGTCCGCGACGTGCTGCGTCTGGCGCTGGTCCGCAAGCCCGAGCCGGTGGACTGGGACGAGGCCGCCGAGGAGGCCGCAGCCGCCGAGGCGGCGCGTCAGCAGCCCGAGGGCGAGGGGCGCGGCGCTGTGGCGCACTGAGCCGGGCAGACGGAAACAGGGCCGTGGCGGCGCGGAGGTGATGGCCCCCGCGCCGCGCGTGCGTCAGTCGATCAGCGCCGGGCGCACGTCGATCTGGTTGTAATCGACCATGAGATAGCCGCTTTCGTGACGGCTGACGGCCTCGGGGCGCAGGCGGGCAACGTCCTGCGCCATGGCACCGCGGAAGCGCTGCTCATGGCCCTTGTAGCGGAATTCGTAGATGCCGAAGCCCTGCGGCGAGGTGCCGACACGCTTGATGTCGGTCTTGAGCGCCTTGTCGCTGGCCATCATGGCGTAATGGTTGCCACCCCCCGCGCTGGCGGTGCTGACGATGGCGAGGATTGCCACGATCACGAGCATCCCCAGCACGACGAGGTCAGCGCGCGAACTGCCCAAGGGGACGCTGCTCTGCGAGGAAAGCGTCGCGCTGCGAACCTGGTCGGCGGTCATGCGGGCCTGTTCCCGGGCCTGCGCGGCCCCGGCAATGACGAGAGAGGCGGCAAGCGCCCCTGCAATGAGTTTGGTTTTCATGGTCGTCCCCCAGTTGACAAGTTCCGCGGGCGCACAGGTTGAAATACCGCAGTTGACCAGTCACACACCCCGCGATGACACATAGTCTACACGAAAACGAGAGATTTGCGTGATCTTTCTGCGCGCCCCTCGACATGCCAGCGGGACGCCCGCGCCGTAGCGCTGCCTGTCCAGGGATCCGTTCGGCACGCCCGCCGCGCCGTGGCCGGTCTCCCGTCATCCTCTCCCGGGATGGCCCCGAGCTCGTCCGGGCATGTCTGTCCGTCAACTCTGGCTGGCCATGCCCCCCACAAGCCGCTAGCGTGTTTCCGAAGGCGAAACAGTCATCCCGCGCAAGAGGCACAGCATGGCAACCAGACCGACCACCCGAAGCAGGACACGCAAGCCCGCCGCCGCGCCCGCCGGGGCGGAACAGCCGGAAGTGGCGAGCGCCGGGCCGCCCGCGCCCGCGCTGCCCGAACTCAAGCGTCAGGAACTTCTTGCCCAGGTGGTCCGGCGCGCCGAGATCAAGAAGAAATTCGCCAAGCCCGTGCTCGAGGCCGCGCTCGCGGTGATCGGCGAGGCGCTGGCCGAGGGGCGTGACCTGAACCTTGCGCCGATGGGCAAGGTCAGGATCAACCGCGCGCGCGAGGCGGGCAATGGCCGTGTCCTGATCGCCCGCATCCGGCAGGGCGCGGCGGGCACCGGCGGGCGCGGTTCCGAAGATGACGAAGAGATGAAAGAGGTGGTTGCAGAGCCTTCGGAGTGACGCTAAAAGCCCGCCCAACGGGTGATTAGCTCAGTGGTAGAGCGCTTCGTTCACATCGAAGATGTCAGGAGTTCGAATCTCTTATCACCCACCATTTCCACATTTTCGTCCGGGCTTCCGGGCTGAGCCAGCGGCGCTCTGATGGCACACGGCCGGGTGGCGCTTGCCGGGGCCGCGCGGCCGGGCTACCAATCGAGACCGAAGGCCTGCCGACCGCAGGCGGTTTCGGGGCGATACACGCCGACAGGTGGAGGAGGAGACGGATATGGCACGCACCGTGGTGATCGAGCAAACCGGAGGACCCGAGGTTCTGAAACTCGTGGACTGCGAGGTGGGCGAGCCGGGGCCGGGCGAGATCCGCATCCGCCACAAGGCCTGTGGCCTCAACTTCATCGATGTCTACCAGCGCACCGGCCTCTATCCGCTGACGCTGCCCCATGCCCTGGGGATGGAGGCGGCCGGCGTGATCGAGGCCGTGGGCGAGGGGGTCACGCATCTGCGCCCCGGCGACCGCGCCGCCTATGCCGCCACCCCGCCCGGGGCCTATGCGGAGGCGCGCGTCATGCCCGCCGCGCAGGTCTGCCCTCTGCCCGAGGGGATCTCCTTCGAGGAAGCGGCGGCGATCATGCTCCAGGGGCTGACGGTGGAATATCTCTTTCACCGGGTCTGGCCGCTGGAAAGGGGACAGACCGTGCTCTTTCACGCCGCTGCCGGGGGCGTCGGGCTTCTGGCCTGCCAATGGGCGCGCTCCGAGGGGATCCGCCTCATCGGAACCGCCGGTACGGATGAGAAATGCGCGCTCGCGGTCGAGAACGGGGCCGAGACCTGCCTCAACTATCGCGCGGGCGATTTCGTGGAAGAGGTGCGCGCGCTCACCGGCGGCGCGGGGGTCGATCTGGTGATGGACGGCGTGGGCAGGGACACGTTCGAGCGCTCGCTCGACTGCCTCAAGCCGCTCGGCATGATGATCTCCTTCGGCAATGCCTCGGGCCCGGTGGAGCCGGTGAGCCTGCTGACGCTTGCCGCCAAGGGCTCGCTCAAGCTCACCCGCACGACGCTTTTCACCTTCCTCGCCGATCCAGAACGCTGCCAGGAGATGGCGCGACATCTCTTCGAAAAGGTCGCGAGCGGTGCCGTGCGCCCCGTGATCGGGCGCCGCTACCCGCTCGAGGCGATCGCCGAGGCGCATCGCGCCCTCGAGGCGCGCGAGACGACCGGCTCTACCGTGATCACGCTCTGAGCGCGCGGGCGGCGGTATCCGGGCGGTTCCGGGCAAATTGTGCCTTGTGCTCCCGCCACCGACCCCGCTATACGCGACGGCGGAGACGTGGCCGAGTGGTCGAAGGCGCTCCCCTGCTAAGGGAGTAGACGGGAAACCGTCTCGTGGGTTCGAATCCCATCGTCTCCGCCACTGTCCCTTGCGGAATTTTTCTCTTCCCCAGCGTGCCCGGAATTTTGCCCTTGTTTTCAAGGGTTACGCCGATGGGCTGTTCACCTTCGCCGGTGGGAAACTGCCAGAATTGGTCTCTGAGGGCCGATATTCTCTGAACCTGTTGACTGCGCGGATTTGGTGAATTTCCTGCAAGGCATTGATTGACAATGAATAATGTGTAACGCAACCTGAACACTTCGATGCCGGTGGCGACTTCGGAGAAACGACTCGCATCGGACGTTCTCAGGCTAGGGCTCGCTCCAAACGGTTCTTCCTACGTTCCCAGTCTGGCATCACCTGCTCGAGAAGCTCGAAAAACGCCGGGCCGTGATGCGGCTCCGCGATGTGGCATAGTTCGTGGGTGATCACGTAGTCGATGGCGTCGACCGGCGCTTGAATGAGACGCAAGTTGAGCAGCAGCCGTCCGGCGGGCGACATGGAGCCCCACCTCTGGCGGATTTGCCGAACGATCAGACCCCTTGGCCGAAACGCCTCGGGGTCTGGAAAAAACCCCAGGCAATGCTCGATCCGTTCCGGAAACTTGACGTGAGCGCGCTCACGATACCACGCTTCCACCAACGCCCGCGTCACGTCGGGCCTGTCCGGTCGGTGCGTCTGCACGAGGATGAACCCCCGGATCAGCTTCACTCCGGCCTGAACATGCGGGACAACCTTCAGCCGATACTGGCGCCCGAGATAGAGATGCGTTTCACCGGAGACGAACCGGCGTTCGGGCGTGCGCGGCAGGAACTGCGCGAAATATCTCTGCTGCCGCAGCACCCAGGCCGCCCGCTTCCGCAGCTTTGCCTCGATCGCTTCCAGCGCCGCGTCCGCCGGTGCGGTAACGACCACGGAGGTGTCCGGCTCCACGGCAATCTCCAGCGTCTTCCGCGGCCGCCGCACGATTTCATAGGCGATTTGATACGAGCCATAACGCAAACAGTGGCCTTGGCGTTTCATGCCGCGAACCTGGCCCTGGCGAGATCCATGATCTTCAACTCGATTTCGTCGAGCATCTCGACCGGGAGTTCGATACCCTTCTCGTCGCGCAGGACGTCGAAGAAGTAGTCGTCGATGGCGTTGCGCAGGTTGTTCTGGGCGACGTCGTTTGACCAGATGCCGACGATCAGATGCGACTTGATGATCTCGATGATCGCGAGGGTTATTGATGCGACCTCGCTTTCGGGCACCCGCTCCCCGTCCTTTGTCTGCAGTTGCCCCTCGAGAATGCCGAAGAACGCCTGGGCGTCCTCGTTGCCCCGGATGCCTTCAGGAACGTTGCGGTTGCGCTCCTTGCGCGCCACCTTGCTTGCCAGATCGGCAACGCTGTTGAGGTAGTCGCGTTCGGACAAGCGCTTTTCCCGGTAGGCTTGAATGGTTTCTTCGAGAAGCTCCGAGAACTGCTTGTAGAAGGTTGGGTCTTCCTCCATGCGTTCGCTGATAACCCGGCGGGTCGCGCTGGCAATACGGTCTGCCCTGGAGGCCTCGGAGACGCCAGTCTCCTCGACGATTGCCTGCAAGGCATCGGGGTCGTTGATGTTCACGACTTCGATGATGGTTTCAGCCGGCATCGCCACGACGTGATCGTCGAGCAGTTTCTGGATCTTCGGCTCGAACTCGCGGACGTCAACGGTTTCCTGGTAGCGCAGTTGAACCGAGCACTTGAGTTCTGAGAACTGCTTCCAGTCCCGCTTCAGCGCATCGATCTTCGCCTCGTCGAATACGTCATAGAGCTTGTCGGATGAAAGCGAGATGTGGAGGCAGCGACTGAAAGCCTTCAGGCGGGCGTAGAAGTCCTGCCGCAGTGCCTCATCGGCCAGCAGTTGCTCGAATTGCTCCATGTCCTTCTTGTTGCGCACGGGCTTGAAAAGGTCCCAGAGCTGGTCGTGAAGCTGTGGCAGCCTGCGGATTTCCTCCCTTATGTCGTGGACCGAGCCGGCGAGATCGTTTGGGTCATAGCCCTCGAAGGCGCTGTAAGTCGTCAGCGCCTTGTCGAGCTCTCCGAGAAGCCCCTCGTAGTCGATGATGAAGCCGAATTGCTTCTCCACGCCGTCCTCTTCATAAAGGCGGTTCACACGCGCGATGGCCTGTAGAAGGTTGTGCTCCTTGAGGGACTTGCAGACGTAGAGAACGGTGTTGCGAGGCGCGTCGAAGCCGGTCAGCAGCTTTGAGACGACGATGAGGACTTCGGGGTCACCTGATCCCTTGAATGCCTCGATGATCTGCCGGTTGTATTCTTCTTCAGTCTTGTAACGCTCCATCATCCGCGACCAGAAGCGACGGACGAGGTCCTTGGACTCCTGGTCGACCTCTTCGTTGCCCTCGTTTTCATCGGGCGGCGAAATGATGATCTCGCTCGTCACATGGCCGATCTCGTCCAGCACCTCCTTGAACTTGACAGCTGCGGCCTTGGACGGAGCGACGAGTTGTGCCTTGAAGCCTGTTCCCTGCCAGTGCTGGCGGAAATGCTCAGAGATATCGAAGGCCTTGGCGCGGATCGCCTGATCCGTCTTGGCAAGCGCATCCATGCGCGAATACTTGCGCTTGAGGTCGGCTTTCTGGCTGTCGGTCAGACCCTCGCTGATCTTTTCGAACCATTTGTCGATCACGCCGCCGCTTACCTGCTGTTCGACCAGCCGGCCCTCGTACAGGAGCGGGACGACCGCGCCATCGGCGACGGCCTCGTCGATCTTGTAGTGGTGGATCAATCGGCCGAAGGTCGAGAGCGTGTTCTTTTCCTTCTTGAGCAAGGGCGTGCCCGTGAAGCCGAGGTAGCAGGCCTTTGGCAGCAGGCGGCGCATCTTGGTGGCAAACTGACTGTGCCCGCCGTAGCGCCCGGTCTGGCTGCGGTGGCTTTCGTCAACCAGGACAAAGATGTTCGGGTCATCGTCGGCGAAGTCGCTGTTCCGCAGCGCAGTGTCGAACTTGTTGATGATCGTCGTGACCAGCGGCGTCCGGTTGCGGATCAACTCGAGCAGGTTGGCGCCGCTGGTCGCCCGCATCGGCTCCATGTCGCAGGACTTGAAGGTCGCCTTGATCTGCTTGTCGAGATCGTCGCGGTCGGTGACGATCAGGATGCGCGGGTTCTCGATACTCGGCTCGAGCGCCAGGGCGCGGCCCAGCATGACCATGGTCAGCGACTTGCCCGAGCCCTGCGTGTGCCAGATCACGCCGCCCTTGCGCGAACCGTCCGGGTTGAACTGGCGAACCGTCTCGATGGCACGGCGAATGCCGAAGAACTGCTGGTGTCTTGCGACCTTGCGTACGCCGCCATCAAACACCGTAAAGCGCCGGATGATGTCGAGCAGCCGTTCGGGCCGGCAAAGGGCATGGATGGTGCGATCCTGCGCGGTCACCTCCCGGGCGCCCTCAGTTGCCATCTCGTCGAAATAGCGCCGTGCGGGCGCGAAGTCGCCCGAAAAGATCGCTGCCTTTTCTACCTCGCTCAGAGGGCGGTTCGCGATGCGGGCGATGTCCTCGTCGCGGTCTTCCTCGTCGCGCCAAGTCTGCCAGAACTTGCGCGGCGTCCCCACCGTGGCGTAGCGCGCTTCGTTGCGGTTCATCGACATGAGCAACTGCGCAAAGTGGAAGAGCTGCGGGATGTTGTCCTCGTTCTGGTAGCCGATCAGCTGGCTGTCGGCCTTTTTCAGGCTTTCCGTCGGGCGCTTGTTCTCGATCACCAGGACGGGGATGCCGTTGACGAAGGCGACGATGTCGCAACGCTTGGTCTTGCTTGAGCCAGTGCGCTCGACCGAAAACTCGGCGGTGACGTGGTAGACGTTGTTCGCCGGGTTCTCCCAGTCGATGTAGCGGAAGGAATAGCTCTTGGAATCGCCGTCGATCGTCTTGGTGATCGTGGTGCCGAGGATCAGGGCGTCGTAGATGTCCTGATTGGTGCCGCGCAGCCCCTTGAGCCGGTCGGGCGTGGGCTTCAGCCGCCGCATCGCCTCATGCGCGTCCTCGAGGTCGAAGGCGTATTCCCGGCCGCGATAGGTAAAGCGGTTGATCTTCATCAGCTGCTCGACCAGCACATCGTCGAGCACCACATTGCGCATCCGCCCGCCGCGCAGCCGCAGCGCCTCTTCCTGGCTGAGCGGCGTGAATCCCAGCCCCACCAGCATCTGCATCGCGGGGATCTGCGACTGATATTTCTCGGTGGCGTTGAAGGTCATGGGCTGGCTCCCGAGGCTGCAATTAACTTGCGATTCACGCCTCCTATGCCTATATAGGGCTCAAAGGATTGGGCATTTCCCGGTCGACAAAGGGGTCCTGGAGCTTCCGGGGCCCTTTTGTTTTTCTTTGCTTCGCAAGGGCTTAAGGGAAGCATTTAAGTCCTCCCAACTTTGGGCGGATGATTTCGAAGGCGCGGTTCGGCTGTCCGCGACGCAACCGCGACAGCGCAATCGGCCGCGCCGTCAGATCGGCCAGCTGAAGGCCCGAGGAGTTCGCGGCCTTCGGCATGAAGACCGGCTGGAAGTCGAAGCGGCTGAAGTCATGCCGGCGATAACCCCAGTGGCTGTCGTTGCCGACGATGCGGCGAAATTCGAGCTCGAGTTCCCGGTCCTCCTTCGCGCCTCGGCTCTCGAAGACGATGTGCACGGTCTTTCCATGCTGCCGTTCCCGGGTGAGCATCTCGTGCAGCCGTTCCATGCAGAAATGCATGGCGATCTCGTAGGGGTTCCAGGGATTGACGTATTTCGCACGATGCGCCTGCTTGTCGATGACCGAAGCGAAGATCGTCATTGGCGCGGCCTCGATCAGGCCGTTGAGCCCGTCGAAGAACCGCGCCCGCAGCGCCGGATCGGTGCGCAAGATACCGAAGGGGCCGAGGCTCTTGCGGATTTCGTGCTCGTGCAGCACGACCGAATCGTGCCCCCAGATGTCGAACTTGAACTGCTGCATCGCGGGCACGATGACACCGTGATAATCGGCCTTGCGCATGACGCAGAAGACCAGCGCGAAGACGGGATATTGCGGGTCGATGCTGACCATCCCGTGATCGCCGCTTTCGTCGGCATAGACGATGAAATCGGAAAACTCAGGCAACCGGCGCCTCCGTCCTGACCCGCCATTCCCCCGTCAGCAGCTTCTGCATCAGCCCGCGTTTCTGGCGGGTGAGGGCTTCGATTTCGGCGTGGATGAGGGTGAGTTCGGCGTTCGACGTGTTCACAACCTCCGCGATGGCCGCCTGTTCATCCGGGTCCATCGGAAGACGCAACTTGCCTTCAAGAAACTGGCTGTTGGTCACGGCGATGGTGTTTTTTGCACCCTTCTGCACGAGGGGGCGCAGATAGTTCTTCGTGGCCACCGGCGACTCGAACAACGCATCAAGGATCACGCCAAGCGCGTGGATCTTGGGCGTGAACACGCCATAGAGGGGCGAGACGATCACCTCGCGGTCGACCTTGCTCTGCTTGATGATGCCAAGCGGGAAATCCCCTGTCGGGCTCTTCGTGTAAACGATGTCGCCGGGCAGGACGCGGTTGTAATGGTCCGTGCTGGCGGCGGAGAAGGACCGGCCGAGGTGCTCGATCTGGTTCACCAGCCCCTTGTGGACGGAAACCGAATAGACCTCCTCCTTGCCGGTCGACTTGAGGCCGTGTTCATGGAGCACCTCGCTGAGCCGCACTTCGCGCCATTCGCCGGAGAATCCGGGCAATCGCGCCTTGCCGGTGAAAAGATGGGTGCGGAACCAGGTGCGCAGCCGCGCCTTGGCGGTGCGCAGGGTGGTGAGGGCCTCCAGCGCGGCGTCCCAGGTCCGCAGGATCTCGGCGATCTTGCGCTGTTCGGGGAGCGGGGGGAGTGGGATGGGAGTGGATTTCAAAAGCTCGGTATCAAGCCGCCCGGTTCCGTGGCCTGCACTATCGACGTGCCGGAGGATATCCTCCTTCCGGGCTGTCAACGCAATCGCGAGAAACTCAGGTTCCACATTCGATTTTGGAACAAGCGCTTTGATGTCCTGATTGAAGGCCACCGACCTGTCACAGATCGTTATCGGCAGATCCTTGAATAGCCCCATGCCCCGGACGAGCACCAAGACCGACCCCGGCGGAACGACACGAACTGTCGAAGCCCCTTCTTCGGTTAGCGATAGACCGACGCCGTTCAGGCGTATGCCTTTCATATCTTTGACAGTGACCCACGGGATGGAACCGCCCCAATAGTCCGCGCGAGCTTTGTTCGGCGTTGCACCAGAATGGATCACCGCCACATCTGAGATTGGTGCCGTTGCCCACCCCTCAAGCATCAACACCCAGCTCCCGCAGATAGCCCGCCATCTTCGCCCGGACCTCGGCCAGTTCGGCCTCGATCCGCAGGATGTCCTTCTGCACGGCGGCCACGTCGATCTCCTCCTCGGGCTCGAAGGTGTCCACATAGCGGGGGATGTTGAGGTTATAGCCGTTCTCGGCGATCTCCTCGCGCACCGCCCGGTGCGAATAGCGCTCGACCTCGGCGCGCTCGCGATACGTCCGCACGATCTTCTCGATATGCGCGTCCTCCAAGAGGTTCTGCTTCTTGCCGGGGGTGAACTCGCGGCTGGCGTCGATGAAGAGCACGTCGCGCACATCCTCGCGCGCGCCGCCTTCCTCGCGCGCCCGGTCAAAGACCAGGATCGCGACGGGAATGCCGGTGGTGGTGAAGAGGTTGGCGGGCAGGCCGATCACGGCATCGAGCAGGTTTTCCTCGATGAGCCTCTCGCGGATGCGCCCCTCGGCCCCGCCGCGGAACAGCACGCCATTGGGCACGATCACCGCCACCCGGCCGGACTGGCGCTTGGCGGTCTCGATCATGTGGGTGATGAAGGCATAATCGCCTTTGGATTTGGGCGGGATGCCGCGCCAGAACCGGCCCCAGGGGTCGGCCTCGGCATTCTCGTGGCCCCATTTGTCGAGGCTGAAGGGTGGGTTGGCCAGCACCACGTCGAAGCGCATCAGGTGATCGCCCTCGACCAGCGCGGGGCTGTTGAGCGTGTCGCACCATTCGATGCGGGCGGCGTCGCGGGCATGCAGGAACATGTTCATCCGCGCCAGCGCCCAGGTGGCGCCGTTCACCTCCTGCCCGAAGAGGGCGTAGTTGTCGGACCCGACCTCCTGGCTGGCCCAGATCAGGAGCGAGCCCGAGCCGCAGGCAGGGTCGCAGATGGTGTTGCCGGGCTTGGGGGCGGCGAGCTTGGCGAGCAGGCGCGAGACCGGCGCGGGGGTGTAGAACTCACCCGCCTTCTTGCCGGCGTCGGAGGCGAATTTCGAGATCAGGTAGATGTAGCATTCGCCGATGATGTCCTCGTTGACCCGGCTGGGGCGCAGGTCAAGCTCGGGCTTGGCGAAATCCTCGAGCAGGTTCTTGAGGCGGCGGTTGCGGTCCTTGGGGCGGCCGAGATTGGCCTCGGAGTTGAAGTCGATGTTGCGGAAGACGCCCTCGAGCTTGGCGCGGTTCGCGTCCTCGATCTTCTCCAGCGCGATGTTGATCAGCTCGCCGATGTTGGGCTCGTTGCGCTGCGCGTAGAGGTCGTAGAAGCTGGCTCCCTCGGGCAGGATGAAGCGTTCGCGTTCAAGGCGGCGGCGGATGCGGATTTCATCCTCGCCATACTGCCTGCGGTAGGCTTCGGCGTGGTCGTTCCAGAGGTCCGAGATGTATTTCAGGAACAACATCACGAGGATGTAGTCCTTGTATTGCGCGGGATCGACGGCGCCGCGGAAGGTGTCGCAGGCGGCCCATGCGGCGTTGTTCACCTGGTCCTGGGTGATCTGGTCGGTCATCGGGCAATGTCCTTGTGTTCGGCGGTGCGGGCGGCGTGATGAAGAATGGCGCTCATGTATTGGGTGCGTCTTTCGGCGAGGTCCTGCAAGAGTTGCATTTCACGCGCCGCGAGTGCGCTGAGCGTGACGATCCGCCGTTGCGCGTGGAGATCCGGCACCGGGATGTCGAGGCGTTCCAGCGCGCGCATTGGGATCATTCTGAGGCTCGTTCCTTGAGCGTCGGCTGCAAGCGTGCGTTGCGCGAGTGGTTGATTGATGGCCCAGGCGAGGTATTCCGGCAGGATGCGCGCGCGGTCGGGGCGGATGACAACCAGCGGCACGATGACGGCGATGGGCTCGGGCAGGTCCTGGGGAATTGCGACCGCGGTGTTCGGCTCGCCGCGCGAACGAAACACCACCTCACCTCCGCTCGCGAGGTATCGGTCGGGAAGCTCGCCCAAGTCGTATCGCTGCAGGTCTGCCGCCGGGATATCGCCACTGGCGCCCACGTCGCGCAACTGCAGCGCGGGAGTGCCGCCATCAGCCTGCGGCACGAGCCTGCCGCGCGCGGTGTATCCGGAGTGAATGTCAGATAGCTCGGAGAGCCGCATGCAGAGCCCTCTGTTAGGCAATTTACAGAGGAATAAGCGACAACCTAGGCCGAGTCAACTGAGAGTGATGCTGTAGGGAAATTACAGAAAAAATCGCAAGCGCTGCCCCTCCCACTCCACCGGAAACCCCTGCAGCAACCGCCTGAGCGTCACCTCGGGTCCCTGGCGCCCCTCCAGGATCGACTCGACGGTATCGGGCGCGAGCAGCGTAAGCCGGAGGACGCGGGTCATGTAGGACGGTGCGATCCCCTCTCGTTCGGCCAATTCAGCGATGGTGGCGAACTCGCCCGATTCCAGCATGCGTTTCCAGCGGAAGGCGCGGGCGAGCGCCTTGATCAGGGTGCTGTCGGTCCGGCGCTGCACCGGTGCGCCGTCGGGCAGTTGCACCTCCTTGCGCCCTCCGCGCTTGGTGATGTGGAATGGAACGCGGATGGTGATGGTGTCGGGTGTGGCTCTGGTCATGCGGCTCGTTTCCTTCCGCCTGCCAGCATCTCGCGCGCAAGGCCGCGCAGCCCATCCACCCGTAGCCGGATATCCAGCCCCTCGGTGCCAATGTCGATCCGCTCGACCAGCAGCGCCACGATCCGCGCCTGCTCGGCGGGGAAGAGTTCGTCCCACAGCGGGTCCAGCTGCTGCAGGGCCGTGCAGGCGTCGGCTTCGGTAATGCCATCGGCGTGGACACGTGCAGCTTTCCACGTCCCAGCCACGATCTCCGGCTGGCGGAACACGGCGCGGAGCTGGTCTATGACGGCGCCCTCGATTTCACCGGCGGGTACGCGGCCAACCGGGCAGGATCCGGCGCCGTGCTTCAACACCGTCTGGCTGACATAGTAGCGGTAGAGCTTGCCGCCCTTGCGGGTATG
Organism: Roseovarius sp.; assembly: GCA_002720475.1. Classification (GTDB taxonomy): domain Bacteria; phylum Pseudomonadota; class Alphaproteobacteria; order Rhodobacterales; family Rhodobacteraceae; genus Roseovarius. The sequence goes on from PBIL01000005.1 coordinate 558,959, forward strand.
CGTCGGTGAGAAGGCCGCTCCATCCGGGCCATAGAGCTGCCCCTTCAGCAGTGCGGGCGTATCGGCCCGGGTGCGCGCGGCGCGCTTGCGGGGGCTTTCCTGCAGGATGGCGTGCACCCGGTCCCACGTTTCGCGGTCGATGATGGCGTCGTGCTCGCCGGGATAGCTCTGCCCCTTGTGCACCGCCTCGCCTATGTAGGCGCGGTTGTTCAGCATGCGGTACAGGTATTTCTTGTCGATCCGGTTGCCCTTGGGGGTACGCAAACCACGTTTCTCAACCTCGCGGGCCAGTTCCGTGCCCGACCCGATCTCGAGGAAGCGGGCGAAGATCCAGCGCACATGTTCGGCGCGCTCGTCGTCGATCACCAGTTTGCGGTTCTCGACGCGATAGCCGTAGGGCGGCACCCCGCCCATCCATATCCCCTTCTTGCGGGAGGCCGTGACCTTGTCGCGGATGCGTTCGGCCGTCACTTCGCGCTCGAACTGGGCGAAGCTGAGCAGGATGTTCAGCGTCAGCCGACCCATCGAAGTGGTGGTGTTGAAGCTCTGCGTGACCGAGACGAAGGTCACGTCGTTGCGGTCGAACACCTCGACCAGCTTGGCGAAGTCGGCGAGAGAGCGGCTTAACCGGTCGATCTTGTAGACAACGACCACATCGACCAGCCCGTCCTCAATGTCGGCAATCAGCCGCTGCAGGCCGGGCCGCTCCAGCGTGCCGCCGGAGATGCCGCCGTCGTCATAGCGGTCGCGCACCAGCACCCATCCCTCGGAGCGCTGGCTGGCGATGTAAGCCTCGCAGGCCTCGCGCTGCGCGTCGAGCGAGTTGAACTCCTGCTCCAGCCCTTCCTCGGAGGACTTGCGGGTGTAGACAGCGCAGCGGCGCTTGATTTTCACATCGCTCATGCGCGCCTCCGCGATTTCAACCCGAAGAAGACCCAGCCGTTCCAGCGCGTGCCGGTGATCGCACGGGCGATGGCCGACAGTGACTTGTAGGGCCGACCCTGCCATTCGAAGCCATCGGCGGTGACGGTGACTACATGCTCCACCCCCTGCCATTCGCGGATCAGGCGCGTGCCCGCAATGGGCGTCAGGTCGGCCCGGACGCGGCTCTTCTTGCGATCACCGCCGTCCAATTCCTCGCCCAGCCTTTCCAGGCGTTTCACCGTCTCGGGCTTCAGCCCACCGTAGGCGAGTTCCTGTATGCGATAGGCCAGCCGGCTTTCGAGATATCGCCGGTTGAAGGGCGGCGGCTCGCTGTCGAACAGCTCGCGCCATTGCGCCTTCAACTCGGGCGTCTTCATGGTCTTGAGCGCAGCCAGGCGCGCGGGGATGGGATCGTGCGTGTTCATGCGGTCCTCCGGTTGGTTGGACCTGCACTACCGCTCTGGTCGCGTGAGTTGTGTAGCGGAAATTCTCCCTTCTCCGAAAAGAGTTGCCCGTTCTCCCGCATCCGCAGGCGGACCAGCCCGGCGGCCAGCAGGCGGCAGAGTTCCGCGCGGCGCTCGGCAGGGGACAGCATGTCGGGTGGCAGGGGATTGGGGCGTTTCATGGGATCACGGTGTGCCTTCCTGGGAGATTCCCATGAGAAAAGCCATCCGCGGCGCCGGGATGGGACGGGTGCCACGCCAAACAGAACGTAATGCGAACATTTTTGCTTGTGCTTCCGACAGCGCGCCACAATTATCTGAGGTTGAGTCGCTGTCGAGCAGCTATTGGTTGAGGTGAGTTCATGCCCCGCGCCGATTACCCGGAACGATCAGATTGTCAGGCTATCGTCACGCTTGCCCCCCACGCCTCGTCTGGGCGCGGCTCCGTGCACAATTTGAACGATCGCGACAATGATCTGAGGACAATGCGAGCGACCCCCGCGTTTTGCGGGCGAGTTCTTGCGCGTTCGCATGGTCGCTATTTCCACTTCCCGGAGACTTGAATGGTACGAACCCCGACCAAGACCTGCCCGAATCTCTCTCGCCTGTTTGCGGAGGCAGAACCCGCGCTCCTGGCCTCGTTTCTTGAGAGCAGGGCCTTCGACAGGCTCAACTGGCTCGCGAAATACAGATTTGGTTCGGAGGACACGGACGGTCCCTCGACCGCCCGCGAAATGCTGAACAGCGAGAACATGGAGCGGTTACGGCCGCTGGAGGATGAGGCGGCGCGCGTAGTGATGATCGCCAGCGACCGGGGAGATTTCGTGCTCGAAGGACTTGCCGAGTCGAAGCTTGAACCGGAACGCGCCAGGAGACTCCTGAACCAGCGGGACGCGCTGGCGCGAAGTCTCTGGGCCTATACGAATGAACTGGCGCTGTTCGAAGCGGCCGAAAACAGTCTGCATTTGCGGCTCTACCGGCGCTACGACAAGCATTACCAGACCTTCATGGCCGAGCCTTCGCTCGACGGGGCTCCGGAACCCGATGACGCGCGGCTTCAAGGTCTGCTGGACGAGATCAAGGAAGCCCTCGATCGGGGCGACGGCTACAATATCGAAAAGTATGAGCTTCCCGAAGAGGGCGACGAGCCCGCGGCCGAGATGTTTCTGCTCTATCATCCCGATCGCCCGGCCAGCGTTAGGGAAATCGACGAGGAGGGCAACCGTTCGAAGCTCTATTTCCGGCCGCCCGGTGAGGCGATGATCGTCTACACGCCGTCGACTGGGCGCGTCCATGTGCGCGCGGGAAACAGGAAGCTGCGCCACCTTATTGCCGAACGCTTCATCGAGACGGCGCTGTCCCAGAACTACTCCAACCAGCCCGTCGATTTTCAGGCCTACGACATCTCCCGGTTCCGCAACGGCTTCGAACTCGATCTGCCGGAAATGGACGATGCGGTCGTTCTCCGCGCTCGGGTCATTCGCGCCGATATCAGCATCGGCAATCTCGCAAATCGCTTGTCGCTTTCCACGACGATTGACCAGGACATTTCCGAGATCATCGAAACTCAACCGGGGTTGTCGCGGATATTCGGTCGGGCGGTGGCGATACGTTTCATCGAGATCGCGGTGCGGTACCGCCGCCCGGGGAGAACAGAGCCTCAGACGCTCGATTTCACGCTCACGGACAGGAACACGACCAGTCTGCTCAGCGTCGACGATCCTTTTGAAAGGGTTCTTGGGCACCGTCTGCTACGCCATTGGGGCATCCTGCGCGAAGGTCGCGCGCCGACACCTGCCGAGACAATGGCCGCAATTCCGGCCTTGCTGGCTCTGTGGGACATGGGCTTCGACAGGGTCAGCGGCGCGTGGCTCCTCGACCGCAATGTCGATGCGACGCTTCTGACCGAACTCGGCTTTCTCGTTCCGGCTGGATGGGAAGGCGATGATCTGATCGACGACGAGGACGAAGTCGGTCCGGCCACCGCCGAGGTCGTTGCGACCCCTGGACAGGTGGACCTCAAGGTGAGCGAAGGACAGACAGCTCCGGGCGGCAACCCCGAACGTTACAGAATCTACCGGGTGCGTGACGGTTGGGTCGCAGAACACCTCCGCGCGCGGCTCGTCGAGGTGCTCGATACCCCGGCCGTCGAGGAACTGTCGCGCCACCTTTGGTATCTCGGAACTTTGGCGAACGAGGGCGGCGAAGCGCCGGTATATCTCGCGCGCTCCCTGGATCAGGAAAAGGTTCGCACGGCGGTGGATACCGCGCTTCGTAGCCGGAGCCATCTCGGCATCGGACTGGTTCTGCAGGCCGGCGACGCGCCCGGCCCGTGCATTGGGGCCAATGTTCTGACACCACTGGCCGAACACATCGATGGCAACGGCACGGAGATCAATCTGATCGCCGACAAGCTGCGGGCAGTCTTGCGCCGTGATCGCGTTCTGGCCCAAGGCGGGCAATCCGTTCGGCTGGAAACAACTGGCGAGAACTCGGGAACGCTATTTGTTCCTGGCAAGGGTTCGATCGACATCATTGGAAATCATCGACTGCTGGTCATCCAACGTCTTGTTGATGCGCACAACAACGGACCGGCGCCAATCAAGACTGAAGATCTGGTCAAGGGCATCGAAGGCCAATCCCTCTCGAATATCTTTGGCGCGCCTTTGTGGAAGAAGCTCAAGGCCGGCTTCGTTCGGAGCGTTGGCAAGGGCAAGTGGGAGATCGCTCTGACGGCCAACTCCGATCCGGCTCCGATTGGGGGCTCTGACTAACTCCGATTCTGACGTTCATGAGGAGTGCTCACTCAGCAAGAGGAGCATTCCCATGCAGACTCCCGACTTCCAGCGCGGATACGCGCACCCGACCGGCCAGGCGCGCCGCGCGGCCGGCAATCCCGATCACTCCCACACTGAATGGCGCTGCACGCGCTGCGACAAGCTGCTCGGCATCCGCCGGGGCGGCCAGCTGCACCTGCGCTTTGCCCGGGGCCACGAATATTTCGTGAGCCTGCCCGCCGTCGCCACCTGCCGTGGCTGTGGCACGCTGAACAAGGCCCCGTCGCCCGCGCTCTGACGCGGGCGCCCCCTCATCCTGCAACCGAAGAGACGCGCGACGTCCTGACCTGGCCACGAAAAGGCGCCCGACGCCTGGCCGAAAGGCAGACGTCCGATGTCCTTCGAATGGCACGAGATCCACGAAAGCCTCGTGATGACGACCAACACCCTGGGTTTCCAGAAATCTTTCGAGACCCTGCGGCACCGCGATCCCGCGCTCGGGCGCTTTACCGACCCGGCGGCGCTTCTCGACATGCTGCACGCGCGCGCGGGCTGCGCCGAGCGGAAAAACCGCATCCTCTGGGCCCTGGTGGCCGCGGCGCAAGGCGATGACCTCACTTCCGACGGCGCGGTGACGCTCGCGCTGCTTGCGCTCTGGCCGGGGCTCGACGCGGTGCGTCGGCGGCTCTCGTGGCGCAAGTCCGGTCGCCCCGACGAGGTATCCTCCGAAGTCCTCGCGCGCGCCACCGAGACCCTGCGTGGACTCGATCTCGATCGGGTCAGCCGGATCGCGGCGACGGTCTTGCGCAATGTCGAGCGCGACGCCCTGCGCGCGCATTGCCGCGAGGCCGCCCGGGCGCTGGTCGCCGCCAACGTCGAGGCGGAGGAATTGGCCGCGTCGACTCCAGGTGCCGCAGCCATCTTCCTGCGCCGAGATCTCGGACGGCTCGTCGGTCGCGACGCCGATCTCGTCCTGCGGGTAGCGGTCGAGGGTTTCACCCAGCGCGAGGTGGCCGGAACGCTTGGTCTGTCCGAGGCCGCCGCGCGCAAGCGCTATCAGCGGGCCACGCGGCGGCTGCGGGAGGCATTCGATGAATTTGTCTGAGCGCATGTCCCGTTTGGCGGGTCCGGATGGCTTTTCCCTCTCGAACGGTCCGCGACGGTCGCGGGCCCAATCGAGGAACGACCCGATGAAGGATCGCCATCGCCCACCTGCCGGAGAACTCATCCGCATCCCGGGGCTCTACCGCCGCTGGGAACTGCCCGAGGTGCTCCGCGGGCACCGCACCTATCGCATCGAGAAGGCAGGCGCACACGAGGACGGAACGCCGCTTGTCGCGCTCTACACCGATGCCCCGGGCCCCGCCGGGACGTCTGCCGGAAGCGATGCGTAGAGGCAGGACATGGGAGTGACCGTCATGCCCCACACCGCCTTCATCACTGTTCGCGCCGCGCGCCCGCTCACGGATATCGAGTTCTGCGCCTGGGTGGGCCAGGCCGCACCCGGCGACCGGCTGGAATACCACCAGGGTTTTCTCGGGATCGACACGATGGCGGGCATGTCGACCCTGCCCGACAGGGATCGCCAGCGCCTCGCGGCGCTCGCCTCGGCCGCCTTCCGCGCCTGCGAGGCGGGGCTCGTGCATCTCGTGCAGGAGCGCCTCGGCCCCGACCGCTTCGCCTATCTCGCCATCGCCCGGCCGAAGCCGCGCGCAACGTCCGTGCCGCTCGAGCGCCTGCTCGCCGAGCCGGAGGCCGCCTGATGCACGACTTTCTCGATCACTTCGCCAATCATGGAGACCCGTTCATGCCTTTCCCTGACAATGCGCCCAAGCCCGACGATCTGCCCGGGCTCGACCCCAACGAGATCGCTCAGATGCCCGTCGATCTTCTCGCCATCCTGCAGCACGAGGTGGACGAGCGCCTGAAGCAGTCAAAGGCCGCCAAGGCCCGTCTCGATGGGGCGCTGACCATCCGCTACGCCACCCGCGCCGAGGAAGCCCGCCGCACGGCCGGCAAGGACACCGGCACCGTCAGGCTGGACGACGGCGACTTCACCGTGGTCGCCGACCTGCCCAAGCGCGTCGTTTGGGACCAGGAACAGCTCGCCGCCATGGTCGCGCGCATCCGCGCCGCGGGCGATGATCCCGAGCAATATGTCGACGTCACCTACAAGGTGCCCGAGCGCAAATACGCCGCCTGGCCCGAGGCGATCCGCAAGGGCTTCGAACCCGCGCGCACGGTGCGGCCGGGCACGCTGAAAGTCGCGATCCTGCCGTGGGAGGACGCGCAATGACCGCGATCGCCCCGATTTCCCCCGAGGCGCAGGATCTTCCCAGCCTGATCGACCGCGCCGCCGGCACGCTGGCGGGGGCAAAGACCGCGGCCGAGGTGCTCGAGGCACGCGACATGGCCGGTCTGGCCTATGACGTGGCAAAACGCGCCGCCCGGTTGCATCGGGCCAAGAACGCTCATGACGATCTCGTCGCGGCCGCCCATCGCGCGCAGGCCCATGCGCTCGAGATCGAGGCCCGCGCCAAGCGCCGGCTCGCCGATGAATACGATGCCGCGCAGGCGCGGGGAGAGGTGTTCGGCGCCCATGATGGCGCGCGCAAACGCGTCGAAGGCGGCAACGCGATTGCAAGCACCGCCGATCTCGGCCTGCGCCGCGACCAGATCCACGAGGCCCGCCAGATCCGCGATGCCGAGGCTGCGGAGCCGGGCATCGTCCAGCGCGTGCTGAACGAGCGCCTCGAACGCGGAGAGGAACCGACCCGCGCCGCTCTGCGCAAGATGGTGCTTGACGCGGCCAGGCGGGGGATGCGCCCGCAGCGCCCCGCCGGCCGCCGCAATCCCCTCCATGTCCCGCCGACGCCCGAGCGCGCCGCCTGGCAGCGTGTGACCGGCACGTTTCGGGCCTTCGCGGAATGGGCTTCGGACGAAAACCTCGCACTCGCCCGGCAAGGCATGCGCGAGGCGCGGAACGACCCGTTCCACCATCTCGACGCCCGGGCCATCGCCCGCGGCGCCGAAGTCTTCACGAACATCAAGGAGTGGCTCGATGCTGAATAGCCAATCCGCGGCCTTTGCCGCATCCGTCTGGGAGTTTGCCGCCCGCGTGGGCAACAACGCACCCAAAATCGCCGACGAGATCATGGAGGCGGCCTTTCCGTTGACCTGTTCGCAGGCGCGCGAGGAAGGCGCGTTGCGCATGCTGCGCACCGGGATCGTCTCGGAGGTCAAGCGCATCCTGCGCAATCGGGACGACGGGTCGGGTCAGGCAGATTTCTCGGAGATCTGCGCGGCCTTCGCGCCGCTCGTGAAGGACCTGCGCTCGAAATCCTATTTCGTCGAGAGCGCCGAGGAATATGTCGCGATCCCCGATCTGATCGCCGATCCCGCGCTGCTCGACGACGCACGGCGCTTCATGCGGCGCAAGGGGATCGAATGCCTGGCGGAAGCGGATCGGCTGGATGCGCTCTACGCCGCCGTGACCAGCGGTGATCCCGCGGCGCCCCGCAAACCGCAGGGGGTGCCGGCATGACCCTCCCCATCATCACCGCCGATGAGCGGCTGGCGGAGATGCGCGGCGTCAAGGCCGCGATTTTCGGAGCCAGCGGCGCGGGCAAGACCACGCTGTTGCGCACGCTCAAGGCAAGCACGACGCTGTTCTTCGATCTCGAGGCGGGCGATCTCGCCGTCGAGGGGCTGGCCATCGACACGATCCGCCCACGCACCTGGACCGAGTGCCGGGATTTCGCGGTGTTCATCGGCGGGGCCAACCCGGCGCTCAGGGACGACCAGTCCTATAGCCGGGCGCACTATGACGCGGTCTGCGTGAAGTTCGGCGATCCGGCCGCGCTCGACAGGTACGACACGATCTTCGTCGACTCGATCACCGTCGCCGGTCGGCTCTGCTTCCAGTGGTGCAAGGGCCAGCCGGAGGCACATTCGGACAAGACCGGCAAGCCCGACGTGCGCGGCGCCTACGGGCTGCACGGGCGCGAGATGATCGGCTGGCTCACGCATCTCCAACATACCCGGGCGAAGAACGTGATCTTCGTCGGCATCCTCGACGAGAAGCTCGACGACTTCAATCGCAAGGTCTTCGTGCCGCAGATCGAGGGCTCCAAGACCGGGCTGGAACTGCCGGGCATCGTCGACGAGGTGCTGACGCTGACTTCGTTGCCCGACCAACAGGGCGAGCCGCGGCGGGTCTTCGTCTGCCAGACCCAGAACCCCTGGGGTTATCCGGCCAAGGACCGCTCCGGTCGGCTGGAGATGCTCGAGCCCCCCGATCTCGGCCGCCTGATCGACAAGATCCACCAGCCGCTGCCGCTCGATGCGCGCCCGCTGGTGATCGACCCGCCCGCGATCCCGGCGCCCGCCGCCACCCCCAAAACCGATCCCTCCAACTGAAAGGACCAATGCCATGTCTGGCCTCTGGAACGATTTCAATGACGCGCAATCCAACGCCAACCTCATCCCCAAGGGCACCCTCGCCAAGGTGCGGCTCACCATCCGCCCCGGCGGCTTCGACGAACCCGCGCAGGGCTGGACCGGGGGTTATGCCACCCGCGGCTCCACCGGCGCGGTGTATTTGAACGGCGAGTTCACCGTGACCGAGGGGCAATACGCCCGGCGCAAGATCTTCACCCTGATCGGGCTCTACAGCCCCAAGGGGCCGGACTGGGCCAACATGGGCCGTAGCCTGATCCGGGGCATGCTGAACTCGGCGCGGGGGATTTCCGACAAGGACCAGTCGCCCCAGGCGCAGGCGGCGCGGCGGATCGGCGGCTTTGCCGATCTCGACGGGCTCGAGTTCGTGGCCCGGATCGATGTCGGCACCGATGCCATGGGCGAGGAGAAGAACGAGATCCGATCGGCCGTGACCCCGGACCATCGCGACTATGCCCGCATCATGGGGACGCCGGCTGCGCCAATGCCACCTACGGCCCCGGCGGCCCCGGCCAGCGCCACGCAGACTGCCGCCGCCCAGACCTCCACCGCGCCGTCCATGCCGGGCCGCCCGTCCTGGGCCGAGTGAGGGTACACCCATGCGCCTTCGTCCCCGCCAGAAACTCTTCGTGGAGCGCAGCCTCGCTGCGCTCTCGACCCACGGCAACACGCTCGGCATCGCACCGACCGGATCGGGCAAGACCATCATGTTGTCCGCCGTCGCGGGCATGATGGTCGGCGACGGCGCCAAGGCCTGCGTTCTGGCCCATCGCGACGAGTTGACGGCCCAGAACCGGGAGAAGTTCGGTCGGGTCAATCCCGATATCTCCACCTCGGTGGTCGATGCCGCGACGAAGGACTGGGCCGGCCAGGTCACCTTCGCCATGGCGCCGACGCTCACGCGTGCCGCCAACCTCAAGTCCATGCCGCAGCTCGACCTGCTGGTGATCGACGAGGCGCATCATGCCATTGCCGACAGCTATCGCCGCATCGTCGACCGGGTACGGGTCGCCAACCCCGAGGCCCGCGTCTTCGGCGTCACGGCGACGCCCAACCGGGGCGACCGCAAGGGGCTGCGCCAGGTCTTCGACAACGTGGCCGACCAGGTCAGACTGGGAGAGTTGATCGCCTCGGGCCACCTCGTGCCGCCGCGCACCTTCGTGATCGACGTGGGCGTGCGCGAGCAACTGCAGAAGGTGCGCAAGACCGCCCTCGACTTCGACATGACCGAGGTCGCCGGCATCATGGACCGCGCGCCGGTCACCGATGAGGTGATCCGCCACTGGCGCGAGAAGGCCGCCTGGCGGCCGACCATCGTCTTCTGCTCGACCGTCGCGCACGCCGCCCATGTCGCCGAGGCCTTCAACGCGGCCGGCATCCCGGCGGGGCTGATCCACGGCGATCTCGCGGCCGACGAGCGCCGCAACATCCTCGCGGCCTTCGCCTCGGGCGAGATCGCCGTGCTGGTCAACGTCGCGGTGCTCACCGAGGGCTTCGACCACCCGCCCACGTCCTGCGTGATCCTGCTGCGGCCCTCATCCTGCAAGTCCACCATGATCCAGATGGTGGGGCGCGGCTTGCGGACCGTCGACCCCGAGGAACACCCGGGTGTCGTCAAGACCGATTGCGTGGTTCTGGATTTCGGGACGTCGAGTCTGATGCACGGCACGCTCGAGCAGGACGTGGACCTCGACGGCCGCGAGGCCAGCGGCAGCGCGCCCACGAAGACCTGCCCGGACTGCGAGGCCGAGATCCCGCTGGCCGCGCGCGAATGCCCGCTCTGCGGCGCGCTGCTGGTCGAGACCAAGGACGAGGTCGGCGCCGAGGCGCTCGAGGGTTTCGTGATGACCGAGATCGACCTCCTGAAACGGTCGAGTTTCCAGTGGGTCGACCTCTTCGGCGACGAGGCGGCGCTGATGGCCACGGGGCTTTCCGCCTGGGGCGGCATCTTCTGGCTGGGTGGGCTCTGGTATGCGGTCGGTGGGCGGCGCGGCGCCCAGCCCCGGCTCCTCGGCGTCGGTGAACGTGCCGTCTGCCTTGCGCAGGCTGACGACTGGCTGAATACCCATGAGAGCGACGAGAGCGCCTTCAAAACCCGCGGTTGGCTGAGCCAGGCCCCGACCGAGAAGCAGCTGCAATACCTGCCCCCGAGCGCGCGTCAGGATTACGGGCTCACCCGCTATCACGCCTCGGCGCTGATCTCCTTCCGGTTCAACAAGCGCGTCATCCAACAGCTTGTCCGGTCGGCCGCCGCCACGCCGGAACGGAGGGCCGCGTGAGCCATGTCGCGCAAGTCTCACCCCCGTCCGCAGCGCCTGCGGATCGACCGGGCTTTGATCGCCTATGGCATCCGCGTTTCCACCTTTGTGCCGTCTGCCTGCGCCCGGCGCAGGGGTTCGGCTTCTTCGACCCCGACAAACCGCGCCCGCGCAAACACCGCTGGTTCTGCTCGATCCCCTGCCAGCGGTGGTTCGCGGCCCGTCACAGGAAAGGACTGACCATGATCGGAGCGACCGATGAAGAACGCCTCGCCATCGCATTGGTGATGAAGCGGCTGGGTCGCTTGATGGGCGATATCGGCTGGCAGAAGCGCCTCTGTGACCTCTCCGAGACCGAGGTCACCGCCCTGATCGAGGAGGTGCTGGAGGGCTACGGCGCCGAGATGTCCCGTGTCGCCAGGAAGGCGGAGGTGCCGTTCTGATGCTGGATTTCAACCATAGACCGGGCATCGCCGAACGGATCAACACGGCCGTCGATGCCGCCCTTGAGGCCGAGCGCGCTGCGACCCCGCCGCGCGACTATCTCGGCGCCTCCCGGCTGGGGCAGTCCTGCGAACGGGCGCTGCAGTTCGAGTTTGCCCATGCGCCGAAAGACGAGGGCCAGGAGTTCTCGGGCCGCTTGCTCCGGATCTTCGCCATTGGCCATGCGCTCGAGGATCTCGCCATCAAGTGGTTGCGGGCAGCCGGGCTCGATCTCGTCACCCGGAAGCGGGATGGCGGCCAGTTCGGCTTTTCCGTCGCGGGCGGACGCATACGCGGCCATGTCGACGGGATCGTCGCCGAGGCTCCCGCGTCGCTGGGGTTGCGCACCCCGGCGCTCTGGGAGTGCAAGACGATGAACGCGAAGAACTGGCGTGAGACCGTGGCCAAGGGCGTGACCGTCTCCAAGCCCGTCTATGCCGCCCAGATCGCGCTCTACCAGGCCTACATGGAAGCCACGGTGCCGGGCCTCTCGTCCAACCCGGCGCTCTTCACAGCGATCAACAAGGACACCGCCGAGCTGCACCACGAACTGGTGCCCTTCGATGCCGATCTCGCGCAGCGCATGTCGGATCGCGCGGTGCGGATCCTGCGAGCGACGGACGCGGGCGAGTTGCTGCCGCGCGTGGCCCGGAACCGCGATTTCTTCGAGTGCCGCTTCTGCCCCTGGGCCGAGCGCTGCTGGAGCCTGGCGCGATGAGCGACGCCCCCAAAGACCCGCCCGAACCACCCCAGGACACCGACATGCGCGATGACCACACGGCCGACCAGTCCGAGGCCAACCTCGTCCATTTCAACCCCTGGCGCGACTTCAACGACGCCGCACCCATGCTCGACCCGTTCGGCGACGAGCCGGATCCCGAGCAGATCGCCTCCTTCATGGAGGTGGTCTTCGGCTACTGCGACGGGCTGGTCCCGGTGCGCAGCTTCATCGACAAAGGACAGGGGATCGACGGCCGGCCGCACAACATCTGGATCGCCGCCGACGCGACGGCGCCGGAGAAGATGGCGACCTTCGCCAACTGGGCCGCGCGCGAAGGCGCGGCGGTCTATGTGATCCCCGGCACGGTCGCGGAAACCGGCCAGGCCAAAGCCGCCGACGTGGCGCAGATGCAGGCCGTCGTCGTGGATATCGACAGCGGCGACATTGCCGCCAAGCGCGCCCATCTGGAGCGCCATCTCGGCCCGCCCACGATGGTCGTCGAAAGCGGCGGCATCACGCCAGAGGGCCAGCGGAAAGCGCACGTCTGGTGGAAGCTCACCGAACCCGCCGAGGGGGACGACATCCAGCGCCTCTGCCGCCTGCGCGGCGACATTGCCGCCAAGGTCGGGGGCGACTTGCATTTCCGCTCGGCGCACCAGCCGATCCGGGTGGCGGGCTCGGTCTATTACAAGAACGGCCTGAAGACGCTGGTGCGGATCGTGGAGTTGAACGCGGGTCTCGAGCGCGATCTCGACGAGTTCGCCGAGGCCGTGGCCGACATGCCACCCGCGCCGGGCGTCAACCTGACGCCGGACTTCGCGACGCCTGACAAGCCTGCCGTGGATGACGTTCTGGTCACCCCGGTGCGCGAGGGCGGCATCGACGACTGGTCGCGCTTCGAGGGCGCTTCGGCGGCCATCGGCTATTTCATCCGGCTGGTCCACGAGGGCCGCCTCTCGAAGAGCGAGGGCTGGGAGGCGATCTGCGGCTACAACGCCGCCATGCTGCGGCCCCAGTGGCCCGTGGAACGGCTCAAGCGCGAATCCGAACGCCTCTGGGCGCGCCATGTCGAACGCCACGGGCCGCCGCTCATCCGGCTCGACAGCGCCTCCCCCGTGCCCGACGAGCTGCCCAGCTTCACGCTGGGGCAGCTGCTCGACGACAAGAGCCCCATGCCCGCCGACCTGATCGGCCCGCGCGTGCTGACGCCGGGCGGGCTCCTGGTGCTCGGCGGCTCGCCCAAGGTGGGCAAGAGCGATCTCCTGATCGCCTGGCTCGTGCACATGGCCGCCGGGGTGCCGTTTCTCGGCTTCACCCCGCCGCGACCGCTGCGGATCTTCTATCTGCAGGCCGAAATCCAGTACCACTACCTGCGCGAGCGCATGCAGCAGGTCGGCCTGCCGCCCGAGCTGATCGCCGCGGCGCGCGACAACCTGATCGTCACGCCAAAGCTGAAGATGCTGCTCGACGCCGAGGGCAGCGCCCGCGTGGCCGCGGCGATCCGGGCGGCGTTCCCCGACGAACCGCTCGACATCCTCTGCATCGACCCGATCCGCAACCTCTTCGACGGCGGCCCGGACGGCGGGGGCGAGAACGACAACGCCGCGATGATGTTCTTCCTCAAGGACCGGGTCGAGGTGCTGCGCGATCACGTCAACCCCGACTGTGGCGTGATCCTGGTTCACCACACGAAGAAGCTGAGCAAGCACCAGGTGAAGGAGGATCCCTTCCTCGCGCTCTCCGGCGCCAGCGCGCTCCGCGGCTTCTACACGACGGGGCTCATCCTGCACCGGCCGGACGAGGACGCATCGGAACGGAAGCTGGAGATCGAGCTCAGGAACGGACCCGCGCTGAAGCCCAAGCTCGTCGACAAGGTCAATGGCGAGTGGGTCGAGATCAACCCGATGAACGAACGCCTGGTGCGCGCCGAGCAGGGCGCGAAGTTCGATGCCGAACGGGATCGCAAGGGCGAGGTCATCGTCGACATTCTCCACCGCGAGGCGCGCTCGGGGCGCATGTACACCATGACCCTCTTTGCCGAGGCCTTCGAGAACAGGAGCGGGCTCAGCGGGCAGACCAGCATTCGCGAGAGGCTGAACGTCCTGACCACCAAGGGGATCGTCAAGTTCGTCAAGGGCGACGCCGCAAGCGATCTTGGCCTTGCCTCGGACCGCAGCAAGTACGGCTACCTCTGCGTCGAGCACATGGAACTGGCGACCGGCGAGGAGGCTGTGGATCCGGAGACCGGCGAGGTCACCCCGGTGCATGTCCGGGTGTTTCCGAGCCACTACAAATGCCCCCAAACCGGGGCCGTTCTGCCGGTCGAAAACCCCGCGGTCTGGGTCTATCCGGAAGGGGGTGAGGCATGAAATTCACCGCCCCGGACGCAGCCGAAATCTGGACCCCGAAATCCGAAATCTGGCCAGATTTCGCGAAATCTGAAATCTGCGCGCAATCTGGAATCTGGGTTTTCTGTTGGTTTTTCAATGGGTTGATGCGCCCATTCCAGATTTCGGGCGGGCTGATCCGAAATCTGACCCGCAATCTGGATTTCCTCAATGAAATCATAGGGTTTTGCCAGATTCCAGATTTCGGAAAAGGCACCCCTAAAGGGGTGGGTGGACTCCCCCCGTCAGGTGGGGAGGTCCACCACCCACCCCTGGGCGATTTCGTCCAGCGCGAACCTGCCCATCCCTTCATCGAGCAGCCGGAAAAAAGGAGCCCCCATATGGCCGCACCATCAAGCTTTCCATCATCCACCATCCTCGCCCTCGACCTCGGCACCACGACAGGCTGGGCGCTGCGCGGGCATGACGGTCTGATCACCAGCGGCACGGTCTGCTTCAGACCTCGGCGCTTCGATGGTGGCGGCATGCGGTATCTGCGCTTCACCAACTGGCTGACGGAGATCGACCGCCTGTCCGGGCCGGTGGAAGCGATCTGGTTCGAGGAAGTCCGCCGCCATGCCGGCACGGACGCTGCGCATGTCTACGGCGGGCTCATGGCCACCCTGACCGCGTGGGCCGAGTTGCGCGGCGTGCCTTACGAGGGCGTTCCGGTGGGCACCATCAAGCGCCACGCCACCGGCAAGGGCAATGCGGCGAAGCAGGCGATGATCGACGCGGTTCGCGCCCGGGGCTTCGACCCCGCAGACGACAACGAGGCCGATGCCATCGCGGTCCTGCTTTGGGCGATCGAGACAAAGGGAGGGCTGGCATGAAGGCGATGAAGTTCACCCCGCCGGGCTATGGCGGTCGGCGACGCGATCCCGATGAGGTCAAGCGTGACGGCTGGCGGGAGCAAGGCCTGCTGGCGGTGTCGGTTGACGATGACCGCCTGACCTGGCCCGAGCGGGAACTGGTGCGGCAACTGGGTGAGAAGCTTTATGGCAAAAGGCAGAAGCGACATGGCTGACTGGACGATGTCACGGGTGCAGGACCGGCTGGAACTGGCGGCCGACGTCTTCGCGCAGATGCCAACCGTGAAGCCGCAGGGCTATTTCAACGCCTGGCCGGAGTATTTCCACAGCTTCGCCGATCAGGTCGGCCAGGAGCCGCGCATGCGCCGGCCGCGCCCGAGCCCGCGCCAGATCACCCAAGCCGAGGAAGCAATGCTCTGGCTGCGCTGGCTTGAGAAGGACGACGCGCGCATCGTCTGGCTGAGGGCCAACCGCAAACCGTGGAAGCCGATCTGCTGGGAGGTGGGGCTGAGCCGCCCCGCCGCCAACCGCCACTGGCAATACGGGATCGCGCTCATCACCTGGCGGCTCAACGGGCGCGTGCCGCCCGCGAAGCGATCGAAGCGCTTCGTGATCGAGAACGCCGACCGGCTGTCAAGAAAAATCGTCCTGTGAGGGAATTTTCGGAGAGACATCGGGAAGGGTTCATTTTTCGGCTCTGAGGGATACAAACAGGGCATGATCGCACGAGGCGTGAACGAAGGGACGATGGTTCAGACCACTTGCTTCCGGGGTCCAACCGGAAGCCAGTTCGGGGTCCAGACGGGAACATGACGGCACGCAAGCGGCGACAGTTCGAAACCGGGCAAACGCCCGCCGCTTGACCGGAAAAACTGTCTCCGCCTTCCCGTAAGCCATTGATTTTACGGTTCCTTTTCGTTCACCTTCGTATGCTGGCGGGCTTGGCGCGACGCTTTCCCAGTGACGTGCCCGAAAACACCCGTTTCGTTTCGCTTTGAGGGGAACCCCAAGGAAACAAGGGCCTGACGGCCCGACAGACCCGCCTGAAACGAAACGGGGGTCCGACCCGATTTCGCTTTCGCGGAGCTCCGGTTCGTTTCGGCCAACACCCCGTTTCGTTTCGGGGCCCAATCCAGGAACCACCGATGGACGTGATCGACCTGCCGCTTGCGCAGATCATTCCCTATGCGCGCAACCCGCGGCGCAACGAGAAGGCGGTGGCCGCTGTGGCCGCCTCCATCGCCGAGTTCGGCTGGCGGCAGCCGATCGTCGTGGACGAACATATGGTGGTGCTGGCCGGCCACACGCGCCTCGAGGCGGCGCGCCAGCTCGGGCTCGAGACCGCCCCGGTGCATGTCGCCACGGGGCTGACCGAGGCGCAGGCGCGCGCCTACCGGCTGATGGACAACCGCTCGAGCGAGAACGCCGAGTGGGACGACGCGCTGCTCGGGCTGGAACTGGGCGATCTCGTCGAGGCCGAGTTCGACCTCGACCTGACCGGGTTCACGGACGGGGAACTGGATCGCCTGCTGGCAGAGGCGGTGGCGGGCCTCGACGACGCCGCCGGGGGCTCCGTGCCGCCAGTGACCATCCCCGAGCCGCCGCGCAACCCGGCCTCGCGGACGGGCGATCTGTGGATCCTCGGCGACCACCGGCTGCTCTGCGGCGACAGCACCAGCGAGACGGACGTCCGCCGCCTGATGAACGGCGAGCGCGCGGTGCTGTTCGCCACCGACCCGCCGTATCTCGTGGACTACGACGGCTCGAACCATCCGACCCGCAACAAGGACTGGTCGGCGTCCTACGGCACCACCTGGGACGACAGCAGCCAAGGCGCGGAGCTCTACGGCGGCTTCATCGCCGCCGCCGTCGCCGAAGCGATCACCGAGGATGCCGCCTGGTACTGCTGGCACGCCTCCCGCCGCCAGGCGATGCTGGAAGCCTGCTGGGAGAAGGCGGGCGCCTTCGTGCACCAGCAGATCATCTGGGTGAAGGACCGCGGGGTTCTGACCCGCTCGCACTACCTGTGGAAGCACGAGCCCTGTTTCATGGGCTGGCGCCGCCCGAACCGTCCGCCCAAGGTGGCGGAGGAAACGCTGCCCTCGACCTGGGAAATGCCGAGCTTTGCCAGGGATGAGCGCCCCGACCATCCGACGCCGAAACCGCTCGACGCCTTCGGCATCCCGATGCGCCAGCACGTCGCCCGCGGCGGGCTCTGCTACGAGCCTTTCTCGGGCTCCGGCTCGCAGATCATGGCGGGCGAGGCGAACGGTCGGCGTGTCTTCGCGATGGAGATCAGCCCGGCTTACGTCGATGTCGCCGTGGAGCGCTGGCAGGCCGAGACCGGCAAGGACGCGACCCTCGACGGCGATGGCCGGACCTTCGCCGCGGTGAAGGCCGAGCGGCTGGACGACAAGACCAATGCCGAGGCGGCCTCTGCGGCCTGACGACGTGGATGGCGTGGCTCTACCTTCCTCCGGCCTGCCTGGCGGAGCCGGCAACGCGTGCCTCTTCGGCCTCTCGCTTTGCTCCGGCGCCGGCGGGCTCGACCTCGGGCTGCACCTCGCCTGTCCCGGATATCGCACTGTGGGTCATGTCGAGCGGGACGCCTACGCCGCGGCCATTCTCGTGGCGCGGATGGAAGACGCGGCCCTGGATCCGGCACCTGTCTGGGACGACGTTGGAACCTTCGACGGCCGCCCGTGGCGCGGCGCGGTGGACATCGTCACTGCGGGCTATCCGTGCCAGCCGTTCTCCGTCGCGGGCAAACGACAGGGCGCGGAAGACCCGCGACACCTCTGGCCGCATGTCGCCCGCATCGTCAGCGAGGTCGAGCCGCCATTCGTCTTCCTTGAGAACGTCGCCCATCATCTCCGCCTCGGCTTTCCCGAAGTCGCCGGAGGACTGGTCAACATGGGCTACCGCCTTGCGGCGGGCCTCTTCACGGCGGCGGAAGTCGGTGCACCCCACAAGCGTGAGCGGCTGTTCATCCTCGCCCACCGAGAAGGCTGCGAACTGGCCGACCCCGCGCGCCTGCTCGGGGACACGCTCGAGTGGCGGGAACCGGACGGAACTGCTGCGGCTCTGGCCGACGCCGATGGCGAGCGATGGCCACAAGCCGAGTGCGGGCAAGCGCAAGGCGGCCGATCTGACCGGGGTGAGCCGGATGTGGATGACGCCAACAGCGCGGGATCACAAGGACGGGGCGACGAGCCTTGCGAACACGCCGGTGAACGGCCTGCTTGGCCGCCAGGTCCTCGTGACGCCGATGGCTGGCGGGAGTTCCTGCGACACGCCCCGGACCTTGAACCCAGCATTTGTCGAGGCTCTGATGGGCTGGCCCACCGGGTGGACCGGCTTCGGCTCTGTGGCAACGGAGTGGTCCCGCTGGTCGCGGCGCATGCGCTGCGAACTCTCGCGGCTGAACTGCTGGCCGATGGATGAGGGGGCGCAATGAAACAGAGCCGGACCATGTCGCTGGTCGAGGCCATCGCC
This sequence comes from Roseovarius sp., assembly GCA_002720475.1. Taxonomy (GTDB): domain Bacteria; phylum Pseudomonadota; class Alphaproteobacteria; order Rhodobacterales; family Rhodobacteraceae; genus Roseovarius. Next base: position 577,717 of record PBIL01000005.1, read on the forward strand.
AACGTCGCCGTCGGCTACGGCGTCGCGGTCGTGACGCAGATTCTGATCTTCCCGATGTTCGGATTGCACACGACGCTGGTGCAGAACCTGAAGATGGGCGGCATCTTCACCATCGTGTCGATCGCACGCTCCTTCGCCCTGCGGCGGATTTTCGAGGCGATCCGGGTGCGCGGGGCACGATGACATGCCGCCGCCCCATGTGGGACGGCGACATCGGGTCCGTGTTGGTGTGCGGCGTCAGTCGTCGGCGATCATGTAGGCCCTTCCGCGCCCCTCGACCTTCTCCGAGGTGATGGTCAGGCCGAGCTTCTTTTTCAGCGCGCCGGACATGGCCCCGCGAATGGTGTGCGGCCTCCAGTCGAGGGCCGCAACGATCTCCTCGATGGTCGCGCCGCTCTCGGCGCGGAGCATCTCGATCAGCTTGGCCTGCTTGGTGCCCGTGCGCGGGGTGCGCGCCTTGGGCGCGGGGTGCGCGCCTTGGGCGCGGGGTCGGCGTCGGCGGGAGCGTCCTGCGAGGCCTCCGCGCTCGGCGCTTCGTCGGCGCCCGTGAGCGAGCTCTCGCCGCTCTCCGCCTCGATGCCGATAGCGGCGAGGCCCGCGTCGGTGATGTGCAGGAGTATGGCGTTGCCGTCCTCGTCGTTGCGCCAGATGCGATTGAGCGCGGCGTCCGCCTTGGTCCGGCTGTCGGTCGCGGTCTCCGCGATCAGCCCGCGCTTCAGCAGCGCGCCAACCACCTTGTGGGCGGCGCCGCCGCGCAAGCTGCCGGGCAGCGGCAGGACGTTACGGTCCTCGCGCTGCGCGGCGGCGCTGAGGATGATCGCTTGCGTGTCGGAAAGCTTGGTCATGGGGTCGTCTCCGTATTCGGGCCCGCGACATGCGGCGCCTTCTACGACCCGTTTGCCCGACTTACGCGGCCCCACTGGGGCCACGGTTCGGGCTCACCGCGCATGGCGCGCGGCGGGAGTTCCGGCGGTGCCGGAGATCAGCGGGCGTATTCGCCTTCGCGGAACAGGAAATGGGTGATTTCCCTGAGGTCGCTGGCGACGTGCTCGAGCGACCCGACGCTGCCCCAGTTGACGGCTTCTGGGTCGAACCCGAAGTGGTCGTCGCTGAGCGCCTGCAGGCGGGCGAGCATCTCGTCGATCTCGGCCTTCTTTCCGATGAAGGCGGCGAGTGCGTTCGCCCGGATCCTCGAACCGGTGGCGGAACCGGGCTCACCCTGGTTGCGCCGGGCCTTCTCGGCGCGGTCCTCAAAGCGCGGGGTGGTAATCGGGTTCAGTCGGGCGGTTGTCATCCTGGTGTCTCCTTTCGGTGCGTCGTTTCGTTGAATTGAGCTTCGCTCCGCCGGGCCCGCTCATCCAGTTTGATCGCAGCAATTTCATGGCTTTTATCGAATCGCCGGGATCACTTCATGTCATCGCCCGCCCAGCCGATCTCGGTGATCGCCAAGCTCCTGGATCTCTCGGAACGACGGGTGCAGCAGCTGAGCCGCGAGGGCGTGATCCCGAAGGCCACGCGCGGGCAGTACGACTTGATCGGCTCGGTGCGGGGATACGTGCGCTACCTCCGCGATCAGGCCGCGAAGGCGCAGGCCGGCGCGCCCGATTACGCCTCGGAACGCGCGCGGTTCATCCGGGCCCGGGCCGATCTCGCGGAGATGGAGGCGGAGGCGAAGCGCGGCGCGGTGATCGCGGCCGAGGACGTCGAGGCCGCCTGGATCGCGGTGCTCGCAGCCCTGCGCACGCGGCTCCTGGCGTTGCCCGACCGGCTCGCGCCGGCCGTGCATGCGGAGGCGAGCCCGGCCGGGGTGCGCGACGTGATCAGGGGTGCCATCCGCGAGTCGCTGGAAGAACTGGCGGAGAGCGATGTGCGCCCCGGACGAGACGACAACGCGGACATCGGTGCTGACCCTGCCGGGGACGGCGGTCCTGCGCCGGACGGTGTGCGCGGCACTGAAGGTGCTGACCCCGCCACCGGAGATGACGATCAGTGACTGGGCGGACGCGAACCGCAGGCTGAGTTCCGAGGCAAGCGCGGAGCCGGGGCGCTGGCGCACCTCGCGTGCGCAGTACCAGCGCGGGATCATGGAGGCGATCTCGGATGCCCGAACACAGACCGTGGTGATCATGTCGTCCGCCCAGGTCGGGAAAACGGAGATCCTGAACAACGCGGTGGGCTACCACATCGACCAGGATCCGGCACCGATCATGGTGGTGATGCCGACCGAGCGGGATGCCGAGACCTGGTCGAAGGACCGCTTCTCGCCGATGGCGCGGGACACGCCCTGCCTCGCGGGAAAGATCGCGGACCCGAAGTCGCGGGACGGCACCAACAAGATCCTGCACAAGCGGTTTCCGGGCGGGCACCTGACGATTGTCGGCGCGAATGCCCCCTCGGGGCTTGCGAGCCGGCCGATCCGGATCCTGCTGTGCGACGAGGTAGACCGCTACCCCTTCAGCGCGGGCGCCGAGGGCGATCCGGTGAACCTCGCGAAGAAGCGGACGGTCACCTTCTGGAACCGCAAGATCGTGCTGGTCTCGACGCCCACGATCCGGGGAGCGAGCCGGATCGAGACGGCCTATGAGGAAAGCGACCAGCGGCAGTTCCGAGTGCCGTGCCCGGACTGCGGCACCGAGCAGGTGCTGACCTGGGGCCAGGTGAGGTGGGACAAGGCGCCGGATGGCAGCCACCAGCCCGAGACAGCGCGGTACCATTGTTCCGATTGCGACGCGGCATGGACCGACGAGGTCCGGTGGGCAGCTGTAAGAAAAGGCCGCTGGATCGCCGACAAGCCGTTCGCCGGCATCGCCGGGTTCCACCTGAACGAGATCTACTCGCCCTGGGTCCGGCTCGAGGCGATGGTGAAGAGCTTCCTCTCGGCGAAGGCCGGCGGTGACGAGGCGATGAAGACCTTCGTGAACACCTCGCTCGGCGAGACCTGGATGGAAACCGGCGAGGCGCCCGACTGGCAGCGGCTGGCAGAGCGCCGTGAGGCGTGGTCCCCAGGCACCGTCCCTGCGGGTGGCCTGTTCCTCACCGCGGGTGCCGACGTGCAGAAGGACCGGATCGAGGTCGATGTCTGGGCCTGGGGCCGTGGGCTGGAAAGCTGGCTCGTCGATCATGTCGTGATCGAGGGCGGCCCGGCGCGACCCGAGAGCTGGGAGACGCTGACCGGTCTTCTCGGGCGCAGCTGGCGGCATTCCGGCGGCGCGGAACTGGGCCTGGCAAAGCTCGCCATCGACACGGGGTATGAGACCAGCGCGGTCTATGCATGGTCACGCCAAGTGGGCTTCGCGCAGGTGGCGCCGGTGAAGGGCCTTGACGGCTTCAACCGGGCGAGCCCGGTGTCGGGGCCGACCTATGTCGATGCCACCGTCGCGGGCAAGCGGCTCCGGCGCGGGGCCCGGCTCTGGACCGTCGCCACCTCGACCTTCAAGGCCGAGACCTACCGCTTCCTGCGGCAGGACCGGCCGACAAGAGAGGAACAGGCGGCGGGCGCGTTGTGCCCGCCCGGCACGATCCACCTGCCGGACTGGGCAGACGGCGAATGGCTCAAGCAGCTGACCGCCGAGCAGCTGGTGACGGTGCGGACGAAACGCGGCTTCGCGCGGCTCGAATGGCAGAAGATCCGCGAGCGCAACGAGGCGCTGGACTGCCGGGTCTATGCCCGCGCCGCGGCCTGGATCGCCGGCGCGGATCGCTGGCCCGAAGCACGCTGGGCCGACCTGGAAGCGCAACTCGGCGTGGCGAAGCAGGACGGGCCAGAGGCCGGTCGGGCAACGGCGCCGGCCGTGCCGGCACGACCGATGCCGCGCCGGCGCATGGTGCGCTCGAGCTACATGAGGTGATCCATGGCCACGGCCGCAGAGCTTCGCGCCCGCCGCGACGCGCTGAGCGCGCAACGGTCCTCGGGTGTCGCCCGGGTCAGCTATGACGGCAAGACCGTGGAGTATCGCAGCGTGGCCGAGATCGACCGCGCCATCGAGGCGCTGGATCGCGAGATCGCGGCGGCGGAAGGCCGGCGGATCGTCCGGCAGCTGCGCGTGACGACCACCAAGGGGCTGTGAACCATGGGGCTGTTCGACCGGTTTCGCCGCCAGTCCGCTGGCGGCCCCGCATCCTCCGGGCTTACGCGGCTCCCCCGGAGCCACGGTCCCTCCGGACTGCGCGCCCGTCTCGAAGGCGCCATGGCGAAGCGGCGGCTGCGGGGCTGGAACCCGCCGCTCGAGAACATCAATGCGCTGGTCGCCTCGGGCGGCCCGCGTCTACTGGCGCGCTCCCGCGAGCTGGTGGTCACCAACGGCTATGCGGCCAATGCCTGCGAGGCCTGGGCCGCGAACCTCGTCGGCGACGGGATCAAGCCCTCGTCGCTGCTGGAGGACGGGGACCTCAGGGACAAGGTCCAGCGGCTGTGGCTCGCCTGGACCGACGAGGCCGATGCCGACGGGCTGACCGACTTCTACGGTCTGCAGGCGATGGTCGCGCGCGAGATGTTCGTGGCCGGCGAATGCTTCGTGCGGCTGCGCCCGCGTCGGGCCGAGGACGGTCTCACGGTGCCGCTGCAGCTGCAGCTTCTCCAGTCCGAGATGCTGCCCTTCGAGAAGACCGAGACGGCCGCCAATGGCAACCGCATCCGCTGCGGGATCGAGTTCGATCGCGTAGGCCGCCGCGTGGCCTACCACTTCCGCCGCCGCCATCCTGGCGACAGCACCGATCAAGGCGCGGTCATCCCGGAGACGGTGCGCGTGCCGGCGGCGGACGTGCTGCACGTCTACAGGCCCATCGATGCGGGCCAGATCCGGGGGCTCCCGCATATCGCGCCGGCCATGGTGCGGCTGTTCCTGCTCGACCAGTATGACGACGCCGAGCTCGACCGGAAGAAGACCGCGGCGATGTTCGCGGGCTTCATCACCAGGACCGCGCCGGAAGAGCCGATGATGGGCGAGGCCGAGGCCGATCCCGACGGCGCGGCCATCGCCAGCCTCGAGCCCGGCACGATGCAGGTGCTGCTGCCCGGCGAGGACGTGAAGTTCTCGTCCCCGGCGGATGTCGGCGGCGGCTACGAGGCATTCCAGTACCGCACGCTTCTGGCGGTCTCGGCCTCGCTGGGGCTGCCCTATCACCTGGTGACGGGGGATGTGCGCCAGGCGAACTACTCGTCCCTGCGCGCCGAGCTGGTCGAGTTCCGCCGCCGCATCGGCCAGCTGCAGCACGGGGTGCTTGCCCATCAGCTCTGCCGGCCCGTCTGGGGGCGCTGGCTGGAGATGGCGGTGATCTCGGGCGCGCTCGATGCCGATCCCGCGGCGGCGCGCCCCGTTCAGTGGATCCCGCCGCGCTGGGACTGGGTCGATCCGCTGAAGGACATCCAGGCGCAGGTGCTGGCGATGGAGGCCGGCATCACCTCGCGGCGCAAGGTGGTCGAGGCCACCGGCTACGACATCGAGGAAGTGGACCGCGAGAACGCCGCCGACGCCGCCCGCGCGATGGGGCTCGGCCTGCGCTACCGCACGACCCCCGGCGAGACGCAGGGCGCACGCGCGACGCCGGCAACGCGGGCCAAGCCCGGCAATGGCGCCGGCGACGACACGGGCGACGGCGCGGCGGCGACCGATCCGGCCACCGAACAGGAGTGACGACATGGCAAGCTGGTATGCGATCCGCGCCCGGGGGACGGGGGCGGAAGTGCTGATCTATGACGAGATCGGTGCCTACGGCATCTCCGCCAAGGGGTTCCTTGCGGAACTGGGCGCGCTACCCGAGGCCACGCCGGTCGATCTGCGGCTCAACAGCCCCGGCGGCTCGGTCTTCGATGCGGTCGCGATCCACAACGCGCTGAAACGGCACGAGGGTACGGTCACGGTCTGGATCGACGGCATCGCCGCCTCCGCCGCCTCCTACATCGCCATGGCCGGCGACGAGATCGTCATGCCCGAGAACGCCTTCCTGATGATCCACGACCCGGCCGGTCTCGTGATGGGCACGGCCGAGGACATGCGCGCCATGGCCGAGGCGCTCGACAAGGTGAAGGGCAGCCTTGTTGCGGGCTATGCCGCGAAATCCGGCCGGACACCGGAGGAGATCTCCGCGCTCATGGCCGCCGAGACCTGGTTCGACGCGGGCGATGCGGTGGCGCGGGGCTTCGCCGACCGGCTGGTCGAGCCCGTCCGCATCGCCGCACGCTTCGACATCGGACGCTTCCGCAATGCGCCGCCTGTCCTGGTCGAAGCGGTCGGGGTCGAGCCGGAGCCCGACAACGGACCCGACGAAGGGAGCACCGAAGCCGCCGACGAAGCTGCCGAAGCCGGCCACTTCGAGGACACTGAAGACGATCGGGCTACCGCTTCCGATATCCCGGAGCCGCCGGCAGAGGCGCCGCCGCCAAGCGAAACGCCACCCGATCTTGCCGCGATCCGGGCCGAGGCCATGGCGCATGCCCGCGCGGTGGTCGATCTCTGCCGCCTGGCCGGCCAGCCGCAGATGGCGGGCCGCTTCCTCGAACAGGACGTGAGCCTCGACGAGGTCCGCGCGGCGCTCCTCGCCGCCAAGGCCGAGGCGGAACCCGAGATCGCGCCCCATCATCCACAGCCCGGCCCGGGTCCTTCGGCGCGCCCCTGGGCCGACATCATCAACCGCACCTTCAAGCGCAAGGATTGACACATGACCGTTCTGTCCGAGACCACCCACCCGGGCGGCTTCCTCGTCTGGGAGGCCTTCCGGGACTACACCCGCGAGGTCGTCACCATCGCCACCGGCACCGCCAGCCCGGTGCTTGCGCCCGGCACCGTGCTGGGCCGGATCACCGCGACGGGCAAATACGCCGCCCACGATCCGGCGGCGACCGACGGCACCGAGACCGCCGTTGCCGTGCTCTGGGGCAAGGCCGATGCCACCGCCGCCGACGTGCCGGCGGTCGCGCTCCTGCGCGGGCCCGCCATCGTCAACGGCAAGGATCTGGTCCTGGCCGGCACGCTCACCCAGCCCGAGATCGACGCCGCCCACGCCGCGCTGGCCGCGGCCGGCATTCTCGTCCGATAAGCAAGGAACACCATCATGCCCACCATGGACATCTTCGACACCGATGCCTTCTCGGTGATCGAGCTCACCCGCGCGCTGGAAAACATCCCCTACAAGCCTGCAACGCTCACCGGGTCGGGGCTGTTTGCCGAGCGCGGCGTGCGCTCCCGCACCGTCGTGATCGAGAGCCGCGACGGCACGCTGTCGCTGATCCCGTTCTCCGAGCGCGGCTCGGCCTACGAGCAACAGATCCCCGAACGGCGGGACGTGCGGGCCTTCGTGTGCCGCCAGTTCAAGAAGCAGGACGTGCTCTGGGCCTCCGAAATCCAGGGCATTCGCGCCTTTGGCACCGAGACCGAGACCCAGCAGGTGCAGGCCGAGGTGGCTCGTCGGCTGAAACGCCTGCGCAACGATGCCGAGGCCACCTTCGAGTTTCACCTGCTGAACGGCATCCAGGGCAAGGTGCTGGATCCGAAGGACGGCGCCGTGGTCATCGACTACTTCGCCGAGTTCGCGATCACGCCGGCCACGGAGGTGAACTTCGACCTGGCCAACACCAGCCCCGCATCCGGCGCTCTGCGCAAGAAGTGCCAGGCGCTGATCGAGAGCGTCGAGGGCGATCTCGGCGGCCTCTCCACCGGTGCCGTGCAGTTGCGCGCCGAATGCGGCGCGGCCTTCTTCTCCGATCTCGTCGCCCACAAGGAGGTGCGCGAGACCTATCTGAACACGGCTGCCGCCGCCGATCTGCGGTCGCGGGTGGCCGACGAGGTCAGCTTCGGCGGCATCACCTTCCGCCGCTACCGGGGCAATGCCGCCTTCGGCGTGCCGCCCGACAAGGCCTTCTTCTATCCCGAGGGCGTCGAGGGCCTGTTTGAAATCTACTACGCCCCGGCCGATACCTTCGAGACCGTCAACACGCTTGGCCTGCCGCTTTATGCGCGCTCCATCCCCGACCGGGACCGCGACGAATGGGTTCGCCTCGAGATCGAGAGCAACCCGCTGCCGATCTGCACCCGCCCGCAGGTGCTGCGACAGGCAAGGCGGGCCTGATGACTGCCTTCGCCGCCGCCCTCGACGCGCTCTTCGTGGACGCACATCTGGCGCGCGATGTGGTCTACACCGCCGAGGGCGGCACGCCCTCGCTGGTCCGCGCGATCCTGCGCCGGGCCGACGACGTGACCGGCTTCGGCGACGCGCGCATCTGGTCGGAGACCACCCGGCTGGATCTGCGCCTCCCCGAGGTGGCGAACCCTCGGCCCGGCGACCGCATCGAGATCGACGGCGAGGCCTTCCTCATCCAGGGCGAGCCCGTCCGCGACCGCGAGCGGCTGATCTGGACCGTGGATCTGCGACCGGCCTGATCGAGATGAAGCTGAAGCTCGACATCACCCCCGATCTCGTCGCCGCCATGGCCGCAGAGGTGAAGGCGGGCGAAAAGGCCGTGATCGCCGCCATGCGCGAGGCCGGGACCGGTCTCAAGACTGCCTGGCGCGGGCAGATCGCGCAAGCGGGGCTCGGCCGGCGGCTCGCCAACTCGATCCGGAGCCAGACCTACCCGACGGCCGGCGAGAGCCTGAACGCCGCGGCACTGGTCTGGTCCAAGGCCCCGGTCATCGTGGGCGCGCATGACACCGGCCCCCTGATCCGCTCGAAAGACGGCTTCTGGCTCGCGATCCCGACCGAGGCCGCCGGCCGAGGCCTGCGCGGCGCCAGGCTCACCCCCGGTGAATGGGAGCGCCGCCGGGGCCTGCGTCTCCGCTTCGTCTATCGCCGCCGCGGGCCGAGCCTGCTCGTCGCCGACCGGGCCCGCATCAACAAACGCGGCTTGGCGGTTGCGTCACGCTCAAAGACCGGGCGCAACCAGGTCACCGCGCCGATCTTCCTGCTCGTGCCGCAGGTCAAGCTGCCGAAGCGGCTCGATCTCGACCGCGACGCCGAGCGGGCGCACGACAGCGTGCCGGGGCTGATCGTGGCCAACTGGGTGGAAGACAGGAGGTCCTGATTTGCTGCCGCGGTTATCTCAAGGAAGACGCCCATGCCTGAAAATCCTTGAAAAGCCGCCGAATACCTTCGCTGGAAATGATCCAATCAGCCTTGGACTCCTTGAACCACAATTCCTCAAGGTCGGCATGCTCGTCGGACAACAGTCTGTCGAAAAATGCATTCAACTCACGCACCGCCCGGTCGCCATAACTCCGGCGGAAGCTCTCGTAGATGTCATGGCGCGCTGTGGGGGAGTCAGACCCCCAATCCGGATAGACCAAGTCGATATCCTGGTGAAACTGCAACGTAAAATCACGGAAAGCCTGCGGCGGTTTCATGTTATTCGTCCCTAGGATAGGATGTTATGATTATGAAGCCATTCGGCATTTCCGGCGCATGGCGAATGTACGTCCCCACACCGTAGGTTGTCCGAAGCCGAATCGGCGAGGAAGCTCTTCGGGTCAATCGATATGCCTCCTGGCCGGTGATGCTTGAGAAAGTGCTTGTAATGAAAGCGTCCTGCTCGCGTCCAGTCGCGACTGCATTCACCACGTCTGCATTGCGGGACAGGTTCGCGTTCGTCAATCTCTCGGCAGCCGCGAGCGAACTGAAGGAACCGTGGCGCCAGCGGTAGACCGTGTAGAACAGCGTCCGGGCTTGCGGCACGGTGACCATGCCGATGAGGAAAGCCTCGCTCTTGCCGACATGCAATGCGATGGTGTGCCCGCCCGCGGCCTCGTGCTCGGAGAGGTCTTGGAGCGGATAGCCCCCGTCAGTGGGGACATAGTCAACAAGCGTGATGTCATTCGGCACATCGCGGCTGACCGGCTCCGCATAGCACCGACAGTTGTGCGCCTGGCCCGGATGGCCGCCCGCGGGCGGCTCGTCCCAACGAAACACCTGATCGTCGTACTCTGCGTGGCTGTCGCGCACTTTCGCGTCGTCCCGGGAGCGCCAGATGTAACGCTCGATCCCCAAATCCTGCTGCCGAAGCTGGTTGATCAGGCCCGCGAAGGCCCGAAGAAGACGTTCTTCCATCGCTGCCCGCAACGGACGCAGGCGCTGCGGGTGGGTCTGATATTCCTCGAAGATGGTCGCCAGACGCGCATCCCACTGGCGCAGCGCCTCCTCCTTCGCGTCCGAAACGTCGCGAAGGTCGTCTTCGGACACCCGTGGCACGGTGTCCGGGGGCGTCAGCGCATTCAACAGCATCCGGGTGTTGTCGGCGATCACGCGGTCGAGTTGGTCGGTGAAATCGGCCCGTAGATCGGCGTAGCCAGGAAAGAGCGACTTGATCGAAATGCCCGCACGGTAGCCGTACACGGCTCCGTTCTGCCGTGCCAACACGTACTGACCGCTGCCGCCGTGGCGGAGAAATTCCCGTAGATTGTGCTGCATAGAACCTCCCGACGAACCGCGGGATGCAAGTTACCAGCAATTGGTTAATGAGCGCTCTCCCGACCGTTCGCTGCCACCAAAGCCGCATTAACCGGAAAACCATCAAGGCCCGCTTCGATGCCCAGCCCTCGCGAAACCATCCTCGCCGCGCTGCACGCGCGGCTTTCGGCGTTGCCTGCCACCGCTCTGCGGGGTGAGGTGCTGCCCGAGCGCGTGCCGGCCGAGGGCCTGCTGATCCTGCGCGACGGCGAGCCGGGGGAGCCCGAGGTGACGCTGTCGCCGCTCGCCTACCACTACCAGCACCGCGCCGAGATCGAGGCGGCGGTTCAGGGCGGAGACCGTGACACAGCGTTCGATGCGCTGACTGCCAGCATCGGCGCGGCGCTGGCCGCCGACCGCACGCTGGGCGGCCTCTGCGACTGGGTCGAGGCAGAAGCGCCGCGGCCGGTCGATCTGCCCGTCGAGGGTGCGGCGAGCCTCAAGGCGGCGGTGATCCCCGTCATCCTGCACTACACAACGGCCGATCCGCTGGCCTGACCCCAACTCAAGGAGACCACCATGGCACGCGCCCAGGGCGCGCGGTCGCAGCTCGCGGCCGCGTTCGAGACGACCTATGGCACCGCACCCACCAGCGGCTTCATGCAGATGCCCTTCGCCAGCGCATCATTGGGGGCCGAGCAGCCCTTGCTGGCCTCGGAGCTGCTGGGCTACGGCCGCGACCCGCTTGCCCCGGTGAGGGACGCGGTGACCGCCGATGGCGACATCACCGTGCCGCTCGACGCCGAAGCCTTCGGCTTCTGGCTGAAGGCGGCGTTCGGGGCGCCGACCACCACCGGCACCACGAACAAGACCCATACCTTCAAGTCGGGCTCGTGGTCGCTGCCCAGCATGGCGATCGAGGTGGCGATGCCCGAGATCCCGCGCTTTGCCATGTACACCGGCTGCGTGCTCGACCAGCTGAGCCTGACGATGCAGCGCTCGGGGCTGCTGACGGCAGATGTGAAGCTGGTGGCGCAGGGGGAGACTGTCGCCACCGCAACCGCCGCCGGCACACCCACGGCCTATGCCCTGCAACGCTTCGGGCACTTCAACGGGGCGATCAAGAGGAACGGCGCGAGCCTCGGCAACATCGTCTCGGCGGACCTCACCTATGCGAACAATGTCGAGCGGATCGAGACCATCCGCGCGGACGGCCGCATCGACGGGGCCGATCCGTCGATTGCCGCGCTCACCGGCAAGATCGACGTGCGCTTTGCCGACACCACCCTGATGGACCAGGCGCTGAACGGGACGGCGGCGAGCCTCGAGTTCTCCTGGGTGATTTCGGCCAATGTCAGCCTGAGCATCACCGCCCATGCCGTCTATCTGCCGCGCCCTCGGGTGGAAATCCAGGGGCCCCAAGGCATCCAGGCGAGCTTCGACTGGCAGGCGGCCTTCGATCCCGTGGCCGGGCAGATGTGCACGGTTGTCCTCAAGAACCAGGTGGCGAGTTACTGACCATGTTGACCCTCGATCTTTCAAATGAACCCCGCTGGCACGAGTTTGCGCCCGGCGTGCGCGTGCAGCTGCGCCCGCTGACCACCGCGCTGATGGTGGCGACGCGCGGCGATCCGGCGGTGGAGGCGGTGCCCGAGGAGGCAACGGACGAGGAACGCGCGGTGGCGTTTGCCAAGGCCCTGGCGCGGCGCGCGGTGCTCGCCTGGGAGGGCATCGGCGACACGGACGGCACCCCCATAGACCCGAGCCCAGAGGCCATCGACGCGCTGCTCGACGTCTGGCCGATCTTCGAGGCGTTCCAACTGACCTACGTCTCCAAGGGCCTGCTGCTGGAGCAGGAAAAAAACGCCTCCGCGCCCTTGCCGAGTGGTCCTTCGGCGGGGGCGAGCGCTACTGCGAGGGCTGCGAGCCCCGCGGAGCCTGCCCGGACTGCCCGGCGCGGCTGAACCGGCCGCTGACCTACGAGGGCTGGCAGGTCTGGGATCTCGTCGGCCGTCTCGGCGGTCAGCTGCGCGTGCTGCCGGGCGCCGTGATCGGCTGGGACATGTCGGCGGCGCTGGCGCTCGGCGACGCGCTCGGCGTGCCACCGCTCGCCATGGCTGAACTGCTGCCCGTGATCGAAGCGGTGATGGTCATGAAGCTCAACGAACAGATGGAACACGCGCATGGCGGAAAAACGGGTTAGCGTCCGCCTTGCGGCGGTCGGCGGACGACAGGTGCGCGCCGAACTGGAAGGCGTGGGCGAAGCCGGTGCGCGCGGGTTCGGGCGGCTTAGCCGGGAGATGGAAGCGGCCAATGCCCGGCTCGCGGCCTTCGCGCGGCGCGTTCGGGTCGCGGCGGCTGCTGCGGTCGCGGCTGCCACGGCGGCCGGCGTGGCCATGGTCCGCTCGGGGCTTCAGACGGTGGATGCGCAGGCCAAGCTCGCGCAGTCGCTCGGCACCACCGTGGCTTCAATCCAGGCGCTCGAGCGTGCCGGCGAACTGGCGGGCGTCTCGATGTCCGGCATCGAGCAGGCCACGAAAGACTTGACGCGGCGGCTGAGCCAGGCGGCTGCCGGGGCCGGCCCCGCCGCTGACGCGCTCGACCGACTGGGGCTCTCGGCCAACGAGCTTATCGCCCTGCCGCTCGACGAGCGCGTGGGCGCGATCAATGCCGCCATCGAGGACTTCGTGCCTGCCGCCGAGCGGGCGGCCGTCGCGAGCCAGCTCTTTGGCGAAGAAGGCTCCATCGCCATGAGCCGGATCGACACCGCGACGCTACGCCAAGCGACCGAGGACGTGCGCGCCTTCGGTGTCGTCGTCTCCGAGCAGGATGCTGACCAGATCGAGCGCACCAACGATGCCATCTCCCGGCTCGGGCTGATCTGGCGGGGGCTCGCGAACCAGCTCGCAGTCGCTGCAGCCCCCGCGCTCGAAGCCGTCGCGAATGCCATGGCGGCGGTCGCCAGCCGTACCGGGCCGCTCGGCGTCGCCATCCGCGGCCTCTTCGACAATATCGGCCGCCTGACCACCTACGCCGCCACCTTCGCCGCCTTCCTCGCGGGCCGCTGGGTGGCGGGGATGGGCGCCGCCGCGCTGTCGGTGCGCGGGCTCGCCACGGCGCTCGTGCTGGTGCGCGGGGCTCTGATCCGCACCGGCATCGGGGCGCTGATCGTCGGCGCGGGCGAGTTGATCTTCCAGTTCACGAAGCTGGTGCGCGGTGCGGGGGGCTTCGGCGCGGCGCTCGAGCTCATGGGCAATGTCGCAAAGGCCGTCTGGGACGGGATCAGGGCGACCGTCACCTCCTTTGTGGACGATTTCCGGGCGATGCGGGCCGACATCGAGGCCATCTGGCTGCGCCTCATGGCCTTCCTCTCCCAGAAATGGGCCGACTTTCTCGGACAGATCGGCCCGACCTTCAACGCGGTTTCCGAGCGGATCGGGGCGGATGCCCGGATCGACGTCTTCGGGGCGCAAGCTTACGCCTCCTATCTCGATCACGCCGCCAGCAATGCCGGCCACCGGGCCGATGCGCTGCGTCGCCGCGCCGCCGCCACCCGTGCCCATGCCTTCGACGGCGTGCGCGAGGCGGTGGATGCACTGCGGGCTGCGATGCGGACGAGCGGCGAGGACGGTGCGGATGGGCTCGACCAGGCGACAGAAGCAGCCGACCGCGTGACGGAGGCGCTGGATGCGGCCGGCCAGGCGGGGCGCGCGGCCGGCGCGGCCACTGCGGACGGGGCGAACCAAGCGGCGACCGGCTGGGCGGCCGTCACCGCGACGCTATCCGACTACGCGACCAAAGCACGCGACATCGGCGCCGATATCGGCCAGAGCCTCGTCGGTGCCTTCCGCTCCGCCGAGAACGCCGTGGGCCAGTTCGTGAAGACCGGCAAGCTGAACTTCCGCGATCTCGTGACCTCGCTTATCGCCGATCTCGCCCGGCTCGCGGCGCGCCGGTTCATCCTCGGGCCGATCGCCAATGCGCTCTCGGGCGTGTTCTCAGGGGCGGGCGGCATCTTCGCCAACGTCCTGCATGCGGGCGGGATGGTCGGATCCGCCGGACCCTCGCGCTTGGTCCCGGCAATGGCCTTCGCCGCTGCGCCCCGGATGCACTCAGGCGGCTGGGCGGGCCTCAAGCCTGACGAGGTGCCCGCAATTCTGCAGCGCGGTGAGCGGGTTTTGTCGCGCCGCGAGGCGCAGGCTTATGGCGGGGGCGGTGGCGTGACGGTGAACATCAACACCCGCGATGCCGAGAGCTTCCGGCAGTCGCGCACGCAGATCGCCGCCGACATTGCCCGGGCGGTCTCGCTCGGGCGCAGGGGGCTGTGAGCCATGGTATTCCACGAGGTCCGATTTCCCGACGACATCAGCCGTGGCGCGCGCGGCGGTCCCGAGCGGCGCACGCAGATCGTCGAACTCGCCTCGGGCGACGAGGAGCGCAACGCCAGCTGGGCCAATTCGCGCCGTCGCTATGATGTCGCCTACGGCATCCGTCGCGCCGACGATCTCGCCGCCGTGGTCGCCTTCTTCGAGGCCCGCAACGGACGCCTGCACGGCTTCCGCTTCAAGGACTGGGCCGACTACAAGTCTTGTCTGCCCTCTCAGTCTGTCGCCCCGACCGATCAGCCTATCGGCACCGGTGACGGCGCCACGACCACCTTCCAGCTGGTGAAGCGCTACGCTTCAGGCAGTCAGACATGGGTGCGGATGATCACCAAGCCGGTGGCAGGCACGGTGCGCGTCGCGCTCGACGGCGCAGAGCAATTGGGCGGATGGTCTGTCGACCCGACCACCGGCTTGGTGACCTTCGAAAGCGCGCCCGCGGCAGGTGTCGCCATCACCGCGGGCTTCGAATTCGATGTGCCAGTCCGCTTCGACACCGATGCGCTCGATGTGACGCTCGACCTCGAACGCCTCGGCTCGATCACCTCCATCCCGCTCCTGGAGATCCGGCAATGAACGATTCCGGCAGTTTCCTCGACGCCGTGCTGCGCGAGCTTGCGGCCTCCACGGCCGTGATCCTCGCGGCCTGGGGCGCGCTTGGCGGCGCGACCAATGCGCTGACCACGAAGATGCGCCTGCGCGACGCGCTGCGGCACATCCTGCTTGGCGGGCTGATCGCGGCCGGGATGGGGAGCCTGTCGATGGCCGTCATCACCAGCTGGCTCGGCCTGCCGCCCGAAGCCATCCCGGCGGGCGGGGCAGCAGGGTCGGCCGCCTACCTGGTCGGCGTCTTCGGCCCGGCGGTGATCGAGCTGGTGCTCGCCCGGCTGCGCAATGCACGGGAGGGCCGCGATGACTGAGCTTGCCCGTGTCCTGCGCGGCCTTCGCCGGCTGACCGACGACCCGCGCCAGGTTTTCGTCCACCGCCTGCGCATCGGCCTCGCCGTGGCGGCGCTGATCCTGATCCTCTCGCTCCTGGGGTAAGCCCATGCACATGACTGATCGGGGCCTGATGGCCCTTGCCCGGCACGAGGGACTCGTGCCCGGACCCTACCGCGATGCCACCGGCACCTGGACCTTCGGCATTGGCCACACGACCGCGGCCGGGCCGCCCGATCCGGAGGCCATGCCGCGCGGCATGCCCGACGATCTGGAGGCAGGGATCCGCGAGGCGTTCCGAGTGTTTCGGGCCGACCTGGCAGCTTACGAGGCAGATGTGCTGCGTGCCGTGACCGTGCCGCTCAAGCCGCACGAGTTCGATGCGCTGGTCTCGTTCCACTACAACACCGGCGGCATCGCGAAGGCCGCGCTGACCCGGCACCTCAATGCTGGAAATCGCGTTGCGGCCGCCGACGCGTTTCTGAACTGGCGGCGGCCGGCCTCGATCATCCCGCGCCGCGAGGCCGAGCGCGACCTGTTCCGCCACGCCCGCTATCCCGGCGGCACGATCCCGGTCTGGTCCGTAGACCGCAGAGGCCGGGTGGACTTTTCGCGGCCGATCCGACGCCTGACCGAGGATGAGACGCTGGCCTTGGCTCGCGGGCGGTCGCCGACGCCTCCAGTCCTCGAGCCTGCTCCCGACGCGCCGACCGGCTGGCTCGCCCGGCTGGTCGCTTTCCTTTCCACCCTGATCCGGAGGGCCTGACGCATGCGCTACTTCCGACCCAACTCCTTGACCTGGTGGGCGGGGCTGCTCGCCATGCTCACCGGCATAGCCTCCCTCGCGCTGCCTTCGACCGGGCCGCTCGGGGAACTGTCCCGTCTCGTCGCGCTGCTTGCCGGCTCTGGGTTCGGCGGGGAATCGCCCCACTGGGGCGATTCCTGTTCCGCCTCACCCTCGCCCGCGGGGCTCATGTTCCTCGGTCTGGGCCTGATCGGCCTGCGCGACCGGATCGAACGGGGGTTCAGGGGCGATGCTTGAATGGATCGCGGCAATGGTGGGTGTGGTCGGTATGGTCCTCGGAGCGGCCATTGGGCGTTGGTGGGGCCGCACCGAGGGGAGACGCGAAGGGAAACAGGAGGCGATTGGTGATGCTCTCAGAGACAAGGATAGTCGCCTGGACCGTGGGCGCGAGGCGCTGCGCGACGGCCGCGGCGCTGGCGATCCTGCTGAGCGGCTGCGCAAGAACGACGGGCGCTGGTGATGCTGGATGCGCCTCTTATGCCGAGGCACGGCTTGCCCGACCACCTGCCGAGACGGTCGCGAAAGTGCCGCCCGCATGGGCAAACTGGATCGCCGATCTCGATGATCGAATGACGGGGACCTGCCGATGAAATCCCTCTCTCCGGAACTGCAGGCCCATCTCGACGAGGGCACGACGACGCTCGCCTGGGTGTGGCGGATCACGCGGGCCGACGGCACCACCTTCGGCTTCACCGATCACGACCGGACGCTCGCCTTCGGCGGGACCGACTTCGAGCCGGAAAGCGGGCTGACCGCCTCCGAGGTGCGCTCGGGCTCGGACCTTTCGGTCGATGCGCAGGATGCCGAGGGGGTGCTGACGTCGGAGCGGATCACCGAGACCGACATTCTCGATGGCCGCTGGGACAATGCCGAGGTCGAGGTGTGGCGGGTGAACTGGGCCGACACGAGCCAGCGCGTGCTGATGCGACGCGGCGCCATCGGCCAGATCCGGCGCGGACGGCTGGCCTTCGTCGCCGAAGTCCGCTCGCTCGCGCATGTGCTCGGTCAGACGGTCGGGCGGACCTTCCAGGCGAGTTGCGACGCCGCATTGGGTGATGCGCGCTGCGGCGTCGACCTTGAGGATCCCGCCTTCAAGGGCACCGGTGCCGTCATCGATCTCCTGCGCGATCGGGCCTTCACTGCCTCGGGGCTCGGCGGCTTCGCCTCCGGCTGGTTCGCCTTCGGCACGCTGGACTGGACGAGCGGCGCGAATGCCGGGCGGCGCGCGGAAGTGCTGGGGCACGACGTGACAGACGGCATCGCGGTCCTGACCCTTCTCGAGACGCCGGTTCGGTCGATCGCCCAGGGCGACGCCTTCAGCATCCGTGCGGGCTGCGACAAGCGCATGGAGACCTGCGGAGCGAAGTTCGCCAACATCGCCCATTTCCGCGGCTTCCCGCATATTCCGGGCCAGGACACCGTGCTGCGCTACGCCACCAAGGACGGCGGCCACGACGGAGGCGTGCTGTGAAGCCCGCCGATTCGGATCGGGTGATCGCCGCTGCCCGCTCCTGGCTCGGCACGCCGTACCACGACCAGGCGAGCCTGCGCGGTGTCGGCTGCGACTGCCTTGGGCTGGCGCGCGGTGTCTGGCGCGAGGTGGTCGGCCCTGAGCCGTTCCCGATCCCGCCCTACAGCCGGGACTGGGGCGAGACCGGGCCGCGGGAGGTGCTGGCGAACGGCGCGCGGCGGATGATGATCGAGGTGCCGCTCACCGAGGCCGGACCCGGCGCGCTGGTGCTGTTTCGCATGGATAGCCGCGCCATTGCCAAGCATGTCGGGATCCTGACCGGGCCTGCCACCTTCATCCATGCCTATGAGCGGCTCGGCGTCATCGAGGAACCGCTCACGCAACCCTGGCGGCGGCGCATCGCCTTCGCCTTCCTCTTTCCCAGCGAGGTCTGACCCGTGGCCACGCTTGTTCTCGGCGCCGTGGGCACCGCCATCGGCGGCAGCATTGGCGGCAGCATCCTCGGGCTGTCAGCCGCGACCATCGGCGGCTTTGTCGGCTCGACCATCGGGTCCGCCGTCGACAGCTGGATCGTTTCCTCGCTCGCGCCGACGCAGCGGATCGAGGGGCAGCGGGTCGACTCCTTGCGCATCACTTCGTCCACCGAGGGCGCGGTCGTCCCGCGCGTCTATGGGCGCATGCGCTTGGGCGGCAACGTGATCTGGGCCACGGATTTCCGCGAGGAGACAAAGACCAGCACGCAAGGCGGCGGCAAGGGCGGCGGGCCGAAGGTCAAGACCACCGAGTATCGCTATTTTGCCAGCTTCGCCGTGGCGCTCTGCGAAGGGCCGATCACCGGGATCGGTCGCGTCTGGGCCGACGGCAAGCTCATGGACACCGCCGGGATCACCTGGCGCTGGTATCCGGGCGACGAGGCGCAGATGGCGGACCCGTTCATCGCCGCGAAGATGGGCGCGGCCAATACGCCCGCTTATCGGGGCACTGCCTATGTCGTCTTCGAGGAGCTACCACTCGGGAACTACGGCAACCGCCTGCCGCAGCTCTCCTTCGAGGTCTTCCGGCCGCTCGCCGATCCCGATACCGCCGAGGGCCTGACCCGCGCCGTCACCATGATCCCGGCCTCGGGCGAGTTCGTCTACGCGACGGACGGCATCCGCAAGGGGCTGGCCGGCAATCAGGGAGCCGAGAACCTCAACGCGCTCTCGGACACCGCCGACATGGTGGTGGCGCTCGACCGGCTGCAGGCCATGTCGCCGAGTGTGGAGAGCGTGAGCTTGGTTGTAGCCTGGTTCGGAGACGACCTGCGCGCGGGGGCATGCCAGATCAGGCCCGGCGTCGAACTGGCATCCAAGATCACCACTCCGCAGACGTGGTCCGTGAACGGCGTCTCGCGCGCCGCCGCCCATCTCGTCAGCCGCGACGATCAGGACCGCCCGGTCTACGGCGGCACGCCGGCCGACTTCGCCGTGGTTCAGGCGATCAGGGAGATGAAGGCGCGCGGGCTGCGCGTCACCTTCTACCCGTTCATCCTGATGGATGTCCCGCCGGGCAATACGCTGCCGAACCCGTATTCCGAGAACGCCGCCGAGACCGGCCAGCCGGCGTTTCCCTGGCGCGGCCGGATCACCTGCTCGCCAGCGGCGGTCTATGCGGGCTCCGTGGACAAGACCACGGCGGCCGAGGCTCAGGTGGCAGCCTTCTTCGGCAATGCCAGTCCTTCGGATTTTGTGGTCTCGGGCGAGAGTGTCTCCTGGATCGGCGCGCCGGATGACTGGGGCCTGCGGCGCATGGTGCTGCATTACGCCCATCTCTGCGCGGCGGCCGGCGGCGTCGATGCCTTCCTGATCGGTTCCGAGATGCGCGGGCTGACCACGATCCGCGACAGCGCGACGACCTATCCGGCGGTTCAGGCGTTTCGCGAGCTGGCGGCTGACGTCCGCTCGATCCTCGGGCCCTCCACGAAGATCAGCTACGCAGCGGACTGGAGCGAGTATTTCGGGCATCATCCGCAGGATGATGAGGCGGGGAGCGCCACCGGTTCGAGCGACCCGCCGAATGGCGACGTGTTCTTCCACCTCGATCCGCTCTGGGCGGACGGCAACGTCGATTTCATCGGCATCGACAACTACATGGCCGTAAGCGACTGGCGCGACGGCTTCGAGCATCTCGACGCGCAAGAGGGCTGGCCCGCGATCCACGACCGGGCCTACCTGCAGGGGAACATCGCGGGCGGCGAAGGCTACGACTGGTTCTATGCCTCAGACGCTGACCGTGCCGCGCAGGTCCGCACGCCCGTCACGGATGGCGCTCACGGCAAGCCATGGGTCTTCCGCACGAAGGATTTGCGCAGCTGGTGGTCGAACCTGCATTTCGACCGTCCGGGCGGGGTGGAGGCCGGCACGCCCACAGCCTGGGTGCCGCAGTCCAAGCCCATCCGCTTCACCGAGCTTGGCTGCCCGGCGATCGACCGCGGCACCAACCAGCCGAACGTGTTCTTCGACCCGAAGTCGTCGGAAAGTGCCGTGCCGTATTTCTCGCGGGGCTGGCGGGATGATGCGATCCAGCGGGCCTATCTCGAAGCGACCTACCTGTATTGGGGCGAGGCAGCGAACAACCCGACGTCGTCGGTCTACGGCGGCCCGATGTTGGACGTCCCCGAATGCGCCGCCTGGACCTGGGACGCGCGGCCCTATCCGTTCTTCCCCGAACTGACGGATGTCTGGACAGACGGCGCGAACTGGCGGCTGGGGCACTGGCTGACCGGACGGCTGGGCGCGGTCTCTCTCGCCGCGCTCGTCCGCCGCCTCTGCCTGCGGGCCGGGTTGCCCGAATCCCGCATCGACGTCACCGGCCTCTGGGGCGCGGTCGAGGGATACGCCATCGGCGCGCTGGAAAGCCCGCGCGCCTCGATCACCACGCTGTCGCGGTATTTCGGCTTCGATGCCGTCGAGACCGAAGGGGTGATCCGCTTCGTGATGCGTGGCGGAGCGTCGGTCGCCACCCTCGCACCCGACGATCTCGTTGCCGCGCGAGAGGGCGACGTCCTCGAACTCACGCGCGGCCAGGAGACGGAACAGCCGCAGGCCCTCAAATGGCAGATCGCTCGGGCCGACGAGGATTATGATGCCGCGCAGGTCGAGGCGCGGCGCATCACGGTGGATACGACCCGGATCGCCTCGGAGAGCTTTCCAATGTCGGTCCCGCCCGAGGAGGCCGAGCGGCACTGCCGCCGCGCGTTGATGGAAGCGTGGACCGGTCGCGAGAGCGCGGTCTTCCGTCTGCCGCCGTCGCGGCTGGCGCTCGATCCTGCCGATACGATCCGATTGGAACATGATGGGCGGCAGGTCGAACTGCGCCTCATCTCGATTGCGGATGCCGAGGCGCGCGGCATCGAGGCCGTCCGGCAGGACCGCGAAGCCTATGACCTGCCACCGGGCGCAGAGCGACCCTCTGCCCTCTCAAAGGCCGTTGTGTTCGGCGCGCCGGATGCGATGCTCATGGACCTGCCGCAACTGCGCGAGGACCAGCCTGCCCACCGACCCTTTGTCGCAGCCCATGCCGTTCCCTGGCCGGGTGAGATGGCAGTGTTTCGCAGCCCGTCGACGGACGGCTTCGAGGTGCTGACGACCTTCGGAGGCCGTGCCCGGATCGGGACGCTGGTCTCGGACTTTTACGCGGGGCCGACCTCGCGCTTCGATCTCGGCAATGCGCTGGTGGTCGATCTGCTAACCGGCACGCTGGAGAGCGTCACCGACCTGGCGCTCTTCGGAGGGGCCAACGCGCTCGCGATCGAGAGCGCGCCGGGAACTTGGGAGATCGTGCAGGCGGGTGCGGCGGAACTGATCGCGCCGGGCCGCTATCGCCTGACCAGCTTCTGCGCGGCCAGCGTGGCACGGAAGGCGCCATGGGCAATCCGGCGCCTGCCGGCGCGCGTGTGGTGGTGCTCGACGACAGCCTCGCCTCGCTGCCTATCTCCGAAGCCGACCTCGGCATCCCGTGGAACTGGCGCATAGGCCCGGCGAGCCGTCCATCGAGCGACGAGACCTATGTCGCGCAGGCCTTCACGCCCGAAGGCGTGGGGCTGCGGCCGTTCTCCGTCGCCCATGTCGATCAGCCATGGCGCACGCCACGCACGCCCGGCGATCTTACGATCCGCTGGACACGCCGGTCCCGGGCACTCGCGGCCGACAGCTGGGGCGGGCTTGAGGTGCCGCTGGCCGAGGAGCTGGAGGCCTACGAGGTCGAGATTATCGATCCCGGATCAGGTCCGGGACAGGCTCTCCCCACCGTGAAGCGGGTGCTGAGCACGGCGACGACCAGCGCGGTCTACACCGCCGCCCAGCAGACCGCCGACTGGGGCGGGCCGCTCGGGCCCGGCGACAGCCTCGACATCCGCATCTACCAGCTCTCCGCGCTCGTGGGGCGGGGTACGGCCAAAACCGTCACGATAACCTTTTGAAGGCCAGTCCATGTCCGACGCCACGACCCATCTCCTGCTGCCCTACATCCTCGCGGCGCAGGCCCAGAAACACGTCACCCACAACGAGGCGCTGCGGCTGCTCGACGGGCTTGTCCAGCTCTCCGTTCTCGACCGGGACCTGACTGCGCCGCCTGGTTCGCCAGCCGATGGCGACCGCTACATCGTCGCCTCGGGCGCGACCGGCGACTGGACGGGCTGGGACCTGAACGTCGCGCTCTGGACCGACGGCGCCTGGCTGCGGCTACCGCCGCGCACCGGCTGGCGGGCATGGGTCGAGGACGAGGGCCTGCTGCTGGTCTACGACGGCGCGGGCTGGATCGGAACCACACCGGCGGCCCTGCAGAACATGGCGCTGCTCGGGGTCGGCACGACGGCGGATGCCTCGAACCCGTTCTCGGCCAAGCTGAACGCGGCGCTCTGGACGTCTAGACCCAAGGCCGAGGGCGGGACGGGCGATCTGTTCTTGCAGCTAAACAAGGAGGCTGCGGGCGACGACCTCGGTCTGACGCTGCAGACCAACTTCGTGACCAAGGCGCTGGTCGGGCTGTTCGGCTCAGACAGGTTCCGGCTTGCGGTCTCCGCCGACGGCAGCACCTTCTTCGACGCCCTCAGCGTCGACAACGCCACCGGCATCGTCGATCAGCCCCGGCTGCCTCGGTTCAAGGCATACACGAACTACGACAACTACGTCGGCGTCGGGACCTGGACGAAGATCGGCATCAACAACATCGACTACAACGATCAGGGGGCGTTCGATGCCGCAAACAACCGCTTCGTGGTGCCGGTGGACGGCACCTACCTCTTCGGCGCGACGCTCCTCTACAAGGTGAACGCCAGCACGTCCGCGCGGATGAGCGGGCGGCTCGCCCTGAACGGCACGACCCAGATCCGAGGCTCCTTCGGCGAGGTTTCCAGCGCCCACAAATCACTTGCCACCACGCTTTGGCTGCAGACCATGGTGTCGCTGGCGGCGGGCGACACGGTTGAACTCCAGGGGTATTTCCGGGCCGCTGACGGGTATTTCGCCGCCGATCAGACGTCGTTCTGGGGGGCGAAGATGGGGTGAGGCGGTGTTACACAGCGGTCCCAAAGTTTTTGCGCACAAACCAACGTCAAGATTGGACAGGCGAGCTATCGGGTGTGCCTTGGTTTGCCTCCCAATCCGCGTACGTCCGTCCATCCGGAAGTTTCCAGAGGATCCGACCGATGACGCTCGCGCCGATAACGGCAGCAGCTGCGGCAGACGCAGACGTGAAGCTGTAGGGACTCGTGAAGACCAGAAAACCACCTTCTTCTCGGAGAACGCCCTTCTCGACGAGGGTATTCCGAAGCGCGACCGTGCCTCGCGGAATCGTCCGCGTTGTCCGGATCCTTGCCTTCGAGCCTGCCGTGACCACGAAATCCCCGGAGGGCCCAATCTCGATCTCTGCAGCGAAGCCGTCGCCACCAAAACAGGAGCGAGGGCTTTCAAGGAGTTCAGCCCCAGAAGGTTTTCGATCTGCGATCTGCTCCGGTGCTCGCCTGCGGACTGCTCGGAAGAGATCCCACAGCCATCACCAAATCACCGCGCGCTGATGATTTCGCCGCATGTGCCTCGGGCGCGGGGTCTTGGGCCATGTCCGGCACCCGGTTATCCGGAGTTCAGCCCATGGCACGGCGGGCTGGCGGAAAGCGGGGATCGGGGGTGGCTCACGACCGATCCGCGGCGACGATGTCGCGCAGCCGTGCGCACCAGGCGTCCATGCCCGCGCCGGTTTTTGCCGATAGGCACAGCACTTCCGCCTCCGGGTTCACGCTGGCGATATTGGCGCGACAGGCGTTTTCGTCGAAATCCACATGCGGCGCGAGGTCGATCTTGTTGATCACCACCAGGTCCACGGCGCGGAACATGTGCGGATACTTGATCGGCTTGTCCTCGCCTTCGGTGGTAGAGATGACCGCGACCTTCATGCGTTCGCCGAGATCGAACATGGCCGGGCAGACCAGGTTCCCCACATTCTCGATCATCAAGAGCGAGCCATGCGCCGGGTCGAGCGTCCGGGCGGCCCGGGCCACCATGTCGGCCTCCAGATGGCAACCCGCGCCGGTGTTGATCTGGATCGCGCGCGCGCCGGCCTGCTTGATCCGCTCGGCATCGTTGGCGGTCATCTGGTCGCCCTCGATCACCGAAATCGGGATCTCGCCGGCCAAGGCCCGGATCGTCGCCTCGAGCAGCGTGGTCTTGCCCGATCCGGGCGATGAGACGAGGTTTAACGCCACCACCCCGCGCCCCTCGAACCAACCGCGATTTTCGGCGGCGAACCTGTCGTTCTTGTCCAGAACCGCGATCTCGAGCGGGATGACCTCGCCCTGGGGGCCGTGCGTATGGGGTTCGTCATGGCCGGGGTGGTGATGCTCATGGCTGTGGCCGTGGTCGTGGCTGTGACCGTGGCCACCGTTCAGGATCACCTTCTGGCCCGTTGCCGTATCGGTCATCGAGACTTCGTTCGCCGGATCGGCGCAGCCGCATGTTCCACACATTCAAGCGTCCTCCATGAATTCCATTTCGCGCACCACGAAGGTGTCGCCTTCGGCCTCGAGAAAGCCCAGACGCACCTGCGCGATGTCAGAGTTTTCGGTCACCAGCCCCCAGCAGAACTCCAGCGCCGGCCGCTCGACACAGGCCAGCGGACCGATGGCGACGCGCACCTCGCGCACCGCGCGCCCTCGGGCATGCTCGCGGACGATGGCGGCGATGTTGCGTGCCAGGCCCAGCTCGTGCATCAGAAGAGCTCCATGGCCAGGGCGCCGTTTTCGGCCATGATGAAGATGCCGAACCCTATTGCAATGGCCGCCACCGCCAGCCGGGCGCCGGCATGCAGCCAGCGGAGGTTCTTCGGGGCCATCAGGATCGGCACGCTGATCGCCGCCGAAATCGCGGCCATGCCGACGATCGAGCCGATCCCCACCAGCGCCACATATGCCAGCGCCACCCAGGCGCTGCCCGCGCTTGCCGCCGCCAGCGCGATGATCGCCGCCGAGCCCGCCGCGCCATGCACCAGCCCGATGGCCATCGCCTTGAAGGGAAACCCGCCCGGATGGGCATGGTCATGTGCGTCATGGCTGTGGGGGCCGGTCCGGCCGGCATGGCTGTGCAGGTGGATATGCGGCCCCATGTCGCCATGGCTGTGCACATGCACATGCAGGCCGCTCTTGCGGGCGCGCCGCAGCACATCGGCCCCCAGCAGCACCAGCATGATGCCGACGGCGAATTCCAGCGCCGCCGCCGCCGCATCGGTGAGCACGAAGCTGAACAGAACCACCGCCGAGGACAAGAGCACCAGCGTCATGGTATGGCCGAGCCCCCAGGCCGCACCGCGCAGGATCAGCTGTCTGGGGCTCCCGCTGGCCAGGGTGCCGAGCGCGGCCAGATGATCTGCCTCGAAGGCATGGAGCACGCCCAGAAGGAAGCCCAGCAGCAGAAAGCCGGGAGTCGATGAAACAGTTAGAGCGTTGACGAATTCCATGGGTCTTGCAACTCCTTCGCAATCAGCAGATTCTGGGCAGTTGTTCGCCAACCAGCATGTCGATGATGCGCCCGCCGCCAAACAGCGTGGTCATCACCACCGAACCGGGATTGTCGGCGGTTGCTCTCCCGATCGCGACCGCATCGCGCCCCACCTCGAGGGCGCGCATCGCCGCCAGCGCCGCCTCGGCCTGATCGGCGGGGGTGAAGAGCACCAGCGTGCCCTCGTTCGCCAGATAGAGCGGATCGAGCCCGAGAATCTCGCACACCCCCTTGACCTCGGGGCGCAGCGGCAGGTCCGACTCGGCGATCTCGATGCCCACGCCCGAGGCTTCGGCAATCTCGTTGAGCGCCGAGGCCAGTCCGCCGCGGGTGGCATCGCGCGCGCAGCGGGTGTCCGGCGCCGCCGCCAGCACCGCCTCCATCAGCCGGTTGAGCGCCGCGCAGTCGCTTTCGATCGTCGTGCTCAGCGCCATGTCGCCACGCGCCGCCAGAATGGCCGCGCCGTGATCCCCCAGAACGCCGTTGACCAGCGCCACGTCGCCCGGCCGCACCCGGCCGGCGTTCAGGTTGCGTCCCGGCGGGATGATCCCGACGCCCGAGGTGGTCACGAAAACCCCGTCGGCCGAGCCGCGCTCCACCACCTTGGTATCGCCGGTGACGATATGCACGCCGGCCTCCTGCGCGGCAAGGCGCATCGACCGCGCGATCCGGTGCAGCAGCGCCACCTCGGTCCCCTCCTCGATGATCACCGCCGCCGACAGCCAGAGCGGAATTGCCCCGCCTACCGCCAGGTCGTTCACCGTGCCGCAGACCGCGATCTTGCCGATGTCGCCCCCGGGAAATTCGATCGGCGAGACCACGAAACTGTCGGTGGTGAAGGCCAGTTGCGCGCCGGGTGCGCGCAGCGCGTCGTGCATCAGCCGCGCCTGATCCTCCATGTCGCCCATCTCGGGGTTGTCGAAGGCGGCGACGAACACATCGTCGATCAGATCACGCATCGCCTTGCCGCCACCGCCATGGGCGAGGGTGACGGTCTGGACCTGCAGCTTGCCGCCGCGGCGCCGCGACGCGCCATGTGCCGGTTGATCCTTCATGACGCGGTGATCCTGGCTTCGGCTCGCAGCGCCTTTGCGCGCATGCCGGCATATTGATAATAGGCCGAGCACGACCCTTCCGAAGACACCATCAGCGCCCCGACCGGGTTTTCCGGGTTGCAGACCTCGCCGAACAGCTTGCATTCCCAAGGCTTGATGACGCCCTTGAGCACCTCGCCGCACTGGCAGGACTTGGGATCGGCAATCCTGCGGTTGCGGGTTGCGAACTTCACCTCGGCATCGAAACGGGCATAGTCCGGCCGCATCCGCACCCCGGAATGATCCAGCGATCCAAGCCCGCGCCATTCGAAGAATTCGCGCAGTTCGAACACCTTCGAGATCGCCCCCAGCGCCTGGGCATTGCCGCCCTCGGGGACCACGCGGGAATACTGGTTCTCGATCTCGGCGCGCCCCTCCAGGATCTGTTCCAGCAGCATCACGATGGTCTGCAGGATGTCGAGCGGCTCGAAGCCGGCCACCACCAGCGGGCGCTTGTAGCGCTCGGCGATGAAGCGGTAGGGCGCCTGGCCGATCACCATCGACACATGGCCCGGTCCGATGAAACCGTCGATGCGCATGTCGGGGCTGTCGAGGATCGCCTTGATGGTCGGGATGATGGTGATGTGATTGCAAAACAGGGAAAAGTTCTCGATCCCCTCGGCTTCGGCTTCGAGCACGGTCAAGGCCGAGGAGGGCATCGTCGTCTCGAAGCCGAGGCCGAAGAACACCACTTCCCTTTCCGGATTGCGGCGGGCCAGTTCCAGCGCGTCGAGCGGCGAATAGACCATGCGCACATCGGCGCCTTCGGATTTCGCCGCCAGCAGGCTGCCGCCCGATCCCGGCACCCGCATCGCGTCGCCATAGGTGGTGAAGATCACGCCGGGGGTGCGGGCGATGGCCACGCAGTCGTCGACGATGCCCATGGGCAGAACGCAGACCGGGCAGCCGGGGCCGTGGATCAGGTCGATGCAGTCCGGCAGGAGCTGTTCCAGCCCGTAGCGAAAGATGGAGTGGGTGTGGCCACCGCAGACCTCCATGAAGTTCAGCGGCCTTTCCTTCGTGGCGCCGGTCTCGGCCGCCAGACTCTCGATGCGCGCGAACAGGGCTCTGGCAAGCCCGGGGTCGCGGAATTCGTCGGCATATTTCATCGGGCGTCTCCTGGAGGGGGGATGGTTTCGTCGATCTCGGGCACCCAGCGGTCGTCGGCCAGAAGCGTGTGCACGAGATCCCAGAGGATGTGATAGATCAGCAGGTGGGTTTCCTGAATTCGGTGGATCGAGTCCGACCCGATGGTCAGGCAGACATCCAGCGCGTCCGAGCGGGCCATGGCGCCGCCATCCTTGCCGGCGAAACCGATGGTGGACAGGCCCATGTCCCGGGCCTTTTCGAAGGCGGCCAGAAGGTTGTCCGAGGTGCCGCTGGTGGAAAACCCGACCAGACAGTCGCCCTTGCGCCCGTTGGCGATCACCTGACGCAGGAACACATGGCCGAAGCCAACGTCATTGCCCACCGCGGTCAGCATGGCCGTGTCGGCCGTCAGGTTGACCGCGGGCAGAGCCGGGCGGCCGGCGGTCACCGGATGCAGAAACTCCACCGCCAGATGCGCCGCATCGCAGCTCGATCCGCCATTGCCCATCGCCAGAAGCCGTCCGCCGGCGCGATAGCTGGCGGCGATGATCTCGGCCGCCCGCGCCACCCGGTCGTTCTGCTCGGCGAAAAAGGCGCCGACGGTGGCCAGGTGGTCATCGGCCTTGGCGCGGCTGGCCTCGGCGATGGCCGCGCTGATGTCGCGACGGGGCCCGCCTTCGCCGGCGAAGGGATAAAGGCTGTCGAGGATATCCTTGTTCTCCGCCATCTCCGCTCCCTATAGCTGCACGGCCGATTGCTTCATGGCGTTGATTTCTTCCTGCGCCTCGCCCAGCGCTTGCAGGATCTTGAGGGTCTCGGCGGCTTCGGCCTCGTTGATCCGGCTCATGGCAAAGCCCACATGGACCAGCGCCCATTCACCGATCAGGCTGTCGAGCGGCTCATCCTCGCTGGCGATGCAGGCCAGATTGACCTGCCGGCGCACGCCGGAGATCTCCACCAATGCCAGCTTGCGGGTCTCGTCGGTGATCTCGACGATCCGACCGGGAATTCCTAGGCACATCTCGTTTCCTCCGATTGGATGGCGGCCAGGGCGACAACCGCCTGGCCAAGTGACACACCGCCGTCATTCGCCGGATAGGCGGCGTGGCTGAGGACATTGAATCCTTCGCGTTCCAGCCCCCGATGCACGAGTTCGAACAGGGTGGCGTTCTGAAAGCAGCCGCCCGAGAGTGCGACAGTGTCTATGCCGCCGTCCCGGGTGATCCGTCGGGCCATGGCCACGACTGCCTTCGCCAGCCCGCGATGAAAACGCGCCGCCATCACGCCCACGGGCGTGTTCAGGTGCAGATCACCCAGCATGGCGCGCCAGACGGCCAGCGGCTCGATATAGGGCAGCCCCTTGCCTCCCAGCAGCGGGATGGTGAACGGGTAGGCGAGATCGTCCGGCTCCTGCATCGCCTGGGCGTCGATCGCGGCTTCGAACAGCATGGCCGCTTCGCCCTCGTAATTCTGGGCATCCCAGGCGATGCCGGCGATCGCCGCCGCCGCGTCGAACAACCGCCCGGCAGAAGAGGCCAGCGGCGTGTTCGCGCGGTTGCGGATCATCGCGTCCAGCGTCTGCCGCGGCAACGCCTGCAGCCGGGCAAAGAGCGGCAGCTCGCCGTGATTCATCGCCAGTTCCGCCCAGCCCATTTCCGCCATCAAATGGGCATAGGCATTGCGCCAGGGTGTCCTCACCGCCGCCGCCCCGCCGGGAAGCGCCACCGGTTTGAGGCAACCCGCACGCCGATAGCCGCGGTAATCGCAGATCAGGAATTCACCGCCCCAGATCGTGCCGTCATCGCCCAGACCGGTGCCGTCCAGTGCGATGCCGAGCACCGGAGGCGCGTCCAGCGCACGGGCGTTTTCGGCCAGGCAGGCAGCGATATGGGCATGGTGATGCTGCACTTCGATCACCGGGCACGTGCCGGCCATGGCGCGGCCGCGCTGGCTGGAGAGATATTGCGGGTGCCGGTCGATGGCGATCGCCTCGGGGGCGTGATCGAACAGACGCGCGTAGAGATCGAGGTTGCGGGCCACATCGGCATGGGTGGCGGCGTCTTCCAGATCACCCATGTGCTGCGAGACGATGGCGTTACCCTCCTTGATCAGACAGAAGCTGTTCTTCTGCTCGGCGCCCATGGCCAGAAGCTGGATATTCCGGGAAAATCCCGGCGGGAGGGACAGGGGCTGCGGGGCATAGCCGCGCGCCCTGCGCAACAGCCGCAGCCGCCCCAGATCCACCCTCGCCACGCTGTCGTCGATGCGGTTGGCGATCTCGCGGTCGTGCAGGCAGGCGAAATCCGCGATGCCGGCCAGCCGGTCGCGGGTTTCCTGGTTGCCGATGCATTGCGGCTGTCCCGAGAGGTTGCCGGAGGTCATCACCACGGGGCGCGCGATGCGGCGCATGATCAGGTGATGGAACGGGGTGTAGGGCAGCATCACCCCGAGCCTGTCCAGCCCCGGCGCGATGGCCTCGGGCAGGCTGTTGGGCCGCGCCTTCAGCAGCACGATGGGCGCCTGCGGGCTGGTCAGGGCCTCGGCCTCGGCCTCGGACAGCTCGCAGTATTGTCGCACCACGTCGAGATCGCGGGCCATCAGCGCAAAGGCCTTGCCGGCGCGCCGCTTGCGCCGGCGCAGTTCGCTCACCGCCCGGGCGTTGGTTGCGTCGCAGGCCAGGTGCACGCCGCCCAGCCCGCGGATCGCCACGATATGGCCATTGAGGATCATGCCGCCGGTGGCATCCACGTCGTCGAGCATGGAGAAGGCTTCCAGGCTGACCGCGCCGCGGCCGAGCTTTTCGATCCAGATCTTCGGTCCGCAGCGCCCGCAGGCCACCGGCTGGGCGTGAAAGCGGCGGTCCTGGGGATCGGCATATTCGGCGGCGCAGATCTCGCACATGTCGAAGGGCGCCATGGTGGTCTTTGCCCGGTCATAGGGGGCGGCGGTGACAATTGAAAACCGCGGCCCGCAATTGGTGCAGTTGGTGAAGGGATACCGGTAGCGGTGCTGGCAGGGGTCGCGGATCTCGGCCAGGCAATCGGCGCAGGTCGCGGCATCCGGCGTCACCGCGCCGCGCATTTCTCCGTCTTGCGATGCCGAGATCACGAAATCGCGCGGCGCCCGCGCATCGATCGGTTCGACTTGCAGGGCTTCGATCCGTGCCAGAGGCGGCAGGGATTTCTGGAGCTTTTCGGGGAAAACCTCGATGTTCCGGCCCCAGATCCGGATGACCACGCCCTCGCCGGTATTCTTCACATCCCCCCTCAGGCCGAGCTCCCGGGCCAACCGCCAGACCGTTGGGCGAAACCCCACGCCCTGCACTTGGCCGCGCACCGTGAGCCGCGCGCCCCTCACGGCGCCGCCTCCCAGATCAGGACGCGGTTGTTGCCGCTGTCGGCGATCGCCAGGGTGTCGCCGCGCGCCGACAGGCCATAGGGCCAGCAGAGCGTGTCGCGCCGCGCAACGCCCCAGCCATTGTCGCCCTTGGCGGCGAAGTCCGGCTGGCCGCTGAGCCGATCGGCGCGGGCTGCCATTGCGGGCTCGGAAAGCCCCAGCAGGCGCGAATTGGCGGTATCCCCGATCACCAGCCGTGTCCCCAGAACCGCCAGGGCATAGGGCATGTTCACCGCCTGCGCGGTCGGGTAATAGGCGCCCAGATTGGCATCGCAGCCCGTCATGTCGATCTGGCCGAACAGGGCGTCCGCCGGGGTGGCGTTGTCCCGCGGCATCTCGTGCCAGAGCATCACCCGGTTGTTGCCGGCATCCGCCACCGCCAGCCCATCGCGCCAGGCCACGGCCATATGCGGCCAGCGCATGGTGTAGTCGCGCACCGGGCCGCCGGCGTTTTCATCGCGGCAGTCAAAGCCGTGCTGCCCCAGCACCAGATCGGCCGGCTGGCCGTTCCGGCGCGGATCGTCGAAGACCAGCACCCGGCGGTTGCCACTGTCGCAAACGATCAGCCGGTCGCCGATGGCCGACACGCCATAGGGCCAATGCAGGGTGTCGGCACGCGGCGCATCGCCGCCGCGGTTGGCCAGCGCGCCCCCCATGTCGGCCTGGCCGAGGACCACATCGGCGGGATGGTCCGGCCCGGTCGGCAGCTTCCGCCAGATCAACACCCGGTGGTTCCAGGCGTCGGCCACCGCCAGCCCGCCGCGAAAGGCGCAGATGCCGGTCGGCACGTTGAGCGTGTTGCCGGCCACCGGCCCCTTGGCATTGCGCCCTTCGCGGCCGAATTCCGGCTGGCCGAGCAGGATATCGGCCGGGGCGTCGTCGCCATCGGGCCCACGCCGCCAGCCCAGCACCCGGTGATGTCCGGTATCGGACACCCAGAGCGAGCCATCCGGGTGCAGGCAGACACCCCGCGGCCCGAACATGCGATGCGCCGCCGGCGTGATCGACTCCACCAGCGCCCCGCCATCGCCGCCCAGGATCACCCGCGCCCCCTTCGGGTCCAGCAGCGGCGCCCCTTGCGTGACGCTGCCGGGGGCTTTCAGAGGGCTGAAGGATGGCGACAGCGATACTTTCATGTGACGATCCTGATTTCGATGTTCTGGCCCTTGACCCGCACCCCGTGCGGTTGCAGTTGCACCTCGGGCGCGGTCAGGCATTCGCCGCTGTCCAATGCGTAGCGGAAGCCATGCCAGGGGCAGGTGATGACCGCCCCCGAGCTGTCGCTTTTCGAGATCTCGCCCCCGGTCAGCTCCAGCCCCATATGGGCGCAGGCATTCCTGAAGGCGCTGACCCGGTCGCCGAAGCGCGACAGGATCACCGAATGGCCGTCCACCTCGACAAAGCGGGTTTCGCCGTCCTCAAGCTCGGCGAGCCTGGCGGCATGGCGCCATTCGTCATCCTTGTAATTGGCAAAGGGAGAGGTGAATTTCACCGTGTCCGCCCCGCCGCCGCCCAGCCCCCTGGCCTGTCGGATCGTGGTGATTTCCGGCACATGCTCCTGAATTGCCTTCTTCACCCCGGCATAAAAGGTCAGCTGCGAGGCCGGACAGCCGTCGCAGGCGCCGAGAAAACGGATCTCGGCGCTGTCGCCCTCGACCGAGACAACCTCGGCATCGCCGCCATGGCTGGCCAGCATCGGGCGCACGGTTTCCAGCGCCGTTTCGACCCGTTCGAACAGCGACGGCTTGAGGATGCCGTGGCGGCGCAGCACCGTATAGACCACCTCGTCGGTGGCCGCCTCGCGCAGGGCGGGGCCGGAGCCCGGGACATCGCGCAGGTGGCGGATCAGGCGGCGAAAGGCCTCGGCGTTGAGCGCATCCACCGCCGCCACCAGCGCCTGGGCGCCGCTGCGCGCGGCCTCGTCCCATTGCGCGGGCAGCGCTTCGAGCGCCTTCAGATCCCCCAGCAGGCGGTCGAGATCCGGCGCCGTGTCCGCCGACCCCGACACCTCACCGCGCTTGGCTGATCCCCCGTCGGCCATGGCTTCAGGCGTATTTCAGGTGTTTGAACAGGATCGGCTGGATGAAGCCGGCCACCGCGCCCGCGACAAGCGCCCCGATCCAGAGCGCGGTCAGCTTGCCCGCCACGATGCCGGCGACGGCGCCGATGAGCACGCCCAGAAGCATCTGGCGGATGACCTTTCCGTTATCCTTGAACAGCTTGCCGGCGAAGAAGAGTTTCGCCGAATTCATTGCCATGCCCAGCATCTCTGTCTCCTACGCAGCGCCGACACCGGCGAGAATGATGATCGTGACCGCGGTTGCGGCACCCCCGGCCAGCAGACCGTAGAGCCCGCCCATATAGGCGGCCAGTTCCGCGCCCAGAGCCTCCTTGCCGATGCGCAGCCCGGAAACCGCGCCAGCGGCCAGCGATGCCAGGATTCCGGCGACGAATGCCAGGATGATTGTCATGCTTCTTTCCTCACTGTGGTTTTCCTTGCTGTGGGTTTCCTTGCTTTGGTTTGCCTCATTGCAATCCGCTGCGTTCCAGGACGCTGGAGGGGCCAAGCGCCGCGCGCAGCTCCCCGATCGCCTCTTCCACGGCCTCGGCCTTGTCATGCGCTTGCCGTTCCCGAAAGACCTGTCGGGCCTCGTTGAGCAGCGCGATCGCCTTCTGGAGGTTCTCGCGGTTGCCGGCGTCGGGGTCGTCCGGGTCGTCGGGCAGGTTGGCAAGGCAGTTGGCCTTGTTGGCGATGGTGTTGGCATATTCCTCGGGCATGTCGCGCAAGGTGCGCACCTTGAGCGCCTCGTCATAGGCTTCCAGCGCGCGAAAGCCGTTTTCCACCCGGTGGGCCGAGGACACATATTGCAGCGCGTTGCCGAGGTTGTTCTGCAGCATCGCGTATTCCACCGGGTGATCGACGATGTTGACCACGCTCAGCGCTTCCTGAAAGGATTGCACCGCCAGCGCCTCGCGCAGCTTGCCGCTTTCGTCGGTGAACGGCATCGACAGGAAGGCGGTGGCAAGATTGCTTTGCAGGATGGCGAACTCCTGCGGGTAGTTCTGCTTGTCGAAGCTGCGCAGCGCGCGCTGATAGGCGCCGATCGCCTTCTGGATCGGCATCAGGCCCTGCCCGGCCAGGCTCTGGCAGATCAGCCCGAGATTCATTTCCGCCTCCGCGATCTCGGCATCCGACCCTTCGGCTGTCAGCGTCGCCAGGGCGGTTTCGATTTCTTCAAGCGCCTGTTTCAACGGGGTGGCGTCGCTGGCCGGCAGGGCCATCAGTGCCGTGGCGAGCCGGGCGCGGATGCGCGCGACCCCCAGCGCATTGCCCTCCGGGGCCAGTGCGATCGCGCGGCGGTAGAGATCGACTGCCGCATGCAGATCGTCGGGGCGGTCGGGCTTCTGTTGCAGCCCCATGGCGATTTCCATCAGCATCTCGGCCTTTTCGGCCGCGTCGCCCGTCTCGGCCTCGACCGCCTTGAGGGCCGCCTGCACCTGATGCTCCGCTCGGCTGCGGCTGGTCACCTTTTTTCCTCCCTGTGCCTTTTGTCTTTTGTCGGGGGGGCGAATCGACCCGACCCGGCTGGTTGGCCCGATAAGATTAGAGCGAATTCAGAAAGGCAGTCAACTTTCTTTTGAAACTGAAAACGTACTTTACATCTTCTTGGGCAGGGGCGCACAGAGTGCTCCGGCCCCGCTGTCCCAGCGGGCGGGCAGGTTGTCCGCCTCCAGGTCGAGCAGCCCCATGTCCTGAAAGACATCGCGCGCCTGCACCACGCGGTCGCCGGCGGCGTTGCGTATCTTGAGCAGGCAGCCCCCGGCGGTCGCCTGCCGCACGGGCAGGATCATCAGCTGGTCGTCCCGGATCAGCACGATCACCGAGTGGATGCCGCGGAAATAGGTTTCGACTGCGGCCGCCGGCAGATAGACCGCGCCGTCGCGCAGCGAGATGCCGCCTACCGGCTCAGCCATTCGCCTGCCATCTCGCGGATGCGCGCGGCGACGCGGCGCGCGGCCTCTGCCACCGGGGCGCTCAGCGACAGGCCCAGAGCGAGCGTTTCGGCCTCGATCAGCAACACCGAAACCTGCGTCGGGAACTCCGCGCCATGAATCCGGCGCCCGGCATAGAGCGCGTTGTCCCAGCGGAAATCGTGCAGGTTCAGGCTGGGGGCGGGCGGGTTTTCGAGCACCGAGCCCGGGACCTCGTGGATGGTGCCGGGGTTGCCTTCGGGGATGCGGGCATCGACGATCACCAGATGGGTCGCGCCGCGCGCCCGGTAGAGCACCGCCATGCCGTCGGTGCCGGCATCGAACAGGCGCATGCCGGCGGGTGGCGGCGGTTCGCGCAACAGCGAGATCACATGCGGGCCGACCCCGTCATCGGAGCGGTTCGGATTGCCGCAGCCGATCACCACGACATCCGCCGGCCGGATCTCTGCCGGCGCGTTCATATCCGCCACAGCCGGCAGGACCAGTGCGGCTCCACCGGCAGCATCAGTTCCGGCAATTCGCAGAACCGGGCGTGCACCTTGTAATACATGCAGGTTTCGCAGGGTTGTTCGATGCCGCCGGCCTCGATCACATGATCGGTGAAGCCGGCGATCACCAGCTTCTTCTCCAGGTCATCGCCCGCTTCGTTGCGCAATCTGGCGACGATCTCGTTGAACTGTTCGCTCGTTTCGGCCCGCGGCCAGACTTCGGTCTCGAGGCCTGATTTCAGCCTTGCGGCGATGTCGCGGCGCAGGGCGTCGAGGCTGTGGTCCTCCATGCCGTTTCTCCTCCGCCTAGATTCTCCAGAGCCGGCACCACCAGTCGGGCTTGGCGGGAAGGTCCAGCTCCGGCAGGTCGCACCAGCGCTTGTGCACGAGGTAATACATGCATTCCTGACAGCGCATCTGCTCTTCGCCGTAAGGCTCCAGCAACCAGCCCGAGAGGATCAGCTTCTGTCGCAGCTGGTCGGGCGACAGTTCCCGAAGCGCGTCCAGCAACTGGCCGAATTCGCGGTCGGTTTCCGGGAACGGCTCGACCTCGGTCTTGAGGCCGTCGGCGAACATGTCCTCGATCATCCGGATCAGAATGTCATAGCTGGCTTCCGCCGGGGTCAGGCCGTATCTGTCGATATAAGCCTGCCGCTCGGCTTCGCTCAGGCCTTTCTTTTTCGCATCAGCCATCGCCGACCTCCCATGATCGCTCGCGGCGATCCGGCGGCGGAAAGCTCGCCGCCGCCGGATGGGCGCAGATGTTCAGGCGGTCCGGAACCGGGCCAGTTCCTCTCCGGTGCCGGCGTCATGGGCATGGACCGTGCACACCAGGCAGCTGTCATAGGAGCGGCAGACATGGCCCACCTCGACCGGATCGGCAGTGTTCCGGATCGGGGTGCCGATCAGCGCTTCCTCGATCGGGCCGCGGGCGCCGTCCGAGGTGCGCGGGCCGACGTTCCAGGTGGTCGGGGCGATGATCTGGTAATTGGCGATCTTGCCGTTCCTGACGTCGATCCAGTGACACAGCGCGCCGCGGATCGCCTCGGTGGCGCCCCAGCCCTGGCCATCCTTTTCGGTGGGCTTGATGTACCATTCGTCGTTCAGCCTGAATTCGCGCAGGATGCGCTCGGCCTCGCGATAGAGGATGCACAGCTCGTGCATCCGGGCGAAATGGCGCAGCATGGTCGAAGCGCCGCCCATCTTGCGATACATGTCCAGAACCAGCCCGTCGGAATGCTGGAAATCGTGGCCCATGCCATTGCCGGCGATCAGGCGGCGGGCCAGCGGCCCGGCCTCCAGGCGGCCGCTCTCGGCATGCGCGACCGCCGTGGCCCAGGAGTATTTGCCCTCCGGGTCGATGGCGTTCTTGGCCACGGGGTTGGTTACCCGGTCAAACGGGTGCACGGCGCCGGCCTCGTCATACCAGGCATGCCGTGTATCCTCGCGCACGAAGGACTGGTCCATGGCCCCGAAAGTGTCGGTGGCCCCGTCATAGATGCCCGACTTCATGATCACCGCATCGGCGCGCCCGGCAATGGTCGGTTTCTGGTAGCGGTCCTCGTGCGGCAGGTAACCCCAGGTCACGAAACGCCCGTGACCCTTGCCGTATTGGTCCAGGCCGATATCCTTCGACATGCGCCAGAACATGCCGAGATCGGAATTGGCGTGCTCGGGTTTTTCGTCGAGCCAGGCCTCGAAATCCTCCAGCGTCTGGATTTCCTCGTAGCGTTCCATCGAACAGCCAAGCCAGAGCGGCTCGATCCAGTTCTGCCGGAAATGCTCGAGAATCGACCAGGCGCGGGTCACATCGGTGAGCGTCGGCGAACACATCACGCCCCCTGGCACCATGAAGGAGGAGTGCGGCCACTGCCCGCCGAGCAGGGCGTAGATTTCCACCGGCCGGCCCGAGATCGTCACCCCGACCTCGTAGGAGGTGCCGGTAAAGGGCGCATAGCGCTTGACCGCTTCCTCGTAGAAGGGGCTCGCGGCGTAGTTCTCGTTGGTGTAGTCGATCATGAACAGGCCGTAATGGTGGCGCGGCAGCGACTGGAGCGATTCGACCACCTGCCCGAGATTGCGCGCCAGAATGGCGTTGCGCGGCACCGTGGTGCCCCAGGCGGTATCCAGCGCCCAGGCGGCGCAGGTCAGGTGCGAAGCGCCGCAGATGCCGCAGGCGCGCGGTGTCACCACCAGACCGGCCTGCGGGTCCTTGTCCTTCAGGATCACCTCGAAGCCGCGGAACATTTCCGCATGCGTCCAGGCATTGGTGACCACGCCGTTTTCGATTTCGACCCGCACGTCCAGATCGCCTTCGACGCGCCCCACCGGCGAAATGTCGAGTGTTTCTACTGCTGCAGACATGTCCTTGTTCTCCCGTTCGCGTTCGTCAGACGACGAAAATGTCTTCTTCGGCCCATGCCGGCGCGGCGCCCTTGGCGGCGGCGGTCAGCTTGATGTAGCCCTTCTTGTCCACGCCTTCGGGCATGTCCCTGGGAACGCCCATCACGGTCTGGGTCTTGAACACCGTCCCCGGCGCCAGATCGTAGAAGGGGAATTCCGGTTCGGTGCAGCCCAGGCAGGGCATGCCGGCCCGGGTCTTGGAGGAGTGGCGGTTCCACAGAATCCGGTTGCAGGGGCTGTGGGTCATGGGCCCGCGACAGCCGAGGTCATAGAACAGACAGCCCTTGCGCTGGCCGAATGCCGTGGTCGAGACCTTGTAGGCAAAGTGCATGTTGCGCGTGCAGCCGGTCTGGGTGAAGGAGGAAAAGAAGGTCTTGGGCCGCTGGAATTCGTCCAGCGTCAGATCGCCGGCGCGTCCGGTGGCCACGCCGACCAGGATCTGCGTCACCCAGTCGGGATGGGCCGGGCAGCCGGGGATGTTGATCACCGGAAGGCCGGATTTCGCGGTGAAGTCGGCGCCCAGCGCGCCGCCCTTTTCGCGTTTGAGGAACTGCAGCCCCTCGCTATCGGAGGGGTTCGGGGCCGTCGCCGGGATGCCGCCCCAGGTGGCGCAATCGCCGATCGCCACCACGAAATCCGCCGCCGCGGCGAGTTCCTTCACCCACTCCTTCATCGGCCGGCCGCAGAAGCGGTTCCACTCGCCGGTGCCGTTGGGCGCGTTGATCACCGTGCCCTCGAACACGAAGATGTCGAGCTTGATCTCACCCGAAATGCATTTCTCGATGATGGATTTCACCTGATCGCCGAGTTCGAGCCCCAGCGAAGGCTGCCAGAGGACATTGATGCCGAAATCGGTCACCAGGTCGCAGGCGCTCGGCTCCTCGGCGTTCAGAAAGGACATGGTGTTGCCGGAGCAAGCCCCTCCCTGAAGCCACAAAAGATTTGCCATGTTTGATCTCCTCCCTTGAATCCGGTCGCCGGGGCGATCGGCGCCTGTCACGCCTTCGCCTGTGATCGTCCGTTGCCGTTGCTGGAAAACCTGTTCGCGCTGTTTCCCCCTGCAGTATTCGCCATGCGTCGCCAATGGGGCCAATCACGATTGCCCCTCGGGCGCGGGAATTCGTGAAACAAAGTGCAAACTGACAACATGGTTTGCAGCGCCATTGCCAGCAAACTTTGCGATTGGCAGACTCTTCCCCTCGGGCTGGGTTCCGACCCCATAAACGGGATTCACAAAGCCATTGGGTTTTGAGTCACTCCCGATATGGCGGTAAGCCATGGCGCGTCTTGATCTGACGGATTTCGAATGGAGGCCGGTCCAGCCGCGTCTTCCCGACTGGTGGCGCTCATGCTGTCGGTGTCTGTCCCGTGGGGCCTTCCTCCTTGCCAGGAAAAGCATGGAAAGAAGGCCAAGTGGGCACTTCAGGAACATCGCTCGCCACGAGACATCCGCGCGCAACCATCTCGCCGCCGTTCCATCGCTTCATCAAGGCCATGGATGCGGTTTCACGGGTCCGCTTCCTAGCCGCGACGGCCGCAGACGGGGCATTCGCATTCGGGCAGGCTGGAATACCAGATTCCCTTGCAGTTGGCGCACCAATGCCCCCTGGCGCCGCGCCCGGACGGGTCGATTATGGCCGACATCTCGGTCAGCCCGAGGTTGCGGGCGGGCGATTTCGCGCGGCCAAGCCCCGATCGCGAGAACGGGAAGGGCACCACCTTCTTGCCGGCCTTTTCCCCCTTGTTCCCCTCGTCGCCCCGCTCAGCCATGGCTGGCATCCCGTCGCAGCCCGTAGCGCTTGATCTTGTTGGCCAGACCGACCCGCGAGAGCCCCAATTCCTCGGCCACACGACTCTGATTCCAATGGTGTTCGGCCAGTGCCCGCTTCAGCATCATCTTTTCGAGACTCTCGACCTTTTCCTTCAGCGTCGCCCCTTCCGGCATCCAGCCCGCCGACCGCGGCTCGGGCGCCGCCGCCCGCCTGATCTTGTCCGACAGGTGCCGCAAGGCGATATAGCCGCCCTGCTCGGCCACCGCCACCATGCGCTGCACCTCGGTTTCCAGCTCGCGCACATTGCCGGGGAAGGAATAGTGCTCAAGCTGCCGGACAACATCCGAGGCGACCCCCAGCACCCGGCGCCCGACCACGCCGGCATATTTCTCGACGAAGAACTGGGTGAGCACGGGGATGTCCTCGGGCCGTTCGCGCAGCGGCGGTATCTCCAGAATGAAACCACGCAGCCGATAGTAGAGGTCGCGGCGAAACCGGCCCTGCTCGACCCGTTTCTCCAGCGACTTGTTGGACGCGGAAATGATGCGCACATCGCTGTTCAGCACCCTGTCCGAGCCCAGCGGCTTGACTTCGCCCTCCTGCAGGAAGCGCAACAGGGCGACCTGGAACTGCGGCGAGATTTCCGAAATCTCGTCGAGAAACACCGTGCCCCCGTCGGCGGCGCGAAACAGGCCGAGCCGATCGGATATGGCACCGGGAAAGCCGCCGCGCACATGGCCGAACAGTTCCGAATGCAGCGCCTCGTCGGACACGCCGCCGCAGTTCTGACTGTGCATCGGCGAATGCATCCGGGCCGAGTTGAAATGGATCGCGCGCGCCAGAAGCTCCTTGCCGGTGCCGGTCTCGCCCTGGATCAGGATTGGCATGTTGGTGCGGGCGGCCGTCTTTGCCTCGGCCACCAGCTCGGCCATTTTCGGGCTGGCATAGACCAGGCGCTCGAATCGCGAAACCCCACCCGCAACCGAGCCGCTCGGCTCGCGGCGAAAGATGTCATCGTCCAGCGACAGCTTCAGTTCGCGCGAGAGAATGCGATGCCGCCGCGCCAGTTCGGCATGTTCCAGCGTACGCTTGACCACAATCCTGACCTGTCTGGGATCGAGCGGCTTGATCAGATACATGAACGACGCGGTGCGCTCGAACATCGCGATGCCCTCTTCCATCGCGTCGCGCTCGAATGCGATGATCCGGGCGCAGGAGGCATGCGACAGGCGCGAGCGAATCAGGGCGTTGTCCCTTTCCGAAACGTTTCTGGCCAGATCGCACAGGACCAGATCGACGTCGATCTCGTCCAGCCGACGCAGGGCGCTCCGGTCGTCCTCGCAAAAGATCACCCGGAACCCCTCGACTTCGCTCAGAGCCTGCGAGACCGCGCTGAACACTGCCGGGTCGTCGGATTTCACCAGAACGGTTTGTGTATTGCTCATTCAGTGCTCATTTGCTCAGAGCTGCGGGCCACACAGGATGCAGCCGCTGCCGCTAACACAGTTTACAATTCACAAATTCGGCTTTCAAGTTTGCGTGTTTTTCGCCGGAGAAGACACGAAACCTTGGGGGTGGCTCCGTGCCAACAGGCAACCGTGCCACCGAAGCAGTGGCGATCTGCCGGGGGATGTTGCGACTGCTCGGGCTCTGCGCTCCCAGGGAAGCCTTGCCCGCCAACGGAGGCTTCGTTGATGAGGTCGCGGGGACGTTCAAGCGGTCGCTTGTGGATAACCGGGCCGACGCAAGAACCGTTGTCGCCTGGATGGGCGCGAACGAGAAGACAGTGAAGCCCTGGCTCGCCGGGCGATGCGGCCGGGACCGTCTTGTGGCCATCCATACGCGGTCATCACGTGAGCAGCAGGGGCCGAGCCACCACTCACACGGGTTAGATCGGGTCCGTGGCGATCAGCCGATCAACCCGACCCCCCATGCGTCAAATAGAACGTCATTAAAACAGTTTGGCAGGCATGGAGAACGTTCGCTGCCAGACCCATCCCCTCCGCCATCATCCCTGTTGCGAACACGGACAGGCGCCTATCGTGGCGCGGAAATAGTCGTGTTTTCAAAGGGCTTTGCCTCCCCCATGCGAACCTCTTAGACTGCGCCTCAGGCCCGATCCGGGCTCTGAACGGCCTTTCGTCTCTGTTCGGGCGAACCTCGTTAAATTCGGTTCGGTCGAATTTTTCCACGCATTTCCAATGGCCTGAGTTTCCACCCCGCCAAAACTTCAGTCCTTGTGTTGATCCCCTTCAAAAGGAACAGAGCCGCAACACGCGAGAGGCGCAGCCGCTGGGTGCGCTGGCCGAATGGCGCGTAGCGATGACGGTGATTTGCCGGGTTCAAGCTGGAAAGCCCTGATGACAAAAGGACTTCCCGTCCGTAGCCTGGCGCAATGTCGAACGGGCCTTGGACGGATGAAGAGAACGACCTGATCGTTGCGGATTACTTCGCGATGCTGGTCGATGATCTCGCGGGGAAACCCCTGAACAAGGCAGCATCATATCGACAGCTTGCAGATCGGATCGATCGCTCCGTGAAGGCAATCGAGTACAAGCACCAGAACATCAGCGCCGTGCTGAAGGCGTTGGGCGAGACGTGGCTGACTGGCCTCGCACCCGCCTTCAACTTCCAGAGCTCGCTTGAGGATGCCGTTCTGCGATGGATGAACTCGCATCCGGAGTGGCTCCTGCGGGCCCCCGGCAACCGACCACTCACCCACCTTCACGATGCGGCGCAGATCTGGATCGGGCCGCCGCCGACGCTGTCGAACCAGCCGCCACCGCAGGAGCTGGACCTGATGTTGC
Organism: Roseovarius sp.; assembly: GCA_002720475.1. GTDB lineage: Bacteria > Pseudomonadota > Alphaproteobacteria > Rhodobacterales > Rhodobacteraceae > Roseovarius. The sequence goes on from PBIL01000005.1 coordinate 620,757, forward strand.
GGATCGCCAGGAAGTCCGACGTTGCCGGCCGCGACGAGCGTAACCGTGTCCTTGGCCGCGCGGGAGAGGAACGCGTGCTGGCCTACGAGCGGTCGGTGCTGCGGTCAGCGGGGCGCGATGACCTGGCGCGCAAGGTTCGCTGGGTGTCGGAGGAGGACGGTGACGGTGCCGGCTACGACATTGCCAGCTTCGAGCGGGACGGCCGGTCGCGGCTGATCGAGGTGAAGACTACGAACGGCTGGGACCGGACACCATTTCACATCACGCGCAACGAACTGGCCGTGGCCGAGGAGCGGCGCGCGGAATGGTGCCTGTTCCGGCTGTGGAACTTCTCACGCGAGCCCAAGGCGTTCGAACTGCGCCCGCCGCTCGATGCCCATGTCTCGCTGACGGCGACGTCGTATCGGGCGAGCTTTCACTGAGGCTCAGTCGAACACCCGCCCCGGCTGCTCTTCCCACGGCAGGGACGCCACGAAGCACAGGTCGTAGATGCTGATCGTGCTGGGCTCGCGGTGGACGACCAGTCGCTCGATGACGTCAGGCGCGAGCCACGCGAGGCGCAGCAGGCGGCTGACGTAGCGGTCGGAGAGGCCCTCGTCGGCGGCGAGGTCGGCGAGGGTTGCGACGTCCCCGCGCTCCAGCCTCTGCCGCCAGCCCCATGCCCGACCGATGGCGCGCAGGAGGTGAGGATCCTGCCCGCGGTCCATGGCAGCTTCAACATGCTTCGGCGGAAGGATCCGCGGACGTCCACCGCGGCGGCGGATTTCTAGCGGGATATGGACGCGCAGGGTCTCGGGCGCGGGCATCAGGCGACCTCCTTCTTCGGCGGGGCCATCAGCGCGGCGATGGCGCCGAGGCCATCATGGCGCAGGTCGATTGCGAGGCCGGCCTCGCTTACCGTGATGCGCGCGACCAGCAGCTGGACGACGCGCGCCTGCTCGGCCGGGATGAGCGCCTTCCACAGGTCGTCGAACTGCCCCAGCGCGGCGACGACGGTGGTCTCATCGAGATCGGGGCGGTCCTTCCGTACCGCCCGCGCGGTGCGCGCGGCCACCTCGGGCGTCCGTAGCATGCGGCGGATTTCGCCGATCACGGCATCCTCGACCATTGCACCCGGCAGCCGCTGCGGCCCGCGCAACTCGGCCGCCGGGCGTTTCCGGATCACGTCCATGGAGGTGTAGTAGCAGTAGCGCTTGCCCTTCCGCTTGGTGTGGTGGGGCGTCATGGCGGCGCCCGTCTCGGTGAAGATCAGCCCGCGCAGGAGCGCAGGCTGCGCCGTACGCGCCACCGCCGCCCGGGCGACGCGGTAGTTGGCCATCACGGCATGCGCCTCGTCCCACAGCTTTTGGTCGATGATAGCCACATGCTCGCCGGGGTAGACCTCGTCCTTGTGCACGGCGAGGCCGAGATAGACCTTGTTGTGCAGGAACTTCAGCAGGTAGCCCCGGTCGAACACTGCGCCGCGCTTGGTGCGGATCCCGCGCGCATGCAACTCCTTCAGCACCTGCGCCGTGGAACTCGACCGCGCATAGAGGCGAAAGATGGTGCGGACCTGTTCCGCCTCAGCGGGCTCGATCACCAGCTTGCGGTCCTTCACGACGTAGCCGAGGGGCACCGGACCGCCCATCCACATCCCCTTCCGGCGCGAGGCCGCGAACTTGTCGCGGATGCGTTCGCCGATAACCTCGCGCTCGAACTGGGCGAAGCTGAGCAGGATGTTCAGCGTCAGCCGGCCCATGGACGTCGTGGTGTTGAAGGACTGCGTGACCGAGACGAAGGTGACGCCGTGGCGGTCGAAGATCTCCACCAGCTTCGAGAAATCCATCAGCGCGCGGCTGAGGCGGTCGATCTTGTAGACCACGACCACGTCGATTGGCCCAGCCTCGATGTCGGCGATCAGCTGTGCCAGCGCGGGGCGATCCAGCGTGCCGCCCGAGAAGCCGCCATCGTCATAGCGGTCGCGCAGCGCCACCCAACCCTCGGCACGCTGCGAGGCGATGTATGCCTCGCAGGCCTCGCGCTGGGCGTCGAGGCTGTTGAACTCCATGTCGAGCCCTTCTTCGCTCGACTTGCGGGTGTAGATGGCGCAGCGCAGGCGGCGGACGGGTTCGGGCTTGGTGCGGCTCATGAGCGGGCCTCCGCACCATGGGCCAGCCCGAAGAACTTCCACCCGTTCCAGTGACTGCCGGTGATCGCCCGCACTGCGGCTGAGAGCGACTTGAAGCGCCGCCCCTGCCATTCGAAACCTTCTGTCAGGACGGTGACGACCTGTTCCTCACCCTGCCATTCGCGGACCAGTTTGGTGCCGGGGATTGGACGGCGCGGGTCCGCGATCAGCGGGCCCGGCGCGCCCGTGGCGACCTCGGCCGCCAACGCGTCCAGCGTTCGGCGCGTGGCGGGCTTGATGCCACCATGGGCGAGCTCCTGGATGCGGTAGCCGATCCGCAGCTCCAGGTTCCCGCGGCTGGCGTTCGGTGCGGGTTCGCCGAACATGACCCGCCACTTCCCCTGCAGCTCGGGCACTGTCATCGCCTTCAGCGCGGCCAGTTCGGCCAGGACGTCAATCTCCGCCGCCTCGTGGACGAGCGCAGCCTTTGCGCCTGATTTCCTTGTGTTTTTCCTCATGCGTCGTCTCCAACTCGGTTTTGCACCTGTCTCCGACGACGGCGTCTGAGGGCGAGAATGTCCAGCGAACTGTCTCCGTCGAGCGGAGATTTCTCGTTCGTTTCCCGTGGGTTGGTGCGCGCGATAGCGCTGGCGAGGATGGCGGCCAGTTCTGCCAGCCGCTCATCGGTCGTGAGCGTCTCGGCGGGCGGCGCGAAGGCGATGTCGTCTTGCATGCGGAGCGAACCTCCTGAGGCGGTTTGCTCCGTGTTCGCCGGTCGTGGCGGGGGAATTCAAGTTAAAACAGGGGGTTGTGGTAGTCTAACAAAGTCGGGAGAATTTGTGCGGTATCGTTTAACCTGAGATCGTGCCCGGAGATCAGCTCTGCGACGGGTCAACCCCATGAGGTCGCGAATCGTAAAGCTTCCGTCTCGATGCCTCATACCCATGTGCTCGTCCAGCCACTACGAGCCACCACAACCAGAAGTTCGCTAGTCGATTGAGTTTCTTAACAATTCCGATAGGTTTGCGGTATGCGATTCTTTGCCGATGGGCCATCAATACCTGACGTCCTACTCGAATGCTGTGATGCTGGCCGAGTCGTGTTTTTGTGTGGTGCGGGTGTATCGCAGCCGTCGGGGATGCCGAGCTTCGTCGGGCTCACACAGCACGTCATTGATGTTTTCGATCCACCCAGCGACTCCGAGGTTATGGATGCGTTCCGTCCATGGCTCGAAGGCCAATCCGCAGCGAATGTTCCGCTCGACCAAATCTTCAACCTGCTCCACCAAGAATACGGCAAGGACGAAGTGAATGCCTTGGTTACCGAGCGGCTAAATGTCGTTTCGGCAATCGAGAATGTCGGACGGGAACACGACCTGGTTAAAAGGATCTCTTCGAGCCAGAGCGGTGCGCCACAAATCGTCACGACGAACTTCGATAGACTCTTCGAAGCGGGCTCCGAGAGAACGCCCCCGAAGATTCACGAGCCGCCCGCTTTGCCCAGCATTCACTTCGGCTCGACAATAGAGGGTATCACCTATCTTCACGGTCGGCTTGTTGAACCGAACTCTGAACATCACCCATATGTCCTCAGCAGCGCTGATTTTGGTCGTGCATATCTTTCCGAAGGCTGGGCCACGAGCTTTGTTCGAAACCTTCTAGAACGATACACTGTCGTGCTTCTGGGGTATCAGGCGGAAGATCTGAACCGCGCCGGGTTTGCCGGAGGCTGATTGATCTTAGTTACGCGGCCATGGCTTCAGTTTCCAGAGCTGCGTAGAAATTGGCCTCTGCTTCTGCGGG
>PBIL01000006.1 GCA_002720475.1 Roseovarius sp.
ATGGTCGTCACGCCGTTGCGGCGCACGTGCCCGGCAGACATGGCGGTCATGCTCCGACTCTCCGAAATGCTGGCTGACGTCGGCCGCGCCGCGATCGAGAGCGACGAGCAAAGCGACCACGTGGCCCATCACATGGCGCTGGTCGAACGCGCGGTATGCCGTGCAGTGCGGGAGGAAGAGGACGTCGAGAAAATCCGCCGCGCATCGCAGGCGGTCGACAGAGCCCTGGCCGGCAGACCGCCGAGGCTGTCATGACCTGGCGCCCGGCCGTTACCGTTCGCGCTGCGACCTTCTTCCTGCTCGGCGGAGTCACCAGCAAGCTGTTCTACTGGGTCGTCGGCCTCGCCGGCTTCCTGCTCGCCGTCATCTTTTCGGCCCGCTTCTACACCGAGGTGCTCTGGTTCGACGAGCTGGGTTATCTCGAGGTGTATCTGACCGTCGTGAAGACCAAGATCTGGATGGGGGTGGTGCCCTTCCTGTTCATGGCCGGCCTGGTTGCGGGCAACATGGCGCTGGCATTCAAGCTCGCGCGGGCGGACCGGCTTTACCATGACGTCATCGGCGCCCATCTCGAGCGCGAGAACGGTGTCGATCTCGTCCGCGCTCCGGCTCAGCATCACGATCCCGGCGGGCGAATCCTTGCGCAGGCTGCGCACGACCTCGAACCCGTCCCGGCCGAGGGCGCGCTCCCCGACCAGGCAGATGTCGACGCCGTCGAGCCGCACCGATACCGGGATATTGGCGGCGTCCGGGGACTGCGACAGTTGAAAGCCCTCGCTCTCGAGGCATCCCGCAATCATTGCGGCATGTTCCCTGTCGTCGTCCAGAATGAGCGCCTTCAAAGCGCCCATCGCATCGGTCCAGCACAACAAGCCATGAAGTTTCATAGCAAAATACGCCGGCGGGCGTCAATCGGACCGCAGGTCTTTCTCGTTTCGCAAGCGTGCATTTGCACAAGCTTGTACAACCTTGCCCAATTCCGGACATTTTTTGAGCCGACAAAGGTTAACGTTGTAACGGCGGGAGCGGAACAGCCCAGGGTTGATAACCTGGAAGCCCCGAGGCCAGACAGAAGGAGCAGGAAAATGAGTGTCCAGTTCTTCACGCCACGCGGACCGAAGAACGAGATGATCCGGCTGTCCGCCGCGCAGCGCAAGACGGTGCGCTGGCTGCCGCAGATCGGAGATGTGTTTCCCGATTTCTCGGTCACGACCACACAGGGGCCGCTGAGGTTCTGGGAATGGGCCGAGGGCAGCTGGGTACATCTTTTCAGCCATCCGGCCGCGCTGACGCCGGTCTGCACCACCGAAATGGCGGCCGTGGCCGATTGCGGCCGCGAGAGCGGGCAAATCCGTCTCAAGCATCTCGCGCTTTCGGGATCGAGCATCGACGATCAGCTCAAATGGCACGACGATATCGCGCGGCTCTTCGGCCTGACGGTGGATTTTCCCTGCGGGGTCGATCCGGGCAACCAGCTCTCGCGGCTTTTCGGCATGATGCATGACAAGGAATCCGCAACCTGGCCGATCCGCAAGAGCTTCATCATCGACCCGGCGCTGCATATCCGCCTGATCTTCGAATATCCGGTCTTTGTCGGGCGCAACATCGAGGAGGTGCTGCGCACGGTGCGGGCGCTGCAAGTGCATGATGCCACCGGCGCGGCGACCCCGGCGGACTGGGACCGGGGCGATCTCCTCATCATTGCCGACGGGCGGCCGGAGCCCGAGGTGCGGCGCCAGTTCTGCGCCGACTCGCAGAACCTCACACCCTATCTGCGGGTGGTGGAACCCAAATGCAGCGGCTCAGGATCGCAGGGCTGAGGGCAGCCGCACCGGCCTGCCGGAGGGGCTCAGGCAGGCCACCGTTACCACCGCCCGGAAGAGCGGGATACCCGCGCGCAGCACCGTCTGGGTCATCACCAGCCGCGCGGCGGTGGCAGAGGCGGTTTCCGTCACCACTTCGAGCGCGTCCTCGAAACGTGCCGGGGCGAGGAAATCCGCCTCCACCCGGCGCACGACAAAGATCACGCCCTCGGCGCGCATCGCGTTCTGGTCAAGCCCAAGGTCGCGCACCCAGGCGCTGCGGGCGCGCTCGATGAACTTGAGGAAATTGGCGTGATAGACGATCCCGCCCATGTCGGTATCCTCGTAATGGACCTGGACGGGGAAACGATGGGTCATCGCGGGCCTCCTGTCTGGCGCGCCCCGACCCTAGGCCATGGGGTGCGAGAGGGGGAAGGCGGTTTCGCGCCGCACGACCGGGCCGCGCGTCAGATGTCGCGGGGCGGATCGCGCAGCAGCGCCCGGAGCGCGGCCATGCCGGCGGCCCCGGCACCGGCTGCCTCGGCCTCGATCCCGCGATAGAGCGCCAGGACCTCGCGCCCCAGATCGGTCAGCTCGGCCCCGCCGCCGCCCGGCCCGCCGCGCGTGCGCGCGACGAGCGGCGCGCGGAACATCGCGTTGAGCGTGCCGATCAGTTCCCAGGCGCGCTTGTAGCTCATGCCCATCTCGCGGCCTGCCGCGGCGATCGAGCCGCTGCGCGCGATGCGCTCCAGCAGCTCCGCCTTGCCCGGCCCGATCATCCCGCCCTCGTCGAAGACGATGCGGATGCGCAGCCGCGCGCCTTTTCCTTCATGCTCCATGCCGGGCATCATCCGGCGGCGGGCGGCGTGGCGCAAGCGGTTTCGCCTGCGGGCCATTCCCCGCCTGCCCGCGATGGGGTAGACTGCGCGCCATGCCCAGCCTCTGCCGCGACTGCCTGCACCTGTTCGAGCGCGCCGCGCGCTGCCCCGCCTGCGGCAGCCCGCGCATCGTGGTCCATCCCGAATTGTGGGATCTCTCCATCGCGCACATGGATTGCGATGCCTTCTATGCCAGCGTGGAAAAGCGCGACAATCCCGCGCTTGCCACCCGGCCGGTGATCATCGGCGGCGGGCGGCGCGGGGTGGTCTCGACCGCGTGCTACATCGCGCGCATTCGGGGCGTGCGCTCGGCCATGCCGATGTTTCAGGCGCTGCGGCTCTGCCCCGAGGCCGAGGTGATCCGGCCCAGGATGGCCGTCTATGCCGAGGTGTCGCGCGCCATTCGCGCGATGATGCTGGAACTGACCCCGGCGGTGGAGCCGCTCTCGCTCGATGAGGCGTTTCTCGATCTTTCCGGCACGGCGCGACTGCATGGCGCGCCGCCCGCGGTGATGCTGGCGCGGCTCGCGCGGCGGATGCGGGCCGAGCTTGGGCTGACCGGCTCGATCGGGCTCAGCCACAACAAGTTCCTGGCCAAGATCGCCTCGGATCTCGACAAGCCGCACGGCTTCTCGGTGATCGGGCGCGCCGAGACCGCCGATTTCCTGCGCGACCGGCCGGTGAGCCTCATCTGGGGCGTCGGGCAGACGACGCAGGCGGCGCTCCAGGGCGCGGGGATCCGCAGCTTCGCCGATCTGCTGCGGTGGGAGCATGCGGAGCTCGTGGCGCGCTTCGGGTCGATGGGCGCGCGGCTCTGGGATCTTGCGCGCGGAGAGGATTTCCGCCGCGTCTCGGCCGATGCGCCGGTCAAGTCGATCTCGAACGAAACGACCTTTGGCGAGGACATCGCCGATGCGGATCTGCTCGACGGTCATCTCTGGCGGCTGTCGGAAAAGGTGGCGGACCGGGCCAAGGCGCGCGCGCTGGCCGGGGGGGTGGTCACGCTCAAGCTCAAGCGCGCCGATCACGGATTGCTCACGCGCCGCCAGGCGCTGCGCGAGCCCACGCAGCTTGCCGACACGCTCTACCGTGCGGCGCGGGCGCTCTTCGATCAGGTGCCGCGCGGCACGGCGTGGCGGCTTCTCGGGGTGGGGCTGTCGGAGCTCACGCCCGAGGCGGTGGCCGACCGGGCGGGCGATCTTCTCGATCCGCAGGCCTCTCGGCGGGCCGAGGCGGAACGCGCGGCGGACCGGATCCGCGCGCGTTTCGGCGCCGAGGCGATCGTCAAGGGGCGGGCGTTGCGCCAGTGACCCGGAACGGTAATTCGTATCACTGATCCGAGCAGTTTCGGGAGATGATGCGATGACAGGTCGGCTAGCGGACGAGGTGGTGCCGGGCGATGAGGAGCGCGCCTTTCTCGAAGCGCAGGTTCGACGGCGCGCGGCTCGGCGTACATGAGCACACGGTGGGCAAATGGCGCAGGCGTTTCGTGCGGGACCGGATCGAGGGGCTCACCGACGAGTCCCGCCCCGGACGCCCGCGCACGGTGTCGGACACGCAGGTGGCCGAGGTGATCGAGCGCACGCTGAACACCACGCCAAGGGACGCCACCCATTGGTCGATCCGTTCCATGGCCGCGGCGACAGGCCTGTCGCACACCACCATCCGCCGGATCTGGACCGCCTTCGGCCTGCAGCCGCACCGAAGCGAGACGTTCAAGCTCTCGACCGATCCGCTGTTCGTCGACAAGGTGCAGGACATCGTCGGCCTCGACATGTCGCCGCCTTCATCGAGGCGCACAACGAAAACCCAAAACCCTATAAATGGGTCAAATCTGCCGATGAAATCCTGGCCTCCGTCAAGCGGTTCTGCCGGCGAACCCAGCAGAACCTATGTGGCGAACTTTAGAGTCAGGTGACTAGCCCTATTCGGCCGCCAGCGGCAGGGACGTCGTGCGCCCGATCTCGGCGATTTCCTGGATCACGCCGCCCAGGAGGCGGCGGAATGCCTCGAAATTGCCGTTGGGGCGGATCAGCCGTTCGTTCATGTAAAGCGCGCGGTCGATCTCGATCTGCACCGCGTGATGGCCGCGCGCGGGCCGCCCGTAGGCCTGCGCGATATAGGCCCCGGCAAAGGGCGTGTTGCGCGTCACGACAAGGCCCGCGCGGGTGAAGGCCGCCTCGATCCGGTCCACGATGGCGGGGTCGGCGGCGGCACCGAACCGGTCGCCCAGCACGATCTCGGGGCGGCGCAGCCCGCGCCGGGCCACCGTGTCCATCGCCTCGTGCGGCATGGAGTGACAGTCGATCAGGATCGCCTGGCCGAACATCAGATGCGCCTGGTCGAGCTGGGCGCGCAGCGCCTCGTGATAGGGCCGCCAATAGATGTCGATCCGCGCCTGCGCCTCGGCCAGCGGGATCTTGCCCGTGTAGATCGCCTTGCCATTGGCGACCACGCGGGGAATGACGCCCAGGCCCGAGGCCACGCGCGGGTTGTGGCCCTGTCGGCTCACCCCCTCGATCAGCGCCGGATCGAGCTCGTCGGCGCTGCGGTTGAGATCGACGAAGGCGCGCGGCGCGCCGGCCTTGAGAAAGGGCGCGCCGGCCTGCGGGGCGCTGTCGAAGAGCTGATCGACAAAGGCATCCTCGGAGGAGCGCACCGAATGTTCGTTGAGCGCGGTGCGCCGCAGGAAGGACCAGGGATAATCGCGCCCGCTATGGGGCGAGGCGAAGACCACCGATGTGGTGCGCCGCTCGGGATGGGTCAGGACATAGGCCGCCTTGGGCATCGCGCGCTCTCCTCCGGGCTCATAATAGAGCGAAATCATCGTGCTGAAAGCCCTTGATCCCCTCCCCGACTCCTTTTATAGACCGCCGGACAGGCGCGGATCCCCGCGCCCCTCTTTCGTTTTGGGGGGTGGGGCCAAGCCGGGCGATTAGCTCAGTGGTAGAGCACTTCGTTGACATCGAAGGGGTCACAAGTTCGAACCTTGTATCGCCCACCACCGAATTTCCGTTACGTGTCCGTCACGTAGCACCCGCAACCCCAGGTGCGCCGGCGCGCGCCGCGACAGACAGGAGACGACCATGAAGGTTCGCAATTCGCTGCGTTCGCTGAAGAACCGGCACCGCGATTGCCGCGTCGTGCGCCGCAAGGGCCGCGTCTACGTGATCAACAAGACCCAGCGCAAGTTCAAGGCCCGCCAGGGCTGAGACCGGCGCGCGGCCCCGGGCCGGGCCGCCAATAGATGGAGGCGCGACCCGCGGGGGCGCGCCTCTTGTCATGTGGCGCGCCCGGAGCTGCGGCCGCGCCCTGCATCACTTCACGATTTCCTCGTCCTTGACGAACATGTTGGCCCAGGCGCGGTCGATCAGGTCGGGCGACATCTGGCAGGGGATGCCCTCGAATTCGCAGATCGCGATCATCTGGTCGATCAGGAACACCGGCTGGTAGTTCGCGTAGACGTTGTTGATCGTCGGATATTTCGACTTGATCAGGTGGACGAGCGTTGCCTCGTCGAGCGGCACACCCTTCTTGCGCGCCACCAAGGCGAAGATCTTGAGGAAATCGGCCTGGCTCGGCCCGTCGATCTTGATCTTGAAGAAGATGCGCCGCAGCGCGGCCTTGTCGAAGATCTCGTTGGGGTGGAAGTTGGTGGAGAAGATCACCAGCGTATCGAAGGGCACCTCGAACTTCTCGCCCGATTGCAGGGCGAGGATGTCCTTCGACTCTTCCAGCGGCACGATCCAGCGGTTGACGAGGCTCTGCGGCGGTTCCTTCTGGCGGCCGAGGTCGTCGACGATGAAGATGCCGCCCGTGGACTTGAGCTGCAAGGGCGCCTGATAGGTGCGTGCCGTGGGGTTGTAGACCAGATCGAGCATCGACAGGCTGAGTTCGCCGCCGGTGATGACGGTGGGGCGCTCGCAGCGGACATAGCGCGTGTCGAAGGTGCGGCGGCGGCGCAGCGAGCCGGGATCGTCCACCTCCACCTCGGCGGCGGAATGCACGATCGGGTCATAGACCGTGATCACCTGGCCCGCGTATTCGATGGCGCGCGGCACATAGATCTTGTCGCCCATGGCGTCGCGGATGCCGTTGGAGATCGAGCTCTTGCCGTTGCCGGGCGGGCCGTACATCAGGATCGAGCGGCCCGCGCTGACCGCCGGGCCTAGATGGTCGAGCAGCGAGGGCGGCAGCACCAGATGGCCCATGGCCGAGGTGAGCTGTTCGCGGGTGATCTGGATGTTGCGTATCGACTGGCGCCCGACCTGTTCGCTGTAGACGTCGAGCGGCACCGGCATGGCCCCGAAATATTCCGACTGGCTGAGCGCGTCGAGCGCCCGCGCCTTGCCTGCGTCGGTGAGCTGAAAGCCCATCTCGCCGCCCGAATTGGCGTGCAGCGTGCCGGTGGCCTCGATCAGCTTCTGGCTGCGGGCGAGATCGACCAGTTCCTGCGTGACCGCGCGCGGCAGGCAGATCGCTTCGGCGATATCGCCCACGAGGTCCAGGTTCTTGCGGAACATCGTCTTGAGCAGGATGTCGCGCATCATCACGATGGGCAGGCGCATCTCCTCAAGGCGGTTGGGCGGCGGCGGCGGCTGCACGCCCGGATGGGTCTGCATGTTCATGGCGGCTGTCCTGCCCCTCCCGGTCAATCGGGTGGAGAATGCCCGCCAATGGTGCAGAAATTGTGGTATGCGCCGGGCAGCTTCGCGGCGCGTCAGGCCCCGTGACGGGCGGCGAGCGCGAGATAGAGCACCAGCGTCGGGGCAAGCGCGAAGCCCATCGGGAACTTGCGCCCCGCCTTCCAGCTTGCCCAGTCCGGGGCGAGGCGGCGCAGGGCGGTGGCGCGCGCGATCCGGTGCGCGGCGAAACTCGCCAGCAGCACGACCGCGAAGAGAAGCGCCAGCAGCATGGCATCTCCCAAGGCGACGAAGGGGGCCGCCGCGGCGATGAACTTCGCATCGCCCGCCCCCATGAGCCCCGCCGCATTGGCCACGATCCCCGCCGCAAGCAGCACCGCCAGATGCGTGAGCCGCCAGCCGTAATCGGGCAGCGGCAGGGCGACAAGCCCGATCACGAGGTAGATGACCACGAGGCTGAGCACCGCGCTGTTGGGGATCTTCATGGCGCGCAGGTCGCTCCAGGCCACCCAGAGGCAGACCGGCAGCACGAAGGGCAGGAACCACAGCGCGGCGCGCGCGGACAATTCGAGGGTCATCGCGGGTCAGCCCGAATTCGACTCGAGCGCGCGCAGGCTGCGGGCGGCCTCCTCGAAATGCTGGGGATGGGTCTCGAGCGCCTCCTGGAGAAGGCCCTTGCCGATGGCCACGTCGCCCTGTTTCACCGCCGAAAGCGCCATGGTGTAGAGCAGTTGCGCGCGCTCCTCCTGGCTGACCGGCAGCACGGGAAGGGCATAGTTGCGTTGCGCGCCGCGTGCCAGAACAAGGTTGTTCTTGGCGGTAAAGAGCGCGGGATCCTGGCGCACCGCCTCGGCAAAGAGCCGCTCGGCCCCGGTGAAATCGCCCCGGGTGAGCTTGGAGAAGCCCCAGTTGTTGTAGACGCCGGCCGGCTTGGTCGTGAGCCCCGCCGCGATCTCGTAGAAACTGTCGGCCTTCTCCCAGTCTTTTTCGCTGTCGGCGATCATCGCCTCGAGCCGGTAGCGGCGATAGGTCTCATGGGTGGGGGGCACGCCATCGAGCACCTCGGCCGCGCGCGTCCAGTCGTTGTTGCGGATGAGCGCGTCGGCAAGCGCCACGCGGTCCTCGTCGGTGGCATCCGGGTGTTCGCTGACGCGGGTCCAGGCGGCGACGGCCTCGGCCGGGCGGCTGGCGCGGATCAGCGACTGGCCCAACCCGCGCAGATGGTCTATGCGGTCGGGATCGGCGGCGCTGGCACGCTGGAAATAGGCCACCGCCTCGTCGGGATCGGCGGCGGTCAGCATCACGTCGCTGAGTCCGGTCTCGTCCACCACGTTGATGTCGCGCAGGGCGCGGTCCACCTCGTCGCCCGCGGGTTTCTGGCACGCGGCAAGCGCAAGCGCGCCGGTCACGCACAGGAATGGAAGGATGGGGTGGCGCATGTCTGCGTCCTTTTACTGCTGCTGCTGCCTCTTCAGGGTATCGTGCGAAGCAGGTAACTTCCCCCGCCGCGCCGCACCACCTTGTATTTCTGGTTCGCCTGTATCGCGTCCTCACCATAGACGGAATTGGCGGATTTTGCGAGGGCCAAACGCAGATTGTCCCGGATCGCGTCGCTTTCGCCACTGTCGAGCGCATAGGCACGGCGCAGCATCTGTTCGGCTTCCGCATATTCACCCTTTTCGACCAGAACGACGCCGAGATTGTTCCAGAACTCCGGCGTTGCATCCTCGGCCTCCACCGCCCGGCGCAACAGGCGTTCGGCGGTCTCGAGCCTGCCCTGCGCGAGATGGGCGCTGCCCATCCCGGCGAGAACGTCTCCGGTCATGCCTTGCTCCGCGGCGGCGCGGGAATAGGCGCGCAGGGCAAGCTCGTATTCGCCCGCATCCATCAGCCGGTGCCCGACAAGGAGCGGATCGGCGGCCTCGGCCCCGGGAACGGGGCCGGGGGCGTAAAGGCCCTGAGGTGTCTCGGGGCCGAGACAGCCCGCGAGCGCCAGAATGATCAGAACCAGCGCCGCCAGACGTGCCGCCATTGTGCTTCGCTGCCTATTTCGACATGGCCATGAGTTCCATGATGCCCAGAACCGACGGCCCGACCAGGATGATCAGCAATGGCGGGACTGTAAGCATCATCGTGGCCAATGTCATCTTGGTCGGCAGCTTGTTGGCCTTTTCCTCGGCGCGCATGACCCGCTTGTCACGCATCTCGCCCGCGTAGACCCGCAGCGCGTCGCCGATCGAGGTGCCGAAGGTCTGCGACTGGATGAGCACGGTGACGAAGCTCGAGATGTCCTGCACGCCGCAGCGGTCTCCCATCTCGTTGAGCACCGAGGGCTTGTCGCGGCCGGCCTTGATCTGGAGCGACACGATCTCGTATTCCTCGGAGAGGGCGGGGTAGGAGGCGCGGATTTCGCGCGCGACGCGGAGGATCGCCTGGTCGAGCGACTGGCCTGCCTCGATACAGACGAGCATCATGTCGAGACTGTCGGGAAAGCCGTCCTGGATCTCTTCCTGCCGTTTCTGCTGGCGCTTGGTCACCCAGTATTTCGGCAGCATGTAGCCGACAAGGCCGGGTCCGAGGATGTAGATCAGCGTCTCCTTGATGCCGGTCTCCTGGCCCGCCTTGAAGAGGAGGAAGTAGAGTACCCCGACCACCAGAAGCCCCAGCGCGAGACCCATCTGGGCCGCGTGATAGTAGCGCACGGCGTCGCGGTGGCGATAGCCCGCCTGCATCAGCTTGAGGCGCATCTCGCTCAGCTGTTTCTTGTCCTGGGGCTCGAGGAAGCTGGCGTACTTGTCGAGCTTCTTGTTCTTGCCGCCTGCGCGCAGCGGCTTGCCCTGGGACGGCCCGGTCGCCGTTGCGGCACCGGCGCTCGCCTTGAGGCGGTCCAGCGGATCGGGCTTCTGCACGAGCAGGAGCGACAGCGTCCCGAGCACCATCACAAGCCCCAGACCGCCGATGGCCAGAAGCGGCCCGAACGGCCCGAGCATGTCTGTCAGGAAGGTCTGGATGGTCGCGGCGGGGGGCATGGCGGCTCCTTACACCTTGATGTTCACGAGGGCGCGCATGACGACGAGGTTCAGCACGAGGAACACGCCCACGATGATCGCCGCGGGGATGAAATACGGGGTTTCCATCGCCTCGTCATAGTAATCGGGCTTGAGCACCTGGATGCCGACGAGGGCGAGCAGGGGAAAGCCCGAGAGGAAGTTGCCAGACCATTTCGCCTCGGCGGTGATCGCCTTGACGCGGCGGAACAGACGAAAGCGGGCGCGGATCACCTTGGCCAGACCGTCGAGGATCTCGGCGAGGTTGCCGCCGGCCTGCTGCTGGATCGTGACGGCCACCGCCAGAAAGCGCAGATCCTGCATGTCGAGCCGTTCGGCCATGTCCTTGAGCGCCTCGCCGATGTCGCGGCCATAGGTCGATTCGTCCGCGATCACGCCGAACTCGGTGGCCAGCGGGTCGGAGACCTCGGTGGCGACGATGCCGATGGCCGAGGAAAAGGGATGGCCCACGCGCAGGCTGCGTACCATGAGCTCGATCGCGTCGGGGAGCTGTTCCTCCAGCAGGGCCATGCGCTTGGCCGCCTTCATGCTGATCCAGACATAGACCCCGCCAACCCCCATCGCGACCGAGGCGATGATGCGCACCGGAAGCTCGGTCGCGGTGCCGATGCTGAGCCCCAGAAAGGCGAGGATGCCGGTGGCGATCATGATCAGGATGATCTGTTTCGGGGTGAAGGCGATCGCCGCCTTCTGCGCCTTTTGCGACAGGATCGCATAGAGCGGCACGCGGCGCGCCTTGAGATGCTGCTCCATCTCCTTGCGCAGCTTTTCCATCACCTCCTCGCGGTTGCCCGACTTGTCGAGCATCTCGAGACGGCGGTTCACCCGGCTGTCCAGGCGGATCGAGCGTCCGAAGACGGTGAGATAGAGCCCCTCCACCAGCACCAGCACGCCGATGAAGATGAGGCCATAGATGATGGGTTCGGCACTGAGGCTCATCGGTTCACTCCGCGGCGACGGGATCGTAGATCGTGGCGGGCAGATCGAAGCCCCAGAGGCGGAAGCGCTCCGAGAAGTTCGAGCGCACGCCGGTGGCGGTGAAATGGCCGATGATCTTGTTGTCGGCGGTCAGGCCGACGCGCTGGAAGCGGAAGACCTCCTGCATGGAGATGACCTCGCCCTCCATGCCGGTGATCTCGGTGATCGAGGTCATGCGGCGCGAGCCGTCCTGAAGGCGGCTGGCCTGCACGATGACGTTGACCGCGCTGGCGATCTGGTTGCGCACGGCCTTCAGCGGCATCTCGATCCCGGCCATGGCGACCATGTTCTCCAGACGGCTGATCGCGTCACGGGCATTGTTGGCGTGGATCGTGGTCATCGAGCCGTCATGGCCGGTGTTCATGGCCTGGAGCATGTCGATCACCTCCTCGCCGCGGGTCTCGCCGACGATGATGCGGTCCGGGCGCATCCGCAGGGCGTTCTTGATGCAGTCGCGCGCCGTCACCTCGCCCTTGCCCTCGACATTGGGCGGGCGGGTTTCCATGCGGCCCACATGGACCTGCTGGAGCTGAAGCTCGGCAGTGTCCTCGATGGTCAGGATGCGTTCCGAATTGTCGATGAAGGACGAGAGCGCGTTGAGCGTGGTGGTCTTGCCCGAGCCGGTCCCGCCGGAGACGACGATGTTGAGGCGGGTGGCGACGGCCGCCTGGAGATAGGCGGCCATCTCCTCGGAAAAGGCGCCGAAGCGCACGAGATCGTCGATGCCGAGCTTGTCCTTCTTGAACTTTCGGATCGAGACGAGGCTGCCATCGACGGCAATGGGCGGCACCATGGCGTTGAAGCGCGAGCCGTCGGCGAGGCGGGCGTCCACATAGGGGTTCGACTCGTCCACGCGCCGACCCACGGCACTCACGATCTTGTCGATGATGCGCAGGAGGTGGCGCTCATCCTTGAAGGTGACATCGCTCATCTCGAGCTTGCCGAAGCGTTCGACGAAGATCTGGTGCGGCCCGTTGACGAGAATATCGCTGATCGTCTCGTCCTTGAGCAGGGTTTCAAGCGGACCGAGACCCTTCACCTCGTCATAGAGTTCCTGCGTGAGTTGCGCACGGTCTTCGCGGTTGAGCACGATGCCCTTTTCCTGAAGCAGTTCGCCCGCGATGGCGCTGATCTCGGCGCGCAGATCTGCCTCGCTGGCGGTGTCGAGCGCGGCGAGGTTGAGGTTGTCCAGAAGCGCGCGATGCAACTCGATCTTGATCTCGCCGAGACGTTCCTTGCGCTTGCGTTCCTTGTCCATTGGCTGTGCGCCGGCCGGGGCCTTCTGCGGGGGCTTGCGCAGGCTGGTGACGGGGGCGGCCGCGGGGGCGGCTGCCGCCGGGGTGGCCGCGGTCGGCTGTGCGCCGGCCGTCTTGCGCGGCGCGGAGGAAGCGGATTTCCTGTATCTCGAAAACATCGCGGCGCATCCCTCCTCAGGCGGCTTCGGCCTCGTCGCGGCCCAGATCGTGGAGCGACTTGGCGAGCTTGGCGATTTCGCGGCGCAGCGGGTTCTTGGCGGTGCTGAGGGCGAGAGGCAGCCCATGGTCGGCGCTCTGGGCGACGGCGCGCCCGCCATCGGGCAACTGGATGTCGAGCGTGATCTCAAGCCCGTCGCTCAGACGCCGCACCCTGCTCTTGCCGGTCAGGTCGGTAAACTTCGGGGCGCGGTTGAGGCAGAAGCGCAGCTTGTCCACGGGCAGTTCCTCGGACTGGAGGGCGCGCTTGACGCGCAGGCAGTTCTGTGCCGAGCGCATGTCGAGTTCAAGCGTGACGAAGTAGATCTGACAGGCGTTGAGCACGGTCTCGGTCCACTGCACCAGGCTTGTTGGCATGTCGATGATCACATAATCGAAATGTCGCCGTGCCAGTTCGAGCACGCGCTTGACGTCCTCGGGGCCGATGAAATCCAGCGGCAGGATGTCGGTGGGTGCGGTGAGCACGCGCAACCGGTCCTGGAAGCTCACGAGGGCCTGGCGCAGCACGTCATCGTCGAGGCGCTCCGTGTCGGACCACAGTTCGAACACGACATCACGGCGCGGCAGGTCGAGGAAGGTGGCAACCGAGCCCTGCTGCAGGCTGAAGTCGAGCAGGCAGACCTGCGGCGGCTTTGCCTTGTCCACGGTGGCGAGTTCCCAGGCGAGATTGGTCGCAAGCGTTGTCGCGCCGGTCCCCCCGGCCAGCCCCTGCACCGCAAGAACCACGCCCGCCCCGCTTGCGGGCAGCGCCTCGGGGGCGTTCCCGATGGGCGTGGCAGCCTGTGTCGGCGCGGGCGGCGGGGACTTGAGCCGCGCGATGGCCGCTTCGAGCTCGCCCTCCGGCAGGGGGTAGGGGACGAATTCATCGGCCCCCGCGCGCAGAAGCTGATGCAGCGCGGCGGGGCTCACGTCTTCGGCGATGAGGATGCACTTGATCTGCCGGTGGCGGGCCGCGGAAATGATCTCTGCCAGCAACGGCAGGTCGTCCTCGTCGCCGGCATCCATGGCCAGCGCCACGAATTCCAGCGTTTCGGCCTCGGGCTGGGCCAGAAATGCGAGTGCTTCGGCAAAACCCAGATCGCCCCAGGCATCGTTCAGCGCGGCCTCCATGTCCTCGATCAGAAGATCGAAATTCTGCACGTCGCGGCTGATCGTGCAGGCGCGAAGCGGGCTTGGGGCGGGGTGTGTCATGGTGCTACTCGTCATGCCAATCTTGTGATGCGCTGCGCCGCACCGGGGGCGGAGGCAGCCTTGTTTATTCAGGCACGTTGTCCGAGAATGGTGGCGACATTTGGGCCAAAAGATCGTCATTATTTGAAGGAAAACGACAAAACCCGCCGTGATCGGCGGGTCAGGTCCGGCCTGGCGCTGGGCCTTTATTCTCCCTGCTGCGTGACGTCGCCGCTCAGGGTGACCGTGGTGGCCGGGACGGCGCTCTCGACATATTCCCGATAGACCACCTGGGCGTATTTGCCGTCCATCACGATCGGGTTCGACTGCACGAAGCCCGAGACCTCGGTCACGGTGCGGCGATTGCGCCGTTCGCGGCCCTGGGTGACGATCAGCGGCTGCGTCTCGCCGAAGGAGGCCACCGCCTCGAGCCGGTCGCGGCCGATGCCCTGGCTGGCAAGGAAGCTGACAACCGCCTGCGCCCGGCGCATCCCGAGCCTCTTGTTGTAGGCGGGCGAGCCGACCGCGTCGGTATGGCCGTAGACGCGGAAGCGGACCTCGGGGAACTGGCGGATCCAGCCCGCCTGTTCACGCAACGTCGCGCGAGCCGTCTCGTCGAGCGTGGCCGAGTCGAAGGCGAAATTGACCGTGCTCGTCACCTCGTTGGCGAAGCGGTTGGCAAGGTCGATGACATGGCCGCGCTCGCCCGTCATCACGAGCTTGTTGTTCATCGCGGCCTCGCCGAAGGTGCCGTTATCCGCGAGCGACCCGGCCTCGCTGTAGGATCGGAAGACCTCGCTGCCCGGCGGGGCGCAGGCGGTTATGGCCACAAGACCGGTGAGCGCGAGAACGTGTTTCATGAGGCCATCCCGTTCATTCCATCACATAGCCGTATGGCCCGGAGAAATCCTGCCGCGCCACTTCGCCCGTCGCACCCTGGCTCTGAACGCCCTTGGCCACGCGCCCGTTGAGGAAGAGTTCCGCGTCGGAGGGCAGGCGCACGCGGTCCGTGGGCAGCGCCAGCGCCTCGCCCCGGGTGGGCGAGACGAGATGCGCCGAGACGATGATCACGAGCTCGCTCTGGTCGCGCTGGTAATCGGCGCTGCGGAAGAGCGCGCCCAGAACCGGCACGTCGCCGAGCCAGGGGACCTGGGCGTTGTTGTCGCGGAAATCGTCCTGAAGCAGTCCCGCGATGGCAAAGCTCTCGCCGTCGCGCATCGCCACGGTGGTCGATGTGTCGCGCCGCCGGAAACCGGGCAGCGTGAGCCCGCCGGTGGTGATCGAGTTGGCCGGGTCGACCGAGGAGACGGCCGCCGCCAGTTCGAGGTTGATGATGCCGTCATCGACCACGCGCGGCACGAATTTCAGCTCCACCCCGAAGCGTTTGAACTCCACGGTAAGCGTGTTGTCGTCCTGCGGGACGGGAATGGGAAACTCGCCACCCGCCAGAAAGGAGGCTTCCTGCCCGGAAAGCGCGGTCAGATTGGGCTCGGCCAGCGTGCGCACGACGCCCTTGGTCTCGAGCGCCTCGAGCAGGATGCCCACCTCGGTTGCGCCGATGTCGAAGCCGATGAAGGCCGTGCCCGCCGCCGTCTGGCCGGCGACCGTGCCGGGCACGAGCACGCCGCCACCCCCGGCGATCTGGCCGGTGTCGAGGCGCGAGCCGGTGATGCCGATGCGGTCGTTGCCCGACCGCGCGTCAAGCGTGAGGTTGGCCGACAGCGCCTTGGACACGCTGCGCTGCATCTCCGCGAAGCGAACCTTGAGCATGACCTGCTGCTTGCCCGAAACCGACATGAGGTTCGACACGCGCTCGGGCGCGTAGCGTTCGGCCAGGTCGAGCGCGCGTTGCAGCCGCGCCGGGCTCGAGACCGTGCCCGAGAGGACGATGCCGTCATTTGCGGTGCGCACCTCGATGGCCTCGCCCGGCAGGATCTGGCGCAGGCGTTCCTTGAACTCGGCGACGTCGGTGCTGACATGCACGTCGATATTGGCGATGAGCGCGCCGGTGCCGTCGAAGAGCGTCAGCGTGGTGCGCCCCGGCGTCTTGCCCAGCACATAGATGGTTCGGTCCGACAGGGTCGAGAAATCGGCGATGGCCGGATTGGCGATGCTCAGCTCGGCAAAGGGCACGTCGCTTTCCACCACGATGGCGCGATTCATGGCGACATTGAGGTTGTTCACCGTGCCGCTCTGAACGACACGCACATCCTCGGCCTGCGCTGGCTGCACGATGGTCGCGACAGCCACAACGGCAGCGGCCACGGTCGCGTGAAACACGTTCTTGAAGCTCATGTGACCTGCCTCTCCGATCACGTATTGTTTTTCCGGATCTTTCGTCCGGTCGATAAGACCATGCGCGATTTTGTTGAAACTTGCAAGGAATCAATGCCTTTGGGGCTTTTTTCATCCCGCCGCGATGTTTATCGGCCGCTCATGCGCGTGCGGGCCGCCCGGAAAAGGCGGCCCGATGCGGAAAACTGTGGCATGATTGCATCAGTTTGTGCAGGGGATTTCGGTGATGACCACCTCGGAGCCGCGCCGCGAGCGGACCACGCAACGTTCCTCCTGCCGTTCGGGGGCGGGCTCGGCCCTGGCCTGGATGCCCAGAAGGCGTGTCTGGTCCACCTCGATCCCCTCGGCCACCGTGTCGTCGGTGGCCCCCACGAGCGAGAGCGAGAGCCGCCCCGTGGCCTGGGCCTGGGCAAGCGCGGCAACCTGCTGCGGCGTGGCGGAGACAGTGACGGTGCGCGCCACGCGCGCCTCGGTGATGTCCTCGTCTGCATTCTGGTCGATGGCGATGAGCTGCATCTGGCTCTCGATCAGCTTGGTCACGTCGCCGCTCGAGTCGCCCTCGGTGCGCAGTTCGGCATTGCCGATCCGTCCGGTCCAGTAGACATCGACCGCATCGCCCGGACGCAGGAAGCCCGAGACGCCCCGCGTTGCGTCCACCTCGATGGCAAAGGCGCGCATCCCCGGCTCGAGCCGGGCGGAGATGCCCGCAGGCTCGCCCGGTTCGGTGACCTTGGCGGCCAGGATCACCTCGCGCGCCTGCATGCGGCGCAGCACCTCGCGCGGGCCGCGGGCATTTTCGGGAAAGAGCGACTCGGCCGTGGTGAACACGCCTTCGGGCAGCGCGTTCTTGGGATAGGGGACCATGGCGACGGCGTCCTTGGTCAGTTCCTCGCCATATTTCAGGTCGCGCTTGGCGACGATCACGTTCACCGTCTCGATGGCGGGGCCGCGCTGTGCCCGTTCCTCGGCCAGTTGCTGCCGATACTGGTCGATGTAGTTTTTCGCCATGTAGGTCGCGAAGCCGGCCAGGCCGATGCCCACGATCAGGACAAGTCCGAAAATCAGGCGCATGGGGTCATCCTTCTGTCAATCGGTGCGCGAAAGGTTGCAATCTTGGGTATATGCGCGGTCATTGTGTCCAAATCGCGGACGCCGGGCGGTAATTGCATGACCCGTCAAAAGGAGAAGGACCGCGGCAACCAAGGCTGCCGCGGTCCTGTAAGGCGCCTGAGCGAGGGGTTTTGTCGCCCCGCTTGAGAAGCCCGGTTACTGGCCCAGAGTCGTGAGGTCGGTGGTGACGTCCCCAGCTTCCAGAGAGGTCTGGATCTCGTTGGCCAGATCGGTGATACCGGTGTTCACGGCGGTCACGCCGGCGATGCCGAGGCCCACGACGGCTGCGGTCAGCACGACCCAGTCAACCGTCACGGCGCCGTCTTCGTCTTTCGAGAAGTTCTTGAAGAATTTGATCATGGTTGGTCCCTCCAAAGGATCAATGGTTCAGTCTGTCACAGCCACCCCGGTTTGGACCCTCCAGTTTTTATGGCCCGTCGCCGTCGTGGTGTGAGGACATAAGGCCCTCGAATTCGGGCGGGAATTTGGCGGCTTTGGAACGATTTGCGTGTTATGGGAGATTTTAGCGATCGGACGGCCAGGTTGCTGATTCAAAACGAAAGAAACTGCAAAGAATTTTCGGAATACAGCTTTTGCGTGTGATTTGTGTCATAAATCGCGCGTCATTCCCGGCCTGTCGGGCGACAGTTCTGGCATCCACCGGGGATTGTTGGCATAGTCAGGCAAAAGCCCAGAGGCCGAGCGGTGCCTGTCAAGAGAATGTTCATGGTTTTGGGTCTTGCTGCGACTCAGGCCCTCGCCTGGCCCGCGCGGGCAGGCGATCCGCCGCCCTTTCCCGAGTTCACCTTCAAGCACGAGAAGGCCCCCCGGCCCGGCGAACGGCGCGGCCCGTTGGTGCAGATCGAACCGAAGGCACCGGCCGCGCCCTCCGCCGCTGTGCCTCCGGTGACAGGAACCGCACCCGCCGCCCCGGCCGAGCGCCACGCCTGGTTCTGGGAGGAGGTCCCCGCGGGCCTTGACACGCCCGGCCCGGACCGGCTGCGCGCCGCGATGGCGCGGCTGTCCCGGCCGCCCTCGGGGACGGGCGTGGCCGCGCCCCGGCTCGAGGCGGTGCAGGCCGTGCTGCGCGCGCGCGGCGCGGCGATCCTGCGCGCCACGATCNGCACGCGCGTCTCGCCCGCGCTGGTGCTGGCGGTGATCGCTGTGGAATCCTCGGGCCGGGAGGAAGCGGTGAGCCGCGCGGGCGCGCAGGGCCTCATGCAGCTCATGCCCGACACGGCGGCGCGGTTCGGCGTTCAGGATGCCCTTGCCCCGGCCGAGAACATCCGTGGCGGCGTGGCCTATCTGGACTGGCTGATCGGCGAGTTCGGCGGCGACGTGATCCTTGCGCTTGCGGGCTACAACGCGGGCGAGAACGCGGTTCACGCGAACGACGGCGTGCCGCCCTGGCCCGAGACGCGCGACTATATCCCGAAGGTGCTGGCCGCCTTCGAGGTGGCGCGCGCGCTGTGCAAGACCCGGCCCGAATTGCTGACCGATGCCTGCGCCTTCGACCTGGCAAGGAACTAGGGCCGGGCGCGCGCCCGGCCCCTGACCTCAGTTGACGATGGTTGCCTCGGTCGCGGCGCGCAACTCGTCCTCGGTCACGCCCTCCGCCGTCTCGACGATCCTCAGCCCGCCCTCGACCACGTCGAGCACACCAAGATTGGTGATGATCCGGTTCACCACCCCCTTGCCGGTGAGCGGCAGGGTACATTCGCGCAGGACCTTCGATTCGCCGTGCTTGTTGGTGTGATCCATCACCACCACGACGCGGCGCACACCGGCCACGAGATCCATCGCGCCGCCCATGCCCTTCACGAGCTTGCCGGGGATCATCCAGTTGGCCAGATCGCCGTTCTCGGCCACTTCCATGGCCCCCAGGATCGCCATGGCGATCTTGCCGCCCCGGATCATGCCGAAGGAGGTGGCGCTGTCGAAATAGGCGGTGTGGGGCAGTTCCGTGATGGTCTGCTTGCCCGCGTTGATGAGGTCCGGATCCTCCTCGCCCTCATAGGGAAAGGGCCCCATGCCGAGCATCCCGTTCTCCGATTGCAGGGTCACGGTGACGCCCTCGGGGATGTAATTGGAGACCAGCGTCGGGATGCCGATCCCGAGATTGACATAGGTGCCGTCCTCAAGCTCCTGCGCGGCGCGCGCCGCCATCTGGTTGCGGTCCCAGGGCATCAGGCTTCCTCCCTCTTGCGCACGGTGCGCTGTTCGATCCGTTTCTCGTGCTCGCCCTGGACGAGGCGATGCACATAGATCCCCGGCAGATGGATGCAATCGGGGTCAAGCGTGCCGGGCTCCACGATTTCCTCCACCTCCATCACGCAGACGCGCCCGCACATGGCCGCGGGCGGGTTGAAGTTGCGCGCGGTCTTGCGGAAGATCGCGTTGCCGGTGGTGTCGGCCTTCCACGCCTTGACGATGGCCAGATCGGCAAAGATGCCGCGCTCCAGTATGTAGGTTTCGGGCTGGCCGTTGGGGCCGGTGGGAAACTCCTTGTGCTCCTTGCCCTCGGCAATGACCGTGCCGACGCCGGTCTTGGTGTAGAAGCCGGGAATGCCCGCGCCGCCCGCGCGCATCCGCTCGGCAAGCGTGCCCTGCGGGTTGAATTCGAGCTCGAGCTCGCCCGAGAGATACTGGCGCATGAATTCGGCATTCTCGCCCACATAGGAAGAGATCATCTTCCTGACCTGCCGGGTCTGAAGCAGGATGCCGATGCCGAAATCATCCACGCCGGCATTGTTGGAGGCGAAGGTGAGGTTCTTCACCCCCGAATCGCGGATCGCCGCGAGCAGAAGTTCGGGGATGCCGCAGAGGCCGAAGCCGCCCGCGGCGATCAGCATATCGTCGCGCAAGAGCCCGTCGAGCGCCTCCGCCGCCGAGCCGTATACCTTGGACATTGCAAAACTCCCTTTGAAGCCTGTCGGCCCCGGTATGGCGGCGGGGCCGGGGCGAGTCAACGCGAGGCGCGCCCGCATCGGGCCGGTTTAGCAGGCCGCTGAACCAAAAACCAAGCCGGTGCGGGTCAACACTCGGGACATTCCCTTTGTCTGAATGCCTGACAACATAGAGTACAGGGAGGTTTGGCTGTCGAGCAGCACGTAGCTTCTGGGCACCACACACCCCACGCAGACAGACACATCCGGGCGGCCCGGCGGGAACACCGCTGTTTTCGTCCCCCGCGCCTTGATCGGAACCCAAAACTCCGACATCGTTGCCTGGCGGGGCTGGACCTTGGGCACGGTTCGCTGCGGGCACGGGAAACTAGGGCAGGACGGTCATGAGCGGTTTTCTGGCTCTGCTGGACGACGTGGCGGCGATCGCAAAGCTTGCGGCCGCGCAACTCGATGATGTTGCCGCGCAGGCCAGCAAGGCAGGCACCAAGGCGGCGGGCGTGGTCATCGATGACGCGGCGGTGACACCGAAATACGTGACCGGCCTGCCCGCCGCGCGCGAACTGCCGATCATCTGGAAGATCGCGCGCGCGTCCTTCTTCAACAAGCTGGTGATCCTGCTGCCCGTGGCGCTGTTGCTGAACGCCTTCCTGCCCTGGCTGCTGACGCCGCTGCTGATGATCGGCGGGGCCTATCTGTGTTTCGAAGGGGCCGAGAAGGTCTGGCACCTGATCGTCCCGCACAAGGATCACGGGCCCCAGCAGGCCGAAACCCTTGACGCCGCGCATCTGGAAGAGCAACGGGTGAAGGGCGCGATCAAGACCGATTTCATCCTGTCGGCGGAGATCATGACCATCTCGCTCGCGCAGATCGACGTGGGCACGTTCTGGATCGAGGCCCTGGCCCTGGCGGCTGTGGCCATCGGGATCACCACGCTGGTCTACGGGGCCGTGGCCCTGCTGGTGAAGGCCGATGATCTCGGCCTCCTGCTGAGCGCGAACGGCCGCCTTGCCGTCACGCGCCGTCTTGGCCGGGGGATCGTGCGGTCGATGCCAGCGGTCATGCTGGCGATTGCGACGGTGGGCACCGCGGCCATGCTCTGGGTCGGCGGCAGCATCATCGTGCACGGGCTGCACGATCTTGGCTGGCATCTGCCCTACGAGCAGATCACGTCCGCGGCGCAACGGGCGGCAGAGGCGGCCGGATCGGCGCGGGGCCTCGTTGCCTGGGGCGTCACCGCCGGGCTGGACGCCGTTGTCGGACTTGCCACCGGCCTTGTCCTGATACCGATCGTGAACCGCGCGTTCGTCCCGATCGCCGGCTGGCTGTTTCCCGAAAAGGCCTGAGACCACGCCGAGCTTTCCCGCAGCGCGCGGCGTCAGGCGCGAAGCGGCAGGGCCGTGGTGGAAAAGACCGTGCGCAGCGCGAAGCTTGACTGCATCTTGGCCACGCCGGGCAGACGGGCAAGGTGCTGGCGGTGGATGCGCGCGAAATCCTCGGTATCCTCCGCCACCACCTTGAGCACGTAATCCGCCGCCCCTGCCGTCAGGTGACATTCCAGCACGTCGGGCACCCGCGCCACCGCCTTTTCGAACGCGTCGAGCACCTCGTCGGCCTGGGTGGTGAGCGTGATCTCGACAAAGATCGTCGCGGGCACGCGCAGCTTGCGCGCGTCGAGCAGGGCGACATAGCCCTTGATATAGCCCTCTGCCTCGAGCCGCTGCACCCGCCGGTGACAGGCCGAGGCCGACAGATGCACCTCTTCGGCAAGATCGGCATTGGAGATGCGCCCGCGCCGCTGGAGCACCTGCAGGATACGGCAGTCGGTCGGATCGAGGGACATGCGCGCAAGACCTTTCGAAGTTTTTTCGGTTGGACCGGAGATTATTCACAGGATGCGACGNGAGGCGAGAGAAATTTCAACCAACTTGCGCGTCTTTCCGGCCATTCTGGGGCAAAGCATGGAGGAGATTCGGACATGAAGATCGGTTGCCCGAGGGAAATCAAGCCGCAGGAATTTCGCGTGGGCCTGACACCCAATGCCGCGCAGGAGGCGGCAAGCCACGGCCACGAGGTGATCGTCGAGACCGGAGCGGGGCTTGGTGCGGGGTTCGACGATGCCGCCTACGAGGCGGCGGGCGCGCGCATCGTCGGCACCGCGCAGGACGTGTTCGCCGAGGCCGAGATGATCGTCAAGGTCAAGGAGCCGCAGGCGGTGGAGCGCAAGATGCTGCGCGAGGGACAGCTTCTCTTCACCTATCTGCATCTCGCCCCCGACGAGGCACAGACGCGCGACCTTCTGGCCTCGGGCTGCACGGCGATCGCCTACGAGACGGTGACGGATCGCTCGGGCGGCCTGCCGCTTCTCGCGCCCATGTCCGAGGTGGCCGGCCGTCTCGCCCCGCAGATGGGGGCCTGGACCCTGCAAAAGGCCAATGGCGGGCGCGGTGTGCTGATGGGGGGCGTGCCCGGCGTGGGNCCCGCACGGGTGATCGTGATCGGCGGCGGCGTGGTNGGCACCCATGCNGCCAGGATCGCCGCCGGAATGGGCGCNGACGTGACCGTGCTCGANCGCTCGCTGCCCCGGCTGCGCTATCTCGACGACGTGTTCGGCGGCATGTTCAAGACCGGCTATTCCTCGGCCGGGCTGCTTGCCGAACTGCTGCCGCAGGCCGACATGGTGATCGGCGCGGTGCTGATCCCCGGGGCCGCCGCGCCCAAGCTGGTGCGCCGTGACCAGTTCGCGGTGATGAAGCCTGGTGCCGTGCTCGTCGATGTGGCCATCGACCAGGGCGGCTGTTTCGAGACCTCGCGCGCCACCACCCATGCCGATCCGGTCTACGAGGTGGACGGGATCATGCATTACTGCGTGGCCAACATGCCCGGTGCCGTGGCGCGCACCTCGACGCTGGCGCTCGGCAATGCCACCATGCCCTTCATGCTGGCGCTTGCGGACAAGGGATGGAAACGGGCCTGTGCCGAGGATCCGCATCTCCTGAACGGTCTCAACGTCCACGCGGGCCAGCTCACCTATGCCGCCGTGGGCGAGGCGCTGGGGATCGAGACCGTCGATCCGAAATCACTCCTCTGACCCGGCCTCCCGGCCCCCTGCGGGGGGCCGGTGTCGCTTTCCGGCTGCCCATGTCGCAATTCTTGCTGGACCGGGCCGCCCCTCTCGCCTAGCGTGATTGAAAAACGCCGACAGGGGGGCGTGACATTGGCCAAGTTCATCCTGCGCCGCGTGGGCGTCATGCTGCTCACGGCGCTCTGCCTGACCTTCATCGTCTTCTTCCTGACGAACCTCTATCCCAACCTCGAAAAGCTCGCCAAGACGCAGGGCAATTTCCGCATGACGGATGAGGAAGTGGCGAGCTATCTCGGACGCAACGGCTATCTGCAACCGCTGCCGGTCAAGTACGGGCAGTGGATGGGCGTGCTGCCCGGCTGGACGCAAGAGGCCGAGGACGGCACGATCCGCGGGCGCTGCTTCGCGCCCGATCAACCGCCCGGGGACGCGCCGCGCTTCTGCGGCATCCTTCAGGGGCATTGGGGCCATTCCACCGTGTTCCGCGAGGATGTGGGCGCGATCATTGCCGAAAAGCTCGCGCTCACCGGCCGGCTCATGCTCTGGGTGATGCTCCTGATGGTGCCTTCGGCGCTGATCCTCGGGGTCATGGCGGGGATGCGCGAGGGCTCGCGCACCGACCGGACGCTCTCGACCTTCGCCATCACCACCACGGCCACGCCCGAATATGTCTCGGGGGTGCTGTTCATCGCGGTCTTCGCCAGCACCGCCGTGGGCCTCAAGTGGTTCAAGGGCACGGCGACCAGCGCGATGGAGAACCCCACATTCGAGAATTTCTTCCTGCCGGTTCTGACCATCGCGCTCTACGGCATGGGCTATATCGCGCGCATGACCCGCGCCTCCATGGCCGAGGTGATGACCGCCCAATATATCCGCACCGCGCGGCTGAAGGGCGTCTCGTTCCCGAACATCGTGGTGAAACACGCGCTCCGCAACGCGCTCATCGCGCCATTCACGGTGATCATGCTTCAGTTTCCCTGGCTCTTGAACGGGGTGGTGATCGTCGAGACGCTGTTCAACTACAAGGGTTTCGGCTGGACGCTCGTGCAGGCGGCGGGCAATAACGACATCGAGCTGCTGCTGGCCGTCTCGGTGGTCTCGGTCGTCGTCGTGCTGGCGACGCAGCTCATCTCGGATATCGGCTATGTCTATCTCAACCCGCGGATCAGCATGACATGAGCCGCCGCTTGCCTCCACGGGCCCCGTCATTGTCCGGCTTGACCGGACAATCTCCCGCAGGGCGGGCACAGGGCGGGAAGGTGGGCGGGGAGATGCCCGGGCCTGGCCGGAGCATGACGCGAGGGAGAGAGACGCGCCGGGCATCAACCAACCGGAGGGCGCGCGCATGGAACCGCTGAGCTGGGGCGCGATCATCCTGCGCATCCTCGCACAGTTCGCGCCCGTATGGACTGCACTGGTCGTCACCTTCGCGCTCTCCACCGCGTTCCGGCGGCGTCTCGGCCTTTACGGCAAGCTCTTCGACAGCCCGATCGGCATGGTGGGCTTCGGCCTCGTTATGTTCTGGGTCTTTACCGGCATCTTCGCCGGGGCCTTCGACATTATCGCCACCCATGACGTGCTCGACCAATCCGCCTCCATGAAGAACAAGGTGCCGGGCACGCCCTATACCAAGCTGATGGGTGAGGTCGCGCCCGACGCCTACCCCTATTATCTGCTGGGCGGCGACAATCTTGGGCGCGACGTGTTCAGCCGCATGGTCGTGGGGGCCTGGGAGGTGATCAAGATCGCCCCCTTCGCCAGCCTGTTCGCCTTCATGGTGGGCATCACGCTGGGTCTGCCCGCAGGCTATTATGGCGGGCGGCTCGACACGTTCCTGTCCTTTCTCGCCAATCTCATCCTCGCCTTCCCGGTGATCCTGCTCTTCTACCTGCTGGTCACGCCCGAGATCATCCAGACCGGCATCCCGGTCTACATGGCCGCCACGCTCTTCGTCTTTCCGATCGTCTTCCTGGTGCTCCTGTGGAACTCGCGCTTTCACACCCAGCCTGCCACGCGCAATCTCTACGTGGGCATCACGCTGGTCGTGGGGACATGGCTCTATCTCGGGATCGCATGGGATGCCGATCCGCTGGGGCTTGTCAGCTTTCCGCCCAATCTGCTGGTCGTGTTCGTGGCCGTCGTCTTCGTCAACGCGCCCACGGTGTTCCGCATCGTCCGGGGCCTGACCATGGACATCAAGACGCGCGACTATGTCGCCGCCGCGCAGACCCGGGGCGAGGGGCCGTGGTACATCATGCTGTGGGAGATCCTGCCCAATGTGCGCGGACCGCTTCTCGTCGATTTCTGCCTGCGCATCGGCTATACGACGATCCTGCTGGGCACGCTCGGCTTCTTCGGCCTAGGCCTCAGCCCCGAGAGCCCGGACTGGGGCAGCACGATCAACGAGGGGCGCAAGCTTCTGTCCATGTATCTTCACCCCGCCCTGCCGCCGGCGCTGGCGCTTCTGAGCCTCGTTCTGGGGCTCAACCTGCTGGCCGACGGGCTGCGCGAGGAAAGCCTGCGGGATTGAGCAGGTGAGCCAGACGGAAGGAGCGCGCCATGGCCGAACATGACGGACCGATCCTCGAGATCGAGAACCTGTCGATCTCCTTCTTCACGCGCCTGCGGGAGATTCCGGCGGTGATGGATTTCTCGGTCACGGTGCAACCGGGCGAGGCGGTCGGGCTGGTGGGCGAATCGGGCTGCGGGAAATCCACCGTGGCGCTTGGCGTGATGCGCGACCTGGGCGTGAACGGGCGGATCGTGGGCGGCACGGTGCGCTTCAAGGGCCGCGACCTCGGCACGCTGAGCGCCCGCGAATTGCGGGCCATTCGCGGGCGCGAGATTGCCATGATCTACCAGGAACCCATGGCCTCGCTCAACCCGGCGATGCGCGTTGGCCGCCAGCTCATGGAAGTTCCGATGATCCATGAGGGGGTCTCGGCCGCCGAGGCGCGCGCGCGCGCCCTTGACGTGGTGCGCGACGTGAAACTGCCAGATCCCGAGCGCATCCTGGAAAGCTATCCGCACCAGCTCTCGGGCGGGCAGCAGCAGCGCATCGTCATCGCCATGGCGCTGATGTCCAAGCCCGCGCTCCTGATCCTCGACGAACCCACGACCGCGCTCGACGTGACGGTGGAGGCGGCGGTCGTCGATCTGGTCAAGGATCTGGGCCGCAAATACGGCACCTCGATGCTGTTCATCTCGCACAATCTCGGGCTGGTGCTGGAGACCTGCGACCGTATCTGCGTGATGTATTCCGGCGAGGCGGTGGAGACGGGCAGCGTCCGCGACGTGTTCGACCGGATGCGCCACCCCTATACGCAGGCGCTCTTCCGCTCGATCCCGCTGCCCGGCGCGGACAAGAACGCGCGTCCCCTTCGCGCGATCCCGGGCAACTTTCCGCTGCCGCACGAGCGCCCGCCGGGCTGCAATTTCGGGCCGCGCTGCGATTACTTCAAGGCCGGGCTCTGCGACGCGGGAGAGATCCCCATGGCGGTGATCGCGGACGACGACCGTCATTTCACCCGCTGCCTGCGTCACCAGGACATCGACTGGGCCGCGCCGATGGAAAAGGCCGACATGACCGAGGCCACCGAACCGGGCAAGGTGGTGCTGCGGATGGACAAGCTGCGGAAATATTACGAGGTGGCGGCCAACGCGCTTTTCGGCGGCGGCGGACCCACGCGGGTGGTCAAGGCCAACGAGACGCTCAGCTTCGAGGCGCGCGAGAGCGAGACGCTGGCCATCGTCGGCGAATCGGGCTGCGGCAAGTCCACCTTCGCCAAGGTGCTGATGGGGCTCGAGACGGCGACCGATGGCGAGATCCTTCTCGACAACCGCAATATCGAACAGATCCCCATCGAGAAGCGCGATACCCAGACCGTCGCCGATATCCAGATGGTCTTCCAGAACCCGTTCGACACGCTCAACCCCTCGATGAGCGTGGGCCGCCAGATCATCCGCGCGCTGGAGGTGTTCGGCCATGGCGCGACAGACGCCGAGCGCCGCGAGGAGATGCTGCGCCTGCTCGATCTGGTCAAGCTGCCGCGCGAATTTGCCGAGCGGATGCCGCGCCAGCTCTCGGGCGGGCAGAAACAGCGCGTGGGAATCGCCCGCGCCTTTGCCGGGGGCGCGCGCATCGTCGTTGCGGACGAGCCCGTCTCGGCGCTCGACGTGAGCGTGCAGGCCGCCGTCACGGACCTGCTGATGGAGATCCAGCGCAAGCAGAAGACGACGCTTCTCTTCATCTCCCATGACCTCAGCATCGTGCGCTACCTGAGCGACCGCGTGATGGTGATGTATCTCGGCCATGTGGTCGAGATGGGCTCGACCGATCAGGTCTTCGCGCCGCCCTACCACCCCTATACCGAGGCGCTTCTTTCGGCGGTGCCCATCGCCGACACGCGGGTCCAGAAGACGCGCATCGTGCTCGAGGGCGACGTGCCCTCGGCGATGAACCCGCCGCCGGGCTGCCCCTTCCAGACGCGCTGTCGCTGGAAGGCGGAGGTGCCCGGCGGCCTGTGCGAGCGCGAGGTGCCCCCGGTGCGCGACCTCGCACCGGGGCATCAGGTGAAATGCCACCTGTCGCAGGAGATGTTCGACCGGATGGAGCCGGTGATCCGGGTGGCGGCGGAGTAAAGCTCTTCGCGGTCCCGCGCAGGCTTACCGCTCCGCGATCATCTCGGCCTGCTTCACGACCACTTCGGCCTGCTTGATCGAGGCGATATCGACGAGCCGGCCCTTGTAGGTCGTGGCACCCTCGCCGCGGGCCTTGGCCTCTTCCATGGCCTTGAGGATCTCGCGGGCTTCCTGCACGGCCGCCTCGGAGGGGGTAAAGATCTCGTTGGCCAGCGCCACCTGTTTCGGGTGAATGGCCCATTTGCCGACCATCCCGAGCGTGGCCGAGCGCCGCGCCTGCGCGCGGAACCCCTCGTCGTCCGAGAAATCGCCGAACGGGCCGTCCACCGGCAGCAGGCCATGGGTGCGGCAGGCGGCGACGATGGCGGTTTGCGCCCAGTGCCACGGATCGGACCAGTATTTCGCGCCCTCGTGCAGCATGTAGTAATTTTCCTGCGTGCCGCCGATGCCGGTGGTCTGCATCCCCATCGAGGCCGCGAAATCCGCGGCCCCGAGGCTCATCGCCTGAAGCCGGGGCGAGGCGGCGGCGATTTCTTCCACGTGGGAAATGCCCGCCGCCGATTCGATGATGACCTCGAAGGTGATGCGCTTGCTCCGCCCCTTCGCCGCCTCGATCGAGGAGACCAGCGCATCGACTGCATAGATATCGGCGGCGCAGCCCACCTTGGGGATCATGATCTGGTCAAGCCGCGCACCCGCCTGCTCCAGCAGGTCCACGACATCGCGATACCAGAAGGGCGAATCGAGCCCGTTGATCCGCACCGAGAGATACTTGTTGCCCCAGTCCACCTCGTTGATCGCCGCGATCGTGTTCTTGCGCGCCACCTCCTTGTCCGACGGCGCGACCGAATCCTCGAGGTCGATATTGATCACATCCGCCGCGCTGGCCGCCATCTTCTCGAAGAGCTTCGCGTTCGATCCAGGGCCGAAAAGCTGGCAGCGGTTGGGGCGGGCAGGCGCGGGGGGCTGGGTGCGAAAGCTCATCTGTGTATCTCCTGCGGGTTGCGGTCAGGTGTGGTCCTGGATTGGGTATGCAATCGCACTCCGCTGCGCAAGCCGCTTCTGCGGCGACGCGGCAGCGCGGCATGGTCGGATCGCACAATGTTCGGGCAAGCCGCCGATCCTGCGAAGAATCATGCGCGGAATTGCGCCCTGCGCATGAATCAGGCAGGACATGGCGCAGGGGCTGAGGCATCTTGCCCGTGGACGCAACAAGGAACAGGACCCGCCATGATCGAAACGCCCTACCTTCTTTTCCTGGGCGACGCACCCGACATGCTCGCCGCAAAGGTGGCCATCGGTATCCGCGACTGGCGGCCCGAGAATGCCTTGGGTCAGTTCCGCCTGCCCGGCTGCGGGGCCGATCTCGGCCTGCCCGACATGACGCTGGCCGAGGCGAAGGAGGCGGGCGTCCGGACCGTCGTGGTCGGCGTGGCCAATCGCGGCGGCATCATCAGCCCGGCCTGGAAGAAGGTGCTGGTCATGGCCCTGGAAGAGGGGTTCGATCTCGCCTCGGGGCTGCACAACCTGCTGCGCGACGAGCCCGACCTGAGGGCCGTGGCCCAGGCGAGCGGCCGCGCGCTGCATGACGTGCGTGTGCCCGAGGTGGACTATCCCATCGCCAACGGTGTCAAGCGCAGCGGCAGGCGCTGCCTTGCCGTCGGCACCGATTGCTCGGTCGGCAAGATGTATACCGCCATGGCGATGGAGCGCGAGATGAAGGCGGCAGGGATGAAGGCCACGTTCCGCGCCACCGGGCAGACGGGCATCCTCATCACCGGCGACGGCGTGCCGCTCGACGCGGTGGTGGCCGATTTCATGGCCGGATCGGTGGAATGGCTCACGCCCGACAACGAGCCCGACCACTGGGACCTGATCGAGGGGCAGGGCAGCCTCTTTCACGTCTCCTTTTCCGGGGTGACGCTGGCGCTCATCCATGGCGGACAGCCCGACGCGCTGATCCTGTGCCACGAGCCGACACGGGCGCATATGCGCGGCCTTCCGGGATATTCCCTGCCGACGCTGGAGGCGCTGCGCGACATGGCCCTGCCACTGGCGCGGATCGCCAACCCGGCCTGTGAGGTCGTGGGCGTTTCGGTCAACACCCAGCACCTGGCCGAGGCCGAGGCGCGCGCCTGTCTCGCGCAGGTCGAGGCCGAGATGGGCCTGCCCGCGACCGACCCCTACCGCTATGGCGCGGGCAAGCTGGTGGAGGCGCTTGCCGCGCTCTGATCCGGGCGATGCCGCGCGGGGCATGTGCCGGATGCCTCCGGCGGGAGTATCTGGGGAACGATGAAGGGGATGCGTTTGGAAATCTCAACGACGCAGGACGTGTTCCGGCTGGCGCAGGTCTTTACCATCAGCCGGGGCTCGCGAACCGAGGCGCGGGTGCTGACGGTCCAGGTGCGGGATGGCGGCCTGACCGGCCGGGGCGAATGCGTGCCCTACGCCCGCTATGGCGAGACGCCCGAAAGCGTGGCAGCGCAGATCGAGGGGCTGCCCGGGCAGTTCGACCGCGCCGCCCTGCAAGAGCTTCTGCCGCCGGGTGCCGCGCGCAACGCGGTGGATTGCGCGCTGTGGGATCTGGCGGCCAAGCAGGCGGGACGGCGGGTCTGGGAGCTGGCCGGGCTGCCCGCCCCTCGCCCCGAGATCACCGCCTACACGCTCTCGCTCGACAGCGCGCAGGCGATGGAGGCGCAGGCCGCCCGGCACGCGCACCGGCCGCTTCTCAAGATCAAGCTCGGCACGCCCGACGACATGCCCCGGCTCGAGGCGGTGCGGCGCGGCGCACCCAAGGCGCGCATCATCGTCGATGCCAACGAGGGCTGGAGCGCCGAGATCTATGCCGATCTCGCGCCGCATCTTGTGCGCCTCGGCGTGGCGCTGGTGGAACAGCCGCTGCCCGCCGGGGAGGACGACGCGCTCGTCGGGCTGGACCGCCCGGTGCCGCTCTGCGCCGATGAATCCTGCCACGACCGCGCCAGCCTGCCCGCGCTCAGGGGCAAGTATGACCTGGTCAACATCAAGCTCGACAAGACCGGCGGGCTGACCGAGGCGCTGAAGCTGCGCGAGGCCGCCGAGGCCGAGGGCTACGGCATCTTCGTCGGCTGCATGGTTGGCTCCAGCCTTGCCATGGCACCGGCGGTGCTTTTGGCGCAGGGGGCGGCCTTCACCGACCTCGACGGCCCGCTGCTGCTTGCCGAGGACCGTGCGCACGCCCTGAAATACGATGCCGCCGGGGTTCACCCGCCCGAGGCCGCGCTCTGGGGCTGAGGCGGGTCAGTTCCGCCCGACGATCTGGCTCAGGAAGACACCGCCCGCCATCATCAGCATCCCGGCAAGCCGCAGCGCCCCGACCGGGCTGTGCCGCGCGCCGAAAAGCCCGAAATGGTCGATCAGCCCGGCCGAGACGATCTGTCCGAGCAGCACGAAGAAGATCGCGTTGCCGATCCCGAAGCCGGGCGCGATCCAGGTGATGGACAGGACGTAGAAGGCCACCAGCACGCCGCCGAGAAAGAGATGGGCAGGCACCGCGACCAGCCCCCGGAA
Organism: Roseovarius sp.; assembly: GCA_002720475.1. Classification (GTDB taxonomy): domain Bacteria; phylum Pseudomonadota; class Alphaproteobacteria; order Rhodobacterales; family Rhodobacteraceae; genus Roseovarius. The sequence continues at coordinate 31,595 of PBIL01000006.1, forward strand.
CGAGCCGCCGGCCACGACCAGCGTCGCGCCGCTGCACAGCAGCGCCACGACAAAGAGGATGAGCGCCGCAGCCGCAGGCGAGCCGAGCCGCTGGCCAAGCGCCGCGTTGAGCGCCGCAAGCACGGGAACCCCGACCCCTGCGGCCAGCATGATGAGCGCGGCATACGGCGTGGATGACATGGCTTTTCCTTTCTTGCGTTTCGCGCTAGGCGGTTCGGGAAGAGGGCGTGGCGGTGTGGCCCGGCCAGCTTGCGCGCGCCAGCCTGCACAGGAGAGATAGAATGAGCCGGACGGTATATGTCAACGGAGACTACCTGCCCGAGACCGAAGCGAAGGTCTCGATCTTCGATCGCGGCTTCCTGATGGCCGATGCGGTCTATGAGGTGACAAGCGTGCTGGACGGACGGCTCATCGATTTTCCCGGACATCTCGCGCGGCTCGAACGCTCGCTGTCCGAGCTCGACATGAAGAAACCCGCAGCCTTCGACGAGCTGCTGGAGATCCACCGCGAGCTGGTGCGCCGCAACGACCTCGGCGATGGGATGATCTATCTCCAGATCACCCGCGGCAGCGACGGCGACCGCGATTTCGTCTTCCCCGACCCCGAGACGACCGAACCGACGCTGGTGCTTTTCACCCAGTCGAAGCCGGGTCTTGCCGACCACCCGGCAGCGAAGCGCGGCATCAAGGTGATCGGTATCGAGGATATCCGCTGGGGCCGCCGCGACATCAAGACGGTGCAGCTTCTCTATCCGTCCATGGGGAAGATGATCGCGAAACGGGCAGGCGCGGATGACGCCTGGATGGTCGAGGACGGCTTCGTGACGGAGGGCACGTCGAACAACGCCTATATCGTGAGGGGCAACACCATCGTTACCCGGCAGCTCTCCACCGACATCCTGCACGGGATCACCCGTGCCGCCGTGCTGCGCATGGCGCGCGAGGCGCAGATGCAGGTCGAGGAGCGGCCCTTCACCCTGGAGGAGGCGCGCGCCGCCGACGAGGCCTTTGTCACTTCCGCCTCGGCCTTCGTCATGCCTGTGGTGGAAATCGACGGGGTGGCCCTTGGCGATGGCACCCCAGGCCCGGTGGCCACCCGTCTGCGCGAAATCTATATCGAGGAAAGTCGCAAGGCCGCGATCTGAGCGCGTCCCGCGCTCAGGCCGGCATCCCGCCGTCGCTGTCATCGCCCGCCTCTTCCAGCAGGCGGTTCATGTCGGGCACTGTGACGCGGCGCTTGCCCTCGAGCGCGATCACCCCGTCCTTCTTCAGCGCCGATATCTGGCGGCTCACCGTCTCGAGCGTGAGGCCGAGGTAATCGGCCATCGCCTCTCGCGTCAGCGGCAGATCGAAGACCAGCGGCCCGCTCCTGCCGTCAAGGTGCAGCGCCGCGTCGCGCCGCCCGATGATCGCCAGAAGCGAGGCGATCTTTTCCCGCGCGGTCTTGCGCCCCAGCACCAGCATCCATTCGCGCGCGGCGTCGAGCTCGTCGAGCGTCATCTCGAGCAGGCGCTGCGCGATATGCGGCGTGCGCGCCATCATCTCCTCGAACGGCTTGCGGCGGAAACAGCACATGACGATATCGGTCGTGGCCACCACGTCATAGGCGGCACGGTCGCGGCCCGGACGGCCCACGAAATCCGAGGGCAGGAGAAGCCCCACCATCTGCGTGCGCCCGTCCTCCATCGTCTGCGTCAGCGTGGCGATGCCCGAGACGACCGAGGCCACGAAATCCATCGGGTCGCCCGACCAGATCACCGTCTGCCCGGCCTGAAAACTTCGATAATACTTGATCGAGTCGAGCCGGTCGAGCTCGTGGGGCTCGCAGCGCGCGCAAACGGCGCGATACCGGATCGGGCAATCCGAGCAGTCCTGCACATGCGTATCGGCAAAATTTCCAAGCGTGGCCACGGCAGCGTTCCCGCGATTGATCTGGGTCAAGGACATTAGGTGAGTCGAAGGTAATCCTATGTGCATGGATACGCAAACCAAACTGGGCAGTCTGGGTCTTTTTGACGCCAAGGTGCCGCGCTACACAAGCTACCCGACAGCCCCGCATTTCAGCCGGACGGTCGGGGCGGCCGAGTTCGAGGGCTGGATCGGGGCCATTCCCGAAGGCGCGGAAATCTCGCTCTACGTGCATGTGCCTTTCTGCCGCAGGCTTTGCTGGTTCTGCGCCTGCCGCACCCAGGGCACGCAATCAGATGCGCCGGTGGCCGCCTATCTGGAGACGCTCAAGACCGAGATCGCCATGCTGGGCCGGATCCTGCCCGCCCGCGTGCGCCTGTCACGGCTCCACTGGGGGGGCGGCACGCCGACGCTGCTCTCTCCCGCGATGATGACCGAGCTTGCCGGCGCGATCCGCGAGATTGCTCCCTTCACCGCAACCACGGAATTCTCGGTCGAGATCGACCCGAACGAGATCGACGGCCCGCGCCTTGACGCGCTGGCCGAGGCGGGGATGAACCGCGCCTCGATCGGCGTGCAGGATTTCGACGACGAGATCCAGAAGACCATCGGCCGGATCCAGGGCTATGACATCACCCGGCAGGCGGCCGAGGAGATCCGCGCGCGCGGCGTCCAGAGCCTCAACGCCGACATCCTCTACGGCCTGCCCCATCAGAGCCGGGCGCGCATCACCGAGAGCGTGCAGAAACTCCTCTCGCTCGGCCCCGACCGGGTGGCGCTTTATGGCTATGCGCATGTGCCCTGGATGGCCAAGCGCCAGCAGCTGATCCCGTCGGATGCGCTGCCCACCCCTCAGGAACGCCTCGCGCTATTCGAGACGGCGCGGCGGCTCTTTCTCTGGGACGGCTATGACGAGATCGGGATCGATCATTTCGCCACCCCCTCCGACGGGCTGAGCGTGGCGGGACGCGCCGGGCGGCTCAGGCGCAATTTCCAGGGCTATACCGACGACACGGCCGAGGTGCTGATCGGGCTCGGGGCCTCGGCCATCTCGCGCTTCCCGCAAGGCTATGCGCAGAACGCGCCGGCCACCGGCGCGCATACCGCGGCGATCCGCGAGGGGCGCTTCTCCACCACCCGCGGCCATGCCTTCTCGGATGAGGACCGGCTCCGCGGGCGCCTGATCGAGGCGCTGATGTGCGATTTCCGCGTGGATGCGGCCGAGATCACCCGCGATTTCGCCATCGCGCCCGAGGCGCTGCACGAGATTCTTTCGGATGTGGACCGCGCCTTCGCGGGTCATCTGCGGCTCGACGAGGGCGGGCTCATTATCCCGCCCGACGCGCGCCCGCTTACCCGGATGGTCGCGCGCCGCTTCGACGCCTACGAGATGAACGCCGAGGGCCATTCCCTCGCGGTCTGACCGGGCTCAGCCCCGATCAAGCGCCGCCGCCAGAAGCGTGCGCGCATACTCGGTCCGGGGCGCGGAAAAGAGCGTCTCGGCCTCGCCCGCCTCGATCACGTCGCCCCCCTTCATCACCATCACCCGGTGGCTCATGGCGCGCACCACGTGAAGGTCATGGCTGATGAAGAGATAGGCCAGCCCGTATTTGCGCTGGAGCGCGCGCAGGAGATCCACGATCTGCACCTGCACCGTCATGTCGAGCGCGCTCGTCGGCTCGTCGAGCACCACGAGGCGCGGCCGCAGGATCATCGCGCGGGCGATGGCGATGCGCTGCCGCTGCCCGCCGGAAAATTCGTGCGGGTAGCGGTCCATCATCGCGGGGTCGAGCCCGACCTCGCCCATCACCTCGGCCACCAGGTCGCGCTCGGGCCGCCCCCCGGGGTTGCCATGCACGCCCAGCCCCTCGGCGATGATCTGCGCGGCCGTCATGCGCGGGCTGAGGCTGCCGAACGGGTCCTGAAAGACGATCTGCATCTCGGCCCGCCGCCGCCGCAGCTTGCGCGTGGACCAGCCATGCACATCCTCGCCCGAGAAGCGGATCGCGCCCTCGGACGCGATGAGCCGCATGATCGCCAGCGCCAGCGTGGTCTTGCCCGAGCCCGATTCCCCCACGATTCCCAGCGTCTCGCCCGCCCGCACCGTCAGCGTCGCGGCGTTCACGGCCTTCACATGCCCCACGGTGCGCCGCAGAAAGCCTTTCTGGATCGGGAACCACACCTTCAGGTGCCGCGTCTCCACCACGACCGGCGCGTCCTCGGGCACCGGCGCGGGCCCGCCGGTCGCGTGCGCGGCCAGCAGCTTGCGCGTATAGGGATGCGCGGGCGCGGCAAAGACCTGCGCCACCGGCCCGGCCTCGACGATCTCGCCATCCTTCATCACGCAGACCCGGTCGGCGATGCGCTTCACGATGCCAAGGTCATGGGTAATGAACAGAAGGCCCATCCCCTCCTCGCGCTTCAACTCGGCGAGCAGGTCGAGGATCTGCGCCTGGATGGTCACGTCAAGCGCGGTGGTCGGCTCGTCCGCGATCAGGATGTCGGGCTTGTTGGCAAGCGCCATGGCGATCATCACCCGCTGCCGCTGCCCGCCCGAGAGCTGATGCGGATAGGCCCCGAGACGGCTTGCCGCCTCACGGATGCCCACACGCTCCAGCAGCTCCACGATCCGCCCGCGCGCCGCCTCCCCGGTCAGGCCCTGGTGCAGCTCGAGGCTCTCGCGCAGCTGCTTTTCCAGCGTGTGCAGCGGGTTGAGGCTGGTCATCGGCTCCTGGAAGATGAAGCTGATATCGTTGCCCCGCACCTGCCGCAATCGCCGCTCATCCGCGCCGATCATCTCCTGGCCCGCATAGGTGACGCTGCCCGTCACCTCGGCCGAAGCGCCGAGCAGAGAGACAGTGGACAGCGCCGTGACAGACTTGCCCGAGCCGCTCTCGCCCACCAGCGCCACCGTCTCGCCCCGGTCGAGGCTGAACGAGACGCCCTTCACCGCCGGGATCACCTGCCCGTCCTGCCGAAAGCGCACGCGCAGGTCCCTGACCTCGAGAAGGCTCATTGAAACGTCTTTCTGGGATCGAACGCGTCGCGCACGCCCTCGAAGATGAAGACCAAGAGCGAGAGCATGATGGCAAAGGCGAAAAACGCGGTGAAGGCCAGCCAGGGGGCCTGAAGGTTCTGCTTGGCCTGTAGCGTCAATTCCCCCAGCGAGGGCGAGGAGGACGGCAGCCCGAACCCGAGGAAATCCAGCCCCGCCAGAAGCGAGATCGTGCCCGTGATGACAAAGGGCAGCATCGTGAGCGTCGCCACCATCGCATTGGGCAGCATGTGGCGGAACATGATCGTGAGGTTCGAGACGCCAAGCGCCTTGGCCGCGCGCACGTATTCGAGGTTGCGCGCGCGCAGGAACTCGGCGCGCACCACGCCCACCAGCGCCATCCAGCCGAAGAGCACCGTAATCACCACCAGAAGCCAGAAACTGCGCGGCAGGATCGCGAAGAGGATGATGATGACGTAAAGCTGCGGGGTGGACGCCCAGATCTCGATGATCCGCTGAAAGATCAGGTCGGTGCGCCCGCCGAAATAGCCCTGCACCGCGCCCGCGAAGATCCCGATCACCGAGGAAAGCGCCGTCACGATCAGCGTGAACATCACCGACAGGCGGAACCCGTAGATCACCCGCGCCAGCACGTCGCGCTTGGTATCGTCGGTGCCAAGCCAGTTCTGCGCATTGGGCGGCAGGGGCGCGGCCCCGTCGCGATCCACGATCGTGTCATAGCTGTAGGGGATGGGCGGCCAGATCGCCCAGCCCTTCATGATCGTCTCGCCATCGACCACGCCGTCGCCCGCATCCGTCATGACCCCCTCGGGATCGTCGAAACAGGTATCGAGCCCGCCCGAGACGATCAGGCACTGCACCTCCGGGTCGCGATAGATCGCCTCGGTCTCGAAATCCCCGCCGAAGGCCGTCTCGGGGTAGAAGCGGAAGATCGGCATGTAGAACCCGCCGCGATACTGCACGAGGATCGGCTTGTCATTGGCCACGAACTCGGCAAAGAGCGTGACGGTGAAGATCACCGAAAAGAGGACAAGCGACCAGAAGGCGCGACCGTTGCGACGGAAATTGCGCCAGCGGCGCTGATTGAGCGGCGAGAGCCGGATCACCGCGCCCCTCCTTCACCGTTGCCGAAATACTCCGGGGGAGTCGCGCCGCAGGCGCGGCGGGGGCAGCGCCCCCCTGATGCGCGCCCCATCCTCAGCCCTCCCGCTTCTCGAAATCGATCCGCGGATCGACCAGCACATACATGAGATCCGACAGGATCCCGACCACGAGGCCGATCAGCCCGAACAGGAACAGCGTGCCGAACATCACCGGGTAATCCCGGCTTACCGCCGCCTCGAAGCCGAGCCGCCCCAGCCCGTCGAGCGAAAAGATCGTCTCGATCAGGACCGAGCCGCCGAAGAACACCCCGATGAACACCGCCGGAAACCCCGCGATCACGATCAGCATGGCGTTGCGGAAGACATGGCCGTAAAGTACGCGCCGCTCCGACAGCCCCTTGGCGCGCGCGGTCATGACATAGTGCTTCTTGATCTCGTCGAGAAAGCTGTTCTTCGTGAGCAGCGTCAGCGTGGCGAAGGCCGAGATGGTGGCGGCGATCACCGGCAGGGTGATGTGCCACAGGTAATCGACGATCTTGCCCCAGAGGCTCATCTGCTCGAAATTGTCCGAGGTGAGCCCCCGCAGCGGGAAGATCTGCCAGTAGCTGCCCCCGGCGAACAGCACCAGAAGCATGATCGCAAACAGGAACGCCGGGATCGCATAGGCCACGATGATCAGCCCGCTTGTCCAGGTGTCGAAGCGCGTCCCGTCGCGCACCGCCTTGGCCACGCCGAGCGGGATCGACACGAGATAGGCGATGAGCGTGGACCAAAGCCCCAGCGTGATCGAGACCGGCATCTTTTCCAGCACCAGGTCGAGCACCTCGATCTTGCGGAAATAGCTCTCGCCGAAATCGAAGCGCATGTAGTTCCACATCATGTTGAGGAACCGCTCCAGCGGCGGCTTGTCGAGGCCGAATTGCCGTTCCAGTTCCTCGATCAGCTCCGGCGGCAGGCCGCGCGCGCCGAGATAGCGGTCATTGCCCCCCGCCGCGCCGACAAGATCCTGCCCGGTATCCGAGCCCGCCCCGGCGAAGCTCTCGAAGACGTTGCCCTGGCCCTGCATGTTGGCGATCATCTGCTCGACCGGGCCGCCCGGCACGAATTGCACCAGCGCGAAATTGATGATCATGATGCCCAGAAGCGTCGGCACGATGAGCGCCAGCCGCCGCAGGATATAGCCCCCCATCTCAGAGCGTCCCCCCGGTCACAGCGCGCCCGCGTCCCGCAGCGCCTGCGCCCTGGCCTCGTCATACCACCAGAAATCGAGCACGCCCGTGGCATAGGGCGGCAGCGGCTTCGGATAGTCGTACATGTCCCAGTAGGCGACCCAGCTTCGGTCCAGATACCAGGTCGGGATCATGAAGAACTCGTATCGCAGCGCCCGGTCGAGCGCCATCAGCGCCACGTCCTGCTCCTCTCTCGTGGTCGATTCCAGGGCGCGGTCGATCAGCGCATCGACCAGCGGGCTCGCGAGCCCCGCCGGGTTGAACAGGCTGAAGGCCGCTTCCTTCGATCCATAGCGCTGATGCAGCCCGGTGCCCGCCTCCAGAAACGGGATGTAGCTGTCGAAGATGATGTCGTAATCGCGGTCGCGCTCGCGGGCGGTGTATTGGGCTGCGTCGATCTTGTCGAAGCGCGCGTCGATCCCCATGAGCTGCAGGTTGGAGACGAAGCTCTCCACCACCGCCGACATGGTGGCAGAGCCGGAGGCCGAAATCGGGATCTCGATGCTCAGCAACTCTCCGGCGGCGTTGCGCCGCTTGCCGTCATCCCCCACCGGCCAGCCCGCCTCGTCCAGCAGCTTCATCGCGCGGCGCAGGTTGCGCCGGTCGTTGAGCCGGTCCGGGTCGGAGGAATGGGCCCGCACCGCCGGTTCGGTCAGCATCTCCCGGGGCACGAGATCGCCCAGAGATTGCAGGAGCGCAAGTTCGGGTCCTTCCGGCACGCCCTTGGCCTCCAGATGCGTGTCCTGCACGAAGGAATGGCGCTGCTTGAACAGCCCGTATTGCAGCGACTGGTTGGTCCACTCGAAATTGTAACCCAGAGCGATCGCCTGCCGCACGCGCTTGTCCTGCAAGACCTTGCGCCCGAGGTTGAAGACGAAGCCCGAAGGCGTGGGCGGCAGCCCGTCGGGCAGTTCGGCCCTGATCACATAGCCCTTCCTGACCGCCGGGAAATCATAGCCCGTGGCCCAGGTCTTGGAATTGCCTTCGGCGCGGAAGGTGTAGATGCCCGCCTTGAAGGCCTCGAAGGCGGCATTGTCATCGGCGAAATACTCGATGCGGATGCGGTCGAAATTGTGCCGCCCGACATTGATGGGCAGATGCCAGCCCCAGTAATCCGGGTTGCGCTCGTAGACGATGTTGCGGTTCACCTCCACGCTCCTGACCTGATAGGGGCCCGATCCCGGGGCCGCCTCCAGCCGCGGCTCGTCCAGCCGCGCGCCCGTCATCTCATACCAGGCGCGCGGGAAGACCGGCGTGCCGCCCACCTGGTCGATGAGCGAGCGGCGCGAGATCCCTTCCGCGAAGGTGAATCGCACCGTGTGATCGTCGAGCGCCTCGGCCCCGATCACCCGCCGCCGCACCGCCTCGGCATAGGAGCGCAGCCCCTGGTCCAGGAACAGGTTGTGCGAGAACACCACATCCTGCGCCGTGACCGGCGTGCCATCGGCAAAGCGCGCCTCGGGGCGCAGGTGAAAGATCACCCAGGTCTTGCCCCGGTCATATTCCAGGCTCTCGGCCAGAAGACCGTAGCCCTCGCTGTAGCGGTCTCCCGGCAGCGGCTCGCCGGTGGCCTCGGACCCGCCCAGCAGGCTTTCGTAGACCATCCAGGAGAGCCGCCCGGCGCGGCCCTTGCGCGCATAGGGATTCATCGAGTCGAAGGTGCCCGGCGCGTAGAGCGAGATCTCGCCGCCCTTGGGCGCGTCGGGGTTCACGTAATCGAAATGCGGATAATCCGCGGGATATTTCAGGTCCCCGAAGAAGGAATAGCCGTGCGCGCGGATGATCTCCTCGTCCCTGGCCCGGGCACTGCCCGTGCCAAGACCCGTCAGCGCGCTTCCGGCCATGAGCGCGCCGAGACCCGAGAGGGCAAGGCGGCGGCTGATGGGATATCCGGCGTGGGGCGGTTGACTCATCTCTTCCTCCTGTCGGACCCGCGCGTTGCCCGCGCCTTGCAGCGCAAGCTAGGCGGGGCAGGCGGCTTGTTCAAGCGCAGAAGGGGCGCGCGCAACGGCAGGGGCCGCCGCCTTCGCTGGCAGCGGCCCCGAAATTCGACCGTGGCGGCTCAGTTGCCGACGGTTTGCAGATAGGCGATGACCGCGGCGCGGTCCGCCTCGTCCTTGAGGCCGGAATAGCCCATCCGGTTGCCCGGCGCAAAGCCGCGGGGGTTCTCGAGCCAGGCGCTCAGCCGGTCGAGCGTCCATTCGCCCTCGAGACCCTTGAGCGCGTCGGAATAGCTGAACCCCTCGACGGCGGCGATATCGGCACCGACAACATCGTGCAGCGACGGGCCGACCTTGTTCTTGCCCGCCTCGACGGCATGGCAGGCGGCGCAGCGGCGAAAGACCTTCTCGCCCTCGGCGGGATCGGCGGCGGCGACGAGCGCGGCAAACCCGTCGGCAGCCGGGGCCTCGGCGGCGGCGGTCCCCTCGGCGGGTGCCTCTTCAGCCGGGGCTTCGGCGGCGGCAGCTTCTGCAGCGGCGGTGCCCTCTGACGGAGCCTCCGCAACGGCGGTTTGCTCGGCGGTGCCCTCTGCCGGGGCCTCGGCAGCGGCGGTGTCCTCCGCGGGGGCCTCCTCGGCCGGAGCCTCCGCAGCGGCGCTCTCCTCGGCCGGGGCCTCGGGCTCGACGGCGGCCTCCGCCGCCGGGGCGGTGGCGGCGGCGGGCATCTCGTAGGTGGTCCCGTCGGTCTGGTCGAGGAAGGCGATCAGATCGGCGCGATCCTCCGCCTTGCGCAGCCCGGCAAAGCCCATCGAGGTGCCCGGCGCATAGCCCTTGGGATTCTCAAGAAAGGCGTCGAGTTCCTCGGGCGTCCAGACTTCGACCACCTCGCTCAGCGCGCCGGAATAGGCGTCAAAACCCTCTGCCGTCCCGACATCGCGCCCGACGACACCATAGAGATAAGGCCCGACCTTGTTCTCGCCCTTTTCGAGTGCGTGACAGGCGGCACAGTTGCGGAACACCTTCTCGCCATTGGCCGGATCGGCGGCGGCGAAAAGCTCGGCAAAGGACGGTCCTTCCTCTGCAGGCGCTTCCTCGGCCGCATCCGCGCCGGTATCGATCACGAAGCCCTGAACATGCTCGTCGCCATGGCCCCCGCCCATCGAGAATATGGACTGCGCCGCCCAGCTTCCCAGAAGAAAGACCAGCAGGGAGCCGCATACCGCGCCAGTGGCCTTGGTCAGTGTCATCGTGTCGAACATTGGCTCGCTTCCGTTTGTTCTGTCGCTTGGCCGCGTATCTATCCGCTTCCCCTACCGCCGCGCAAGGTGTAGTTTCCGCGACCAAACGCCCGAGCGGGCCCGCATTGCACGGACATCGCCATGACAAAGCGCATCGCCTTCCAGGGAGAGCCGGGGGCCTATTCCCACCAGGCCTGCCACGAGACCTTTCCCGGCATGGAGGTGCTGCCCTGCCGCACCTTCGAGGATGCCATCGCGGCGGTGCGCGGCGGCGAGGCGCAGCTTGCCATGCTGCCCATCGAGAATTCGACCTTCGGGCGCGTGGCCGACATTCACCACCTTCTGCCCCATTCCGGTCTGCACATCGTCGGAGAGGCGTTCGTGCGCGTGCATATCAACCTTCTCGCCCTGCCCGGCGTGCGCCTCGACCAGATCGAGAGTGCGATGAGCCACACCATGCTTCTTGGGCAATGCCGCGCCTTTCTGGAGCGCCACGGGATCCGCCGCGTGACCGGGGCCGACACCGCCGGGTCGGCGCGCCAGGTGGCCGAGGCGGGACGGCCGGACATGGCCGCGCTCGCCAGCGAACTGGCCGGCGAGATCTACGGGCTCGAGGTGGTCGCCCGTCACATAGAGGACCAGGGCACCAACACCACCCGGTTCCTCGTCATGGCCCCCGAGCCCGATTTCACCCCGCGCGGCGATGACGGGATGATGACCACCTTCGTCTTTCAGGTGCGCAACATTCCCGCCGCGCTCTACAAGGCGCTCGGCGGCTTCGCCACCAACGGCGTCAACATGACCAAGCTGGAAAGCTACATGGTGAACGGCTCCTTCACGGCGACCCAGTTCTATGCGGATATCGAGGGCCACCCCGACGATCCAGCCGTGGCGCGCGCCCTTGATGAGCTGGATTACTTCACCTCGGATGTGACCATCCTCGGCGTCTATCCCGCCGATCCCAGACGCCACGCCGCTCAGGATACGCGCTTGTAACGCTCTTCCAGGTCAAGCGCATATTCCGCGACCCGCAGGCGGAACCGTTTCGTCACGTTGTTGCGCGCCAGCTTGAGCGATTGCAGCACGAGCCGCCCGGCCAGGCTGCGCGCCCGAAGCGTGACGTCGACCGACATCCGGGTGCGCCAGCGCGACAGCGCCAGCAATTCGACGGTCATCTGCCCGTCGAGCGTGGCGGCCACGGCCTCGAGCGCCAGACTGTTCGGCGGATCGAACCGGACAAGACGCAGGGTCAGGTCGCGCATCCGCCCGCGCAGCTTGAACCGTGCCTGCCAGCTCATGCCGGGACCCGGCTCGGCCAGGGAATCGGTGCGCTGCACCTCGGCCCCGCGGCGCAGCGCCGCGCGCTCGAAGCGCTGGAAATCGGCAACCTCGGCAAAGACATGCTCGATGGGCGCCTCGATATCTTCCCGACTGGTAAACTGCATGACCCGTTCCGTTCCGCCGCGCTGCCTCGGGCGGCAGTCTCGCCTCAATCAAGCCGGTCGGCAAGCCAGTTCCCGAGCAGGAAATGCGCTATCGCCCCCTTGCGGGCGGGCAGCACCTCGGGGTGTTCTCCGGCGAAGGCCGCAAGGATCTCCTCGCGGCTCATCCAGCGCGCATCCTCGATCTCGTCGGGATCGGGCGTGATCTCCCGGCTCAGCGCCTCGCCGCGACAGCCGAGCATCAGCGAGGCCGGAAAGGGCCAGGGCTGGCTGGCAAGATACCCCACCCGCCCCACGCGCACGCCCGCCTCCTCGAGCACTTCGCGGCGCACGGCGGCTTCCACCGTCTCGCCCGGTTCGACGAAGCCCGCCAGGAGCGAATACATCCCCTCCGGCCAGCCGGGCGAGCGCCCCATCAGCACCGAATTGCCGTGGGTGATCAGCATGATCACCACCGGATCGGTGCGCGGGAAATGCTGCGCGCCGCAGCTGTCGCAGGCACGCTGCCAGCCCGCCCGGATCATCCGGCTTCGCGCGCCGCAGCGCGCGCAGTGCCGATGGCTTTCGTGCCAGCCGAAGATAGCCCTGGCGGTCGCCGCGAGCTCCGCGTCGCGCGGGGAAAGCCGGCTCATCACCCGGCGCAGCTCGGCAAAGACCGCGCCCTCGGGCAGATCGGGATGCAGCTGTTCGGAGGCGTCGAGAAAGGTAGTGAGCTGATCGGGCGCGAGCCCCGGCGGCACCCAGGCCGAGATGTCATGCGCGAGGACCAGATCGCCCCCCGCCGCGCGCCCGAGCAGCACCGGCGGCACCTTGTAGCGCGCCAGAACCGGATGATCCGGCGCGAGCAGCACCAGCGCGTCGAGCCCAGGCCCGCGCAAGAGCGGCTTGCCGCGCCACAGCACCACGGCGCGGGCCTGTCCCGCGGACACCGCCGCCGCAATCGCGCCCGCATCGCCGCGCAGCTTGTCCGCCCGGTCGAGCCCCGAGCCACCGAATGTCACCTCCTCCGCGCGCCGCATCTTCCCTCCGTCCCGCTGCCTCCTAGAGACACCGGGGAATAGAGACACCGGGGAAGGTCCGATGGCAAGCCGCGCCGATCACGACCGCTCACGTTTGTGAAACAAGCGCAACATTCAACCCATGCGGTATTGCCGCCCCCGACACACATCCTAAACTCCGACCTCGGCCGGGGCGTTCCCTCCTGGCCCGCTCAACCCTCTGCGCCACCCTGCCGCCCCTGCCCCGGATGCCTGTCGTGCCACCCGATAGTCTCTCTCCCGATCCGCGCAGCGGCGACACCCCGCGCCTTGCGCTCCGCCTTCTCGCCACCACCGACGTGCACGGCCACGTGTTGCCCCATGACTATTTCACCGACCGCGACGGCGCACCCTCCGCCCTTGCGCGCCTCGCCACGCTGGTTGCCCGCGCCCGCGCCGAGGCGGGACCGGAAAACTGCCTGCTCCTCGACAACGGCGATTTTCTGCAAGGAACACCCCTCACCGATCTCACCGCCCGCCCCGGAAGCGGCTGGCGCGGGCGGCATCCGGTGATCCGGGCGATGAACCTCATGGGCTACGACGCCGCGACCCTCGGCAATCACGAGTTCAACTTCGGGCTCGGCTGGCTCTCCGAGGCGCTGGCCGAGGCGCGCTTTCCGGTGCTCTGCGCCAATGCCGTGCGCGCCACCGGCGCAACGCCGCTCGAGGATCGCCCCTTCGCGCCGCCGGTGGCGATCCTCACGCGCGTGCTGCGCGCCGCCGACGGCAGCCGCCATGCCGTCCGTCTGGGCCTTCTCGGCCTCACCCCCCCGCAGGTGACAACATGGGACCACGCCCATCTTGCCGGCCGGATCACCACCCGCGACATGGCCGAGACGGCGCGCCACTGGGTGCCCGAACTGCGCGCGCGCGGGGCCGAGATCGTCGTGGTCCTTGCCCATACCGGCATCGAGCCCGGCCCCGACCGGCCACGCATGGAAAATGCCGCGCGGGCGCTGGCGCGCGTGCCCGGCATCGACGCGCTGATCGCCGGGCACAGCCACCGGGTCTTTCCCGGCCCCGGCCACGCCCGCACCCCCGGCGCGGATGTGGCGCGCGGCACGCTCCACGGCGTGCCCTGCGTCAAGCCGGGCTATGCCGCCTCGCATCTCGGGCAGATCGACCTGCACCTGGCGCGCGGCGCGGCCGGCTGGCAGGTCACGGGCCATGCCGTCACGCTCCACCCTGCCGCCGGGGCCGCGCCCTGCCCGCGTCTTGTCCGCGCGCTCGCCCGCGCCCATGCCCATACGCGCCGACTGACGGGACGCATACTGGCCGAGACGCGCACCCCGCTGCACAGCTACCTGGCGCTGGTGCGCGACGATCCCGGCCTTGCGCTTGTCAACGCGGCGCAGGCGGCGGCGCTGGCCGAGGCGATCCGCGACACGCCCCATGCGTCGCTGCCGCTGCTGTCGGCCACGGCCCCCTTCAAGACCGGCGGGCGCGGCGGCCCGGACCATTTCACCGACATTCCCGCAGGCCCCCTGCGGCTGCGCAACATCGCCGATCTCTACGGCTTTCCCAACACGCTCTGCGGCCTGGTCGTGACCGGTGCCGATCTGCGCGACTGGCTCGAACGGGCGGCGATCTGCTTCAACCGGATCACTCCGGGCGACCCCGGCCAGGCGCTGCACGACCCCGCCGTTCCCGGCCATGTCTTCGACGTGATCGACGGGCTGACCTACGCCATCGACCTGAGCGCGCCGGCCCGCTATGACCTTGCCGGCGCGTTGGTCGCACCCGAGGCACGGCGCATCCGCGACCTGCGCCACAGGGGCCGCCCCGTGGCCGATGACGACCGTTTCGTGATCGCCGTCAATGCCTATCGCGCCTGGGGCGGCGGGCCGTTCCCGGCCCTGGCCGAGGGCAGGCTCATCCACCAGTCGCAGCGCCCGATCCGAGACCTTCTCGCCGATCATGTCGCCCGGGGCGGTCCCCTCACGCCCGCGGCTTCCGGTACCTGGCGCTTCGCCACGCTGCCCCAGACCCGCGTTCTCATCGCCACCGGCCCGGGTCTGCGCGCCTGTCCCGAAGAGATCGCGGCCCTCGGGGCGCGCGATCACGGACTCGATGACAGGGGGTTTCTGCGCCTTTCCTTCTGCCTGCCCCGGGCCGATCCCGGCTCTCTTGCGAATCCCGCCGCTGCCGCCTATATGCGACCCTGAGAGGTTGGCGCGGGCAGGCACCTCGCCAACCCGGTCAGGTCCGGAAGGAAGCAGCCGTAACGAGCCTCGCTTGGGTCGTTGTCAGCCTCTCACCCTTTTTGCCTTGCTTGCCAGCCATGAAAACCGTCACGGTGCGACTACGCCGCAAGGCGTGAATGCGCGACCTGCCGCACCCGGCGGCCAGGGACGGATACTGACGTCAGCAAGCGGAAAGGCGTGGCCGGGAAACGCGGCGGGCTGGCACGACCGGTCAGAAAACCGTATCTGTCTGCGTCAGGCGCAGTCCCGAAAGGATCCTTCGATGACGGCACTTATCGGCATGGCATATTGCTCCAAACCGGTTTCGTTCTCCTTCGAACAGGTCAACGATATTCTCGGGGTGTCGCGCGAGAACAACGACAAGGCGGATATCACCGGCGCGCTGATCTACGACAACCGGACCTTTCTTCAGGCGCTCGAGGGAAAGCCGGACGATATCCGCGACGTTTTCGATCGCATCTCGCACGACCCTCGGCATACCGGCATAAGGCTTCTTTCCGTGCGCAAGCTGGAGGGTCGCCTGTTCCCCGACTGGAGCATGACGGCTGCCGTAACGGAGGATCAGTCGCTGCGCGGGCTGAAACTCGTGCCGCACCTGTCCCTTGTGCGATTCAACCCTTTCGCGTGGTCGGAAGCTGACGTGTCCGATTTCATGGCCGCGCTCAGCGATTACCTCACCCGCAGGCCCGCCCCGAGATCCGAGCCGCTGGCCGAAAGGATTGCGCCGCACCGGGTGGCGAACGATCCCCTCTCGCGCCTGGACAGGCATCTGGACCGCTTGTCGTGATAGCCGCCCGCCAGCGCCCGTTCCCTTGGCACGTCCCGAAAAGCAAGGTGGACGGCCCGCGCCCCCGGCCTTAGGCTCGGCGCGCACGAGTCGGAAAGGCCTCCGCATGTCACAGTCCCCCGAAGCCGGCTACCAGGTCCTCGCGCGGAAATACCGCCCCGAGACCTTTGCCGATCTTGTGGGCCAGGACGCGATGGTGCGCACACTGAAAAACGCCTTTCAGGCCGACCGGATCGCGCAGGCCTTCATCATGACCGGCATTCGCGGCACCGGCAAGACGACCACCGCGCGCATCATCGCCAAGGGGATGAACTGCATCGGCCCGGATGGCACGGGCGGCCCCACGACCGAACCCTGCGGGCAGTGCGAGCATTGCACGGCCATCATGGAGGGCCGCCATGTCGACGTCATGGAGATGGACGCGGCCTCGCGCACAGGCGTGGGCGACATCCGCGAGATCATCGAGAGCGTCCATTACCGCGCCGCCTCGGCCCGCTACAAGATATACATCATCGACGAGGTGCATATGCTCAGCACCTCGGCCTTCAACGCGCTTCTCAAGACGCTCGAGGAGCCGCCCGCGCATGTGAAGTTCATCTTCGCCACCACCGAGATCCGCAAGGTGCCGGTCACCGTGCTCTCGCGCTGCCAGCGGTTCGATCTGCGGCGCATCGAGCCCGAGGTGATGATGACGCTGCTGCGCCGCATCGCCGGGGCCGAGGGCGCGCAGATCACCGACGAGGCGCTCGCGCTCATCACGCGCGCCGCCGAGGGCTCGGCGCGCGATGCCACCTCGCTGCTCGACCAGGCGATTTCCCACGGCGCGGGCGAGACCGGGGCCGATGAGGTCCGCGCCATGCTCGGGCTTGCCGACCGGGGCCGCGTGCTCGACCTCTTCGACCTGATCATGAAGGGCGACGCGGCGGGCGCGCTGACCGAGCTTGGCGCGCAATATGCCGAAGGCGCCGATCCGCTGGCCGTGCTGCGCGACCTCGCGGAAATCACCCACTGGGTGAGCGTGGTCAAGATCACGCCCGACGCCGCCGAGGATCCCACCATCGGCCCGGACGAGCGCGCGCGCGGCCTTGCCATGGCCGCGGCGCTGCCGATGCGCGTGCTCACCCGCATGTGGCAGATGCTGCTCAAGGCGCTCGACGAGGTGGCCCAGGCCCCCAATGCCATGATGGCCGCCGAGATGGCGGTGATCCGGCTGACCCATGTGGCGGACCTGCCCCCGCCCGAGGATCTCGTGCGGCAGTTGCAGGCGCAGCCGCCCGCTGGCCCCGGCGGGGGCCCCGCCCCGCGCGCCGCGCCGCAAGGCGCGGCAAGCCCCCCCCGCGCGAGCATGACCACGCATCACGGCACCGGTCCCGTCACCGCCACCGCCCCTGCCCGGGACACGGCCCTTGCGGCCTGGCCGACATTCGAGTCGGTGCTCGATCTGATCCGCGCCCAGCGCGACGCGCGGCTCCTGATCGAGGTCGAGGGCTGTGTCCGCCTTGCCGCCTATCGCCCCGGCCGCATCGAGTTCACCCCCACGCCCGACGCCCCCGCCGATCTCGCCCAGCGCCTTGGTACCGCGCTGCAACGCTGGACCGGGCAGCGATGGGCCGTCACCCTGGTCAATTCCGCCACCGCCCCCACTGTCGCCGAGACCCGCGAGGCCAGCCGCTCGGAGCTGGAGGCAGAGGCCCGCAGCCACCCGCTGGTGCGGGCCGTGTTCGATACCTTCCCCGGTGCCGCGATCCGCGAGATCCGCAGCCCCGAGGAGATCGCCACCGAAGCCGGGGCCGAGGCCCTGCCGGAGGTGGAGGGCGAGTGGGACCCGTTCGAGGAGGACTGAGCGCCTCGCCAAAGCGCGCACGATGTGGTTAAAGCCGCAACGAACCTTTCAGCAGGAGATGACCGACATGTTCAAGGGTCTGGGACAGATGGGCGACATGGCCAAGATGATGAAGGCCGCCCAGGAAATGCAGCAGAAGATGGCCGCCCTCCAGGAAGAGATGCACCAGGTCACGGTCACCGGAGAATCGGGCGCGGGGCTGGTCAAGGCCACCTGCACCGCCAAGGGCGAGCTCAAGGCGCTCGACATCGACCCCTCGATCTTCAACGCCGAGGACAAGGAAGTGGTCGAGGATCTGATCCTGGCCGCGATCAAGGACGCGCAATCGCGGGCGCAGGAGAAGGTCAAGGAAGAGATGGGCAAGCTCACCGAATCGATGGGACTGCCCAAGGACATGAAACTGCCGTTCTGAGGCGGCTTCATCCCTCCTCAGATACTCTCGCCGAAGGCGAAACCGCCCGCCTCCCCGGAGCCACACGCGTGAGCAGCACCCGCGACATCGACGCCCTGATCGACATGATGGCCCGCCTGCCGGGTCTCGGGCCGCGCTCGGCGCGCCGCGCGGTGCTGCACATGATCCGCAAGCGCGCGCTGCTGCTCGCACCGCTCGCCGACCTGATGCAGACCGTCGCCGCCACGGCCCGCGAATGCCGTATCTGCGGCAATATCGGAACCGCGGAGATCTGCGACATCTGCGCCGCACCCAAGCGCGCCAATGGCCAGATCTGCGTGGTCGAGGACGTGGCCGATCTCTGGGCGATGGAGCGCGGTCACGCCTTCAAGGGCCGTTATCACGTCCTGGGCGGCACGCTCTCGGCGCTCGATCAGATCGGCCCCGAGATGCTGCGCATTCCCGAACTTGTCGCCCGCGTCGAGACCGAGGACATCACCGAAGTGATCCTGGCCCTCAATGCCACAGTCGATGGTCAGACCACCGCCCATTACATCGCCGATCAGCTCGAGGGCAAGGTATCGCTCACCTCGCTCGCGCAGGGTGTTCCCATCGGCGGCGAGTTGGACTATCTCGACGATGGCACGATCAGCGCCGCGCTTGCGGCGCGCAAGACTTTCTGACGCCGCATCACAGACCGCCCTGCCCGGAAGGACGCCATGACCCCGCTGGCCCTTGCCTATACCTATCTGGCCATGCTCAACCTCGTGACATTCGGCCTGTTCTGGTGGGACAAGCAATGCGCCATCCACCGCCGGTGGCGTGTCCCCGAGAGCACGCTGCTGACGCTCTGCCTCGTCGGCGGCGCCTTCGGAGCCAAGACCGGCCAGGGCGTCTTTCGTCACAAGACCCGCAAGGAGCCGTTCCGCAGCTCGCTCAACGCCATCATGGTTCTGCATATCGCCTTCGCCGCGGCGCTGCTGCTGCCGGGTTTCCGCGCACAGGTCATGGCCGTCCTGCACGACACGGCGGCGGCACTGTTCGGTTAGGGCGCCCCGCGGTCAGGTACCATCCCCTCGGGGTCAAGACCGCCCGTCCTGTCCATGACATGCCGCCGCTCGATCCCCGATGCGCCGACGATGAGTCCCGAGGACGAGGGCGGTTTGGCCGCCATCTCTATGGCGGCGATTTCGGCGGCATGGCGCGCGTTGAACGCCTCGGCATGGGCGTTGTAGGCCGCTACCAGCTCCTCGTTGGCGATCACCTCCGGCGGCGTGAACACACCCTGTCCCGTAATCGCGGGCTGCACCATCATCGTCTCCTCAAGGTTTCCGGCCAGGACACCGGAAAGGCGCTGCGCCGTCAAGTGCGACTCGGCCCCCTTCTTCTTGCCGAGAATACTCAGGTCACCGGGTTCGGCAGCGCCTCACCGGCGAAGAAGGCGCGCAGGTTCTCCACCGCCATCAGCCCCATCGCCTCGCGCACCTCGCGCGCGGCGGTGCCAAGGTGCGGCAGCAGCGTCACGTTCTCCATCCTGCGCAGCGCTTCGGGCACCTCGGGCTCGCGCGCATAGACATCGAGCCCCGCCCCCGCGATGCGCCCCTCGCGCAGCGCCGCGATCAGCGCCGCCTCGTCCACCACGTCGCCGCGCGCGATGTTGACCAGATGCGCCGTGGGCCGCATGGCGGCGAGCACTTCGGCCCCGATGATGTTGCGGGTCTCGGCCCCGCCGGGCAGGGCGGCGACGAGGAAATCCACCTGCCCGGCCAGCGCCTCGAGGCTCTCGACCTGCCGCGCCGGCAGATCGACCGGCTTGGGAGAGCGATTGTAATAGAGCACCTCCATCCCGAAGCCGTAGTGACAGCGCCGCGCGATGGCCTGCCCGATGCGCCCCATCCCGACGATCCCCACCGTCTTGCCGGTCATGTGCAGCCCCAGCATCTGCGTCGGGTTCCAGCCAGCCCAGCGGCCCGCGCGCAGCATCCGCTCCCCCTCGCCCGCGCGCCGCGCGCTCATGAGCATGAGCATCACCGCGATATCGGCGGTCGCATCCGTCACCGCGCCGGGCGTGTTGGTCACGGCGATGCCCACCGCGCGTGCCGCCGCCACGTCGATATGGTTGGTGCCCACCCCGAAATTGGCGAGGATCCGGCAGCGGCTGTTCTCCGCCTCGGCAAAGATCTCTGCCGAGAACATGTCACCCAGCGTCGGCATGATCCCGTCATAGAGCGCCAGCGCGCCCTTCATCTGCCCCGGTTTCAGGGGCGTGTTCTCCTCGCGCATCTCCACCTCGAAGAGCGCCCGCGCCGCCTCGCTCACCCGCTCGGGCATGGGCCGCGTGATGAGAATCCGTTTCAATGCAGCCTCCCGCCCGGGGGCACGTCCCTGTCCGGGCCGATCAGCACGACCCCGCCCGCGGCGTCGCTCAGCCCCAGAACCAGCACCTCCGAGACGAACTTGCCGATCTGGCGCGGCGGGAAATTGACCACCGCCAGAACCTGCCGACCGATGAGCGCCTCGGGCGTGTAATGCGCGGTGATCTGCGCGCTCGATTTCTTCTCGCCGATCTCCGGGCCGAAATCGATCCAGAGCTTGATCGCGGGCTTGCGGGCCTCCGGGTAGGGCTCCGCCCGGATCACCCGGCCCGCGCGGATATCGACCTTGAGAAAATCGTCATAGGTGATGTCAGCCATCGCGCAGCTCCCGCGACCGCGCCGCCGCCGCCGCCACGGTGCGCCGTATGAGCGGCGACAGACCGGTGGTCTCATCCATCAGCACCTCAAGCCCCGCCTGCGTGGTCCCGTTGGGGCTTGTGACATTGGCGCGCAACTGCGCGGGGCTCTCCTCCGCGGCCTCGGCCAGCGCGCCCGCGCCCGCCACCGTCGCCTTGGCCAGCTGCATGGCAAGCTCGGGTGCCAGCCCCTCGGCCTCGCCCGCCGCCGCCAGGCATTCGATCATGTGAAACACATAGGCCGGGCCGGAGCCCGAAAGGCCCGTGACCGCGTCCATCTGATCCTCGTCCTCCAGCCGGACCACCTGCCCCACCGCCCCGAGCAGCGCCTCCGCCTGATCGAGATCCGCCGCGCTTGCCGCCGCGTTGCCCACAATTGCCGTGATCCCGCGGCCCACCGCGGCGGGCGTGTTGGGCATGGCGCGCACCACCGGCGTGCGCGCGCCCAGCATCGCCTCGTAGGTGGCAATCGTGGTGCCCGCCGCCACCGAGACGAAAAGCGTCGCGCCGCCGCCATACCCCTTGAGCGCAGGCAGCGCCGCGCCCATCATCTGCGGCTTGACCGCGACGACGACGATGGCCGGATCATCCGGCAACGCGCCGTTGACCCGCACTCCCGCCGCGTGCAGCCAGGCACCCGGATTCGGGTCGATCACATGCACCGATGCGGGATCGAGCCCGCCCGCAAGCCAGCCGCGCAGCATCGCCCCGCCCATCTTGCCGCAGCCCAGAAGGACAAGGCCGCGCCCGGTCATCTCCGTCATCGCCATGATCGCCCCCGCTTTGGTCGCGGGGGCAGGTTTACGCGCGCCCGTAGGCCTCTGCAATGGCGACCTGCATCGCCTCGCGCGGGGATTTGCCGCCCCAGATCGCCAGCTGGAAAGCCGGGTAATACCGCTCCGCCGCCATCACCGCCGCGCCCAGGGCCGCGTCGATCTGCTCGGGGCTGGCCCCCTGCGTGCCCGCCATGACAAGGCCGTAGCGCCACACCATCAGCTTCTGCTCGCCCCACCAGGTGAAGGCCCCGCTCCAGCACTGGTCATTGACGGTGTTGAGCATCTCGTAAAGCGCGGGCAGGCGGTCCTCGGGCGGCTCCATCTCGTAGGTGCAGACAAGGCGCAGCGTCTCGTCATGGCCCGACCAGGCGAGCGTGATCGCATAGGTGCGCCACTGGCCCTCGATGGCCATGGCGATCTGATCGTCGCCGATGCGGTCGAACTCCCAGTCGTGGTGCTCGGCGATGTGCTCGACGATGTCGATGGGGTGCAGATCGTCGCTGAGATATTGCTCGGAAAGTGCCATGGCGCCGCCTCATTTGCTGTAGCGCGTGGGGGCCTTCGCACCCCAAACGCTAGGTGCCTGCTCTAAGGGCGGCAGTAATCGGATCCGCCCCTACAAGATATGGTGAGGGGTTGCGCCCGAGCTGTAAAGCAATTTGTTGGGGAGAGCTGCAAATAGTTGTGGGCAAGTGACCTTTGACCGCAAGATAGGCGGCGGGCGCGTTCCCGCGCCGCCCCCTTGCCCGATCCCGCGAAAGCCCCTAAAGCGCGCCCATGTCCGAGACCGAAGACGAGATCCACCCGCTCTTTCACGGTGCCCCTTCGGGCACCGAGTTCCGCAAGCTGCGCAAGCGGATCGTGCGCCAGGTGCGCGAGGCGGTGGAGCAATACGGCATGATCGAGCCGGGCGGAAAATGGCTCGTCTGCCTGTCGGGCGGCAAGGACAGCTACACCCTCCTTGCCGTGCTCCACGAGCTGAAATGGCGCGGCCTTCTGCCGGTCGATCTTCTGGCCTGCAACCTCGACCAGGGCCAGCCCGGCTTTCCCGCGACCGTGCTGCCCGCCTTTCTCGCGCGCATGGGCGTGCCCCACCGGATCGAGTATCAGGACACCTATTCCATCGTCATGGACAAGGTGCCGCAGGGACGCACCTACTGCGCGCTCTGCTCGCGGCTCCGGCGCGGCCATCTCTACCGCATCGCCCGCGAAGAGGGCTGTTCGGCGGTGGTGCTCGGCCATCACCGCGATGACATTCTCGAGACCTTCTTCATGAACCTGTTCCACGGCGGACGGCTGGCCACCATGCCGCCGAAACTGGTCAACGAAGAGGGCGATCTCTTCGTCTACCGCCCGCTTGCCCATGTCGCAGAGGAGGATTGCGCCCGCTTCGCGCGGGCGATGAACTATCCGATCATCCCCTGCGATCTCTGCGGCAGCCAGGACGGGCTGCAACGTCAGCAGGTCAAGGCGATCCTCGACGGCTGGGAGGCCCGCAGCCCGGGCCGCCGCCAGGTGATGTTCCGCGCGCTGATGAACGCGCGCCCCTCGCATCTTCTGGACCCCAAACTGTTTGACTTCGTCGGGCTGGAGCGGAAATCCGTCAAATGCGAGGCAGATTTCGCCGCGGAGTCAACGCACCGTTAACCGCAGGCGCGCAGACTGTCCGCCCATGGAACGGAGTCCGCAATGCACCCTGTGATCGTCTCGCTTCGCAGCCGGATCGGCGCGGCGTCCGAGGCGCTGCGCGGCCCGCAACTGCCCGTCCTCGGCCTCGCCCTCGCACTGGCGCTTCTGTGGTTCGGGGCGCAGGCATTGTGGCTGGCGCTGCCGCTTCTGCTGCTCGTCGCGGCGCTGCCATGGTCCGCCCGCCCGGCCGCCTGCTGGACGGGCGCACCCGATCAGCCCGCCGAGATGGCGCGCGCGCTTGCCCGCCAACGCGCCGGCGCGCCCGGAAGCGACACGGCCTTCATCCTGCTCGCGCTGCACGGGATCGCGGAGATCCGCGCCCGCCACGGCCCCGGGATGGAGGATCGGCTCGTGACTACCTGCCTCGATCACCTCGCCCGTGCCCTGCGGCGCGAGGACGGGCTGTACGATCTCGGCGGAGGGCGCATCGGCGTCGTCCCGGCAGCAGGCAATATGGAGGGGGACGAACTTGTTGGTGTGCTCGCCGAACGGCTGCGTCGCGCCGCCGGGACAGCGCTCGCCTCCGCGCTGCCCGACACGCCGATCCGTGTCAGCCTCGTTGCCGAGGTGATCCGCGCCGGAGCCCGTCAGGGCACGGGCGATCTCGTCACCGCCGGTCTTGCCAGGCTGGACCGCGCACCCGCGCCCCTGGAGGCCGCGGACGTGCCCCGCCCCGCCTCGGGGTTTCGCACGCGCGCGCAGCCGCCCGCCGGGCCTGCCGGGTAGCGGCGCGACGAATCCCCGCCCAGGGCCGCCTGCCCGCCGGAAACCGCTTGACCTTTCAGGCCGCACTCTGTTGAACGCCCGGTGACACAGCAATGACGGACAGGTCCGGGCCATGGACGATCAGAACAAGAACCTCATTCTTGCGACGGCACTCAGCTTTCTGGTGATCCTTCTGTGGTTCGTGCTCTTCCCGCCGCCGGAACCGGCCCCCACCGATCCGAACGCGCCGGTGGCGCAGGACAGCCTCACGCCCCCCGCCCCCACCGCCCCCGGCGCGGCCGATGCGGGCGGCACGGGCAATGTCGTTGCCGAGACCGGAGCAGAAACCCCGCGCCTGGCCATCGAGACGCCGCGCGTGGCCGGCTCGATCTCGCTGATGGGCGGGCGGATCGACGATCTGCTGCTCAAGGATTACCGCGAAACGATCGAACCCGATTCCGAGACGGTCCGCCTGCTCTCGCCGATCGGCACCCCTGCCCCCTATTACGCGCTCCACGGATGGGCACCCGGCGCGGGGCTCACCGCCGAGCAGGTGCCCGGGGCCAACACGCTCTGGCAGATCGAAACCGGCACCACGCTCACCCCCGAGAGCCCGGTCACCCTGGTCTGGGACAACGGCGCGGGGCTCGTCTTCCGCCGCGAGATCGCGATCGACAGCGATTACATGTTCACGGTGCGCCAATCGGTCGAGAACCGCGGCCAGAGCGAGGTAAGCCTTGCCCCCTACGGGCTCATCGCGCGTCATGGACGGCCTGCCGACCTGAAGAATTTCTTCATCCTGCACGAGGGCGTCATCGGCATGGCCGACGGCACGCTGTCGGAAATCGGCTATGACGACATAGCGGATTTCGCCGTCAACCCGCGCGAAGGCGCCCCCGCCGAGGTGGTGCAGGTCAGCGAGAGCGGCTGGCTCGGCTTCACCGATCACTACTGGATGAGCACGCTCATCCCCGCGCCCGGCACGCCCTTCAAGGCCGTCACCAAGTTCGACCCCCGGCGCGAGATCTTCCAGACCGAGACCGTGCAGCAGACCCTGAGCCTCGCCCCCGGTGCCACCGTCACCGCCGAAAGCCGTCTTTTCGCCGGGGCCAAGGAATGGGCCACCATCCGGCACTACCAGAACCAGCCGGGGTTCTTCGCGCAGCTCTTCGGCGAAACCGCCGATCCCGGCCGCCCGCCCGTGGACCGCTTCATCGACTCGATCGACTGGGGCTGGTTCTTCTTCCTCACCAAGCCGATCTTCGCTGCGCTGCACTGGCTCAACCAGATGATCGGCAACATGGGCTGGGCGATCATCGCGCTGACCCTGCTGATCAAGGCGCTGGTCCTGCCTCTGGCCTACAAGTCCTACGTCTCCATGGCGAAGATGAAGGAGCTTCAGCCGCAGATGGAGAAGATCAAGGAGATCGCCGGCGACGACCGCCAGAAGCTCCAGCAGGAGATGATGGCCCTCTACAAGAAGGAAAAGGTCAATCCGGCGGCGGGCTGCCTGCCGATCCTGCTCCAGATCCCGATCTTCTTCTCGCTCTACAAGGTGATCTTCGTCACGCTGGAACTGCGCCACGCGCCCTGGATCGGCTGGATCCGCGATCTCTCGGCACCCGATCCCTCCTCGCTCTTCAATTTCTGGGGCCTGGCACCCTGGCCTGCGCCCGAGCCGGGTTCGGTCCTCGCGCTGATCTTCATCGGCATCCTGCCGCTCGGCCTCGGGATCTCGATGTGGCTGCAACAGAAACTCAACCCGTCGCCCACCGATCCGACGCAGAAGATGATCTTCGCCTGGATGCCCTGGGTCTTCATGTTCATGCTGGGCAGCTTTGCCAGCGGCCTCGTCCTGTACTGGATCACCAACAACATGATCACCTTCGGCCAGCAATACGCGATCATGCGCAGCCACGGACACAACCCGGACGTGTTCGGCAACATCATGTCGAGCTTCAGGCGCGACAAGACCGCGCCCGAGCCGGGACCGGAGAAGAAGAAGTGACACGGCCCGCCCGCCCGGCCCGCCGGTAGCGCCATGCAGCTTGCCTTTCCCCTGGCCGAGACCCCGGACAGCGCCGCCGCCGAGGCGGGGCGCAGGCTCTTTGCCGGGCCGGTCGACTTCGTCAAGGGGGTGGTGGCCATGTCCGGCCTGCCGCCCGCCGACCGGGCCGAGATCTGTTTCGCGGGCCGCTCCAACGTGGGCAAGTCGAGCCTGATCAATGCGCTGACGGGCCGCAAGGCGCTCGCGCGGGCCTCCAACACGCCCGGCCGCACGCAGGAGATCAATTTCTTCACCCTGGGCGAGAGCCATTACCTCGTCGATCTGCCCGGCTACGGCTTTGCCAATGCGCCGGTGGCGGTGGTGGCGAAATGGCAGGCGCTGCTCCGGGCCTATCTCGCGGGCCGCCCGAGCCTGCGCCGCGCCTTCGTGCTGGTGGATGCGCGCCACGGGATCAAGCCCGTTGACGAGGAGATCATGACGCTGCTCGACCGCGCCGCCGTGCCCTTTCAATGCGTGCTGACCAAGACCGACAAGATCAACGCCGCCACGCAGGACAAGGTGCTCGGGCAGGTGCGCGCGCGGCTCGCCCCCCATCCGGCGGCCTATCCCGAACTGATCCTGACCTCATCGGAAAGGGGCGAGGGGCTGGCCACGCTGCGCGCCGCCATCGCCGCCCTGGGCTGAGCGCGGTGCGGCGACAATTTGTCGGCGTCGTTCTCTGCGATCCGCCCCGGGCTTGCCGGAGGCTTCAGCTCTTGCGCGGGATGCACCATCATCAGCAAGACAAGACCGAGTGAAGGACCGACATGATGGCCAATCCCCTCTATGACCGCCTGTTCGGACGCCATGCGGGCAATGCCGCGACCTTCCTGCACCTGCCCGGCAATCAGAGCCTGAGCCATGACGCCTTCCTGCGGCTTGCCGCGCGCTATGCCCATGCCTTTCGCGCGGCCGGTCTCGGGCCTGGCGACCGGCTCGCCATGCAGGTGGAGAAATCGCCCGCGGCGCTCGCCGTCTATGCGGCGGCGGTGCAGGCGGGGATCGTGTTCCTGCCGCTCAATACCGCCTACACGGCTCAGGAACTGCGCTATTTCGTCACTGACAGCGGCGCGAAACTGCTTCTGTGCGATCCCGCCCGCGCCGAGGCGCTGCGCCCCGTGGCCGAGGATGCCGGGGCGGCGATGCTGACGCTCGGGGCGGACGGGCAGGGCACCCTCCCCGAGGCCGCGAGCGCGCAGCCCGAAAGCTTCGGGACCACGCCGCGCGACGCCGATGATCTCGCCGCCTTTCTCTATACCTCGGGCACCACGGGCCGCTCCAAGGGGGCGATGCTGACGCAGGCCAATCTTCTGTCCAATGCCGAGGTGCTGGTGGACTACTGGCGCTTTACCGGCGATGACGTGCTGCTCCACGCGCTGCCGATCTTTCACACCCACGGCCTCTTCGTGGCAACGAACGTGATGCTGCTGGCTGGCGGCTCGATGATCTTCCTGCCGAAATTCGATACGGATCAGGTGATCGCGCAACTGCCCCGCGCCACCGCCATGATGGGCGTGCCGACCTTCTACACGCGGCTTCTCGACGATCCGCGCTTCACCCGCGATCTCGTCTCGCATATGCGGCTCTTCATCTCCGGCTCGGCCCCGCTTCTGGCGGACACGCATGCGGCCTTCGAGGCGCGCACCGGCCATCGCATCCTCGAACGCTACGGCATGACCGAGACCAACATGAACACCTCCAACCCCTATGAAGGCGAGCGGCGCGCGGGCACCGTGGGCTTTCCCCTGCCGGGCGTGGAGCTTCGGATCACCGATCCCGAGACCGGCGAGGCGAGGCCGCAGGGCGAGGTGGGCATGATCGAGGTGCGCGGGCCGAACGTGTTCAAGGGTTACTGGAACATGCCCGAGAAGACCGCGCAGGAACTGCGCGAGACCGGCTTCTTCATCACCGGCGATCTTGGCGTGATCGACGCGCGCGGCTATGTCTCGATCGTGGGCCGCGCCAAGGATCTCATCATCTCGGGCGGCTACAACATCTACCCCAAGGAAATCGAGATGCTGCTCGACGCCCAGCCCGGCGTGCTCGAAAGCGCGGTGGTGGGCGTGCCCCATCCCGATTTCGGCGAGGCGGTCCTGGGCTTTCTGGTGCCCGAGAAGGGCGCGACACCGGATCTCGAGACCATCGCCGCCGCGGTCGGCGCCGCGCTCGCCCGCTTCAAGCATCCGCGCAAGCTCATCGTGCTTGACGAATTGCCGCGCAACACCATGGGCAAGGTGCAGAAGAACGTGCTGCGCGCCGAATATGCCGGGCTCTTCACCGGGGGCTGAGCGGCCCGCTCAATGCGCCTCGGCCCAGTTCGCCCCCTGCCCCGCATCCACCACCAGCGGCACGTCGAGATGGACCGCGGGATGCGGGGCGGATTGCATGACGTCGCGCGCGACCTCCGTCAGCCGGTCCACCGCCCCCTCCGCCACCTCGAAGATCAGTTCGTCATGGACCTGCAGAAGCATCTTCGCGGGAAGATCCGCGATGGCGGCGGGCATGCGGATCATGGCGCGGCGGATGATGTCGGCGGCCGTTCCCTGGATCGGCGCGTTGATCGCGGCGCGGCGGGCGAAGCCCGCGCGCGGCCCACGGGCCGAAATCTCGGGCGTGTGGATCTTGCGGCCAAAGAGCGTCTGGACGAAGCCGTGCTCCTTCGCAAAGGCGATGGTGTCGTCCATATAGGCACGGATGCCTGGGAATCGCTCGAAATAGCGGTCGATGAAACCCTGCGCCTCGGCGCGGGGGATCCGCAGGTTCCGCGCAAGGCCGAAGCCCGAGATGCCGTAGATCACCCCGAAATTGATCGCCTTGGCGCGGCGGCGGATCTCCGGCGTCATCTCCTCCATCGGCACGTTGAACATCTCGCTGGCGGTCATGGCGTGGATGTCCTGCCCCTCGCGGAACGCCTGGCGAAGGCTGTCGATCCCCGCGACATGGGCGAGGATGCGCAATTCGATCTGGCTGTAGTCGAGCGATACCAACCGGTTGCCCGGCGCGGCGACGAATGCCTCGCGGATGCGGCGGCCCTCCTCCGAGCGCACGGGGATGTTCTGAAGGTTGGGATCGGTCGAGGCAAGCCGGCCCGTGCTCGCCCCGGTCTGGACGTAGGATGTGTGCACGCGCCCCGTGTCAGGGTCGATATGATCCTGGAGCGCATCCGTATAGGTGGATTTCAGCTTGGAAAGCTGCCGCCAGTCAAGCACGCGCGCGGGCAGGTCGTGTTCCGTCGCCAGGTCCTCGAGCACATCGGCACCCGTCGCATAGGCACCGGTCTTGCCCTTTTCGCCCCCCGCAAGCCCCAGCTCGTCAAACAGGATCTCGCCCAGTTGCTTGGGACTGCCGACGTTGAAGCTGCGCCCGGCGAGCGCGTGGATCTCGGCCTCGAGCCCGGCCATCTTCTGCGCGAACTCGCCGGACATGGCGCGCAGCGCGGCGCGGTCCACCAGCACGCCGTGCCGCTCCATCTCGGCCAGCACCGGCACGAGCGGGCGCTCGAGCGTCTCGTAGACGGTGGTGACGCGGGCGCGGTGCAGTTGCGGCTTGAAGGTGAGCCAGAGGCGCAGGGTGATGTCGGCATCCTCGGCGGCATAGGGCGCGGCCTCCTCGATGGGCACGCGGTCGAAGGTGCGGGCGGACTTGCCCGAACCGAGGAGCGGCTTGATCGGGATCGGGCTATGGGCGAGGTAGCGTTCCGAAAGCGCGTCCATGCCATGCCCGTGCAGCCCGGAATGCAGCGCGTAGGACAACAGCATCGTGTCGTCGATGGGTGCCATGGCGATGCCGTAAGCGGCGAGGATCTTGGCATCGTATTTCATGTTCTGCCCGATCTTGAGGATGGCGTCGTCCTCCAGGATCGGCTTGAGCGCGGCGAGGGCGTCATCACGCGCGATCTGCCCCTCGGCCAGCGCGTCCGAGCCGAAGAGATCGTCGGCCGCGCCGCCCTTGTGGGCCAGCGGGATGTAACAGGCGCGCCCCGGTTCCGTGGCCAGAGAAATGCCGACGAGCTCTGCCTGCATCTCGTTGAGCGAGGTGGTCTCGGTGTCGAAGGCGACAAAGCCCTGCGCGCGGATCTCGGCGAGCCAGGGCTCGAGCGCGTCCATGTCGCGGATGCAGGCATAGGTTTCGGGCGCGATGGCGGGCCAGTCCGGGGGGGCGCTCGCGTCCTCTTCGGCCCCTTGCGGGGCCGGCTCGGGTATCGTCGGGGCCTCCCGCCCGAGCGCGGCGGCGATGCGTTTCGAGAGCGTGCGGAACTCCATCCGCGCGAGGAAATCGAGCAGCCTGTCGGGGTCCGGCTCGCGCACCTCGAGATCGTCGAGGGTGAAGTCGAGCGGCGTGTCGCAGTCAAGCTGCACGAGCCGCCGCGACATCTCGATCTGATCGCGCATGTCGATCAGGGTCTGGCGGCGCTTGGGCTGGGGGATCTCCTCGGCCCGGTCCAGCAGCGCCTCGAGCGAGCCGAACTCGTTGATCAGAAGCGCCGCCGTCTTGATGCCGATCCCCGGCGCACCGGGGATGTTGTCCACGCTGTCCCCGGCAAGTGCCTGCACGTCGACCACGCGCGCGGGATCGACGCCGAATTTCTCGCGCACCGCCTCGGCATCGATGCGGCGGTTCTTCATCGCATCCAGCATCTCGACGCCATCGCCCACAAGCTGCATCAGATCCTTGTCGGAGGAAATGATCGTCACCCGGCCGCCCGCCTCGCGCGCCCGGCAGGCCAGCGTGGCGATGATGTCGTCGGCCTCATAGCCCTCGATCTCCTCGCAGGCGATGTTGAAGGCGCGGGTGGCCTCTCGGGTGAGCGGGATCTGCGGGCGCAGATCCTCCGGCATCTCCTCGCGGTTGGCCTTGTAATCGGGGTAGAGATCGTTGCGGAAGGTATGGCTGCCCTTGTCGAAGATCACCGCGACATGGGTGGGTGCGTCAGGCCCGGTATTGCCCTCCACATAGCGTTGCAGCATGTTGCAGAAGCCCGCGACCGCCCCCACCGGCAGCCCGTCCGATTTCCGCGTGAGCGGCGGCAGCGCGTGATAGGCGCGGAAGATGAAGGAGGAGCCGTCGATCAGGTGCAGGTGACAGCCCTTGCCGAATCCGGTGCCCATGTCTTGCCTCCGCTCTTGTGACCGAGGGTTTTTCTGTCACGAACCTCCCCGCAGTGCCAGCGCCTTCGAACGCGCGCTGCCATCCCACGTCACGATGCGGCGGCTTGACAAATGTGGCGGGCCGACCGGAGCCGTCCCACGAAGGACACGTTTCCGCCACACTTTGCCCAGATTATGGACAGAGTTTTTCCAACCTTCGCGTAGATGAAAAGTTGATGATTTGGCAGGCTGCTCCGTGTGGGGACATCCGTCAGAGTGGTTTCACCAGCAGTCCTTCAAAGCATTTTCATCCGGATGTCCCCGCACGAAACCTTGCAGAGCAGCGCCGGTCGGCGCAGTATGGCCGGTCTGCCGTTCAACACGGAGATGACGGATGGCCGAGAAACAGAACGATCCTCCTGCCAAGTCGGAAGCCGAGGATTCGGAGATGACCCGAAAGCCCCGCGAGGATAAACCGATCATCGTATCGCGGCGCCAGTTCAACGATTTCGCGCTGATCTGACCGGGGTCAGCGACAGGGGCCGGATGCCGCTTCCGCCCGCTCGATCGCCAGCAGCCTTGCGAGCGCGGCCTCGCTCAACTGGCCCAGCACAACGGTGCGACCGATGACCATACCCGGCGTGCCGATGAAGCCGAACCTGCGGGCCAGGGCAGCCGACACCGCCAGTTCGTCCTCGACGAAGGGCGCGTTCATGTCGGACAGCAGCCGGGCCGGATCGATGCCCGCATCGCGGGCGATGTCCCGCAGGTAGGGGTCGGTCGGCAGAAACGGCGTGCCCATCAACCGCTGATGGAAGATGTCGAAGGCCCCCTGAGCGCGCGCCGCGATGCTTGCCCGCGCGGCCACGACGGACGCGGGCGACAGCAGCGGCAACTCGTGCCAGGCGACCGCGATCTCACCCGCCTCTTCCATACGCTTGAGCATGGGAGACATGGTGCGACAATAGATACAGCGTGCATCCGAGAAATAGGCGACCGGCACGGACCCCGAGACAATCCTTTCAGGGAACAGGCCGGTGCAGGGCGAGGCCGGGATGCGCTCTGCGTCATGATCCACCCCGATCAGCGCAACGGCTCCGCCGCCGGATGTCTGGCCTCCGGCAAGGCGACGGAACCCGGGCAGCCCGGCCATGTCTTCGAAGATTGGCCGCGGCCCGAATCTTAGCCACAGCCGCGGCGCGCCTATGAGACCGAGCCCGGCAAGAGCCGCTCCCGATCCGAGCAAGAGTAGCGTTCGGCGCTTCAGACCTTGCCCTCGAAATCGCGGTGAATGAACTTGGCGTCGCAATAGGGGCATTCGACAAAGCCGCGGTCCCGTGGGATCTGGAGCCAGACGCGGGGATGACCCAAGGCACCCTCGCCACCGTCGCAGGCCACGCGGTAGCTGTCAACGATGCGGATCTCGGGGGCCTCGGTTGCCATCGGGTGATTTCCTTTTGCGCTGCGTTGGATTAGGTCGGACTATGAGCGAACAGGCGGCAGGGGGCAAGAGTGGCATGGCGCGCAACGCCATCGAAATCAGGGGGCTGGTCAAGACCTATGCGGGCGGGCGGCACGGGCCGGAAAAGCGCGCGCTCAAGGGGGTCGATCTGGACATCCCGCTAGGCGCGGTCTTCGGCCTTCTCGGACCCAATGGCGCGGGCAAATCGACCCTCATCAACATTCTCGCCGGGCTGGTGATCAAGACCGCCGGGCAGGTGACGATCTGGGGATTCGACCAGGACCGCAACCCGCGCCAGAGCCGGGCCGCCATCGGCGTGATGCCGCAGGAGCTGAACCTCGATCCGTTCTTCACCCCGCGCGAGGCGCTGGAGGTGCAGGCCGGGCTCTATGGCGTGCCGAAGAGCCAGCGGCGCAGCGACGCGATATTGCGCCTGGTCGGGCTCGAGGACAAGGCCGGGGCCTATGCGCGCACGCTCTCGGGCGGGATGCGTCGCAGGCTGCTGCTGGCCAAGGCGCTCGTGCATCATCCGCAGGTTCTGGTGCTCGACGAGCCGACGGCCGGGGTCGATATCGAACTGCGCCAGATGCTGTGGGAGAACGTGCGCCGCCTCAACGAGGAGGGCATGACGATCATCCTGACGACCCATTACCTGGAGGAAGCCGAGGAGATGTGCGACGAGATCGCCATCATCTGCGAGGGCGAGGTTGTGGCGCGCGACAGCACCGCGCGCCTGCTGGAGCGGCTCGACGCGAAGACGATGATCATCCAGCCCGAGCGCCCCGTCACGGCCCTGCCCGCCGGTCCGGGGCTCGAGGTGACGCGGCGCGCGGACGGGGCCATCGCCATCGCCTATCGCGCGGGCGAGACCCCGGCCGAGGCGGTGCTGGCGGCGGTGCGCGCGGCCGGCATCAGCATTCGTGACCTGCGGGTCGAGCAGGCGCATCTGCAGGACGTGTTCCTTGACCTGACGCGCCGCCAGGCGGGCTGAGGCTCAGACGCCGCGCAATTCCTCGAGAATCGCCAGCGCCGCCGCGCGCGGGTCCTGCGCGGCCCAGACCGGGCGGCCGACGACGATGTGATCGGCCCCGTCGGCCACCGCCTGCGCAGGCGTGGCCACGCGCTTCTGGTCGCCCGGGGCGCTGCCAGCGGGGCGCACGCCCGGCGTCACGATGAGCCGCCCCGCGGCCTCTGGCAGGGCACGGATCCGCGCCGCCTCCTGCGGGCTTGCGATCACGCCATCGGCCCCGGCCTCGAAGGCGCGCGCCGCGCGTTCGGCCACCAGATCGGGCAGGTCGCCCGCCTTCATCAGCCCGGCATCCAGATCGGCCCGGTCGAGCGAGGTAAGGATCGTCACGGCAAGGATCTTCAGCCCCGTGCCGCCTGCGCCCTCGCGGGCCGCGCGCACGACATGGGGATCTCCGTGGACGGTGAGGAAATCGAGATCGAACCGCGAAAGGCCGCGCACGGCGGCCTCGACCGTCGCGCCGATGTCGAAGAGCTTCATGTCGAGAAAGATGCGCTTGCCGTGATCCTGCTTCAACTCGTTGGCAAGAGCGAGCCCGCCGCCGGTCAGCATCCCCAGGCCGATCTTGTAGAAGGACACGGCCTCTCCCAGTTGCCCGGTCAGGTGCAGCGCCGAGAGCGCGTCGGGCAGGTCGAGGGCGACGATCAGGCGGTCATCGGGCATGAGGATTTGCTCCGCTCGGGGGTGCGCGCCTTGTCGCGGCGGCGGGCGGGCGCGTCAACCCCCTCGCTCGACCTCGATCCGGGCATCGGGGGAGAGGGTGAAGACCCGCTCGCCGCGCCGGTATCCGGGCATCCGCTGCAGCTGACGCAGCGCCCCGTGGACGAGGGCAGGCGCGGGATCGTCCGTGGCAGGGACGGAGGCCAGAATGCTGATCTGCCCGGTTTCGGTCAGGCAGATCACCACACCCGACACGCGGTCCCCTTCCCGGCGAAGGTCGCGGATGAGAACCCTGTCAATCAACACCGAATGAAATCCCGCCAGTACCCCCGCGCGCTGCGCTACCCGACCGGGCGAGTCGCGCCAAGAGAAATGCGCGCCCCGGCCTTGCTGCGCGGCACCTTGCCGCCGGGCGGCGGGCACGGGCAAGAATCCGCCACCTGCGCGCCGGAAGGGGCGCGCCGGTCCTCAGGCCCCGACGAAAGCGCGCGGCCATCGGTGTTCTCATCGGATTCCCGGGATTCCAGCGCGCGCGTGGCTTGAACCTCCCGGCGACATTACCCATCTCCACCCCGAGGGTCCCGGCCGCCGCACGCCTACCGCAGGGTGCGCATCCAGCGGGATCGCTTTAGCAAAGGAGAAGACCCATGGACTTCAACAAGTTCACGGAACGGTCGCGCGGCTTCATTCAGGCTGCCCAGACCATCGCGATGCGCGAAAGCCATCAGAAACTCGGCCCCGAACATGTCCTGAAGGCGCTTCTGGACGATCCAGAAGGGCTTGCCAGCAATCTCATCCGCCGCGCGGGCGGGGATCCCGCGCGCGTGGCGCAGGCCAATGACCTCGCGCTTGCCAGGATCCCGCGGGTCTCGGGCGATGCGGGCCAGACCTACATGGATCAGCAGACCGTCAAGGTTCTGAGCGAGGCCGAAAAGCTTGCGCAGAAGGCCAAGGACAGTTTCGTGCCGGTCGAGCGCATCCTCACCGCGCTCGCGGTCGTGCGCTCGCCCGCCAAGGAGGCGCTCGAGGCCGGTGGCGTGAGCGCGCAGAACATCAACGAGGCGATCAACGACCTGCGCAAGGGCCGCACCGCCGACACGGCCAGCGCCGAGGACACCTATGAGGCGCTCGAGAAATACGCCGTCGATCTCACCAAACGGGCGCGCGAGGGCAAGATCGACCCGATCATCGGCCGCGACGACGAGATCCGCCGCGCCATGCAGGTGCTTTCCCGCCGGACCAAGAACAACCCGGTGCTGATCGGCGAGCCGGGCGTCGGCAAGACCGCCATCGCCGAGGGGCTTGCGCTGCGCATCGTCAATGGCGACGTGCCCGAGAGCCTGCGCAACAAGCGGCTGCTGGCGCTCGACATGGGCGCGCTGATCGCCGGGGCCAAGTATCGCGGCGAGTTCGAGGAGCGGCTCAAGGGCGTGCTGAACGAGGTGACGCAGGCCGCAGGCGAGATCATTCTCTTCATCGACGAGATGCACACGCTTGTGGGTGCGGGCAAGACCGACGGCGCGATGGATGCGGCGAACCTCATCAAGCCGGCGCTGGCGCGCGGCGAGTTGCACTGCGTCGGCGCGACCACGCTCGACGAGTACCGCAAGCATGTGGAAAAGGACGCGGCCCTTGCCCGCCGCTTCCAGCCGCTGATGGTCGAGGAGCCGACGGTCGAGGACACGATCTCTATCCTGCGCGGGATCAAGGAGAAATACGAGCTGCACCACGGTGTGCGCATCTCCGATTCGGCGCTCGTCGCGGCGGCCACGCTCAGCCACCGCTACATCACCGACCGTTTCCTGCCCGACAAGGCGATCGACCTGATGGACGAGGCCGCCTCCCGCCTGCGCATGGAGGTGGACAGCAAGCCCGAGGAGCTTGACGCGCTCGACCGCCAGATCCTGCAAATGCAGATCGAGGCCGAGGCGCTCAAGAAGGAGGACGATACCGCAAGCAAGGACCGGCTCGAAAAGCTCGAGCGGGAACTGGCCGAGTTGCAGGAACGCTCTGCCGAGATGACCGCCAAATGGCAGGCCGAGCGGGACAAGCTCGCCTCGGCGCGTGACCTCAAGGAACAGCTCGACCGTGCCCGCGCCGAGCTCGACATCGCCAAGCGCGAGGGCAATCTCGCCCGCGCGGGAGAGCTCAGCTATGGCGTCATCCCGCAGCTTGAAAAGCAGCTTGCCGAGGCCGAGAACCAGGCCGATGACGGCGTGATGGTCGAGGAGGCCGTGCGCCCCGAGCAGATCGCGCAGGTGGTCGAACGCTGGACGGGGATCCCCACCGCCAAGATGCTCGAGGGCGAGCGCGAGAAGCTTCTGGGCATGGAGGAAAACCTGCACCGCCGGGTGATCGGGCAGGATACGGCCGTCAAGGCGGTAGCCAATGCCGTGCGCCGCGCGCGCGCCGGGCTCAACGACGAGAACCGGCCCTTGGGCAGCTTCCTCTTCCTCGGCCCCACCGGCGTCGGCAAGACCGAGCTGACCAAGGCGGTGGCCGAATTCCTCTTCGACGACGACAGCGCCATGGTGCGCATCGACATGAGCGAATTCATGGAGAAGCATTCGGTCGCGCGTCTGATCGGTGCCCCCCCGGGCTATGTCGGCTACGAGGAGGGCGGCGTGCTCACCGAGGCGGTGCGGCGCAGGCCCTATCAGGTGATCCTCTTCGACGAGGTGGAAAAGGCCCACCCGGAGGTGTTCAACGTGCTCTTGCAGGTGCTCGACGATGGCGTGCTGACCGACGGTCAGGGCCGCACGGTCGATTTCAAGCAGACCCTGATCGTGCTGACCTCGAACCTCGGCAGCCAGGCGCTGAGCCAGTTGCCCGAGGGGGCGGACGTGGCCGAGGCCAAGCGCCAGGTGATGGACGCGGTGCGGGCGCATTTCCGGCCCGAGTTCCTGAACCGGCTTGACGAGATCGTGGTCTTCGACCGGCTGACGCGGGCGCAGATGGATGGCATCGTCGATATCCAGCTGGCCCGGCTGCTCAAGCGTCTTGCCACCCGCAAGATCCGGCTCGAGCTTGACGACGCGGCGCGCAAATGGCTCGCCGATGAAGGCTATGACCCGGTCTATGGCGCACGCCCGCTCAAGCGCGTGATCCAGAAGGCGCTCCAGGATCCGCTGGCCGAGGCGCTCCTGGCGGGGGAAATCCTCGACGGGGCCACCGTGCCGGTGACGGCGGGGCCCGAGGGCCTCATCATCGGCGCGCGTGTGGGCACGACGCGGGCCGAGCCGCCCGCCGGCGCGGTGGTACACTGAGCAGGGACGGGCCGTCGCAACATGCGGCGGCCCGTTTCCGTCTCGACTTTCGCCGCGCTCCGTGACAGGTCGCCTTGTCGAGGAGACGGATGGATGCGGGACGGGCGCATGTCTTCGCTCCGGCGGGCGGTGCGCGTGCCGGGGCATTTCGGGGAATGGATGCAGGGGCGGCTGGGGCGTGAGGGGCCAGTCGCCCTTGTGACATTGTGCTGCCCGGCTCTCGGCGTGCGCGGCCCCGGCGGGCCTGTGCGGCTTGCCGATCTCTTCCCCGAGACGCAGCTGGCCGGATTTGCCGCGGCGCTGGGGATTGCGGGCGATTGGCCGGGGCTTGCCTGCGACATGCCGCTTGGGGCGGGTGCCGGGGCCTCGACCGCCTGCCTCGTCGCGGCGGCGCGGGCCTGCGGCTTTGACGGCACGGCGGGACGGCTCGCACGGGCCTGCCTTGCGGTGGAGGGTGCGACCGATCCGCTCATGTATCCCGCCCCCGACCGCCTGCTCTGGGCCTCGCGCGAGGCGCGGATAATGGCCGACCTTCCAACGGTGCCGCGCGCCGAGATCCTCGGCGGCTACTGGGGCGCGCCCCAGCGGACCGATCCCGCGGACGAGGATTTTCCCGACATTGCCGATCTGGCGGCGGCCTGGCGCGGGGGCGGCGATCTGGCGCTTCTGTCAGACCTGGCAAGCGAGGCCGCACGACGCGCCGATGCCTTGCGTGGCCCGGGCGATCCGATGGCGGATCTGGCGCGCGATCTCGGCGCGCTTGGCCATACGCGGGCGTATACAGGTGCCGCCCGCACGCTGGTCTTTGCCCCCGGCACCGTGCCCGAGCGGGCGGAGGCGGCGCTCCGAGAGGCGGGGCTCACGGGCATCCTGCGCTTTGTCACAGGGGACGGCGCATGAGTTTTGCGGGCATGATGCTGGCCGGGCTGATGATCGACCTTGCCATCGGCTGGCCCGGCTGGCTCCATGCCCGGATCGGGCATCCGGTGACATGGCTCGGCGCGGCCATCGCGTGGCTGGAGCGGCGCTTCAATCGCGGCACCCGGAACATACGCATCGGTATGGGTGCGCTCTGCGTGGCGCTGATCCTGACCCTCGCAACAGCCCCCGCGCTCCTCCTGCAATCGCTCCTGCCCGGGGGTATCTGGGGCGTGATCCTCGGCGGCGTGCTGGCCTGGCCGCTCATCGCGCTGCGCTCGATGCACGATCACGTCGCCGCCGTCGCGCGACCGCTGGCGGCGGGCGATCTGGCAGCGG
Source organism: Roseovarius sp. (assembly GCA_002720475.1). Lineage (GTDB taxonomy): Bacteria > Pseudomonadota > Alphaproteobacteria > Rhodobacterales > Rhodobacteraceae > Roseovarius. The sequence goes on from PBIL01000006.1 coordinate 70,440, forward strand.
CCCGCGCGGCGGTGGCGATGATCGTCGGGCGCGACCCGCGCGCGCTCGACGCGGCGGGGGTCGCGCGCGCGGCCATCGAAAGCCTGGCGGAGAACACGAGCGACGGGATCGTGGCACCGGTCTTCTGGGGCGCGGTCGCGGGCGTGCCGGGGATCGCGGCCTACAAGGCGGTGAACACGCTCGATTCGATGATCGGGCACCGCAATGACCGCTTTGAAGCCTTCGGCAAGGTGGCGGCGCGGCTCGACGATCTGGCGAACCTGATCCCGGCGCGGCTGACCGGCCTGCTCTTCGCGCTGGCCACTCCGCGCGCGGCGGGGTGCGCGCTGCGGGTGATGGCGCGCGACGCCCGCGCGCATCGCTCGCCCAATGCCGGCTGGCCGGAGGCGGCGATGGCGGGGGCACTTGGCGTGCGGCTCTCGGGGCCGCGCGTCTATGGCGCGCGGCTGAGCGAGGAGCCCTGGCTCAACGGTAGGGCGCGCGACCCGGGGCCGGGAGACCTGCGCCGCGCGCTGCGGCTCTATGCCCGGGCGATGGCGCTGATGGCGCTTGCGCTCGGCGCGCTCTGGCTGGTCTAAGACGGGCATGATGCTTGTCGAACAGACCAAGGCGAAGCTGGAACGACGGCGCGCGCCCGACCGGGTGGGCGCGAATGCGCCCGCCATCGGGCGGGCGGGCGCGTGCCGTCGCTGCGCGACGGCTGGGGAAACACCATGAGCGACAATCCCCCGCGCGATCACGGCGGCAATCTCGATGCGGCGCGGCAGCGGTTCGGCAGTGCCGAGGCAGAATGGCTCGACCTCTCGACCGGGATCAACCCGGTGCCCTACCCGATGCCCGGCCTGCCCGCGCGCGCCCTCACGGCCCTGCCCACGCAGGCGGAGATGGCCGCTCTCCGCACCGCCGCCGCTGCCTGTTACGGCACGCGCGCCGAGGTGGTCCCGCTCGCGGGGGCGCAGGCCGCGATCCAGACGGTGCCGTATGTCGTGCCTCGCGGCGAGGCCCGCGTGCTGGTGCCCACCTATAACGAACACGCCGCCGCGCTGCGGGCCGTCGGCTGGCAGGTCAGGGAAGTGCGCTCGCCCAAGGCGCTGGCAGGGGCAAGTCTCGCCGTGGTGGTCAACCCCAACAATCCCGACGGGCGGCACCATTCGCCCGAGGCGCTGCTCGCCCTGGCCGGTCAGGTGGGGCTGCTGGTGGTGGACGAGAGCTTTGCCGATCCCGAGCCGGGCCTGTCGCTGGCCCCGATGCTCGACGGCGCGGAAAACGTGATCGTGCTGCGCTCCTTCGGCAAGTTCTTCGGTCTGGCGGGGCTGCGGCTGGGCTTTGCGCTCTGCAATGCTCCGCTCGCGGAACGGCTGCGCGAGATGGCGGGCCCCTGGCCCGTCTCCGGCCCGGCAATCGCGGCGGGGCGGGTGGCGCTCGCCGATACGAACTGGCAGGCGGCGACGCGCGCGCGCCTCGGGCAGGACGCCGCGCGGCTTGACGCGCTGGCGGCGGCGGCGGGCTGGCGGCTTGTCGGCGGCACGCCGCTCTTTCGCACCTATGCCACGCCCGACGNGGCGGCGGCGCAGGACCGGCTCGCGCGCGCCCGCATCTGGAGCCGGATCTTTCCGTGGTCGCCGACATGGATACGGCTTGGCCTGCCGGGCACGGAAGGAGACTGGGCGCGGGTTGCGGCTGCGCTCGGACGATAAGCGAGAAGACGGTCAGCCCGCACCCCGTCATCCCCGCGCAAGCGGGGATCTCCTGCGGGTCACGGACCCTCGGGTCAAGCCCGAGGGTTACGGGGTTTGGCTTGACCTGTCGGGCGAAATGGCAAGCGGACGGGTCAGCCCGGCGGCGCGATTGCCGCCAGAACCGCGCGCACGCGCTCGGCATTGTCGCGGGCAAGCCTGCCATCGGCGTGCCAGAGGCTGTTCTCGAACCCCACGCGCAGCTTTCCGCCCGCCCGGTGCGCGGCCAGAAGGCAGGCCGTCTCGGCCCGGCCAAAGGCGCAGGCGGCCCAGTCGGCGGGCGACTCGCGGGNGCGCAGGCGGGCAAGGAAGGAAGAGAGTTCGGCCGGATCGCTCTCCTGCCTGGCGCTGTATCGGCCCAGCACGAAGATCAGTTGCAGACCCGGCGCAGCGAGGAGGCCGGGCGGCAGCAATCGCTCCAGCAGGTCGAATTCGCCCGCGTCGTAGAGGATGTGCTGGACCGCGATGCCCCGCTCGGCGCAGGCGGTGTAGAAGGCGGGGGCCGCGTCTTCCTCGGCGGCCATTTCGCGCAGCGCGACCGAGACGAACTCCGCGCCCGAACCGAGCGCCACGGCGCGCTGATGCGGGGGCTCGTAGCGGCCCGCCGCCTCGGTCGTGACCTGCACCGCCAGGCCCGGAACCGCGCCGCGCAGCTCGGCCAGCGCCTCCCGGTAGGCACCCGCGTCGAGCAGATGCCAGCCTTCGGCATCGCGCAGATGCAGGTGCAGCCCGTCCGCCCCCGCCGCCGCGCAGGCGCGGGCGGTCTCGACGATTTCGGGCAGGGTGACGGGCAGCGCGGGGTGATCGGCCTTGCCGCGCCGCGCGCCGTTGGGCGCGACCATCAGCCGGGGCAGCGCCCTCATGGCAGGGCCACGCGCAGCGCGGTGGCGAGCTTGTCCACCAACTCCCCGATCTGCGCCTCCTCGAGGATGAAGGGCGGCGCGAGCAGGACGTGATCGCCCTGGCGCCCGTCGATCGTGCCGCCCATCGGATAGCAGATCAGCCCGGCCTCGAAGGCGGCGGCCTTCACCGCCTTGTGGATCGCGCGTTCGGGCGCGAAAGGGGCCCTGGTGGCGCGGTCCTCGACGATCTCGAGCCCGCGGAACATGCCGCGCCCGCGAATGTCGCCGATATGGGGATGCTGGCCGAACGCCTCGTGCAGCGCACGCTCGAGCACCGCACCCATCCGCGCCGCGCGCGCGGTCATGCCGCCGTCCGTCAGCTTGCCAACCACCACATCGGCGGCGGCGCAGGCGACGGGGTGGCCGATATAGGTGTGGCCGTGCTGGAAAAAGCCCGAGCCCCCCTCGATGGCGGCATAGATCGCGCCCGAACACAACATCGCGCCGATGGGCTGATAGCCCGCGCCAAGCCCCTTGGCGATGGTCACGATATCGGGGCGCACCCCGTCCTGTTCGCAGGCGAAAAGCGTGCCGGTCCGCCCCATGCCGCACATCACCTCGTCGAGAATCAGAAGGATTCCGTGACGGTCGCAGATCTCGCGGATGCGTTTGAAATAGCCGGGCACGGCAGGCACCGCGCCAAGCGTCGCGCCCACCACCGGCTCGGCCACGAAGGCGATGACACTCTCCGGCCCGACGCGGTGCAGTTCCGCCTCAAGCTCATCGGCCACGCGAAGGCCATACTCCTCCGGCGTCTCGCCCGCCTCGCGCCCGCGATACTCGTAGCAGGGCGCGATATGCGAGGTCTCGACCATCAGCGGCGCGAACGGCTCTCGCCGCCACAGGTTGCCCCCCGTGCCGAGCGCGCCCAAGGTGTTGCCGTGATAGCTCTGCCGCCGGGCGATGAAGCGGGTGCGGCCCGGCTCTCCGATCTCCAGGAAATACTGCCGCGCGAGTTTCAGCGCCGCCTCGACCGCCTCGGAGCCGCCCGAGACGAAATAGACCCGCTCGATCCCCTCGGGCGCATGGGCGATGAGCCGGTCAGCCAGGCGCTCGGCGGGCTCGGAGGTGAAAAAGCCGGTATGGGCAAAGGCGATCCGGTCGGCCTGGTCCTTGATGGCCTGCGTCACGTCAGGGTCCGAGTGACCAAGGCAGGAGACCGCCGCGCCGCCCGAGCCGTCCAGATACCGCTTGCCGGTCTCGTCGATGATATAGGCCCCCTCGCCGCGCAGGGCGACGGGCGGGCGGGCCTTGGTGTGGCGGGGAAAGACATGGGTCATGGCAGCGTTCTCCGGGGTCCGGCGGCAAGTGAAACAAATGGATCATCTATTGACAATAGATGAAACGAGTGGAACCAATTGTTTCAATGAATGTCAGGGGGGAACATCCGGCCGCGTCCTTCGAGGAACGCCTGGCCCGCAGGTTCGACGGCCTCAGCGGCAAGCTGCGGCAGGCCGCCGAACATGTGGCGGCGCATCCGGTGGACATCGCCACGCGGTCGCTGCGCACGGTGGCGCAGGAGAGCGGGCTTGCACCGGCCACCTTCTCGCGGCTGGCGCGCGCGCTCGATTACGACAGCTTCGAGGCGCTGCGCGAGGCGATGCGCGCCAAGATCGGGCGGCGCGTCAACAGCTTCGCCGAGCGCGCCGAGCGGTTGCAGGTGGCCTGGGAGGCGGGCGAGACCGGATTTTTCGAGGCCCATGTCAGCGCCTGCCAGAGCAATCTCCAGACCCTGCTGCGCGATATCGACACCGACCTGCTGGAACGGGTGGTGGAGCGGCTTCATGGCGCACGCAACGTGCTGCTCTTCGGCGCGCTCGGCTCGACCGGGGTGGTCGAATACCTCTCCTACATGGCGAATTTCTGTTCCGGCAGCTGGTCGATGGCAGGACGCATGGGGGCCTCTCTCGGGGCCGCGCTTACCGGGCTTGACGGGCGCGACGCGCTGGTGATCGTGACCAAGCCGCCCTATTCCACCCGCTCGATCGAGGCCGCGCGGATGGGCGCGGCACAGGGGGCCTTTGTGGTGGTGATCACCGACAGCCCGGCCTGCCCGGCGCTGGCCCCGGCCTCGGCGGGATTCGTGCTGCCCACCGAGAGCCCGCATTTCTATTCGTCCTACGTCACGACGCTCGCCTTCATGGAGGTGATNGTGGGGATGCTGGTCGGCCGCGCAGGTGCCGCGGCGCGCACCCGCATCGCGCAGGTCGAAGAGAGCAGCCGCCGTCTCGGAGAGGTCTGGGACGGCTGAGATCAACCGAAACGACATCAACCAAAGGGAGACAACGATGTTCGACAGGTTCAAGTTCACCATGGCCGGTGCGGCGCTTGCCGCGCTGATGGCCCCGGCCGCGATGGCCGAGGAGTTCATCACCATCGGCACCGGCGGCGTCACCGGCGTCTACTACCCCACCGGCGGCGCGATCTGCCGGCTGGTCAACCAGGGCCGCAAGGAGCACGGCATCCGCTGCTCGGTGGAATCCACAGGCGGCTCGATCTACAACATCAAGACGATCCGCGCGGGCGAGCTCGAATTCGGCGTGGCGCAATCGGACTGGCAGCACCACGCCTATCACGGCACCTCGAAATTCGCCGGGGACGGCCCGTTCGAGAAGCTGCGCGCGGTCTTCTCGGTCCATCCCGAACCCTTCACCGTGGTCGCCCGCGCGGATAGCGGGATCAAGAGCTTCGAGGATCTCAAGGGCAAGCGCGTGAATATCGGCAATCCCGGCTCGGGCCAGCGCGGCACGATGGACGTTGTGCTCGACGCGATGGGATGGAGCCTCGACGATTTCGCGCTCGCCGCTGAACTCAAGGCGGCCGAACAGTCCGCAGCGCTCTGCGACAACCAGATCGACGCGATGATCTACACCGTCGGCCATCCCTCGGGTTCCATCCAGGAGGCGACGACCGCCTGCGACAGCGTGCTCGTGAACGTCAACGGTCCGGCCATCGACAAGCTCATCGCCGAGAACGCCTATTACCGCAAGGCCACGATCCCCGGCGGCATGTATCGCGGCACCGACGAGGACGTGACCACCTTCGGCGTGGGCGCGACCTTCGTCACCTCGGCCGATGTCTCGGAAGAGGCGGTCTATACCGTGGTCAAGGCCGTGTTCGACAATTTCGACGATTTCCGCGGCCTGCACCCGGCCTTCGCCAATCTCGACCCCAAGGAAATGGCAACCGCCGGTCTTTCGGCACCGCTGCATCCGGGGGCCGCGAAATACTTCAAGGAAAAGGGCCTGATCGAGTGATCGGCGTCTGAGCCTTCCGGCGGGGGCGCAACGCCGCCCCTGCCGAACCCTTTGGGACTTTTCGGACAATCGTTTAACGTAGGCAGACCGCAAGGAAATCGCGGCGCGACAGGGAGAGGGCGACGATGGCGAGCGACACCACGGGCAAGGGCCCGCTGAGCGAGGCCGAGCTTCAGGAACTGCTCTCGTCGAGCGACGGGGGCGCGCGCGATCCAGCGGGTGCGGTGGGGCTTCTGATCGCGGGCGTGGCGCTCGCGTGGTCGGTGTTTCAGGTGGTGCTCGCCTCGCCCGTCTCGAACTACGTGCTGCCCGGGGCGCTGATCAACAATTCGCGGCAGTTCCACCTTGCCTTCGCGATGTTCCTCGCCTTCATGGCCTATCCGATGCTGCGCTCGAGCCCGCGCAGCTACGTGCCCGTTTACGACTGGGTGCTGGCGGTGGCGGGCGCGTTCATCGCGCTCTACGGCTATTTCTTCTACGACAAGATCGTGCAGAACGGCGGGCTGGCCGACCATACCGACAAATGGGTGGCGCTCGCCGGGCTCGTGATCCTCTTTGAGGGCGCGCGCCGCGCGCTCGGCCCCGCCATGGCGATCATCGCCACGATCTTCCTCGCCTATGTGTTCTTCGGTGCCTCCGAATGGGTGCCCGAGGTGATCCGGTGGAAGGGGGCAAGCCTGCAAAAGGCGATGAGCCACATGTGGATCACCTCCGAGGGGGTGTTCGGCATCGCGCTCGGCGTCTCGACCAAGTTCGTCTTTCTCTTCGTGCTCTTCGGGGCGCTGCTCGACAAGGCGGGGGCGGGCAACTACTTCATCAAGATGGCGTTCGGTGCCTTGGGCCATCTGCGCGGCGGCCCGGCCAAGGCCGCCGTGGTCGGCTCTGCCGCCACCGGCCTCATTTCCGGCTCCTCCATCGCCAACGTGGTCACCACCGGCACCTTCACCATCCCGCTGATGAAGCGCGTGGGCTTCACCTCCGAAAAGGCGGGCGCGGTCGAGGTGGCAAGCTCCGTCAACGGACAGATCATGCCGCCCGTCATGGGGGCGGCGGCCTTTCTCATGGTCGAGTATGTGGGGATTTCCTATGTCGAGGTGATCACCCATGCCTTCCTGCCTGCCGCGATCAGCTACATCGCGCTGGTCTATATCGTCCATCTCGAGGCGGTGAAGCAGAACATGCCTACCCTGGGCGACCGGGTGGTGAGCCTCGGGCGCACCATCGGCGGCATGTTCGCCTTCTTCGCGGGCTTCGCCGCGCTCTGCTACGCCGTGCAATACCCGGTGGGCTGGATCGTCGCGGCCATGCCCGAGGGCTCGGGGATGGTCCTGTCGGCGCTTCTGTTCGCGGCCTATGTCGCGCTTCTGTGGCTGGCCGCTCTGGTGCCCGATCTCGAACCGGACGACCCAAATGCCGAAGAGGTGCGCCTGCCAGAGGTGGGCGAGATCTACAAGGCCGGGCTCTATTTCCTCCTGCCCATCGTGGTGCTGGTCTACTTCCTGATGATCGAGCAGAAATCGCCCGGCCTCTCGGCCTTCTGGGCCTCGGCGCTGCTCTTCGTGATCCTGCTGACGCAGCGCCCGCTCAAGACGATGTTTCGCGGCGAGAGCGACATGGCCAACGCCTTTCGCGCCGGTGTCGTGGATCTCGTCTCGGGCCTCATCGCCGGGGCGCGCAACATGATCGGCATCGGGCTCGCCACCGCCACGGCGGGGGTGATCGTGGGCACGGTCACGCTCACCGGGGTGGGCCAGGTCATGGCCGATCTGGTGGAATTCCTGTCGGGCGGCAATCTCGTGCTGATGCTGGTGATGGTGGGGCTTCTGAGCCTGGTTCTGGGCATGGGCCTGCCGACCACGGCCAATTACATCGTCGTCTCCTCGCTGATGGCGGGGGTGGTGGTGGAGCTTGGCGCGCAATCGGGGCTGATCGTGCCGCTGATCGCCGTGCATCTCTTCGTCTTCTATTTCGGGATCATGGCGGACGTGACGCCGCCGGTGGGCCTGGCGAGCTTTGCCGCCGCCGCGGTCTCGGGCGGGGACGCGATCAAGACCGGCTTCGCGGGCTTCTTCTATTCCCTGCGCACGGTGGCGCTGCCCTTCGTCTTCATCTTCAACACCAACATGCTGCTCATTGACGTGACATGGGTGCAGGGGATCATCACCTTCGTCGTCGCCACCATCGCGATCCTGGTCTTCACTGCCGGCACGATGGGCTGGTTCCTGACCAGGAACCGCCTCTACGAGAGCGTCGCGCTGATCCTCGTGGCCTTCGCCCTGTTCCGGCCCGACTATTTCATGAACCGCCTCCAGCCGCCCTTCGAGATGGTCGAGCCCGCGCAGCTCGAACAGGCGCTCGACGCCGCAAGCCCCGGACAGGATCTGCGGATCGTGGTGGCGGGGCCGGATTTCATGACGGGCGAGCCGAAGGAGACGACGCTGGTGCTGCCCGTGACCGAGGACAAGGACGGCGCGACGCTCCTGCGCGAGCAGGGGCTCGTGCTCATCCCCGATGGCGAGCGGATCACGCTCGAGGAGCCGATGTTCGGCACCCCCCATGCCGAAACCTTCCAGGGCTATGATTTCTACGGCGACACCCCCGTGACCATCACCTCGGTCAAGGCACCGGTGGACCAGTGGCCGCAGGAGCTGATGTTCCTTCCGGCCTTCCTGCTGCTGGGCCTGATCGCGCTGTTGCAGCGGGCGCGGACGGGCCGCGAGACCCCCCTCAAGGAAGGAGCCACCGCATGACCGGTCCCGTTCTCTGTGCCGTCGATGTGAGCAATCCGCACCAGGACGAAGAGGTTCTGCGCCGCGCCGCGCGTCTTGCCGAGCTTGACGGCGCGCAGCTCGACGTGATCACCGTGGTCCCCGATTACGGCATGAGCGTGGTCGGCAGCTATTTCGGCCGCGGCCACCACGAGAAGCTCGAGGCCGAGGCGCGGCGTCTGCTGAACGAGCTGGTGGGCGAGGTCCTGGGTGCCGAAAGGAACAGGAAGGTGCGTCATATCGTGACCACGGGCAACGCCTATGACGAGATCCTGCGCGTGGCGCGGGCAGACGGCGCGAGCCTCATCGTCATCGGCGCGCACAAGCCCGATTTCAGCGACTACCTGCTCGGCCCCAACGCCGCGCGGGTGGTGCGTCATGCAACCTGCTCGGTCATGGTGGTGCGCTGAAATCAGAGCTGTCGTCCAGGGTGAGGGACACATCGCCAGAGCACGATAGCTTCGGCCAGGGCACCGCCTGACGGAAGGGCGGCCTCAACTCCTCTGGCTCCCCTGCCCGGTTCGAGAAGGCGTTTCCGGCCACCGCAGGGCTCCCGCGCGGTGCCAAAGGATTTGACAAGCCCGCTCCCATAGGGCTTCATAAAGCTGATTTATAAAGGGGGAATTCGAACATGTCGGACTCGGGACAGAAGGCGATCGGACGCAACAGGCCGCCTCGCGTGCACATTTCCTACAAGGACCCCTACGATGAAACGGCCAATGTCGAGTTGCCATTCGTCATGGGTGTGATGGCCGATCTGTCGGGAAATGCCTCGGCCAAGGACAAGCCGAAGATCGCCGACCGGCCATTTTCCGATGTCGAGCCACAGAATTTCAACAAGTTCATGGCAAGCGTGGAGCCGGGTGCGAGCTTTCAGGTCGAGAACAAGCTTGGCACCGAAGACGGCGAGAAACTCGGCGTGTCCCTGACCTTCAAGAGCATGGAGGATCTCGATCCTGGACAGATCGCACGGCAGGTGCCCGCGCTCAGGACCCTGCTCGAGGCGCGCGAACAGCTGGCCAACCTCCAGCGCTACATGAACGGCAAATCCGCGGCTCAGGACCTTCTGCGCAAGTTGCTGTCTGACCCGGAGCTGATGAAGATGCTCGAGAGCAAGGCCACCGAAGCCACGCAGGACGAGGACAAGGAAGACGGAACCGCCTGATCCGGGCGGCCCGCTAGACCGGAGTCGGCCGCTTGCAGTGCGGCCCAGCACGTTGAAGAGTGAGGGACAGAATGGAAAACACCCAGAAGGACGCTGTCACCGGCACCGAATCCGTCGAAACCGAGGATTTCTCGCAGCTTCTGAAGGAGAGCTTCCGCCCGCGCACACCCGACGCCGCCGCCGAGGTTGAGAACGCCGTTTCGACCCTTGTCAAGCAGGCGCTTCGGGATCAGTCGGTTGTCAAGGAGGACATCCTTGACACGGTGGACGAGATGATCGCGCAGCTCGACGCGAAGATCTCCGAGCAGATGAACGCGATCCTGCATCATCCCGAATTCCAGAAGATCGAAAGCGCCTGGCGCGGCCTGGAATATTGCGTGATGAATTCCGAACCCGACTCCACGCTCAAGATCAAGGTGATGAACATCTCCAAGGCCGAGCTGGAGCGGGAATTGCGCAGCTATCCCGGCGCGAAATGGGATCAGAGCCCGTTCTTCAAGAAAGTTTACGAAACCGGGCTTGGCAATCTCGGGGGCGAGCCGTTCGGCTGTCTCATCGGCGACTACCAGTTCGATCATTCGCCCGCCGATGTGCGGGTGCTGCGGGACATGGGCAAGATCGCCGCCGCCGCGCATGCGCCGTTTTTTGCGGCGGCGGCACCGACGCTTCTGGGTATGGACAGCTGGAACGAAATCTCCAACCCTCACGATATCGGCACAATCTTCGAGACACCCGATTACGCCGGCTGGCGCGGTCTGCGCGACAGCGAGAACGCGCGCTACCTGGCGCTGTGCATGCCGCGCGTTCTGGCGCGCGAGCCCTACGGCCCCGACAGTCTTCCGGTGGAGGCATTCAACTTTTCCGAAGAGACCGACGGCCATACCGGCGAGAAATACGCCTGGATGAACGCAGCCTATGCGATGGCGGCGAATATCGCCCGCGCCCACAAGGATTATGGCTGGACCGTGCAGATCCGCGGCGTGCAGTCGGGCGGCGAGGTGATCAACCTGCCCACCCATACCTTCAAGACCGAGGAGGGCGGGCTCGATCTGAAATGCCCGACCGAAACCGCGATCAGCGACCGGCGCGAGGCGGAACTCTCGAAGGCCGGGCTGATCAGCCTCGTTCACCGCTCCAACACCGACAAGGCCGCCTTCATCGGCGCGCAATCGCTCTACAAGCCGAAGAAGTTCAAGAGCGCCGAGGCCACTGCTTCGGATAATCTCTCGTCGCGCATCCCCTACATGTTCGCCGTCTCGCGCTTTGCCCATTATCTCAAGCACATGGTGCGCGACCAGATCGGCTCCAACCGCGAACGCGAGCAGCTCGAACGCGAGTTGCAGGACTGGGTCTCGCAATATGTCCACGCCTCGCCCGCCAATGCCTCTGAGGCCGACAAGGCCCGCCGCCCGCTCGCCGGTGCCAAGGTCGAGGTTGTCGAGGATCCCGAGAACCCCGGCTATTACATGGGCCGTTTCCTTCTGCGTCCGCATTTCCAGCTTGAGGGCATGGATATCGGCATGAGCCTGGTATCGAAACTGCCCTCCAAGTGATCACGGTTACCCAATGCAGTCTTGAACAGAAAACTTTGAAAGGAGCACTCCAATGGCAGTCGACATCATCCTCCTCATCGACGGGATCAAGGGGGAAACCCAGATCAAGGAATTCAAGGACAAGGGCGGCATCGACGTCCTTTCGTGGAACTGGGGCATGACCCAATCGGGCACCACCCACATGGGCCCCGGCGGCGGCTCGGGCAAGGTCAATGTCTCGGACGTGACCTTTACCAAGTATCTCGACCTCTCGACGCCGGACCTGCTCAAGGCTTGCACCTCGGGCCGCCACATCCCGCGCGCCGAACTGATCGTGCGCAAGGCCGGCGGCGACAAGCCGGTGGACTACCTCAAGATCGAGATGAACACGATTCTCGTCTCCTCCTACAACACCGGTGGCTCCAATGACGGGCTTGACCGGGTTCAGGAAACGCTCACTTTCAACTTCAAGTCGTTCAAGGTCACCTATACCCAGCAGGACGAGCGCGGCGGTGCCGTCGGCTCGAGCGACATCGGCTGGGACATCGCGGAGAACGTCGCGCTCTGACACCATGCCAGGTCTCCCGGCACCAGCATTCGGCGCGGGGAGACCTTGGCAATGGCACAGGTCGCACGCGGCCCTTCGGCCTGGTGCCTGATGACCGGGGTGGTCTCGTATGTGACCCCGCCCAACGGGTTGCTATTCCGAGTGGATCATGCGTCAACGCGAGCAGAACAACCGGGGGAAGACCTCAGAGAACCAGCGGCTTCAGGTGCCGCTGCTGTACGCCTTCCGCGAGGCGGCAGCCGCAGGTGATTCGCGCAAGGCCGATCTGCGCCACGACGCCGACGGCGCGCGGATCCTGTCGCAGCGCGCCTCGCTGCGCCAGCGCGGGGCCAACGAGGCGGCCCTGAAGCGCAATCTCAACATCGATCTCGACCATCTCGCCAATACGATCAATCTGGCCTCGGTGGTGGATCTCGAGGCCTATCCGGCGGTGCGTCGTTCGGTGTTAAATTTCGGCATCGACGACCTGACCCACCTGACCGTTGATTCGAACGATGTCCTTGCACTCGGAGAAGCCCTGCGTGCGGCGCTGATCGCCCATGAGCCGCGGCTTGTACCCGAAACCCTGCGCGTCGAGCGGCGCGAGACCGACGAGGACAACGCGCAGCGGATAGGCTTTCACGCTCATGCCGAGATGAAGTGCCGCCCCGTGGACATCCCGCTTGAATTCGTCGCCGAGATAGATGTCGGCTCGGGGAAGGTTGAGCTGCACGGCGTCGCCGATGCCGGTGCCGCGCCGCGNCCCGCACCTGCTGCCGGGGCGAAGGAAAACACGGACAGGAACAGGGCCGGGTTGCCCGCCAGGGGATAGGGCGTCATGCAGCGGGAGTTCCTTGATCTCTACGAACGCGAACTGAACGCGCTTTACGACCGGGCCGCGGATTTCGCCGCCGAGTTTCCCGGCCTTGCAGACCGGCTCGGCGGGCTGGCGCGCGACCGGCTCGACCCGGGGCTTGCCGGGCTGCTCGAGGGGACCGCCTTTCTTGCTGCACGGGTGCGTATGAAGATCGAGGCCGAGTTTCCGGTCTTCACCACCACCCTGCTCGACCAGCTCCTGCCCGGCTATCTCGCGCCTGTGCCATCGGCGGCACTTGTGCAGGCAAAGCCGGATTTCTCCGCACCCGATCTCGGAGACGGACGCCACTTTGCCCCCGGCACCTATCTCGACGCCACGTACCGCGAGCGCGAACAGCGCGTCTCCTGCCGTTTCCGGCTGGCCGCCCCTCTGGACCTGTGGCCGCTCGAGATCGACGAGGCGCGCTATGTGGCCAGCCCCGCGCAGCTTCAGGCGCTTGGGCTGGAGGTCGGTCCCGGCACCGCCGCCGGGCTGCGGTTGCGCATCGTGCGCCGCACCGGCCCCGGCACACCCGATCCGGACGCCGATCTGCCCCGCGGCAAGGACGCACCACCGCCTGTGGCGGGCCTGGCGCAAGCCGGGCTTGACCGGCTGCCGGTGCATCTCTTTGGCCCGATGGCTGAAATGAACGAGCTTTACGCCCAGATCTTCGGCCGATGTGCGCGCGTCACGCTGCGCTGGCTCGACGCCAATGGCGACCCCTGTTTCGCGCGTCCACCGCCCGACATGCTGGGCCAGATCGGCTTTGATCCGGAAGAAGCACTGTTTCCCGAGGAGGGGCGGCTCTTCGCGGGCTTTGCTCTTCTGCGCGAGTTTCAGATCCTGCCGCAGAAGTTCCTCGGGTTCCGCCTCTCCGGTCTCAAGGCGCTGCTGGCACGGGTCGAGGCCCCGGCCTTCGATCTGCTCTTCGAGTTCGACGAGGCGGTTCCTGCGCTGGCCGCCGCCGTCACCGCAAGAACCTTCCGCCTTCATGCGGTACCCGCGATCAACCTCTTTGCCGAGCGTTCNGCGCGCGTCCGCATAGGGCCCGAGCGGCGCGAGCATCTCTTGACGCCCATCTCCAGCCCGCACGAAAACTACGAGGTGCATTCGGTCACGGCGGTACGTGCGCTCTATGCCGGCACGCGCAAGCCTGTGCCGGTCTGGCCGCTCTATGGGCGGCCCGCCGACACCGCACGGCGTTCCGAGGCGCTCCATTACAGCCTGCACCGTCGCCCGCGGCGACTCAACACCGCCGAATTGCGGCGCGGCGTGCAGGGCGACTATATCGGCACCGAGACGCTGATCACCCTTTACGAACCTGCCACTCTCGACGATCCAGATCGGGTGCAGGGATTGCAGGCCGATCTGCTATGCACAAACCGCCACCTGCCCGCGCTGCTGCCGATCGGCCAGGACAGCACCGATTTCCGTCTGGTCGAGGATACCTCGGTGGGCTTTGCCTGCCTCGTCGGGCCAACCCCCCCGCGCGAGGCGCTGACCGATCAGGACCGCCATGCCGGGCGCGGGGCCACGCGCGGCGCACGGCTGTGGCAGCTTGTCAATTGCCTCAGCTTCAACCTCATGGGGCTGCGCGACCGTCACCCCGAGGATCCCGCCGCCGGGCTGCGCGATGTGCTCGCGCTTTTCGCCGATCTCTCGGACAGCATTACCGAACGGCAGGTGCAGGGGCTGGTGGGCGCGGCCACCCGGCCCATGGTGCGCTCGGTGCGCGGCCCCGACGGCTACGCGCCTGCGCGCGGCATAGAGGTGACGCTGACCTTTGACGAACGCGCCTATGAAGGTGCGGGCTTCGCCGCGCTCGGCGCCGTGCTCGACCGCTTCCTTGCGGATTACGTCCAGATCAACAGCTTCACCGAGACGGTGATCGCCGGGCGCAAACGTGGGGCGGTGCTGCGCTTTCCGCCGCGCTCGGGCACCGGGCCGGTGCTGTGAGCGGGGCAGCGCGCAGCGCGCGACTGGCCGAGGAACCCTGGGCCTTCGACATCCTCGAACTGCTGCGCGAGCTGGAGCGCAGCCACCCTGACAAGCCCCGCATCGGTACCGCCGCGCGCCCCTCAGACGAGATCGTCGAGATCCGCCAGGAGCCGTTCCTCGCCTTTCCAGCCTGTAACATCACCCGCGCCGAAATACCTGAGAAACCCGGTGATCCGCTGCGCCTTTTCGTGCAGTTCATGGGGCTGTTCGGCCCGAACGGTGCCCTGCCGCTGACCACAACGCTCGAGGCCTATCACTGGATCCACCGCCGCAACGATCCCGCCTTCGCGCGGTTCGCCGATATCTTCTCGAACCGTTTCGTTCAGCTCTTCTACCGTGCCTGGGCCGATGCCCGCCCGATGGTGCAGATGGGCCGCCCCGCCGAGGACCGGTTCCGCGCCTNGACCGGCGCGCTCATCGGATATGGGACGCCGGGGCTGAGCGCGCGCGACAGCCTGCCCGACGATACAAGGCGCCACCTCATGGGGCTTTGGGGTGCGCGGGTGCGCAGCGCCACGCGGCTGCTGCAGATCCTGCGCGAGATCATGGCGATGGAGGTCACGCTGACCGAGCGCGTCGGCACCTGGCTCGAGTTCAACCCCGACGACCACTCGCGGCTCGGCGGGCCCCGCGCGGCACTTGGACGCAATTGCTGCCTCGGCGCGCGCGCCTGGAGCGTCAACCACAAGATCCGCGTTACCCTGCATTGCCGAACTCTATCCGAATACGAGCGCTACCTGCCCGGACGCCCCGAGTGGACCCGGCTCGGCGACACCTTGCGCAGCTATCTTGGTCCCACCCAGGAGGCCGAGATCGCCCTCATCCTGCCCGCCTCGCAATTGCCGGCCACCCGGCTCGGCGCGGCTGGACATCTGGGCTGGACCAGCTTCGCGCTCAGCCCGCCCGACCCGGACACCGCCCCGGAGCAAGACACCGCGCCTCGGCTCGGCGCGGTATTTCCGGTGCCGCTCGCTTCCCCCGACAATCAGGACAGAAGGCCACCGACATGACCGAGATCAGCCTCGAAACCGTAGCCGGCAAGCTCAACCGGCTGGGCTACGACGCCTTCATGCAGGCGCTGCGCCACGCCAAGGGCGAAGGCAACCGCAACCTGGAACTGTCGCACTGGCTGCATCACCTGCTTGCCAACGAGCGCAGCGACATGGCCGCGACGCTGCGCCATTACAATATCGACGCGGGCCGGGTGCTTGGCGATATCGACAAGGTCATCGCCGGCTTCCGAAAGAACGTGACCGAAATGCCCGGCATCTCGGCTCACGTCACCGACGCGCTCGATCGCGGCTGGCATTACGCCACGCTTCTCTTCGGCGAGGCGCAGATTCGCTCCGGCCATATCCTGGTGGCGATCCTGCGCACGCGCGAGCTTTATGCCGCGCTGCGCACGCTCAGTCCGCTCATGGCCACGCTCGACGCCGACCAGATCGTGACCGATGCGCGCACCGTCTGGGCCGGCTCCGAGGAGGAGGACATGCGCCCGATGGACGGCAGCGGGCTGGCCCGTGCCGGGGCAGGCACCGACGGGGGTGCGCCCGGCAAGGGCCAGACCGCACTGGGCCGTTTCGCCATCGACATGACCGCGCAGGCAGAAAGCGGCAAGATGGACCCGATCGTCGGGCGCGACGAGGAGATCCGTCAGATCATCGACGTGCTGATGCGNCGCCGCCAGAACAACCCGATCCTGACCGGCGAGGCGGGTGTCGGCAAGACGGCGGTTGTCGAGGGCTTTGCCCAGGCGCTCGCCTCGGGCAATGTGCCGCCCGCGCTGCGCGGCGTACGGTTGCACGCGCTCGATATCGGGCTGATGCAGGCGGGTGCCTCCATGAAGGGCGAGTTCGAGCAGCGCCTGCGTTCGGTGATCGACGAGGTGCAGCAAAGCCCCACGCCGATCATCCTCTTCATCGACGAGGCGCACACGCTGATCGGCGCGGGCGGGGCCGCGGGCACGGGCGATGCCGCCAACCTGCTCAAACCGGCGCTGGCGCGCGGCACGCTGCGCACCGTCGCGGCCACCACCTGGGCCGAATACCGCCAGCATTTCGAAAAGGACCCGGCCCTCACCCGCCGCTTCCAGCCAGTCAATGTCGATGAGCCCTCGATCCCCCGCGCCTGCACCATGCTGCGCGGCATTCTCAAACCGATGGAGGCGCATCACAAGGTGCGCATCTCCGACGAGGCGGTGGTGGCGGCGGTGACGCTCTCGGCGCGCTACCTGCCCGCGCGGCAATTGCCCGACAAGGCGGTGTCGCTTCTGGATACCGCCTCGGCGCGGGTGGCGATCAGCCAGTCGGGCACGCCCGCCCTGGTCGCCGACCTGCGCGCCGAGATCGCCGCATTGGAAACCGAGCGCGCCGCCAAGCAGGCCCAGGCCGACCTGGGCGAGACCAGCGGCGAGCGGCTGGCCGAGATCGCCGAGGCGCTGGCCGAGAAGGGCGCGGCGCTGGCCGAGGCCGAGGCGCATTACGCCCGCGAGAAGGCCCTGGTGGAGGAGATCCTCGCCCTGCGTGACCGGCTCGCCGGAGCGCGCGCGCAGGACGCCGGGATGAAGGCCGACGAGCCCCCACAGGCGGATGACCCCGAAACCGCCGACACAGCCCCTGCCCCGGCCGAGGACAGCCCCGCCGATCCAGACGCGTTGCGCGCCAGCCTCGCCGAGCAGGTAAGTGCCCTCGAGAAGGGCGACCCTGACCGCCGCATGATCTACCCCCATGTGGACGAGCAGGCCGTCGCCTCGGTGGTGTCGGACTGGACCGGCATTCCCGTGGGCCGCATGGTGACGGACGAGCTGCGCGCCATCCTCACCCTGCCCGAGCGGCTGCGCGAGCGGGTGATCGGCCAGGATCACGGCCTGACACAGATCGCCAAGCGGATCGAGACCAACCGCGCGCGGCTCGACAATCCGGGCAAGCCCATCGGCGTGTTCATGCTCTGCGGCCCCTCGGGCGTGGGCAAGACCGAGACCGCGCTGGCGCTGGCCGAGGCGATCTATGGCGGCGAGCAGAACGTCATCACCATCAACATGTCCGAGTTCCAGGAGGCCCATACCGTCTCGGCGCTCAAGGGCGCGCCGCCGGGATATGTCGGCTATGGCGAAGGCGGGCGGCTGACCGAGGCGGTGCGGCGCAAGCCCTATTCGGTGGTGCTGCTGGACGAGATCGAAAAGGCGCACCCGGACGTGCACGAACTGTTCTTCCAGGTCTTCGACAAGGGGCTGATGGAGGACGGCACGGGCCGCCGGATCGACTTCAAGAACACGGTGATCCTTCTCACGTCGAATGTGGGCACCGAGGTGATCATGGACATGGCCGCCCGCGGCGAGACCCGCCCCGCACCCGAGGAACTCTCGGAGGCGCTGCGCCCGCATCTGCAACGGGTCTTCCCGCCCGCGCTTCTGGGGCGGATCGTGACGATCCCCTATTTCCCGCTGTCCCCGGAGGTGCTTGGCGGCATCGTCCGGCTCAAGCTCGACGCCATCGCGGCGCGGATGAAGGCCGGGCACGGCGCGCGCATGAGCTATTCCGATGCCGTGATCGAGCACATCACCGCGCAATGCAACGACCCCGATTCGGGCGGTCGCATGGTCGACAACATCATCACCAACACCATTCTGCCCGACCTCTCCCGCGCCGTCCTCACCCGCACGCTGGAGGGCACGGAGTTTTCCACGGTCGAGGTGGGGGTGGGGGATGGGGGGTTTCTCTATGACATTACATGAGGTCTGACATGAACTATGGCGACAAGTGGCTTGGCAAGTTCGGAGGCGGTTTCAGCGCCTCCGTCATTGGAGGCGGCAGCGCCTATCAGGCAAATGTCTGGAACATGGCGAGCGGCAATGTTCCCATGCCGGTTCTGGTCACCGGCAAAAGGCTTGGCCTGATGGCCAATGCCGAAGCGGGTCATGCCATCATCCTGGTGACCGGTGTTCCCTATCCCGAGGCATTCAGCGAGATCAAATCGAGCGGCATCGATTGGGTTCTGTCCATAGGTGGCAAGGCCGATGCCGCTATCAAAACGACAAGCAAGGCTGGCGCCCTGTTGGAGGCCGCCTCCAAAGCCGGCAACTGGGCCGCACAGGAAAGCGCGAAAAAGGCCGTCCAGGGAATCATGGGAGATTTCGAACTGCCCTCGAGCAAGCCCGGTTTCATCCTGTTGCCCACGCCCGCCGCCGTCGGAGTGGGGATCGGAATATTCTATGAGTGGCAAACGCTGGTGAAGGTCGGCAGCGACGTTGCATGGAGGTACATCAAGCCGAACTGGTGGCTGCAGGCTGGCCAGAACAACCTATTGCTGCACATGGATTCGATCCCGGAAAAGGACAATCAGCGTGTCGCCATCCATCTTCAAAGAAAGGTTTTCGGTAGCGACGATATTCTTCTGTTCAACAGTTCCGGAAGGGCTTCTCCGGTGATTGTGGGTATCGTCAAGAACGGCAGGCTGCACGATTCCTCGGGCAGTCTCGGAATCAACCTCTCGGCCCAGAAGATCGCCGGGGTAACCGAGATCGGCATGCTGAGCACGACTCGCAAGGCCGGTAATTTCGCCGGAGAAAAGATCTATATTTCGGTCAATGTGGCCACATCGCTCAGCGGCACGAATCTCTACAAGTGGCAGTCAAAGGACTATGCCGCCGTTCAGATCGATGCGACTGGCAAGATGGCATCATCAAGTGACCTTCTGGTCAAAACCTGATCCGACCGTTATTCTCGCTACTCCGACAACACCCCCGCGGATATCCCTCCGCGGGGACTTTTCATGTCGTCCGGCTCAGAACTGCACCCGCGCCTGTGCGGTGATGCCCCAGCCGTCGATATCCTCGCCATAGCGCCCGTCGAGACGGATATTGGCGTTGAACTGGCGGCCCTTGCCGAACATGCCCGGCTCGAGGATCTGCACGAAGCCCGCGCCGATGCTCAACTCTCCATAGGTGCCGATATTCGAGGACTGGCTCGCCTGCGCCGCCCCTGCCACAGGCACGAAGAGCGAGTCGGTATCGTCCGCGAAATCGTGGTAGACGGTGCCGGTCACGAAATAGTTCCACGCCCTGTCGCCACTTGGCAAGACCTGCGCCCGGCTCAGCGTGCCGCCGATGAAACCGATCTGCATCTCCGTGTCATCGATCACGATCTGGCCCGGCGTGGCCCCGCCAAGAGCGATGTTGTCGGTTTCGATCGACGAATAGGCGAAGCCGGCTGTCGGCACGAAGCTCAGCCCCGTCTCCTCGTTCACCGACACGATATAGGACACCGATCCGCTGATCGTGTATCCGGTGCTGTCAAAGCTCTGATCCAGAACGCCGAGTGTGCCACCGCCCCCGACCGACGTTTCCGAGATGTCGAAATCGGTCGACTCGTAGCGAAGCTGAACCTCCGAGACGAACTGTCCCCGCGCGGCAGCGACATAGACACCGGCATAGCTCTGGTCGAAGTCGGTGAATATCTGGCTGGTCTGATTGGTGAAATCNAGCGTCCCCAGCACTGGATCGAAGGCAAAGACGGGTTGCTGACTGTCCCCGGTGTTGAAGCCGGCGAAGCCACCAAAGCTCAGATCCCAACCGCCATCGGCCGCGTTGAAGCAGGAGAAGTCCAAGCCGCCCTGCACCCCTGCGTAATCGACGCTGACCTCGCTCTCGAACGTGCCTGCCGCAGTGGTGGTGTCACCGGTGATTTCGGCTTCGCCTCCGGTCGCCCGGCCCCATGTCCCGGCACCGCAACTGGCTCCGTCCGCGGCCGCAAGGCCCGAAACGAACGGGCTGGTTGGCCGGTTGATCACCGCCCCGATCAAGGATCGCGTCAGGGCAAGCCCCCCGGCGATCCCGCCGATACCCGGGTTCGCGCTGCTCTGGAGATCCAGCGAGCTTCCGCCGGGATTGTCCACCACGTTGAACACGACGGAGCCCGTGCTCGGCAGTCCCGGGGCCGTAAAGGTCAACGTGTTGCCGAAGGCACCGTCGTAGTCGATCAGCGTGATCGGTCCGCCAAGCGACGCGACAGCGCCCCCGGTGTTGTTGAAGGCCAGCTCGGTGGTGCCGCTGAGGGCACCCCCCGTCACCACGATCAGGTCAGCGGTATCGGTCACCCCGCTGAAATCGACATCGAAGGCGAGCATGCCGCCAGTGCTGCTCACCGCCCCCTCAAGCGTGAGCACATCGCCCGTGGCACCATCGATCTGTGTGATCGTGCCGCCGGTATTCACGACATTCGTGCCGCCGAGCGTCGAGTTCCCGTTCGACATGATCGTGCCGGTATTGGTGAGGGTTTCGATCCCCGTCAGGCTGCTCGAGTCGACGTCGAGCGTGCCGCCGTTGGCAAGACTGTCGCTCGCCCCCGCCATCACCGTCGCCCCGCCGGTATTGAGCCGCCAGAGGTTATCGTTGGTGAGCGTCACCGCCCCCGCCCCCGCCGTGCTCGACGCNATGCCCAGCACGGTGCCGGTATTGGTGAAGGCGGTATCCACGTTGTCTCCCGCCGCGATCGCGACGGAATCCGCGGCATTGTCCGCGTCGACCGTTCCGGCATTGGTGACGGTGATCGTGCCGCCCGCATCGCCGAAGGTTGCAAGCGCCGCCGCGACGCCTGCCAGATCGGCATTGGCCAGATCGACCCCGCCGCGCACCTGCGCGCCTGCGGCGATATCCACCGTGCCCGTGCCCGTGCCGACGGTGGCGCTCATGCCGGTCGCGCCGCCATCGACGGTGTTGGTCCCGGTCACGTCGAGGTCAAGCGTACCGGTGCCCGCCACCGAAGCCACGATACCTTCTGCGCCGCCATCAACAGAACCGTCACGATTGACGGTCACGTTGCCGTTGCCGCCCGTGGTCGAGGCGAGGATCCCCGCGCCAACGACATCCGAGACATCGCCGGTGCCGGTGATCTCGACATTGCCGCCGTTCAGCGATTGGGCGTTGATCCCCGGCGCACCGGTTATCGTCCCGGCGACATCGATCCGGATATCGCCCGAGTCTGTCTGAGCGTCGATCCCGTCGAAAGCCGGATTGCCGGTCCCCGCCGCGTCGCCCGTCACATTGCCCGTGCCCGTCACCGTCACGGCACCCGTGCCGCTGGCCACCGCGTTGATCCCGTCCGCATCGGCAACCACGTCGCCGCCGAGCGTGATCACCGTGTCGCCATCCTCGGCCACCGTCTCGATGCCGTTGCCGGTAAAGGCCGCAGCCCCGCCGAGCGCCGCGCCCGTGGTCACGCTCACCGTGCCCGCGCCAGTGGCAGAGGCCGCGATCCCCACGGCACCGCCATCGACCGCGCCATTGGCCGTCACGGCCACGTTGCCGCCGCCCGTGCCTTGCGCCAGAAGGCCCGTCCCGGTCGATCCCGCATCGCTCAGCAGCACCGGGCCGGTCGTCGTCACCGTCACCGCGCCGCTGCCCGCGTTCGTGGCAATGATCCCGCCCGAGGCCCCGGACCCCTGCGCCTCGATCGCCCCCGAGCGGTCGATCAGCAGATTATCCACTGTGCCCGCGTCCGAGATCACCCCGGTGATCGCCACGCCGTCCGCGCCCGTCACCGTGGTCGCCCCGGTTCCCGACACGCTCACCGCCCCGGTCTGCGCCTGCGCAAGGATTCCGCCGGTCGCCCCGGTCACCGCGCCGCCGCCCGTCACCGTCACAGCGCCCGCACCCGTCGCCTCGGCATCGATGCCCGCGCCGGTCACGCCGGTCACGTCCTGCACCGCCGTCACCGAAACCGCCCCGTCAACGGAAGATGCCGCGATCCCGTCCGTGTCGCCCGTCACCACGCCGTCCCGCGTCACCGTCACGCCGCCCGGCCCATCCGCCAGGATACCGACGCCGGTCGCGCCCGTCACGTCACCCGTGCCGCTCACGCTCGCCGTGTCGGTCCCCGCAGCCACGATCCCGTCCGTGCCCCCCGAGATCGTCCCGTCGCGCGTCACCGTCACGACGGTGCCGGTCGCCAGGATGCCGATGCCGCCCGTGCCGGTCACGTCGCCCGTGCCGCCCACGTTCGCCGTCGTCACCGCCGTGGCCACGATCCCGTCCGTGCCGCCAGAAACAACCCCGTCGCGCGTGACATCCGCCGTGTCGCCCGTCGCGGTGATGCCGCTTGCCAGCGTGCCGGTCACGTCGCCCGTGCCGCCCACGACCGAGGCCCCCCCGGCAATCGCCACGATCCCGTCCGTGCCGCCCGTCACCACGCCGTCGCGCGTCACCGAGACGATCCCGGCCCCGCCGGTCGCCGCCAGAAGCGCCACGTCCACGCCGTCGCTCACGTCGCCCGTGCCCGCCACGGTGATGTCGCCCGTCGCCGAGACCGCCACGATCCCGGGCGCGCCGGAGATGCTGCCATCCACGTCGATCAGCACGGTCCCGCTTGTCGTCGAGACGCTGATCCCGTCATCCGTCGGATCGCCGCTGCCATCCGCATCGCCCGTCACGTTCCCCGTGCCCGTCACCGTCACGGACCCCGCGCCGCTGGCCACCGCGTTGATCCCGTCGCCCGTGCCGCTCACATCCCCGGCCAGCGTGATCACCGTGTCGCCATCCACCGCGCTGGTGAAGATCCCGTCGCCCGCCGTGCCCGTGACGCCGCCATTCGCCGTCACCGCCACCATGCCGTTGCCGCCCGCCAGCGCCTCGATGCCCGTCGTGCCGCTCACCGCGCCGTCAAGCACCATCGTGACGGACCCGGTGCCGCCACTCGTGTCGCCCAGAACACCTGTGCCGCCCGCATTGTTGACGCTGCCCGCCGCGCTGCTGGTGATGGTCACGTCGCCCGCGGCGTTGGTCCCCGCCATGCCCGTGGCCGAGGAGGACGCGATGCCGCCGATGGCCACCACCGAGCGATCCGCCGTCGCCGTGCCCGTGCCCCCGGTCTGCGTGAAATCACCGACAGTGAACGTGCCGGTCAGCGTGCCGCCGCTCTGATCGATGCGGGCGAGCGTTTCGCTCCCCGTCGTGCTCAGCGTGCCGCTCGAAAGCGCCGCCTCCGCCCCGGCGGCCAGCGCCCCGCCATCGGTCGAGAGCGTGCCGCCGCCGATCTGCAGATCGGTCGAGGCCAGCGTGCCCGCACCGGTCACATCGAGCGTGCCGCCGCCAACCGTCGTCGCGCCGGTGAAGGTGTTCGCCCCCGACAGCGTGAACGTGCCCGTGCCCTGCTTGACCAGCCCGCCGCTGCCGGAGATCACCCCGGCAAAACTCGTATCCGTCGCGTCGCCGGTGGTCAGCGTATTGGCCCCCAGCGTTACCGTGGAGGTGCCCGAGGCAGACGCCAGCGAGCCGATGGTCTCCGACCCAGTCAACGTCAGGTCGCCGGTGCCGTTCAGCGTCACCGCCGCCGTATCGGACAGCGCCGCGCCATCCGCCGTCAGCCCGGCGGCAGTGTTCACCGTCACCACGCCCGAATCGATGTTGCCGGTCACGGTCAGACGCCCGCCGCCGACCGTCGTCGCGCCGGTATAGGTATTGTCGGCCGATAGGGTCAGGGTGCCCGCGCCGATCTTTTCCAGCGGCCGCGCGCCACCTATCTCCGAGATCACGCCCGATTGCTCGGCGCTGCCCGCCAGAACCTGCAATTGCGTGTCGTCGCTGCCCAGCACGATCGGGTTGGCGATGATCACCCCGTCGGCATAGTCGATCACCGACCCGGTGGTGGTGATGGTGCCCGTGCCCGCGGCCGTATCGGACCCGAGGCTCAGCGTACCGCCCGCCACGGTCATACCACCCGAAAAACTGTTCTCGCCGGTGAGCGCGACCGTGCCGTCCCCGTCGATGGTCAGGCTGCCCGCATTGGGGCCGTTGCCGGTATCGTCGGCGATGCTGTCGGAGATGGTCAGCGTCTCGCCCGCGCCCGGGGACAGGGTGAGACCGGCATTCTGAAGGAAAAGACCCGCGCCCGCCGCAGTGCCATCGCCCGCCCCTGCGGTGCCGCCGGTGCCCCCGGCAACCGTGCCGCCGCTGGCCGCGGACGCGCCGGAAATGGTGACCGTCGCGCCGTCCTGCACGAAGACCGCGCCGCCGAAGCCCGCGCCGCCGCCGCCGCCGGAATCGGTTCCACCTGTGCCGCCGCCGAACCCGCCGGTGCCGCCCCCGCTGCCAAAGCTACCTGCGCCGCCGCCGCCACCGCCAAAGCCACCCGCGCCGCCGCCGTCCCCGCCACCGCCGCCGCCGCCGTAGCCGCCAGCCCCGCCATCGCTGACGTCACCACCACCGCCGCCGCCGCCGCCATAACCGCCAGCGGCACCAGCCTGCAAGTCAGCGCCGCCACCACCGCCGGAGAGATCGCCACCAGCCGCCGGGCCAGCACCACCATCAATTCCGCCCGCGCCGCCATTCGGACCACCACCCGCGCCGCCGTTATCGGTGTTTGTATCGGCGCCATCAGCAAACGCGCCGCCACCACCGCCACCGCCCCATTCTGCCGAAGCACCGGTCGAACTGCCACCGTTACCCCCAAGGCCACCGCCGCCGCCGCTTCCGACATCTGCGGTTCCTAACCCGCCACCATCACCGCCTTGCGCGACGTTGTTCAAGAACGAAACGCCATCGACGACAACTGTCGGAGCCGTATCACCGCGCACGAAAAGTGCACCGCCCGCTCCCATGCCGCCACCGCCAGCACCATTATCAAGATTATCCGCCAGCCCGCCATTGCCACCCTGCGCCAGCCCGTCGGCCAGCGTGCCGTTGCGGATCGTCGCGGTCCCGCCATTGACGAAGAAGATGCGCGTGGCCCCCCCGCCCGACACGGTATTGCCGCCCAGATCGACGGTCACGCCATCCGGATCGTCAAGCACCGGCAGGAAACCGGTCAGCGTTACATCGGAAATGACGTTGATCACGTCTGCTTCGGCATTGCTGTTGGCCGCGGTGATCGCTGCGGCCAGTTCCGCCTCGCTCGCCACGTTGAAGGTCGCGGCCCCCGCCCCCGCCGCTCCCAGACCAAGCGCGACGGTCAGCGCCGTGGAGGCGCGCAGCCTCCATTTGAGACCGGTGGAGATACTGGCAACGCGGTCGGCTTCACGGCAAATCAAGCGGGGCATCGGTCTCTCCAACGTAAAATTCGGCGAAAATCAACTCAGACGTTACTGACTTCGATCCAGATCTCAAGCTTTTGCATCTTTCCGCTTACCCTGGGGCATGAGCACTGTGGCCCCAAGGCCGCAATCAGAAGGTCTGACCCTGGATTTCAGTATCTTCTGGACCGCACTACCGTTTGACCGGCTCCGGACAAATCACGATCGCGTGAACGCTCGAGCGCGCCCTCGCTTCCGGGTCCGCATGACAAGCTCTTCAAAAGGGGCAGGCTCGGTCTTGCAGCGTCGATCCTTCCGGACCGGGCCGCACCAATGCGGGGCATGACAGAGGCCGATCCCGCTGCTATCCTCGGCGCAAGACCCGTTTCGGAGTGTTGCCTTGCCCCCCGCCGCGCGCATCACGGACATGCACACATGCCCGCTGTTCAGCGGACCGGTCCCCCATGTCGGCGGACCGGTGATCACCGGCGAGCCCACCGTGATCGTCGTGGGCGTGCCGCAGGCGCGCATCACCGACAAGTGCATCTGCGCGGGTCCGACCGACGTGATCGTCAAGGGCAGCCCAACTGTGATCGTCGGCGGAAAGCCCGCCGCGCGCCTCGGCGACATGACCGCCCATGGCGGCGTGATTGTGACCGGCGCGCCCAACGTGCTGATCGGCGAGGCGGCACCGCCGATCGCGCCATTTCTTATTTCGCCGATCTGTCATCTCTTGGCCGAATCTCTGGCCGAGAACATGCAAGCGCAGGAGATGGCACAGCTGGCCGGCGCTGCCTATGGTAACCCCGATACGGAAGACGGTGTTCCCGAAGGATATCGACGCGCATCGCCGGAGGATTTGGAGCAGCTGGGACTTTATGACCCGATAAGCGGGGACAACCTGACCCGCCCGCCCGATAGCGACTTTCGGGCCGATGTCTTCGTACGGCGGGGTAGCGACGGCCTGCAAGAGTATGTGGTCGCTTTCAAAGGCTCGACAACCGGTGAAGACTGGCTCAACAATTTCTTGCAAGGACCGGGACTGCGTGGGGGGCGACTGGACCGCTATGTGCGCGAGAAGACCGGGCACGGAACGGACTACTACAACGAAGCCGCAGAGATCGGGCGCGTCGCCACGGCCTCTGCAAGAGGAAACCGGGTTCGGTTCACGGGCCATTCTCTGGGCGGAGGGCTGGCTTCCACTGCGGCGGCCGCATCCGGGGCGTCGGCGCATACCTTCAACGCCGCCGGGTTGAATCGCGGCACGATCGAGGAATTCGCGCCCGATGGCGCGAACCCCGCGAACGTGCAAGCCTATTACCTTGAGGGTGATCCACTCAACCGAACCCAGGATGCGATCTGGGACGGTCTGCATCCAGAAGCTTTCGGGAACCGGCACAGGATGCCGACCATCAATGAATGGACCGAGGCAGACCGTCAGGCCGGAGAGGAGGCCGTCAATCCAGACAACTGGATTCCAGACCGATTGGAGCGCAGCTATGCGGCGCACAAGGCGCAACAGAAGCGCCTTCACGGTATGGATGAGATGATGCACTCTTTGAAATCGCAAGAAGCCGACATCCTCGCCGCGAAAGCCTCGAATGGCTGCCCATGAGACGGCGCCTGTCAATCGTGCTGCTTCTGGCACTGGCTGCGGCAGGAGGGCTGGCCCTCGGCTCTCAGGAAAACCGGAAAGGAGACAGCATGAGCATCTCAGATATTGACCCCGATGCTCTGGATGCCCGCGGCCAGTCGATCATCTTCAAGCGCGTCATGGAAGAGGATACGGCGGCGATCACGGCCTTGCTCGATGCGGGACTCGATGTCGATGTCCGCGGTTCCTTCAACGCCACGCCCGCCTTGCGCGCAGCGATTGCCGATATCTGGCCGGTGGTGGAACTGCTGCTGGAGCGCGGTGCAGACCCCATGGCCACCGACCGGCGCGGCATGACGATCCCTTGGCTGGCCACCCCTTCCCGTATCGGGGGGGGGGGAAACAGGGCACAAGCCCTCCGACGGGTGAGATCGCGGCTGGCCGATGAGGGCCATCTCGATTCCGTTTACTCCCCCCAAGAAGTCAAGCGGATGATCGCCGAAGGTCGCTGGCCACCCGCGCCCCGGTGATGCGCGCGAGCCACGGTGCGAAACGCGCGCATGAATGGCCGCTGGGCTTTGTCGTCACTTTATGCTATTCTTTTGCCTCAGGGGGCTTGGAAACAGGACCAGAAAGACGTCATGGACACTGAATCGAACATACCGAAGAGCAGGTCGGCCCCTCGCATGACGGCTCGGGGACGACTGGCCATTTCCGTATCTGCGGCCGTCTTGACTGTTGCGGGCACGGCAACCATCGCCTGGGCGGCGCTCGGGCTTGCCCTGTCACCGGTAAGCGAGTCCCATGTCCCCGCCACGCCCGATCTGGCGCGCACGACCGGCGAAGGAACGGCCTTTGCGGCCCACACGCTTGCCATGATCAGTGCCTCGCCTGCGGTCGTCCGTCAGGCTCCAGTCCGGGTTGCCGCTGCACAAGCGCCCCGGCTCGACCCGCGCAGCGATCTGGCCGCGGCCATCGCCGCCCCGGTTGCTCCGGCCCTGCCGGTCGCGGCCCTGCCCCTGGTGGCGGACCCGGCCCGGACGCGGCCCGTGGCCCGGCCCGATCCCGCCGTGCTGACCCGGCAGGCTGCCGCGCCGGTGCGCGTTGCCGCCACGCCTGTCCGTAGCCCGGTATCCGCGACCCCGGTGGCGCGCAACCGGCCCGAAGAGGATCAGGGCACGCGGCTCAAGAAGATCTGGAGCGTCGGCGCGTTCCGCTGAGCGCCTCCGCCTGACCTTGACAGGCCGGGCCGGAGCGCATATGCGCCAGGCCCGTTTTCCTTACCATTTCGTTTCCCCGGCCGGTTCAGCCCGCGTGCAATGCGCGCAACCGCGCCAGCCCGGCGCTGAAGCCCATGAACGAGACCGGGATGGCCAGCATCTCGCCGGAACGGGCCATGGCGCGCACCTCGCCCGCTGTCGCCGCGCGCATCTCCCCGAGCGCGGCCTCGTCGAATCCGGCCATCACGATGCAGCCGCTGGCAAGGCAGGTATCGAAGCCATAGGCACCGATGTCGGTCTCGCCCGCCCGGATCCGCACCCCCTCCGAGAGGCGCAGCCCGAACGGCGTGACAAGCACGCCCATCACCTGATCCTCGTCCGTCAGCCGCAGCACGAATTGCAGCAAGGTGCCGCCGGTATCGGTGTGACGGATGGTCTGGCTCATCTCGCACCGGCGCGTACCGCCCTCGGGCGTGGCGCATTGCACGGACCAGTCGCGGAAGGTCTCGCGCAGCGTGTCCGGTGCCGGGGATTCCTGCGCTCCCGCCGGCCGAGCCCCGGGCAGCACCGCCAGGCACAAGGCCAAGGCGCAGGCAAACGCAGGAGCGGCAGGAGCGGATGTCATCGGGGAGGTCTCCGGTTTCGCGGGAGGGAGGATGTGCCGGAATCCATCGTCACACAACCCGCCCATGGAAAATTTCTCGCATGAACCGTGTCTTCATGGCATTGATCGAAGGCGCATAGTCTTGTCAAACTGTCCTGTATCGCGCGGCACTATTTGAAAGAGCATATCGTCATGTCATGGCAAAGCAAGATCGCCTGGAAAGAGGGGCTCTTCCTGCAAGCCCATCACCTTCAGCAGGCGGATCGCTATGTTGAGCATCTGATCGAGATGCGCAGCCGCCATGCCGCGCCCTATCCCTGGGGGTTCTCGCACCTCGAGATCGACACCGACCTTTCGGAGCAGAACCTCTTCGGTCTGCGCCGGGCGGCGGGGATCTTTCCCGACGGCTTGCCCTTCGATCTGCCGGGCACGAGCCTTCTGCCGCATCCCGTGGCGGTGCCCGAAGGCTCGGAGGGGAATTTCATCTGGCTGACCGTGCCGATGTCGGATCCGAACGGGCGCGAGATCGGCACCGATGACGAAACGAGCCGCGCCACGCGCTACGTGCTCGACCGCGAGCGCGTCGCGGACAGCACCGCCGCGATGCGGCTCGAGCACGATCTGGAGATCGCCCATCCCCGCCTGGCCCTGGAGGTGCGGCGCACGGCCAAGCCGGGCTATAGCTGCCTGCGCGTGGCACGCGTGGTCGAGGTGCGCGACAAGACCGTGGTGCTCGATCCCGCCTTCGCGCCGCCGCTGCTCCGGGCAGACGCGCATCCGGTCGTGGCGGGCTGGATCGACCGGGTGGTGGGCTGGGTCGAGACGCGGCTGGCGGCACTGGCGCGCTATGCCGCCGATCCCGGCACCGGCGGCGGGTTGCAGGCGGCGGATTACTCCATGCTTCTGCTGCTCAATCGTGAAATCGGCGGGCTGCGGCACATGCGCGCTTCGCGCTATGTCCACCCCGAGCGGCTCTATACCACGCTGTTGCGGCTGGCCGGAGAGTTGTGGACCTTCGACGCCACGCGGCTCTGTCCGGATTACCCGACCTATGACCATGACGACCTCGAGGAAACCTTTACCCCGGTGCTGCGCGACATCCAGCGCCTTCTGAGCCGCGACATGAGCCGCGCGATCCGGCTCGATCTGCAACAGCCGGTGCCCAATTCCTTCATCGCCACGGTCGAGAACCGGGCGCTGTTCCGCGAGGCGGCATTCATCATAGAGGTGACAGCCGACAAGCCGCTGACCCAGATCCAGCAGCAGTTTCCGCTGCTGTGCAAGGTCGGGCCGAACACCCGCATGGGCCAGATCGTGGACAGCAACCTGCCGGGACTGGAACTGGTCCACCTGCCGACACCGCCGCACCAGATCCGCGCGGTCACGAGCCATGTCTACTTCAGCATCGACAAACGCTCGGAACTGTGGCGCGAATTCTCCACCGCCTCGGCGATCGGGCTGCATTTCGCAGGCGACTGGCCGGAGCTGGAGCTTGATATCTGGGCGATCATGGAGGCCGCGACATGAGCGTGCCACCTCCCTCCGGTGGCGGTGGCGACGGTCGCAAGCCGCCCAAACCCCCGCAGCGCACGGTGATCGCGCCGCTGCCGGGCGCGCGCGCGCGCCCCGCGCCCGGACCGGGGGACGGCGATGCCAGGCCGGACCAGGGCCAGGAGCAGCGCGGCGCGCGTCCCCTGCCATGGGCAGGCGGGTCCGGCGCGGCCTGGGAGAAACCTGCACCAGATCCGGGCGTGGGCAGCGCACCTCCCGCGGACGCCTGGGGCACGCCACCCGCCACCCCGTCGCCCGCCGCCTCCGGCGGAGGGCAGCACGCCTGGATGGGCAGCGCCGGAAAGGAGCAGTTCTTTCCCGAGATCGCGCGCCCGACCGAGGCGGGCCCTGCGGCAGCTCGGCACAAGATCCCGCTGGAAAAGGCACTCGAGAGCACGGTGACGGGCCATGCGGTCGGGGCCAACCCGTTCACCGCGGCCGCTGCGGGCCTGCTGATGCTGCTGGGACGGCTGCGCAGCCAGGTGGTCGACATGCAGGCCTTGCCGCTGATGGCCCACGTCACCCGCGAGATCGACGGGTTCGAAGCCCGCGCCACCGGGCGCGGTGCCGATCCGCATCAGGCGCTGGTCGCCAAATACGTGCTCTGCGGCACTGCCGATGACGTGGTGCAGAACCTGCCCGGCACCGATCGAGAGGTCTGGGTGCAATACGCGATGGAGGCGCGGTTCTTCAACCGCCGCACCTCGGGTGTCGGCATATTCCAGGAGATCGAGAAGGCGCTGGCCGATCCGGCGCGCTGCTACGATCTGCTCGAACTGATGCTGATCTGCCTGCAACTGGGCTTCGAGGGCAAGTATCGCGGTGCCCCGGGCGGCGATGTCGATCTGCAACGCATCCGGCGGCAGATCTACGAGACGCTTCGGCACTTGCGCAGGCGCGAGGATGACGACATCTCGCCGCATTGGCAGGGCTTTGCCATTGCCACCCCCCATCAGGGCCGCCGGGTACCGCTCTGGGTGGTGACAAGCCTCGCCATGGCGCTGCTCTGCGGCAGCTTCATCGGGATGCGCGTCTATCTCGGGCAGGATGCCGGGCGGGTCGCCGACGGGCTGCGGGGGCTGCATCCCGACGGCACCCTGACGCTGGCGCGCGCGGCCACGCTGCCCGACCTGCCGCCAGAGCCCGAGCCCTATGTGCCCCCGGTCTTCGAGGCCCCCGGACAGCTCGAGCGGATTCGTGCCGCGCTCGCCCCGGAGATCGAGGCGGGCGATCTCACCGTCGAGATGCGCGGCAATTTCATCGCCGTGACCGCCAACAACCTGGTGTTGTTCGACAGCGGTCGCGCCGATCTGCGTGAGGACTTCTTGCCGGTCGCCAGGCGCATCGCCGAGGTGCTGGAGACGGAGCCGGGGGCCATCCGCATCGTCGGCCATACCGACAACGTGCCGATGAGCGGGCGCGGGCGGTTCCGCAACAACCAGGAACTGTCGGTCGCGCGCGCCGAGGCGGTGGCCGGGGTGATCCGCCCCGCGCTGAGCGAAGCGGAGCGCGTCGAGGTGATCGGCGCGGGCGAAGACGACCCGGTGGCCGACAATGCCACAGCCGAGGGGCGCGCGCAGAACCGCCGCGTCGAGGTGCTGATCCGCCGAGAGGAGGCAAGTGGGATATGAGCACGCCCGTCCGACCGGGAGGACCGGCATGAAGAAGATCATCTTCAGTCTGCTGACCGTGCTGGGGCTGGTGGCCTTTGCCCTGGCGCTCTGGTTCGGCGGACCGCTGATCGGCGTTGCGGGCGTGTTCCCGTTCGCCTCGGTCTGGGCGCGGCTTCTGCTGATCGCGCTGGTCTGGGGCGCGGTCGGGCTCTACCACCTCGTCCGCTGGTGGCGTGCGCGCCGCGCAGAACGCGCGCTCGAGGCCGCGATCGTGCCCGAAGGCCCGGTGGGCGACGGCGAGGTTCTGGGCGAGAAGCTCCACGAGGCACTGGCGGTACTGCGCCGCTCCTCGGGTTCCTCGGCCTATCTCTACGAATTGCCCTGGTATGTGATCATCGGCCCGCCCGGCGCGGGCAAGACCACGGCGCTGCTGAATTCCGGCCTGCGGTTTCCCCTGGCCGAGAGCGCGGGCGGGCCGATCGCCGGGGCAGGAGGCACGCGCTATTGTGACTGGTGGTTTTCCGAAGAGGCCGTCCTGATCGACACCGCGGGACGCTACACCACCCATGACAGCGACGCCGAGGCCGACCGCGAGAGCTGGATGGCCTTTCTGGATCTGCTCAAGCGGCACCGCCCGCGCCAGCCGGTGAACGGTGTGATCCTCGCCATCAGCCTCGAGGACCTGCTCGCGGGCGACGAGGCCGTGATCGAGGCCCATGCCACTGCAATCCGCGACCGGCTGCTGGAACTGCAGGAGGTGTTCCGCATCGAGGTGCCGGTCTACGTGCTCTTCACCAAGGCGGATCTCATCGCGGGCTTCACCGAGTTCTTCGGCAGCTTCAGCGCCTCGCGTCGGCAAAAGGTCTGGGGCGCGACCTTCCGCCCTGCCAACCGGCGCGAGCCGACGCTGCCGCTGGTGGCGGCGGAATACGACGCCCTGCTCGCGCGCCTCTCGGCCGAAGTCACCGACCGCATGAACGAGGAGCCCGACGGGGTGGCGCGCATCGCGATCTTCGGATTTCCGGCGCAGGTGGCGATGCTCAAGGACCGGGTGATCGGCCTGCTCACCGGCGTTTTCGGATCGAGCCGCTACCGGGTCAACGCGACGCTGCGTGGCTTCTACTTCGCGTCCGGCACCCAGGAGGGCACGCCGATCGACCAGGTGCTCGGCGCGATGGAGCGCAGCTTCGGCGACATGGGCATGCTGCCCGGTGCCGGGGCCTCGGGCCGCGGCCGAAGCTATTTCCTGCACGACCTGTTGCGCAAGGTGATCTTTGCCGAGGCGGGATGGGTCTCGCAGGATGCGCGTGCAGTGCGGCGCGAGCGCGTGTTGCGCTACGGGATCTTCACGCTGGTGCTGATCGCTACCGGCGCCTTGGCGGCCCTCTGGGGCACGAGCTTTTACCGCAACCATGCGCTGGTGCGCTCCGCCGAAGCCGAGATGGCCCGCTACCGTGACGAGGCGCGGCTCGAACTGGAAAAAACCGAGATCACGGATCCGGATCTCGGCCCGGTGCTGCCGCTGTTGCGCCAGCTCGCCTCCTTGCCCCTGGGCCATGCAACGCAGGACATCGGCGGCGGGCTGCTCGACGGTGCCGGGCTGAGCCAGCGCAGCGCGATCCGAGCAGCGGCTCTGGCGGCCTATCGCGACGGGCTCGAGCGTCACCTGCGCCCGCGGCTGATCCTGCATGTAGAGACCCGGATCGCCGAGGACATCACCAATAACGACCTGCTGTCGCTCTATGAATCGCTCAAGGTCTACAAGCTTCTGGGCCATGCCGCGCCGGCACCTGACGATGCCTTCATCGCCGCCTGGTTCGCGGATGAATGGGCCCGGGACCCGGCCTACCGCGGGGCCGGGCCGATGCGCGATCTGCGCGCCGAGATGGAGGCGCATCTGTGGGCCATGCTGGATCTGTCGGCGACCCAGAGCCGCGCCCGTGTCGATCTCAACGGCGCATTGGTGGAGCGTGCCGAGCGCATCCTGTCGCTGATGAATCTCGAGGATCAGGCATGGCTTCTGGTGATGGGGGCGGGTGGGCCCCAGGATATCGCGCCGTTCAATCTCGGCCAGCGTGCCGGGCCCGATGCGGAGCTGGTCTTCGAGACGCTGGACGGGCGCGCGCTCAACGAACTCGAAGTGCCTGCCACCTTTACATATGCCGGTTTCCATCAGTATTTCCTGCCGCGCCTCGCCGATGTCGCCAACAAGCTCGAGACGCAGCAATGGGTGCTGGGCGCGCGCGCCGAGGCGGCGGATGTCTCGGGCGAGTTGCGCCGTCTCGGACCGGCGATCATGAACCGCTATGCGCTCGAGTTCACCCGCGCCTGGAATGCGGCGCTCGACAATATCCGGCTGCGCCCGATGGCCGCGGGCGCGCCGCAATTCCTCGCGCTCAACGCCGTCTCCGACCCACGCCAGTCGCCGATCCTCAAGCTGGTGGAGGCGGTGAACAAGGAAACCAGGCTGACGGCCGGATTCGATGAGGAGGACGGGTTCGGGGCCGGGCTGGGCAGCCTCGCCGAGGGCGAGGGGGCCGAGATCGCGGGTTTGGTCGGCGAGCAGGTGATGCGCCGCATCCGCGAACGTGCCTCGGGGATGAGCCGGATCGGCTTTGACGTGCTCGAACAGCGCCGCCGCTCGTCGAACCGGGCGGACGGTCAGGCAGCGCAGGGCGGCGGCGCATCCGCCGCCGAGGCGCAGTTGCCGGGTGCCAATGTCGAGGCACAGTTCGGGCGCTGGCACGATCTGCTGATCGAACTGCCCGAGGGACGGCCCATCGACGTGCTGCTGCAGGACCTGCAGAAGATCTATCGTCTGATGCTCACCTCCACCGCAGGCGCGGGACAGATCCCTGCCACGCTCGGCCAGGAACTGGCAACACAGGCGGCCCTTCTCACCCGCCATGCCACGCGGCTGCCGCCGCAACTGGCGCGGATGATCCAGCAGGCGAGCGAGGAATTCGCCGGCAACGCCGCGAATACCACGCTGGCCGCGCTCAACGAGCGGCTCAATGCCGAGGTGTCGCAGGTCTGCGAGGCGCTGGTGCCCAACAGCTATCCGTTCGACGGCCGCGCCAATCGCGACCTGCCGATGGCCGAATTCGCCCGGCTCTTCGCCCCTGGCGGGGTGATCGACCGGTTCTTCAAGACGGAACTGCTGCCGCATGCAGATATCAGCGGTGCGGAATGGCGATGGAAGCCCGACAGCCGCCTGGGCGCGCAGATGTCGCTTGCCACGCTGGCCCAGTTCCAGCGCGCATCGGCGATCCGCGACGCCTATTTCCCCGGCGGCAGCGCGCTGCCGGGCTTCGACATCACCATTCGCCAGACCGCGCTGCATCCCGATGCGGACGTGGCGCTGCTGGAGATCAACGGGCAGGTGATCACGACGCAGCAATCCGGCAGCCTCGCGCAGAGCCTGTTCTGGCCTTCGGGCGGTGGCAGCGGCTCGGCCTCGGTGCAGCTTGCACCCGAGATGCCCGGCCGCGAATCGGCGTTGCAGGTCGCACCCGGCCCCTGGGCGCTGATGAGGCTGATCAACGCCGGCAAGCCGCGCCCTTCGGGCAGCGGCGTCAATATCCGGCTCGATGTCGGCGGGCGCTATGTCGCCTACAACATCAACACCGCCTCGTCGGGCAACCCGTTCTTTCTGCGCGAGCTGTGGGATTTCCGCTGCCCGCGCGGGCTGTGAGCGACCGGAGGCAGGACATGACGAGCAGACAGTCAGACGAGACCGCGCCACCCGCAACCGGAACAGGGACGGAGCTGGATACGAAGACGCTCGCAGAGGCAAAGGCGACAGCCGCGCCGGACGCGACGAACGACACCGAGGCGGATGACGATGCCGGACACGCGCACTGTGACGACCCGGTACCGGAGGCGGTTCCATCACCCGAGGCGGATGTGGCGGCGACGCCTGTGGACGAGCACGCACCGGGTCCCGCCCCCCCCCGGCGCCCTCTCCCCCCGAGGCGGCCGCCCCCTGCAAGGCGGGGCTCTTCGGCAAGCTGCCCGCGCGGGGCGATTTCATCTCGCGCGCCGTCGCCCAGGATCTCCTGCGCCCGATCGAGGACTGGCTCCTGCCGCTGGTGCAGGCCACGCGCGAGCTTCTGGGTACGAACTGGGAAGCGGCCTGGCGGCAGGCGCCGCCCTGGCGGTTCTGGATCGGTCCCGACATCCTGCGCGGCGACTGGACGCGCAACCTGCGCGCCCACGAACAGGCGGGCACGGTGACCGGCGTGCTCCTGCCCTCCGCCGACCGGCAGGGGCGGCTCTTTCCGCTGGTGCTGGTGCTCGCGGACGATCACGCGCGCCTCATGCCGCCGCCGGTGCTCGAGGCACCGGACCGGGGGTGGTATGCCACCTGCGACGCGCTGCTGCTGGCGGCGCGTGCGGGCCGCGCGCTCGAGGCGGTCGAGGTCGATCTGGCGGCGCTGGCCGCGCCACGCCTGCCGGACGGAGCGGCGCAGATGGCCGGGCTTCTGGCGCGGCGCGCGCTCTGGGGGCAGGGTGGCGGCGAGGACGGCGGGGAGGGCTCGGTCTGGAGCGGGATTCGCGCCAGCGACCATCACCTTGCCGCGACCGGACGCAGTTACTGGTGGTGCGAGGGGGCGGAGGGGCGGACCAGCGTCATCTCGCTTGCCGGGCTGCCCGATGCCGAAACCTTCGCCTTCATGCTGACCGACGCCATTCCACCCGCCGAGCCACAGACAGGAGGCTGAGCCGTCATGAGCAATCCGAAATTCCGTTTCGAGACCGGGGCCGTGACTCATGACGGATGCGTGCGCGCCCATAACGAGGATCGCTATCTCAGCGCACCGCAGCATGGGATCTGGCTGGTGGCCGACGGGATGGGCGGGCATTTCGGTGGCGATGTGGCGGCACAGATCGTCGTCGACCGGGTCGAGACCGTGCGGCAAAGCTCGAGCGCGGCCGATCTGCGGGCGCGGTTTCTCGACCGGGTAGCGCGGGCCAATGAAGATATCCGCGCCCATTCCGCGCGCCATGACGGGGTCACGATCGGCGCGACGCTGGCGGCGCTGCTGATCCACGAGGCGCATTTCGCCTGTTGCTGGTGCGGCGACAGCCGGATCTACCTGCTGCGCGACGGCGTGCTGACCCAGCTCTCGCGTGATCATACCGAGGCGCAGGAACTGTTCGACAGCGGCGCGATCACTGCCGAGCAGGCCGAGAACTGGCCACGCAAGAACGTCATCACCCGCGCTGTCGGGGTCTACGAGCAGGCCGAGATCGACCATGCGACCGGCACCCTGCGCGACCGCGATGCGTTCCTGTTGTGCTCGGACGGGCTTACAGGGCATTTGCACGATGACGAAATCGTCGCCATGATGCGCGGGCAGCCCTCGCAGGCCGCCTGCGAGGCGCTCCTGGCCGAAACGCTGCGACGCGGGGCCAGCGACAATGTCACGGTTATCGTTGTGCGCTGTGCGCTCAAGACGGTGGTGAGCAACGAAGAGACCGCCACGCAAGACCAGGAAGGCAGCGTCTGATGACATCCCGACCGCCCGACGGAAATCCGCCTGCAGGCTCCGTTCCGCCCGAGCGTACGCAGATTGCCGCGCGCGGAGCGGGCGCGCGCGCTGCCCATGTCACGAACAGTCCGATCCAGGTTCCGCCCGGGACCGTGCTGATCGGCACCTACGAGATCGTCTCGCATATCAATACCGGCGGCATGGGAGAGGTCTATCGCGGCGTCAACATCCACAACGGCGAGGCGGTGGCGATCAAGATCGTGCTGCCCGCGCTGGCTCATGACGAGAAGATCCTGTCGCTCTTCCAGAAGGAATCGACCGTGCTGCGGCGCATATCGCACGACGCGATCGTGCGCTACGAGGTATTCACCATCGATCCCGAGATCGCCCGCCCCTGCCTGGTGATGGAATATGTCGAGGGTGTGCCGCTCGGCGACCGGATGGAGAGCGACCCGCTGTCGGAGGCGGAGGTGATGACGCTGCTGCGGCGGCTGGCGGACGGGCTGGAGGTGGCGCATCGCGCGGGCGTGGTGCATCGCGACCTCTCGCCCGACAACGTGATCCTGCGCGAAGGCCGGGTCGAGAACGCCAAGATCATCGATTTCGGCATCGCCAAGGAGACGACTCCGGGCGGGCGCACGCTGATCGGCGGGCAGTTCGCGGGCAAGCCGGGTTATGTCGCGCCCGAACAACTCGGCCTCTATGACGGCCATGTCACCGGGCAGGCCGATATCTACAGCCTCGCGCTTCTGGCCGCCGCCGCCGCCCTCGGTCGGCCGATCGACATGGGCGACAACCCCGCCGAGGCGGTGCGCGCGCGCATGAGCGTGCCGGACCTCTCGGGCCTGCCCGACCGGCTGGCAGGGCTGCTGGGCTGGATGCTGCAACCCGATCCCGCCGACCGCCCCGCCGACATGGCGGCGGTGCTGGCGGCGATCACCCCCGCGAGCCTGCCACCCGGCCCACAGCCCGTGACTTCGGCACCACCCGGCACCAACCCGCCCGCCACAAACCCACCCGGGACCAACCCGCCCGGTGCGATGGGCAATCCCGGAACCGGCAGCCCGTTCGGGCCGCCCCCTGTAACGACGCCGCCCGCAGGCAAGGCCGTGACTGGCGGCGGCAGGCGCGGCGGGCTCCTCCTTGCCGGTCTGGCGGTGCTGGCGCTGGCACTTGGCGGGGCCTGGTATGCCGGTGTGCTGCCCGGTCTCGCACCACCGGGGGCGAGAAACCTCGAAGAAGAACGCGCCTGGCTGAAAGAATGGGTCGCGCGCGGCACGACCTCATGCCTTCATTTCCAGCCGGGCACCACGGACGCGGCCCAGGGCCCTGCATTGGGCAATTTGGTCGGCACCGAAGCCGGCTTCGCCGCGCTCGTCGAGGATTTTTCCGAGGCCCACGGACGGGACCCTGACCTGGGTCTTGTCCCGGTCCGTGAAACGCACTGCGATGCGCTCGATTTTCTCGCGCGCACCACACCGCCTTCCGCCCAGGGTCCGGTGCTTGGGCTCGAGTTGCCGAACACCGCTTCGGGCGATGTGGTGGGGCGTTTCGAGGGACACGGCAAGGACTCGGTCGCGGTCCTTCTGGTCGATCCCGAGGGCCGGGTCCAGAATCTCTCGTCCGAGTTCGACCCCGCTGACGGCACGCTCACCGTGCCGGG
Organism: Roseovarius sp.; assembly: GCA_002720475.1. Taxonomy (GTDB): domain Bacteria; phylum Pseudomonadota; class Alphaproteobacteria; order Rhodobacterales; family Rhodobacteraceae; genus Roseovarius. Next base: position 109,942 of record PBIL01000006.1, read on the forward strand.
CCGCCGCCTTTGGTCTCCGAGAGCGGCCGAGGGCGACGTGTTTCTCGTGGTGGCCATTGCCACCCGCGATCCACTCGGGACGGTCGCACTGATCCCGGACAACGCCATCCTGCCCGTTGCGCAGGGTGACGAATTCTGGAGGTTTCTCGAAGCGGATGTCGAGCGCTCGGCGGGACCGGTCCGGTCACGGCTGGTTGCACTGCCGGCGCGGCGCTGAGCGCGCCGCGCGCTCTCGGCCTGCTCCCTTCGGCACCCGGCAGGATGCGGACGGCTTCCCGACATCAGCCTTGAAGGCTTCGCCTCCGCCATGGTCCGGGGTCATCTGGACGCCAACATCGCCGCCACGGTTTCGCGGAACGCGTCCAGTCCGGGCGGCTCGCGGATCACCGCCACGCGCCCCGATGCGCCGCTCATCTTGCGTTCCGCCCAGTCCACGACATAGCCCGCGTCACGACCCTCGAGAAACGGGTTGGCGCGGATCACGGCCGCACCGAAGAGCGACAGCAGGTCGGTTGCGGGATCGGCGCTAAGCGCCAGGTGCGCTCCCTCCATGCCAAGGAAATGCGCCAGATAGAGCCGCCCGGCGGTGATCGTGTGCCCGCGCGCGCGCAAGAAGGCCGCGCCTTCGGAGGCAAGCTTTCCGACCATTTCCCGGGCAATCTCCGGGTTAGTCCGCAATGTCAGCAACTCGGCATTGGTCATCTGCGCGGTCAGGTCGGGCCGGTAGGTGCGCATCATCCGTAACCAGGTGCTGTCTATGAACTGACCCAGGCCGGTCGCGGTCGAGAGCGGGTTGCGCGCGTCGGCGCGGCCGCCGGATTCAACCTGGATGATCCGCTGCACCAGTTGCGACACGGCGGCCTCCCCCCCGCCGAGACGGTCGATCACGGCCCCCGAGGTCGCGCGCGGCGCGTGACGGCTGTCGCGGGGACCCCAGCAGGTCGGTGCCGCGTCCGGCGAGGGCCGATAGACATAGCAGCGGATCGGCGCGGCGGCACTGTCGATCCCGATATAGAGCAGCTGGTCCAGGGCTCTGCCCTCGTCCGTCTGCCCGCCCCGAGCAGGGGCTTCACTCATGACCAGGGTCAGTGTATCTCCCTCGGCCGCCTCTGCATCAAGCTTGTAGGCCGTCGAAAGCAGCATGATCATCTGTCCCACCAGCCGGGCGGGCAGCCCCTGCCGCAGCGCCGCACCATAGAGCCCGTCCATGATGCGGGGCCGTTCGGAGGGGGGGCCGAGCGCCGGTGCCGGACGGCTGTCGGAAAGCGCGGCAAGATCGCGTCCGATCCAGGGATCCGAGCCGGTCCTGATGGCAGGACGATCTTCGGCATCGCTACCGGGCTGCCGCGCCAGCGCACCGATATAGCGCTCGGGCGCATAGAACGCGGCCTGCACGAAGTGCGGTTTGTCATCCCACGATCGCTCGGGTCTCTGCCACCGCAACGCAAAGACGTGATTGTCGCCCAAGACATCGATACCCAGAAGCGATGCCGCAGCTTCGGTAACGACGGCCGCTTCCTCTCCGGGCAATCCCTCCCGCAAGAGCACGGTCTCGATGGGCGTGGCGCGCGATATCCTGAGGACGGTCTCTTCATAGAGCGGATAGCGGCGCTCGGGTGGCCGCAGCGCCATCGCACTTATCCCCATGTCTTTCGCGGCTTCCGGTCTGCCGGCGATCAGCGCCAGCGCTTCGGCAACGTTGCGCGGACGCACGGGCCCGCTGGCAGGGGCGGGGCTTTGGGCGACGGGGCGCACCGCCGCGCTGCGCTGCGCCTGGAAGATGGCAAAATCCTCCTGACTGGTGGGCAGCGTCAGGCTCAGCCGCTCACCCGCCGGGATCATCGTGTCTCGGATCACCAGGACATCGCCGGAACCCCGTTCCGGTGGCAGCCCCTCGGGACGCGGAAGCCGGACGGGAGCAACCGATTGTGCGACCCGGCCGGTCTCGATCCGCAATGGCGTGCCCGGCAGGTCCATGAAGCGGGGGACGTCGCCTGCGGGTTCGGGCGTGGCACCGATCTCGGGAGGCGGCCGGTTCTCCGGCGAGGCCGCGATCTCACGCGGTTGGGTCTCGGGCAAGGGCGCGCGCAGTTCGACGATCCCGCTGATCAACCCGAACCCGACCGGCATGGCAACCACCGCAAGCCCGAGCGCCAGTCGGCGCCATATCCGGCGCCGGTGCCGGATCCGGGCCTGCGCACGCGCCCGCGCGAAACGCGGATCGACCGGCGCCTGGCGGGAGTCGGTCACCGGAGACCGGTCGACAGAGACCGCCGCAGACGCTGGTTGTCCTGTCCCGCTGCTGCGGCGGGGGCACGGGCCACCGGGGCAGACTGCCGGGGCGCGGGTGCCGCGCGCGCCGCGGGCTGCTCCCTGCGCGGGGCCGGGGCTGCGCGCGCCGGGGCGGCGGCGCAGACTGTCTCCGTCACCGAGCGCAATTCCCGCCAGATCTCGGGGGTCGGCTCAAGCCCCGAAAACGTCGCGCCGTTGCCGTCCACATAGCGCTGCAAGGCCGCGCGCGAACCGTTGCCCCAGATGCCGTCGATCCCGGCCCGGTAACAGCCGAGCCGGGCCAGTTCGGTCTGAACCGCGCTCGCTAGATCCTCGGGCACCAGATACCCGTCGGTCACATCGCGGCCGATCAGACGGTCGGTGCTCTCGGGCTCGGGCGAGATGCTGCGGGCAGGCGCGAGCGAGGCCAGAAGCACGGGCGCGCCTTCCGAGCGGATGCGAGTGATCGGCTTGTCCGCGATGGCCGGGCGCGAATGCGCGGCGCGCGCCGACAGCATGGTGATCTCGATTCCTTGCGACGTGGTCCCGGCGGAGCGCGAAGTTACGGCGGAAAGATTGATGGCCGCCTTCGCAGTCGCCAGCCGAACCGGCGTCGGATCGGGCGCAGCGGCCACAGCGGCCACCCGGGCCTGCGTCACGGGGCCAAACGCGAAGTCTGACCGATCGACAAGTGGCGCCGGGACCATCACCGGCACGGCGGCGAAACGGACAGACTCGGACCCGGTCGGCGTGACCAGCCGCGGCGGCGCGTCCTCGATCACGGGTGTGCCCGGCACGTCGGTTTCATCCTGCACCAGCGGTGGCGGCCCTTCCTCGATGAACTCGAACGAGAATTGCGGTGCATCCGGCGTCGTGGCTTCTTCGATGAGCACGGCAAGCCGCGCCTCTTCCGCAGGGCCGAAGCGGGCACCCTGGCTGCGCCATATCTCGATCACGAACGCGCGCTGCTGCTCGGGCATGGCCGCCAGCCTTGCGAAATCCTCGTCGGTCGGCACGAACGGATCGAGAAACGCCGGAGCCGAAAGGCTGGAGGTCACCCACGGAACCTGCTGCCCGGCGCTGCGGGTGCGCACGGTTTCGACCAGATCGCTCAGCAGACGGTCAAGCGACTCGCTCTCACCCGCAAGTGCCTCGGCCAGCGCCACCGAAAAGACATGCCGCTCTCCGGATGGCGCGAGTGTTCCCGGCTGCGCAGAAAGCGCGATCAGGGTCTCGCGCCGGGGGACCGGTGCTCCGAGGCCGGGAGCAAGCCCCCCACCCGCAGGCAGGTCAAGCGCATGGCTGGCATCGAGGATCAGAACCGCCGGCCTGTCGCCCGTCTCCAGGCGCGCGATCAGCCCGTCGAGCCGGATCGCACGGGCCTGGACGGCCGCGACATTCTCGGGCACGAGATCGGTCGGCAGAAGATAATCGCTTCCTCCGGCCCGCAAGCCGTAGCCGCCAAAATAGACCAATGCCAGCGCCGCCGCTTCCGCACGGCGGGCAAAGCTCTCGAAGGCGGCGGAAAAGGTGGCCGCGTCCGCATTCAGAAGAAGCGAGACCTCGACACCCTGGCGCTCCAGCGCCGTGGCGATCTCGCGGGCAGCGCGCCCGGCGTCCGGCAGGGCCGCCGCCCCGTCATGACCGGTATTGCCGACCACGAAGGCGATCCGCTCCCGGGCCTCCTGCGCGCGCCCGTGAGACGCCCCCAGAAGGGCCAGCGCCAGCAGCAGCACGCACACCCGCGCCACCGCGCGAAACGACGCGCGACCGGCGCTGACAGGGGACCGGAAAAAACGGGGGCACGGGTCCATGATCAACCTTCCTCGCATAAGCCCCAAAATAACGGAAAAGCTCTATGGTGACGAGTCCTCGCGCCACGACGCATGGCCCTCTCCGAAACAGCTTCGCATGTTTGCCAGATGCAGTGCCGCCTGCTAGCGTTGGCACCAGTGATGCAACAGGATCGCGGGCCTTCCATGAACTACCAGGATTTCCTTGTCCCGATTTCCGAAGAGGATCCCTGTGGACCCGATCTCTTCGAAAGTTACGATCCCGCATTCGAGACCTATCTCAACGATGCCGAAGCGCGGTTGCCGCAAAGTTTCTTCCGCGCCGACGGCAACCAGTCCTTCGACCCTGCCTCGCTCGATCTGGCGGCCGAGTGGTCGGCTGTCGCTGCCCTGCTCGAACGTACCCGCGATCTGCGGTTGCTGGCCGCCTACGGTCAGTTCTGCGCCCTGGCACGCGACCTGCCGGCATTGGCCGACTGCCTTGACCTCGTGGCCGGGTTGCTCGAACGATTCCCCGAACAGGTGCATCCGCGGATCGACGAGGACATCATCCATCGCACCAATGCGATAGAGCTTCTGGGAAGCCGCGCCACGATTCTGATGCCGCTGGAGTTCGCGCCGCTCATCCGCGACCGCCGCCTGCGAGAGATAAGCTTCCGGCGGGTGGCGCTGGCACGCGGCGACCGCACACCGCTGGCAGGCGAGGAACCGGACGACGCCGATGCGCTTCGCTCGGCGCTGCGCGCCGCCGAGAATGCCGAGGCCGTAAGCGGCTGCCACACCCTGCTGAGCAGGATGCGCGATGCCGTGCGACGGATCGAGATGCAATGTCTCGCCAACGAGCGGCAGCCCTTCCGCCCCAATCTCGAGGACCTCCGCAGCCGTCTTGCCGATCTGATCGGGCTGATTGCCGACGTCCGGCCCGATCTTGAAGGCACGAACGACGCGCCGCCAGACGAGATGACCAAGGACGAAGCCGGGCCGATCACGCCGGATGTCGTCGACTCTTCTCCATCCGTAACCGGTCGGATCGCCGATATGGGCCAGGCGCGCGCCGCGCTGCGTGCGATCGAAGCCTATTTCCGGAACCGCGAACCGTCTTCGCCCAGCCTTCTTCTTGTCAGGCAGGCACATCAGCTCGTCGGGCGCCCCCTGACCGAGGCCCTGGACGTTCTGATGCCCGAGATGGCCGGACGCGCCCGGATCGACTTCGGTGCCGACAGCGGTTTTCTCCTAGGCATGGAGCGACTGCGGGCGCTTTCCGACGGAGGCGCGCCGGAGATCGCCGACCCGGACCAGCCCGAAGCCTTCACGGTCGAAACCCGCAAGGAGGCCGGCGCGCTCATGAGCGCCGTCGAAAGCTACTATGCCAGCGCCGAGCCATCGAGTCCGATCCCGGTGCTTCTGGCGCGCGCACGCGGCTATCTCAACCAGAGTTTCACGGCCATTCTCTCCGAATTCCTGCCCGTGAGGGAATGATACGTCCCGGGGAGTGACGCAGTGACCCTTCGCGATCGGCAATCGGCGTTTGACAAGCGGGCGCGCACCAGTGGGCGCTGGGTCTGTGCGGCGGTGCTGGCACTTGTGGTACCCGCCGCCGCCCGCGCCGAGTTTTCGGTCTGCAACGACAGCTTTGACGTGCTGAACTTCGCCGTCGCCCACGATCCCGGGGACGGTTTTCTGAGCGAAGGGTGGTGGACGATCGCCCCCAATCGCTGCGTCGTGATCCTGCGCGAGCCACTGTCCAACCGATATCTCTACATCTTCGCCACCGATGTCTTCAACCAGGCCCTTCTGGAGGGAAGCGCGACCTTTTGCATCGATGACGACCGCTTTCGCATCCTTGGCAGCGAGGATTGCTGGCTGCGCGGGCATATCGCGGCAGACTTCGCCGAAGTCGATATCGGAGACGCCGAGGCGTGGACGGTCATCCTGAATTCCAGCGGCACGCTGGGCAATCGGTGAGGGCGCGCCGCCCGGTCATCGCGTTTCGGGCACGGCATGGGACGCAAAAATCGCTCCGGACGCGGGCCGGCGTCTTCAACCTTTGCCCTGCGCGAGAAATTTCGTCATACTGGCCCGCAGTCAACACCCTCGGGAGGCGGACCACCCCTGCCTTGGCCCAAGCCCCGATCCAGCGGCCCCGGTTCATTACGCGGCGTTCGAGACAGAGATGTAAGCGATGATTTCCCAGAACCAGCGTCTTGGAATCTTTTACCCGCCCGACAATCCCGACAAGGGACCGACCGCGAGCCTCGCGCTCATGCGCTTCAACGGGCAGGAAGGGATCAACCGGCTCTACGAGTTCGAAGTGGAGTGTCTCAGCGTGAGCGCCAACATAGATTTCGACAAGCTGCTCGGGCGCAATGCCTCCGTGGCGCTGCAAACTCTCGATCCGGGCCATCCCGACCGGCATTTCGACGGGCTCCTGACCGAGGCGCGCTGGCTCGGGATGCAGGAGGGCGGGCATGGATATGTGGTCACGCTGCGGCCCTGGCTCTGGCTTCTGGGGCTGCGGCAGAACCAGCGCATCTTTCACCGCAAGACCGCCCCTGACATCCTCGCCGAGATATTCGCCGATCACGGCTTTTCCCATGTCGCCGATCTGCAACGCGACTATCCCGAGATGGAATACACCGTGCAGTTCCAGGAGACGGATCTGGAATTTGTCGAGCGGCTGATGTCGATGTTCGGGATCAACTACTATTTTCGCCACGAGAAGCACGCGCATGAACTGGTGCTTTTCGATGAGGTCGACAGCCTGCCCGAGATCCCCGGCACCACGCGCCCCTACAGGATGACCGAACGGCAGTTCCGCGATGCCCGCGAACATCTCTTCGACTGGGTGTCGAGCAGGCGGATGTCCACGGGCCGCGTGGCAATGACCGATTACAACTTCACCACGCCGCGCGCCGCCATGCAGACCGAAAAGACCGCTGGGGCGGCCTATGAGAAGGGCGATATCGAATCCTTCGTCTACCCCGGCCGCTATCCGACGAGGGACGAGGGCGACACCCTGACCGACCTGCGCCAGAACCAGGCCACGATGGGCGACGGGCTGCACAGCAGCCACGGCGATTGCGCCGGGCTCATGGCCGGCATGCGCGTCACCGTCGAGAAACATCCCGATCCGGCTGTCGATGGCCGCGTCTTCGTCGCGCTTTCCTGTTCGCACAGCTTCACCGCCGAGGCTTACCGAAGCGGCGCGGCCGGCGGGCACGAGGAGGACAGCTATCGCGGCTGGTACGAGTTCCGCGCAGCCGACCTGCCGGTCGTTCCGCCACCCGCGCGCGTCGCACCGCGGGTGCAAGGCCCGCAAACCGCCGTCGTGGTCGGCGAAGGAGAGATCGACTGCGACGATTACGGTCGCATCCTGGTGCGCTTTCACTGGGACCGCGAGGGCGCGCGCTCGATGCGCTGCCGGGTGGCACAGCTTTGGGCCGGCAAGGGCTGGGGCGGCCTTGTGGTGCCCCGCGTCGGCATGGAGGTGGTGGTCGAGTTCATCGATGGCGATCCGGCCCGCCCGCTGGTGGTGGGCTGCGTCTACAATGCCGACAACATGCCGCCCTTCGAGGTCGGCGAGGGCGGCAAGACCATGGGCGTCAAGAGCAACTCCACCCCCGGCGGCGGCGGCTACAACGAGCTTGCCTTCGACGATACCAAGGGCAAGGAAGAGGTGCGCCTGCACGCCCAGTACGATCTCGACGCCCATGTGCTGCATGACGAGACGCGCACGGTCGACAACGACCGCACCACGAAGATCGGCAACAACGACACGCTCGACGTGGGCAAGGAGCTGACCGTGACCGCGGGCACGAAGATCACGCTCAAGGTGGGGGCGAGCACGATCACCATGGATGCCTCCTCGATCACGCTGCAATCGCCCACCATCACGGTCAAGGCCGCGCAATCGTTCAGCTCCACCGCGGGCATGACCTCCGAACACAAGGCCGGCGCACTGATGGACATCAAGGGCGCGCTGGTCAAGATCAACTCGTGACGGTGCGTTGACCGCACCGACCCTCGACAGGATGCGACCAAAGGTGAGCAAAGAGCTTGAGACCCTGCGATACCTGACCGCGCAAGAGCTGTTCGCGGCCCTGCCCGAGATCGGCGAGGACATGACCGCCCGCCCCGTGCGCAACGAGGGGGTGATGACCTTTGCGAGCGCCCTGCTCGACAGCCCCACGCCCGAGGAAGCCGTGACCTTTGCGGCGCAGATGTTCAGCCGCCGGGTCGCGATATGGTGGGGTCACGAATGTCTGCGCCATGTGCGCGATCTGCTCGAACCGACGGATCACGCGATGATGCAGGCGGCAGCCGCCTGGGTGGCGGCACCGGACGAGAGCGCGCGCGCCGCACTTCTTGACCGGGCCCTGGCCGAGCCGATCCGCAGTCCCGGCGTCTGGCTCGCTCTCGCGACCGGCTGGGCCGGCACCTCGCTCACCCCACCCGAAACCCCGCCCGTGCAACCGCCGCGCTATCTGACCGGACGCGGTGTCAATGCTGCCGTTCTGGCCGCGCTCGCGCGTGTCGAACAGCCAAGGCGCAAGGGCACGCTCGGCGATTTCGTGTCGATGGCGCGCGATCTTGCGGCGCCCGACCTCGCCTGACAAAACAGGATCAGAGGAACGGCGCGGCTGTGCGCCATCCGACCGACGGAGACCGGGACGCATGGAAAACCAGAAGCTGCGGCTGCGCATCACCAACATGGCGAGCCTGCCGGACGGAGGGCCGCTCGAGGTTTCGGTGGAACCAGGAGAGATCCTCGAGGTGGGCCGCGACACAGGCATCGGCTGGAGCCTGCCCGACCCGCGACGCTTCGTTTCCAGCCGCCACATGGAACTGCGGCACGAAAAGGGTGTCTGGTGGCTCTACGATATTTCGACCAACGGAACGTTCGTCAACGGAGGCTCGTCACGGATCAAGAGCCCTTACGCGCTGAACGCGGGCGACCGTCTCCAGGTGGGTCATTACAGCATAGAGGCAAGTTTCGAGGCGGGCTCCTCCGATCTGCGGCCCCACCCTGGCGATGGGGTCCCCGCGCCTTCCCCGGAGACGCCACCGCCAGCCCCGAAGCCACATGCCGATATCTGGGGCGCGGGGTCTTTCTCCTCACCAGATCCAGTGTCCCCGGCCACGCCACAGCCGTCCGCCGACATCTGGGGAACCCGGCCGTCGCGGCCAGTGCAGGCACCTGAGCCGGCAGCGCCACCGGCCGTGCAGCCGCTGCCGGGACGCGCCCCCGGAACCGCACCTCCGGGGCCTCCCCCCGCCATATCCGGGGCGGCCCCCGATGCACGGACATCAGGAGCACAGCCCGGACCCGCGCCCGACGCCGTGCTCGAGGCAATCGCCGCCGCCGCGGGCCTGCCCGAGGGCAGCCTCTCCCACGGCAACCCGCTCGAGACCGCCACCGAGATCGGGCGCGCACTACAGGTGCTCGGCGAAGAACTGTCGGGCTTGCTGCGCGCGCGCGCCGTGGCGCGGCGTTCGGTGCGCTCGGGTCAGGTGACGATGATCGGGCGCGAGGACAACAACCCGCTCAAGTTCATGCCCACGCCCGAGCAGGCGCTCAGCACGATGTTCGGCCCGCCTCGCCCCGGATTCCAGCGCGGCAGCGCGGCGATTCGCGCCGCCTTCGCCGATATCAAGCGCCACCAGTATGCCACCCATGCCGCCATCCAGCCCGCGCTGGCGCGGCTCCTCGACGATCTCGCCCCCGAAACGATCGAGGCCCGCGTCAAGAGCAGCGGCCTGCTCACCAATCGCCGCGCGCGCGCCTGGGAGACCTTCGTCGAACGCTGGGACGCCAAGGCGCAGGCCCATGAAAACGGCATGCTCGACGTCTTCCTGACCTATTTCGCCGAGGCCTACGATAGCGAAGGCGGGGGATGAGCGGGGTGCACGGGGGCCGTACAGAATTAGCTTGGATTTCCGCTCATACGTCAATTTCGAAGTTCGATATGAACGTGGGCCAGTTCACGAGCAGTGAGTCGAAAGATCCCAACATCAGGCTGGCGAGAGACGGATTGCTTTGGGGCGTGCGAGGAACAGCGACAAGTAAATGATCCATATGTTTCGGCGGCACCGAGCCGACAACCGCGACCGTTCCGACTTTCACATGGACTGCTGGGCCAGGCCCCATGCCCTCACCGAGATAACTTGTCGAGAAACTCATGGCTTTTATTGCACGAACCTTCTTTCCTTTCAGAGCCATCGCGGCATCAGTGCCGCCTCGAAAATGGTCTTTGACCGGCTTCCATACCATTTCAAAATCCTCCTCAAACATTAAAACGCAATCGACATATTGCCCCGGATGACCTGATAGTCCAGCGCGGAGGGCCTGATGCTGTTTCGCTCCTCGTTCGCACACACTTGTCCGGCCACTCCCCTCGGCAGCATTTGCCGATCCGGATTTCCATGTTAGCACTTGTTCCATAGCTCAGCCCGATTTCTGACGGAGGACATGGATGCGCCCGTTCAACACCCGCCGATCCCGCCCGCGCGCCGGGGGCGCGCGCCCGGCCACAGCCCTGATCGCCACCCTGCTCACCGCGCTGCCATTCGCCACCCCGCTCGCCGCGCAGGAGGCCGGGCGCTTCACGCTGGAGCTCAACAATACCGAGGCGGTGGAGGGCGGCTGCCGGCTGACCTTCGTGGCCCATAACGCCACCGGCACGGCGCTCGAGCAGACGTCCTACGACGTGGCCGTGTTCGACGAGACCGGCGCGGTCTCGGACCGGCTCATTCTCGAATTCGGGCGGCTCACGCCGGACAAGACGCGGGTGGTGCAGTTCCTGCTCAACCGCGGCTGCGGGCAGGTCTCGCGGCTCCTGCTCAACGACGCCGAGGATTGCGTGACCGCCGACGGGACAGACTCGCGCATCTGCATGGACGCGCTCGAGGGCTCGTCGCGCACGGACATCGCGTTCGGAAGCTGAGCCCATGACCGGATTTCCCCTCGCGGATATCAGTCCGCTCGGCTGGGCCGTGCTCGCCGCGCTCGCGCTCCTGTCGGTCTTTGCCACCACCGTGGTGCTGGTCAAGCTGATCCAGTTCCGCCGCGCCCGGCTCGGGCGCGCGCGCCCGGCACAGGAGGCGCTGCGGCTGTGGCAGGCGGACGATCCTGCTGCGGCCGCGCGCGTGCTCGACGGCGCGGCGGGGCCGCAGGCCGCGCTGCTGCGCGAGGTCTTCGCGGCACTCGCCGCCCATCCCGGCGCGTCGGCCCTCGCGCAGGCACGCGGCACGCAGCGCGCGCTGACCGATCTGGGGGCTCTCGAACGCAACATGCGCGGGCTCGAGGCAGTGGTCCAGGCCGCGCCCATGCTGGGGCTGCTCGGAACCGTGATCGGCATGATCGAGGCATTCGGGCGGCTGGCCGAGGGCAGCGGTGCCGCCGATCCGGCGGCGCTGGCGGGGGGTATCTGGACCGCGCTCATCACCACCGCGGTGGGGCTGGCCATTGCCATCCTCTTCTACTTCCTAGCCACCTGGCTGGAGGCGCGGATCGACCGCGAACGCGCGGCGCTGGAGGGGTTGCTGGCTGCCATTACCGGCGATGTCCCGCCGCGCAGGGCAGGCTGACATGGCGGCGACGGGGCTAGAGGGGCCGCTCGGCCGCGCGCCCCGGACCCGGCGCGGTTTCGCGCTCACGCCGCTGGCCGACATCATGTTCCAGCTGCTCATCTTCTTCATGCTCTCGAGCAGCCTTGCGCCCTATGCCCTCCTGCCGCTTTCCCCGCCCGCCCGCGCTCCGGGGACCGAAGCCGGGGTTCCGCCGCGCCCCGCATCCGACGCAGTGCCGCAGCCGCTGGCTCAGGCCATCTGGCACCTTGAGCGCGGTGCGGTGCGCGCAGGAGACATCCGGCTCCCCTTCGAGTCGCTGCCCGAGGCGCTCTCGGTTCTGCGCGCCGAGGGTATTTCGGACATCGTGGTGTTCATCTCCCGACAGGCGCGGGCGCAGGACCTCGCCGACCTGCTCGTGCCGGTGCGCCGCGCGGGTGTCGTGCGGCTGCAACTGATCGGACGCTGAGCGCCATGGGCCCGCTCTTTCGCCCCCGTCCGCGCTTTCGCCCCGATTTTTCGCTGGCGACGGTGAATATCGTGCTGCTGCTCCTGCTCTATTTCCTGGTCGTGGGCGATCCCGCCGACCCCGAGGAACGCGCGATCATGCCGCCGACCACACGCGATCTGCCGCTCGACGGACTGCCGCGCCCGCTGCTGGTGGCAGGGTCGGAGGAGGCGCTGGCGCTCGACGGTGCGGCGGTGAGCCTCGCCGACCTGCGCGACCGGATCGCTTCGGGCACCCTGCCACGGGTGCATCTGCTGATCGGCCGTGACCATCCGGCACGCGCGGTGCTCGACCTCGTGGGCGCGCTCTCCGCCGCCGGGGCCGAGATCCGCATGGTCACGCTGCGCAGCGCGACATCGCGCGAGGCGGACCGGTGAGCGCGCCGCCCCCGCCGGTTCCCGTCCCCGATGCGGCGGGCTGGGTGCTCGTGGCCGGGGTCTCGGCCTCACTGCATCTCGCGGCTGCCTCGGCGATGGTGCTCGCGCTGGCCGGGCAACCGCAAGCGCCCGTTTCGGGCACCGCAGGCATCGTGATCCGCAATCTTCCCCCGGTCACCGGCACGACCGCCGAGCCGGGCCGCGCGCAGCACACCGCCGTCACCGACCGGCTCCGCCCGCTCGACGATCCGGCCGAAGCGGCGCGCGCCGAAGCGGCCGAAGCGCGGATCGCTGCCGCTCCGACCGGTCCCGTCGCCACGGACCGGCCTGCACATGCGCGCCTCGCCCCGATCGAGACGATGCCGCCGGAACCGGAGGCTTCGCGCGGCGCGCCCGTCCCGGCCACGCCGGACGATCCCGCGCGTCTCGCGCCGCTGGGAAATCTGCGCAAGGTGCCGCAGGCGATCTCGGCTGAGCGTGCAAGCGCACGCCTGGAACCGCGCAGCCCCGCGATCCGGCAAGCCGCTCCCGCAGCCGTGGCTGCCACTCCGCGTCGCCTCGAACCCGACGGTGCCGCCGTGCCGAGAAACGAAGAGGCCGCGGCCCTGCGCGCCCCCGTCGAGCGCGCCGCCCGCACCGACCAACCCAGCGCAGCGCCCGCTCCCCTGCCCCGGGAACCCAAGCGCCGTCCCAGCCGGGCGCGGCGCGACGGGCCGGACCAGCGGCTTTCGGACCGGCAAGCCGAAGCCGCCGACCGGCGCGCCTCCGGTCCCGACCTGGGCCGCGCGCAGCGGCTCTTGCAGGGGCTGCATGACACTCCCTGCCACCTGGTGATCCGGCTTCAGGGCGGGGTGCCGGGGCTTGCGGCGCTTGGACGCGATCCGGGGCTGCTGGCCGAGGCCGGCAAGCGGCTGGCCGAGACCTTCGTCCCCGAAGCTCGTCCGACCCTCGCAACGCATCCGGTTGCGTCCGGGCAATGCCCGGTTCTCGATTTCGCTCGCGTCGCCGGGGATGATCCGATGCGCGGCATCGAGCTCGACCTGTGGCGGCCAACCGTGTCGGACGAACGCCCGCTGGCCGGTACGCTCTTGCATGACCATCCCGGCTCGCTGCACCTTTTGCTGGCAGACGCGGCAGGGCAGGTGCATGACCTGACCGGGTTTCTCCGGCCCGGTCCCGATGGCAGCGACTTCCTGGTGCCGGTCAGCGGCAGCACAGACGGCGGGCGCGGCCTGCTCGTGGCCATCGCCACGCCGTTTCCGCTCGAGAGCCTCCGCGCGCATTCCGGGCCACGCCCGACCGGGCGCGTGTTCGAGAGCCTGGCCGCCGAACTGGCGCAGCTCGGGATGGTGCCCGATCTGGCACTCGCGGCTTTCGCGCTCGAGTAACGCCGGTCCTGGCCCGGCCCGGAAAGGCAACAGGCAGGATGCACGCCTCCTGCGGCAGGGGCCGGTCGCCCGGCCGCCGCAGGTCTCAGCCCGGCAGGCTCACCTTGCGCAGATAGGGCAGCTCGGCGTCGAAGGTGCCGAATTTCTCGCGCGCGGCGGCGTCATCGACCGAGGTCGGCACGATCACGTCCTGCCCGAGGGTCCAGTCGGCCGGGGTTGCCACGTTGTGCTTCGCGGCGGTCTGGAGCGCGTCGAGCGCGCGCAGCACCTCGGCGAAATTGCGCCCCACATTCATCGGGTAGGTCATCATCAGCTTTACCTGCTTGTCCGGCCCGACGATGAAGACGCTGCGCACCGTGGCGCTGTCTGCGGGCGTGCGGCCCTCGGGCAGATAGGCCTCGGCGGGCAGCATGTCGAAGGCCTTGGAGACCTTCAGATCCTCGTCCGCGATGATCGGGAATGTCGGGGCGGCGCGCCCCACCTTCTCGATATCGGCCTTCCATTTCCGGTGATCCTCGACGCCATCGACCGAAATGCCCATCACCTTGCAACCGCGTTTCTCCCATTCCTCGGCCAGCCGCGCCACGGCACCGAACTCGGTGGTGCAGACCGGCGTGAAATCCTTGGGATGCGAGAAGAGGATCGCCCAGCTGTCGCCGATCCAGTCGTGCAGCGAGAACGTGCCGCGATCGGTCTCGACGGTCAGATCGGGGATCGTGTCGTTGATGCGAAGTGCCATGAAAGCCTCCTGTCTGGGAATGCGCGCCGCGAATTTGATCAAATTGATCCCAGGCCGACTCATCCGACCTTGCGGCGCGCGGGAACGGCTGACAGAGTGCCGCCAAATCCACGGAGGTCAACCATGATCGAGAAAAAGATGTTCTACATCGATGGCGCCTGGGTCGCGCCGCGCGAGGGCCGCGAGCACGCGGTCATCAACCCCTCCACCGAAGAGCCCTGCGCGGTGATCGCGCTTGGCGGTCAGGCCGATACAGATGCGGCGGTGGCCGCCGCCCGCGCCGCCTTCCCGGCCTGGATGGCCACCCCGCCCGAAGAGCGCATCGCGCTTGTCGAGAAGATCCTCGAGATCTACCAGGGCCGCGCCGAGGATCTGGCGCAGGCCACCAGCATGGAGATGGGCGCGCCCATCGACATGGCCCGCCAGCAACAGGTGCCCGCGGGAACCTGGCATATCACCAATTTCCTGACCGCCGCGCGCGCCTTCCGCTTCGACGAGCCGCTCGGCGATCACGCCCCCAATGACCGCATCATCCACGAGCCGGTGGGCGTGGTGGCGATGATCACGCCCTGGAACTGGCCGCAGAACCAGATCACGCTCAAGGTGATCGCCGGGCTGATCGCGGGTTGCACCATGGTGCTGAAACCTTCCGAGGAATCGCCGCTCAACGCGCTGATCTTTGCCGAGATCCTGCACGAGGCGGGCCTGCCCGAAGGGGTCTTCAACCTCGTCAACGGCGACGGCGCGGGCGTGGGCAGCCAGCTTTCTGCGCATCCCGACGTGGACATGATCAGCTTCACCGGCTCCTCGCGCGCGGGCAAGCTCATCTCCAGATTCGCCGCCGACACGCTCAAGCGCGTGAGCCTGGAGCTGGGCGGCAAGGGCGCGAACCTGATCTTCGCCGATGCCGACGAGAAGGCCGTCAAGCGCGGCGTGATCCACTGCATGAACAACACCGGCCAGTCCTGCAACGCCCCCACGCGGATGCTGGTGGAACGGTCGCGCTACGCCCGCGCGGTGGAAGAGGCCGCCGAGGTCGCCGCCTCGATCAAGGTCGGTCCCGCCCATGAGGAGGGCCGCCATATCGGCCCGGTGGTGAACGAGGCGCAGTTCGACAAGATCCAGGGCCTGATCCAGCAGGGGATAGACGAGGGCGCGCGCCTTGTCGCGGGCGGCACCGGCCGCCCCGAGGGCTTCAATCGCGGCTTCTTCGTGCGCCCCACGGTCTTTGCCGACGTGACCGGCGACATGACCATCGCACGAGAGGAAATCTTCGGCCCCGTGCTCTCGATCATGCCCTTCGATTCGGAGGAGGAGGCGCTCGCCATCGCCAATGACACGCCCTATGGCCTCACGAACTATGTCCAGACCGGCGATCCGGCGCGCGCCAACCGGCTGGCGCGGGGCCTGCGCTCGGGCATGGTCGAGATGAACGGCAAGAGCCGCGCGGCGGGCTCGCCCTTCGGCGGCATGAAACAGTCCGGCCACGGGCGCGAGGGCGGCAAATGGGGGATCGAGGATTTCCTCGAGGTCAAGGCCGTCTCGGGCTGGACACCGGGGGCCTGAGCCGTCTCAGAACGGCGCGGGGGCGCGAAACCGCATCCCGCGCCCGCCATCGGGATGGCGCAGGCGCAGCTCCTCGGAATGCAGCATCAGGCGCGGATGATCCCGCGCCGCGCCGCTGGCGTAGAACGGATCGCCCAGGATCGGGTGGCCAAGCGCCAGCATATGCACCCGAAGCTGATGGCTGCGCCCGGTCTTCGGCATCAGGCGCACCCGGCTTTCGTCGTGGCCCGCGCGCAGCACCCGCCAGTCTGTCTGCGCCGGACGCCCGGTTTCATGGCACACCATCTGCCGGGGCCGGTTGGGCCAGTCTACGATGAGCGGCAGATCGACCGTTCCCTCCGCAGGCTCCAGCCGCCCCGCGACCCGCGCGAGATAGCTCTTGCGCACCTGCCGCCTTTCGAATTGCAGGCCGAGATGGCGCTGCGCATGGGGGCTGAGGGCAAAGACCATCACCCCCGAGGTGTCGCGGTCGAGCCGGTGCACGAGAAGCGCGGTCGGAAACGCCTCCACCACGCGGGCCAGCAGGCAGTCGGCCAGGTCCGGCCCCTTGCCCGGCACGCTCAGCAGGCCCGCGGGCTTGTTCACGACCACGATCTCGTGATCGGCGTGCAGGATCTGGAGCGGCGTGTCGGGCGGGGCATATCCGGTCATGGCAGGGCCTTACACCGGAAGGCGGGCCGGTGCCATGGCCCCGGCATCAGACGTGCTGCGCGCCGTTGATCTCGATCTCGGTTCCGGAGATGTAGGAGGAGGGCTCGGTGCACAGGAAATAGATCGTGTCGGCCACCTCCGAGGGCTCTCCCAGCCGCCGCATCGGGATCGTCTCGGCCAGCTTCTCGGTGCCGGGCGACAGGATGTCGGTGCGGATCTCGCCCGGTGCGATCGCGTTGACGCGCACGCCGAGGGGGCCGAAATCATGCGCCATCTCGCGCGTCAGCGCCGCAAGCGCCGCCTTCGACGTGGCATAGGCCGCGCCCGCGAAGGGATGCACGCGCGCCCCCGCGATGGAGGTGACGTTGACCACCGCCCCCCGTGCCGCCGCCAGCTCGTCGCGCAGGCTGCGCGCCAGCACCACCGAGGCGAAGAAATTGACATGGAACACATGGCCCCAGGTGCGCAGGTCGGTGGTCAGCGTGTCGAGCCGCTCGCCATTGGGCCCCTTGGGCGAGATGCCCGCATTGTTCACCAGCGCGTCGAGCCGCCCGCCGATCATGCCACGGATCACCCCGACCTTCTCGATCACGTCATTGGGATTGGAGAGGTCGATCTGCACATGGTTCTGCGCCCCGCCCCCCCAGGGACATTCCGAAGGGAAGGAGTGGCGCGAACAGGTGATGACCTTCCACCCCTCGTCGTTGAAGCGACGCACGGTGGCGTGACCGATGCCCCGGCTCGCGCCGGTCAGAAGCAGGGTGCGCATGGTGTGATCCCTTCGATCTGTGCAGGGTCACCCTAACCCGGACAGCGCCAAGATCAACGGGCCTTGGCACCTTCCGGGGCAGCGGCTAACAAGGACGGGCACCGTTTCGCCGGAGACAAGGATGAAGGCCCGAGACATGAACCGCGACTGGATCGCCACCGCCCGCACCCTGTCCGAGGCGCTGCCCTACCTGCAACGCTATACCGGCGCCATCGTCGTGATCAAGCTGGGCGGCCACGCCATGGGCAACGACCCGGCGATGGCGGAATTTGCCCGCGACGTGGTGCTCATGCAACAGGTCGGCGTCAACCCGGTGATCGTGCATGGCGGCGGTCCGATGATCAACGAGATGCTGGCGCGGCTCGACATCCGCTCGGATTTCGTGAACGGCAAGCGCGTCACCGATGCCGCCACAATGAATGTGGTGGAGATGGTGCTCTCGGGCCAGGTCAACAAGCGCATCGTGGCCGCGATCAACGCCCAGGGCGGCCGCGCGGTGGGGCTTTCGGGCAAGGATGCCCGCCTCATCACCTGCACCCCCGCAAGCCCCGATCTGGGCCTTGTGGGAGAGCCTTCGGAGATCGACCCGAAGATCCTGCACACGCTTTTCGCCGCCGACATGATCCCGGTGATCGCGCCCCTGGGCGCGGGTGCGCAAGGCGAGACTTACAACATCAACGGCGACACGGCGGCCGGTGCGATCGCGGCGGCGCTCAAGGCCGACCGTCTTCTGCTGCTGACGGATATCGACGGGGTGCGCGATGCCTCCGGTCAGGTCGTCACCGAACTGAGCCCCGATCAGATCCGGGAGATGATCCGCGACGGCGTGATCGCGGGCGGCATGATCCCCAAGACCGAGACGGCGCTTGCCGCCATCGACGGCGGCGTGCGCGCGGTGGTCATCCTCGACGGCCGCGCGCCCAATGCCACGCTGCTGGAGCTTTATACCGAGCACGGGGCGGGCTCGCTCATCCGGGCGCGGTAATCTCCTCGCGACACTTCGTTCCGCAAGCTTGCGCGACAGGCGAAAGGCGGTAACTCTCGCGACATGGAAAACGAAGCGACAATACGCCTTGCGTTCTTTCTGGGCCTGTTCCTGCTGTTCGCGGTGATCGAGGCACTGGTGCCGCGGCGCAGCCGTGCCCAGCCCAGACGGCGCCGTTGGGTCACCAATGTCGCGATCGTTCTGCTGGACGCACTGACCTTGAGGCTGCTGGCCTTCGCCTTGCCGCTGCTGGCAGTGGGGGCGGCGCTGGATGCGCAGGCACAGGGCTGGGGGCTGTTCAATGCCGTCGCCCTGCCCACATGGCTGGAAGTGCTGGCAACGGTTCTGATCTTCGATCTCGCCATCTGGACGCAACATCTCGTCACCCACAAGGTGCCGGTCCTGTGGCGTTTTCACCGTGTCCATCATGCCGACCGAGATTTCGATGTGAGCACCGCGATCCGGTTTCATCCTGTCGAGATCGCGTTTTCCATGCTGCTCAAGATCGGGCTGGTCTACCTGATCGGTCCACCGGCCCTCGGCATCCTGATGTTCGAGATCATCCTCAACGGCACGGCTTTGTTCAACCACGCCAACATCCGGCTGCCGCCCTGGCTTGACGCGGTCCTGCGGCAATTTCTGGTAACGCCGGACATGCACCGCGTGCACCATTCCGATCTTCGGGCCGAGCATGACAGCAACTACGGCTTCGCCCTGTCCGTCTGGGACCGGATGTTCGGCACCTATATCGCGCAGCCAGAAGGCGGCCATGACGGCATGACCATCGGCCTTCAGTGGCAGGATGACCGGCCGTCGCGTCTTGGCTGGTCCTTGTCCCTGCCCTTTCGTCGCAAATGACGCTTGCCCGCATCACGGCCCGCGCCGCCTTGCATCACCTCGCGGTGATGGGCGCGCTGCATCTGAAGGCGGACGAAGTGCCGGGGCATGCGACATTGGTGCTTCTGGGCCCGCTTGAGCCGGGCTTCTGGACAGCCTTCACACAGACGCCCGAATATCGTGACGGCACGCCTGACCCGATGGATCGCTGGTCAACCCGTATCATCACTGCACTTGCCGAGGATCTCGGGGCGGCCCCGCTTTTTCCCTTTGGCGGCCCGCCTTGGAAGCCCTTCACCGATTGGGCGCGCCGCTCGGGCCGGGCCTGGCCCTCGCCCGTGGGCTTGCTGGTGCATGACGTGGCGGGGCTCATGGTCTCCTATCGCGGCGCGCTCGCAATCCCGGAGCGGCTCGCGCTTCCGGCCCCGGCGCGGTGCCCCTGCGAGACCTGCGAGGCGCAGCCCTGCCGGACCGCCTGCCCGGTCGATGCGCTCAAGCCCGATGCCTATGACGTGCCCGCCTGCAAGGCCGATCTCGACCGCCCCGGCAATGACTGCCGCGCGCGGGGTTGCGCGGTGCGGCGCGCCTGCCCGGTCAGTCAGGCCCACGCTCGCGCCGAGGCGCAATCCGCCTTTCACATGGGATATTTCGCATGAAACGCCTGATCCTGATGCGCCACGCCAAATCCGACTGGGCCGATCCCGCCCTGCCCGATCACGCGCGTCCGCTCAACAAGCGCGGACGGCGCTCGGCCAGGGCGCTCGGGGACTGGCTGCGCGGCGCGGGGCTGGTGCCGGGCGAGATCCTCTGTTCCACCGCCGCCCGCACGCAGGAGACCTGCGCGCGGCTCAGGCTGCCGCGCGCGCCGCGCCTGCTCGACAGCCTCTACATGGCCGGACCCGAGGCCATGCTCGACGCCTTGCGCGCCGCACAGGCCGATACCGTGCTGATGATCGGCCACAATCCCGGCATCGCCGAGTTTGCCGCGCGCCTTGTCGCCACCCCGCCCGCGCATCCGCGCTTCGACGACTACCCGACCGGGGCGACGCTGGTCGCGGATTTCGAGATCGCGGACTGGGCCGATCTTGCCGAGCATACGGGCCGCGCCGCGGATTTCGTGATCCCGCGCGAATTGCTGCCCGAGAAATGAACGCGCCGCTCTTCATCGGCTCGGAGATCTATCGCGGCTCCTCCTACGGGCCGCGCCACCCGCTCTCGATCCCGCGCGTGCCCACGGTGATCGATCTCTGCCGCGCCCTGGGCTGGCTGCCCGATGCGCAATACCGCACAAGCCCGCGCGCCAGGCCGCAGGCGCTCATGGCCTTTCACACGCCGGACTATATCGCCGCCCTGCGCCGCGCCGAGGCCGAGGGATATGTCACCCCCGAGACCCGCGCCCGCCACCGCATCGGCACGCTCTCGAACCCGGTCTTTGCCGAGATGTTCCGCCGCCCCGCGACCGCCGCAGGCGGCTCGCTCATGGCCACCGACCTGATCGCCCGGGGCGGCGTGGTCTACAATCCGGGCGGCGGCACGCATCACGGCATGGCCGATCACGCGGGCGGGTTCTGCTATCTCAACGACCCGGTGCTGGCGATCAAGGCGCTGCTGGCGCAGGGCCTCACCCGCATTGCCTATGTCGATATCGACGCGCATCACTGTGACGGGGTGGCGGCCGCCTTTCACGGCGAGAGCCGCGTGCTCATGATCTCGACCCATGAGGCCGGGCGCTGGCCCTTTACCGGCGGGCTGGAGGACCGGGCAGGCGGGCAGGCGATCAACCTGCCGCTGCCGCGCGGCACCAATGACAGCGGCTTTGCCATGGCGCTGCAAGAGGTGATCCTTCCGGCCGTGCAGGCGATGCGGCCGGAGGCCATCGTGCTGCAATGCGGTGCCGACGCGGTGGCCGAGGATCCGCTCTCGCGGCTGGCGCTGTCGAACAATGCCCACTGGGCCGCCGTCGCCGCCCTGCGCCCGCTCGGCCCCCGGTTCCTGGTGCTGGGGGGCGGCGGCTACAACCCCTGGACGGTGGGCCGGCTCTGGGCCGGGGTCTGGGCCACGCTGAACGGCCACCCGATCCCCGACCGCCTGCCAGAGCGCGCCCGCGCCATCCTCGCCGCGCTCGGCTGGCCCCGTCGTCCGTCCATCCCGCCCGATGCGCTGATCGAGACGCTGCGCGACGCCCCGCGCGAAGGCGCGGTCAGCGCGGATCTGCGCGGTGCCGTCGCCCGCCTGCGCGCCCGCGCCCGGGCCTGGGTCTGACCGGGGTCCGGAGCATGATCGCCGCGCCCGCCACCCGGCGATTGCCATGAATCGGCGGCCCGGCTAGGCTCCGCACAGTCACGCATCCGTGAAGGAGAGCCCGATGTCCCGTTCCGCCGCCCTTGCCGGGCTCCTCATCCTGCTGAGCGTCCAGACCTCCCCGGCACAGGAGACACAGACCCGCGCCGTCAGCGGCGAGATCACCTATCTGCAACGCATTGCCCTGCCGCCCGAGGCCGATCTCCACATCGCGGTCGAAGGACGGTTCGGCACCATCCTGGGCGAGACGCGGATCACCGCAGGGGGCAAGCAGGTGCCGCTGCCCTTCACCCTGGACATCCCGACCGGTCTGCGTGGCACGCTCGGCGCGGTGATCCGCCTGGACGGCAAGCCGCGCTGGTTCGTGCAGGACATCGCGGTTCCGGCAGGGGAAAATCCGCTGGACCTGGGCACGATCCGTGTCGATCCGGTGACGCCGCTGGCCTTCGTGACGACCATAACCTGCCGCGATCAGGAGGTGGAGGTCGGCATTCTGGGCGAAGAGATGGTGCTGCGCGCCGACGGGCGCGATATCCCGCTGCGCCAGACGGTCTCGGCCTCCGGCGCGCGCTACGAAGGGGTAGAAGACCCCGAAACCGTGGTCTGGTCCAAGGGCGATGACTTCATGATCCGCCTCGCCGGGCGCGATCTGGAGGAGTGCCGCGCCGTCGCGCCGCCGGACCGGCGCGCCTATCGCGCCCGCGGGATCGAGCCGGGCTGGCATGTCGATCTCGGGGAAGATACCGTGCGCATCGTGGCCGATTACGGCGATCTGACGCGCGAGGCCCCCCGCCCGCCTGTCACCGTGCTGCCCGGCACCTACAGCTTCGACATGCCGGAGGCCGGGGCGCGGCTGCTGCTCGAGGAACGGCTCTGCCACGACGCGGCGACCGGCATGCCCCATCCCGACACCGCGACCCTGCTGCTCGACGAGCGGCGGCTTGACGGCTGCGGCGGCGATCCGGCCGATCTTCTGATCGGGACAAGCTGGCAGGTCAGCCTTCTCAACGGCGAGGCCCCGCAGGAGGCCGAGCGCGTGTCGCTGACCTTTCTCACGCCTGACCGCGTTGCCGGAAGCACCGGCTGCAACCGCTTCGTGGGCGGCTTCACGCTCAGCGGAGAGGGGCTCGGCTTCGGCCCGCTCGGCAGCACGCTCATGGCCTGCCCCGAGCCGCTCATGGCGCAGGAGCGGGCGATGCTCGACGCGCTCGAACTGGTCTCGCGCTTCGACATCGCCGCGGATGGCGCGCTCCGTCTCATCGGCGGACCGGAGGAGAAAGTGCTGATCGAGGCGCGCCGCCCCTGAGGCGCGCGCGCATACCCGCGCCTCAGCCCGGCGGCAGCTCGAAATCCGGCAGCCCGTCAAGCGCCGCGCGCAGCGCCGCGCCCCAGCCTTCGGCGATCTCACGGAACCATGGATCGTCGGCCTCGATCCGGCCCTGCACACCGGCGCGCAGGCTACCCGCCTCGTAGAGATGATAGTCGAATGGCGGCCCGACCGAGAGATTGGCCTTGACCGTCGAATCGAAGCTCACGAGCAGCAGCTTCATCGCGGCGGCAAAGCTCATCTCTGGATCGTAGGCGCGCACGAGAATGGGGCGGCCATACTTGGTCTCGCCGATCTGGAAGAACGGCGTGTCGGCGCTCGCCTCGATGAAATTGCCCTCCGGGTAGATCAGGAACAGCCGCGGCGCGCCCCCCGCGATCTCGCCGCCAAGGATGAGCGTGGCGCGAAAGGCGCTGTCGGCCTCCTGCCCGGCCTGCCGGTGATTGTCGATCACCTCGCGCAGCGTGTCGGCCACGAGCCGCGCGGCCTGGAACATCGACGGCACGCCAAGAAGCGTGGGCACACGGCTTTCATGCGCCTTGGTGCGTTCGTCCAGAAGGCTCACCACCGCCTGGGTGGTGGCAAGATTGCCCGAGGACAGCAGCGTGATGACCCGGTCGCCCTGGGCCTCCCATATGCTCATCTTCTTGAAGGTCGAGATATTGTCGAGCCCGGCATTGGTCCGGGTATCGGACATGAACACAAGCCCGCGCCGGAGCATCATGCCAACGCAATAGGTCATCGGGGCCTCACTGCTGCGAAACATCTATGCGGACGTCAAGCGCCTCGGCGGCCCCCCCGATCCGCATCCCGGATACCGGAGCGGCATCGGCATAGTCCAGCCCCGTCGCCACCCGCACATAGCGCGTATCCGGCGCGATCCCGTTCGACACATCGAAGCCGACCCAGCCCAGCCCCTCGACATGCGCCTCGACCCAGGCGTGCATGGCATCCTGCCCGGGGCGGTCGTCGAGCAAGAGATAGCCCGAGACATAGCGCGCCGGGATCTCCGCCAGCCGCGCGCAGGCGATAAAGACATGGGCGTGATCCTGGCACACGCCCCGCCCCGCCGCGATGGCCTCCTCCGCGCCCCAGCCGGGATGCGATGCCCCGACCTCGTAGGCGATGGCCGCGCGTATCTGCCCCGAGAGCGCGTGCAACCAGTCGAGCGTCGTCTCGCCCTGCACGCCGCGCACCATCTCGCGCACCCCAGCACCCGGCTGCGTGCGCGGCGTGTGCCTGCGATAGAGCCACAGCGGCGCGGGCCCGCGATGCCGCCCGACGATGCCGTGATTGTCCTCGAGCGCCACCAGCCCGCGGGAGAGCACGGCAACTTCCCTCGTGTCGCGCTCGAGGCTGACAAGCTCCACCACGTTGTTGTGGTGATCCTCGAAGGCGAGCTGCTTGGCTCCGCCGGTGATCTCGGTCGTCCAGTCAAGGACCGTCTGGTGCGGCGTGCTCTTGGGTGTCTTGCGAATCTGCTGGAGCGCGAAGGTGACCGGCTCGGCAAAGCGATAGCGGGTGCTGTGGTGGATCTCGATCTGCATGGGCTCACTCATAAAATCGGAAATCGCCTTCGATCTGCGCCGCCACGTCGCCAAGCGCCGAAAGGACGCTCTGGATGAACTCGTGCAGCCCATAGTCGAAGATCGCCGAGACATCGTGCGAAAGATACCGGGTCTTGAGATCGCGCACCATGCGCAGCGATGCCGTTCGCCCCTCGGGATCGAGATAGCGCAGGTTATCCTCCATCTTCGTCGCGCAGAACGCAAGGCTGCGCGGCATCCGCCGGTCGAGCACGAGGAAATGCACGATCTCGCGCGGACCGCCGCCCGCGCCATATTCCATGCGGAACCCGCCCCGCCCCGAGACCGCGCGCAGGATGCTTTCCCAGTGAACGTTGTCGATCGTCGTGCCGACCGCGCTGACCGAGGGCAGGAGCACGTAGTATTTCACATCGACGATCCGGGCGGTGAAATCGGCCCGCTCGAGAAACGTGCCGATCCGCAGGAAATCGAAGATCTCGTTGCGCATCATGGTGCCGAGGATCATGCCGCGCACCAGAGCGGTGCCCTGCCGGATGCGTTGCAGCACCTCGGGCAGGTCGCGTTCGGTCACCTTGCGGGAAAGGCTCTTGCAGGCCCCCATGTAGGCGGCGTTGATCGCCTCCCAGGCCTCTCCCGTGATCGCCGTGCGCACCAGCCGCGCGTTCTGCCGTGCCGCCTCGATGCAGCCGCGGATCGAGGACGGGTTGCCCCTGTCGCGCAGCATCCAGTTGATCGCCGCTTCCTTCGTGACCTCCTCATGCGCCGCCATGAAGGCCGGGTAGGCACCGGTGGTTTGCAGGATCGAGGCCCATTCGCGCGCATCGTCCCCCAGCCGGGTGAGCGCGATCCGCTGCCCGGTCTCGATCAGCCGTGAGGTGTTCTCGGCCCGCTCGAGATAGCGTGACATCCAGAACAGGCCGTTGGCCGTCTTGCCCAGCATCGCGCTCAGTCCTCCAGAACCCAGGTGTCCTTGGTCCCCCCGCCCTGCGACGAGTTGACCACGAGCGAGCCCTTCTTCAGCGCCACCCGCGTCAGCCCGCCGGGGGTGACATTGATGCTGCCCGGGCTCACAAGCACGAAGGGCCGCAGGTCCACATGCCGCGGCACCAGCCCCGCGCGCGTGAAGACCGGCACCGTCGAGAGGCTGAGCGTGGGCTGCGCGATATAGTTGCCGGGCCGCGCCCTGAGCTTGCGGCGAAAGGCGGCGATCTCCTTGCGGCTCGCGGTCGGGCCGATCAGCATGCCGTAGCCGCCCGAGCCATGCACCTCCTTGACCACCAGATCGCCCAGATTGTCGAGCACATGGGCCAGCGCATCGGGCTCCGAACAGCGCCAGGTCTGCACGTTCTGCAGGAGCGGGCGCTCGCCGGTGTAGAATTCCACGATCTCGGGCATGTAGCTGTAGATCGCCTTGTCGTCGGCGATCCCCGTGCCGGGCGCATTGGCAATGGTGATGCCGCCCGCGCGATAGACATCCATGATCCCCGGCACGCCGAGCGTGCTCTCCGGGTTGAAGTTGAGCGGGTCGAGAAAATCGTCGTCCACCCGGCGATAGAGCACGTCGATGGGTTTGTAGCCGCGCGTCGTGCGCATCGCCACCCGCCCGTCCACCACCCGCAGGTCGTGCCCCTCCACAAGCTCCACCCCCATCTGGTCGGCCAGGAAGGCGTGCTCGAAATAGGCCGAGTTGTAGATCCCCGGCGTCAGCACCGCCACCACCGGATCGCCCGCCGCGCATCCCGGCGCGCTTGCCGCAAGCGAGCGGCGCAGCTCGAACGGATAGGTCTGCACGGGCCGCACCCGGATGCGTGAGAAAAGCTCCGGGAACATGCGCAGCATGGTCTCGCGGTTCTCGAGCATGTAGCTCACGCCCGACGGGGTGCGCGCATTGTCCTCGAGCACGTAGAACTCCCCCGGCCCGGTGCGCACGAGGTCGATGCCGACGATATGGGTATAGACGCCGCCCGGCGGTTCCACCCCGATCATGTGCGGCAGGAAGGCATCGTTGCGGCGGATCATCTCCTCGGGGATGCGGCCCGCCTTCACGATCTCCTGCTTGTGGTAGATGTCGTGCAGAAAGGCGTTGATGGCGCGCACGCGCTGCTCGATCCCGCGCGACAGCCGCGCCCATTCCGGCCCGGAGATGATGCGCGGGATGATGTCGAAGGGGATGAGCCGCTCCTCCGCCTCGGCCTTGCCATAGACATTGAAGGTGATGCCGGTGAGACGGAACAGCTCTTCGGCCTCGCGCTGCTTGGCGCGCAGGCGCTTCGGATCCTCGCCCTCGAACCAGGCGTGAAAGGCGCGGTAAGGCTCGCGCAGACAGCCGTCACGCCCCCACATCTCGTCGAAGATCTCCGTCTCGCTCATCGGCTCTCCTTCCTGCGCCAGAGCAAACGCGAGACGGGATCGCGGCTCCAGCGGCAAGCGGACTCCGGCCCGCGCAAGGGCCGCTTCCGCCTGAAAATCCAGCATACGCGCATTTGTTGCCGGTTTTCTAGGCTTTTTGACGGCGCCATGACAGGGTGCGGGCTCAGGTCGCGCGCCCCTCCAGCCCCGCCGCCTCGGCCTCCGATGCCCCGGGAATGCGCATCTCGAAGGTTTCGGAGATCACCGCGTAATCGTGATAGCCCATCCGGGCGATCGGCCGGATCGTGGGGATGTCAAGCCGCCCCTCGGGGGTGAGCACGCGGTCATCGACATGGATGCGCATGACCTGGCCAAAGACCACATCGACCGTGCCCACAGGCCCGTTGCCCGGCAACCGCGTGGTCGAGAGATACCGGCACTCGAAATGCGCGGGGCTCTCGGCCACGCGCGGCCCCGGCGCGTCGATGCAGGCGGCCTTGCTCACGCCCGCGCGGGCGAACTCGTCCACCTCCGGGCCGAGCGCCATGGCCGAGACGTTGACCGCCTCTCGCAGGTCCCATGTCGCCATGTTCCACACGAACCAGCCGGTTTCCTCGGCGTTGAGCACCGTGTCCTTGCGCCGCCCGTCGGGATAGCCGTTGGCGGCGAACATCACCATCGGCGGATCGAAGGTCAGGTTCTGCCACTGGCTGTAGGGCGCGAGATTGGCAATGCCGTCGCCGCTGATGGTCGAGAGCCAGCCGATCGGGCGCGGCACGGTGCAGGACTTGAACGGGCTGAAGGGCAGCGGGCAGGGCTCGGTTCCGGGGGCGTAATGCATGGCGGCTCCTATGTCGGAATGGCGGGCAGGTTCAGCCCGTGCTCGCGCGCGCAGTCGAGCGCGATCTCGTAACCGGCATCGGCATGGCGCATCACGCCTGTCGCCGGGTCGTTCCAGAGCACCCGTTCGATGCGGGCATCGGCCTCTTCGGTGCCGTCGCAGCAGATCACCATGCCGGAATGCTGCGAGAACCCCATGCCGACACCGCCGCCGTGATGCAGGCTGACCCAGGTCGCCCCCGAGGCGCAGTTCAGCAGCGCATTGAGCAGCGGCCAGTCCGAAACCGCGTCCGAGCCGTCCTTCATCGCCTCGGTCTCGCGGTTGGGGCTGGCCACCGACCCGCTGTCGAGATGATCGCGCCCGATCACCACCGGTGCCTTCAACTCGCCCTTGCGCACCATCTCGTTGATGGCAAGCCCCGCGCGGTGCCGGTCACCCAACCCGATCCACATGATCCGCGCGGGCAGCCCCTGGAAGGCGATGCGCGCGCGCGCCATGTCGAGCCAGGTGTGCAGATGCGCATCGTCGGGGAAAAGCTCCTTCATCCGCTGGTCGGTCCTGTAGATATCCTCCGGGTCGCCGGAGAGCGCGCACCAGCGGAAAGGCCCGATGCCCCGGCAAAAGAGCGGGCGGATATAGGCAGGCACGAAGCCCGGGAAGGCAAAGGCGTTTTCCAGCCCCTCCTCCTGCGCCACCTGCCGGATGTTGTTGCCATAGTCGAGCGTCGGCACGCCCGCATTCCAGAAATCCACCATCGCCGCGACATGGGTCTTCATGCTGGCGCGCGCGGCGGCCTCCACCGCCCGGGGGTCGCTCTCCTGCTTCGCGCGCCACTCCGCCACGCTCCAGCCCAGCGGCAGGTAGCCATGCACCGGATCATGGGCGCTGGTCTGGTCGGTCACGATATCGGGGCGCGGACCGCCCGCACGCATCCGGCGCACCAGCTCTGGAAACACCTCCGCCGCATTGCCGATGAGCGCCACGGATTTCGCCTCGCCCGCCCTGGTCCAGCCCTCGATCATGGCCAGCGCCTCGTCAAGGTCATGGGTCTTGGCTTCGCAATAGCGGGTGCGGATGCGGAAATCGGCGCGCGTCTCGTCGCATTCCACCGCCAGACAGCAGGCCCCGGCCATCACAGCGGCCAAGGGCTGCGCGCCCCCCATCCCGCCAAGGCCCGCGGTCAGGATCCAGCGGCCCTTGAGGTCGCCGCCGTAATGCTGACGCCCGGCCTCGGCAAAGGTCTCGTATGTGCCCTGAACGATGCCCTGCGTGCCGATATAGATCCACGATCCGGCCGTCATCTGGCCGTACATCATCAGCCCCTTGCGATCGAGTTCGTTGAAATGCTCCCAGGTGGCCCAATGCGGCACGAGGTTCGAGTTGGCGATCAGCACGCGCGGCGCGTCGCGGTGCGTGCGGAACACGCCCACCGGCTTGCCCGACTGCACCAGCAGCGTCTCGTCGGCCTCGAGCGCGCGAAGGCTGTCGCAGATCCGGTCGAAATCCTCCCAGGTCCGCGCGGCCCGCCCGATCCCGCCATAGACGACAAGCTCGTGCGGGTTCTCGGCCACGTCCGGGTGCAGGTTGTTCATCAGCATCCGCAAGGGTGCCTCTGTCAGCCAGCTTTTCGCGCTGATCTCGGGGCCGGTGGGCGGAAAGACATCGCGGATGTTGTGGCGGGGATCGGTCATGGTCAGCCTCTCAGGTCCGGGGCCAGCGCGGCCAGGTCATGCAGGATATCCGCCAGCACCGGGCGCAGCGTCCCGGCGCGGGCGGGGTCATAGGCGAAGGGCGGGGATTCCGAAGCCAGATACGCGGATTGCGCCAGTTCCATCTGGATCGCGTGAACCCCCTCTTCGGGGCGGCCGTAATGGCGCGTGCACCAGCCGCCCTTGAAACGGCCGTCAAGCACGGTGGGCCGGCCCGTGGCGCGGCACCGCGCCAGCGCAACCTGCGCGAGGCGCGCGTCGCAGCTGCGCCCCTCCGCCGTGCCGATGTTGAAGTCAGGCAAGGTGCCCTCGAAGAGAAACGGGATACGCGAGCGGATCGAATGGCAATCGTAGAGGATCGCCACCCCGTGCCGCGCGCGCACCCGGTCCAGCTCGGCGGCAAGGGCCGCGTGATAGGGTGCGTGCCAGGCCACGCGCCGCGCCTCGATCTCGGCGGCACCGGGGGGCGTGTCCCAGATCGGCTCCCCGTCGAAATCGGTCAGCGGCACAAGGCCCGTGCTGTTCTGCCCCGGATAGAGGCTCGTGCCCTCGGGCGGGCGGTTGGCGTCGATCACATAGCGATGGAAGGTGGCGCGCACCGTGGTCGCGCCGGGCAGCAGCCCGTCATAAAGCCGGTCCACATGCCAGTCCGTATCGGCCAGAAGCCGCCCGCGCGCGTTGAGCTTCGCCATGATCCCGGGCGGGACATGGGTGCCCACATGCGGCAGGCCCAGCACCACCGGGCCGTCGCCGCGCGCCACCACGACCGGCGTCATGGCCGCACCCCCTCGATCCCCGCCGCCCGGATCAGCGCGCCGGAGCGGATCATCCCCGCCGCACGCTCCAGATCCGGGGCAAGGAACCGGTCCGCCCCGAGCGGCGCCACCTCGGCGCGCAGCGCCGCCAGCACCGCCCGAAGACGCGGCGATGTCCGCAGCGGCGCGCGAAACTCGATGCCCTGCGCGGCGCAGATCGCCTCCACCCCGAGGATGACCGCAAGGTTGCGCGCCATCCGCCCCAGCCGCCGCGCGCCATGGGCGGCCATGCTCACATGGTCCTCCTGATTGGCCGAGGTCGGCGTCGAATCGGTCGAGCAGGGATTGGCCAGGTGCTTGTTCTCGCTCATCAGGGCGGCGGTCGTCACCTCGGCGATCATCATCCCCGAATTGAGCCCCGGCGCGGGCGTGAGAAAGGGCGGCAGGTCATGGCTCAGCGTCGGATCGACCATGAGCGCCACGCGCCGCTGCGCGATGGCCCCGATCTCGGCCAGCGCCAGCGCGATGATGTCGGCGGCAAAGGCCACCGGCTCGGCATGGAAATTCCCGCCCGAGACGATCCGCCCGGGCCCGAGCACCAGCGGATTGTCGGTCACGGCATTGGCCTCGGTCTCCAGCGTGCGGCCCGCCTGCCGCAGCAGGTCGAGCGCGGCCCCGGCCACCTGGGGCTGGCAGCGGATGCAATAGGGATCCTGCACGCGCGTGTCGCCCTCGCGGTGGCTCTCGCGGATTTCCGAGCCCGCCATCAGCGCGCGCATCTCTCGCGCCACCTCGATCTGTCCGGCATGGCCGCGCAGCGCGTGGATCTCGGGCTGCAAGGGCGCGGTGGAGCCCATGATCGCATCGGTGGACAGGGCCGCCGTCACCATCGAGGCCACGGCCCCGCGCCAGCCCTCGAAGAGCGCCGCAAGCGCCAGCGCGGTGGAAAACTGCGTGCCGTTGATGAGCGCAAGCCCCTCCTTCGGGCCAAGCACCACGGAACGAAGCCCCGCCCGCGCCAGCGCCTCGCCGCCCGGCAGGCGCGCATCCCCGATCACCGCCTCGCCCGCGCCGATCATCACCGCGGCCATATGCGCCAGCGGTGCCAGATCACCCGACGCCCCCACGGATCCCTGCACCGGCACCACCGGCACCACGCCAGCCGCCAGCATCCCCTCGATCAGCGCCACGATCTCCCAGCGCACGCCAGAGGCCCCGCGCCCCAGGCTGAGAAGCTTCAGCGCCATCATCAGCCGGGTCGTGGCCGGATCGAGCGGCTCGCCCACGCCGCAGCAATGCGACAGGATCAGGTTGCGTTGCAGCGTCGCCGTGTCCCCGGCGGCGATCTTGACCGAGGCGAGCTTGCCGAAGCCGGTATTGACGCCATAGACCGCATCGGTGCCGCGCACGGCCTCGGCCACCAGCGCCGCCGACGCCTCGACCGCGCCGCGCGCGCCGGGATCGAGCCGCGCCGCCGCCCCCTCGCGCCAGAGCGTCTCGAGCTGCGCGAGCGTGGCCGCGCCGGGGGTGAGGGTCAGGGTCATTCGCGGCCTCCGAAGATGCGGGCATGAAGCGGGTTGAAACCGATGCGCCAGGAGAGTTCCGCCGGGTTCTCGACATTCCACACGGCCAGATCGGCGCGCAGACCCGCCGCGATCCGCCCGCAATCCGAAAGGCCCAGCGCACGCGCGGCATGGACCGTCACCCCGCGCAGCGCCTCCTCGGGCGTGAGACCGAAAAGCGTGCAGCCCATGTTCATCGTGAGCAGAATCGAGGTCACCGGAGAGGTGCCGGGATTGCAATCGGTGGCAAGCGCCATCGGCACGCCCTGCGCGCGGAACGCCGCGACGGGGGGCAGCTGCGTCTCGCGCAGGGTGTAGAAGGCACCGGGCAGAAGCACCGCGACCGTGCCCGCAGCAGCCATGAGCGCGGCATCCTCCGCCGTGGCATATTCCACATGATCGGCCGAGAGCGCGCCGTAGCGCGCCGCAAGCGCCGTGCCGCCCCGATGGCTCAGCTGCTCGGCATGGAGCTTGACCGGCAGGCCGAGCGCGCGGGCCGCATCGAACATGCGGGCGATCTGCGCGGTGTCAAACGCGATCCCCTCGCAGAACCCGTCCACCGCATCCACCAGCCCCTCGGCATGGGCGGTGTGCAGCGCGGGCAGGCAGACCTCGTTCATATAGTCATCGGCGCGCCCCTTGTACTCGGGCGGGCAGGCATGGGCGGCAAGATATGTCGTGCGCACCCGCACCGGACGCAGTTGCCCGAGGCGGCGCGCGGCGCGCAGCATCCGCAGCTCGGTCTCCGGCTCCAGCCCGTAGCCCGATTTCACCTCGATTGCCGTCACCCCCTCGGCCAGCAGCGCGTCAAGCCGCGGCAGCGCCTGCGCGACCAGATCCCCCTCCGACGCGGCCCGCGTCGCGGCCACGGTCGAGAGGATCCCGCCGCCGGCGCGTGCGATCTCCTCATAGCTTGCCCCCTCCAGGCGCATCTCGAACTCGCGCGCGCGATCCCCGGCAAAGACGATATGGGTATGGCAGTCGATCGGCGCGGGCGTGATCAGCCACCCGCCCATGTCGCGCCGGGCGGCATCGGCATGACCGGCGGGCAGATCGGCCTCCGGCCCCACCCAGAGGATGCGCGCCTGATCATGCACGAGGGCACCCGCCTCCACCATCCCGTAGCCTGGACCGTCAAGCGTGGCGATACGGGCATTGCCGAGGATTTCCTTGGGCATCTTTCCTCCGGAGAGCGACGATTCGCGCTTGCATTGCGCTCTATCAATATTCATTATGTATGCACATAAAATTCCTGTCAACCCATGTGACACGAGGCACGGCATGACGGTTCTCTGGGCGGATCGGGCGCTTCTGCCCGACGGATGGGCGCGCGGCGTGCGCGTCGGGATCGACGGCGCAGGGCGCATCGGCGGCGTCGCCCGCGACACGCCCCCCGAGGGCGAGCGCCACGCCATCCTCCTGCCCGCCCCCGCCAACCTTCACAGCCACGCCTTTCAGCGCGCCATGGCCGGGCTGACCGAGCGGCGCGGACCCGATCCGCGCGACAGCTTCTGGACCTGGCGGCAGCTCATGTTCCGCTTCCTCGACCGGCTCACGCCCGAGGATGTGGAGGCCATCGCCGCCTTCGTGCAGATGGAAATGCTGGAGGCGGGCTATACCTGCAATGTCGAGTTCCACTACCTGCACCACGCCCCCGGCGGGCAGCCCTACGACAACCTTGCAGAGATGTCGGCGCGCATCGCCTCGGCCGCGGGGCAGAGCGGCATCGGCCTCACCCTCCTGCCGGTGCATTACCAGTTCGGCGGCTGCGACCGCCGCGCGCTCGGCCCCGGTCAGGCGCGCTTCGGCACCGACCCGGAGGGCTTCGCCCGCCTGCACGAGGCCGCCGGTGCCGCCCTCGCCCCCCTGCCCGCCGACACCGCGCTCGGCGTGGCCCCCCACAGCCTGCGCGCCGTCAGCCCCGAGGGGCTGCGCGCGGTGACAACGCTGGGCCACGGGCCCGTTCACATGCACCTTGCCGAACAGCTGGCCGAGGTCGAGGAGGTGCAGGCGGCGCGCGGCGCGCGGCCCGTGGAATGGCTCCTGGCCAACATGGCCGTCGATGCCCGCTGGTGCCTCGTCCACTGCACGCAGATGCAGCCGCACGAAACCCGGGCGCTTGCCGCCACCGGCGCGGTGGCCGGGCTCTGCCCGATCACCGAAAGCTCGCTGGGCGACGGGATCTTCGACGCGGTGCGCTGGTGCGGCGCGGGCGGGCGGCTTGGCATCGGCTCGGACAGCAATATCCGCATCGCGCTCTCGGAAGAGCTGCGTACGCTGGAATATTCGCAGCGCCTGCGCGACCGCTCGCGCGCCGCGCTCGCCCGGCCCGGTGCCTCGACCGGGCGGGTTCTTTATGACGCGGCGCTCCGGGGCGGCGCGCAGGCGGCGGGCCGCGCGGCAGGGGCCATCGCTCCGGGCCTCTGGGCCGATCTCCTGACGCTCGACGGCGCGGCCATCGACCTTGCGGGGCGCGACGGCGACACGCTGCTCGATACCTGGATCTTCGCGGGCGATGACCGGATGGTGCGCGATGTCTGGGCGGCGGGGCGCCCCCTCGTGCGCGACGGCCGCCACCATGCGCGCGACGCGATCCGCGAAGCCTATGCCGCCACGCTGCACCGGCTGCGGGACGCGCTCTGATGACGGCACCGGTGCTTACCTCCTGGCAGGCCGTGGCCGACGAGGTGCTGGCCCGCATCCGCCGCCGGGACTGGGCACCGGGCGATCTCATCCCCAACGAGGTCGATCTCGCGGGCGAGATGGGCTGCGCGCGCACCACCGTCAACCGCGCCCTGCGCCACCTGGCCGAGGCGGGCTATCTGGAGCGGCGGCGCAAGGCGGGCACGCGCGTGGCGCTCAACCCGGTGCGCCGCGCCACGCTGCGCATCCCCGTCATCCGCGAGGAGGTGGAGGCGCGCGGCGCGCGCTACGATCACGCCCTCATCCGGCGCGAGGAGGGCACGCCGCCGCTCGCCGTGCGCAGCCATCTCGGCCTTGGACCCGAGCGGCCCCTCCTGCATGTCGTGGCGCTGCACCTTGCCGATGGCGCGCCCTACGCGCATGAGGATCGCTGGGTGGATACCGAAACCGTGCCGGGCTTCGCCGCGCTCGACCTCACGCAACAGAGCGCCAATGCCTGGCTGGTGCAGAACGTGCCCTATACGCGCGGCACGCTCACGCTCTCGGCGGCCGCGGCGGGGCCGGAAACCGCTCAGGCGCTCGGCTGTGCCCCCGGTGCCGCGCTCTTCACGCTGGAGCGCACGACATGGAAGGAGGCCCACCCCATCACCTGGGTGCGCCTGAGCTACCCGCCCGGCCACCGCCTCGTCACAGAGCTCTGAGCCGCGCGGCAAAAACCGTTTACCGGACCGGCCCGATGCGCTACCCCACAGACGAGGCCGAAAAGGGTGACAGGCGATGAAGATTGCGATGATCGGCACGGGCTATGTGGGCCTCGTCTCGGGGGTGTGCCTTTCCGATTTCGGCCATGACGTGATCTGCGTGGACAAGAACCCCGACAAGATCGCGCGGCTCGAACGCGGCGAGGTGCCGATCTACGAGCCGGGGCTCGAGGCGCTGATGGCGAAGAATGTCGAGGCCGGGCGGCTGACCTTCACCACCGATCTCGCCCGCGCCGTGGACGGGGCCGAGGCCGTGTTCATCGCCGTCGGCACCCCCACCCGGCGCGGCGACGGGCACGCCGATCTCACCTATGTCATGGCCGCCGCCGAGGACGTGGCCCGCGCGCTCACCGGCTATGCGGTGATCGTGACCAAATCCACCGTCCCCGTGGGCACCAACCGCCGGGTCAAGCAGGCCGTGGCCAAGGCCAACCCGGCGGCCGAGTTCGACGTGGCCTCCAACCCCGAATTCCTGCGCGAGGGCGCGGCCATCGAGGATTTCATGAAGCCCGACCGCGTGGTGGTGGGCGTGCAGTCCGAGCGCGCCGCAGAGGTCATGGCCGATATCTACCGCCCGCTCTACCTGCGCGATTTCCCGATCCTGACCACCGATCTGGAAAGCGCCGAGATGATCAAATACGCCGCCAATGCCTTTCTCGCCACCAAGATCAGCTTCATCAACGAGATCGCCGCGCTCTGCGAGCGCGTGGGCGCGGACGTGAAGGAAGTGGCCCGGGGCATCGGCCTTGACGGGCGCATCGGCAACAAGTTCCTCCATGCCGGGCCGGGCTATGGCGGGTCGTGCTTTCCCAAGGACACCTCGGCGCTGGCGCGGATCGGGCAGGAACATGCCGTGCCGCAGACCATCGTCGAGACCGTGATCCGCGTGAACGAGGGCGTCAAGAAACGCATGATCGAGAAGCTGCGCGATCTCTGCGACGACAGCTTCAACGGCAAGGTGATCGCCGTGCTGGGCGTGACCTTCAAGCCCAATACCGACGACATGCGCGATGCGCCCTCGCTCACCATCATCCCCGCGCTGGTCGGCGGCGGGGCGCGCGTCCGCGTCGTCGATCCGCAGGGCCGCCGCGAGGGCGAGGCGCTGCTGCCCGGCGTGCACTGGAGCGACGACCCCTACAAGGCGGCGCAGAACGCCGATCTTCTGGTGATCCTGACCGAATGGAACGAGTTCCGCGCGCTCGACCTCGGGAAGCTCGCGAAGAAGATGGCCCATCCCCGCCTTGCCGACCTGCGCAACATCTACTCGGCCAAGGACGCGCGCCGCGCGGGCTTCGACGCCTATGTCGGCGTCGGGCGCTGACGCCCCCGCGCATCATGCCGCAGCCCCCCCCCCGGCGCTTTCGATCTTGCCTTTCGCCGCCGCTTGCCGTAGCCCCGCAGGTGGGACACCCCTCCCCAACGAGGGGCGCTTATCTGGAAGGGTAGCACATGGCTATTGCAAAGCCCGGCGCGCGGCCGGCTGATCCGCGTTTCTCCTCTGGCCCCTGCGCCAAGTTCCCCGGATATTCGATCGACCTGCTGAGAGACGCCCCGCTCGGGCGCTCGCACCGCGCAGCCGTCGGCAAGGCGCGGCTCAAGGCCGCCATCGACGGCACGCGCGAGATCCTCGGCATCCCCGACGATTACCGCATCGGCATCGTGCCTGCCTCCGATACCGGGGCCGTGGAAATGGCCATGTGGTCGCTTCTGGGCGCGCGCCCGGTGGAGATGCTGGCCTGGGAGAGCTTCGGCGCGGGCTGGGTCACCGACGCGGTCAAGCAGCTGAAACTCGACGCCCAGGTGAAGACCGCCGAATATGGCGAGATCGTCGATCTGGCCTCGGTCGATACGGATAACGACGTGGTCTTTACCTGGAACGGCACCACCTCCGGCGTGCGCGTGCCCGATGGCAACTGGATCAGGGCGGACCGTCAGGGCCTCACGATCTGCGACGCGACCTCCGCCGCCTTCGCGCAGGATCTGCCCTGGGACAGGCTCGACGTGACCACCTTCTCCTGGCAGAAGGTGCTGGGCGGCGAGGCGGCGCACGGGATGCTGGTTCTGAGCCCCCGCGCCGTCGAACGGCTCGAAAGCTACACGCCGCCCTGGCCGCTGCCCAAGATCTTCCGCCTGACCAAGGGCGGCAAGCTGATCGAGGGCATCTTCGCGGGCGAGACGATCAACACGCCCTCCATGCTCGCAGTCGAGGACTACCTTGCCGCGCTCGACTGGGCGCGCTCGGCGGGCGGGCTGGACGGCCTCAAGGCGCGCGCCGATGCCAACCTTGCCGAGATCGCGCGCTTCGTCGCCGCGCGCGACTGGCTTGCCTTCCTCGCCTCGGATCCGGCCACCCGCTCCAACACCTCGGTCTGCCTGCGCTTCACCGATCCGCGCATCAAGGACGGCGCGGCATTCGCCAGGGCGGTGGCCAGGCGGCTGGAGGCCGAGAGCGTGGCCTTCGATATCGGTGCCTATCGGGACGCGCCGCCGGGGCTGCGGATCTGGTGCGGCGGCACGGTGGAGACCGCGGATGTGGCCGCGCTCCTGCCCTGGATCGACTGGGCGTATCAATCCGAAATCGCAGCGCTTTCCGAGACGGCGTGACCCCGGTTTCCTGAAAAGAAATCGGTCCGAAGTCTTTGAAAGACTTCGGACCCTTCCCTCAACCTTTCATCGAAGGACCACACACATGGCCCCCAGGGTTCTCGTCTCCGACAAGCTTTCCGAAACCGCCGTCCAGATCTTCCGCGATCGCGGCGTCGAGGTGGATTACCTGCCCGATCTGGGCAAGGACAAGGATCGCCTGCTCGAGGTGATCGGCCAGTATGACGGCCTCGCCATCCGCTCGGCCACCAAGGTCACGGAAAAGATCCTCGCCGCCGCCACCAATCTCAAGGTGATCGGCCGCGCCGGGATCGGCGTTGACAACGTGGACATTCCCGCCGCCTCGAAAAAGGGCGTGATCGTGATGAACACGCCCTTCGGCAACATGATCACCACCGCCGAACATGCCATTGCGATGATGTTCGCCGTGGCGCGCCAGATCCCCGAGGCCAGCGCCTCCACCCATGCGGGCAAATGGGAGAAATCCCGCTTCATGGGGGTGGAGCTGACCGGCAAGACGCTTGGCGTGATCGGCGCGGGCAATATCGGCGGCATCGTCTGTGACCGGGCACGCGGCCTGAAGATGAAGGTGATCGCCTACGATCCCTTCCTCGGCCAGGAAAAGGCCGATCAGATGCAGGTCGAGAAGGTCGAACTGGACGATCTTCTCAAGCGCGCCGATTTCATCACGTTGCATGTGCCGCTCACCGACCAGACCCGCAACATCCTGAGCCGCGAGAACCTCGAGAAGACGAAGAAGGGCGTGCGCATCATCAACTGCGCGCGAGGCGGGCTGGTGGACGAGCCGGCGCTCGCCGAGCTGCTGAAATCCGGCCATGTGGCCGGGGCGGCCTTCGACGTGTTCAGCGTCGAGCCCGCCACCGAGAACCCGCTCTTCGGCCTGCCCAATGTCGTCTGCACCCCGCATCTGGGCGCCGCCACCACAGAGGCGCAGGAAAACGTCGCCCTCCAGGTGGCCGAGCAGATGTCGGACTACCTGCTCACCGGGGCGGTGTCGAACGCGCTCAACATGCCGTCCGTCACCGCCGAGGAGGCCCGCGTCATGGGCCCCTGGATCAGGCTGGCCGGGCATCTTGGCAGTTTCGTGGGCCAGATGACCGACGAGCCGCTGCGCGCCGTCAACATCCTCTATGACGGGGTGGCCGCGGAGATGAATCTCGGCGCGCTCACCTGCGCGGCCATGGCCGGGATCATGAAATCGGTCTCGCCGGAGGTGAACATGGTTTCCGCCCCGATCGTCGCCAAGGAACGCGGGGTCAAGATTTCGACCACCCGGCAGGACAAGTCCGGGGCCTTCGAGGGCTATATCAAGATCACCGTGGTCACGGAGCGGCGCGAACGCTCCATCGGCGGCACGGTCTTCTCGGACGGCAAGCCGCGCTTCATCCAGATCAAGGGCATCAATATCGACGCCGAGATCGGGCGTCACATGGTCTATACCACAAACGAGGACGTGCCCGGCATCATCGGCACGCTGGGCCAGACCCTGGGCGAGAACGGCGTCAACATCGCCAACTTCACCCTCGGCCGCGCCGCCGCGCGCGGCGAGGCCATCGCGCTTCTCTACGTGGACGAGCCGGTGCCCGCCCGCGCGCTCGAGGCGCTGGAGGCCACGGGCAAGTTCCAGCAGATCCGCCCGCTCGAATTCGAGGTGGACTGAGCCCCGGGAATGCCCATGGACGGCATCGCCCGCCTGGGCTATCAGGCGGGCGATCTCGTTTGACGGAGCGCGCGATGTCCGCCCACGGCACCCCCATCCCGATGACCTCGCACCCGGCCGGGCCGCTCTCGGGCACCGCCCTTGTGCCGGGGGACAAGTCGATCTCGCATCGCGCGCTCATCCTCGGCGCGCTCTCGGTGGGCGAGACGGTGATCACCGGGCTGCTCGAAGGGCAGGACGTGCTCGACACCGCGCAGGCGATGCGCGCCTTCGGGTCAGAGGTGCTCCGCGACGTGGACGGCACATGGCGCGTGCAGGGCGTGGGCGTGGGCGGCTTTGCCGAGCCCGATCGCGTCATCGACTGCGGCAATTCCGGCACCGGCGTGCGGCTCATCATGGGGGCGATGGCAACCTCGCCCATCGCCGCCACCTTCACCGGAGACGCAAGCCTCAACCGCCGGCCCATGGCGCGCGTCACCGATCCGCTGGCGCTGTTCGGCGCGCGGGCCGCGGGCCGCTCGGGCGGGCGGCTGCCGATGACCATCCTCGGGGCCGAACATCCCGTGCCCGTGCGCTACACCGTGCCGGTGCCCTCCGCGCAGGTGAAATCGGCGGTGCTTCTGGCCGGGCTCAACGCGCCGGGCCGGACCGTGGTGATCGAGCGCGAGGCAACCCGCGATCATACCGAGCGGATGCTTGCGGGCTTCGGCGCGGAAATCACCACCGAAGAGACCGCAGAGGGCCGCGTCATCACCCTGACCGGCCAGCCAGAATTGCGCCCCCGGACCATCGCCGTGCCGCGCGATCCCTCCTCGGCGGCCTTCCCGGTCTGCGCGGCGCTGATCGTGCCCGGCTCGGACGTGCTCGTGCCCGGCATCGCGCTCAACCCCACGCGCGCCGGCCTTTTCGAGACGCTGCGCGAGATGGGCGCGGATCTCGCCTGCGAGAACCTGCGCGACGAGGGCGGAGAGCCGGTGGCCGACCTGCGCGCGCGCTTCTCGCCCGATCTCAAGGGCATAGAGGTGCCGCCCGCCCGCGCCGCCTCGATGATCGACGAATATCCCGTCCTCTCGGTCGTCGCGGCCTTTGCCGAAGGCGCGACGATCATGCGCGGGGTCAAGGAACTGCGCGTCAAGGAAAGCGACCGGATCGCGGCCATGGCCACCGGCCTGCGGGCGGGCGGCGTGCGCGTCGAGGACGGCCCGGACTGGTGGATCGTCCATGGCCGGGGCCACGGGAACGTGCCCGGCGGGCAGCGTTGCGAAAGCCATCTCGACCACCGCATCGCCATGTCCTTCCTGGTCATGGGCATGGCCGCGCAATCCCCGGTCGGCGTCGATGACGCAAGCCCCATCGCCACCTCCTTTCCGGTCTTCGAGCCGCTCATGGCCGGGCTCGGCGCGGATATCCGCCGCAGTGCCTGAGCGGGTGCCGCGCCCTCAGTTGAGCAGCCCCGCGTGGCGCAGCCCCTCCTCGACCAGCGCCTTGGCCGGATCGCTCAGGCCCACCAGCGGCAGGCGCACCTCCTCGCTGCACAGCCCCAGCCGCGACATGGCGTATTTCACCCCCACCAGCCCCGGCTCGACGAAGATCGCGCGGTGCAGAGGCATGAGCCGGTCCTGCAACTCCAGCGCGGAGGCATAATCCCCCGAAAGCGTCGCCTCCTGCACCTGCGCCACCAGCTTCGGCGCGACATTGGCCGTGACCGAGATCACCCCCACGCCGCCCTGTGCGTTGAACCCGTGGGCGGTGGCATCCTCGCCCGAGATCTGGAGGAAATCCTTGCCGCAGGTGATGCGCTGCGCACAGACCCGCGCCAGATCGCCGGTCGCGTCCTTCACGCCGATGATGCGCGGCAGTTGCGCCAGCCGCCCCATCGTCTCGGGCGTCATGTCCACGACCGAACGGCCGGGAATGTTGTAGATGAGGATCGGCAGATCGCAGCAATCGTGCAGCGCGGTGAAATGCGCGATCAGCCCCGCCTGCGTCGGCTTGTTGTAATAGGGCGTGACGACAAGCGCCGCATCGGCCCCCACCTTCTCGGCATGGCGCATGAAGCGAATCGCCTCGATCGTGTTGTTCGATCCCGCCCCCGCGATCACCGGAATCCGGCCGGCGGCGGCGCGCACCACCTCCTCGATCACCCGCTCGTGCTCTTCATGGGTGAGCGTCGGGCTCTCGCCGGTGGTGCCCACGGGGACAAGGCCATGGCTACCCTCGCCGATATGCCATTCCACGAGCTTGCCGAGCGTGTCGAAATCGACCGCGCCGTTTCTGAACGGCGTGACGAGGGCGGGAAGGGATCCTCTGAACATGGCACGCTCCTTCTGCTTGCGGAAACCGGCCGCCGGTCCGATCATGAGTGGACCGGGGTCGCCGGGCCGCGTAGGCTGGGGCCGTCTATCCCCATTCGCGGCGAAAAAGGCAAGAGATGTTGCGTGCCCTGCTGCTGGTTCTGGCGCTTGCCCTGCCGCCCGTGACGGGCCTTGCCGCCGATCTGCCGCGCATCGCCCCGCGCCCGCTCGCCTCCGCGCTTTCGGCAGCCGAGGGCGGACGCTGGGAGGCGGCGGCAAGGCTTGCCGCGCGCGCGGGACCGGCCGCGCAAACCCTGATCGAATGGCACCGCCTGCGCGCCGGTCTGGGCACGCCGCACGAGATCCTTGCCTTTCTCGCGCGCAACCCCCACTGGCCGGGCCTCGACCGGCTGCGCCGAGAGAGCGAGGCGGCGATGACCCGCGGCAGCTTCGACCAGGTTCTTGCCTTCTACGAGGGCTACCGCCCCCGGACCGGCACCGGCGCGCTCAACCTCGCGCGCGCGCGTCTGGCGCGCG
This sequence comes from Roseovarius sp., assembly GCA_002720475.1. Classification (GTDB taxonomy): domain Bacteria; phylum Pseudomonadota; class Alphaproteobacteria; order Rhodobacterales; family Rhodobacteraceae; genus Roseovarius. Next base: position 152,303 of record PBIL01000006.1, read on the forward strand.
GCGAGGCGGGCGAGGCCGAGGCAGGCGTGGTGCTCGCCTGGCGCACGCTCGACCTGACAGCGGCGGAACATGCCGATTTCCTGCGCGAGTTCGGCCCCCTTCTCGCCCCCCATCACGAGGCGCGGCTCGACATGGCGCTCTGGCGCGGGCTTCGGGATGTGGCGGAGATGCTGCCGCTGGTCGGGCCGCAGGCGCGCATCCGCGCGGAGACCCGCCTGCGCATCGCCCGCGACGGGCCCGAGGATCTGCCCGCCGCCCTCGCGCGCGATCCCGGCATCGCCTACGAGACCTTCACCCATCACCTCGCCCGCTCCGCCGAGGACGCCATCGCCGTTCTGCGGCGCCAGAGCCGGATCAAGGGTGGCCTGGGCGAGCCGGAGCGCTGGGCAAGCTGGCGGCGCGCGCTTGCCCGACAGAAGATGCGCGCGGGCGAGGCGGCGCTCGCCTATGAACTGGCCGCGCTGCACCAGCTGGCCGAGGGGGCAAATTACGCCGATCTCGAATGGCTCGCGGGCTATATCGCGCTGACCCGGCTTGACGCGCCCGATCTCGCGCTCGACCATTTCCAGCGGTTCCGCGCCGCCGTGACCACGCCGATCTCGCTTGGGCGTGCGGGCTACTGGCTGGGCCGGGCGCTCGCGGCGGCGGGCGATCTCGAGGCGGCCCGGCTTGCCTATGCCGAAGGCGCGCGCCACGCCACCAGCTTCTACGGGCTGCTGGCGGCGGAAAAGGCCGGGATCGACGTGGCCGCATCCCTCGCGGCCGAGGCGGCGGTGCCGGACTGGCGCAAGGCGGATTTCGCGCGCAGCGACCTGTTCGAGATCGTCACGCTCGCCCTGCGCATGGACGATAGCGCCCTTGCGCGGCGCTTCCTGATCCACCTCGCCGACGGGCAGGATCGCACGGGGCTCCGGGCCATGAGCACCATGCTTCAGGAGATCGGCACGCCCTATCTGCAGGTCGAGTTCGGCAAGGCCGCCGCCGAGCGCGGCATCGTCCTTGTCGCGCCCTATTTTCCGCTCCATCCGCTGGCCGAGATGGATCTGCCCGTGCCGCCCGAATGGGCGCTCGCCATCGCCCGGCGCGAGAGCGAGTTCAACCCCGCCGTGCAAAGCCCGGCAGGCGCGCGCGGCCTGATGCAGCTCATGCCCGCCACCGCGCGCGAGGTCGCGGCCGATCTGGGCCTTGCCCATGACACAGGGCGGCTCGTCACCGACTGGTCGCACAATGCCCGGCTCGGCGCGGCCTATCTCGCGCGGCTTGCCGCGCGCTTCGACGGCAACCCGATCCTGGTCTCGATCGGCTACAATGCCGGTCCGGCGCGCGCCGCGCAATGGATCGCCGAGCAGGGCGATCCGCGCACCCGCGACGGGCATGACCTGATCGACTGGATCGAGCACATCCCCTTCCGCGAGACCCGCAATTACGTCATGCGCGTGACCGAGAGCCTGCCCGCCTATCGCGCCCGGCTGGGCCGCGCCGCCCTGCCGCGCCCCTTTTCCCGGGAACTGCGCGGCAACACCGTAGCCACCGCGCAGGACTGAGGATCAGAAGGCATATTGCCAGCCCGGCATGACCATCGGCAGCGAGCGGCGGCAGCTCGGCAAGGGTGATGCCGCACGGGGCAAGGGGACGCTCGTCAGGCAAGGGCCGCGCAGACCGCGCCTTCCCGCAGGAGAACCTGGGTCATGGTCGTATCTCTTTTCAGGGAAATCTCGGAAGCGGATCGCGCCGTGGGTCGATCGCGCACAGGTCGGACCGTGAGGGGGCTGGCAAGCGCGTCCTCCGGCCCGTGCGCCGGGCCTGTCACACCGCCGCCCGCTGGAGAGGGCGCGCGGTGCCAAGGACAACCGCAAGGGAACATGAGACGGACTGTCCGCCCGACCTGTCCCGCTGGAGAGGCACCCGCCGCTCAGGCAGGATGCACGGGACGGGACCGGGGCGCGCGTGCCAGCACTTCCCCGGCCGGGACCGGGGGCGCGCGCGGCCGATACAAGGCCCGGGGCGCGTCCGAAGCGGCCCGTCGGGCAACAAGACCGGGCCGGACATGCGACGCCGCCGCATCGCGCGGTTCGGCATCGGCAACGATCTCGGGCAGGTCGATCGGTGACTTGAAAAACGGGCAGGGCGAGCCGAGATGCGGGCCGGTCTCGTCACCGGAAGCCGAAGGGGCATCCTCGACAAGGCACAGCTCTCCGCCAAGCGCGCGCGTCTCGATCCGCAGGCTTTCCTCGACCGCCTCCGCGGCGCGCGCGGCGTTGGCAAGCTCGTGCCGGCACTCGACGGCGGCGGCCGTGGCCACCCGGACGCTCAGCAACAGGACAAGATTCGCGGGGTCAAGCCGCACCTCTCTCAATCCTCGCCTGACCCCTGACCAGCTCATGCACCCAACCGCCGGAGCGATCTCGTCACGGCCCTCGCCGAGCGGCACCACGCTCACGAACCTGTGAAAAGCGTAGCCGCGACCGGCCGCTTGCGTCAAGCGATCAGCGCGCCTGCCGCTGTCGCCACAGCGTGAAGAGCCCCGCCCCCACGATGAGCGCCACGCCCAGCGCCACGTTGAGCCGGATGGTCTCCGCGAAGACGGCGAGCCCGATGGCGCTGGCAAAGACCAGTTGCAGATAGGCAAAGGGCTGCACCGCGCTCGCCTCGGCCACCTCGTAGCACTTGATCAGCGTGTAATGCCCCGCCGCCCCGGTGATGCAGAGCGCGCCCATCCACGCCCAGTCCGGGCCGGTCATCGGCTCCCAGAACCAGGTGCCCACCGCGCTCATGGCCAGCGCCCCCACCGTCCCCGTCCAGAAGAACGACGTGGCCGCAGTATCCTGCCGCGCGACATAGCGCGTCAGAAGCCCGTAAAGCGCGAACATCAGCGCCGCGATGAAGGGCACCACGGCGGCGGGCTGGAAGACGCCGAAACCCGGCTCGAGGATGATCACCACGCCGACGAAGCCAACGCCGATCGCCACCCAGCGCCGCCAGCCCACCCGCTCGCCCAGGATCGGCCCCGACAGCGCGGCGATGAGCAGCGGATAGGCGGCAAAGACCGCGTGGCTCTCGACCAGCCCCAGAAGCGTGAAGCCGTAGATCATCACGCAGATCTCGGCCACCAGCAACACCGCGCGAAACCCCTGTATCAGGGGCTGCGCCGTCGCCGCGGCGGCCCGCAGCCCGCCCGCCTTGCGCGCCGCCACCGCCATCACGAAGGCCGCGAAGAACCAGTAGCGGATCATCACCACCATGAAGACGTTGTATTCCCCCGCCAGATGGCGCGAGATGCCGTCCTGCACCGCGAAGATGAAGGTGGTGAGCACCATCATCGCGATGCCAAGGCGGGTGTTCTGATCGGTCATTGCCTGTCCAGTATGGCCCGTGTCATGTGGCGCTTGCGCCCGTATCCCGGCACACGGCTGACAGAAAACCCCGCCGCCTCCAAGCCCCGGCGCACGAAACCGGCGGCCGTGTAGGTGGCTGCCATCCCGCCCCTTGCCGTGTGCCGCGCCACCTCGGCCAGAAGCTCGGGCTGCCACATCTCGGGATTCTTCGCCGGTGAGAACCCGTCGAGAAACCAGGCATCCGCCACGCCGGGCCAATGTCTTAGCGTTGCGCGCGCATCGCCCGCGACAAGCGTGAAGCGCAGATCCGGCAGGGTGATCTCCTGCGCGCCGCCGCGCCAGAGCGGGGCCAGCTCCGCCGCCAGCGGTGCAAGCTCCGCAAACCGGCCTTGCGCGCGGCGCATGTCTTCGGGTGCCATCGGGAAGGCCTCGAAACTGGTGTAGCACAGACGCCCCGGCACCCCCGCCGCCCGCCACGCCTGCAGCGCCGCCAGCAGGTTGAGCCCCGTGCCGAAGCCCAGTTCCGCGACGTGAAACCCGTCGCAAAACCGTCCGGGCAGGCCGTTGCCCGCCAGAAAGACATGCCGCGTCTCCGCAAGCCCGTCCTCGAGGCTGAAATACGGGTCGTCGAACCGCGCCGAGACCGGCACCTCGCCGTCGCGCCAGAAAACCGGGGCATGCTGGTCCTGCATCGGTCCCTCCGCTACAAGGCGCGTTGAGAATGGCCGCGCGCGAGGGGATTGGCAATGACCGACATCACCGTGATGGGGGCGGGCATCTTCGGGCTGGCAACCGCCTGGGCCTGCGCCCGGCGCGGCGCGCATGTCCGCGTCATCGACCCGCACGGCCCCGCTGCCGGGGCCTCGGGCGGGCTTGTCGGCGCGCTCGCCCCGCATGTGCCGGAAAACTGGAATGCCAAGAAGGCGTTCCAGCTGGAAAGCCTCCTGATGGCCGATGACTTCTGGGCCGGGGTCGAGGCGGCGGGCGGTGTCCCTGCGGGCTATGCCCGGCTCGGGCGGCTCCAGCCCGTGGCCGATGCCGCCGCGCTCGCGCTGGCGCGCGAGAGAGAGAAGGGCGCGGCGCGGCTCTGGCAGGGCAAGGCCCTCTGGCGCGTGGAGCGGGCCGCGGGCGACTGGTGCCCCGAAAGCCCCACCGGCCATGTCATCCGCGACACGCTGAGCGCGCGGCTCCATCCCCGCCGCGCCTGCGCCGCGCTCGTGGCCGCCCTGCGCGCGCGGGGCGCCGGGATCCTGCCCGGGGGCGCGCCAGGGGGCCGCGTGCTCTGGGCCACCGGCGCGGCGGGTCTGGCGGAGCTCTCCGCCGCCACAGGCCGCCCCCTGGGCAGCGCCGTCAAGGGACAGGCCGCGCTTCTTGCCTTCGACGCGCGCGAGGCACCGCAGATCTTCGCCGGGGGCGTGCATGTCGTGCCCCATGGCGATGGCACCGTGGCCATCGGCTCCACCTCCGAGCATGACTTTGCAGACCCTGCCGCCACCGATGACCGGCTCGATGCCGTGATCGCCGCCGCCCGCACCGCCCTGCCCGTGCTGGCGGATGCGCCGGTGCTGGAGCGCTGGGCCGGGCTGCGCCCGCGGAGCCGGAGCCGCGCGCCGATGCTCGGGGCGCATCCCCTGCGCGCGGGCGAGTTCATCGCCAACGGTGGCTTCAAGATCGGCTTCGGCATGGCCCCGAAGGTGGCCGAGGTCATGGCCGATCTCATGCTCGAAGGGGTGGACCGCATCCCCGAGGGCTTTCGCCCGGAGGACTCGCTGTGACCGGACCCCGCCTTGCCGGCCCCGTATCCGCCCCTCCCCCCCGTCATCGTCCAGCGCCATGGGCCGTTGCGGTCAATCGGCACGGGGTGACGACGGGCGCGTGCCCGTCGCTGGCGCGACGGGCGGGGGAAACCGTTCTCACGGGCCGCGCATCGCCCCGCGCCAGAACGCCGTCATCGTCCGGCCTGACCGGACGATCTCTCCCCCCTCCCCTGCCGCTCGCGCCGCACATCGACGGGCCGCGGCGCGGCGATCCGACAGACGTTCAGCGACACTTCATCGCAGCCAGGTCCGAAAAAGACCCGAGCGGCGCGCTGATGGCCCCAGATCGCCGGGCCGGGGGGCGGCCCGTCGAAGCGCGGCGGTGCCTTCTGCACCTCGATTCCGCGCAAGGGCACAAATTCCAATCGCTCTCGTATTTACCTGCGGCGTTGTTCCTTGTTCATCTCAGTCCGGACCCTCGGCATCATCGACAGCCGAAGGCGGCCCGTCATCCGCATCTTGTGCCACGTAGTCAACGAGACACAGGGCACACCGGCGCTCAGCCGCTGCCGATCAGCACACCGGCGGCAAAGACCAGCGCGCCGCCCAGCACCACCTGGAAGGTGGCGCGCAGGAAGGGCGTCTCCATATAGCGGTTCTGGATCCAGGCGATCGCCCACAACTCCATGAAAACAACGGCAAAGGCCAGGATGGTCGCGGTCCAGAAATCGGGGATCAGGTAAGGCAGCGCATGGCCGAGCCCCCCCAGGGTGGTCATGACCCCCGAGGCGAAGCCCCGCTTCACCGGGCTCCCCCTCCCCGACAATTCCCCATCGTCACTCGCCGCCTCGGTAAAACCCATGGAAATTCCGGCACCTACGCTCGCCGCAAGCCCGACGAGAAAGGTGGTCCAGGTGTCCTGCGTGGCGAAGGCCGTGGCGAAGATCGGCGCAAGCGTCGAGACCGAGCCATCCATGAGCCCGGCAAGCCCGGGCTGCACCCAGGTCAGGACGAACTGCCGGTGCGATTTTCTTTGTTCCTTTTCAAGAACATCATCGCTCAGATGCTGCGCCTCCAGCTGGCCCGCGCGCACCTGGTGCCCGGCCTCGGCGGCGGCGAGATCCCCCAGCAGCTTGCGCGTCTCCGCGTCCCGGCTGGCCTGGGCGGCCTTGAGATAGAAGGCTTCGGCGTCGCGCTCCATCCCCTCGGCCTCGGCCCGGATCCGGTCGATTCCAAGGTTCTCGACGAGCCAGACGGGCCGCCGCGCATAGAACCCGGCAACATGCTCGCGCCGTATGAGGGGAATGACCTCCCCGAACCGCGCGCGATAGAGCTCGATCAGCCGCTTGCGATGGCCATCTTCTTCCTTCGCCATGCCGTCGAAGATCGCGGCGGTATCCGGGTAGTCCGCCCGCAGCATTTCGGCATAGGAGCGGTAGATGCGCGCATCATCCTCTTCGGCCGAGATGGCAAGTGCGAGAATTTCTCTTTCATTCAAATCCTTGAAGCGTCTGCGCGCGGAGAATCCGGGTATCATGCTCTACCTTTCTGGAATCGTTCTAAGCAAGAATAGCGCGGTCTGCGGGGCTGGCAAAGCGCCCGGTTCACCATTTCTGAACTGCATTGTTCACGTTTTGCTTGCGCTCCATTGTCGATGAGCCAGATCAAAACTGCACCATTCAGTTCAGTATCGGAGAGACCCATGAACCCGACCTTCGCCGCCCTGTTCCTCGGCCTCGTGCTTGCAGACGGTCCCGCACTCGCCTTCGGCACGGATCTGAACACGATCACACCTTCCATCACCTTCCCGGAACCGGCACCCCAACCGGTCACCAAGGGCGCAGCCAACCCGTCGAAGCAAGACCGGTGCCGGGGCCGCCCGGGCGCGGCCCGTCGCGCACACGGACATGCTTGCGGTTCCGCCTCGCCCCCGTCTAAACTCGTCAGGTCAGGGAGAGGAGCGCATGACGGCACAGGCCGCGGAAATCCGCCGGGGACGCAAGTTCGACCAGGTGCTTGAAGGGGCGAGGCGCGTGTTCATGCGTGACGGGTTCGAAGGGGCGAGCGTGGACGAGATCGCCCGCGAAGCACAGGTCTCGAAGGCCACGCTCTACAGCTATTTTCCCGACAAGCGCCTGCTCTTTTCCGAGGTGGCGCGAATCGAGTGCAACCGCCAGGCCGAGGAAGCCATCGAGGTGATCGGCTCGGGTGCGCCGATCGAGACCGTGCTTCACGAGGCCGCAAGCCGGATCGCGCGCTTCTTCATGTCGGATTTCGGGCAGCAGGTCTTTCGGATCTGCGTGGCCGAATCTCACCGGTTCCCCGAGTTGGGCCGACGGTTCTATGCCTCGGGCCCGGCGCTCGTGCGCGAACGGATGAGCCAGGTCCTCGCGCCCTATGTGGAGGCCGGCGTGCTGCGGATCGAGGACATGGACCTTGCCGCGAACCAGTTCGGCGAATTGTGCAAGGGCGATCTCTTCGTGCGCGCCCTCTGCGGCATGTGCGAAAATCCCTCCGAAGCCGATATCGAACGGGTGGTCAACGGCGCGGTGGAGATGTTTCTCGCGCGTTACCGCGCCTGATCGCGGATGGACCGTCACCGAATATTGCCAGATCTGTCATGACCCGGTCACCGGCGTTTTACCTGCCGTGCGGACCCTCAAAGTCTCCATCGCCATTACAGGGAGTTTGAGGATGTCACGTCTTTTCCGTCCGAACCGCCGTCGCTTTCTGGCGGGAACCACGGCCTTTGCCACCGGCCTCGCGCTGCCCGCGATCAGCCGGGCCAATGCGCGTCCGGTCTTTACCCACGGGGTGCAATCGGGCGATGTCGACATGTCCTCGGGCATGATCTGGACGCGGGCCGACCGGCCCGCCCGTATCGACATGGAAATCGCCACCACCGAGAGCTTTGGCGACGCGCGTCGCCTCGCGCCGCTCAACGCGCTGCCTGACAGCGATTTCGCGGTCAAGCGGCTGATCGAGGGGCTGCCCGCCGGGCAGGACATCTTCTACCGGTTCACGGCGACCGATCTGTCGGACATGAACGCCGTCTCGGAGCCGGTGACAGGACGCTTCCGCACCGCTCCCGCCGGCCGCCGAGACATCCGCTTTGCCTGGTCGGGCGATACCGCCGGTCAGGGCTGGGGCATCGACGCCGATGGCATGTGGACCTATGCCACCATGGCCGGCCATCAGCCGGATTTCTTCCTCCATTCGGGCGATACGATCTATGCCGACGGCCCGATGACCGACACGGTCGAGAAGGACGGCACGGTGATCTGGAAGAACACCACGCTGATCGACGAGAAGCGTAAGGTCGCGGAAACGCTGGACGAGTTTCGCGGCCAGTGGAAATACAACATGATGGATGCGCATCTGCGCGCCTTCAACGCCACAGTCCCGACCTTTTTCCAGTGGGACGATCACGAGGTGGTCAATAACTGGTCAGCCTCCAAGGATCTGCGCGAGGACGACCGCTACCGCGAGAAATCCATCGACCTGCTGGCGGCGCGTGCGGGCCGCGCCTTTCACGAGATGACGCCGATCCGCTACACCCCCAGCGAACCGGGACGGGTCTATCGTCACGTCTCCTACGGACCGTTGCTCGACATCTTCTTTCTCGATCTGCGCAGCTATCGCGGTCCCAACAGCGACAACATGCAAGACAGCCTCAGCGACGAGTCGCGCATCCTCGGGGCCGAACAGGTGGCGTGGCTGCAACGCGCACTCGCCCGCTCTGACGCGACCTGGAAGGTGATCGCCTCGGACATGCCGCTCGGCCTCGTCGTGGGCGGCGGGCAAGAAGCCGTGGCCAACGGCGATAACGGTCCGGCGCGTGGCCGCGAACTGGAACTGGCGGGCCTCTTGCGCTTCATCAAGAGCGCGGGGATTGCAAATGTCGTCTGGCTCACGGCCGATGTGCATTACACCGCGGCGCATTACTATTCACCGGACAAGGCGCAATTTCAGGACTTCGCGCCGTTCTGGGAATTCGTGTCGGGGCCAATCCACGCGGGCACGTTCGGGCCCAACGATCTCGACATGACCTTCGGCCCCGAGGTGCGCTTCGTGAAAGGGCCCGGTGCCGATCAGGGCCAGAACCTGCCGCCAAGTGACGGGCTGCAATTCTTCGGGCTGGTCGATATCGACGGGGCGACGCAGCAGATGACCGTGCGCCTGATGGACCGCGCCGATGCAGAGTTGTGGAAGGTCACGCTCGATCCCGAGCGTGGCAACGCGATCTGAGCTTGGCGCTGAAAGGGGGCGGCCGGTGCCGCCCCTTTTCCTCAGGTCGGGCTCATCCCCCGAAGGCGTTCGGAGCGGCGCCGCAGCAACTCGACCGTGGTCAGCAGCGCGATGGAGATGATCACCAGAAGCGTCGCCACGGCAAGGATCGAGGGGCTGATCTGTTCGCGGATCCCGTTCCACATCTGGCGCGGAATGGTCTGCTGTTGGTGGCTGCCGATGAAGAGCACGACCACCACCTCGTCGAAGGAGGTGACGAAGGCGAAGAGCGCCCCCGAGACCACCCCCGGCGTGATGAGCGGCATCTGCACCTTGAAGAAGGTGCGCACCGGCCCCGCCCCGAGACTGGCCGACGCCCGGACAAGCGAGCGGTCGAAGCCCGCAAGCGTCGCCGTCACCGTGATGATCACGAAGGGAATGCCAAGCGTGGCATGGGCGAGGATGACGCCGAGATAGCTGTTGGCAAGCCCCGTGGCCGAATAAAAGAAGAAGAGCCCCGTCGCGGTGATGATGATCGGCACGATCATCGGCGAGATGAGCACGGCCATGATCGCCTTGCGCCACGGCATTTCCGGCCGCGACAGGCCAAGCGCCGCAAGCGTACCGAGCGAGGTGGCGAGAATGGTCGAGAAGAAGCCGATGATGATGGAATTCTTCGCCGCCTTCACCCAGGCGGCATTTTCCCAGACATCGGCCCACCAGCTCTCGTCGCGCGGCGCGCCGGGCTCCAGCATTCCGAAGGTAAGCAGGTTGTCATACCAGCGCAGGGAAAAGCCTTCGGGATCGAAGGTCAGCATCTTCCTGGTGAAGGTGAAATAGGGTTCGGCGTTGAAGCTGAGCGGGATGATCACAAGGATCGGCGCGATCAGGAAGAAGAAGATAAGCCCGCAGAGCAAGAGATAGGTGTAATGCCAGATCCGTTCGAGCGGGGAGGCATAGATCGGAAGCGCCATCGGTCCTATCCCAGTTTCATGTTGTCGATGCCGACGATGCGGTCATAGACCCAGTAGAGCACCAGCACCGCCGCCAGCAGCATCGTCGCCAGCGCCGCCGCCAGCGACCAGTTGAGCGATTCCTGCATGTGAAAGGCGATCTGGTTCGAGATCAGCGTGCCCGTCGCCCCGCCGACAAGCGCGGGGGTGATGTAGTAGCCGACCGCCAGGATGAAGACGAGGATCGCGCCCGCGCCGATGCCCGGCACGGTCTGCGGCACGTAGATGCGGCGGAACGTGGTCCAGCTCGTCGCACCCAGGCTGCGCGCGGCGCGGGCATAGCTGGGCGGAATGGTCTTCATGACCGAGTAGAGCGGCAGGATCATGAAGGGCAGCAGGATATGCGTCATGGCGATGATCGTGCCCGCCTGATTGTACATCAGGGACAGCCGGTTCTCGTCCCCAAGCACGCCGAGCGCCACCAGCGTGTCGTTGATCACCCCCTGCCCCTGCAAGAGCACCATCCAGCTTGTCGTGCGCACCAGCAGAGAGGTCCAGAACGGCAAGAGCACGAGAATGAGCAGCAGGCTCGCCTTGCGCATCGGCAGCACGGCCAGCAGATGCGCCACCGGAAAGCCGAGCACGAGGCAGAGCCCGGTGATCGCGAGGGCAAGAACGAAGGTGCGCACGAAGAGCGTGATGTAGATGCGGCTCTGCTTGTCGGCAAAGGCGAACTCGCCCTCGGGCGTGATCTTGCGATCCAGGGCCGCCTGGTAGAAATTCGTCGTCACCGGGGCCGCGGCCGAGCGCATGGCGGCCCAGAGATCGCGGCGCGCCCAGTCCTTGTCCACGTCGAGCACGGCCTCTCGGTAAGGCGGCTCGATCCGGTCTGCGCGCCGCGCGGTCTTGGTGAAGAGCGAGCGCGTGCCCGGCACCTCGTAATTGATCCGCGTGCCGACCGCCCCCTGCGTGCGCGCCTCCTTGGCGGCGCGCAGGTCCATCACCAGCGCCTCGAAGGCTGCCTCGTCGGGCTCGGCACCGGGATTCTCGTCGAACCACCGGGTCAGGGCGGGCATGTTGGCGCTGAACGTATCGTTGAGCAACGACCGCGAAAGCATCTGCCCGATGGGAATGATGAAGGTCAGCAGAACGAAGGCCAGAAGCGGCAGCACCAGCACGAGGGCCCGGATCCGCGCGCGCCGCTCTGCCTGCGCCAGCGCCTGCTTGAGCGGGCGGCCATCGGGCGTGCGCAATGCGCCGACGATGTCTGTCGGCATGTCGGCGGCGGTGTCGGCCATTTCGGTGCTGTCCCTCGTTTCGGCGTCACCCCGGGGCGGGCTACGGCCCCGCCCCGGCGCTTGTCCTGGTTACTGAAGCAGCCAGGCGTTGAACCGCTCGGTGAGTTCCACCTTGCGGTCGGCCCAGAACTCGAAATCGTTGGCCAGCGCCGTCTTGAGGTTGTCGGGGGCCGTCGGCATGTGCGGACCCATCTCGGTCTTGCCGTCGTTGAACATGCCCACGAGCGGTGCCGAGGATTTGCGGGCAGGGCCGTAGCTGATCCAGGCCGCCTGATCCGCCAGGCGCTGCGTGTCGGTGGCGAAACTGATGAACTTGAGCGCCTCGTCCTTGTTGGGCGCGCCTTTCGGGATCACGAACAGGTCGAAATCGAGGATCTGACCGTCCCAGATGATCTCGAAGGGCTGGCCCTCGGTCACCTGTGCGTTGAAGATCCGCCCGTTATAGGCGGTGGTCATCACCACCTCGCCATCGGCCAGAAGCTGCGGCGGCTGCGCGCCCGCTTCCCACCAGACGATATCGGACTTGATCGTGTCGAGCTTGGCAAAGGCGCGGTCCACGCCCTCGTCGGTCGAGAGCATGTCATAGACCTCGCCTGTCAGCACGCCATCGGCCATCAGGGCCATTTCCAGAAGCGCGGTCGGATCCTTGCGCAGGCCGCGCTTGCCCGGGAATTTCTCGGTATCGAAGAAATCCGCAAGCGTGCTCGGGGTGCCGCTCACGTTCTCGGTGTTGTAGGCCACCACCGTGGACCAGACGATAGAGGGCACCGCACAATCCGAGACCATCCCGGCAGCGAGGAAATCCTCGGTCGCGGGGGTGCCATCGGGGGCGGCGGGCAGCGCCGAGTGGTCGATCACCTCAAGCAGACCCTCGTCGCAGAGGCGCACGGCATCGGCCAGCTCGATATCGGCCACGTCGATGGTGACATTGCCCGCCTCGACCTGCGCCTTGATCGGTGTGGCGGGGTTGTCGGCATCGACAGAGTTCACCTTGATCCCGGTTTCGGCGGTGAAGGGCTTGTGATAGGCCTCGACCTGGCTCTTGGTATAGGCCCCGCCCCAGGACATGACCGTGACTTCCTGCGCCGAGGCGGCAAAGGCCATCCCGGTCAGGGCTGTGGTGAGGATGAGTGTCTTTTTCATTTTTACTCCCTGAGATTATCGGGCCGGCGCGCCTCGTGCGTTCCGGCCGTGTTTGCCCCGCCCACGATCCGCGCGCGGGGTATTCGCTCTAGCGCGCCGGCAGATCGAGCGCGCGGCAATCCTCCGGCAACCAGCCGATCTCGATCTGCTCGCCGGGCTGAAGGCGGCGCTGATCGGGGGCATTGCGGGTCTTGATGATGAAATCGTCGCATCCCGCCACCCTGAGCCGGGTGCGGAAGATGTCACCCATGTAGATGAATTCGAGCACTTCGGCCTTGAGCGTGTGAACCCCGGCCTGAAGCCGCTCGCGGTTGAACTCCACCCGCTCGGGGCGGATGGACACCAGGGTGCGCTCGCCCGGACGCTCCACGTTGACGGGCTTGGCGTCGATCACCCCGCCATCGTCCAGCTCGACCAGCGCCACGCCGCCCTTGATCTCCTTCACGGTGCCCTCGAGCGTGTTGTTCTCGCCGATGAACTGCGCGACGAAGCTGTTCTGCGGGCTTTCGTAAAGCTCGTCGGGCGGGGCGATCTGCTGGATGCGGCCATCGTTGAACACCGCCACCCGGTCCGACATCGTGAGCGCCTCGGTCTGGTCATGGGTCACGTAGACCGTCGTGATCCCGAGGTTATGCGCCAGGTGGGTAATCTCGAACTGCATCTTCTCGCGCAGCTGCTTGTCGAGCGCGCCGAGCGGTTCGTCCATCAGCACGAGCTCGGGCTCGAAGACCAGCGCGCGCGCCAGCGCCACGCGCTGCTGCTGCCCCCCCGAAAGCTGCGCCGGGCGCCGCCCCTCGAAGCCGCCCATCTCCACCATGTCGAGCGCGCGCCGGATCTTGCCCTCTCGCTCGGACTTGCCCATGCCGCGCACCTCGAGCGGAAAGCTCAGGTTCTCGGCAATCGTCATGTGCGGGAAAAGTGCGTAGTTCTGGAACACCATGCCGATCCCGCGCTTGTGCGGCGGGATGTGGTTGATCGGCCGCCCGTCGAGCCGGATATCGCCATGGGTCGCGGTCTCGAACCCCGCCAGCATCATAAGGCAGGTGGTCTTGCCCGAACCAGACGGCCCGAGCATGGTCAGGAACTCGCCCTTGGGAATTCGGAGGTTCAGGTCCTTCACGACCAGAGTTTCGCCGTCATAGCTCTTTTGAACGCGCTCGAACTCGACGAACGCATCCCGTCCGGATGTTGAGGCCACCCGCCACTCCCTGTTTCACTCATGCGTGGTTTTCCACGTTCGAGAAGGACTAAACCGCCAAATTTCCCGCGATGCAAGCGCCCTGCGGCGGTTTTGGACAGTTTTGCGACGGCGCGGACCGAATGGCCTGAGAATTCGGCAAGTTCGGGCGATTTGCCCGCCTGCGCTCAGCCAAGCACCGCCTGCACCGCGCGGCGGGTCTTTTCCACCACCTCGTCGGCCTCGGCATGGGTAAGGCAGAAGGGCGGTGCGAAGCCGAGAATATCGCCCTGCGGCATGGCCCGCGCGATGACATGATCGGCGGCCAGCGCGGCAGCGATCCGAGGGCCGACCTTCTCGGCCGGATCGAAGAAGACACGGCCCTCTCGCTCCTTGACGAATTCCACCGCGCAGAGCATCCCCTCGCCGCGCACCTCGCCCACGTTCGGGTGATGCCCGAGCGCCTCGGTCATGATGCGGTTGAGATAGCCGCCCACCTCGCGGTTGTTTTCGATCAGGTTCAGATCGTCCAGAAGCTTGAGATTGGCCACCCCCGCCGCCGCGCCGACGGGATGGGCCGAATATGTCCAGCCGTGGCCGATGGGGCCATTCTCATCCGTGCCCTGCTCCAGCACTTTCCACATCTTCTCGCTCACGATAGAGCCGGAGAGCGGCGCATAGGCCGAGGTCAGGCCCTTGGCGATGGTGATGAGGTCAGGCTTCAGCCCGTAATGCGCGGAGCCGAACATGGTGCCGAGACGGCCAAAGCCCGTCACCACCTCGTCGGCGATGAGCAGGATGTCGTGCCTTTCCAGTATCGGCTGGATCGCCTCCCAATACCCGGCGGGCGGCGGCACGATGCCCCCTGTTCCCAGCACCGGCTCGCCGATGAAGGCGGCGATGGTGTCGGCGCCTTCGCGCTCGATCAGCGCCTCCAGTTCTGCCGCGCAATGGGCGGTGAACGCTTCCTCGCTCATGCCGATATCGTCGCGGCGATAGTAATAGGGTGCCTCGGTATGGATCACCTGCGCGAGCGGCAGGTCGAACTTGCGATGAAAGAGATGCAGCCCCGTGAGCGAACCGGTCATCAGGCCCGAGCCGTGATAGCCACGCCAGCGCGAGATGATCTTCTTCTTCTCGGGACGGCCGAGGATGTTGTTGTAATACCAGACAAGCTTGATGTTGGTCTCGTTGGCGTCACTGCCCGACAGTCCGAAATACACCTTGCTCATATGCTCGGGCGCGCGGTCGAGGATCATCTTCGCCAGCGTGATCGACGCCTCGGTGCCGTGGCCCACATAGGCGTGGTAATAGGCCAGTTCGCGCGCCTGCTCGGCAATCGCCTCGGCGATCTCGGGCCGCCCATAACCCACGTTCACGCAATAGAGCCCGGCAAAGGCGTCAAGCAGCCGCGTACCGTCACGATCCACGATATGAGACCCGCTGCCACCGGTGATCACACGGTTCGGGGCCTCACCCCGCGCGAACTGCGCGAGATGCGTCGAGGGGTGAAAGAAATTCTCGCGGTCCCACTGGTCAAGCTGGTCGTTTCTGAGCATCCGTCTTTCCTTTCACGAGCGGGCACGCGGGGCGCGCGGCAGGGTTTGTGGCCGCTCTCTCGTCGGAAAGCGACATGGTGTGACGCATTTTCTTTGGCAGATCAAAGCCGAAAGCTCAATATGACCGGGCAAGACTAAAGAACGGACGCCCCATGATCGCCAAGGACCTGCCCTTTTCCGACGCCGAATATGCGCGCCGCCTCGCCAAGACCCGCGCCGCCATGGCGGCGCGCGGGATCGAGGTGCTCTTCGTCACCGATCCATCGAACCAGCACTGGCTCACGGGCTATGACGGCTGGTCCTTCTACGTGCACCAGGGGGTGATCGTCCTGCCTGAGGCCGATCCGGTCTGGTGGGGGCGCAACCAGGACGCCAACGGCGCGGTGCGCACGGTCTGGATGACCGATGACCGGGTGATCGGCTATGCGGACAACTACGTGCAATCCACCGAACGCCACCCGATGCAGGACCTTGTCGAACGCCTGCGCGGCATGGGTCTTGCGGCGGCGCGCATCGGCGTCGAGATGGACAATTACTACTTCTCCGCCAAGGCGATGGAGGTGCTGCGCGCGGAATTGCCCGACGCCACGTTCCTCGACGCCACCGCCCTCGTCAACTGGCAGCGCGGGGTGAAATCGGACGAAGAACTCGCCTTCATGCGCAAGGCCGCGCTGATCTCGGAAAAGATCACCGACGGGCTGATGGAACGGGTCGAGCCGGGCATCCCCAAGAACGAGATCGTGGCCGAGATCTTCCGCGATGCGATTCGCGGCGTCGACGGGGCCTGGGGCGATTACCCGGCCATCGTGCCGCTTCTGCCGTCGGGCTCGGACGCCGCAGCGCCACACCTGACCTGGAACGGCCGCCCCTTCGCCACGGGCGAGGCGACCTTCTTCGAGATCTCGGGATGCTACCGGCGCTATCACGCGCCCTTCTGCCGCACGCTGTTTCTGGGCAAGCCGCCGCGTTTCCTGCTCGACGCGGAAAAGGCGCTGGTCGAGGGGCTGGAGGCTGGGCTCGAGGCCGCGCGTGCGGGCAACCGCGCCTGCGACGTGGCCAACGCGCTCGCCGCGCCGCTCGAACGCGCAGGCATAGAGCGCGGCGCGCGCTGCGGCTATCCCATCGGGCTGAGCTATCCGCCGGACTGGGGCGAGCGCACGATCAGCCTGCGCGCCGAGGACGAGACCGTGCTCGAGCCCGGCATGACCTTCCACTTCATGCCGGGCCTGTGGATGTCCGACTGGGGGCTGGAGATCACCGAATCGATCCTGATCACCGAGAGCGGCCCGGCCGAAACCCTCTGCCACCGCCCGCGGAAGATGTATGTGAAAGACTGAGGCCCCGGCTTCATCGTTCCGGAAATACTCCGGGGAGTGTGAGGGGCTGGCCCCTCACGCCGCAGCCTTCATCAACCCCTCGGCCCGGATCTGGCGCTCGGCCTCGTCCAGCGACTGCCAGGCGCGCTCGATCAGCGTGTCGATCTCGGATTTCGAGATCACCAGCGGCGGCGAGATGATCATCCGGTCGCCCACATGGCGCATCACGAGGTTGTTGGCAAAGCATCGCTCACGGCAGATATAGCCCACGGTCCCGGGATCGGAGGCGAACTTGGCACGGCTGGCCTTGTCGGGCGTGAGCGCGATGGAGCCCATGAGCCCCACGATCCGCGCCTCGCCCACCAGCGGATGCGCGGTCAGGCTTTCCCATTTCGCCTTCATGTAGGGGGCGGTCTCCTGCGCCACGCGCTCGACGATCCGCTCTTCCTGAAGGATGCGCAGGTTCTCCAGCGCCACGGCGCAGGAGACCGGGTGGCCCGAATAGGTGTAGCCGTGGTTGAACTCGCAGCCGTTGAGAACCTCGGCCACCCTGTCGGAGACGATCGAGCCGCCGATCGGCGCATAGCCGGACGAGAGCCCCTTGGCGATGGTCATGATGTCCGGGCGGATGTCGAGGGTCTGGCTCCCGAACCAGTTGCCGGTACGGCCAAAGCCGCAGATCACCTCGTCGGCGATGAGCAGGATGCCGTACTTGTCGCAGATGCGCTGGATCTCGGGCCAGTAGCTCTCGGGCGGGATGATCACGCCGCCCGCGCCCTGCACCGGTTCGGCGATGAAGGCGGCAACGCGGTGCGGCCCCAGCTCCTCGATCTTTTCTTCCAGTTGCCGCGCGCGGGCCAGGCCGAATTCCTCGGGGTCCATGTCGCCGCCTTCGGCATACCAGTGCGGCTGGTCGATATGGTGGATGTCGGGGATGGGCATGCCGCCCTGCGCGTGCATCCCGGCCATGCCGCCAAGGCTGGCGCTGCCCATGGAGGAGCCGTGATAGCCGTTCTTGCGCGCGATGATGATGTTGCGCTCGGGCTGGCCCTGCTCCGCCCAGTAGGTGCGCACCATGCGGATATTGGTGTCATTGGCCTCCGACCCCGACCCGGCATAGAAGACATGGTTCAGATCACCCGGAGCCAGCTCCGCCAGTTTCGCGGCAAGCGCGATGGCCGGCACATGGCTCGTCTGGAAGAAGGTGTTGTAATAGGGAAGCTCGCGCATCTGCCGCGCCGCCGCCTCGACCAGCTCCTCGCGCCCGTAGCCGATATTGACGCACCACAGCCCCGCCATCGCGTCCAGGATCTCGTTGCCCTCGCTGTCGGTCAGCGTCACGCCGCGGGCGCGGGTGATGATGCGGGCTCCCTTCCTGTTGAGCCCGTCGCCATGGGTGAAGGGGTGCATGTGATGTGCCGCGTCCAGCGCCTGGAGCTCGGCCGTGGGCAGGTGATTGGTGATCGCGGTCATGGCGGTCCCTTTCGGTCTTGGGAATCGGGGGAAGGCCCGGAAGGCCACTTGCGTCCAGAATATGATCAAATTTTTCGCTGTCAATCGAATCAGTCGCCCCGCGCAGCCTGCGCAAGGGATTGGCGTACCTGCTCCATACCCTGCACCACATCGGCACGGATCGCCTGCGCGGCGGCCTCGCCGTTGCGGGCGCGCATGGCGTCGAGCAGGTCCTTGTGCTTGTCGGGCAGGCCCTGTGTGCCGATCCGCCCGCAGACCACGCGCAACGAGGGGCCGAACCGCAGCCAGAGCCCATCCGCCACATCGGCAAGGATCGGCGCATCGGCGATCTCGTAGATGCGGTGATGAAAGCGGTAGTTGAGTTCGAGATAGCCGCGCATGTCGCCGCCCAGGATCGCGCGGTCGAGATCGTCATCGATCGCCGTCAGCGTGCGCAGGTCCGCATCGCTTGCCCGGCTCGTCGCGCGCTCGGCCAGGTAGGGATCAAGCCATTGGCGCGCAAAGATCAATTCTCCCACATGCCCGGCATCGAGCAGGGGCACGGAGACACGCCTGTTGCCCTGGAACTCGAGCGCGCCCTCGGCGATCAGCCGTCGCAACGCCTCGCGCACCGGGGTCATTCCCGCGCCAAGGCGCGCGCACAGGCCCTGGATCGTCACCGCCTGCCCCGGCGCGAGATCGCCGAACAGCACCAGCGCCCGCAACTGGCGATAGATCGTCTCGTGCACCGGAAGGCGCGATGCGGGGTCCGGCTCGCTGCCCGTTTTCCGTGCGGGTTTCTGCATCGCTGCCCCTCTTCGATCCGCGCCGCAACTCCATCCTTGCGAGTTTAACGGCTGCATGAAAACATTACCATATTGCCAGACGCCGGATTTTTTGATCAAATCCGGACCAAGGCAGAAAACGTGCCGAACCAACGGGAGAAGATAATGCGACATCTCATGCTGACCACCGCCGCGCTCGCGCTCATGGGCCTTGCCGCCCAGGCGCAGGAGGTGCGGGTCTACAACTGGTCCGACTATATCGACGAGGAACTGCTGACCAAGTTCGAACAGGAAACCGGGCTCAAGCTCGTCTATGACGTGTTCGATTCGAACGAGGTGCTGGAGACCAAGATGCTCGCCGGCGGCTCGGGCTATGACGTGGTCGTGCCCTCGGGTACCTTCCTGCAGCGCCAGATCCAGGCCGGCGCCTTCCAGAAGCTCGACAAGTCGAAGTTGCCCAATCTCAAGAACATGTGGGATGTGGTCAGCGAGCGCACCGCGCAATATGACCCCGGCAACGCCTATTCCATCAACTACATGTGGGGCACAACGGGCATCGGTGCCAATGTCGGCAAGGTGAAGGAGGTGCTGGGCGAGGACGCGCCGCTCGACAGCCTCGAACTGGTGCTCAACCCCGAGAACATGGAAAAGCTCAGCGGCTGCGGCGTGCATTTCCTCGACGCGCCCGCCGAGATGATCCCGATGGCGCTGAAATATATCGGCGAAGATCCCAACAGCCACGATCCCGAGGTGATCGCCAAGGTTGAACCCGTGCTGATGGCCGTCCGGCCCTATATCCAGAAATTCCACAGCTCCGAATATATCAACGCACTCGCCAACGGCGATATCTGCGTGGCCGTGGGCTGGTCCGGCGACATTCTTCAGGC
Organism: Roseovarius sp.; assembly: GCA_002720475.1. GTDB lineage: Bacteria > Pseudomonadota > Alphaproteobacteria > Rhodobacterales > Rhodobacteraceae > Roseovarius. Next base: position 172,192 of record PBIL01000006.1, read on the forward strand.
GCGCGACCGCGCCGCCGAGGCCGATAACGGGGTCGAGATCGTCTATAACGCTCCGAAGGAAGGCGCGCAGATGTGGTTCGACCAGATGGCAATCCCCGTCGATGCACCCAACCCCGACGGCGCGCATGTCTTCCTGAACTTCATCATGGACGCCAAGAACATGGCGGCGGCCTCGAACTATGTCTATTATGCCAACGGGAACAAGGCGTCGCAGCAGTATCTCAACGAGGACGTGATCGGAGATCCGGCGATCTACCCCTCGCAGGAGGCGCTCGACAACCTCTTCACCACCACCCCCTACCCGGCCAAGGTGCAGCGGGTCGTCACGCGGCTCTGGACCAAGATCAAGTCGGGCACCTGAGCACGACCGGGCCCGCGCCGCGACAGGTGCGGGCCCTTTCCCAACGATAGCCAGCCGGGGGCAAAATGGGGCAGACCGTCTTCGAGCCTTGGAACGATCCCGAAGCCAAACCTCTGATCCAGTTCAAGAACGTCACAAAGCGGTTCGGCGATTTCACCGCGATCGACAATCAGACCTTCGACATCTACGAACGCGAGTTCTTTGCCCTTCTCGGCCCCTCGGGCTGCGGCAAGACGACGATGATGCGGATGCTCGCCGGGTTCGAGAAACCGACCGAGGGCACGATCCTGCTCGGCGGCCAGGACATCGCCCCGATCCCGCCGAACAAGCGGGCGGTGAACATGATGTTCCAGTCCTACGCGCTGTTCCCGCACCTCACGGTCTGGGACAATATCGCCTTCGGCCTGCGACGCGACGGCAAGTCGAAGGAAGAGATCGCGGCGCGGGTCGAGGAAATGCTCAAGCTCACGCGTCTCACGCAGTTCGCGCGCCGCAAGCCGCACCAGATCTCGGGCGGCCAGCGGCAGCGCGTGGCGCTCGCGCGCAGCCTTGCCAAGGCACCGAAACTCCTGCTTCTGGACGAGCCCATGGGCGCGCTTGACGCCAAGCTGCGCACCGCCACGCAGTTCGAACTCATGGATATCCAGGAAAAGACCGGCACCACCTTCGTCATCGTCACCCACGACCAGGAAGAGGCGATGACCGTGGCCAGCCGCGTCGCGGTGATGGACAATGGCCGCATCATCCAGGCCGACACGCCCGCGCGCATCTACGAGAACCCCAACTCCGTCTATGTCGCCGATTTCATCGGCGAGGTGACGATCATCACCGGCAGGGCGTACAAGTCCGGCGCGGGCTACGAGATCCACTATGCCGAGGGTACGGCGCCGTTCTACGCCGAATCCGAAACCGGCTTCGGCGATGGCGAGACCTGCCACCTCGCCCTGCGCCCGGAAAAGGTGGCAATCAGCGCCGAGCGTCCCGAGGCCCGGCGCAATGCCGTGCAGGGCGAGATCATCGACATCGCCTATCTCGGCAATCTCTCGACCTACCACGTCAAGCTGCCCACGGGCCAGATGATCAAGGCGCAGACGGCGAATACCAGGCGGCTCTCGCGACGCGATTTCACCTGGGAGGACCGGGTCTGGCTATCCTGGTCGGACACCGCCGCCGTGTTGCTGAGGGAGTGAGGGGATGGGCCGGTTGTTCCTCATCGCCCTGCCGTTCGCCTGGCTCCTGGCGCTGTTTCTGGTGCCGTTCCTGATCGTTCTGAAGATTTCGCTGTCGGATATCGCGCTGGCGATCCCGCCATACACGCCCACGCTCGACCTCTCGGAGGGCTGGGCCGGGATCAAGGCCTTCTTCGCGGAACTCGACTTCGAGAATTTCGTGTTCCTGACCACCGACGATCTCTACTGGAAATCCTATCTCTCCTCGCTCCGGATCGCGGCGCTTTCGACCCTGCTCACCCTTCTGGTGGGCTATCCGATCGCCTATGGCATGGCCAACGCGCCCGATCACTGGCGGCCCACGCTGATGATGCTGGTGATCCTGCCCTTCTGGACCTCGTTCCTGATCCGGGTCTATTCGTGGATGGGGATCCTCTCGACCGAGGGCTATCTCAACCAGATCCTGCTCTGGCTCGGCCTGATCACGGAGCCGCTGACCATCCTCAACACGCCTGTCGCGGTCTATATCGGCATCGTCTACACCTACCTCCCCTTCATGATCCTGCCGATCTACTCGGCGCTCGAGCGGATGGATGGCTCGCTTCTCGAGGCGGCCGAGGATCTGGGCTGTTCGCGGCTCTCGGCCTTCTGGCTCATCACCGTGCCGCTCAGCAAGAACGGCATCATCGCCGGCTGTTTCCTCGTCTTCATCCCCGTGATCGGCGAATTCGTCATTCCCTCGCTCCTGGGCGGGTCGCGGACGCTGATGATCGGCAAGGTCCTGTGGGAGGAGTTCTTCAACAACCGCGACTGGCCGGTGGCAAGCGCCGTGGCGGTGATCCTGCTGCTCATCCTGATCGTTCCGATCGTGCTCTTCCAGATGAACGAACAGAAACAGCGCGAGGCCGACCAATGAGACGGCTGACCTGGTTCAACGTCACCTCTCTGACGCTCGGCTTTGCCTTTCTCTACCTGCCGATGCTCATCCTGATCGTCTACAGCTTCAACGAATCGAAGCTGGTGACGGTCTGGGCGGGGTTCTCGACGAAATGGTATGGAGAGCTCCTGCGCGACCAGGCCTTCATCGACGCCGCAAAGGTCACGCTTCAGGTGGCCGTGGTCTCCTCGACCGTCGCGACGGTTCTGGGCACGATGGCGGCGCTCGTGCTGGTGCGGGCGGGGCGCTTCTACGGGCGGACACTGTTTTCAGGGATGATCTACGCGCCGCTTGTCATGCCCGAGGTGATCACCGGCCTGTCGCTGCTGCTTCTGTTCATCGGCATCGGGCTCGACCGGGGGACCATCACCATCATCCTCGCGCATACGACCTTCTCCATGGCCTTCGTCGCGGTCGTGGTCTCGTCACGGCTCGTGACCTTCGACCGTTCGCTGGAAGAGGCGGCGCTCGATCTGGGCTGTTCGCCCTTCGACGCCTTCCGCCTTGTCACCCTGCCGATCATCGCGCCTGCGGTGATCTCGGGCTGGCTGCTGGCCTTCACGCTGTCGCTCGACGACCTGGTGATCGCCTCCTTCACGGCCGGGCCGTCCTCCACGACCCTGCCGATCAAGATCTGGTCCTCGATCCGGCTTGGTGTCAGTCCCGAGATCAACGCGCTCTCGACCATCATGATCGGCATTGTCGCCGTGGGGGTGATCGCGGCCTCGTTGATCACCAAACGCGCGAGCCTGCGCCAGCAAGCCTACGAACGCGCCGCCGCCGCCCAGACATGAGACGCATCTTTCCCGCCCATGCCTATGGCGAGGGACCGCGCGCGCGCTGTTTCTGGCCGACCACCACCGCTCCGCCCGACTACCCGAACGCCGAGGGGCGCATCGCCTGCGACGTGGCGGTGATCGGCGCGGGATTTACCGGCCTCTCTGCGGCGCTTCACCTGGCCGAGGCGGGGCAGGATGTGCGGGTCCTTGAGGCCGAAACGCCCGGCTGGGGGGCCTCGGGACGCAATGGCGGGTTCTGCTGCCTGGGCGGGTCCGCTGCCTCGGACGCGATGCTGCGACACCTGCACGGCGAGGAGGCCCGCCGCGCCTGGCGGCGGACCGAGATCGAGGCCGTGCGCGTGGCGCAGGACCTGATCGCGCGCCACGACATTGCCGCCGACACCCATTCCGAGGGCGAGACCCTGCTTGCCCATACGCCGCAGGCGGCCGCCTCGTTTCCCGAACGCGCCGCGCGCATCGCCGAGGATTACGGTGTGACCCCGACACTGATCCCCGGCGAGGCACTGGCGCAGGCGGGGATGCGCGGCCCGTTTCACGCCGCGCTCACCACGCCGGTCGGCCTGGCACTCAACCCGATGAAATACACGGCTGGCCTGGCGCGTGCCGCGACGCGGGCGGGCGCGCGGATCCATGCGCAGTCACCCGTCACCGCTATCCGGCAGGACGGCGCGTTTCGTCTGACAACGCCCGAGGCGCAGATCACCGCGCGCCGCCTGATCGTGGCCACGAACGGCTATTCCTCGGACGACCTTCCCGGCTGGATGCGCGCGCGCTACCTGCCCACGCAATCGAACGTCATCGTCACCCGCCCGCTGACCGAGGCGGAACTGGCCGCACAGGGCTGGACCACGCGGCAGATGTGCTATGATGACCGGTTCTTCCTGCACTATTTCCGGCTGATGCCCGATAACCGGATGCTCTTCGGAATGCGCGGGGGGCTGTTTTCCTCGGCCCGGTTCGATACCCGGATGCACCGCACGATCCGGCGCCATTTCGAGGCGATGTTCCCCGAATGGCGCCATGTCGAGACGCCGTATAGCTGGAACGGCCTTCTGTCGCTCGCCCCGGACCTCACCCCCTATGCGGGGCCCATTCCCGACATGCCGGGCGCGTTCACCGGTCTGAGCTACCACGGCAACGGCGTGTCCATGGCCAGCTATGCGGGCGTGATCCTCGCCGATCTGGCCATGGGGCAGCCGCCCCGCCATCGCTATCCCGAGATCCTGCGAAAGCCGCCGCGGCGTTGGCCCCTGGGTCGTTTTCGCAGGGTGATGATGTGGCCGCCCTACGCGCTTGCGGTGATGCGCGGCGACTGAGCGGTCAGCCCGGCCCGATCATGAAACAGGTGATCTTCTTCGCCTGCAGGCGGCGGCAGGCGAGATCGGCGCTCTCGCGGGTCATGCCCATGAAGTTCACGTCAAATCCCGATGGCCGCCGGACAACCTTGCGCAGACTGTCATCAAGGGTGGACATCTCCGCAAGCGCGGTCTGCAAGAGCACCTGACGCGCCTTGTATTCGCTTGGATAGCGCCCGACATTCACGCCCCAGTGCCGCCCATCGGATGTGGACAGGCGCGTGACGACCTCGGATTCCTCCGGTAGCGCCGCCGCGACGGTCTGCGGCATCTCTGGCCTCGTCTCCGGGCGGCGCGATATCTCGGGCGCGGCCTCGGCCACCACCTCCGGCACGGCCTGAAGGCTGGCCGCCGCTTCGGCGGCAGAGGTCACCGCTCGGGCGATCGTCTCGGGATCGACCGCCGCAACCGTGACCGCGGCGTCGCTGCCCGGCCGCATCTGCGGGCGCAGGCTCTTGCCGACGGCGGCGGCCGAGGTCAGGCGCACGGTCTTGCCGGCAAGGACGGGCCGTGGCTCTCCTTCGGCGATCATGATCGGGGCCGATCCGGACTTGCCCATGTAGGGCGGCCGCTCGGGCACCGAGACCGCCACGAGACGCGGGGCCTTGCGGAACCCGAGATCGAGCAGTTCGGCCACCTTGGCATTGCGAGAGGCCGTGGACTTGCCACCGAAGACCGTTGCAATGATGCGCTCGCCATTCCTCTCGGCGCTGGCCGTGAGGTTGAAGCCCGCCGCCCGGGTATAGCCGGTCTTGATCCCGTCGGCGCCGCGATAGCTGCGCAGCAGTTTCCGGTTGGTATGGTGCACCCGCGCCACCCCGGCATCGGCCTCGAGCCGCGAGAAGAGGTTGTAGTATTCCGGGTAGTCATAGAACAGGTGACGCCCCAGGATCGTCATGTCGCGCGCAGTCGAAAGATGTCCGCTCTCCGTCAGGCCATGCGCATTCTTGAAGGTGGTGCGCGTCATCCCGAGCGCCTTGGCGGTCCGGTTCATGCGGCGGGCGAACTGTGCCTCCGACCCTTCGATCGCCTCGCCAAGTGCCGTGGCCGCGTCATTGGCCGAGCGCACGGCGGCCGCGCGGATGAGATAGCGCAGCTTGATCCTCTGGCCGGCGCGCAGCCCGAGCCTGCTCGGCGGCTCGGAGGCGGCATGGGCCGAGATGCGCACCATGTCGTCAAGCCCGATCTCGCCATGCTCGACCGCCTCGAAGACCACGTAGAGCGTCATCATCTTTGTCAGCGACGCCGGGTGCAGGCGGGTATCCGCATTATGGGAATAGAGCACCTTGCCGTTGCGTGCATCCATGACGAACCCGGCATAGGGCGCCGCCGCCGCGCTCAATGGCACGATGACCAGCATCCAGAAGGTCGCCAGCGCGATCAAGCCCCACAGAAGAGGCTGCCTGCCCCATGTTTTCATAGAACTGCTCTCTACTGCCTCGTGCCGCCGCTTTGCGCGATCAGCGTTATTGTTGAAGGGACAGTATCACATGAGCTGTTCTGTTTAAAGCTCCAATTTATAAGGGAATTTTGACGCTCCAGGCACTCACCCGTCCACATCTTGTGGTTGATCCACAGCGCCCCCCAACATCGGTTATCCAGGCGGCGGGCTGACTGGAGCGCGTGCTAGCGGGATTGTTCGTGCTCGTAACGTTGACGCGCGATGGCCTCGTTGCGTTCGGCCTTCTGCTGGTCGGAAAGCGCCCGCTCCACATAGTTGAGATGCGCCTCGACGGCGGCGCGCGCGGCGGCGGGGTCGCGCGCCTGGATCGCGGCATTGATCGCACGGTGCTGATCGAGCAGCGCGCCGCGCGTGGTGCGCTGCTTGAACATGACCTGCCGGTTGTAGAAGACCCCCTCGCGCAGAAGCTGGAACATGGATCGCATCATGTGCAGCATGATGACATTGTGGCTCGCCTCGATGATCGCCATGTGAAACTCCGCGTCGAGCCGCGCCTCATCCGCCGGGTTGGTCTTGCGATGCGCGGCCTCCATCTTGTCCATCACGGTCTGGATCACCCGCAGGTCCGTGTCCGAGGCCAGCCGCGCCGCGCGGCAGGCCGCCAGCCCCTCAAGGTCGCGGCGAAAGCCGATATAGTCGAACACCGCCTCGTCATGTTCGGCGAAAAGCCGGATGAGCGCAGGCGCGAAGGCGCTGCCCAGAACATCGGCCACATAGACGCCCGCCCCGGCCCGCGTGCTCAGCAGGCCCTTGGCCTGAAGATCGGCCACCGCCTCGCGCAGCGAGGGGCGCGAGACGCCCAGCTTCTCGGCCAGCTCGCGCTCGGCGGGCAGGCGTTCGCCCGGTCGCAGGATGCCGCGCAGGATCAGCTTCTCGATCTGTCGCGTCACCGCCGTCGAGAGCTTTTCCGGTGTGACCTTTTCGAAGGGCATGGCAGTGTTCCGTTCAGATTGGTCAGATGATATGACCGCGCGCCGCATCGGGCAATCCCCGCCCCCTTTGATTTCGCCGCGCGCGCCCCATCTTCTGTTCCAAGCGTCAAGGAGGAACCGCACATGCCCCAGTATCGCAAGGATCCCGAGCGGATCGCGGCGCTCAGCCCGGAAGAGTTCCGCGTCACCCAGCAGAACGGCACGGAACGCCCCGGCACCGGCAAGTATCTGCGCAACAAGGAGCCCGGCATCTACGTGGACATCGTCTCGGGCGAGCCGCTCTTCGCCAGTTCCGACAAGTTCGACTCGGGCTGCGGCTGGCCAAGCTTCACCAGACCGATCACGCCCGCGCATGTCGTGGAGAAGCAGGACTTCACCCATGGCATGATCCGCACCGAGGTGCGCAGCCGCGACGGCGACAGCCATCTCGGCCATGTCTTTCCCGACGGGCCGCGCGACCGGGGCGGCCTGCGCTATTGCATCAACTCGGCCAGCCTGCGATTCATCCATCGTGACGACATGGAGGCCGAGGGATACGGGGATTATCTCGATCAGGTGGAGGATGTGACATGAGCGAACGCGCGGTTCTGGCGGGGGGCTGCTTCTGGGGGATGCAGGATCTCATCCGCAAGCTCGACGGGGTGATTTCCACCCGCGTCGGCTATACCGGGGGCGATGTGCCCCATGCGACCTATCGCAACCACGGCACCCATGCCGAGGGGATCGAGATCATATTCGATCCCGCGCGGATCAGCTATCGGCGGCTGCTGGAATATTTCTTCCAGATCCACGACCCGACCACGCTCAACCGCCAGGGCAACGATATCGGGATGAGCTACCGTTCGGCCATCTACTACTGTTCCGAGGCACAGAGGGAAGAGGCGCTGCGCACCATCGCGGATGTGGAGGCCAGCGGCCTCTGGCCCGGCAAGGTGGTGACAGAGGTGGCCCCGGCGGGCGATTTCTGGGAGGCCGAGCCCGAGCACCAGGACTATCTCGACCGCTTCCCCCAGGGCTATACCTGCCACTTCCCCCGCCCCGACTGGGTCCTGCCCCGCCGGACCGAGGAGGTCTGAGCGGCGCGCGCGGCCCTTTTCTCCTCGCACCGCCAGTGATCCCCGCCAAGGCGGGGATCACCCCCAAGGCCGCAATGTGGCGTCACTTGACCGATTTGCCAGCGATCACGGTCGCGTTCTTGCCAGCGTTGGAATTCGCGGTGGCGAGCACCTTGGGCTTTTCCTTCTTGGGCTTCTTGGCCTCGCGGTTGCCCCGGTTTTTCTCTTTGGACATGGGTTCGACTCCTGAAAGTTCCCGGTCGGGCGGGGTGCCGGATCGGGCCGTGCTCAGGGGATCAGGGGAGCCTGACAGGGTCAGGGCGATGAGCCCTCGGGCGCAGCAGGCACGGCGCGGGGCCGGTGCTGCATCGTGGAAGATAAGCGGGCAAAGGGGCGCCGGCAAGGCGTCACCGTCACCGTCGAACACGGCTCAGAAGGATTTGTCGAACTCACTGATGAGTCTGTGACCTGCCACGGCGCCGCAGAAGGGCTGTAATGCTGGCACTGATGTCCAGCCTTCGTGCCTTTGCTCGCCGGATCATTTCTTGCATCAATCCGCCCGGATTGGGAACGGGATATGTGGGGTGATCTCGCCCAGCATCGACCAGAAGAAGGCAGAGCGCCACTCCACGATCGCCCAAGGTGCTCTGGCCCTCGAACCAGGCTGACGGATGGAAGTCGAGCATGGGCAGAAGCCGCCAGGCGGCCTCGATGATGTCGCGCTCTCTGAGTGGTCGGTTTTGAATGCGGCCCGCGTCAAGCATCATGCGCAGTCCGTCACCTGCAATGTCGTAAAGGGTCTCAGGCGTGAGAGCGGGTGACGCGGGGCAGGAAGGTAGCGGCGGCATCTCATTGGGCCGCGCGCTCGGCACCATTTCATTGCCCGCACTCACCGCACCCGGCTTCACAACCCGCAGATACCAGCCGGTCCGCCCGCGACACCTCCACGAACGCCGTGCCCAGATCGAAGCGGTCGCCGATGCGGATATCGGCCTCGGCCAGACCGTCCAGAACGACGTTTTCGCCGAAGGCTCCGGGGGTGAAGCGGTCGGCCTGCGCGGGCAAGTTCCGCGCCCACATGGCATAATGCGCGCGGGTGTACATGGACGGCCTTGTCCACCCCGCCATGGCGCGCAGGGTCGCCCTGCGCATCGCCCGTCAGGCCCAACGCCACCGGGCCCGTGACGGGGGTCTTGACGATGGCGCTCGGCACGCCCTTCGGCCCCAGCGGGCGAACGGCACCGGTCTGAACCGCAGCGATACGTCCCGCGATCATCTCATGCCACCGCGCTGCCTTCCTGCACCAGCCCCATGATCTCGGCCCCGAGGGCAAGGTCGGAGACCTGCCCGAAATGGCGTGCGCGAAGCCGCCCTTCCCGGTCGATCAATAAAAGCGTGGGCGTGCCCTCCAGGGCGTAAGTCTCCATGGTTTGCGGCAACGGCCCGTTCTGCCCGGCCATATCCACCGCCACCGGAAAGCGGATACGGTATTCGTGCAGGAAGGCGCGCAGCGAAACGGGCGTCATCGCCGCATGATGCTCGAACACCGTGTGCAGACCGATCACCGCCACGTCTTGCGGATGAAAGGTCTGGGCGATGCGCCCAGCCTGCGGCAGGCCGTGGCTGACGCAGCCGGGACAGAGCATCTGGAAACACTCGATGGCGACCACACGGCCGCGCAGGACTTCGAGCGTCAGCGGCTCCGGCGTATTGAGCCATTCGGAGGCAAGGATCGGCGGGGCAAGATCAGGCATGTCAGGGACTCCCGGCAAGGAACCGGCGGCGGGAAGACCGCCGCCGGCCAGAGGTTATTGATTGACCCGACCCGGCAGACTCAGATCGCCAGAGGCCACGTCGAACACATCGGTAACGCAGAGAAACGGCGCATGGATATTGGCATTCACGCGGAGCCCGGCGGTGACCCCGTCAAAACCCGCGCCCTCGAGCGCGCCAATATCGGCGAAGGCCACCGCGATCTCGATGGTCTTGCCTGCGATCACCGGATCCCAGCCCGGGCTGTCGATCAGCAGCGGCAGGCCCGGCCAGGTGGCGGGCAGGCGCGGCGTGGTGCCGTCCGGAATGTCGATCACCTTGAGCGAACCGGCACCACAGGCGTCGTCCGGTCCCAGAACCACCCAGTGGCTGTGCCACAGGTCGCCGTCATTGCCCCTCTCGCCGTCGCCGTTCTCGTCGTAGAGCGGCGTGTCGTCGAAATCGGGATGCGCGGTGGCCGTCATGGCGAGGATGCCCGCGCCCTTTTCGAACCCGACAGAAGCCGCGTCCAGCGTGGTCGGCCAGACATAGGCGACGACCTCCGATCCGCCGAGTTGGCCGGTGGGCGCGGGGCGGCTTTCCCCCGCCTTGCCCGAGACCGCCATGTGGAAGGTGGCGGCATTGCCTTCGGTGGTGATCCGGGCATGGGTGATGTCGAAGGGCGCGGGGTCGCCCGCGTCGGCATCGATCCCGTCCGAGGGGTCATGCGCGCCGCCGGCCATGGCGGCACCGCCAAGCATCAGGGCCGCGATGAATGCCGTGGTTCCGGCATGGTGAATGTCAGTTTTTCGTGTCATGATGAGGGGCTTCCTTTTCATCCTTTGGATTGGTTGGCACAAGGGTGCCCGGGCCGTTGCCGCGGTTCCGGGCACCCGTCTCAGGCCACCTTCGAGAACCGCGCCCAGAGGGGCGCGAGATCGTCTTCGGCGGCGTCTTCGTGGTCACCGCAGTCGATCCGCAGCGCGGCATCGCCAAAGGCGGCGTCCACAAAGGCACAGTGATGCGGGCGGGCCGCATCGTCATGGGCATGGGGGCGGAAATGCGCGCAGGTCACGCACATGCGCTGCACCGGGATCGCGCGCGCCACTTGCAAGGCCCGGATCAGGCTGACGAGCCCGCGCTGCAAAGCGTCGCGGTCGGCGGCCGGCAGCGTCTCCAGCGCCGCAACTATCGCGGGCGGCGGCGTTATGGCGGCCTCGGCCTCTTGCCGTCCGCTTGACGTCAAGCGCAACAGCACGGCCCGGCCATCCTCGGGGTCTGGTGCGCGCACCACATGCCCCTTGCGCAGAAGTGCCGCGACGGCATCGCTGATGGTCGGCTGTGTGACCCCGAGATCGGCCGCCAGGGTCCCGGTCCGCGAGGGTCCGCGCGCCGCGAGCCGCGCCAGGATCTGCGCCTGCGTCGGGGTGAGGCCCGCGGCCTCGGCCTGTTGCCAGGCGAACGACCGCAGCAAGGTCCCGATCCGCGACAAGGCCTCCATGGTCTGGGAATGGGTCATGATTTCCTTCGCTGATCTCATTTACATAGGATTCCTATATTTGTCAATCGCGATCACCTACCCATGTGCCGGACCCATGGAGAATGGCCGAAGTGGCCCCAAGCCACAGGCGCGACCTGGCTCATCCTGAAGGGGAGGGACTGTACCTTCAGGTCTGGAAATTCGCTCGAGGTTGGGGCCATGAGCCCCTGCCGGGGCGCGCCCCGGCAGGGGCTGCCCATTCTGGTATTCCATGGAGTTGCACACCAACCATGGAGAAGAGCGAATGGACAGACGGAAGGACACTGCGGTCGAGGCGATCTTGGAACAGTTGATCGAACACGGGCCCGGTGACATCGCCGGGGTGTTCGCCCGCGCCTTCGAACTGGCGATGCGGATCGAGCGCGAGCGCTTTCTCGGGGCCGGGCATTACGAACGCACGCCCGGGCGCCGGGGTTACTGGGCGTTTCCGTCGCCCTGTCGGAGGCCGAGGTCCACTGGCGGGCCTTGCTCGAGAGCCTGGTCGCACGCGGGCTGCGCGGGGTCGAATTCATCGTCTCCGATGACCATGGCGGCCTGCATGCCGCCCGCCGCGCCGTTCTGGGCGGTGCCACATGGCAGCGCTGCCAGTTCCACCTGGCCCGGAACGCCATCCATCACGCCCCCAACGCCGGGATCAGAAAGCGCATCGGCAAGCAGCTGAAATCGATCTGGACAGCGGATGATCTCGCCCGCGCCGAAACCGCGCTCGCCGAGCTGGTCGCCAGCTATCGTGACACCGCGCCGAAACTGGCCGCCTGGCTCGAGAAAAACGTCCCCGAGGGCCTCGCCGTCTTCACGCTGCCCGAACATCACCGACGCCGGATGCGCACCTCCAACCCGATGGAGCGCTCCGTCCAGCACGAACTGAAGCGGCGCACCGTCAAGGTCAGGGTCTTTCCAGGCGAAGACGCGCTCTTGCGCCTCGTCAGCGCCGTGCCGGTCGAGATCGACGAAAAACGGGCCTCGGACACCAAGGCCTACATCAAGTGGGAATGCCAGGATGCCTGATCCGCTCTCAGCAGAATTTCCGGACCTCGGGTTGC
>PBIL01000007.1 GCA_002720475.1 Roseovarius sp.
GACGCGAAATCGGGATGGGCCAGGATCGCGTCGAGATACCCGGTATTGGTCGTCACACCGAGGATGACGTAGTTTTGCACCGCCTGTCGGGCGCGGGCGATGGCCTGCGCGCGATCTGCCCCATGCACGATCAGTTTGGACAGCATCGGGTCGAAATCGGTGGTCACCTTGCCGCCGTCCAGTATGCCGCTGTCCACACGGATGCCCTCTCCTTCTGGTTCATCCAGCAGCAGGATGTCCCCGATCGCCGGGCGGAAATCGGCCGCGGCATCCTCGGCACAGATGCGCAGCTCGATCGAGTGACCGTTCTGTGGAATATCGGCCTGGGCGGCGCTCAGCCCCTCGCCCGCCGCGATGCGCAGCTGCTCGGCGACCAGATCGAAGCCCGTCACCATCTCGGTCACGGGATGTTCGACCTGAAGGCGGGTGTTCATTTCCAGGAAATAGAAGGCCCCGTCCTGCGCATAGATGAACTCGACCGTCCCGGCACCGCGATAGTTGACGGCGCGCGCGATCCCGACCGCGGTTTCGCAGATGTCCAGACGTTGCCCGGGCGAGAGCGCCGGCGAGGGCGTTTCCTCGATGATCTTCTGGAAGCGGCGCTGGATCGAGCATTCGCGTTCCCAGAAATGCACCACGTTGCCCTGCCCGTCGCCCATCACCTGCACTTCGATATGGCGCGGACGTTCGATATAGCGTTCGACGAACAGCCGCCCGTCCCCGAAGTACCGCTGGCCTTCGCGGCGGGCGGTTTCGATCTCGGTTTCCAACGTGCCGTCCTCGCGCACGATGCGCATCCCCTTGCCGCCGCCGCCCGCCGAAGGCTTGATCAGCAGCGGATAGCCCACGGCGCGGGCGCGTTCCACGAACGTTGCCGGATCGTCATCCTCGATCGCCGAAGGCGCGACCGGAAAGCCGCGCGCCTCGACAAGGGCGCGGGCGCGGACCTTGTCGCCCATCAGGTCGATGACTTCGGAGGTCGGGCCGACAAAGGTAACGCCCGCCTGTTCCAGTGCCGCCACGAATGCGGCGTTTTCCGACAGGAACCCGTAGCCCGGATGCACCGCGTCCGCGCCGATCCGCTGTGCGATCGCGACGATCTGCGNAATGTCGAGATAGGCGGCCACGGGTGTTGGCCCCTCGATCGTCACGACATCGTCGGCGAGCAGATGGGCCGGGGCATCGACCTCGGCAGGATGGCGCAGAACCGCGGTCTCGATGCCGGTGGCACGGGCAGTTCGCACCACGCGGGCGGCAATCTCGCCCCGGTTGGCGACAAGAAGTCTTTTGACGCTCATTTCCGTTTGTCGTCCTCATTATGGGTCTCTCCCCGCCGGCTCGCAGGGAGAGAATTTCCAAGGAAATGTCAGCAGATCATTCGATTTCCATCCGCTCGGATACGATCGAGAACGATTTGTCCTTGGCGTTGGATTGCAGAACGGTCACTGCGGTGGGCGCGTGCCGCTTGCCGTTGCCATAGGTGACCGGCCCCAGCAGGCCGCCGGTTTCGAACCCGTCCAGACCTTCCAGTTTGTCAATGACGCAGGCCCGGGTCAGGTCAGCGCCGCACTCGGCCATAGCGTGCTCGAAAATCAGGGCCCCGGCATAGCCCGCCAGCGAGTACCGGTTCAGCGACTCCCGTTCGGCGTCGCTGAGATATGTTTCGGTCAGTTCCATGAACTTTGCCACGCCCGGAACCTCAAGCGCGGTCAGTGGAGGCACATAATCCGCCGCATAGTAACCGTCGCCTGCACTTCCGGCCAACGCCTGAACCGGGGCCAGATGAGCGGAATGGGCACCGAGGAACGTGATATCCATCCGGTTCTTGGCGGCTTCCTTCAGCACGATCGAGTGCTCGGCCACGACGCCGCCGGAAACCAGCACGTTTACGCCTGCGGCGCGCGCCCGCANCATTTCGGCCGAAAAGTCTTTTTGACCGCGCTTGAATTTTATCTCCAGCACGTTGTCCAGACCGTATTTCTCGATGCCCGCGAGATAGCCACAGCGGACATCGTCGCCGAATTCGTCGTCCTGATAGACGATGGCGTATTTACCGTCTTTCAGGCCCAGGTCTTCGACGAGATACTTCATGCCGGCGGCAATTTCCTGGCAATAGGTCGGTCCGACCACGAACAGCGGATTCAATGGCGGATCGAAATGGTGCGAATTCACCGCCATGTTGTTGAGTGTCGGGATGCCAAGCTCGTTGATCAGGGGCATCATGGCAGCCAGTTGCGAACTGCCCGAGGTGCCGATCAGCCCGAAGATATCATCGACCTCAACCATCTTCTTCAGCGCCTGAAGCGCGCGCGCCGGAACGTATCCGTCATCTTCAAACACGATCTCCACCTTGCGGCCGTTGATGCCGCCGCGGGCGTTCACATCTTCTTGCCAGACTTTCAGCGCAAGTGAATGCGCCTTGCCCAGAAGGCTGGGCGGGCCGGTCAACGGATCCACGGCACCCAGAATGATCTTGTCGTCGGTAACGCCGGGTTCCGCCATGGCACCGGCGGTTCCGATCGCCAGAAGAGCGGCGGACAGCGTCCCTTTCAAAAGCCAGTTCATTGTTTCTCCTCCCTTTTTATGGCCCATCCTTCTGGACCGTCCGTATCAGTATCTGAATGGCCAGTTGATCCACCGGTTCTTGTATTCGCGGTAGATCCCAATCAGCCCGTCCGGCTCGAACCGCAGAAAGAGCACGATGGTCAGACCGTAAATGAACCCCTTCAGTTCCAGCGCAGACAGTGACCCCAGCGACCCGCCCGTCAAATTGATCACATAGTTCAAGACCTCGGCCAGCCCCAGCACGAAGACCACACCGATGACAGCCCCGGCAGTGGATCCGAGACCGCCAACGATGATCATGGAAACAGCCTCGATCGAGAGGATCAGGCTAAAGCTGTCGACGTTTACGAAACGGATATGATAGGCCATCAGCGCGCCCGCCACGCCCGCATAAAACGAACTGACGACAAAGGCATAAAGCTTGTAACGTGCCACCGGGACCCCCATCGCACGGGCGGCGATATCCTGTTCCCGGATCGCCAGAAAGGCGCGGCCGATGCGACTGCGTTTGATGTTGGCGGACCCCAGAACGGC
Source organism: Roseovarius sp. (assembly GCA_002720475.1). Classification (GTDB taxonomy): domain Bacteria; phylum Pseudomonadota; class Alphaproteobacteria; order Rhodobacterales; family Rhodobacteraceae; genus Roseovarius. The sequence continues at coordinate 3,100 of PBIL01000007.1, forward strand.
CAGCGTCAGGATCGCCAGGATCAGATAGTAGAACGATTTGTCTGTCGCCAGTTCCAGCCCGAAGATCGCGGGCTTGGGCGTCGATATGCCGGCAGAGCCGTGCGTGATGCTTTCGGCACTCAGGATGATATGGGTGATGATGATGGTAAACGCCAGCGTCGTGATCGCAAGGTACAACCCCTTCAGCCGCAAGGACGGTATCCCGACCAACAACCCGAACGCCGCCGCCATCAGCCCGCCGGCCGGCAGACACAGCCACAAAGCTATGCCGTAATCGGCCGAGAGGATGGCCGCAGTATAGCCGCCGACAGCCAGGAACCCGGCGTGGCCAAAGGAAATCAGACCCGTGGTTCCGGTCAGAAGATTCAGACCGATTACCCCGACGGCCGCAATCATCATCCCGTTGACCATCGACGTCACATGACTGGTCAGCAGCAGTGGTGCGGCCAGCGAAATGATCGCGAGTGCCCATGTCCAATAGATCTGCGTTGGATTGCGGAACAGCGATATCAGTTCGCCATAGCTTTCCTGAATAACTCCCGTGCGCATGGCTCAGACCCTTTCGATTTCGGGCGTCCCAAACAATCCGTAGGGACGGATCATCAGAACCACCAGAATGACGAGGAAACCGGAAATCTCTTTCAGCCCCTGCCCAATGTAGCCTTCGGACAGGTTTTCCAGGAGGCCGATGAGAATGCCTGAAATCGCCGCACCGAACACGGAATCCAGACCGCCGAGAATGACCGCCGGGAAGGCACGCAGGCCCTGCGTCCACATATCCGGCCCCAGGCCATAGATCGTTCCCAGCAAGACCCCGGCAATACCGGCGATGACCGCCGCAATGGCCCAGGCCAGCGCATAAACACGCGTTACGTTGATGCCCATCAGCAGCGCCGTGGTTTCACGCGCCGCCGTGGCCCGCATGGCAACGCCCATGCGCGAAAATCGCAGGAAAGCCCACATGCCGATGACACAAAGCGCCAGCAGACCAATGGCATAGAGCTGTGAAGTATAAAGGAAAACCAGGCCAAACTCGACGCCACTGTCACCAATGTCGGTGGGTAGGACCATCGGGTCGGCCCCCCAGATCATGACCACCACCGCACGTATCATCACCGCCAGCCCGATGGTGACCATCACGGTTGAGAACACGTCCTGTCCCAGCATCGGGCGGATAAAGACCCGCTCGATCAGCAGGCCGACCACGGCCGAAAGCGCGACGCAGACCACCAGCAACCCCCAGAACGGCAAGGTCCATGAACTCGCGATTGAATAGGCCATGTATGAAATCAGCATCATGACCTCGCCCTGGGCAAAGTTGACAACACTGGTGGCCTTGAAGATCAGTGCATAGCCCATCCCGATGAGGCCGTAGATCACGCCCATGGCGATGCCCGAAACGCTGAGCAATATGAAATAGTCCAATTTCGTTCCCCTTAGCCGTAGATTTCCGCCATCTCGGATGCGAATTTCGTCTCGATGACATTGCGCCGCACCTTCTGCGTGGCGGTCATTTCTCCGTCGTCATGGTCGAGCTCCTTTTTCAGAAGGACGAACTTGCGGATGTTCTCGACCCGTGCAAANGCNTCATTCACCCGTTGCACCTCCTTCGAGATGAGTTCTCTGACCGGTTCCATGCCTGAAAGATGGCTGAACGTGGTATAGGCAAGGCCCTGGGCCTGAGCCCACTTTCCGACGGTATCATAGTCGATCTGCAACAGCGCCCCGAGAAAGTTCCGCCCCTCGCCGACCACGATCGCCTCGGCGATGTAAATCGAATCCTTCAAGGCGTTTTCGATTTCAGACGGTGTAATGTTCTTGCCGCCCGATGTGATGATGATGGATTTTTTCCGGTCAACGATGGCGATTTCGCCGTTGTCCAACTGTTCGACTATATCGCCGGTGTGAAGCCAGCCATCAATGACGGTTTCGTTCGTTGCCTTTTCATTGTCGAGGTAGCCCAGAAAGACACTCGGGTGTCTGATCAGGAGTTCGCCATCCTCGGCTATCCGGTATTCAAGGCCCGGCGCAGCAACGCCCGCAGCCCCGACCCTGGCCTTGTCGGCGTTCTGAAAGAACGCAAGGCCGGACGATTCGGTCATGCCGTAAACCTGATAGAGCGGCACGCCGATAACCCGGAAGAACCGGACGACCTCGGGCGAGATGGATGCGCCACCGACGAAACCGGAATGCACCTTGTCGATACCCATGAACCGTTTCAGCGGGTTGAAGACTAGAACCGTGGCTGCGAAATGCTTGACCCGCTCCACAGGGGTCAGTTTCCCGCCGGCCTCGGTCTTGCGGAAATGCGCCTGTCCCAGATCAAGCCCCCAGCGATAGATCCGCTGGGCCATGGGGCGCGCATCCTGAATCCGGATCGCCGCGCTGTATTGCAGCTTCTCCCAGATCCGCGGCACGCCCAGGAACACCTTTGGCGCGATTTCCCGCAGGTTGATCTGCACCGTATCGATGGACTCGGCGAAATTCACCTCGCCCCCGATCATCAGGCTGAGAACGGCAGAGAATATCCGTTCTGCCACATGACAAAGCGGCAGGTAACAAATCACGGAATACCGCTCGCGCGTCAGATTGAACTGGTCGATCAGAGGATAAGACGCCACAAGCAAGTTGCGATGTGACAACAGCGCACCTTTCGGCGGACCTGTGGTGCCCGAAGTATAGACCACGATCGCCGGATCGTCGGGTCTGGTGGCCTCTACGCAATCGCGGAAGAAATCGGTATCCGCAGGCTGGCCTGCTGCATGACCCAACCCTTCCTGCACCACTTCGTCAAATGACTTCAGGCGCGTCCGGTCATAGCCGCGCATCCCCTTCATATCGACGCAAACGATAAGTTTCAGATCGGGAAAGGCACCATTGCTCGCTTCGGCATCCAGAACCTTATCGACCTGTTCCTGATCGCCGCAGACAATGATGCTGCTTTTGGAATGTCTCAGAATATAGTCGATCTCGGGCCAAGGATTTGTTGGATAGACCCCGACGGTCATGCCGCCAAGCGCCTGAGTTGCGACGTCGGAATAAAGCCATTCAGGCGTGTCTTCGCTGGCGATGGCCAGACGGTCGCCGCGCCTGAAGCCCATGGCGTGAAGGCCAAGGGCAAAGCCGCGCACCCTGGCGAAGTACTCTCCCCATGTGATCCGGTTCCAGATCCCGAGATCCTTTTCCCTGATCGCGAGGTCGCCGGGGATGGTATCGGCCCAGTGCATCAACAGTTGCGGCATGGTGATGTTGCCGTCTTTGAGGGCCAGTTTCAGATCATCCATCATGCACCCCCGCCCGTTCCGCCGGCTTGTGCCCCAGATAAGCCTCGATCACATGCGGATCGGCTCGGATCTCCTCCGGCGTGCCGTAAGCGATCCGCTCGCCGAAATTCATAACGACGATATGGTCGGAAATGTCCGTGACGATGCCCATATCGTGTTCGATCATCATGACCGTGATCTCGAGTTCCTCCTTGAGATCGAGAATGAAGCGCGCGATGTCTTCGGTCTCCTCCGCGTTCATCCCCGAAACCATCTCGTCGAGCAGCAAGAGCTTGGGTTCGGTGGCCAGAGCGCGGCCGAGTTCGACCCGCTTCTGCAATCCGTAGGCCAGAGCACCCACGGGAACGTCCCGCACATGCTGGATTTCCAGGAAGTCGATGATCTCCTCGACCCGCTTGCGGTGCGCCCGTTCCGCCGCCCGCGTGGACGGGCCGAAGAGCAATCCGCCCAGAACGCTGGTCGTCATGTGGCTGTGACGTCCGACCAGCAGATTATCGACAACGCTGGCATGTTTGAACACCGCCAGGTTCTGGAACGTGCGCCCCATGCCAAGCCCAGCAATCTTGTGTGGTGCCGCGCGTGTAATGTCCTTGCCATCCAGGGTGATTGTGCCCGATGTCACCGGAAGAACCCGGCTGATCATGTTGAACATCGTCGTCTTGCCGGCTCCGTTGGGACCGATCAGGCTGAAAATCTCGCCCTTGAGGACCGGAAAGCTCACATCGTCGACCGCCGTCACGCCGCCGAATTTCTTGATCAGATTGTCAACCTGCAACAGCACCGTCATGACAGCCACCTCTTGCGCCTCTTGTAGTGTTTGACATCGCGCATGTTCCGTCTGTGGCCGGATTTGGAGAACCCTAGGTAGAATTCCTTGACATCCTCGTTCTCCATTAGCTTCGCCGGGGTGCCATCCATCACTACACGGCCGTTTTCGATGATATAACCGTAGCTTGCGACCGATAGCGCCAGCTCGGCATTCTGCTCCACCAACAACACCGAAACGTTGCCTTGCTTCACCAGTTCGGTCACGGCGGCGAATATCTCGGTGATGATCTGAGGTGCCAGCCCGAGGCTGGGTTCATCCAGCATCAGCAGGCGCGGTCGGGACATGAGGGCGCGACCGATCGCCACCATCTGCTGTTCGCCACCGGAAAGATAGCCCGCGATCATGCCGCGTTTCTCCTTCACCCGCGGAAAGATGCTGAAGACCTGTTCCAGCGCCTCCGCAGCCTCCGGACGGCTGCGGGTGATCCCGCCCATCATCAGGTTTTCCTCGACCGTCAGCGGCTCGAACAACTGCCGGCCCTCGGGAACCATGACAACGCCGCGGCGCACGATTTCGTCGGGTTTGCGGCCAACCAGGTCTTCACCGTCGAAGGTGATCGTGCCGCCGATGATCTCGCCCTCCTCAGGGTAGAGCACACCGGATATCCCCTTGAGAATCGTCGATTTTCCCGCCCCGTTCGACCCCAGCAAGGTGACGATCTTGCCCTGCCCGACCGCGAGTGACGCATCGCGCACCGCTTCGATCACGTTGTCATAGACGATCTGGACGTTATTGACGTTCAACATCACGCGGCGCTTGCCTCGACCGCGGTCAGCCCGTCACGCGCGGCCAGCTTTGCGGGCACCGGGATTTCGATGTCCAGGAGCATCTGTGCGAAGCCCTTGCCCTGCGGGTCGATCCGGACCGAGGCGATGCCGCCGCCGCCCAGGGATTCATGCAGCAGGAAATTCAGCGAATGGCTTCCGGGCAGGTCGAACCGCTCGACCTTGCCGTCGCAGAGATGAGCGAAGTAGGTCTTGACCGCCTCTTCGGTCAGGGCGGCGCGGATATAGGGCAGATAGTCCGGCTTGCGCGCCATGATGCCGATATTGGCGATGTCGCCCTTGTCACCAGAGCGACCCCAGGCCAGATCGACCAGGCGCACATTGACTGCATCGGTGCCCGGCTCGCGGGCCTCAACCGGCGGGGCTGGGGGGGGGTCGAGCCGCACCGCTTCGGTCGCCACGCGGACAGGCACCTCCTTGCCGTCGACCTCGATCGCGACAGGCGTGTCGGCCTTGTCCTGCAAGAACGAGAACAGGCGTACCACCGGTTGCACCTTGGGCCGTCCGGCAAAGAACCCGGTCAGCCCCTGTGCCGTGGAAATGGCCATCGGCGCGATCTCGCCGGCAAAGATCTCCAGCGCGGCGCGCTCGGCATGGGTCACCCCGATCTTCAGCACCACCTCGCGCGTGCGCGCCCGGGCGTTGGCACCGTAGGCGGCCTCGGCCCCCAGGACCTCCACGCTGACCTGCCGGAAGTCCCCAAGGTTCCTTTCTCGGAAAATCCGGCGGCACCGGGTAAGGATCGCCTCAGCCACGCGCTCGGCCTTGGCGGGCGCGTCGATGGCGGCCAGCGTCAGGGTGGAGATTGCGCGCCAGCCGTCGGCACAAGTCGCCGACACCTTGTAGCTGCCGGTGCGCCCGAGACCCTTGCCGCCCTTGACGAGCACCCGATCAGGTCCGACCTGTTCCAGGGTGACCCCGGACCAGTCGCAGATCACATCCGGCAACAGGTAAGCGCGCGGATCACCGATTTCATAGAGCATCTGCTCTCCGACTGACCCGGGCACGACCAGCCCGCCAGTGTCCGGCGTCTTGGTCATTACGAAACTGCCGTCTTCCAGCACTTCGACGATGGGCATCCCCATATCGTCCCAACCCGGAACGTCTTGCCAGTCGGTGAAATTGCCGCCCGTTCCCTGCGGGCCGCACTCAATCAGGTGGCCGGCCAGCGAACCCTGGCTGAGTTTGTCCCAGTCGTCGTCATTCCAGTCAAACTCATGCATCAGGGGGCCAAGCGCCACCGCGCTGTCGGCGCAGCGTCCGGTGATCACGATCTCCGCCCCGGCATCCAGCGCCGCCGCTATGGGGCGCGCGCCCAGATAGGCGTTCATGCTCCAGACATCGTCGGGGAAGGGGGTGCCCGAGAACATCTCCGTCACGCCGCGGGCGCGGAACTCGTCGGCGCGCTCCAGCAGATCGTCGCCCAGCACCACACCGATCGAGAGGTCNATCCCGGCCTCNGCGGCGGCCTTGGCCAGCGCCTCGCGGCAGCCGCGCGGGTTCACCCCGCCGGCATTGGCCACTACCTTGATCCCCTTGCGCTTGATCTCGGGCAACCAGGGCACCAGGGCCTTGACGAAATCCGGCGCAAACCCCGCCTCGGGCGACTTGGCCCGCGCGCGCGCCATCAGCGACATCGTCACCTCGGCCAGGTAATCGAAAACCAGATAGTCTATCTCGCCACGGGTCACCAGTTGTCCGACCGCCTCGGGCGTGTCGCCCCAGAAACCGGACGCACATCCGATGCGTAGTTTGCGTTCCGTCATGTTCTTCTCCTCCCCGCGCTTCTAGCGGCCAGTCCAGTTTGGTGGGCGTTTGGCAATGAAGGCGGAAAAACCTTCGCGCGCGTCTTCCGTTTGTGCTATCCGAGGCAGCATGGTCTCGGCAAAGCGCATCTGCTGTTGATAGGTCATGTCCTCCATCGCCTGACAGGCGTATTTCCCCAGCCGGATCGCGCTCGGCGACTGAGCGGAGAGCTGAGCGACCAGTTCTGCAACCTTGTCGTCAAGCCCGGCGGCATCGGTGACATAGTTGACCAGATCGAATTGCAGGGCTTCCTCGGCCGTCAAGGGAACGCCGGTGAGGAACATCTCCATCAGCTTTCGGCGGGGCAGTACACGCATCATCGGCGGAACGATGGTCATCGGAAACAGACCCACCTTCACTTCGGGTGTTCCGATTCGCGCATGATCGGCCATCACGGCCAGATCGCAGGCACAGATGATACCGGCACCCGCCCCCATCGCGACACCGTTGATCCGCGCGATGGTTGGCTTTCGGCAGGACTGCAGCGTTTCGAACAACCTGCCGGCGAAATGATCCGGATCGGCTGGATCCTGGACGAACGGGCCGCCGTCGGCACCCGCCTTGATATCGCCGCCGGCACAAAAGGCAAGCTCGCCCTCTCCGGTCAGAACGATCACCCGGCATTCAGGGTCCGCCTCGGCCGCAAGGATTGCGGAGATCATCCCGTCAGCAACGTCGCGGTTGAGCGCGTTCCGCATGTCCGGGCGTCGAATGACAATTCGGGTTTCATTGCCCCGCGATCGCGACTCGACGACGGTCTCAACCATTCTCCGATGCCCTCCCCCGGCACCCTCCAAGCGATCCGCGCCTCGAAAGACGGTCGCAAAAGACTTGGCTTGAACTATTTTCTAACATATGTTTGATTTTGGTCAACACTGGAAAGGGCGCTTCTTTGGAGGAAACGACATGACGGGTCAGGCCGAGGCTCCTATGGCTGATTTGGAGGCCATCAGGGCGAATTATTCGTTGACTGATGAGCAACGACAGATTGTAGATCATGTGGATCGCGTCTCGCGCGAGGTGCTGCATCCGCTGCAGGCGCGCATGGACGAAGAGGAATGGTGGCCCGACGATCTGTTCAAGCAAATGGGCGAGCTGGGTCTGCTGGGCATTACCGCGCCCGAAGAGCTGGGCGGTTCCGGCCAGAACGAGTTCACTCAGGCGCTGGTTTCCGAGGTGATCTCGAAATGGAACCCGGCAGTGGGTCTTTCGCATGGGGCGCACGACAATCTGTGCCTGAACAACCTGCTTCGCAACGGGTCCCAGGAGCAGGTGAAGAAATATGTGCCGGGCCTCTGCTCGGGCGACCTCGTTGGTGCTCTGGGCCTGACTGAACCGGGCGCGGGCTCCGATGCGCTCGGTTCGATGGCCACCACCGCCCGCCGTGACGGCGACGACTATGTCATCAACGGCTCGAAGATCTACATCACCAACGGTCCCATTGCCGATGTGATCCTGCTCTACGCCAAGACCGACAAGTCAAAAGGGGCCAAGGGCATTTCCGCATTCATCATCGAGACCGACAATCCCGGTTTCCGGGTGGCGCAGAAGCTAGACAAAATGGGCTTCCGCGGCTCGCCGACCGGAGAGCTGGTGTTCGAGGATTGCCGTGTGCCTGCATCCGCCATGGTGGGTGAGGAAAACACTGGCGTTTCGGTCGTAATGAGCGGGCTGGACCTTGAACGCGCAATGGTCGCTTCGGTCTGCGTGGGCATGGCCGAACGTGCGCTCGAACTTGGGCTGGAATACGCCAGGATCCGGGAGCAGTTCGGTCGGCCGATCTCGAGCTTCCAGATGATACAGTCGAAACTGGCCGAGATCTACACCGAGGTCGAAACGGCGCGCGCCTTCGGTTATCGGGCGCTGGCAGCCTGTGTCGGCATGCCGAAGGGGGCAGGGGGTCGGGGTGAGATCCACAAGCTGACCGCAGCGGCCTGCCTTTATGCGGGAGAGGCGTTCAACAAGGCCGTTACCGAAGCCTGCCATATCCATGGCGGCTCCGGTTACATGCAGGACACCGAGATCAACCGGCTCTACCGCGCCAACAAACTGTTGGAAATCGGCGCGGGCACAAGCGAAGTGCGCAAGATCATCATCGCCGAAGAACTTTTGCGCGCCTGAGGAGGGACGAGACCATGAACAAGCAACTTCGCAACGACGCCGCCCTGCCGACACATTTCATGACGGACGAACAGCAGGCGCTGGCCGATCAGGCCGGCAAGTTCTTTTTCTCCGAGTTTCATCATCTGAACGCGGAAATGGACGACACCGACGACCTGCCGCCTTCGGTCTTTCCCAAGCTGGGCGAGATGGGCTATCTCGGCCTCAACGTGCCGCCGGAATTCGGCGGTGCGGGGCTCGACTTCACCTCGGCCTGCATCATCACCGAACAGCTGTCGCGCGCCTCGGCGGCCATCGGGTTGACCCATGTCGCGCATGACAACCTGTGCGTCAACAATATCTACCGCAACGCCAATGACGATCTGCGGCGCAAGTATCTGCCGGGGCTGTGCGACGGCTCTCTGGTGGGTGCCCTCGGCCTCACGGAGCCCGGTGCCGGGTCGGATGCGCTCGGCGCGATGCGGACCACGGCGAAAAGGGATGGCGACGACTACATCCTGAACGGTGCCAAGATCTACATCACCAACGGACCGATTGCCGATCTGGTCCTGGTCTATGCCAAGACCTCGCCGGAAAAAGGTGCCAAGGGCATTTCCGCCTTCATCGTCGAAACCGACACGCCCGGTTTCAAGGTGGCGCAGAAGCTCAACAAGATGGGCTTCCGCGGCTCGCCCACCGGGGAGCTGGTGTTCGAGGATTGCCGCGTTCCGGCCATGAACATGGTCGGCAAGCTCGATGGTGGCGTAGCCGTGACGATGTCGGGGCTCGATCTCGAGCGTGCCATCGTCTGCTTCAACGCACTCGGCATCGCACAAAGGGCGCTGGACATTTCCATCGACTATGCCAAGACACGGCAACAATTCGGCAAACCGATCGCCAGTTTCCAGATGGTGCAGGCGATGCTGGCTGACATGTATACGCAAATCGAGGCAGCGCGCAGCCTGTCGCTGAAAACGGCGGCCATGTGCGAAGGTCTGGAAGAGGGCTCAGGCGGGCGCGGCGAGATCCACAAGCTGACGGCAGCGGCGATTTTCAAGACCGCCGAAGCGACGTCCTTTGTGTTGGACAAGGCGGTGCAGATCCATGGCGGCTCGGGCTACATGCGGGATACCGAGGTGAACCGGCTGTATCGCACCGGGCGCGTTCTCGAGGTCGGCGCGGGCACCCAGGAGGTGCGCAAGCTCATCATCTCTGGCGAACTTCTGAAGAACTGAGAGAGAGGACCATGAGCGAAGGAAAGTCGCGGCGCTATGCGCCGGATCTCATGGCGGGCCAGGTTGCCCTGGTCACAGGGTCCGGTTCGGGTATGGGCCGGGTGACGGCGCTTGAAATGGCGTCTTGCGGGGCCAGGCTTGCCTTGTTCGCGCGCCGGAAAGAGCCGCTGGAGGAGACCGCCGAGATGATCCGCGCAGCGGGGGGCGAAGCGTTTGTCGTGCCCGGAGATACCCGCGACGAGGGCAGCATCGAAACCGCGATGGAGCGGATCAAGGACCATTACGGAAAGCTTGACGTTCTGGTGAACAATGCGGGCGGCCAATACATCGCGGCCGCCCGCGATATCACCAACAAGGGCTTCGAGGCCGTGATTCGCAACAACCTGATCGGATCATGGCAGATGACCCGCGCGGTGGCCGATCACTTCATGTACGAGAACGGCGGATCCATCGTCTTCGTGACCGCCATTTCCGCGCGCACCGCGCTCACCGGCTTTGCCCATACGGTTGCCGCCCGCGCTGGCGTGACCGGCATGATGAAGACCCTGGCCGCCGAATGGGGCGAATACGGGATCCGTCTCAACTGTGTCGCGCCGGGCACGATCAAGACCGAGGCGCTTGGCCGCTATCCCATTCCGCCGGATCGCTGGAAAGAGCTGAACCGCTCGGTCCTGAATCGAATGGGCATGGCCGAGGATGTCGCTGGCGCGATCATCTTCCTTGCGTCTGATCTGGGGAATTTCATCACCGGCGAAGATATCTATGTTGACGGTGGCGAAACCCTGCACCTGGGCCACGATGCCCGCGACATGATCAATCCGGAAATGTTCGAGAAACGCGAACGGGGAGATGGAAAGAATGAGTAAGGATCCCGTCATTCTGGACATCTCCGAGAGGATCGCCACGGTCACGCTGAATGATCCGGAACGCCGCAATCCTGTCACCGGCAACGACATGATCGCCGCCCTTCTGGATACTTTCGCCAGGGTGCAGGCCGATCCGCAAGTCAGCGTCATGATCCTGACCGGTGCCGATCCGGCGTTTTGCGCCGGCGGCGACATCAAGGAGATGAACGATCCCGAAAGCGTCTTCCGCAAGGAACCGCTTGCGGCAGCGCAAAGCTATGTGGACGGCGTGCAGCGGATACCGCAGGCGCTTTACAACCTGGATGTTCCGACCATTGCCGCGGTCAACGGCCCTGCGGTCGGCGCGGGCTGCGACCTGACCATGATGTGCGACATGCGCATCGCGTCGGACAAGGCGAAGTTCGGCGAGGTGTTCCTGAATCTCGGGATCATCCCGGGCGATGCGGGCAGTTGGTTCCTGTTGCGCCGCCTTGGCCATCAGAAAGCCGCCGATCTGACCTTTTCGGGGCGTATGGTCGGCGCGGAAGAGGCACTGGACCTTGGCATGGTGCTTGAGGTCGTTCCGCATGACACGCTTCTGGAGCGGGCCCGCGAAAGGGCCGCCGTCATCGCGTCAAAGCCGCCGCGTGCGGTGCGGGTCGCCAAGAGACTGATGCGCAATGCCGAACGGATGGACCTGCCGGATTTCCTGAACTCCGCCGCCGCCTATCAGGCGCTCATGCATCAGACCGAAGACCATCATGAGGCGATCGCGGCATTCATCGAGAAGCGAGAACCGATCTTTACAGGTCGCTAAGAGGCAGTGTGCATGACGGAGATCACACAAGAAAAGATGGAGCAGATCGCGCAGATGTGGAATGCGCGGGGGAAGGGCCTGATCACCCACATGGCCTTGGAGATAAAGGAGATATCGGCTGAAGCCGTTTTGGTTAGGATGCCCTTCAACCCGGATTTTTGTGTGGACAGCGCCCAGACCCTGCTTCACGGGGGCATCCTGACAGCCCTTCTGGATAGTGTCTTCGGACTTGCAAACTTTGTGGCAATTGAGGGCGTCAGCACAATGGCAACGCTCGATCTCAGGGTGGATTACTTGCGCGCGGCCCATTCGCGGTCGGATGTCGTTGTTCGGGCGAACTGTTATCGCGTTACCCGCCACATTGCCTTCAATTCCGGCAGCATCTGGTTCGATGGCCATGAGGACGATGAAATTGCGCGGGGCGCAGCCTCGTTTGCCCTGACGCGCGGTGACACCAGCCTGTTCAGTGCAATGACGAAGGCAACAGTGTGAAATGGACCTGCAAGCCCTCAATACGAATGTCTCCCGCGTACCTTTCTTCCGGTTCCTGAATTTCGAAGTTCAGGAAATCAGCGAGACCTATGCCGAGGCCGAGATCACGTTTGAATCGCGCCATATCGGCAACCCGGTTATGGAATATTATCATGGCGGTATCATCGCGAGTTTCATGGAGGCCACGGCCGCCATCGCTGTCCACCCGGAGTTTGCCGATATACCTGCCAAGCCGATCAATCTGACCGTGGATTACCTGAGACCTGCCGTGAAGGGGCCGCTTACCGCCGGCGCAATGGTCACGCGCAAGGGAAAACGCATTGCGAGCGTCAGCGTGACCGCCTGGCAGGCCGCTCGGGATAAACCTGTCGCGGAAGGGTTATACCATTTCCTTCTGGTCTGATCAGGGCGTCTGCTGCGACAAGCGAAACCCGGCCCTGTCGCCATCAGCGACGTTCTCCCTTTCGCAAATGCCCTCGAGCAGAAGCTTTATGAGCATCTCGGAAAACTCGGACAGGGAAAGATACCCTGCCGTTCCCGCCTTGTCCGGATCAAACCATTCCACCGTCCAGTTCAGGGCACCCAGCATCACCTGACGCAAGGGAACGATCTTGATATCCGACCTGATGGCGTCGTCATCCTGTGCGTCGCGGAGAATTCTGTCCCATAGCCTTCCGTACTCATGCCGAATCGCCCAGTGTCTTTTCCTCAGATGGTTCGGCAGCATTCCATAACTTCTGATGTTCGCAGAGGTGAATTCGCTTGCCTTGAAGAGAAAGTCCATATGCGTCCAGATGGCAGTCGCTATCCTGGCNTGATGATTACATGGCTCATCAAAACCCTCGACTGCGGCGCTGACGCCAGATAGCAGATCACTCAACCCGGCGTTCAGAACGTTGTCCACAATCGCTTCTTTGGAACTGAAATGGTAATAGACACTACCCGCTTTCATGTTCGCTTCTGCCGCGATCAGCCTTAACGTGGTCGCCTTGTAACCACTGTCCCGAAGCACCCGTGCCGCGGCCCTCAGGATTTCCGCGCGGGTATGTGCGGCTTTGCCGACCGGTTCTGGAGTTTGGATGGAAACTCCGGCACCGCTTTTCAGAATTCCAGTGTTAATCCTGCCGCTCGTGCACATTCCATCAAGAATCAGTTTGCACATACGTTCAGACAGCATTTGCACCGGGTATTTCTTGACATCATACCATTCGACGGTCCAGTTCATCGCGCTCAGGATGAACTGACGCATCGCGGAGACGGAAATATCGCTTCTCAGCTGGCCAGCACGCCTGGCGTCATTCAGAAAATCGCTCCATACGCCTGCGTAGGCCGCGCGCAACTCACGGTGCGGTGCGCGTGCCTCACCCGACAGCATTGGATAGTTGCGGATATTGGCCGAGGTGAAATCGCTGTCGGTCAACAGATAAGTCAGGTGGGTATCGACAAGCTGAGCGAAGGTTTTGCGAAAGTCCTTTTCATTTTCCTCGGCCGACCGGACGATCCTTTTGACCTGTTCGTAAAGCTCCCGAACACCGATATCGAGAACTTCGCTCAGGATTTCATCCTTGCTTTGAAAGTGATAATAGATACTGCCGGCTTCCACTCCGGATTTCTGCGCGATGTCGCGCATCGTTGTCGCGTAGTAGCCCTCGTACCGAAAAAGGCGAGCGGCGGCGCAGAGAATGTCTTTCCGCGTCTTTTCGGACTTGCTCAGATCCTCGTCAGATCTCTTGATAGGTTTTGACCGTCGCACCATGCGTTTCCGGATATCTGTTCACTATGAAACTGTCCATTGCGCCAAATCTAACATCTGTTAGAATATGGAACTGATCGCATCGAATCAAGCCCTTGATCCTGGTGCTGGCAAAAATGGCGGAAGAGGAGGTCCACTGCATGCGAGGGTTGAACGGAAAACGTGTCATCGTGACCGGAGGCGGCAGCGGTATCGGCCGCGCGGTTTGCCAACGGTTCGGAGAGGAGGGCGCGGAAGTCGCCGTCTTCGATCTGAACGAAGAGGGTGCGCAGGAAACCGCGCGTCTGATCCAGGACGCCGGGGGGAAGGCGCAAGCCTTCAAGACGGATATCACCGACCGCGCGCAGGTGGACAAGGCCGTGGCCGAATTCGAAACCGGCGGCCCGATCGACGTGCTCGTGAACAATGCCGGATGGGATCTGATCCAGCCCTTCCTCGAAACCGATGCGGTGCTATGGAAAAAGATCATCGACATTAACCTTTACGGTCCTTTGAACATGCACCACGCGGTGCTTCCGGGCATGGTGAAGAACGGTGGGGGCCGCGTTGTCAACATCGCGTCCGACGCGGGTCGCGTCGGGTCATCCGGCGAGGCCGTCTATTCCGCCTGCAAGGGCGGCATCATCTCTTTCACGAAAACCGTGGCGCGGGAACTGGCGCGCAAGGGCGTTCAGCTGAATGCGGTTGCCCCCGGCCCGACCGATACGCCGCTTTTTGCCATGGTCGCCCAGGGCGAGGCCGGCGAGAAGATCGCCGAGGGCCTCAAGCGGGCAATTCCGATGAAGCGTCTGGCACAGCCATCGGACTATCCCGGCATCATTTGTTTCCTGTCGTCGGACGACGCAGGGTTCATCACGGGCCAGGTGATTTCAGTGTCGGGCGGCCTGACCATGCACGGGTGACCCGCCTTTGGCGGAACAGATGCGCAGCATCTCCGGGTGGACAGGATCAGAGTATACTCCCCAACTGGCCGTGCCTATGGTGCGGTCTCTTCTTGTTCTGAAGAAAGGCGGCCCATGTTTCAGCCAGATCCTGACATTCAGCGTTCCAGTACGCTTGCCGCATTCCTGAAAGATTGCGGCATTGACAGTTACGAGGCTCTCGTCCGCCGCTCCAATGAGGAGCCGGACTGGTTCTGGGGCCGGATCATCGACCATGCCGGCATTCGGTTCAGGCGCCCCCACACCATGTTGCGGGATATTTCTGCCGGTCCTGAGTCGATCAGATGGGCCGTCGGCGCCGCTTTGAATCTGACGGAGACTTGTCTCGACGCCCGAATTGCCCAGGGTCTTGGCGAGAAAATTGCCATCGACTGGCTCGGCGAAGACGGAAGCCGCCGCCGCTGGACCTATTCCGAACTTGCCGCCGAAGCCTCCCGCGTCGCCTCGGCCCTTGACGCCCGCGGGGTGCGGCCGGGTCAGGCGGTAGGTGTCTACATGCCGATGATCCCGGAAATCGAGGCCGCGCTCCTCGGCATCGCCCGGCTGGGCGCGGTCGCGGTGCCGTTGTTTTCCGGCTTTGCGCCCCACGCCATCATCTCGCGTCTGAACGATGCCGGTGCCGTGGCGGTGTTGACGGCAGATGCCACACCCAGACAGGGCAAGCTGGTCTGGATGGAGGCGACGCTGGCCGAAGCCCTGACCGAGGTTCCTTCCGTTCATACCGTGTTCAGCCTGCGGCGGTTCGGCGGCGCGGTGGCCGATCCGGCCCGCGATCTCGACTGGGCCGAAACCGTGGGCCACGCCAGTCCGGATTTTGCGGCTGTTCCCGTTAAGGCCGAAGATACCTTCCTTATCGCCTATACTTCGGGCACGACCGGACGGCCAAAGGGCGTCGTGCATACCCATTTGGGGGTGCAGGCCAAGGCCACGGCGGATTTCCTGCTGTGCCTCGACCTGAAACGCGACGACCGCCACCTGTGGATGACCGATATGGGCTGGGTCATGGGGCCGCTCACTCTTTTGTCGGTGCTGCTGTCGGGGGGCACTCTGGTTCTGGCCGAAGGCGCGCCCTCGATGCCCGGCGATCCCTTCAGGCTTCTGCGGATCGCCTCGGACATGGAAGTCACCCATATGGGTATCGCACCGACGCTGGTGCGGCAGTTCATGATGCTGGATCCCGCGCCGCTGTCCGGCTACGATCTGGCGCGCCTGCGCGTCGTCGCCTCGACCGGCGAACCCTGGAGTGATGACGCCTGGGCCTGGCATTTCGAACGCATCTGCCGACGCCGCGCGGTGCCTTTGAACATCTCCGGCGGAACCGAGCTTTTCGGCGCGATCCTGACGTCGACCGTTCTGCACGAAATCAAGCCGGGCGGGTTTTCCGCCCAGGCACTCGGCGTCGGTGCCAAGGTTCTGCGCGAAGACGGCAGCGAAGCCGCCGCGGGAGAGGTGGGCGAACTGGTGGTGACACAACCGCCACTGGGCCTGACCCCGGCCATCTGGGGCGACCGCGAACGGTATCTGGAAACCTACTGGTCCACCTTCCCCGGTGTCTGGCGGCACGGCGACTGGGTGCGCCGCGATCCGGACGGCACATGGTATATCCTCGGTCGCTCGGATGACACGCTGAACATCGCGGGCAAGCGCATCGGCCCGCCCGAGATCGAGACAGCCCTGACCGAGACCGGAGAGGTGGTGGACGCCGCCGCCATCGCAGCGCCCGACGATATCAAGGGCGTGGCGGTGGTCTGCATCTGTGTCGCGGCNCCGGGTGTGACGCCGGACGCCGCCCTCGCGGCTCGGCTCAAGGACAGGGTGGGCGAGGTCGTCTCGAAACCGTTCCGCCCGCGCGAGATCCATTTCGTCGAGGCGCTGCCCAAGACCCGCAGCATGAAGACGATGCGCCGGATCGTCCGTGCGGCCTATCTGGGCGAGGATCCGGGCGACCTGTCATCGGTCAGCAATCCCGAAACCATGCAGCCCATTGCAGACCTGCGAAAGGAAACGTCATGATCACCGTCTTCGGGGCCACCGGAACCACGGGCTCGCCGCTTGTCGATACGCTTCTGGCCAAGGGGGCGGCAGTGCGCGCCGTCACCAGCGATCCCGCCAAGCTCGAAAATCTCGAGGCCAAGGGGTGCGAGGCCGTCACCGCCAGTTTCACTGACCCCGCCGCCCTCGAACGGGCCTGTGCCGGGGCCGAGAGGATCTATCTGGTGACGCCTGCGCATCTGGACATGCGCCGCTGGAAAGCGAACGTGATCGGGGCGGCCAAGGCTGCGGGCGTGCGCCATGTCGTTCTGGCCACCGGGCTGGGTGCGTCGCCCAAGGCCAGGGTGACCTTTGGCAAGTGGCATTCCGAGACGCAGGAACTGCTGAAGGAAAGCGGGCTTGACTGGACCTTCGTGCAGCCGACCTATTTCATGCAGAACCTGCTCTGGCAGGCCGACACCATCGCCAAAGACGGTGTCTATTACGACGATCTGGGCGGTCCCGTGGCCTGGATCGACGCCCGCGACATCGCCGATGTCGCCGCCGAGGCGCTGACCGGTTCGGGCCACGAAGGCAAGACCTATGGCCTGACCGGCCCCGAGGCCCTGACCGGCGAGGATATCGCGGCCATCCTGTCCGAGGTGACCGGGCGCACCATTACCTGCGCGCCCCTGTCGGTCGAGGACTCCAAGGCAGCCATGATCGCCGCCGGGATGCAGGAAGAGGTCGCCGCGGCCATGGTCGAACTCGCCTCCATCGCCCCCAAGGGCTATCTCGCGGGGATCGAGACCACGGTGAGCGATGTGCTCGGGCGCCCGGCCCGCCGCCTGCGCGATTTCGTCGCGGAGAACAGGAATGCCTTCGCCGCGTGAGCCGGGGCCCGCGCCGCTCTATCTCGAACTGGCGCCGCCCGGGGACGCAGACGCCAGGATCGCGCATCTCTTCGTCTTCCGCGACGCCGGGGTGCTCAGCGGCCGCGGAAGCGGGCGCTTCGCGACCGACCTGTTCACCCTGTCGCTGACGCGACGCGGCGACGGGACCGGCGGCCCGCACCTGTCGCTCGCCCGGCCCAGGCCCGGCTTCGTTCCCCGCCAGGCGTCCTTCTGCGGCATCGTGGCCGGGCTGCGGCTGTCGTCGCGCCCGGCGCGTCTGCCGTCGGCCGAGACGCTGGCACCGTTGAATTCGGCCTTGTGCCGGGCCTTGATCGACGACGACCATCTCGCCGCGCTGGTGACTGAGCTCGACGCGCTTGCAAGGGCGCTGACCTTCGCCGCAGCCCCGCAGGCGGTCAGCGACCGCACCGGACGCCGCAGGACGCGCGCAGATACCGGCGTCTCCCGGCGGCGACTCGCCTCGATCCGGCGTTTTCGCGCGCTGCTGGGGCGGCTTGGCCATCCGACCCTGCCGCTGTGCGATCTGGCCCTCGATGCCGGATATTACGATCAGTCGCACATGACGGCCTGCTGCCGGGCCTTTGCCGGCGCGCCGCCCGGGGCCCTTCGCGCCCGGGCGGCGGCGCGCCCGGCTGACCTTTCCTTACAAGATGCGCAGGTCATCGACCGGTTAAGACTGGTCATCATGGATGAAGACAAGGAGTGAGATCAGGCCATGGCATTCGAGCCGAAGAACCCCGACTTCGACGCGCGCGTGCGCGACAGTTTCAACCGGCAGAAGGTGATGCACACGCTGGGCATCGGAATTGCGGATCTGTCCCCCGGCCACATCGTTCTGGAAATGGCCCATGATGCCGCGCTGACCCAGCAGCACGGCTTCCTGCACGCCGGAATCGTCTCGACCGCCCTCGACAGCGCCTGCGGTTACGCCTCCTTTTCGCTGATGCCCGCCGAAGCGGCGGTGCTGACGGTGGAATTCAAGATCAACCTGCTCAACCCGGCGGATGGCGAGCGGTTCCGCTTCGTCGCCGATGTGGTGAAACCGGGCAGGACCCTGACCATCTGTGAGGCACGCGCCTTTGCGTTGAAGGGCGGAGACGAAAAGCTGGTCGCGACGATGACCGGGACGCTGATGGCGCTTGTCGGGCGGACAGGCGTGACCGGATAACGGGTGACCGGGCGGGGGCCCCTAGGTTCCCGCCCCAAGCCGCAAGGGCCGGTCACCCGTCCCGTGGCCCCGGTTCAGCCGCGCCAGCGCCTCGCGACTTCGGCCAGCCGCTTGCCATAGGCGCGCGCAGTGTCCAGATCGCCACCGGCCGGGAATTCGTCGGGCGCGCTGTCGGAGGGCGCGATCGCCAGAAGGCCGGAATACCCACCCGTCCAGTTCAGCTTTTCCGGGCCGTCGGCCTTGGCATTCGACGCCATCAGGCCGACGCCGCACCAGATTTGACCATGTTGCTGTGACAGCGTGAAGAAATACATGATGGTTGAGAACTTGTCGCCGTTGACAGTGGCCGAGGTCGTGAACCCGCCGGCAATCTTGTCCTTCCAGTTTTGAGTGGACCAGGGCTTCGAGCTGGCATCGGCGAATTTCTTGAACTGCCACGCCGGGCCGCCCATATAGGTCGGGCTGCCATAGACGATGGCATCGGCAGAATCGAGCGCGGCCCAGCCGGCTTCGTCAAGTTCCCCGTTGTCGGACAGTTTCAGCATCCGGGCCTCGCTGCCTTCGACACTTCTGATCCCCTCTGCCACGGCGTTCGCCTGAACCTCCGTGTGCCCATACCCGCTGAAATACACAATTACGACATTCGTCATGGTTCCGGTCTCCCTCTTGATTCGAAACACAGCAATGCGGGCTTAGGAATGACGGTCACAAAACGAAAGCGGATTATTTTATGGCACAGGCGCGACGGCCCGGACAGTCATCGGTGGAGGATTCCGTATCCTGGACTTAAGTATCCTGAAAGCATGAAGTCTTCATCCGTATTGAAAGGGTTTCACGGGTTGTTGTGTTCATGATTTCACATGCATTGTGCGCCGACTGTATCAACCGTTTTCGGCTTTCTTGTCCCTGATCGAGGCTTCGAGGACGTGCCGTTGGATCTTGCGCTGGTCGATCTCGGAAAATCCTCGAACGCGATCAAACGGAATTCGCGTGGACCTTTGCAGCTTGTCAGCTTCTTCCGGCACAGGCACATCATGTCTTCGGCC
Source organism: Roseovarius sp. (assembly GCA_002720475.1). Lineage (GTDB taxonomy): Bacteria > Pseudomonadota > Alphaproteobacteria > Rhodobacterales > Rhodobacteraceae > Roseovarius. The sequence continues at coordinate 23,086 of PBIL01000007.1, forward strand.
TCCGGTCCGGCGTCACCACGGACGACAAAGGCAACCGGGCTTTCGCCCCGTTTCGCATCAAAGGCCGGGAGCACCGCACCCTCGGCTAAATCCGGATGGGCAGTGTCCCGGTTGTTTCATCCTGTCCTCGAAGGCCGAAGCGTCGGCACAGGTCAGTGCGCGGGTTTGAACGATGGAGTACGGAACGGCGCGCTCCGCGCGCTTGACCCCGGATAGCATCGCATCCTCCCTTGCCTGCGGTTCGCTTCAGAGACTCTGCGCCAGACGCACCCCTTCATCAATGGCGCGCAGAGCGTCAAGTTCCGCAGCCTCTTTCGCGCCGCCGATCATCGTGACGGCAACGCCGCGCGCGGCAAGCTTGTCGGCCAGAGCCCGTTCGGGTTCCTGCCCGACGCACAGCACGATCGTGTCAGCGGCGACAAGCCTTTGCTGGCCGTCCACAAGGATATGCAGCCCTTCATCGTCGATGCGCTCATAAACCACTCCGCCCAGGACTTCGACCCCGTGTTTGCGCAGGGAGTTACGCAGGATCCAGCCGGTTGAGACTCCAAGGCCGGCACCGGGTTTCGAGGTTTTCCGTTGCAGCATGATCACCTTGCGCCGCGCGGGTTTTGGCGCGAGCGGATCGCCCGCCAGGGCCCCCGACGAGGCAAATTCTGGATCGACGCCCCATGTCTCGCAGAATGCCCCGGAATTCCGGGCCTCGGCCGGATCGGTCACAAGGAATTCTGCCACGTCATGGCCGATGCCCCCTGCCCCCATCACCGCGACCGTGTCGCCCGCGACCCGTTCGCCCGACAGGATTTGGGCATAGGTTGCGACACTGGGATGGTCAATGCCCGGCAGGTCGGGAATGCGGGGCGTGACGCCGGTGGCGATGACAACGTGATCATAACCGCCAAGATCCTCTGCGCTGACCCGCTGCCCCAGGTGCAAGGCGACCCCGTGCTTACGCATCTGAGTGGCGTAATAGCGAAGGGTTTCGCCGAATTCCTCCTTGCCCGGTGCCGCGCGCGCCAGGTTCAGCTGACCGCCCAGCTTGTCCTGGGCTTCGAACAGGGTGACGTCGTGTCCCAGCCGCGCGGCCTCGGCCGCCGTGGCCATGCCTGCGGCACCGCCGCCGACGACAGCCACTTTCTTGGGCGTGTCTGCTGGTGTGTCGCGGAACTCTGTCTCGCGGCCGGCGCGCGGATTGACCAGACACCCGACCGGCCGATCCGAAAAGATGAAATCCAGACAGGCCTGGTTGCAGGCAATGCAGGTATTGATGTCGTCCGCGCGGCCCTCGCGCACCTTNNTCACGAAATGCGGATCGGCCAGAAAAGGCCGCGCCATGGAGATCATGTCCGCGTCCCCGGAGGACAGGATGTCCTCGGCCAGTTCAGGCGTATTGATCCGGTTGGAGGCGACCACCGGAATCGAAACTGCAGCCTTCACGTTGGCCGCCGCCTTGCGCCAGGCTCCGCGCGGTACCGGATAGGCGATTGTTGGCACGCGCGCCTCGTGCCAGCCGATGCCGGTGTTCAGGATATCCGCGCCCGCCGCCTCGATCTTGCGGGCAAGCGCCGCGATCTCATCGGCTGGCGCACCGCCTTCCACAAGATCGGCCGCCGAGATCCGGTAGATGATCAGGAAATCGGGCCCGCAGCGGTCTCGTACCGCGCGCAGGATTTCGACCGGAAAGCGGTGCCGGTTCTCGGCGCTGCCGCCCCAGTCGTCTTCGCGTTTGTTGGTGTGGGTTACGGTGAACTCGTTGATGAGGTATCCTTCGGACCCCATGATCTCAACGCCGTCGAACCCGGCAGCCTGCGCATTGGCGGCGGCGTTGGCAAAATCCTCAATGGTGCGGCGAATGTCGGCATCGGTCATTTCACGGGGCACAAAACGGTTGATCGGGGCCCGGATCGGCGACGGTGCCACGCAGCCTTCGATCTTGGCATAGCGGCCTGCATGCAGAAGCTGGGCGCAGATCAGGCTGCCTTCGGCCTGAACGGCCTCGCAGATCGGGCGCAGGCTGCGCGCCTCGTCCCGGTCGTCGATACGCGGGCCCTCGGGATCGAATATTCCCTCGGCATTGGGTGAGAACCCGCCGGTGATCAGAATCGCCGCCTCCCCCCGCGCCCTTTCCGCGTAGAACGCGATCTGTTTGGAAATGCCGTCGGGCTCGGTTTCCAGCCGTGTGTGCATCGACCCCATGATCACACGGTTCCGCAGCATGTGCTCGCCCGCGCGGATGGGCGAAAGCAGGGTCCCGAAGCTTTCCCTTTGCATGTCTCCCACTGTGAACATCCTCCTCAAAACTTCGCTTGAACTATATTCTAACATTTGTTAGATTTTTGGAAAGAGTATATTTCGGTCATGGGGAGGAGCCCGATGCAATTCCAGCCAACAGAGGATCAAAAGGCGTTTCGCGACACCGCGAAGCGCTTTGCCACCGAAAAACTGGCACCCAGCTATCAGCAGCGCGCAAGCGGCCACACGTTCGACCGCGCTCTGATCAAGGAAATGGGCGCACTAGGTCTGATCGGGGCCGATCTGCCTGAAGAATACGGTGGGCTGGGCGAAAGCTCGGTCACGTCGGGGCTGATCGTCGAGGAGATCGCCTATGCCGATTTCAACGCGAGCTATGTGCAGCTCCTCGGGTCGCTCATGGGGGGCATGGTGGCAAAGCACGCCTCGAAGGACATTGCGTCGGAATGGGTTCCCAAGGTGGTTTCCGGCGAGGCCATCATTGGCCTGGGGCTGACCGAGCCGCGCGGCGGGTCGGATGCGGCGAACCTGATCCTGAAGGCCGTGAAATCCGGCAATGGCTGGCGTCTGAACGGCGAGAAGACCTCGATGAGCTTTGCCGCCCAGGCCGACGCGGCGGTCGTGTTCGCGCGCACGGGCGATCCCAATGGCGGCTCACGCGGGGTCAGCGCCTTTTTCGTCGATCTGAACCAGGAGGGCATCAAGCGTACCCATTTCGACGATATCGGTACCAAGCCCGTGGGGCGCGGATCGGTGTTTTTTGACGACGTGTTCGTTCCGGCCGAGAACATGATGGCCGAACAGGACCGCGCTTTCGGGACGATCATGGCGGGCTTCGACTATTCGCGCGCGCTGATCGGGCTGGAATGCCTGGGCGCGGCGCAGGCGTCGGTGGACGAGACCTGGGCCTATGTCCGGGAACGCGAAGCCTTTGGAGCGCCCATCGTCCAGTATCAGGGCGTCAGCTTCCCTCTGGCCGAGGCCGAGACACAGCTGACCATGATGCGCCAGCTTTGCTATTATACGCTGGACTTGCGCGACCGCGGCCTGCCGCATACCGCCGAGGCGGCGATGTGCAAATGGTACCTGCCCAAGACCGCCTGCGAGATCATCCATCAGTGCCTGATCCTGCACGGGCACTATGGCTATACCACCGACCTGCCCCACCATCAGCGCTACAACGACGTTCTGGGCCTGCAGATCGGCGACGGCACCGCGCAGATCCAGAAGCTGGTGATCGCGCGCGAGAAGGTCGGCCGCGTGGCACTTCAATACGACCAGAAGGCGAAGGGGGCGCAAAAATGAGTGACGTGATCAACGCAGCCACAGAGGGCAGCGTCGGCATCATCGAACTGGCCCGTCCCGAGAAGTTCAACTGCCTTTCGCTGGAGGTGCATGAACGCATTTCGGCGGCACGGGAGAAATTCGAGGCGAACCGGGAGGTCCGGTCGATCCTCATTCGCGCGCAGGGCAAGCATTTCTGCACCGGTGCCGATCTGACGGAAGTGAAGGGCAAGCTGAACGATCCCGTCGCGCTGGATCATTTCATCGCCTTCGGCATGAAAAACCTGCGCGCGCTCGAATCGAGTCCGCTTCCGGTCGTGGTGGCGGTGCAGGGACTTTGCCTGGCCGGAGGGATCGAGCTGATGCTGGCCTGCGACGTGTGTTTTGCCGCCGAAACCGCCCAGTTCGGCGATCAGCACGCACAGTTCGGCCTGATCCCGGGCTGGGGCGGGTCGCAGCGGCTGACGCGGCTGATGGGGCTGCGCCGGGCGCTCGACCTGATGTTCTCGGCGCGGTGGCTCAAGGCCGATGAGGCCAAGGAGGCCGGTCTGGTCAATTACATCGTGCCGGACGGCGATCTGCACAAGGCCGCGCTGGATTATTGCCAGACCATCGCAACACGGTCGCGCCCCGGCATCGCCGAGATGAAGCGGCTGGCACGCGAAGGCGCGGATCTCGGGATCGACCAGCAGATGCGGCTCGAGCGTGACGCGGCCGTGCGCGCGCTGCCCAGCGATGATGTGGCCGAGGGGCTTGATGCGTTCGAGAACCGGCGCAAACCGACCTTCAAGGCGTGAGGACAGGACATGGACTTTACCCTGAACGACGAACAGCGCCAAATCTATGAATATGGCAGCCAGCTGGCGCAGAAGTTCGATAATGGATACTGGCTGAAACACGCGCGCAAGCACGAATTCCCGCAGGAGATGTTCCAGCAGATCGCCGACGATGGTTTCCTCGGGATCATGGTGCCCGAGGAATATGGCGGCGCGGGGCTTGGCATGACCGAGATGGCCCTCTTCATGGAGGGCACGGCCAATCACGGAATTCCGCTTCTGATGATGGTGGTCGGGCCGACCATGTCGCTGGCCCATATCGCCAGCCACGGCACCGAGTTCCACAAGAAAGAGCTGCTCCCGGCGGCCTGCCGCGGCGATATCCAGTTCTGTTTCGCAATCACCGAACCGGGTGCCGGGTCGAACACAATGAAGGCGACAACGCTGGCGAGGCGCCGGGGCAACCGGTTCAGCCTGTCCGGCGAAAAGACCTTCATCACCGGAGCCGAGGTATCGGACTATTGCCTCGTGGTGGCGCGGACAAAACCGCATACCGAGGTCAGCCGCAAGACCGACGGTTTCACCCTCTTTGCCGTGGACCTCAAGAAAAGGGGCGTCGAAAAGCAACGGGTGAAAATCTCTATTCCCTTGCCCGAAGAGCAGTGGACGCTGTTTTTCGACGATGTGGATCTGGGTCCCGAGGATGTGGTCGGCGAGGTGGACGACGGCTTCTCGATCCTGTTCGACAGCCTCAACCCCGAGCGCATCATCCTGGCCGCGCTGTGCTGCGGCATCGGCCGGTTCGCCCTGAACAAGGGGGTGGCCTATGCCTCGGAACGCAATGTCTTCGGGCAGCCCATCGGGGCACATCAGGGTGTGCAGCACCCGATGGCCAAGGCCCATACCGCGATCGAGATGGCCAGTCTGATGACCCGCCGCGCCGCATGGGAGTTCGACAACAAGCTGCCAGCTGGCGCGTCGTCGAACATGGCCAAATACGCCGCCGCCGAAGCCGGAATCGAAGCGGTGGACGCAGCACTTCAGGCCCATGGCGGCTCTGGCTTCACCGAGGACACGGGACTTTATGAGATGTATCCCCTGATGCGCCTTTTGCGCACGGCACCAGTGAACCGCGAACTGTGCCTCAGCTTCATCGGTGAAAAGGTCATGGGCCTGCCGCGGTCCTATTGATCGCATGGTCTGTCAGGGAGGATGACATGCAATTCGGAATGCGCTTTCGGAGGCAAGATGCTGCCGACAAGGTGAACGACCCATTCTGGCACGACATCGAGGGCAAACCCCCGGGCGAGGTGCGCCGCATCCAGGAAGAGCGGCTGCGCGCGCAGATGGCCTATCTCAAGGCGAACTCGACATTCTATCAGGAGAAGTTCGCAAGGTCGGGTGTGGATTTCGACGATATCTGCGCCATCGAAGACCTGCAGAAGCTGCCCTATACCTACAAGACCGAGATCCGCGAAAGCCTCGCGGAAGTGCCTCCCTTCGGCAAGCACCGCGCGGCGCCGATGGCTGACATCATCCAGATGCAGGCATCGTCGGGCACCACCGGCAGCCCCTCATACGTTGCCCTTACCGAAGCCGACGCCGAGATGTGGCACGAGATGACGGCGCGCTGCTTCTTCGCCAACGGCGTGCGGCCGGGCGATCTGGTGCTGCACGCCTTTTCGCTGGCCAAGGGCTTTGTCGGCGGTATCCCGGTGATGCAGGGTCTGCAATACATGGGCGCGATCGACGTGCCAGTGGGGGCCGATGGCGGCGCGGACCGGCTGCTGCGTGCCTGCGCCGACACGCGCCCGCGCTGTGTGGTCGGTGCCCCCAACTTCGTTCTTTACCTGGCCGAGAAGGCGCCCGAAGTGCTTGGATGCAAGGCCAGTGAACTGGGCGTCGAGCGGGTGATTGTCGGCGGCGAACCAGGCGGGGGCATCCCCTCGATCCGCGCCAAGATCGAAGCGGCCTGGGGCGCCAAATGCACCGAGATGCTGGGCGGCACCGATATGGGCGTGACCTACTGGGCCGAATGCGACGCGCAGACGGGGATGCATATGGTCAACATGGACTATATCATCACCGAACTGCTCGACCGCGAAAGCGGCAGGATCATTCCCTGGGAAAAGGGCGCAAAGGGCGAGATGGTCTATACCGCGCTCGGCCGGCAGGCGAGCCCTCTGGTGCGCTTCCGGTCGGGCGACTATATCGAGGTCACCGCCACCGAATGCCCCTGCGGGCGCACCGGCCCCCAGATCCGCTGCATCGGCCGCACGGATGACATGCTGATCGTGCGCGGGGCGAATGTGTTTCCCTCCGCGATCAACAGTGTGATCGCCGAAATGGTGCCGGAAACCAATGGCGTCATGCGGATCGTGGCGGATTTCGAGGGCCACACCACGCAGCGCGCGCTGAAGGTGATCGTCGAGCGCGGCCCCGGTCGCAATCCGGACGATGACGGCGCACTCAAGGCGAAGATCGAACAGCGCTTGCGCGACGCGCTGGTGTTCAAGGCCGATGTCGATCTGGTTGCCCCCGACACGTTCGAAAAACCCGGAGCTGCCAAGGTTGCCTTTGTTCTCAGAAAGTATCCCGAACTGCCATGACAAGAATGAAATCCCTTCTCGATACCGGGTCTGACGACTTCCGGAAAAACGACGCGCATTACCGCGAAAAGATCGACGAACTGCATGAACTTCGGTTGCAGCAACGGATCGGCGGCTCCGAAAAGGCGCGGGAAAGGCATGTGAAGAAAGGCAAGATCCTGCCGCGCGAACGGGTTGAACGGCTGATCGATCCGGGCACACCCTTTCTTGAGCTCGGAGAACTCGCCGGGTTGAACAAATACGATGGCGTGCCGCCGGGGGCAGGGATCATCACCGGTATCGGCGTGATCGAGGGCCGTCAGTGCATGATCATCGCCAATGATGCCACCGTGAAGGGCGGAACCTATTTCGGCATGACATCCCGCAAGCATGTGCGGGCCCAGAAAATCGCCTGGAAAAACCGTCTTCCGGTCATCACGCTGGTTGATTCCGGCGGTGCTTTCCTGCCGGACCAGGCCAATATCTTTCCCGATGAGGGCCAGTTCGGTTCGATCTTCCATCAGCAGATCGGCATGTCGGGCGACGGTGTGCCACAGATTGCCGTGGTGATGGGACCCTGCACCGCGGGCGGTGCCTATATCCCCGCGCTCTGCGACGAGGTGGTGATCGTGCGCGGCCAGGGCTTCATGTATCTGGGCGGGCCGGAACTGACCTTTGCGGCGACCGGCGAAAAGGTCGATGCCGAAACGCTGGGCGGCGGCAAGATGCACTGTTCGGTGTCCGGCGTGACCGACCACCTGGCCGAGGACGACGCCCATGCGCTGGCCATCACGCGCGAGATCGTCAGCCATCTGGGCGAAAAGCCCCTGCCCCGCAAGACGCCCCGGGNGCCGCGCGAACCCGCCTACCCGGTCGAGGAAATCTACGGCATCGTCAGCCGCGACCCCAGGGTGCCCACCGACAACCGCGAGATCGTCGCAAGGCTGGTGGACGACAGCGATTTTCACGAGTTCAAGCCGCTTTACGGCGACACGATCATGACCGGCTGGGGCCGCATCCACGGCCACGAGGTCGGCATTCTCGCCAATACCGGCGTGCTTTTCGTCGAGGCGGCGCTGAAGGCCACGCATTTCATCAATCTCTGCGTGCAGCGCGATATCCCGCTGCTGTTTCTGGCGGATGTGAACGGCTTCATGGTCGGCCGCGAGGTCGAGCAGATGGGCATCGCCAAGGCGGGCGCCAAGATGATCACCGCCATGTCCTCGGCAAGGGTGCCGAAATTCACCATCATCACCGGCGGCTCCTACGGGGCGGGGTATCTGGCCATGCTGGGCCGCCCGTTCCAGCCCGATGCGATGTTCGCCTGGCCCACCGGGCGGTCGGCGATCATGGGGCCGGAACAGGCCGCAAGCGTGCTGGCGCAGGTGCGCGCGCAGATCAACGAACGCGAAGGCAGGACATGGACCCCCGAGGAGGAAGAAGCCTTCAAGGCCCCGATCCGCAAGGAATACGAGGATTTCCAGGGNGCCTACAACTTCGCCTCGAACCTCTGGATCGACAGCGTGATCGANCCTTGCGAAACCCGTGACGTGATGGCGCTTCTGCTCGANGTGACCNCGCGCAGGCCCAGGGTCGAAACCCATTTCGGCGTGTTCAGGATGTGAGGCGGGGCCCATGAAAATCAGGACGCTTCTCATCGCCAATCGCGGCGAAATCGCCTGCAGGATCGCGCGGACCGCGCGGATCAGCGGGATCGCCCCCGTCGGTGTGCATTCGCAGGCCGATGCCAATGCCCTGCACGTCCGCGAAATCGGCAGGTCGGTCTGCATCGGTGCCGGTCCCGCCTCCGAAAGCTATCTGAGGATCGATGCGGTCATCGCCGCCGCCCGATCCGTCGGCGCGGATGCGATCCATCCCGGCTATGGCTTTCTGGCCGAGAACGCCGATTTTGCCCGCGCGGTCGAGGCCGCCGGCATGATCTTCATGGGGCCGACGCCCGAAACGCTGGAACGATTCGGCGACAAGGCCAGCGCCAAGGCGGCAGCGGTTGCCGCTGGGGTGCCGGTCATCTCGGGTGCCGTGGGCGCGCGGTCCGATCCGGTTGAGATTGCCGCGGAAGTGCGCGAGATGGGTCTTCCCGTCCTGCTGAAAGCCGTCGGTGGCGGCGGCGGCCGCGGCCAACGGCTCGTGACCGACGAAACCACCCTGATGGACGACATCGAGGGCGCTCTGCGCGAGGCAAGGTCCACCTTTGGGTCCGAAGGCCTGTTGCTGGAACGCTTCCTGCCAGAGGCACGCCATGTCGAGGTGCAGATCGCTGGCGACGGCAAGGGACATGTGGTGCATCTCTTCGAACGCGACTGTACGCTCCAGCGCCGCCACCAGAAGGTCATCGAAGAGGCCCCGGCCTGGGGTCTGCCGCGGACGCTCTTGGACAAGATCGCGCAAGACGCGGTGCGCCTGGGCGAAACGCTTGCCTATCGTGGCCTCGGCACGGTCGAGTTTCTGGTTTCCGAGAACGAGTATTTCTTTCTCGAGGTGAACCCTCGTATTCAGGTCGAACACCCCGTCACCGAAGCGATTACCGGGCTGGATCTGGTTGCGCTTCACCTTCGCATCGCCGAAGGCGCGGGTCTGGGCCTTCGGCAGGGCGATCTGCGGATAAACGGCCATGCCATCGAGGCGCGGCTTTACGCCGAGGATCCGGCGATGCAATTCGCCCCCTCCACCGGCACGCTGACCACGCTCAGCCTGCCCGGCGGTCTGCGGATCGACAGCGGCGTTGCCGAGGGGGACGCGGTCACGCCTTATTACGATCCGATGATCGCCAAGCTGATCGTGCATGCGCCCGACCGGGAAACCGCGCTCGCACGGCTGGCGACGGCACTCGATCACGTGGCCGTCGAAGGCGTGCAAACCAACCGCACCTTTCTGGTGGCGCTGGCGCGAAACCCCGAATTCGGGCAGATGCGGGTTCATACCCGCTGGATCGACGGACGGATTGACGAGCTGACGAAACCTTCCCCCCTGTCGCGTCCCGAATTGTGGAAAGCCGCAGCCGCTGTATTGTTCATGGTCTCCGGCCGATGTGAAAACAGCGCCAACCCATGGGCCAACCGCGACGGGTTCACTTGCTGGCGCCTTGGCCTTGGCGGTGATGCCCTGGAAGCGGGTCAGCGCGTGACGCTGACCGACGCGGCCGGAGCTTCAGAGGAATTGCGCGTTGGCCCGGTCAAATCCGGGGATCAATACACCGTCCTGTCGGAAATCGGCGATGCCGTCACATTGTCCGTGCGCGAGATTGCGCCGGGCCGCTGGCGACTGAGCCAGGGCGATGATGTCTATCTGATCGACGCACGGCTGCATGCCGGAGAGATCGAGATGGACACGTGGGAGGGCCGCCTGATCTTCCGTCCCGCCGCGCCTCTGGATTTTGCCGGTGGCGATGCGGCGGCAGATCGCGCCGTGGCCTCCCCGCTGACCGGCATGATCGTCGATGTCAAGGTCGCCGACGGGCAGCCCGTGGCCGAAGGTGACGTGGTTGCAGTCATGGAATCGATGAAAATGGAAATATCGATCCGTGCTGCCGCAGCCGGCACAGCAAGCAATATTTCCGTCTCGAACGGGGACATGGTCGAGCGCGGCCAGATCATCGCCGAGATTCTACCGCCCGAGGAGTGAGCACATGAGCGACTTTCCCAAGTTCGTCGAGTTTCGTGAAGAAGGCCCGCGCGAGGGCTTTCAGATCGAAAAGAAGATCTACCCGATCGAGGAGCGGATAGAGCTGATCAACATGCTCAGCGAGAGCGGATTGAAGCGCATTCAGGTCGGCAGTTTCGTCAGCCCGAAATATGTGCCGCAAATGGCCGATACCGGCGAACTGTTTCAGCGCATCAAGCGTAAACCCGGTGTGAAATACACCTCGCTCTGGCTGAACGACAAGGGCTTTCGCAAGGCGCTGACGGCGCATGAGGTCGATATCGACCCGCGGTTGCTGTTCTATCCGTCCGAGGCCTTTGCTCAGGCCAACAACAACTGCTCGTCCGCCGAGATGCGCGAAAGGCAGCGCGACTGGGTGCGCCTGTACAAGCAAGAGGGCTATACCGTCGATGCGGCCTATGTGATGACCGCCTTCGGCTGCAACTACGAAGGTCCGATCCCGCAGAGCCGCATTCTGGACGATTTCCGCTTCATCCTGGAACTGTGCAGGGATGAGGACATTCCGGTTCCGATTCTGGTGATCGCCGACACGATGGGCTGGGGCAACCCCGAGGCCGTCAAGCGCATGATCGGCGCGCTGCGCGAGCTGGCACCCGAGGCGCGCATCGGGATGCATATTCACGACACGCGCGGCCTTGGCATCGCCAATCTTTACGCCGCCCTGTCGATGGGGGTGGACATGTTCGAAAGCTCGGTCGCCGGTCTTGGCGGCTGTCCCTTCGCCGGTCACGGCCATGCGCGCGCGGCCGGCAATGTCTGCACCGAGGACGCGGTGTTCCTGTGCCACGAACTGGGCATCGAGACGGGCATTGACCTCGACAAGCTGATCGCGGCCGCGGTGAAGGCCGAAGAGATCATCGGCGCGCCGCTGATGGGGCGGGTCATGCATTCTGGCGGTCTCGACAAGTACCGCAAGGCAAGCTGAGGGAGATTGACAATGGCAAAGGCACTTGACGGAAAGGTGGTCCTTGTCACCGGTGCCGGTGGCGGGATCGGGCGCGACATCGCCCTCTTGGCCGCGGCGGAAGGCGCCGCGGTGGTGGTCAACGATCTGGGCGCGTCGCTGAAGGGCACCGGCCAGACCGAAGGCGCGGCGCAGAAGGTCGTCGAGGAAATCAAGGCCGCGGGTGGCGATGCCATTGCCGATGGCGGTAGTGTCACCGATCCCGACGCGGCGCGCGCAATGGTCGAGGCCGCGGTCAAGGAATTCGGCCGCATCGACGCGGTGGTGAACAATGCCGGCATCCTGCGCGACGGGTTCTTCCACAAGATGAGCTATGAGGATTTCGACGCCGTCGTGAAGGTCCATCTTTACGGTGCCTTCAACACCAGCCGCGCGGCGGCCGATTATTTCCGCGAACAGGAAAGCGGCGCGCTGGTACACATGACCTCGACCTCGGGTCTGATCGGGAACCTGGCTCAGGCGAATTATGCGGCGGCCAAGCTGGGGATTACGGCGTTTTCGAAATCGGTCGCTCTCGATCTCAGGCGTTGGAACGTGCGCTCGAACTGCATCGCGCCCTTTGCCTGGAGCCGGATGATCGCGTCGATCAAGACCGACACTCCCGAGCAGCAGGCGCGGGTCGAGAAAATCAAGCAGATGACCCCGGCAAAGGTCGCCCCGATGGCCTGTTTCCTGATGTCCGATGCGGCGTCCGAGGTTTCGGGCCAGATATTCGGGGTTCGGATGAACGAGATATTCCTGTTCAACCAGCCCCGCCCGGTCCGGTCGGTCCATTCCGGCGAGGGCTGGACCACCGCCGAAATCGCCGAGCGCGCCATTCCTGCGCTCAAATCGCAATTCACACCGCTCGAGGTTTCGGCGGATGTCTTTTCGTGGGATCCGGTCTGATGGGAAAACGCAAGCAGAAAATCAGCTCGAACATCGGATGGAGCACGCCGGACAAGATCTGCGTGCGCGGACGCGACCTGCCGAACGAGATCCTGGGGCACATGAACCTTGGCGACTTCGCCTTTCTGCAACTGACCGGACGCCCGGCCACACCAGAGGAAAGCCGGGTCTTTAATGCAATCATCATCACGCTGGTGGAGCACGGCATCACCCCCTCGGCCCTCGTCGCGCGCATGACCTATATGGGCGCGCCGGAATCGCTTCAGGCGGCCGTCGCGGCCGGGCTGTGCGGGCTGGGCACCGTCTTTGTCGGGTCGATGGAAGGTGCTTCGAAGATGCTGTACGAGGCGCTGCCGCAGGACAAGCTCGGCACCGGNGCCGATCTGGATGCGCTTGCCGTCGAGACGGTGGAGAAATTCCGCGCCCGCAAGGCCATCGTCCCGGGTCTGGGCCATCCACTGCACAAGCCGGTCGATCCACGCGCNCCGCGGCTGTTCCAGATCGCCGCCGAGAACGGAAAATCCGGTGAATATATCGCGTTGATCCAGAAGATTCAGGCCGTTGCCGAGGAGAAATCTGGCAAGATGCTGCCGATCAACGCCACTGGCGCGATCGGGGCGATCTGCTGCGAATTCGGCTTCCCCTGGAAGATTGTCCGAGGCTTTGGCGTCATGGCGCGGGCCATCGGTCTGGTGGGACATATCCTCGAGGAAAGCGAGAACCCGATTTCCTATGAGCTGTGGCAGCGTGCCGAGGAAGAGATACTCGAAACCTCCGGCCGCGGGGCGACCTAACAGGCAGCTGAAGGCGCGTGCTCAAGACACCGCCGAGCGGCCGACGGTCATCGGGATCGACGACTGGAGCTGGCGAAAGTCGCAGACCTACGGCACGGTCATTGTCGATCTGGAGCGTCGGGTGGTCATCGATGTTCTCGAGGATCGAGATGTGGTCACCTGCACCGACTGGCTGAAGCGACATCCCGAGGTGGAAGTGATCAGCAGAGATCGCTGCGGTCTCTACGCCCGGGCTGCGCGGCAAGGGACCCCGCAGGCGGAACAGGCCGCCGACCGGTTCCATATCGTGCAGAACCTGCGGCAGGCCATCGAGGAGCGGATGAACCGTCACGGCCGTGCGACCGGCAGGGCGCTGCTGTCCGGTGCCGACAACAGCACCGCAGCCGGCAACCTCCGCAAGCCTCCGGGCTCGCTTGCAGTTCCCACAAGTCTACGCTGACGGTGTTTCTGCGACGCGCGCCTTCGACAAGGTCGGCGAGGCGGGAGAGGCCGCGCCGAATGACGGTGGTGCCTGGTGGCGCATCGGAGCTGCGATCGAGACAGCCCCCGGGCCGCGCGATGCTCCTGACATGGAAATCGAGGTTGCGCGGGAGCTTCTGCTTGCCTTCCGGCGTCCTGCGCTCGAGCAGTTGGCGTTCGATACAGAGGAGATCGCCCCCCTTCTCAGCATCTCAACGAAAGCCGCCTGATCATGCCCTCAGGCCATCCGGGAAATTACACCAGCCTGACGGACGTGACCCTGGTGGCCGGTTCGCGATGCTGGCCGTGGCTCATTCGATGAATTCGCTTCCTCCTGGCCCCTCCCCTCGGGTCGGGGCAGGGTTTGGATCGACCTGCTTAACGCCAATGGGCCGGAACGATCACGCCGTGCCTGCACCGCGTGTGCCGTCCCGACCCGGACGCATTTCAGAACGCGTTCAGCCCGGTCAGGTTGCGCCCTATGACCAGCTTCTGGATTTCGGTGGTGCCGTCCGGGATCGGCATGACCTTGGCATTGCGGAAGTGCCGTTCGACGGGAAACTCTTTGGTGATACCGTTGCCGCCGTGGATCTGCACGGCCTTGCCTGCGATTTCGACTGCCATTTCCGTCGCATACCATTTCGCCATCGAAGTCTGGGTATCACAGCGCACTCCCAGATCCAGAAGTTGCAGCCCGCGCTGACACAACAATCGCGCTGCATCCAGATGCGTGGCCATATCGGCCAGGTAGCCCTGGATCAACTGGTGCCCGCCGATCGGCTTGCCGTGCTGTTCGCGCTCTTTCGAATAAGAGACCGCGCACTCCAGCGCCGCCTGTGCAATACCGACGCTTGTCAGCCCCACAAAGACCCGCGCGCTCTCGAACAGCTTCAATGTCTGGAACAGGCCCCCGCCTGCATTCCCCAGAACATGGTCGGCGGTGGTTTCCGCGCGGTCGAAGAACAATTCGCAGGTCGAGGCGCCGACAAGCCCCATCTTGCGCAGCTCGCGGCTTTCATAGCCGCCCTTGTCGCGATCCACGACAACCATGGAAATGCCACCGTCCAGATTGCAGACAACGATGGCGAAATCCGATTGCGCACCATTGGAAATCCACAGCTTCTGTCCGCTGACAAAAATCTTGTCGCCCTGGCGTTCCGCGCGGGTCTTGACCTCGCGCACGTTCGAGCCGACGGAGGGTTCGGAAATGCAGGTGGCGCAAATGCGCTCGCTGCGCAAGAGCGGCTTGAGATAAGCCTCTTTCTGCGCCGCGTCGCCCAACAGGTTGAGCGCGAGTGCGGCATGGCTCTGAATCAGAACGGCGATCGCCAGATCGGCCCAAACCCGCGCCAGTTCCTCGTAGAGGATACCACAGGTCATGCGGTCGATCCCCGCGCCACCGTCTTCTTCGGGAAGCAAGCCGCTGATGAGCCCGAATTCCTCGACTTTGGCGAACAGGCCCTTGAGCGTCTCCGCATCCGGCGGATGGCCCAGAACCTCGTATTTTTCAACCAGCGGAGCGAATTCCGCATTGGCCATCTTGCGGAAGTTTTCCAGCAACATGCGCTGGTCGTCGGTATAGATTGCCTGCGCGGCAGCGGTCACGTTTTCCATTTTATTTTCCTTGTTTCAGCGTCCCAGAATGGTGACGCAGGCGGCGGCTTCCTCGATGCCGTGCAAGCCGCCGCCATTTTCGGCGATGGCGTTCCGTGCGCCGTCAACCTGGCGTGTGCCAGCCTCGCCGCGTAGTTGCGTGACCAGTTCGAATATCTGGCCAATCCCGGTGGCACCCACCGGGTGGCCCTTGGATTCCAGCCCGCCCGAGGTGTTCACCGGGATACGACCGCCGATCGTTGTCTCGCCGCGCAGGCTGGCCGGGCCACCTTCGCCGAACGGGACAAAGCCCAGGTTCTCTATCTGGATGACCTCGCCCACGGCGGTTGCGTCATGCACTTCGGCGAGGGACATGTCATCGGGGCCAAGCCCGGCCTGTTCATAGGCTTGCAGGGCGGCAAGGCGGGTCAGGTGGTTTTCATAATCCTCGGGCGCGCGGTCGGTGCCCGAGCGCAGGACTGCTGCCTTGACCCTGATCGCGCGGGTCCGGTCGATGCCCAGCCGCTTGAGGCCCTCGCCCGTGCAAAGCACCGCCGCCGCCGCGCCGTCGGAAATCGGGGCGCACATAGGAAGGGTCAGCGGGTAGGTGATGGGCGGCGCGGCGAGCACCTGACCAATGCTCATGCTGTCGCGATATTGTGCCAGCGGATTATGTACCGAATGCCCGTGGTTCTTGGCGGACACGGCCGCGAATTGTTCCTGTGTCGTGCCGAAGGTTTTCATGTGCAGCCGCGCGAAGCCGGCATAGACATCCATGAACACGCTATAGGGCTTGGGCGATTTCGAGCCTTCGGGCTCCTCCACCCCGGCACCCAGATCGGCCAGGCGCTTCGCGACCGCCTCGCCGTTGCTCACGTCCCAACCGCTGTCGAAGGCCGAGAACATCAGCGCGCGATCGTCGGAATACATCTTTTCCGCACCCACGGCGAGGCAGCAATCGCCATTGCCGGCCCTGAGGAAATCCACCGCCAGCTTGAACCCGGTCGCGGCGCTGGCGCAGGCGTTTTCGACATTCACCACCGGAATGCCCTGAATGCCGATCTCGCGCAGCGCAATCTCGCCGCGGATCATGTGCTGGCCCTCCATGTGGCCCTGCACGGCGTTCGAGAAAAACGCGCCTTCGATGCGCTCTGCCGAAAGTCCGGCATCGGCAAGAGCGCCGGTGACGGCCTCGCGGGTCATGTCCTTGATGGACTTGTCCCGAAACTTTCCGAACGGTGTCATGCCGACGCCGACGACATATATGTCCTGCATCATTCGTCCTCCTGTATCAATATCCGCGAAACTGCGGTTTGCGCTTTTCGACAAAGGCCGTCAGCCCCTCGCGCATGTCCCAGGAGCGCATATGGGCGCGCAGATTCAGCATCTCTTCGGCGAGCGCGGCAGGCTCGTCCACGTTCAGCGACCGGTTGGCGACCGTCTTCATGCGGCGCAGCACGGCCGGGCTCTTGTCGGACAGCTTGTCGGCAAAGGCCTGCACCGTCTCGCGAAGCTGGGCGTCCGCAACCACCTTGTTGACCAATCCCCACTCCATCATCTCCCGCGCCGAGACATTCTCGCCCGAAAAGAGCAGGTACTTCGCGCGGTTCAGTCCGACCCGGCGCGGCAGGATCGCCGCGCCGCCCGCACCGGGAAAGACACCGAAATTGGAATGGGCATCGCCCATCTGCGCGCTTTCGGCGGCAAAGACCAGATCGCAGGCCATCACCATTTCCAGCCCGCCCGCCATGGCCAGCCCGTTGACGGCGGCGATCACCGGCTTGGGGCCATGGCGCATCAGCCCGAACGTGTGTTCGACCAGATCGAGCAGGTCGGGCTCTCCGGGTTCGTGACTTGCGCTGGCCACTTCCTTGAGATCGG
This sequence comes from Roseovarius sp., assembly GCA_002720475.1. Lineage (GTDB taxonomy): Bacteria > Pseudomonadota > Alphaproteobacteria > Rhodobacterales > Rhodobacteraceae > Roseovarius. The sequence continues at coordinate 40,244 of PBIL01000007.1, forward strand.
CCCCCGCGCAGAACGCGCGGCCCGAGCCGGTCAGGACAATGGCGCGAACGGCATCGTCGGCGATCGCGGCTTCAAGCGCAGTTGTCATATCGCGCAGCATCTGCATCGACATGGCGTTCATCTGGTCGGTGCGCTGGAAGGTGATCCATTCGGTTCGTGTCACACGCTCCACGGTCAGGGTCTGGGGGGTGGCAGCCAATTTATCCTCCGGGGTTGAAACAGGGAAAATCGCGTTTCGGGTTGCATTTCGTCGTCGGGCCGGATGCAATGCAAAGGCCCGAAACCGGGAGAACTGGAACCTGGAGACTTACATGAGCACTGCACCACTGGCCGGATTGAAAATCCTCAGCCTCGCGGAGCAATTCCCCGGCCCCTATGCGACGATGCTTCTGTCGGATATGGGGGCCGAAGTGATCATGGTCGAACGGCCCGGCATCGGCGATCCCGCGCGGCAGTTTCCGCCGCTTTTTAGGGCGCTCAACCGGGGCAAGCGCAGCGTGGCGCTCGATCTGAAATCCGCCGAGGGGCTCGCGCGGTTTCGTGAGATGGCCAGCAAATCCGATGTCATCGTCGAGGGCTTTCGTCCCGGCAAGCTGGCAGCACTTGGCGCCGGGTTCGAGGACATGCGCAAGATCAACCCGCGGCTGGTCTATGTGTCGATCTCCGGATACGGGCAGGACGGCCCCTATCGCGACAGGGCGGGGCATGACCTCAGCTATGAAGGCGTGGGCGGCCTTCTGGCCGATCAGGCCGAGGCCGGGCAACCGGGGCCGGTGCCGACCCTGCCGCTTGCGGATGTTGGCGCGGCGTTGTTCGCGGTGATCGCGATCCTCTCGGCTGTAGTATCCAGCCAGCGGACGGGGCAGGGCCGTTACGTCGATGTATCGATGTCGGATGCGGTGGTCTCGATGCTCACCGCCTTCCTTGTGCCCGAGGCCAATGGCACGCCGCTGGGCGAGTTCATCTCCGAGCCGGGCTACGGCGTGTTCACCTGCAAGGACGGCAAGCTGCTGACGCTGTCCATCGCGCATGAGGACTGGTTCTGGCACCCGTTCTGCGAGGCGATCGGCAAGCCGGACCTTGCCGGATTGACAGGCCGCCAGCGTGTCGCGCGCAAGGACGAGTTGCGGGAGGAGATTGCGGCGGTTCTTGTCGGCAAGGCGCGCGCGGACTGGGGCGATCTCCTTGACAAGGCCGGCGTACCCTGGGGCCCGGTCAATTCGCTGGCCGAGACCATGAACGATCCGCATGTGCGCGCCCGCCGGTTGCTGCGCACCATCGCGCATGATGGCGGCAAGACAGAGACTTTCCTGGTCCAACCCCTGAAATTCGACGGTTTCGAAACCGAGATTTCGGGGCTGCCGCCGGAGATCGGCGCCGATAACAAGCGCTTGTTCGAGGGCGGCCCCAACTGATAGCGACCGCCCGTGTTCGGCTCTAGCAAGCAAATGAATNCCCGCCATTCACCGGATAGGTCTGGCCGGTGATCCAGCTTGCTGCATCCGAGCAAAGAAACAGGATCATGCCTGCCGCGTCTTCCGGCTCACCCAGCCGACGGATCACATATTGCGAAAGCGCCCGCTTTTCGGTCTCCGCATCCGGGATCAGATCGGCGACCGCCGGGGTTCTGGTGCCGCCCAGGGCGACGCAGTTCGCTGTAATCCCGAACCGGCCACCGGCCTTTGCAATGGCGCGCATGAAACCCGCCGCCCCTGCCTTGGCACCGGAATAGACCGCCAGATGCGGCTCGCCCACCCGGCCTGCGTCGGAAATGACCGTCACGATGCGGCCGTAACCACCCTTGACCATCATCGGCATGGCGTGGCGGGTGCAGTTCAGCACACCATCGAAATTGGTGGCCATCCAGCGCCGCCATTCGGCGGGGTCCGATTCCCAGAACGGCACCAGATCGTCGAGCCGTGACGTCGGCCCTGCATTGCCGGCATTATTGACCAGAATCTCCACGCTGCCAAGGGCGCGCTGCGCCTCGGAAAAGGCCGCGCCGACAGCATCGAAATCCGACACGTCAAAGGCCATCGGTAGCGCCTTTGCACCAGCCGCTTCCACTTCTGCCGCTACGCTTTCGGCCCGCGCGGCGTGGAAATCGTTGACCACAACGGCACCCGCGCCATGTTCGGCGAGATAAAGCGCGACCTGACGACCCACGCCTTGTCCGGCCCCGGTCACAAGTGCGGTATGTCCCTTGATGTCCAGCAATTCAGCCATTGTATTTCCCCTCCTATCCGAGCCATCTCTTGCGGCGTCGATAGTGCTTGATTTCGCGATAGCTCTTGCGTTCACCAGAGGCGGTGACACCAAGATAGAATTCCTTGATGTCTTCGTTGTCGGCGAGCTTGTCCGCGGGGCCGTCCAGGACGATGCGCCCGTTCTCCATCACATAGGCGTAATCCGCGATCGACAGGGCGGCGGCACTGTTCTGTTCGACCAGGAAGAAGGTCGTGCCTTCGCGCTTGAGCTGTTTGAGAACTTCGTAGACGTCACGGATCATCATCGGTGCCAGACCCAGNGACGGCTCGTCGATGGCGATGATCTTGGGCCTCGCCATCATGGCCCGGCCGATCAAAAGCAGTTGCTGCTCGCCGCCGGACATGAACCCCGAGGTGCGGTTGCGCAGGTCCGCAAGACGCGGTATCAGGTTGTAGACGTGAGCCAGACGGTTTTTCAGCTCGGTGGAATTGCTCACCATATGCCCGCCGACGATCAGGTTCTGTTCCGATGTCAGGTGACGCAGCACGCGCCTGCCCTCCATCACATGGATCAGGCCATTTTTTACTACATTCGACGCTTCCATGTTCTGAATCGCTTTTCCGTTCAGGATGATCGAACCGGCGGACACGGTTCCGTCTTCGGATTTCAGAGTTCCGGAAATCGCCTTTAGCGTCGTGCTTTTTCCTGCCCCGTTTCCGCCGAGAAGCGCAACACACTGACCTTCGCGCACGGTCATCGAGACGCCCTTGAGCGCCAGAATGACATCGGAATAGGTCACTTCCACGTTATTGAGTTCGAGCATGACTTCGGGTCCGGATCCGGGGAAAGGGTCGGGCACCACGATCGCGGTGCCCGGGACTTGTTCACCACTTGCTCAAATCGGGAACATCGACGCCGGTCGCCGCGATTGTGATCTTCCCGTCCTTGACCGTGCCCACGTTCACCTTGAGCCCTTTCAGAGGAAAGGGGGCTTCTGGGGTGAAAGTGAGATTCGGAAGGAAGCCATAGGTTTCCTCCGAGGTGATCGGCTTGGCAAAGAGCGCCTCGCGCACCAGCTCGCCCGTCAGACCTTCGGCACCGTTCTCCTCGATCGCGTGCTCGATCACGGCCACGGTATAGAGGGCCTGGGCAATCCCCATGGCCGTCACGACATTCCAGGGCGCCTTGAGCCCGTAATCCGAAACGAGGGTCTGGTAGAACTGCCGCGCTTCTGTGTCCTCATCGGCCGCGATCACCATGCCGTAGGCCTCGAAGTCGCCTTCAAGCTGCGCCAGCCCGCCAAGCGCTTTGCCCGAGGCAGGCAGCCCGTTATGCGTGCTCATCATGATCGGGATGTCGGCCCCGTTGGCCTGCAACCCGCGTTTAGCGGCGACCACGATCGAAGTGTTGGTCTGGATGATCACCGCTTCGGCCCCCGACCGCGCGACGCGACGCATTTGCGCGGTCAGGTCGGTCGGCTGCACCTCGGTATAGATGACCTCCACCAGATCGGCGGCCTCGGGATGCTCTTCGGCATAGACTTCGAGCCCCTTTCCCATATCGACATAGGCGGGGGATGCCTCGGAGGACAGGACCGCGAATTTTATGGGTTCGTCGCCGCCACGCTGTTCGCGCATCCAGGCCAGAAATCCCGCAGCTTCATGCGAATAGGTCGGGCGTGGATTGAATATCCAGGAATCGGGCTGCCAGGCAAAGCCATAGGCGGCCGTGGCCATGAACATCGGGATCTTGTCTTCGGGTAGGCGTTCGGACAGGGCCGCCACGTCCGGCCCGCCAAGGCCGACCACGGCGATCGGCTCAAGCTCCGACTTGATGCCAGGCCACAGGCTGGCGACCTGTGCGGCATCATATCGGGTCTCGTAGTTCTTGTAGTTCAGCTTGACGCCGAGTTCCTTGCCGCTGTTCGCGTTCCACCAGTCGAAAACGACCTCGCGGCTTGAGGCCAGGATCGGCATTATATCGGCATAGGGGCCGGAAAAGTCCGACAGAAGCGCAAGATTATATGTGGTCTCCGCCTGTGCCTTCATTGGTAGCGCCGTGGCGAGCGCGAGCGTTCCGGCGGCCAACAGCCGCCCAAGGCCCGATTTGCTTAGGTATGTCATGTTCTTTCTCCTCCCAGGTTATGGACCGCCCCGAAATCAATAGGGGAACGGCCAGATACGATAAGATGACTTCAGGATATTCCAGCGGTGCATCAGCCCCTTGGGTTCAAGGATCATGAACAAGGCAATCACGCCACCAAGAATGACGTTCATGCCCGCGAACACGATATCGCCTCCCAGAAACGAGACGGACTCGGCGACATTCGGACCGACTGTGGCAATAACTTCCTGGATGGTGCGAATGACGAAGACACCGACCAGCGCGCCCACGATCGATCCCATTCCGCCGACGATGATCATCGCCACGAAAAAGATGGAATGGAACAGGGTGAACTGATCGACCCCGACAAAACGGATCATGTAGGCCCAGAGTGCCCCGCCGACGCCGGCATAGAAGGCACCTATCAGAAAGGCATTCGCCTTTGTGGCCGCGACATTGATCCCCATGATGCCTGCGGCCACGTCATCGTCCCTGACCGCAACGAAGGCGCGGCCGAAGCGCGACCGGATGATCCCGAACGCACCTGCGATCATGATCACGGCAACCGCAAGGTTGATGTAGAATTGCTGGGTCTCGGTGACGAGGCGCAGCCCGAATATCTCCGCTGCCGGCACGGTGACGCCATTCGAGCCACCCAGCCAGGAAGATGGAAGGTTCAGGATTGCAAAATGAAAGATGAACTGTGCCGCAATGGTCGTCAGGGCCAGATAGAACCCCTTGATCCGGGTCGCCGTCAAACCGAAGAGAAAGCCGAACAGCGCAGCCGCGAACCCGGCCAGCGGTATGGTCAACAGGAATGTGAGGCCAGTCTTCGACGCCAGTATCGAAGCGGTATAGGCACCCACCCCCATGAATGCGGCCTGGCCCAGATTGATCTGGCCCGCGTAGCCGGTGCAAATCTGGAGTCCGACGGCGATGACGGCGCTGATCAGCATCATGTTCAGCACGGCGATGATACGCCCGCTCACAAGATAAGGCACCGCCAGCATGACAAGGAAGAACAGCACGAGGCAAGCTGCCTGCCAGCGCGTGCGCACGAGGCGTCTGTCTGCGCGATAGCTTGTGGGGAAGATGCCGGAAGGATCCATGAACTACACCCGCTCGATTGTGCGCCAGCCGAACAGGCCCGTGGGCCGGATCAGCAGAATGGCAAGCATGATGATATAGGGCACGACACTGCCGAGCGAGCCGCCGATGATCGGATCGAGGTAGTTGGTGGTCAGGCTCTGGATGACACCGATGATGATCCCCGCCAGGACAAGCCCGCCGATCGACTCCAACCCGGCGAACAATGCAACCGGTAGTGCCGCAAAACCGATATCCGAGGCCAGAAAGGTCAGCGACTTGCCGCTGAGGAAGATCATCGCCCCGATCGTGGACAGGATTGCGCCGAGAATCCAGGCAAAGGCAATCGAGCCTTTCACCGAAATCCCCATCGAAGCTGCGACGACGTGATCTTCGGCCACCGCCGTCATCCGCAGGCCCGAACGGGTCCGGTTGAAGAACCAGGACAGGCCAACTGCGGCGACGATGGTGATGATCCCCCCGACAAGCAGGTTCATCGGGATCAGCATATCGCCGAGGAAGAGCGGCTTCAGCGGAAAGATGACCGGAAAGGGCCGGACGGAGGCCCCAAACAGCAGCAGGACGACGCCACGCAGCAGTATCAGCAGGCCGACAGTCACCATCACCATCGAGAACACCGATTCACCGATCAGCTTGGTAAAGAAAATCCGTTCGATCAGATAGCCCACAAGACCCGCCAGAACCAAGGATAGCGGGATCGACAGCCACAGGCTCAGGCCGAGCTGCATGGTTGTGAACCAGACGATGAAACCGCCGATGATCACCAGTTCGCCCTGCGCGAAATTGAACACCTTGCTGGCGCGGTAGATCACGACGAACCCCATGGCCACCAGCGCGTAAAGCAGGCCGATCAAGGCTCCCGTTATGATGTCATTGATGAAATAGACCATTGTTCCCGACCTCCCTCAAGTTTGCGACTGCCGCCCGGCAGCCTTCGATCCGCTCTCGACATCCGCCACACGCACTTCGGCCCTGAGCACGCCCTGGCGGCCATCCTGATAGGTAACGGCAATCTCAAGGTCGATCCTGTCGGCACCGCTGTAAATAGCCTCGACGAGCGTGGCATACCGGTCTTCCAGGAATGCGCGCCGGAGTTTCCGGCTGCGGGTCAGCTCGCCTTCGTCCGGGTCCAGTTCCTTGGGGAAATTCGCGAACCGCACGACCCGAGAGCCCTCGGGCAGCAAGACGTTGATGCGCGAAACCTCGCTTTTGATGAGATCCAGAACCTCGGCTTTTTGCGACAGGTCGGTATAGGTCGAGAAGCTGATATTGTTTTCTTCGGCCCAGCGGCTGAGGACCTCCATGTCGATATTGATCAGCGCGCCGACGAAATCCCGGGTTTCGTCGCCCAGCGTCATGAGATCCTTGATGTAGGGGCTGTAGCGCAGCCGTGTTTCGATGAACTGCGGCGGATAACTGTGGCCGTTCGCCAGGCGGCGCATGTCCTTGACGCGGTCGTAGAATACCAGTTCTCCGTCATCGGTCATCGAAACCGCATCGCCAGTGGCATACCAACCGTCTTCGGTGAGCACCTCGGCGGTCTTGTCCGGTTTGCGATAATATCCGCCAAAGCCCGATCCGCCGCGGACCTGCAACTCGCTTTGCGGGGTTATGCGGTATTCCAGCGGATCACCATAAGCGGTATTGCTTTGCATCCAGCTACCGCTTGTTTCCAGCTGATAGCTTTCGCCGACATGGGCGGTCAGAAGGCCGATTTCGGTCGCGCCATAGATGTTGCGCAGCTTGACCCCCATGGCGTGGAACATGCGAAAGACGTCCGGTGCCATCAGGGCACCGCCGCTCAGCGCATTCTTCGCCTTGCCAAGGCCAAGATTGTCACGCAGGTGATGCAGCACCAGCGCCTCGGCAAAGGGAAGTTGCAGGAGCGCGGCGAGGCTTGGACTGCGCCCTTCCAGGCGTTCGACATAAACGTCGCGGCCGACTTTCATACCCCATTTGTACATCGAGTTGCGGAACTTGCCCGCACCCAGCATCCGGGCCTGAACGATGGAGGCAAGGTTTTCCCATTGCCGCGGGCTGAACACCAGCGCGTCAACCGCCAGTTCGCGAATGTTGGTCAGCACGTCTTCGGGACCTTCGGGGAAATTGACAACCATGGGCGCGATCAAACCGATCGACAGGCCGAAAATCTGTTCCGTGACCCAGGCAGGCGAAATGTAGGTCAGGTATTCGGTGCCTGGCGCGATTTCGATTGCCCCCATCACCCGCGAGCAGTTGTCGAACAGGTAGCGATGGCTGATGACAACACCCTTGGGTTTTCCCGTGGTCCCAGAGGTATAGGACAGCAAGGCGGTATCGTCCGACCGCCCGCGTTTGACGTGTTCTTCAAATCTGGCAGGCTCCTTGGCGTGGTTCTGACGTCCTGCCGCGCTCACAGTTTCAAAGGAATGCAACAGGGGATGATCATAGTTCCAAAGACCGGAGTCATCCCAGTAAATGATCGCCAGGGCCCCCGAGTACTTGCTCGCGACCTCGATGCATTTATCGACCTGTTCCTGATCCTGCGCCAGAAAAATCCGCGTTTGAGAGTCTTCGGCCAGATACAGGATCTCTTCGGCGTTCTGATCCGGATAGACGGACAGGACTTTGCCGCCCAATGACTGGACGGCGTATTCCGCCCAGAAATGTTCGGGTTCGTTCTCCCCGATCATCATGACGGAGTCGCCCGTCGACAGACCCAGGTTCTCCAGCCCGAGAGCCAGGGCACGAACCCTGTCGAGCACATCGGACCAGGTGAATTCACGCCAGATGCCAAGGCGCTTGTGCCGTTCGGCGAGGTCGTTCGGTCTGGACGTCGCACGCGCGAGCAAGACCTGTGGCAGGGTTTCGCTGTGTGTCACAGCCGGGTCCGAAAAGACCATTGCCGATCTTTGCTTAACCATCCCGCTACCCCAGATATGCCTTGATCACGGCCGGATCCTTCTGGATTTCTTCCGGGGTGCCTTCGGCGATGACCCGCCCGAAGTCCAGCACCACAATCCGGTCGGCAAGATCCATAACCACGCCCATGTCGTGCTCGACCAGAACCACCGGAATCTTGCGCGCCTCGCGCACATCGAGAATGAAGCGCGCCAGGTCTTCCTTTTCTTCCGAGTTCATGCCGGCCATCGGTTCATCCATCAGCAGGATCGACGGTTCCTGCGCCAATGCGCGGCCCAGATCGACGCGTTTGCGCAGCCCGTACCCCAATGTGCCCACCGGCCGGTTGCGGATTGCTTCGATCTCCAGAAAGTCAATAATCTCTTCGGCGGCTTCGCGATGCTCTGATTCCTCGCGCATCACGGGCCCAAACTGGAAAAAGGCCTGGATCACATTCGATTTCATCAGCATGTGACGACCGACCATGATGTTTTCGACCACGGTCTGCCCGGCGAAGAGATGGGTGCCCTGAAACGTACGCGCCAGACCGCGCCGGGCGATCTGGTCAACACGCAGGCCGGTCACGTCTTGCCCGGACAACTCGACACGGCCCTTCTGCGGACGATAGAAGCCCGCAGTAACGTTCAGAAGTGATGTTTTTCCGGCACCGTTCGGACCGATGATCGCAAGCAATTCATCGTCGTTCACGGTGACGCTCACGTCGTCGAGCGCCGTCACGCCGCCAAATTTCAAAGTTGCGCTGCGCACCGCAAGCGGCGGTGAGACGATCCCCCCATTCGTGGTCATGACCCAGCTCCTGCCTCTTGCCGAAAACCCGTGGAACCGCACATTCCCTGACCGAGCGGTGATCCGTAAGTGACGAGGTTACTTCGCATTGAGTCTTCTTTCACCTCTTATTTCAGAGGATTGCTTGCCGGGGGTGCCAAGCCGCTTGCTAAAAACTAACACATGTTAGAAAGTCAAATCAACAACCGAGCTACTCCCCGAAATCGGACAGTGACGAAAGCCACGATCTGACATCTGCCGGTTTCCAGGGACGAGGAGACCAGAGCATGGAGGTGGACCTGCTTTATCGACCAGAATGCAGCCCGGTTAAGGTGGATCAGGCTTGCCAGGGTGATGGCCGAGGTGCAAGCCAGTAGCACTCACGAGGTTCGGTTTCGCGATGCGCAAGGCAAGGACCATTGCGCCGTGGTCTCGGTCCGGCACGCTTCGATGACGGTTCGCCCACCGATCGGGAAGCAGCGGAAATACCGGCATCAGGATCTTCAGATCATCCGTGCCGAAGAGCTTGATCCGCCGGAAGGCCGGGTGCCGGATCGAGGGACTGAGCCTGGCCACGGCTGATCGTCTGGCAAACCGTATCGCTCTGTGCTGCGTTGTGGCCTGGCGCATGTCATGGCTGACGATGCTCAGCCGCGAGGTGCCGAAAGCATCGCCTGCTGCCGTCCTCACCGACGCCGAACGCCAACTGCTCGAGCGCAGGACGCCGGAAAGCAAGCAGAAGCTCCCGCGCAACCTCGATTTCCATGTCAGGAGCATCGCGCGGCCCGGGGGCTGTCTCGGTCGCAGCTCCGATGCGCCACCAGGCACCACCGTCATTTGGCGCGGCCTCTCCCGCCTCGCCGACCTTGTCGAAGGCGCGCATCGCAGAAACACCGTCAGCGTAGACTTGCGGGAACTGCAAGCGAACCCGGAGGCTAACCTATGTCGATCGCCTCGACCGGGAATGCCATACCGCGAAGGGCGCTCTGCGGCTGAGCCTCGGTAACGTTGCGCAAACCCGTTTCGGTCAAGACAGTCGGATCAGCCGGGCGAATCAGCGGAATCCGGGGCCGCGCCTCATCCGTCCTTTTCGTTGACGATCAGATCGGCATTCGCCGGCAAGTCCGCCACCACGCTCACCGCGTCGGCGCGTATCCTGGAATGCTGCTTGAAGGCCTCGGCGGCGGCAGCGGTTGCGGCCGCGGCATCGGCTCCGTCTTCCAGCACAAGCGAAAGACGGATCATGTCACGATCGCCTTCGCGCGTCACCACGGCCTGCGCGGTCTTAACGCCCGGCGTCGCGATCACGACTTCCTCGATCACGCGGGGGTAAACGAATATCTCACGCACCTTGACCGCCGCGCCGACCCGGCCCTGCAACGCGGAAATGCGGCTGACGCTGCCATCCTCGTTGCTTTCAAGGGCACAGGCGCTGTCGCCGGTGCCGAAGCGGATCATCGGCCAGGTGGCGTTGCGCGTCGTCACCACGATCTCGCCCGGCTCGCCATGCGGCATCTGCTCTCCGCTGATCGGGTCGCAGATCTGAACCACGCGGTCGGGATGAACCACATAGCCTTCGCCACCATCCTCATAGGCGACAACACCCAGATCGGCAGTGGCNTAGGCGGCCCAGGTGGACACGTCGTAATTTGCCTCGATCCGGCGGCGCTTGGCCATCCAGTCGCCCATCTCGCCCCCGAGGAACGCGGTCTTCACCTTCCAGGCCTCGCGGCCATAGGTTTCAATCACCTTGTCGGCCAATGTCAGGAAAAACGCGGTCGAGGCGCAGATTGCGGTCACGCCGGTTTCGACGATGATCTGCGCCTGAAGGTCGGTGTTGCCCACCCCGCCCGGTATCACGGTGGCGCCGGCCGCCTGCGCCGCCTCGTCGAACAACAGGCCGGCCGGCACAAGGTGATACATCCAGGTGTTGAGCAGGATATCCCCCGCCCCCACGCCGGCCTGCCTGAACAGCATTTCCAGCCCGTGTCCGGCAGAGCCCGGGAGCGCCGGTTCGAAGATCGGCCCGGGCGAGACATAGATGCGCCCGATATCCTTCAGATCGGCGGCCAGAAACCCGCCGAAGGGCGGGTTCTCGCGCTGTATCTTCAAAAGCTCCTCTTTCTTCATCACCGGCAGACGCGACAGATCCGCCAGCGACGTCACGGCTGCCGGGTCGAACCCGGCAGCCGCAAACCGCGATTTCAGGCCAGGGGCCTTTTCAGCCGCGGCAGCATAGGCTCGTGCGATGTTCTGATAGATGCTTTCGGACATGACCAAGCCTCCTCGTCGCCCTTTGCCATTTAAAGCGGACAGTCCTTGCGGAAGTTCGGCGCGCGCTTCTCTCGGTGCGACAGCACCCCTTCCTTCACGTCCTCGCTCATGAAACCGAGCATTTCCAGAGCAGTCGAAGCATCGAAGATCGGTCCGGCCTGACGCAGCCAGTTGTTCAGCGAGTACTTGGTCCAGCGAATGGCGCTTTGCGAGCCGTTGGCCAGTTCGACGGCCGTATCCAAGGCGATCTGCTGCAGTTCGTCATCCTCGACGCACATGGAAACCAGTCCGATGCGCTCGGCCTCTTCTCCGGACACGGGCTTGCAGGTCATCAGGTAGTATTTCGCCTTGGCCATCGAGGTCAGCAACGGCCAGATGATTGCGGCGACATCGCCGGCAGCAACCCCGAGGCGCGGGTGGCCATCGACGATCTTGGCCCGTTTGCCGGCGATCGAGATGTCGGCGAGAATGGCCACGACAAGCCCCGCACCGGCGGCGGGGCCGTTGATGGCGGAAATGATCGGCTTGTTGCAGTTGATGATGTTGTAGACGAGGTCCTTGGCCTCTTTCCACGTCTTCATGATCTCGTGCGAATTGCCGATCATGCTTTCGATCAGGCTGAAATCGCCGCCGGCCGAGAATGCCTTGCCCGCGCCGGTCACGATGACCGCATTGATGTCGGGGTCACGGTCGATATCGATCCACATATCCGTCATCTGGGTGTGGGTTTCGGCGTCCACGGAATTGAAGGTCTCGGGTCGGTCGAACGTGATGCGCAGCACGCGATCTGCAGGATAGTCAAATTTCAGTTTGTTGTATTTTGCATAACGCTCCGACATGGTTCTTCTCCTCCTCAGGATATGGGCGTGGGGTCAGCCAGGCAGTCCGAGGACGGCCTTGGACAGGATGTTTCGCTGGATTTCGTTCGATCCACCGTAGATCGTGGTGGGTCTGGCTTTGTAGAAGCTCGCAAGGACATCGACACTTACGTTGCCGACCTGAAGCGGGCCAATGGTGCCGCCATCGGGTCCGGCCGCCTCGATCATCAGCTCGGTTATGCGCTGAAAGCACTCGGTCACCCAGATTTTGAGCATCGAGACATCCGCGCCCAGCGTTTCGCCTCGCTTGAGCTGGTCTGCAAAACGGGCGTAGAGCGCGGCGTGATCTTCAACATCGAGCGCAGCCTGGGCGAAACGGTCTCGAAAAACCGGATCGTCGAAAGCGCCTCGGCCTCGGGCGAAACTTTCAAGCTGACCCAGAGCGTTCTGCGCCAGGCTTGGCGAGCCGATGAAGATGCGCTCGAAGCTCAGGAGCGCCTTGGCCATGGTCCAGCCCTTGTTCAGCTCTCCGACAAGGTTTTCGCGGGGGGTGCGGGCATTGTCGAAGAAGACCTCGCAGAACTCGGTCTCGCCCGACAGGGTGCGGATCGTGCGGACCTCGATGCCGGGCTGATCCATCGGTACCAGAAGGAAGCTGATGCCCTGCTGTTTCTTCGGCGTCTTGGGATCGGTGCGCACCAGCATGAATATGTGGGTGGAGTCATGCGCCATCGTGGTCCAGATCTTCTGGCCATTGATCACGAAATCGTCGCCGTCGATCTCGGCCCGCGTGCGCAGGTTGGCCAGATCGGACCCGGCACCGGGTTCCGAGTAGCCCTGGCACCAGATGTCTTCGCAGCTGAGAATTCTCGGAAGCCAATAGTCCTTTTGTTTCTGGGTACCGAACTTGATGATCAGAGGGCCGACCATCTGCACGCCCATATCTCGCCCGCGGTTCACGCCCCAGCGTTGCTGCTCTTCGTAGAAGATCAGCAGCTTGGCCGCATCCAGCCCCATGCCGCCATATTCCGTGGGCCAGGCCGGCGCGACCCATCCTTTGGCGTACAGCTTGCGATGCCAATGCTCGATCTCGGCAAACTTGGGACGATGCGGCAGGTGGCGCAGTTCTTCGGGATATTCGGTTTCGAAGAACTGGCGGACTTCCTTGCGGAACTCCTCATCGGTCATGGCGTTCCAGTCGGTCATTGCGCTTCCCCTCCCTCTTCGCGCGCCTCAAACCAGAGCCGCCTGTGATAGGCGTCGTCGCCCAGCCAGGCGGACAGCACCAGTGCCCGATTCAGGTAAAGTCCGATATCGAATTCATCGGTGTAACCGACCGCTCCGTGCAGCTGGATCGCGTCCCGCGTGATCTTCTTGGCGGCCGTGACCGCGCGGGCCTTGGCGCGGCTGGCAAGCCGGGCGCGAATCTTCGGATCGGCCTCGCTATCCATCCGTGCCAGAGCTTCGTGCACACCCGCCTGTGCGACCTCACGCATGACATGCAGATCGACGACGCGGTGCTGAATGACCTGGAACGACCCGATCGGCTTATCGAACTGCTCGCGGGTCTTCACGTATTCCAGGACGATTTCCAAGGCACGGTCGCTGAGCCCGACCAGTTCAGCGGCAGCAAGCGCCGTCGCATCGCTGACCGCCTCGGTCAGCGCAGCCCGAACCGCTTCGCCGCTGGCCAGTTCCTCGGCTGGTGTGTCCGAAAAAGAAAGTTCGCCCATGGCGCTGCCATCCGCCTGAACGCGGTTTTCAATGGCAAGCCCGTCCGCTCCTGCCTCAGCCAGGACAAGAAACGGGCCATTGTCACCCTCGGCAAGCACCAGAAAGCCCTGCGCGCCGGCGGCACCAACCACCCAGGCCTTGCTGCCGGACAACTTTCCGCCCGTGTATCGGCAGCTTGCCCCGGTCGGTCCGCCGTTCGGGCCGCGTTCCTGCCAGGCCACGGCCAGGACGGCCTCGCCGCTGATGAGCTGCGCCATCTTCGGATGATCCGGACAAAGACGGCGCAGAAGGCCGAGGCTCAGACCGACTGTCACCACGACCGGTTCAGGGGCAATCACGCGGCCCACCTCCTCTGCGATGACGCCCCCGGCGGCGAGGCCCATGCCAAGACCTCCGATATCTTCAGGCACCGCCACGCCGAAAACGCCGGCCTCGGCCAGTTTCCGGACAATTTCCGGGTCAAAGTCGCCACCGGCATCCCGGAGTTTCCTGGATCGTCCACTTCCGCCCGCCCGGTCGAACAGAGTGCGTACGCTTTCGCGCAACAAGCGGAGATCTTCTTGGTCGCTGGATAGCATGTCAGTCCATGTCATTCTGTTTTCGCAGGATCATCACCGGGGTGTCGGTTGAAAAAACCACCTCACCCTTGGGATTTCTTGCGCTGAGTGTATAGTTCAAGACACCTCTGTCGGGCTTGCTTCTGGACGGCGTAACAGAGTTGACTGTCATCTCGATATCAAGGGCTTCATCCGGGTGCACGGGTCGCAACCAGCGCAGATTGTCGAGGCCGATGCCGCCGATATTGGCAGCATCGACCATCATTTCCGTCATCACCGGCTTGAAGACTTCCAGCAGCGTCTGAAAGCCCGAGGCGATCAGGCCACCGTGAATTGCGGCCGCATAGTCTTCGTCCGTGTGCAGCCGTTGCGGATCCCACTGGCGTGCGAACGCCTTTATTGAATCGGCGCTCATCGGGGCACTGCGAAAGCGAAACACCTGCCCAGGCGTGAAATCCTCCAGATACTTCACGTGGCTTCCTCCTTTGCGAAACCGGAATCGTATCCGCTCGCATCCCTGGAAATCCGAATGCGGTTGAACTCTTCCAGTTTCGGGTAGGTTGCCTTGAAGGCCGTCAGGAATTCCGCGATCGGTGCGTCGAAATAAAGCCCCCTGTCGTTCACATATTCCATGTGGCGCTGGTTCTCTTCGTCGAACTCGTGGAACAAGGCATCGTGATACCCGTCAAAGATCAAAGGCTTGACCCCAAATCTTTCGCACAGTTCCATGTTGAACGCGGGTGTGACCTTGTAGGGTTCTCCGTCCAGCCACAACTGGACATAGCCGTGATAGATAAACAGGTCGGTCCCCATCAACTCCTGCAGCTTGGGCGTATTCAGATGGTTGCGAACATCCGCAAACCCCAGAGCGGCGGGGATACCAACGGCGCGAAGACAAGCGGCCAGCAGGATTGCTTTGGGAACGCAAAACGCCGCTTCTGCTCCGGCGATCTTGCTGGCGCGGTAGGATTCTTCATCCAACGCGAAACAATAGGGATCATACCGGATGTCGTCGCGAACCGCCTCGAAAAGGCGGATCGCCTTGTCTCGATCGGTCGCATCCGCGGGAAGATCACGCAAAGCCGAAGTCACGAAACCCTGCACTTCCAGACTGTCGCTCTCAACAAAGTGCGACGGCAGGACGAAGCGCTCGGCATCCGCTGGCAGACCGACATTGGACTCAGTCATCGGACTCACCTCTGTTTTTCTAACAAGTGTTAGATTAAAGGCTAGGGACTGGCTCGTCAACGGGGATTATTCCGTCTCCGGCCCGGGCGCGCCATAGCGCGCATTGTCCTCTCCCAGGGCTGCCGCGCGTCCTGCCGATCCGGCAGGAGAGCGGAATGCAGGCACGATCGGCAATGGCAATGCAGGGACCTTCCGACCCGATATGTTCAATTGCCTCTCGAACACGCCGCGCGCCGTGAAGTGCGGGTCCGCCGCCGCCTCGGCCGGCGTTTTCACAACCGAACAGCAACAATCGGCCGCGGCCAGCAAAGGCTCCCAATGGGTCGAGGGCTGGTCGCCTAGACGGCGCGCGACTTCCGCGGCGCAAGCGATGGGGTCGCTCCAGTCATCGCGAAGATCCTGCGGCTGGCCGATGACATCGCAGAACGCTTGCCAGAACTTCTCTTCCAACGCACCAACGGCGATCTGCCGGCCATCCGCAGCCGTATACAGCCGATAACGGGCCAGCCCGCCGGTCAATCGACCAGAGGCGTTCCGCGTCTCCTGACCGGAAATCACGCCTTCGGCATGAGCCCAGTAGGCAAAGGCAAACGCCCCCTCTGACATGGCGATATCCAGATGCGTCCCCCGACCGCTTGCCTGTCGCGCGATCAGGGCCAGCAGGATATTCACCACAGCCGGATAGGTCCCGCCCCCGATATCGGCGATCAGGCCGAAAGGCATTGTCGGGTCATCATCCGGCCCCCGACTCAGCGACAGGATACCAGCATCGCCCACGTAGTTGAGATCGTGCCCGGCAACCGCAGCTTTCGGGCCGGTCTGGCCATAGCCGGTAATCGAACAGTAGATGAGACCCGGATTGATCTCGCGCACGGTATCGTATCCCAGGCCGAGCCGGTCCATCACACCGGGGCGGAACTGCTCCACCAGAACGTCGGCCTTTTCGAGCAAAGGGCGCAGAACATCCATTGCGTCCTTTGACTTGAGGTCGATTGCCACCGATCGCTTGCCGTGATTCAAAACAGCGAAGCCAATGCTCTCACCGTCTATCTTCGGCGCGGTCAGCCGCGCGTCCTCACCCGTCCCGGGCCGCTCGAACTTTATCACTTCGGCCCCGGCCTCGGACAGCATGAGCGTGGCCATCGGGCCGGGAAGCAGGGTGCTGAAATCCAGCACGAGAATATCCTTGAGCGGTTGAGTCATCTTCTGTTCCTCACGCGAAGCGCGCGGCACCGTTGTTCAGAACCACCAAGTCGCGGGCCGGGATCGAAGCGCGGAACCGGGCCTCGCCGCCCTCTTCCCAGATTTCGAACCGCACGGTTTCACCGGGATAGACCGGGGCGGAAAACCGCACATCCAGCCCGACAAGCCGGGCTGCGTCATAATCGAGCAGCGACTTGAGGATCGCCCGAGCCGCCAGACCGTAGGTCGCAAGGCCGTGCAGGATCGGACGATCGAACCCGGCGGAACGCGCCACATCCGGATCGGCATGAAGCGGATTGAAGTCGCCGCTGAGGCGATAAATCAGCGCCTGCCGCGGCAGGGTCTCGATATCGCAGACATGATCGGGCGCGCGGTCGGGCAGCGCGGCAGGTGCCGGGCCGGGCCTGTTTTCGCCGCCAAAGCCGCCGTCTCCCCGGCAGAAGGCCGACATGGCCACGCGCGCCAACCTGTCACCGCTGTTCGCGTCTATGATGTCGCGGCTCTGGTAGATCACCGCGCCCTTGCCTTCGCCCTTGTCGGAAATGAAATCGATCCGGCTGCGGCCGATGATGCTGCCCTTCACCGGCAGCGGCTTGTAGATGTCCAGCCACTGCTCGCCGTGCAGCACTTTCTGCCAGTTCACGCCAGTCCTTGGATCGCGCAGCCAGAAGCCCGGATACCCCATTGTGACAGCCATCGAGGGAACCGCCTTGAGCCCGTCCTCATAGACATAGGCCAGTTCCTTCTTGTCGGTCGGGTCCTCGCCGAACCCAAGGCCGAGCGCATAGAGAATGGTATCCCGCTCGGTCAGCGTCTGTTCGATCTCCTCAAATTCCCAGTGCGACAGCGCTTCGAAATCCAACGGCATGGTTCCCCTCCTTGTTAACCTTCAGAGCGTGTTTTGCGACCCAAGAATTGCCGTGACCTGACTGGACAGCACACCGCCGTTACCATGCGCGAGGGCCAGATCGACACCGTTCAACTGAATGCCGGGGGCATCGCCACGGATCTGGCGCGCTGCCTCGATCACGGTGAATATGCCGTACATGCCGGGATGCACGCAGGACAGACCCCCACCATTCGTGTTCACCGGCAAGACACCGCCAGGCGCGATGCGCCCGCCTTCGACGAAGGCCCCACCCTCGCCCTTGGCGCAAAAGCCGAGATCTTCGAGAAACAGGATCGTGTTGATGGTGAACGCATCATAAAGTTCGACCGCCTGGATGTCCGAAGGCGACACGCCCGCTGCGGCAAATGCGCGTGCGCCCGACTTGCGGGCTGCAGTCACGGTGAAATCCTTCATCTGCGAAATCTGCCGGTGCGAGCTTTCCGCCGCGCTGCCCAAAACGTAAACCGGGGCCTTCGGGAAGTCTCGCGCGCGTTCGGCGCGAACCATCACGATCGCACCGCCGCCATCGGTGACCAGGCAGCAGTCGCGCACGGTCAGCGGATCACCCACCATACGCGCGGCCAGAACATCCTCGCGGCTGAGCGGGCCGCGCTCGAACGCCTCCGGGTTGGCGCGTGCCCAGGCCCGCGCGGCCACGGCCACATCGGCCAGTTGTTCGCGGGTGGTGCCATATTCGTACATATGCCGGGCCGCCGCCATCGCGTAGGCGGAAATGGGATAGCGTGGATTGTAGGGTGCCTCATAGGCGGGTGGACGCGAGGCCGTCACCAGCTTGCCCGACGCCGTGCGCTGGTTGGATCCATAAACGATCAGCGCCACATCACACAGACCGGCCTCCAGTGCCATTGTCGCGGAGGTCAGGTAATTCACGAAGGACGATCCGCCCGTCATGGTGCTGTCAAGAAACCGGGGCTCGATGCCCAGATACTCGGCCGCCATGAGCCCCGGCATGCTGTCTTCCATCATGGTGCAGAACAGGCCATCCACGTCGGACAGTTTCAGCCCGGCATCGTCCAGGGCCGCAAGCGCGGACTGCGCCATGACCTCGTAGGCGGTCAGCCCGTGCGCCTCGCCAAAACCGGCGTGACCGGTGCCGACAATGGCGGATTTTCCCCGAAGATTGCCGGTCATGGCCTATTCCTCCGCTGGTCTGAACAGCACGGCCGGCTCGCCCTCGGCCTCGCCCACGAAAGCCTTCACTTCCATATCAATGACAACGTCATCGGGGGCTATGTTCTCGACCCGGCTCATCATCCGGACGCCCTCTTCCAGTTCGACCATGCACAGGTTGTAGTCGCCGCCGCGTTCGGGCTTGCGGCGCACTGTGGTGGTGGTGTGTACCCGCCCCCTGCCGCTGGCCCGTTGCCAGGAGATCGCGGTCCCGTGACACCACGGGCACACGACCCTGGGAAAGAAATGATAGGCCCCGCAGTCATCGCATCTGGGCAACAGGATTTCCTGATTGGCGAGTGCGTTCCGGAATACTTTGTCCGGCCCTGCCGCGTCTGTCATTGTTGACCGTTCCCTCTGCCGATCTGGTCGAAAACTGTGGCTATTGATCTTGTTTCTAACAGATGTTAGAATTTGTCAAGTCCCTTGGAATACCCAGCGAACAGGTCATGTCAGACACGAACTCAGCCCCCCTCTCCGGAAAACTCGTCATCGCCCTCGAACAGGCAGTGGCGGCACCTTTCTGCTCATCGCGGCTGGCAGATGCCGGTGCGAGGGTGATCAAGGTCGAACGCAAGGGCACGGGCGATTTCGCGCGCAGTTACGACAGCGCCGCGAACGGCGAAAGCGCCTATTTCACATGGCTGAACCGGGGCAAGGAATCGGTCGCGCTGGATATCAAGGCTGACGAAGACCGGGAGATCCTGCTGAGAATGCTGGAAAACGCGGACGTGTTTATTCAGAACCTGCTGCCGGGTGCTTTGGCCAGGCTGGGTCTGAATTCGGCGCGCTTGCGAGAGAAGTTCCCGCGCCTCGTGACCTGCGACATCACCGGATACGGCGAAGACGGCCCGATGCGCAACGCCAAGGCCTACGACCTTCTGGTGCAATGCGAGAGCGGCCTGGCATCGGTGACGGGCACACCTGAAGGGCCAGGTCGGGTTGGCGTCTCGGTCTGCGATATCGCCACGGGCATGACCGCCCATGCGGCGATCTGCGAAGCCTTGGTTCAACGCGATCGCACCGGCAAGGGCAGCGGCGTTTCAGTGGCCATGTTCGATGTGATGGCGGACTGGATGGCGGTGCCCCTGCTCTATCACGATTATCTGGGCAAACCGACACCCCGTGTCGGGCTGAACCACACGGTCATCTGTCCTTACGGGGCCTATGAGTGCAAGGACGGTGAGCTTGTCGTCATTACCGTGCAGCACAGCGGCGAATGGCAACGGTTCTGTGAGCACATACTTGGCGACGCGGATCTGGCAACAGACCCGCGGTTTCATGACAACACGGCACGAATAGACAACAAGCCCGCGCTCGAAGGGCTCATCAGGGCGGTGTTCGGCTCTCATGACCGCGCCACGATGCTGGAACGCCTGGCGGCGGCAGGCATCGCATCGGGGGCCGTCAATGACGTGGCTTCCCTGTCCGTGCACCCGCAACTCGACCGATCCACCATCGACACTCCCTCCGGTCAAATCAGCCTCCCGATGCCGCCGATTCGGCGCAGCGGCGGCCCAGCAACCCTGGGCCCCTGCCCGGCCTTCGATGCGGACGGCAAGGCCATCCGCGCCGAGTTCGCCCCTCATTCAAAGACTGGAAATCCATGTAAATGACCGCTTCGAAAAAGCCCGGGATCCTTGACGGCGTGAAGGTTGTCGATCTCACTTCCGTGGTTTTCGGACCTTTGGCCACGCAAATGTTGGGTGATCTGGGGGCCGATGTAATCAAGGTCGAAGGCCCCGAAGGCGATCTCTTGCGCCAGGTCCAGCCGTCACGCAACAAGCTGATGGGTGCTGCCTTCCTGGGCACCAACCGCAACAAGCGCAGTGTTGTGCTCGACCTGAAAACGCAGACCGGCCGCGACCGGCTGCGCGAGTTGCTCTCCGATGCCGACGTGATGATTTCAAGCATCCGGCCCGCGGCGCTTGCGCGCCTGTCGCTTGATCCCGGAACCTTGCGCCTGGAGAATCCGAAGCTGATCACGGTATCCGCCACCGGCTTCGGTCAGGACGGGCCCTACGCCGCGAAACCTGCCTATGACGATATCGTTCAGGCGGTTTCGGGCCTCGCCAGCCTGGCAACATTGCGCGATCCAGACGCCGTACCCGCCTATGCCCCAACGATCCTGGCCGACAAGCTGGGCGGTGTAACAGCCGCCTATGCGATCATGGCCGCGCTGTTCCACCGCGAGCGCACAGGCGAGGCTCAGCATGTCGAGGTGCCGATGTTTGAAACGCTGACGGCGTTCCTGTTGATCGAACATATGGATGGAGCCACATTCGAGGACATCCCTCGGGATTTCGGCTATGCGCGTATGCTGGTCCCGCACCGCCGTCCGGTTCGGACTGCGGACGGCTATATCACGATCCTGCCATATACCAATGTGCAATGGGCGCGGTTCTTCAAGGCAGTCGACCGGAACGACATGATTGACCATCCTTGGGTCACCGATATGGATGCCCGCAGCCGCAACATCGGTGCGGTATATGATATGGTGGCAGAACTTGCACTGACACGGACAACAGATGACTGGCTTGACCTGATGGAGCAGGCAGACATCCCCGCCATGCCGGTGCGCAATCTGTCGGAATTGCCGAACGATCCCCATCTTGCCGCGATCGGGTTTTTCCAGCGGATCGAGCACCCGACCGAAGGTTCGATCTGGACAACAAAGCCACCGATCCGGTTCTCTGCCACACCGGCCCGCTCAGACCTCCGCCCGGCCCCCCGGCTCGGTGAGCATACCGACGAAATACTGGGGCCGGACGGGGACTGATCCCGCCCGGCACGCCCGATGCAGAACCCGGTCAGATGTCCATGGAGAGGGCGATCAGTTCTTTCATGACCTCGTTGATGCCGCAGGAAATCATCTGGACCCCTGCTGGCATAGAGGTGCCGACGACTTCGCTGCACCGCCTGACCTCGACAATCGGACTGCGCATTCAAATCACACCGGCGCTCAGATTTTCTCGGTCAGTTCCGGCACCGCGTCGAAAAGGTCCGCCACCAGCCCGTAATCGGCCACCTGGAAGATCGGGGCCTCCTCGTCCTTGTTGA
>PBIL01000012.1 GCA_002720475.1 Roseovarius sp.
AATCAGCAAAACAAGCCTCTATAAAGCCCTCAGGGGCCAGAAATCCGATTGAAACCACGAATGTTCCCGTAAAGTTCGCGCGAGCCGGACAATAAAGTCACTTTTATGCAGTGACCCCAATTAGGAAGCAGATTATTCAATCTCTCTTGGTAAGGCTGACGAACACGTTTTGAATCGCTTTGGTGTGGGTTTTCCGGTAGATATCGCAAGAAGATAAATGCGGCTGGCATGGTGCAAGCGAGTGGAACGTTTAAGGGGAGTGTGACAGCATGTCCGTGACAGATCAGTCAGGCTCAGGTTTCTTTGCCCATCAACTCAATCCAACGGGGATCTTTTGGTTTGCGCTGCTTCTGGCCGGTTCGGTCCCGATTTTTTGGATTGGGTTCGTATCGCTGGCACAGGCTTGGTCCACTGCCGAATATAGCCATGGCCCGCTCATTCCGCTGATATCGCTTTATCTCTTCTTGCGCGAACTGCGGCGTTTGCCGCCGCCCAAACCCGTGGTGCACGATCGCGCGCCCGGGCTCATTATCATCACACTCGCGCTCTTGCTGGCAATCGCGGGTAACCTAACACGCATCCCGGATATTGTCACCTATGCCTTCATCATCTGGGTAGGTGGCGTCGTGATGACGATCTTTGGCTGGGAGCGCGGCAAGCTGCACCAGCTGGGGGTCGTGCATCTGATCTTCATGCTGCCCCTGCCGCAATTTGTCTATCTCAAGCTGACCATCGTTCTGCAGACGATCTCATCGGAAATCGGTGTGTGGTTTGTGGCGCTGATGGGGGTGCCAGTCTATCTAGAAGGCAATGTGATTGATCTCGGGGTCTATAAACTGCAGGTCGCCGAGGCCTGTTCGGGGCTGCGTTATCTCTTCCCGATCCTCAGCTTTTCCTATCTTTTCGCCATCCTTTACCGTGGGCCGATCTGGCACAAGGCGGTGCTGCTTCTGGCAGCCGCCCCCCTGACCGTGCTGATGAACTCCTTCCGCATCGGGGTGATTGGTGTCTTGGTCAACAGCTATGGGATCGAGCAAGCCGAAGGTTTTCTGCATTATTTCGAAGGCTGGGTCATCTTTGGAGCCTGTATTGCGATCCTTTTCCTGATGGCGGTGGCCCTGCAGCGGCTCACGTCGTATCCCAAGCCCCTGTCGGAGGCTATTGATCTTGATACCAGCGGGTTTGGGGCGATTGCGGGGCGTATCATGAGCATCCGTGCCTCGCGCGGGCTGATGGCAGGGGCGCTCCTTACGCTTGCCGTCTCTGCAGGATGGGCGCTGCAGCAGGGTAAAGAACCCACGCCGGTAGACCGTGATCCTTTCTCTCTCTATCCGCGGCAATTAGGAGAGTGGTCTGGGACCTTCTCCATGCTTGACCCGGATATCGAGCGGGTTCTGGGCGCCACCGACTATCTTGCATCTTCCTATCGCAACCCCGAAGAATCCGCGCCCGTCGAGCTTTTTATGGCCTTCTACGACAAGCAGACCGAGGGTGATGGAATCCATTCTCCTGAGGTTTGCCTGCCAGTCGGCGGATGGGAGGTCTACAGCTTCGAGACCGTCCCGGTCGATATGGGGGGTACGGGCTACGGCACCTTCGAGGTGAACCGGGCGATTATCCAGAAGGGACTGTCCGAACAGCTTGTCTATTACTGGTTTGAGCAGCGCGGCAAGCGCATGACCAATGATTTCAAGGCCAAGATGAGCGTGGTCTACGACGGCCTGACGATCGACCGCACCGATGGCGCCATCGTGCGCTACATCACCCCGATTCTGAAGGACGAGCCCGAAGGGTCTGCCGACGAGCGGTTGCAGAGGCTGATGCGGGAAAGCCTGCCCAAGCTACCGAGGTTCGTGCCGGAGTAAGCAGCGGTCTACAGGTCGTGCAGGACCCCGTGGGTTCTGTAGTCTTAAGGGTTGCCTTGCGGTCGTTCGACCAAGACGCTCCGTATTCGCGGGCGTTTGGTGCATCGAATTTAGGATGAATCGATCTGGTTCTGAAGTCCAGATCTTGCAGATGTATTCGTAGGGTCTGAGGCCGTTGAGGGTCTTTAGCGGGAGTGGAAAGACCCTCTCGCCGGTCGATAACGTGGATGTTCTGACGTTCAGTTCTACAACACAGTCAGACCGCACGGCGCCCACAATGGAAAGACGCCTTACGAAGCTCTCAGGGAAAAGCTATGATCAGCACACGCGATGTCCCACGGGTAACCGCATCTTACAGTTTCTTGTGGTTCATGATCATACCCTTGCGTTCGAGCAGAACGCCGATCCGGCGGCAGTCGAACTGACGCCGCTGGCCGGCAATCTCCTGCATCTCCCTGCGTATCTCAGGGCAGTCCGGCGGGCGTTCTCGCCGGACCGTCTTTAGATCAACACCGACAAGCCTACAGGCTCGATGCTGCGAGACTTCGTGATCCCGCAGCGCCCTGAGCGCTGCCTCCCGCCGCTTGCTCCATGTCGTCAGATCTTTCCCAGAAGATCCTTCAACACGACATTGTCGAGCATCGTATAGGCCAGCAGCCGATGACAATGGCAGCCTGCAATCTCGCGAGGCTGCCGAAACTATTGGCGACCTGACGAAAGGGGCAGCCCAGACCCGGGGTCCGCTGCCGCGAAGATCTGCATTCAAACCGTGACCGCAGGAGCAGCGTCCTTCCAACCCGACTTCTTCAGCAGCCTGTTAAAGCGAGGGATCTCGCGGGGGGGCAGGTCACGGGTTCTCGCGATAGTGATGAGGTCACGACGACCAGGGAAGCGACGCCAGCGATCAAAAGCCGGCACGAGACTTAAGTGCTGGTTTCGAACTCTGGCGCTAAAAGCCGATTGGGTCTTTCGTACCCAGGTAAGCCGGAGGTGGTGCGTACCTAATCCTCTCCTTAAGACTGACTGTTGGCCGAAGTTTCCGGTCGTTGGGACATGCCGTGGGCGCTACCCTGAATTTTTGTCGATCGTTCAGAGCGCGTAGACGATCGTCACGAGCGTGATCATGACAATCGAGAACATGGCGAATGCGCCCAGAGCGAGTGTTCGGCCCATGTCGCGATTTGGCTTTTCCACTTTCAGACGCAACTCCGCGGCGGTTTCCGGAAACTCGAGCGCCGCCACATTCGAACCCCGCATCAACTCGTATCGGGTGTTCCATCGGCGCACTTCCGCCGCGTTCCAGCCGTTCAGCACAAGGATAATTGCCGCAATCAAAACCATCGAGGACGGGACCCAGATTGTGTAGCCACCGATTGTCTCGTCAGCCAAGGCGCTAAGTCCGCTACTGTTCCTTGCCGTTTGGTAGGACGCATAGAGACCCACCTCTTTTAGCGTCGTGAGGGCGCCCAGAAAAATATTCGAAACGATTACTACAAAACCGGATATCAGCCGCGCCCCTCGCCGTGCACCATCAGGCGGATCCTTGGGGTTGAGCAGCATGCCGAAATACCAGATCCCTGCCAGCACCATCGACAGGTGCGCGAGCATCTCGATCGCCGGAACGCGCTGCGCCAGTCCGTAAAGGACAGGAACCTGCCAAACGTATAGCGCGGCAACAAGCAAGGCAGTGGCCATCGCGGGATGCGCCATGAACCGCACGATGCCACGATTGCCAAGCGCATTGAGGTGCCGTCGCCATTCTCTTGCCAGACCAGCTTGCAGTATGCGCCATGGTTGGGACACCGCGAAAAGCAGCGGTCCGGCAAGGCGGAGAAGAAGATGCTCCACTTGGTGCAGGGAGAAGAGACTGTGTCCCAACGGGGCCAGGGGCGCGTTCGTGGCGACGAGGAGGCAGGCAATGCCGGTGAAGAACTGAACCTGTCGCCAGACAGTAATCCTTCCGAGAATGCGAGAGGATCGCGCGAGGCCGCGCATGTAGACCCATGCGGCCAATCCGACGGAAACAAACGACACCGGTGAAATCGCATAGCCAAACGGATCGTAGTGGATGAGATACGTGATCATTGGCTCCTATCCTCTATCGTACTCGAGCTGTCCTCTGATTTGGGTGACAGTCGAGATGTTCCTGCGGCGCCACCGCGGGCCAAGGACAGATCCGTGCTCATCATTATGTATTCACCCTGCATCCACTTCGGAAAGAGGTTTTCGTAGAACTTTGAGAGAGGGTGCCCGGACTGACCGGCGGGCGTGATGAAATAGGAACCGCTTTCGTCCGAAAGCGACATGACCGCCTGAAAGTTGGTGCCCGCGTTGGAGACAAATGGCCGAGCATCGTCCGATGCAAATACTGTCGACATCAGAGTAAAGGGATCGCCCGGCGTTGGTGCTTCGAGAGACAACAAGTCGCTCACCATCCCGCCCGGTCTGATCGGCGACCACTGCATGTTCAAAGTATGCGCCTCACCCCAGGACCAGTCGGAGGGATCGGATCCGTAGCGGTCGACCAGCCAGCCGAGGGCATCATCCAGAGCCGCTCGAACCTGATCTTCGCAGGTTTCCATGCGTGCGGAAGGGCGGATGTCGCACCAGACAGCGCTCCCGCCGCGACCGGAAAGGACCGCGTAAAGGAAATCTGGATTCGGTCTGGTCCAAAACGCGTTCGCCGCCGGAAATTCGTCCTGAAGAATGCGTCGTTGCAAAGCACTGACCCATGCCCAGAACACGAGCGGCTCCTGTGAATAGCGATCCATGTCGCCATTCCATTGCGCAAGCTTGTCCAGTATTTCGTTGCGAAGCCTTTCGGTGCGGGTCTCTTCGATGCCGCTTGCGGACCTCACGAACCAAAGCTCTTTTGCCATCAGAGGAAGAAGGGCGCGTGCGGCTGCGCTGACAGTGTCGCGTTGAACCGCAATCGCGCCCTCGACCGAGATTATCAGCTGTCGATCATCAAGCACAGCCAAACGGGCGTCTCGAAACGATGCAGGGCGCTCGACCTCCCGTTCGGGCCAGCGGGCCAAGGTTTCACGGTCGATCGCTAGAACCTCCATTCCGGCCGATAACATTTCGGAGGTTCCGCTAAGGGCGTTGTTCGCATCGGTGGACCTCGCGAGACGGTCAAGCATCATCAGATAATCGCCAGCACCCCTGCCTGTAGGAGCTTCTGGCTCTCTGACGGCTTTTTGGGGAGTTGATCGAAACGCCCATG
Organism: Roseovarius sp.; assembly: GCA_002720475.1. Lineage (GTDB taxonomy): Bacteria > Pseudomonadota > Alphaproteobacteria > Rhodobacterales > Rhodobacteraceae > Roseovarius. Next base: position 5,092 of record PBIL01000012.1, read on the forward strand.
CGACGCGCTCGTTGCGGCCGATGACAACGAACGGCACGCCCGGCAACGTGGCGCCAATCGCGGCCCCTGTCGGAAGCTGAAGATCCGCCAGGTACCATTCAGAGGGGAGCGACAAAGGGCCAACGATGTCCGCGGCGAGAATTGGTGCCCCTGTGGCCGTTCGGTCACCGGACAGCGCCCAAGCATTGAGGCTGACTTCGGGCGGGGTCGCAAACAACTCGGGTGTGGCGGGCCGATCTGACGGGACCCGCAAATCTGACGAGACTGACAATTCTTGCCGGCTCTTGGGTCGAAGATCGCTCAAAAATGCATGGGCTATTCTGAGGCTATCGACGGGTGTCCAGGCTGCGACCATTCTCTGATCCGCGATCAACAGATCGGGTGAGCCTCTGCCGCGCCCGCCTTCGGACACCAGACCAAGCCACGCGTTGACACCGGCGGCGTATGCTTCGAGCGCATCGGATGTCGAAGAGTCAATTTCGCTCGTCGGCTCCAGTGGCAACAGGTCTTTCGTTGCACGCCTTGCCCTCAACAACTGACCGAGCCTGTCTTGCGCGTGAACGAAGCCGATGGCGAAATAGACATCCTCGGCGGACCCCGCCGTGATGTGCGGTAAGGCTGAAGAATCCCGCAGGATATCGACCGGGCTATCTATGCCTGCAACGCTGAAGTCCTCGTCATAGTCGGGAACGGAGGCACGCAGCAGAAAGTAGACGGTACCGGAAACGGCCAATCCCGCTGCGCAGGCCGCCAGGAAAGTGTAAAGCAATATGTTGAACAGTCGTTTCAATTCGTTGCCGATGCTGAAGCATTTTCAGGAGAGGATGCGCAAGAGGATCACCGATGCGAAAAAGGCGAGGAGGCCGAAGGCAATACCGAAGCTTGTTGCGTATTGAAGTATATCCAGGCGGTTCCCTTTCCGCCGTTGCGCCAGATAGCCACCCCAGAGCGCCCCTCCGACAAAGCCTGCGAGCACCAGCATCACGATCCCTCCGATCTTGAATTTTCTGAATTGAAACGTCGTCTGGCCAATCCGACGGTAAAGGCCAGGGCCCAGACCGCACAGATGAGCGCCAGCGATGTCCAATCACCGAAACGTGCGTAAGTTGTGGGCGCAAGCGCTGTCGGCAGGCTGGCATCTATGACTCCAGTTTGTCCGGTCTCGAGGCGCGCGATGATCTCTCCCTTGGCGTCGATGATCGCGGAAATCCCGGTGTTGGCCGCCCGGACTACAGGAAGCCCTTCTTCGACCGCGCGCATGCGCGCGGAGGCGAGGTGCTGCTCGGGTCCGATGCTGGTGCCGAACCAGGCATCATTTGTGGCGTTGAATATCCAGTCGGGGCGGAAAAGATCATCGACCACGTGGCCCGGAAAGATTATCTCGTAGCAGATCGCGACCGCGACCAGCGGCGCACCCGGGAGCGCGAGCGTGCGTGGTCCCGGTCCGGGCGTGAAATCGCCCAATCCCTCGGTCAGCCGTGCGAAAGGCAGCCAGCCCCGGAAGGGAACGTATTCCCCGAACGGCACGAGATGATGCTTTGCATATCCGGTCAGTATTTCCCCGCTGCTGTCATAGGCCTGGACCGTATTGAAATAGCGGGTACCCGCATCGCTCTCCACTCGATCGGGCACTCCCGTCAGAAGCAGCGTACCTTCGGGCAGAGAACCGGTGATCCGGGTACGGGCTGCCGCGTCCTCGTCGAGAAAACCGGGAACGGCCGTCTCCGGCCAAAGCAGAAGATCGACGTTGCCGGGACGAGATGAAAGGTCGAGGTAGAGCTCAAGGGTCGCGTCCCGGTTTCCGGGCACCCATTTCTCCCGTTGCGGCACGTTGCCTTGCACGATGCGCAGGTCGACGCGAGGCAAGGGCGCCTCTGATCCAAGGCGGAACGTACCGGCACCCCAGAGTCCTATGATGGCCATCGCGCACAACACCAGAACGGCTGACCGTTGACGTGGCACGGCGGAATACGCAGCTCCCGGCATGACGCCGACAAGGACGGTGAGAAAGCTCAACCCGTAGCTTCCGACCCAGGCTGCCGGCTGTCGCAGCGCGGCGTGATCGACCAGAGCATAAGCGGCCAGGTTCCACGGAAAACCTGTCAGGACATGACCTCGCAACCATTCCGTCGCCACCCAGCAGGTTGCGAGAAGCAGACTTGCGGCAATGCTCCCGAGGGGGCTGCGCTGCGCGATGACGGCATAGAGCGCCGCAGCCATTGCCGGGAAAATGGCTAGGCCCGCTGACAACCCCGCGACGGCCGGGATCGCCAGCGCGGCGAAACGTTCGGCATCGACGTAAAAACTCTCGGCAATCCAAGAGATTCCGAACCCGAACTGGCCAATTCCGAAGACCCAGCCGATAAAGAAAGCGTGCGCTGTGGAAACCTGTCGGAGTATGAGAAAGAGCGCCGAGAAGGCAACCGGAACGGCGATGAGCCATGAGAACGGCGGAAGGGCTAAAACCGTCAAACCGCCCGCCACAAAACTAATTCCGGAACGCAGAGGAATGTAATGGCCCCAGACAGACATGTGCGCCAAACCCGTCATCATGTGCCATTCTGAAACTTGGCGCTCAACCAAGGAGCTATGAGCAGTAGGCCCACCCCGCCGACCACGAAAACATCCGCCATGTTGAAGGCGGGCCAATGCGTGGATCCGGCGTAGAAATCGAGGAAGTCCGTCACACCCCGAAACCGGATGCGGTCGAGGACGTTGCCGAGCGCGCCACCGATAATCGCACCATAGGCGATAGCCTCAACCGGGTTGGCAGTGCGCACCAACATGACGGTCAACCAGCCGCAGACAGCGAGGGCCAACGCCGTAAGGCTCCACCATGGCGCGCCACCAAGCAGTCCGAACGTCACGCCATCGTTGCGCAGGTAGATGAGATTGAAACCGGGAAAGACCGGAATTCCGGCGCTCAAATCTGCCGCATTGGCGACGACAATTGCTTTTGTCACCTGATCGACAAGAAAAGCAGTTCCAGCCGCAATGAAACCTTGGAAATGGGACTGTTTCATCTCATCCTCCCAGCCATACATCGAGGAACAACATGATCACGAGGCCGACCGCGAGACCGAGTGTCGCCCTGTTTTGATGGCCGGAACGGTGGGTTTCGGGAATGATTTCGTGGCTGATGACGTAGAGCATCGCCCCGGCGGCGAAGGCGAGGCCCCATGGCAACAGCGGCTGCGAGATGCTGATGATCCCAGCCCCAAGAAGCCCGCCTACCGGCTCGACAAGACCTGTCAGTGCGGCAATCCCCCACGCACGGCTCCTGGAATATCCCTCACCAAGCAATGAAACCCCTACGGCGAGACCCTCGGGAGCGTTTTGCAGTCCGATACCGATCGCAAGTGGCAACCCGCCCGAGAATCCATCAGCCCCGAACCCGACACCAACGGCAAGCCCTTCGGGGAAATTGTGGATCGTGATCGCGATGATGAAGAGCCAGACGCGACGCAGAGAGTCTGCATCAGGGCCCTCGCGTCCGGACTTGAAATGCTCGTGCGGTAGCTTTTCGTTCATCAAAGCAACCGCGCCCATACCGAGCAGGATCGCAAGGCAAACAATGGCTGCGGGGGCGGCAGCATTCTCGAACTGCCCTTCGGCCGCGTCGAGGGCCGGGATTATCAGCGAGAAGAACGAGGCCGCGAGCATCACACCAGCCGCGAAGCCGAGCAAGAGATCGCGTGTGGACCGGGACGGGATGCGCCCGAAAAGAACGGGGATCGCCCCGACCGCGGTCAGCGATCCGGCTGCCAGGCTTCCAAGAAAGCCAAGCGCTATTGGAGAGAGGGGTTCCAATTGCTAAAGTCTTGCTGCGAGTTCAGTCAGGAACCGGGGTAGCTGGTGTAGACCTCGGTCGATCCATCGCCGCGGATCAGGAAGACGTCATAAGCCTCACGATCATCCTCCGGTCCCATGCCCGGCGAGCCATAGGGCATTCCCGGCACCGCCAGCCCCACGGCATCTGGACGCTCATCCAACAAACGCTGAATGTCTGATGCCGGTACATGACCTTCGATCACGTAGCCGTCGACCAAAGCCGAATGGCAGGAGACCATGCGCTGAGGCACGCCATTGTCGAGTTTGAAGCGCACAAGAGATCCCCCGAACATGTCCTCGCCTGTCGGCGCGAATCCGCTTTCCTTGAGGTGCTTCATCCAGGACAGACAACAGCCGCAGCCGTTTGTCTTCCGGACGTCAATCTGGATCGCATCGGCGACAGCTTGCGCCGCGGGAAACAAGGCCAGCGTGACTGCAAGGGCGGGAGCCAGTCGTTTCATGGATTAAAGCCTTTCGGTTGTCGTTTGCGCAAAATCACTGGCGAGCCTCTCAGCCAGAAGCGAGCGTGCCTCAGTCAGTCGCTTAATCGCGACCGTGTCGTCCGCTTCACGCTCAGCCGCCTCTGCCAATCGGTCGTCCGAGAGGGGATCGGTCGGGCGACCATTCACCAGAACTTCATAATGCAGATTTGGGCCGGTCGCGGTGCCGGTTGCACCGACGCGACCGATCATGTCTCCGGCCATCACGCGCTGCCCTTGTTCGAGTGTGTCCGGCACCTCGCTGAGATGTGCGTATCGTGTCAGGGTGTCGGACCCATGCGCTATCTCCACCACCCGGCCATATCCACCACGACGTCCGATGAAGCTCACGCGTCCTGGCGCCGTCGCTTTCACCGGCGTACCGCGGGCCGCAGCAAAGTCGACGCCAGTGTGCATGCGCACATTCCCATAGACCGGGTGTGTGCGACGGCCAAAGACGGAACTCAGCCGCGCTCCTTCCACCGGTTGGGCAAAGACACGCAGGACCTCTCCATCAACATAGATCGTCGCTTTACCGCTGCCATCATCCGGCCAGACGATCTCGTAGACCGTTTCACCAAGATTCAGTGCGGCAAAGGCAAGTTCGGGCTGACCGATCATCTCGTTTCCGTCGCGCGCTTCGCGCCAAAGAAGACGCATCGTCTCGCCACCGGAAAGTTCGCGTCGAAAATCCACTGTGCCGCCCAGCATCTGCGCCATGTCGACCGCAAAGCGAGCAGGGATGCCCGCCTTGTCCAAAGCCGCGAAGACAGAGCTTTCGATCACTGCCTCGCCCGCGAACGTCACCATTTCAGGGTCTGGCTCCAACACGCGTGTGACAAGTTCTTGACCAAAGACCGTTTCAATCCGCACCCCATCGTCAACTGACAGTTGCACGCGGCTCGGATTTCCGTCCACCTTTGAGATCACAGTGATCTCATGGCCCGGGCGCAATCGGCGCAAGTCATATTCTGCACCAAGCGCGAGCGCGATTTCGGCACGCACAGGCGCAGCGATACCCGCGTTCGCCAGGAGCGCATCCAGCGTCTCGCCCGCCGCGATCTCACGCGACCAGGTGATCAAAGGCGGTTCAATCTCGGGCAAGGCGGTTTCAGTGAAGGCAGGCTGCACGAGAGGGGTAGGTCGAATTGAGCGTGCCACGTCGATCTGTATTGCTGTGGGCAGCGACACAACACTGTCGGCAAGTCGTGGTGCCGAGAGCGGATCGGGGGTCCAAAGCGTCGCTTTCGCAATCGCCAGGGGCACCGGCTCTTTGGACAGCATCCCAGAGATCGCGATGGCAGTAACCGAACATATGCCTGCGATGGCCACGGTCGCCAAAACAATTCTAATCTTCATGTTGCCCCCTCTACGTCTTCTGTCAGTGCACGCCGGATCTTCGGCACTGCGAATTCTCTTGGCTCGTGATAGTCGATCATGGTGACGAGCTCACCCTCGACATCGAACAGGAATACGCTTGCCGTATGGTTCATTGTATAGTCGCCGCCTTCGGTCGGGACGCGCTCATACGAGGCACGAAATCCTTCTGCAGCGCGGGCAACCTGGTTTGCCGGCCCAGTCCAGCCGCGAATAGCCGGATGAAAATAGCCGACATATTCGGCCATGGCCTCGACCGTGTCCCGCTCCGGATCGACTGTGATGAAGACCACGTTCATCCGCGCTGCGTCGTCCCCGAGATCTTCAAGCCAACCTGAGATATCCGATAACGTCGTGGGGCAGACATCCGGGCAGTAGGTGAACCCGAAAAACACCATGGTCGGGCGTCCGATCAGGGTTTCCGGGCCCACTTCATTGCCTTCGTGATCGGTCAGTCGGAAATCCATCGCCGACAGGGGGAGTGGCCTTTGGCCGACAGGTTTCGGAGCACCAGGACCGTCCACACGCCACCAGCCGACGCCAAGCATCAGAGCGAGTGCGCCTGCACCGGCTGCACCGTATTGGACCACATGCCGACGCTGCATCAGCTCTCCGGCCCGCGTGCGGCGATCCCAAGAATTGGGACCTCGACAGTCAGTTCGCCACCGCCCGAAAACGTCAGGGTCAACGGGAAGGTCTCGCCTTCGATCATCGGGTTTTGCAGCTTCATGAGCATGGCGTGCAATCCGCCCGGCTTCAACGCAACGCTTTGGCCCGGTTCAATCGTGATCTCGCCAGCAGGCGCCATTGAACTGACGCCTTCGGCGTTGGTTTTCGTCTCATGGATCTCGGGCATCATGGCCAGTGGTGTTGTAAGTCCGGTCAGCGTGACCGTGTCTTCACCAATGTTGCGCACAGTCATATAGGCGGCACCAGGGCGGTTGACGCCGATTGAAGCACGGGACCACGCGTTTTCGACGACCACATCCTCCGAACCGGCAAATACCGGAGTCGACATGCCCGAGAGCAGTAAGAGAAGGGTCAAGCCCTTGATATAGGGTAGTTTTTTCATGATGAATTCTCCTGTATCTGGCCGAGCGTCAACTTTGGCTGGCCGCAACTTCCGCCGCCACTAGTCGCCGCAGTTCGGCCTCACCGAACGGGTCTAATGGTTTGGCGTTGACGAAGAACGTGGGCGTTTGTCGCACGCCTACCGCTTCGACATCAGCGCGGTCCTGATTGAGCACGGCCACGACACCGGGGGCCAGCATCTGTGTCCGGGCAGCTTCGACATCCAGACCACCGCTTGCGGCAATCTCAAGGATCAAACCCGGTGCCGGAGTGCCGTGGGACGCCCATCGCGGCTGCTCGCGCAGGACCGCTTCCAGCACGGGTTCGAACACATCCTGCATCCGCGCAGCTTCGAGAACACGGATCGCTTCTACCGACGCGTCCCCGTGAAACGCGGTGTATCGAATGACGACACGGACCGCATCACCGTGCTCAGCCATGATCTCTTTGACCACGGGATAGAAGGCGCGGCAGGCCTCGCAAGCTGGATCGAAAAACTCGACAATCGTGACAGGTGCCGTTTCGGGGCCGAGGATCGGGGAATAAGGCCGGATCAGCACATCGTTCACTTCCGGCGCGACAGGGACTGCCTCTGCCATGGGTTGGGGGCGGGTGGCATACCAGGCCGCGCCGCCAAAACCTGCGGCACCAACAGCCAGAACGGATAGAACGAGGCCGCGTCGATTCATGTTTGTTTTTCCTTCAGTGAAAGGGCCGACAGCATCCCGATCATCGTGAAGGCGACAAGCGCCATCAGCGGAATCGGAATGCCGAAGATCACCTGGTTGTCGTCGGTACAAGAGGGGCCGGTCGCCGTGCAGGGCTGGATCGCCTCGGGGATCACCCCGACATAGAGGCCGATGTGATACAACGCCACTGCCGCCCCCCCAAGCGCCAGCGCAACGCCATAGCGCCCCACGCGGGGATCCTGCCACCACAGCCCGAGCCCAAGAACGATAGCCAGGGGGAACATGAAGGCGCGCTGGAACCAGCAAAGAACGCAAGGCGTTTGACCAAGAACCTCGCCAATGAAGAGCACGGCAAGCGATGCGATAAGCGCAACGCCCCACGCCAGGCCAAGTGCCGTTTCTCCATAAAGTCGGGTCATAACGATCAGATCCTCTCTCTCAGATCGGCGAGGATCTCTTCGGCGGGCGTGCCATAGGGCCAAGAGTCCGCGAAGCCTGCCTGCGTGTCGAAAAGGAAAAGGTGCGACGTGTGACCCATCGTGTATCCACCCGGCGCAGTGGCCTCCTCGATCCGCTCAAAGAAAATCGGGAAGGTCTCGGATGTTGCGGCGATCTGCTCCGGCGTGCCGGTCAGCCCGATGATCCCTGCGTCGAACAGGGGCACATACTCGGCAAGTGCCATCGGCGTATCCCGCTCCGGATCAATCGTTATGAAAATCGGCTGGACCTTTGCCGCCTCGTCGCCCAAGCCCTCCATCACGGCCGCGCCTTCGGACAGTGTTGTCGGACATACGTCGGGGCAATTGGTGAAGCCGAAGAAGACCAACATCCAGCGACCTTTGAAATCTTCCTCCGTTTGGACCATGCCGCGATGATCGGTCATTTCGAAATCAGCGAAAAACGGTGGTTCATCCTCGGCTCGGGCAAGGTCGGCACGGTAGTCGGACCATAGCAACAGCCAGATGAAAGCGAACGCTGCCACGCTCGCAAACACCCACAATACCTTTTGAAGACCTGAAAGCCTCACGCCGCTCCGCCCGAAATTGATTCTATGTTTTGTGTGTGGTTACATCCTCTAGCTACTGTAGGTTCAAGCATGATTCTGCATCTGCGACAGCGCGTCACGCACCTGTGAAGTCAATGTTCACTATTCAGCGCTTCAAAAGCTGCCAACACTCAGTTTTTCCCTATTTCGTCCGACTCTAAGGGTCGCCATCAAGGGAAGATCCGAGCAGATTCCACTGAGTCAGATGCTTGAGGGTCAGATGCTTGAGGAAAACGGTCCCGCAGACATTAAGCTGCCAATCAGATGCACTGCAAGCATGGGTCATTTTCAAAGTTATCAGTTCTAAATAATACTTGAACCTACAGCTACTGTAGGAGCTAGAAACGTTGCGAATCATTGATGGGGTCCTGCTCAAGGCATGCAAGCACGAAATACTTCAACCCGCTTGGTTTTCCGCCCGCTTTCACCCCATTTGCGATCCACCGAAGCGCAATGGGATAGTCGAAGATCATGCTGAATTCAGCCGATGCGGGAACTTTGTCCGGCTAGGATGCAGAAGCGCTACTCAGAGAGATAGAAAAATGACGCCTGAAATCGGACAATTCGCACTGATCTTGGCGCTTGCTGTCGCGATGGTCCAAAGCATCCTGCCGATTGCCGGGGCTAGCACTGGGCGCGTTCTTTGGATGGAAAGCGCCAAAACGACTGCCGCGCTTCAGGTGACGCTGGTTGCCATAGCGTTCGGCGCACTCATGCGATCTTTTGTTGTCAGTGACTTCACAATCCGCAACGTAGTGGAGAATTCCCACTCGCTGAAGCCGATGATCTTCAAGGTTGCGGGCACCTGGGGCAGCCACGAAGGGTCTCTACTTCTCTGGACCCTTATTCTCGTTATTTTCGGGGCTGGGGTCGCGCTGCTGGGCAGAAACATTCCGGCGGGTCTCAAGGCACGAACGTTGTCCGTTCAAGCCTGGATCAGCGTCGGCTTCCTGAGCTTCATGCTCTTCACGTCCAATCCGTTCGATCGGGTTTTCCCGCCGCCCCTAGATGGCACGGATCTCAACCCGCTTCTGCAGGACATCGGGTTGGCGATGCATCCCCCACTCTTATATTTTGGGTACGTCGGCTTCTCTATCGTATTCTCCTTCGCAGTCGCGGCTCTGATAGAGGGGCGAGTGGATCCTGCGTGGGCACGTTGGGTGCGGCCCTGGACATTGACGGCCTGGATCAGCCTCACTGCAGGGATCGCCCTCGGCTCTTGGTGGGCTTATTACGAACTTGGCTGGGGCGGCTGGTGGTTTTGGGATCCAGTTGAAAACGCATCCTTCATGCCATGGCTTCTGGGCACTGCACTTCTGCACTCGGCTATTGTTACGGAAAAGCGGGATACGTTCAAAAGTTGGACTATTCTTCTGGCGATCCTGACCTTTTCACTGTCACTTCTGGGGACATTTATCGTCCGGTCTGGCATTTTGACATCTGTTCACGCGTTTGCGGTTGACCCTGCGCGCGGCGTGTACATTCTCGGCCTTCTTGGTGTGACAATTGTGGGATCTCTGACGCTCTACGCATGGCGCGCGCCTCAGCTTGGATCGGGTGGCGTCTTTCGGCCAATCAGCCGCGAGGCTGGGCTTTTGCTCAACAACCTTCTGCTTGCGACCGCAACAGCGACGGTTCTTTTTGGAACACTCTATCCATTGTTTGTAGAAGCGGTGACTGAAGAAAAAATATCAGTTGGTCCACCATATTTCAACGCGACGTTTATTCCCTTCATGCTGCCCCTCGTCATCATCATGGGAGTTGGCCCGTTCCTTTCCTGGAAACGCGCTGATCTGCCCGGAATCTGGCAGCGGCTGCGTTGGGTTTTTGGTGTCGCGATTGGTGTTGCAGGGATCGTTTGGTACTTTCAAACAGACGGGCCACTGCTTGCTGTGGTCTCAATAGGGATTGCCGCCTGGGTTTTTGTTGCGACGTTGCGCGAATGGGCAATGCGCATCAAGCTCTTTGATCTACCGCTTTCTCAGTCTCTGCGTCGCGCGCGCAACCTGCCGCGCGCTGCGCACGGTATGACCCTCGCGCATCTTGGCGTTGCAATGCTTGTGCTTGGGTTCGTAGGTTCAACTGCCTGGAAGGAAGAACGTGTGCTATTCGCAAGACCGGGGACGACCGTGGAAATTGCCGGTTTTGAGGTGATATTCGACGGCGTCGAACAGTTGCGTGGTCCAAACTACATCGCACAACAAGGCCAGCTTCGCGTCTTGAAAGATGGGAGTGAGATTGCGACGCTGCATCCGGAGCGCAGAAGTTATCCGGTCGCGGGCACTTCCACGACCGAATCTGCAATCCGATCAACCCTCGTCGGAGATCTCTACGTCACCATCAGTGAGCCCGCGGCCGATACGGCGTCGGGCGAATGGAATTTGCGCATTCTCTACGAGCCACTGGTTAACTGGATATGGATCGGAGCCACGATGCTGGTGCTTGGCGGGTCCCTTTCGCTATCGGATCGCAGGTTGCGGGTGGGAGCGCCGTCGCCAAAGAGCCAGTCGTCTGCGCTTCAGCCGGCGGAATGATATGATGAAGAAAATCCTTCTCGCGATCCCTGCGCTGGTCGCAGTAGTCTTGGGTGGTTTTTTGTTCTGGGGACTCAACCCTGACCGAGATCCTAATGCAATTCCTTCTGCTTTAATCTCCGATCCAGTACCGAATTTTGAACTGCCACCAGTAGATGGCACGAAGACACCCGGCCTGTCAGCCGCAGCCCTTCGCAGCATTGGCGAGCCGTTTTTGGTCAATGTATTCGCTTCATGGTGCGTGCCATGCCGTGCTGAGCATGCGGTGCTCACCCGATTTGTCGAACAGGACGGTATCCGGCTGATGGGGATCAACTACATGGACAAACCAGCAGATGCAGCCAATTGGCTGGATGAGCTTGGCAACCCCTATGAAAGGATCGGATCAGACAGCGAAGGCCGCGTCGGGATTGAGTGGGGTATCTCCGGCGTGCCGGAGACTTTTGTGATCGATGGAATGGGGATCGTTGTCTATCGCTATGTTGGTCCCATCGTGACGCCAGAGGCACAGGCTGAAATTCGTGCTGCGTTGGCCGCAGCAGGTGGTCAATCATGAAAGGTTGGCTCGGTTCACTGGTGCTGGTGCTAGCGCTTTCCGCGACATCATCTGTGTGGGCGGTTGAACCCGATGAGCTGTTGGATGATCCGGTGCTGGAGATGCGCGCCCGGGAGCTTTCAAAGCAGCTGCGTTGCGTTGTCTGTCAAAATCAAGATATCGACAGCTCAAATGCAGGTGTTGCCAGAACAATGCGCACGTTGCTGCGCGAACGCCTGATTGCAGGTGATACAGATGGCGAGATCATCGCATTTTTCGTTGGTCGCTATGGTGATTTCGTCCTGTTCCGACCAAGGCTCAAACCCGCTACGTATCTGTTGTGGTTCGGACCTGCTGTTCTTTTTGCCGTTGGGATTGGGGTTGTTCTACTCACAATCCGGCGTGGAAGCATCGCGGTTCTTGATGGCACAGCTGATCCCCTGAGCGCTGATGAAGAACGTGAGTTCGAGGCCATTTTGCGTGAAGATAAAGGACAGAGAAATCCATGATTTGGTTCGTGTTTGGCGCGATGGCATCGATTACTGCGCTCCTGTTCTTGTCCGGTCTTTATCGAAAAGGTGAAGTCCTGAACAGAAAGGATGGGGCGTTGGCCATCCTCAAGGATCAGCTTTCCGAAATTGATGCTGATCAAGAGCGGAATCTGATATCCGGTACCGAGGCCGCCGCGGCCAAGGTAGAAATCAAACGGCGCATACTGACCGCCGGTCGGCTTGAGGCACGCAGGTCGTCGGGCGCAAGCGGGCGAAGCGCCATCCTCGCATCGGCCATTGCCGTGCCTTTGGTGACCTTCGTTCTGTATTCTCAAATCGGTTCACCGGACATAAAAAGCCAGCCTCTGGCGTCTCGCGGAGCGGAAACCCAGGAAGCCGCAAACCTCGCGGAGCTGACCCAGAAATTAAAAGCCCGTCTTGAAGCAGACGAGTCGGGTGGTCCAAGCGAAGGTTGGCGTCTGCTCGGTCGGACTTACATGCGCATGGGTCGCTACGACGCTGCTGTCGATGCATTCGAACACGTCGCTGTTCGCGATGATGCAGGTATCGCTACTCTATTACAATTTGCCGAGGCCTTGATCGCAGCCGAGAATGGGGTCGTGACGCCGCACGCGGAGCGAGTGATCGAACAGGCTTTTGAGATGGACTCAAATGATCCGGGGGCAATTTTCTTCAGGGCCCAAGCCCTCGAACAGAATGGGGTTCCAGATGAAGCTCGGGCGCTTTTGATCGATCGTCTCAAGAGAGCGGATCGCGCCTATCCGTGGATGGAGGTTTTCGTCTCTTTCGCCAACCGGTTGGGAGAACAGGTCGAGAAATATCCTGTAAATCTCGCTGACTTTCTGCCAGAACCGCAGGATGTGCGTGGTCCCAGTGCGGCCGACATCGAGGCGGCCCAGGATATGTCAGTCGAGGAGCGCAGGGCTTTTGTCCGCTCCATGGTTGACCGCTTGGCGGCGCGATTGTTGGATGACCCAGACAATCTTGAAGGATGGCTTCGGCTTGCGGAGGCGTACAGTGTATTGGGCAACATTGATGCTGCTCAGAACGCTGCCAACAAAGCGCGCAACTTGGCAGAAAGCCTTCCGGAAACCGATCCTACGCGTGCCGCTATCACGGCCCGATTGGATCAGATCAAAAAATAGATTTGGGCCACGAGGTCACCGATACAAGAGCACTTTCTCCTCTCCTAAAACCAAACCGTTGCAATTTCTGCCTCTCTTGAGCAATGCAACGGCGCCGTTTCATCGTTTTGGGACAGCGCTGAGATTAGCAGTCGACAGCGCTTCGAGAACGGCATCCACGGATAGCAATTCGGATAAAATGATACCTTCAGGCGCATCTGGACCGTAAACGATGTTGAACGGAATTGCGTATCGGCCGTGCGCCTCGAGATAGGATTGGACTGTCGCGTCCGGTCGCGTCCAATCCGCGCGCATCGCAATCACGCCTTCCCCGCCAAGTGCTCCAAAAACTGGTTCACGATCCAGGACCAGCGTCTTGTTTGCTTTGCAAGTAATGCACCAATCCGCAGTAACGTCCACGAATACAGTTTTGCCCTGCGACACTTCACGCGCGATCCGGGACCGATCGAACTCGACCCAGTAAGAAGCACTTGAGTTTGTTGCGTCAGCGGGCCTATTAGGCAGCAGTGCAGGGGCCGCCAATGTCATGCCTAAAATTGCGGTCATCCCCCACAGCAAACCTCTACGAGGCTGGACCTGATAGGCTCTTGCAGTCGGTACGATAAGCCCAAGGCCCAACAGCACCAAGCCTGTGAGGGTTGGCGACGTTACACCAATCAAGACCCAGCATAGCCATACAACGGTTCCGGCAAGCAACAATCCGAGAACAATCTTTAAGCTCATCATCCAGGGTCCCGGTTTGGGCAGTCGGGAGAGGAAACCAGGCCAAACGGCGGTCAGAATATATGGCAGTGCAAGCCCAATCCCCATCGCCGTGAAAACCGCAAGTATATCTCCTGCCGTGCCGGAAAGGGCGAAGGCAATGGCTGTTCCCAGCAAAGGGGCGGAACAAGGCGTTGCAAGTACCGCAGTCAGTGCGCCGGTGGAGAAGTCTTCGACATACCCCCGCCCAAAGCGGCCAGATAGCCTAGCCATCCAGCTACTTGGCAAGGACACTTCAAAAATTCCGAACAAGTTTGCTGAGAAGAGTCCGACAACGAGGATGAGTGCGATCAGAAAATATGCATTCTGAAATTGCATACCCCATCCAACGGCATATCCGAGCGTCTGAAGCGTTATGATCGAAAAGGCCAGCACCCACATGAAAGCAACAGTTCCGCCAGCCGTGGCGAGAAATCCGGCGCGCAATTGTGAGACGGAGCGATCCTCATTTCGGAGCGCCGATGCGAATTTAATCGATAGAACCGGCAAGACGCACGGCATTATGTTCAGGATCAAACCTCCCAGGAAAGACAGCAGTATAATAAGGAAGAACTTAACGTTATCCTGACTGGTTTCGGATACGTAGGGTGGAGAAGGCGCCAAGTCGGTGGTGTTCACATCATCGAATGTCACCGCGACGTCCTCGTCTACGACGGTAATTCGAAGGGAGGATTGTTCCTCGCTCAACGCAAGAATTGGGAAGCTTGCCCAAAGACCTGTTCGATCATCTGTGAGTCGGATATCGGGCGCGCCGAATACAGTGCCTGCACCAAATTCTGGAAAAACATCGGGATTGTTCCAGCCAGAAGGCTGAACCGCGCCGGATTTGCCGGAGGCTCCAACTCTTGAGTAGGATGGAGCATCATGAGCAAGACAACGAACAAGTATTCCCCAGAAGTGCGCGAGCGTGCCGTTCGCCTGGTTCTGGACAATCAAGGGCAGCATGAGAGCCGCTGGTCGGCGATCGTGTCGATTTCCTCGAAGATCGGCTGTGCGCCGCAGACACTGAACGAATGGGTCAAGAAGGCCGAGGTGGACAGCGGCCGACGCGCGGGCATCCCGACCGAGATGGCCGAGAAGATGAAGGCGCTGGAACGCGAGAATCGCGAGCTGAAGCAGGCCAATGAGATCCTGCGCAAGGCGTCCGCATATTTTGCTCAGGCGGAGCTCGACCGCCGGTCCAGGACATGATCGCCTTTATCGAAGAGAACAGGGATATCGGGGTCGAGCCGATCTGCAAGCACCTGCCGATTGCCCCGTCAACGTTCTACGATCACATGGCCAAGCGGGCGAACCCTGACCTGTTGTCGGATCGGGCCAAGCGCGACAAGGCGCTGCGACCCGAGATCGAGCGCGTCTGGGAGCAGAACTACAAGGTCTACGGCGTGCGCAAGGTCTGGCACCAGATGCGCCGGGAAGGCTTTGATGTCGCCAGATGCACGGTGGCACGGCTGATGAAGAGCATGGGTATTCAAGGCATTATCCGCGGCAAGCCGCAGAAGACGACAGTTCCGGACAAGAAGCTGCCGTGCCCGCTGGACAAGGTGAACCGCCAGTTCCGCGTGCCAGCGCCCAACATGTTGTGGGTGTCGGATTTCACCTATGTCGCCACCTGGAAAGGGTTCGTCTATGTCGCCTTCGTCATCGACGCCTATGCCCGACGCATCGTCGGCTGGCGCGTCAGCACCTCCCCTCATGCCGGGTTCGTCCTCGATGCCCTCGAACAGGCTGTCCATCAACGCCGCCCGGTCAAAGGCATGGGGCTGGTCCATCATTCGGACCGCGGATCCCAATACCTGTCGATCAAATACACCGAACGGTTGGCGGACGCGGGCATCGAACCATCGGTCGGCAGCGTCGGTGACAGTTACGACAACGCTCTCGCCGAAACGATCAATGGCCTGTTCAAAGCCGAGGTCATCCATCGTCGCGGCCCATGGCGCAGCTTCGACGCCGTGGAATACGCCACACTCGAATGGGTCGACTGGTTCAACAACCGCCGCCTGCTCGAGCCGATCGGGAACATCCCGCCCGCAGAAGCAGAGGCCAATTTCTACGCAGCTCTGGAAACTGAAGCCATGGCCGCGTAACTAAGATCAATCAGCCTCCGGCAAACCCGGCGCGGTTCA
>PBIL01000013.1 GCA_002720475.1 Roseovarius sp.
AACATCCCGCCCGCAGAAGCAGAGGCCAATTTCTACGCAGCTCTGGAAACTGAAGCCATGGCCGCGTAACTAAGATCAATCAGCCTCCGGCAAACCCGGCGCGGTTCACTACACCCACTGTAGGTAATGTGGAGAGCCTGAAATGTTGACGATTGGGACGCTTGCGAAGAAGACCGGAACGAAAGTGCAGACCATCCGATATTACGAGCAGATCGGGCTCATGCCTGAGCCCGGCAGGACCGAGGGGGGCCAACGCCGCTATGGCAATGCCGAACTCGACCGTCTTTCGTTCGTGCGGCACGCACGGCAACTGGGGTTCTCGCTGGATGCGATCCGCGAACTGCTTGATCTCAGCGATCATCCAGGAAAGTCCTGCGCAGAGGCGGATGCAATTGCCCGTCGACAGCTTAAGCAAGTGGAGCAACGACTGGCTCGGCTAGAGGCGCTGCGCACGGAATTGAAGCGGATGGTGCATGAGTGCAGCGGCGGACAGACTTCTGATTGCCGTGTGCTCGAGGTGCTGCGCGACCATTCCGAATGCCTGACAGAGCATGAGGACATTGGCGCCTGAGCTATTTTGACCACCTTTGATCGGAACACAAAAAGCCCGGTGTTAGTTACTCATTGGCAATTCACTGAAATGGGACACCCGGCATGGCGGAGCAGAAGAACGCATCGGAAAGACGCACACTCTGGATCGTGCTGGGTCTCAACATCGGGCTGGCAATCGCTTTCTTCGCCTCGGGCGCATTCGGCGATTCAAGCGCGCTTATCGCCAATGGGCTCGACAATCTGTCGGATAGTTTTGTCTATGCAATCAGCCTCTTTGCACTGTCTCGTTCCGCCACATGGAAGCGCGGAGCGGCTAATGTTTCGGGCGGCCTGCTGATCCTCTTCGCCCTTGGCATCCTTTATGACGCCTGGCGCCGCTACGTTGGCGGATCGGATCCTATTGGCACTATCATGATCATCATGGCGCTGGTAGCGGCGGCGATCAACGCACTTTGCGTCTGGTTGTTGGCGCGGCTTCGCGATCCAGACGTGAACATCCGAGCGGCGAATACATTCAGCTGGAACGACTTCGCGGCCAATCTCGGAATCGTCGCCGCAGGAGGGCTCGTGGCCTGGCTCGGTACGAACTGGCCGGACCTTGTGGTGGGCGTGATTGTCGCCGGTATCGCGGCATGGGGTGGCGTCGGAATCCTGAAAGACGCGCATGGTGAACACCACAAGGCAAAGCACAATGACGACCAGGTGACCAAGGACATGACCTGAAATTGGGGCTTGAAGCTACAGTGACTGTAGCAACTACATTGTCTTGTGAACGATTCGAGGAGATATTCCGTGAACCCCGCCGACCCTCATTTGGCCAAAACCCGGCTGCTGGATTTTGACGCGCCTTCAATAGCAAAACTGATCGAAGAGCGCGGCTGGGCAGAACTTCACCGTTACAACCGAATTGGGGCCATCTACGATTTCGTCCGAAACGAGATTGCCTTCGGCTACAACCGCGCCGACGACATTCCTGCCTCTGCGGTACTGGCGGATGGTTACGGGCAGTGCAACACGAAAGGTACGCTTCTCATGGCACTGTTGCGCAGCTTGGGCATTCCCTGCCGACTGCACGGTTTCACCATCCACAAGGCGCTTCAGCGCGGCGTGGTGCCCGAATTGGTCTACCCCCTCGCACCGTCCGAAATCCTTCATTCATGGGTCGAAGTCGAAACCGATGAGGGATGGATCAATCTGGAAGGCTTCATTCTGGACGCGCGCTTCTTGCAGACGCTTCAGAAGGAGTTCAGCGACACAGAAAGCCTTTGCGGCTACGGGGCCGGAACGGATTGCCTGAGCGCGCCACCAGTCAGTTGGAGCGGCGGCAGCACTTACATTCAGAAAACAGGTATCATTAATGATTTCGGAACCTTCGATGCACCCGACGACTTTTATGTGAAATATCGCCAGAGCTTCGGATTCGCGCGTGACCTTCTCTATCGCCATGTCGTTCGGCAATGGATGAATGCACGGGTGCGTGCGATTCGCCGGGGAGTTTTGCCACGGGTTCCGGGTCTCAGTCGGCCCAATCATAGCCACGAGGAGAAAAATCGTGCCGCATGATCACGGCCACGCCCACATCGATCCTGAATCTGGTGATCAACGGGTCGCCATCGCCATCTGGGCCAACGGCCTTCTGACCGTCGCGCAGATCATTGGCGGCATCCTTTCCGGCAGCCTGGCGCTGATCGCGGATGCCCTGCATAATTTCTCGGACATGGCGTCACTGGTGATCGCGTTCGTTGCACGCAGAATCGCTAGACGACCCGCCGATGAACGCATGACCTTCGGCTATGGGCGAGTCGAAATCGTTGCAGCCCTCATCAACTACACGACCCTGATTCTGATTGGTTTCTACCTGATCTATGAGGGTGGCATGCGGATGATCGACCCGCCCGAGGTCGCTGGTTGGACGGTGGTGATCCTGGGCGGTGTGGCACTGGTCGTCGACACGTTGACGGCGCTACTTACCTATTCGATGCAGAAAGGCAGTGTGAACATCCGAGCGCTTTTTCTGCACAACCTGTCGGACGCTTTGGCCTCCGTGGCGGTTATCATTGGCGGCTCGCTCATCCTCCTCTATCACATGCAGTGGGTCGACCCGGCGATCACAATCGGCATCGCTCTCTACATCCTCTACCTCGCCTTTACAGAGATCGGCGGTCCGATTCGGACGCTGATGCTCGGCAGTCCACCGGACATCGACAACGAAGCCGTCGTTGATGCGATGCGGAATGTCGATGGTGTCGCGGACGTTCACCACGTGCATTTGTGGCAGATGCAGGAGCACAAGGCGGCGCTGGACTGCCACGTGGTGCTGACAGCTGACGGCTGGGGTGAAATCGAAAAGATCAAGGCAGCTATCAAGGACCGACTGAAGGAGGACTTCAACATTGGCCATTCCAGTCTTGAGTTCGAGCACGAAAACCGTGCACACGAAAACGCCGACCTCTACGGTCACGGCAAGCCGGAAGAAGAGGAGAATCATGTTCACCGGGATCATGACAGGTCATGACGACCTGATCGGCGTCGCCTGCGAGTGCAAGCTCAGCGAAAGCGACCTGAAACGAATGCAAGGCCTGCTTCAAGAGCGCCTGCAAGAGACAAGCGAGCCTGGCCTTGGTCCTCGAACTCACGAGGTTCGAAGCCTTCAAGGTTTCGTCTGCTTTTGAGCCGGTCCAGAACTGCTGAGAGCCCGAATGCACCCTATCCGCGACACAGATTTAGGCAGAACCGATTTAAGGGCAATTCGAGACTCATATGACGATCCAGATGGGCACCATTGAGGGTGAATGTGACAAGGGCGAAGTGAACGGCACGGCTTACGCGTTCTCGGTCATCCTGAGGATCGTGGCCTGACTCGACTGAGTCCGGCTGCGACCTGGTTTTTGTGGGCGACTGAAGGGGTGGGCAGGTAACGCAGCCCGGCTTCAACGGCCCAGCGATCCGATCGTGTCGAGAACCGGACAGTCGGGGACGTCGGCGCCGGAGCACCTGCCGGCTGTCTCGGCGAGAACCGATTCAATGCGCCTTAGGTCTGCGATCTTCGCATGCACATCAGCAAGGTGACGCTCTGTCCGTTCCTTGACCTCGGCGCAAGTCGGCGCGGCTCCGTCCTCCAGCCCCAAAAGCCCGCGAATGTCTTCCATGGAGAACCCGAGTTCCCGGGCACGCAGGATAAAACGCAGGCGTGTGGCGTGTGCGGCGGAATAGATGCGGTAGCCGGCGTCCGTGCGGGGTGGGTCGGGCAGAAGGCCGATTTTCTCGTAATAGCGGATCGTCTCGATGTTGCAGCCAGTCGCCCGGGCCAGATCTCCGCGTGTTAAGCCGCTCTCGCGTTCGTGATCGGACATGCGATTTTTCCTCTTGAGCCTGTAGTTGCTACAGACCCTACACCTCTCGTCAACCACAAGCGAGAGGTGCGCTACATGGCGCTGACAGACGACAGAACGGACAGCACGGGCGCGGATCGCCCGGCCCGAAAGGGCTGGCTCGCGGCGGGCGGTGTGGTGGGCGCCTTTCTCGCCTCGGCCTGCTGCGTGGGGCCGCTGGTGCTGCTGACCCTCGGCATCTCGGGGGCCTGGATCGGCAACCTGACGGCGCTGGAGCCTTACAAGCCGATCTTCGCCGTGATCGCGCTCGGCTTCGTCGGTGCCGGCTTCCGGCAAGTGTATTTCCGCAAGCCGACCGTCAGCGAAACCGGTTCCTACTGCGCTAGGCCAGCATCGGCGCGCATCACCAAGACCGCGCTCTGGGCCTACCTCATCCTCGTTGTCGCAGCACTCACCATCGACTGGTGGGCCCCGCTTCTCTACTGACCCCGAAAGGATATCCCCATGAAGAAGATCCTTGCCCTCGTCCTGTTCGGCCTGACCGCCGTCGCGCCCATCATTTCCATCCCAGCCGCTGCGCAGACCGTCGCCGCCGAGCAGACCGTCACCTTCGCGGTCGACAACATGACCTGCGCGCTCTGCCCAGTGACGGTGAAGCGCGCGATGGAAGGCGTCGAGGGCGTGCGCGCCGTCGAGATCGACTTCGAGGCCCGCACGGCCACGGTGATCTTCGACACCGCCGCGACGAGCGCCGACGCCATAGCGACCGCGTGGGCCAATGCAGGCTACCCGGCGCGCATCACGGGCTGACGGGATGACCGAGCAGTCCGACCGCAAGCTGATCGCGACAGGGATCGTAGGCACCGTCATCGCGGCGCTCTGCTGCTTCACGCCGGTGCTCGTGGTGCTTCTGGGCGCCATGGGCCTGTCGGTCTGGCTGGGTTGGCTCGACTACGTTCTGCTGCCCGCGCTCGCGTTTTTCGTCGCACTGACCGTGTACGCGGTCTGGAGACGGCAGCGGCGACTGAACACTCGAACGGATGGATGATGTGATGAAAGACGATTGCTGCGCGCCCAAGGGCAACTTCGACCTTGCCGTGATCGGCGCCGGATCGGCCGGCTTCTCGGCCGCGATCACCGCCGCGGAAGGAGGAAAGCGCGTCGCGCTCATCGGGCATGGCACCATCGGCGGCACCTGCGTGAACGTGGGTTGCGTACCCTCCAAGACGATGATCCGCTCAGCCGAGGCAGTGCACGGCGCGCGGGCGGCATCCCGGTTTCCTGGCCTCGTCGGCAAAGCGAAGGTCGCCGACTGGACCGCTCTCGTCGCGGCCAAGGACGATCTGGTCGCGACGCTGCGCCAGAAGAAGTACGCCGACCTGTTGCCGGGCTACGATGGCGTGACCTATATCGACGAGGGTCCGGCGCGGCTCGTCCCCGGCGGGGTCGAGGTCGGCGGGCGCAGGATCATGGTTCCCAAGGTCATTGTCGCCACCGGCAGCCGACCCGCCGCGCCCGGTATCCCCGGTATCCCGGACGTCCCAACGCTCGACAGCACATCGGTTCTGGAGCTGGACCGGTTGCCCGAAAGCCTGATCTTCCTCGGCGGCGGCTATATCGGCGTGGAGCTGGCACAGATGATGGCGCGGATGGGCACGCGGGTTACCATCGTCTGCCGCTCGCGCCTGTTGCCGCGCACCGAGCCGGAGGTGGCGCAGGCGCTCACCAAGGTCTTGCGCGCCGAGAGTGTCACGGTTCTTGACGGCGCAACCTATCACGCCGCGCGGCGCGACGGGGACCGTGCGGTGCTGACCGTGACGGTGAATGGCGCGGAGCGTGAACTGACGGCCGACCGCCTCGTCCTGACGACAGGACGCGCGCCCAACACCGAGGGGCTGGGCCTAGCCGAAATTGGCGTCGAGACCGACGCACGCGGTGCGATCCGGGTTGGCGTCGACATGCAGACCACGAAGCCCGGCATCTTTTCAGCGGGTGACGTCACGGATCGCGACCAGTTCGTCTACATGGCCGCCTACGGCGCGAAGATTGCCGCCCGCAACGCCGTGTTGGGCGGGGCGGAGCGCTACGACAACGCCGCGATGCCCTGGGTGGTGTTCACCGATCCGCAGGTCGCCGGCGTCGGCCTGACCGAACGCCACGCGCGAGCGGCGGGTCATGACGTCAAGACCAGCGTACTGACCCTCGACAACGTGCCCCGCGCGCGCGCAGCCCGCGACACGCGCGGGCTGATCAAGCTGGTCGCAGATGCGAAGACCGATCACCTGCTGGGCGGCGTGATCATGGCACCGGACGGGGCCGACTGCGTCCAGACTCTCGTCATGGCGTTGTCGTTCGGCATGACGACCAAGGCGCTCGGCGAGACGATCTTCCCCTATCTCACCACGGTCGAGGGATTGAAGCTCGCCGCGCAATCCTTCGACAAGGATGTCGCGAAGCTGTCGTGTTGCGCGGGGTGAGACCGATTTGCGTTGTGGGACTCGATCGTGGACGTTGGCCCCGGACCGTGAATGGACATTGAATAAACCCGGAAATATATATCTGACAAGCGGAAATTCGCTTTACTCATTACTGTGGTGTTTCTTGCGGTGTTCGCCGCGAGCACGGTCGTGCATGTGGTGAGTGCGAACGCGATGGCGTTGGACATGGCGACGTCTGCAGATGGCGCAATGTCGATGCCCGATTGCTAGGGCTGACCTGAGGGCGGCGACAGCGACGCGACTGCAAGTTGCGACCTGATTTGCACGGCACCGTTCTTCGCCATGGTAAAAGGGATGGCTGCTGCGCAATTTGCAATAGCCATTCCGATGCAGGAATGGCCTCTTGGCATGACGTTCCCGCGCGGGCTACAAGCGCCTCCAGACCCTTTCCCACCTCGAACCCTCATCTGATCCGACGGTTGGCAGGCACCAAAGGGGCGCGCTGCTGACTGTCTGCCCGCGACTGATGCGCTGACTGACGCATCGAGACGCGCAGTTCTCGCGCCAATGGCGCACCCAACGGCAAGATTCAGATGAGACAGACACATGAAATCGACATTCACACCGGCGCTGTCGCGCCGCGGCTTTCTGGCCGGTAGCGCCGCTGCCGGTGCAGCAGTTTCCCTGCGTTCCGCCTGGGCGGACACTCCAAAACCCTTCACCCTGCGCGCCGCGCCGGGACGGGCACGCCTTGTTCCCGAGCCCTGGGGCGAGACTGACATCTGGTGCTATGGCGGCGCTGTTCCGGGCTCCGAGATCCGGGTGCGGCAGGGTGACCGGCTGCGCATCGCGGTCGAGAATGCGCTGGACGAGGACACAACCGTGCACTGGCACGGGCTGCGGGTGCCCAATGCCATGGACGGCGTACCGCATCTGACCCAGGCCCCGATCGCGCCGGGCGAGACCTTTACCTACGCGTTCGACGCGGTCGATGCAGGCACATTCTGGTATCACCCCCATCAGCGCAGCTTCGAGCAGGTCGGGCGCGGGCTCTACGGTGCGTTGATCATCGAAGAGGCAAACCCGCCGCGCGTGGACCGCGAGATGGTCTGGGTTATGGACGACTGGCGGCTGACCCAGAAGGCCGGGATTGCCGAAGACTTCGGCGGGTTCCACGATATGAGCCACGGCGGACGACTGGGGAATACTGTCACGATCAATGGCCGCGTGCCGGATGCTGTCCGGTGCGGGCGGGCGAACGGATTCGGCTGCGTCTGATCAACGCGGCCAACGCCCGCATCTTCGCGCTGGATTTCGGCAACCTCGAGCCGCAGGTTATCGCGCTCGACGGCCAGCCGGTCACGCCGCATGCGCCACAAGACGCGCGCGGATGGGTGGTGATAGGTCCCGCGATGCGGGTCGATCTGATGATCGACATGACGGGCGCGCCCGGTGAGACGCTGACAGTCACCGACCGGTTCTATTCGGACGGAAATTTCGAAGTGGTCGATCTGGCCTATTCGGAGACGCCCCTGCGTGATGCGCCGCCCGAATGGGACATGGCGCTCGCCCCCAACCCGCTGCCCGAACCCGACGTCAGCCGTGCCCACCGTCACGACGTGACCTTTACCGGTGGCATGATGGGCGGGATGGTCGAGCGCGAGATGGGCCTTTCCGGTAGTGGTGGCATGATGGGCGGCGGGATGATGAGCCGGATGCACGACGGCGGCATCTGGTTCGTCAACGGCGTGGCGGCCGAAGGGCATATCCTCGACCCGATGCTGGTACTGGAACGCGATATCTCTCACGTCATCGCCATGACCAACGCCACCGCGTTCCACCACCCGATCCACCTGCACGGCCATTCCTTCCGTGTGATCAGCCGCAACGGGACGCCCACGGCGCATCGTAAGTGGCAGGACACGGTTTTGATGGCCCCGCGTGAACGTGTCGAGATCGCGTTCGTCGCCGACAATCCGGGCGACTGGATGTTCCATTGCCACATCCTCGAGCATCAGGCGGGCGGGATGATGGGTGTGATCCGTGTGGCGTGAGGTGAAAGCAATGCTGAATGTAAGCTCAGAAAACACACGGACGTTCAGCCGGCGCGGCGTCCTTGCCATACTTGGCGGTGTGGCCGCCGCCGGGCTGTTACCAACGCCGCGGGCCTGGGCCGGAAGCACGTCACACTCTGTTCTGGCGTTCGACGGTGATGCGCTTGTCGTGGCTGGCGCGCAGGTGTGGCGGTTTGATCCGTCCGGCGATGTAACCCCTCTGTCTTCACCGCGCAGCCCGATCCGGGCGCTGACCTGTCACCCAGACCGGCCGGGGCGGCTTTTCGCGGCGCTGGAGGGCGGCGGGCTGGACCGGTCCGACGATGGGGGCCGAACATGGGCTGCGGCCTCAGGCGATTTGCCACTGGCGCAGGTCACCGCGCTCGCCATAGCGGCTGGCGCGCCCGACACGATCTATGCGGCGCTTGCGGGCGACGGGCTGTGGCGCTGCGAGGATGCGGGGACCAACTGGTCGTTCGTCATGGATCGCCCCTGGCTTGCCGAGGCCGAGCGCGAGGTGCTCGCGCTTGCTTCGGTCAATCTCGCCAGCGGTATGGGCGGTATCTGGATATACGCCGGGACCGATCAGGGCGTTACCCGAGTGCCCGACTGTTTCTGCCGCTGGCAGGACGTGGTGGCGGGTGACGCGATGGATTCGCTGGTCGCGGGAACGTCGCCCGCGCTGGAAGCCCCGTTGCCTGAAGGCGAGCCCGTCAGCGCGCTGGTCTCGACTCATGGCGCGCCGGAACGGCTCTACGCCGCCCTGCCTTCAGGACTTTGGGCCTCCGCAGATGGCGGCGCAGCCTGGGAGAACAGGGCCAACATGCACGCACAGGCGCTTGCCGTTGATCCGGCAGACCCCAACCACATCGCCGCCGTCTCCGCTACCAAACTGCAACACAGCCGGGACGGGGGCACCACTTGGGTGACCCTCGCGGCCATCTGAGAAAGGAACACCGACCATGAAAAAGATACTTGTCATCACGCTGGGGATCACCGGTGCCGCTGTGGCCGCCTACGTCGCGGCCGATCGCGATACCCGTCCGACCCTTGTCGCGTCCGTGGCTGCACAAAGTGCCGAGCCGGTGACAATCTGGCGCGATCCCGGCTGCGGCTGCTGCGACGCCTATGCCGAATATCTGCGTGCCGAAGGCTTTGCGGTCAATGTGATCGACGACCGGGATTTCGACCAAAGATCTGTCGAGATGGGCGTGCCCGAGCGGGGTATCGGCTGTCACCTCGCCATGATCGACGGCTATGTCGTCAGCGGTCTCGTCCCGTCTGAAATCATCGAACGGCTACTGGAGGAACGCCCCGACATCACCGGCATCACCCTCCCGGGTATGCCCGATAACGCGCCAGGGATGGCCCCCGCAACAACCGGCGCCCTGCGTACCTATGCCTTAGGTGTTCAATCCCACGGTTTGATGGTGTGATCCTTTCGCAGGAATGGAAGGAAGCACTATGGGCCAAGTTCGTCACGGGAGCGCCACGACCACGCACGCCATCAGAGCTGCAATACAGCGATCGCAGGCTTCGCTCTCGGAGTTGAGCCGGGTTTTGGGGACCAATCCGAAGACGGTTGCGAAATGGCGCAAGCGCCAGACGGTTGAGGACCCGAAGACCGGCCCGAGAACTCCGCGCTCTACCGTTCTCACTGAGCAAAAGCAGGCCATGATCGTTGCCTTCCGGCGGCACACACTGCTTCCGCTGGATGACTGTCTTTATGCCCTTCAGCCTTCGATCCCGAGTTTAACGCGGTCTTCTCTACATCGTTGTCTGCAGCGGCATGGCATCTCGCGCCTGCCGGACGTGGCCGGTGACAAGCCCAAGCGGCAGAAGTTCAAGCGCTACCCGATCGGCTTCTTACACATCAACATCGCTGAGGTGCAAACAGCCGAGGGCAAGCTTTATCTCTTCGTCGGCATTGACCGCACAAGCAAGTTCGCGGTGACCCAACTCGTCGAGAAGACCGACAGGCGCACCGCATGGGAGTTTCTTCAGCACATGCTTGAGGCCGTGCCCTACCAGGTCCACACGATCCTGACCGACAACGGCATTCAGTTCGCGGAGCAGCCGCGCAAAAGGAATACAGCCTATTCGCGGCCGATGCGCTTTGACATGATCTGTGAGGCCAACGGGATCGAGCACGGGTTGACCAACCCCAACCATCCTTGGACCAACGGTCAGGTCGAGCGGATGAATCGGACGATCAAGAACGCGACTGTCAAGCGTTTCCACTACGACAGTCACGATCAACTGCGCACACACCTCACAGACTTCATGGCAGCCTACAATTTCGCCCAGCGTCTCAAGACCCTCGGTGACCTGACGCCAAACGAATACATCTGCAAGGTCTGGACCTCAGAGCCGGATCGTTTCATCCTCGACTCGATCCACCAAATGCCTGGACTGAACGCCTAATAAGCAAACAAGAACTAATAAGAGTGAACTGTTTTTCAAAGGATGGAAACGTTGACAGAACGGTTTCCATGATACATTTAACTTATTATGAGGAGCGAACTCACCATTTCCAGATTGCGTCAGATGATGCTTGGTATCATCTGTGTGCTTGCATTGGCTACAGTTCCGCCGTCTGCGCTACATGCTCAGATGGGCGGACATGGCGGGTCCATTGGCATTGAGCATACCGCCGAAACAATGTCTAAATTAGGCGGTATTGGCCACGAGCATTCCGTTGCAACTCATTGTGATGAACGCGGAGGTGTTTCCAACGCGGATGACGACCATGGCGGCATTCAATGCTGCAGCGGCATATGTTTCTCGGGTGTTCTTGATGAAAGCGACGTGATCCGATCGCGCGACAAACCAAACGCGCGTTACACGGCTATCGACCGCCTGATCATATCGTTTGATCCGGACAGCCCACAACGCCCACCACGAGTCTGACTTAGTCGCCGATCCGTAATGCGGATCATCTGAGTGTGCCTGTATTGCATGCTCGAATTGATCAATAAGTCAGGTCCAAAATAATGAAAATTCATATCTCTATGGGCGCTTCTGCGCTCCTGCTTGGGGCGTGCGCCTCTGAGCCCACGCCGCTTCCGAGCGTTGCCAGCCAACAGGATACGGTCAATGGCGCCATCTCGTCTCCATTGTCTTACAGCAATCCTCTGACCGGGTACACGTATCGCGGCCCGACAGGGCCCCGCGACTGGCGCAAGGTCAACGAAGAGCAATCGGAGGCAAACTGATGGTTATGTCGAAACTTTCACTCGCGCTCGGCCTCCCGCTGACGCTGGCGGCCTGCGCTACGGCTGTTCCAGAGTCCTACAGAGATCAGAAGGCCGGGTTTGCGAACGTATCAAGCCAGACCGCGGCAACGATCGGCAAGAGAACGGCCTTCGCTCAGACCCAAGCCGAGAACGCGGAGCTGAAAAAGCAAGTTCACGCAATGGTCCACCAACGGACGATTTCTGCAGACACCGCCGTCCAAGTCGCGCTCTTGAACAACAAGGGGTTGCAAGCCTCTTACGCTAATGTCGGGCTTTCGGCGGCAGACGCATGGCAAGAAGCTACGCCTGAAAACCCGATCGTGGCGATCGGGGTGCTGGGTATAGGCGCTGCGGAGTTGGGTGCCTACCGAGCAATCGAGGGGTTGTTTCGCACGAACATCCTCGATGCGCAAACGCGCCAGCAGCGAGTTGCGCTTGCCGACGTCAACTTCCGTGCAGCACAAATGAACGCGGTGAACGATACTCTTGCGCTTGCCAACCAAACCCGAACAGCGTGGATCAACGCCGTGGCCGCGTTCGAGACCGTTTCGTATCTTAAACGTGCAAAAGCCACTTCCGACGCCGGGTCAGAACTTGCGGCCCGGCTGGGCGAGACCGGCGCGCTGAACAAGGCCGGTCAGGCGCGGGAACAAGCGTTCAATGCCGAGCTGGCTGGACAGCTGGCACAGGCCCGACTGAATGCGACCCAAGCCAAGGAGGATCTGACGCGGTTAATGGGGCTGTGGGGCACCGAAGTGAACTACTACGTGCCTGATGCTTTGCCGACACTGCCGCGGTCGGTCGGGCCTATTACCAACCTCGAAGCAAAGGCGTTGCGCAACCGGTTCGATCTCAGGGTCGCAAAACTCGGGCTTGAAGCGCAGGCGGCGGCGTTCGGACTGACCGATCAAACACGACTGGTAACCGATCTCGAGTTCATCGCAGGCTTCGAAGCCGAACGGGAGAGAGAAAACGGAAACCTTGAAACCGAAACGACCCCGCAGATTGAACTAGAGTTCGCCATACCAATCTATGACACTGGCAAAGCGAGGATGCGCAAGGCCGAATTGATGTATCTTCAGGCGGCAAATGTCCTCGCCGAACGCGCGGTCAACGTAAGGTCCGAGGCACGTGCTGCCGAGACCGCCTATCACGCATCCTACAAGATTGCGCGTCACTATCGCGACGTTCTGGTGCCGCTGCGCAAGACCATCGAGGAAGAGGGCCTGCTGTCCTATAACGGCATGATTACCAACACATTCGAGTTGCTTACGGATGTGCGCGAAAAGCTTGGTTCCTCACTCGAGGCGGCCAATGCCAAGCGCGACTTCTACCTGGCTCAGGCGAACCTGACAGCGGCAATCTATGGCGGTGGCGCAGGCAGACTGGGCGAGGGAGAGGGCGTATCACTAGCCGCCGGTGGCGGCGCAGGACACTGAAAGGAATATGACATGATCAATCGACGTCAATTACTCGGGGCCGGCGCCGCAGGAGCGGCGCTCGTCTCCTCTCAAGCTTGGGGCAAGACCACCAACATGGGTCTGCCAGAAGCGGCCCAGATGGATAGTGCCAAGACAGCGATCACTCCGCGGCCCTCGTCCGGACCGGAATACAATCCCGTCGTGACGCTCAACGGCTGGACGCTCCCGCACCGCATGAATGGCGGGGTCAAGGAGTTCCATCTCGTTGCCGAGCCTGTCGAGCGTGAATTGGCCGATGGCATGGTCGCGCATCTGTGGGGTTACAACGGCCAATCCACCGGTCCGACCATCGAGGCGGTCGAAGGCGACCGAGTACGCATTTACGTGACCAACAAGCTGCCGGAAGCGACGACGATCCACTGGCACGGTATGATCCTGCCTTCCGGCATGGACGGCGTGAGCGGTCTGAGTCACCCCGGTATCCCACCAGGAAAGACCTTCATCTACGAGTTCGACTTGGTGAAGTCCGGCACGTTCATGTACCATCCTCACGGCGATGAAATGGTCCAGATGGCCATGGGCATGATGGGGATGTTTGTTGTTCATCCAAAGGATCCTTCGTTCATGCCGGTTGACCGTGATTTCCTGATCATGCTCAACGCCTTCGACATAGATCCGGGCACCTATGTGCCACGGATCATGACGATGACAGATTTCAATCTATGGACCTGGAACAGCCGCATCTTCCCCGACATCGACCCGCTGGTTGTCAACAAAGGGGACCGGGTGCGGGTGCGCGTCGGCAACTTGACGATGACCAATCACCCTATTCACATGCACGGCTATGACTTCAAGGTCACCTGCACAGATGGTGGCTGGGTGCCGCCCGAAGCTCAATGGCCGGAGGTCAGCATCGACATACCCGTTGGCGCCATGCGCGCATACGAGTTCACAGCCGATCATCTGGGCGACTGGGCGATCCATTGTCACAAGTCTCATCATACCATGAACGCAATGGGCCACGATGTGCCGACCTTCATCGGTGTGAACAAGAAACCACTGACCCAGAAAATCCGTCAGTTTCAGCCGGAGTACATGCCGATGGGAACGAGCGGCATGGGGGAAATGGCAAAAATGGAAATGCCGCTACCTGACAATACCATCCCGATGATGACGGGTTGGGGGCCGTATGGACCCATCGAGATGGGCGGCATGTTTTCGGTCGTAAAGGTGCGAGACGGCATCGACCCGGACGATTATTCCGATCCCGGCTGGTACGAGAACCCCCCGGGCGAGATGGCCTACGAATGGACCGGCGAGTTGCCTGAATTCGCCTCCAACAACAGCCCCAGGACCATTCTCACACCGAAACCAACCTCGAAGGGCTGAGCAGCCCTTCGTCATCTCCAACCAAACCAACCTACAGGAAAATGAAATGAGAAATCTTCTTCTGACGACAAGCTTCGCAATCGCGCTTTCCGCACCGGCCTATGCTGCAGGCACGCACGGCGGTGGACATGATGAAAACCAGTCTACCGAACAGGCAAAAATGATGGTCGGCATGCCAGGTGACGCCGCCAACGTGGACCGCACAATTGATGTCACTTTGCTCGAAAATGATGAAGGCGAGATGCTGATCGAGAGTGAACCGATGAATATCCAGGAAGGCGAAACCATTCGCTTCAACATCACCAACAAGGGTGAGTTGGAGCATGAGTTCGTCCTCGACACGGTCGAGCGCAATGCCGAGCACAAGATCGAAATGGCCAAGATGGACATGGAACACGACGATCCGAACCGTATCCGTCTCGATGCGGGCGCGTCGGGTGAGGTTGTCTGGACTTTCGCGAATTCTGGTACGTTCGAAGCAGCATGCAGAGGTGGTCCTGCTTTTTCGACCAGAATGCAGCCCAGTTAAGGTGGATCAGGGTTTCACATCAGGCTGCCATTTTCATGGGTTCCGTT
>PBIL01000014.1 GCA_002720475.1 Roseovarius sp.
TCAAGCGGGTCGATCCGTCCGCAGGCTGAGCGCCTCTGGCTCCTCGCGCCGGGGCGCTCGCTCACGCAGGGCCGCCGCGAGCGTGAGAAACTCGGCCGCGCGCGGCGAACCGCGCCGCCAGAGCATCGCCACCTTGCGCGCCGTTCAGGCTTGCGCCGGCGCGTCCGCGCCGGTCACGCGGAAATAAGCTACTCCCCAATGTTTGGACATATTTCCGCGCAGATTAGGCTACTTTTGCTCCAGCTGATCCGTTGCCCGGCAGGTGATGCTTGCATCACCGTTGACACGGATCAAGGCGCGCCTCTCAGTGAGGGAGAAAACTGCAGGCAGTGACGGGGCAGGACGGGCTTTGACGGTAGAGGCACCATGCTGACAGTGGAACACGCCGCCCCGTCGGGGCGGCTGAGGCTGCGCCTTGCGGGGCTGCGTGGCAACGCGGCTCTTGCGGCAGAGCTTCAGGCCAAGCTCGATGCCGAGGGCTCGTTCCGGCGGGCCGAGGTGCGCCCCTTCTCGGGCAGCATCGTGCTGCATCATGACCCGGGCCTTTCCGCAACGACCGTGCTCGCCCGTGTCTCTGATGTCCTGCGGTCGGCGGGCGTTGCTTCCGGGGCGCGGCAGAGCGGCCGCATGTCTCCCCCGGTTTCGACGGGCCCGACGGACGACGGCCAGGCCTGGCACGCCCGGACGGTGCAACAGGTTGCGACCGAACTGGCGAGCGATCCCTCTCGGGGGCTCAGCCCTGCCGCGGCGCGGGAGCGGCTGATCGCCGACGGGCCGAACGTCGTGCCGCAGGCTGCGCGACGCTCGCGGCTCGCGGGCCTGTCCGAGCAGTTCAAGAGCCTGCCGGTCATGCTGCTGGCAGGTTCGGCCGCTGTTTCTGTCGCCACGGGCGGCGTTGCGGATGCCGTTGCCACGCTGGTCGTGATCGCGGCGAACGGCGTTCTGGGATATGTGACCGAAGGCCAGGCCGAAAGCGTCATCGAGGCCCTGACATCGGATGATGCGCGGCGCATGCAGGTTCGCGTCATCCGCGACGGCAAGGAGATGGAGGTCCCCGCAGCCGAGCTTGTCCGCGGCGATCTCTACCTCCTTGGTTCGGGGACGCAGGTGGCAGCCGATGCACGGCTGATCCGGGCCGAACGCCTCATGCTCGACGAATCCGCGCTTACCGGCGAAACGCTCGCCGTCGAAAAACGGGCGGATGCCGAGGTCTCCTCCGGGTCCCCCCTGGGCGAGCGTCCGACCATGCTCCACGCCGGAACCACCGTTTCCGAAGGCCATGGCGCGGCCATGGTGGTGGCGACCGGCACGCAGACGGTTTCCGCGCGAATCGCGGCCCTGAGCCGGGGGGCCGAACGGCCCCGCGCCCCGGTGGAGGTGGAACTTGACCGATTGGGTGGGCGCCTGGCCTATGCCTCGTTGGCGACTTGCGGGCTGCTGTTCGGCATCGGCTGGATGCGGGGCTATGCGCTCAATATCCTGTTGCGCGACGCTGTGGCGCTCGCGGTCGCGGCGGTGCCAGAGGGTCTGCCGGTGGTGGCGACGACGACGATGGCGCTGGGGCTGAAGCGGATGGAGAAGCGCGGTATCCTGATCCGACGCATCGACGCGGTCGAGTCGCTGGGCGCGCTTCAGACGATCTGCCTCGACAAGACCGGCACCCTGACCCAGAACCGGATGGAGGTGATCGCGGCCGCGCCCGGCCTGGACGAGGCGGATCTTGGCGATCTCGAGGCGTTGCGGCCACTTGCCGAGGCCGCCGCGCTCAACAACGACGCGCAGTTCGGCGACGGCGTGGCCAACGGATCCTCGGCGACCGAGCAGGCCCTGCTGGAATTTGCCGCCCGGTGCGGGCTCGATATCGACGGGCTCAGGCGGATGTGCCCGCGCCGCGACACGCTCGAGCGCGGGGCGGGTCGGCCGTGGATGGCGACCGTGCATGGCGGGCGCTCCGCCTCGACCGTGGTCAAGGGAGCCCCGGACGCCGTGCTGGCGCGCTGCACCCATCTGCGAGAGGCGACCGGGTCACGCCCCCTGACCGATGCCGACCGGGCCGCGATCTGCGCGCTGAACGAACGGCTTGCCGGCCGGCCTGCGCGGCTGCTCGGCTTTGCGGAAGGGACCAACGCACCGCAAGACGACGACGTGGCCGGGCTGAGCTGGCTGGGGCTCGTGGGCATGGTCGATCCGCTCCGCCCCGGCGCGCGGGATTTCATCGCCGCGCTGCACCGCGCCGGGATGGATACGGTGATGATCACCGGCGACCAGTCCGCCACCGCCGGTGCGATTGCCCGCGAACTCGACCTCGCCAAGGGGGCGCCGGTGCGCATCATCGATTCGCCGCAGATCGCCTCGATGCCGCCCGAACTGCTGGCGGGCCTCGCGCGGCAGGCCCATGTCTTTGCCCGCGTGAGTGCCGATCAGAAGCTGGCCATCGTGCAGGCATTGCAGAAAGCGGGCCGGGTGGTTGCCATGACCGGCGATGGCGTCAACGACGCGCCGGCCCTCAAGGCGGCGGACATCGGCATCGCCATGGGCGCATCCGGTACCGCGCTGGCGCGCGACGTGGCCAATGTCGTGATCCGGGACGACGAGTTGCCGACGCTCATCGATGCCATCGGCCAGGGCCGCGCCATCTATCGCAACATCCGCCGCGCGCTCGAATTCCTGGTGACCACCAACATGTCCGAGATCGTCGTGAGCCTCGTCGAGGCGATCCACGGCCCGGCCGAGCTCGAGACGCCGCTCGAACTTCTGTGGATCAACCTGGCGACGGACGTTCTACCCGGGCTCGGGCTTGCCCTGGCAGATCCAGACCCGGACGTGATGGACAGCCCGCCGCGCACCCCCGGAGAGCCGATCTTTCCCGCCGCCCACCTGCGGCGGATGGCGCTGGACAGCGGGCTGATCTCGGCGGCGAGCCTGACCGCGCATTTCATCGGTCTTGCCCGCTACGGACCGGGGCCGCAGACGCGGGGCATGACATTCCTCTCGCTGTCGCTGGGTCAATTGCTCTATACCCTCACCTGTCAGCGCAGCGACGTGCGCAAGTTGCGGCCCGGTGCCCTGCTCGAGAACCGCGCCCTCGACCTCGCGGTGCTCGGCTCGGCCGGGCTGGCCGTTCTGCCGTTCTTCGTTCCATCGGTCGGCCGGCTTCTGGGTGTCGGGCGTCTCGGCCTGCGGGATACCGCGATCTCGCTCGTGGCGGCGGGCGTCCCGGCGGCGGCGGTCCTGGCGCGGCGCGGTATCGAACTCGAACTGCATCCCCTGGAGGCGCGATCATGAAGAACTTCATCCTGACCTCGGAGTCGGTGACGGCGGGACACCCGGACAAGCTGTGCGACCAGATATCGGATGCGGTGATCGACGCCTGCCTCATGCGCAACCCGCAGGAGGCCGTGGTCGCCGAATGCGCGATCAGTTCCGGCGTGGTGTTCCTGTCCCTGCGCGGCACGGCCGAGCCACCCTGCGACCTTGCCGAACTGGCGCGGGACGTGATCGAGGCCGCCGGCTATCCGCACGCCGCCGCTACCGGGCCGACCGTGATGCTGGATATCGATCCCGGCCGGTCGAGCGATGCCTCCCGGCCGCGGGCGCAGATGACCACGGCCTTCGGCTATGCCTGCGACCACACGCCCGAGGCGATGCCGCTGTCGATCTGGGCCGCGCACCGCCTGACGCGGGCGCTGAACGCGGCGAGGAGCGAGGGGCGCCTGCCATGGCTGTCTCCCGATGCGCAGGCGCAGGTCGCCGTTCGTCACGAAGCGCGCCGGCCGGTGGCAATCCCGGCGATTGCCATGTCCTTCGGCGCGCATCCCGCGATCGCTTCCGAGACGGCGGCGGAGGCCCTGCGCCACGAGGTCATCACGCCCGCTTTCGAAGGGGCCCCGCTGGTGCCCGCAGACGCCACGCGCTTCGTCTGCCTGCCCATCGCCGGACGGACGGGGCCGGAGGCCCATTCCGGGCTGACCGGACGGAAGATGGCCGACGACACCTATGGCGGTCATTGCCGTCAGAGCGCGGCGGCGCTGAGCGGCAAGGGGCCGGATCGCATCGACCGTGTCGCGCAATATGCCGCGCGGCAGGCAGCGCGCTCGGTTCTGGCGGCGGGGATGGCGCAGGAGTGCGAGGTGCAGCTTTGCTACCTGCTTGGCGACAGCGCCCCGGCCTCGGTCGAGGTCGATACTTTCGGCAGCGGGGTGATGGACGACGATCTGTTGGCCAGGCGGATCGCCGAGGTCTTCGATTTCCGGGCCGGAGCGATCGCCGAACGGCTGTCGCTGGCGGGGCTGCCCGCGCAGTGGGGCGGACGCTTCTATCGGGATCTGGCGGTCGGCGGACAGATGGGGCGCAGCGACCTCTCGCCGCCATGGGAGGAGACCGGCGCGGCGGCAAGCCTGGCCTGAGACCGGTCGCTATGTCTTGCGGTCCCGATCGATCATGCTGAGCGCGGACATGAGCAGGGTGGTCGCGGGCCCCACGATCTGTCCCCGCCCGGCCTGGACCGCCGCCGCGACCAGCAACACAAGCGCGATGGCGCTGTTGAGGTCGAGCGTGTTGGCGGTGCGTTCCTTGAGCAGCATGTCGGCGCGCAAAAGCCCCAGCTGTGCAACCTGACCAACCGGCGGGGGCGGCGGCGCGGGACGGATCCGGGCGATGCCCTGGGCGTGGATGGTCTCGAACAGCGGCTCGGGCTTGCCGGCGAATTCCAGGATGATGCTGGTGGTATTGGGGCGCACGAGGACCCGCACCACACCGGGAAGGGAGGCGAGCCTGTCGCCGAGTTCTTTCAGCGCCTTCTCGCCCAAGTGTCTCTTGGGGCGGAGCCGGGCACGGCCCGGAACGGCGTGACGGATCTCAAGGGCAACCGGGTTAGCTGGCATCGCTTCCGGTCGAGGATGCGGCCGTCTCCGCGGCAGCGGCTTCGGACTGGTGCGCCTCGACCTCGGCGCGGAACTCCGCCGCGAGATCCTCCATGTGCTCATAGGCTTCGGCACCGGCCCTGCGGAACTCGTCCCAGGCGACGGCACCCGTCTTCAATGCCGCACGCTTGAGCGGCTCGCCCGCCCGCGACAGGGCAGCGGCCAGTCCCGGAACAAGAACCAGTGCCCCTACGGCCACCGCGGCCCCGATAACATATTTCTTGTCCATGCGCGGTCCTTTCAAGGAGATGCCCACACCGGAGTGATGCCAGAAACTGCGTGATGAGCGCAATCGCATTTCGGCCGTTCGTCCCGTTTTCCGCGGTCCGTCGCCCGCGTGCCGCCTGTTGAGGGGGCCTGGTCCGGCCGGATGACAGCCGGTCGAAGTTGCACGCTCGTTCCCGCGACAACCATTGTCGCATTTCTTTCATCAACTTGTAGAAGATTGGGGTTGACCTCCGCGTAGACCTGCGTTGCATGGCGCGCGAGACCGCAAACCTCACCGATACGATTGGACGGCAAGACATGACGCGCGACGACAGCAAACCGCTTCGCCCATCCGAGGACAAGCAGGCCCACCAACTCACGCTGGTCGAGTCGCCGCCCGCGCCCTGCGTCGCCGGTCTGCCAAACGGACATGCGAGACCGCGGGCACCCGAGATCACGCTCGACCGGGCGCTTCGCGCCGCGGCCGCGCGGCTCACCAAGGGCATGTCGCCCAATGCCGCGGCCTCTGCCTGGGCGGATTATCTGCTGCACCTGTCCCGCGCGCCCGGCCGGCAGGCCCAGATCGCCCGACATGCTCAGGAAAGCTGGCTTCGGCTGGCGAGCGTCGCGTGGGGTCTCGGCGCGCAGGAATGGAGCCCGCGCCCGGACGATCATCGTTTCGATCACCCGGGTTGGAATGCCGCGCCATTCGCGCTCTGGAAGCAGGGATTTCTCGCCATGCAGGACTGGTGCGAGGAGGCCGCTCGCGAGATCCGCGGCATGCGGCCCAAGAGTGCCGAGCGCGTGGCCTTCATGGCGCGCCAGGTGCTCGATGCCGTGGCACCGGCGAATTTCCCGATGACAAATCCCGAATGCCTCGAACGCACGGTGCAGACCATGGGTGCCAACCTGCGCACGGGGGCCCGCAACCTTGCCGCGGACGCGATCCGGATGGCCACGGACAGGGACGACGCGCCGCGATCCGATTATGTGGTCGGCCGCGACCTTGCATGCACGCCCGGATCGGTCGTGTTTCGAAACGATCTGTTCGAACTGATCCAGTATGCACCCGCAACACAGGACGTGCGGGCCGAACCGATCCTCATCGTTCCGGCCTGGATCATGAAGTATTACATCCTCGATCTGAGCGAGACGAAGTCGCTGATCCGTCATCTCGTCGGACAGGGCTTCACCGTGTTTGCCATGTCCTGGTGCAACCCGACAGCGGAGCAGCACGATCTGTCGCTCGACGACTATCGCAAGCGCGGGGTCATGGCGGCACTCGACGCCGTGAGCAGAATCGTTCCGGACGTCAGGATCCATGCCTGCGGCTATTGTCTCGGGGGCACGATCCTGTCCATCGCCGCCGCGACCATGGCCCGAGACCGCGACGACAGGCTTGCCACGGTCACGCTACTTGCCGCGCAGACCGATTTCGTCGAGGCGGGCGAGCTGTCGCTGTTCATCGACGAGAGCCAGATCGCCTTTCTCGAGGACATGATGTGGGACCAGGGATTTCTCGACCAGAAACAGATGGTGGGGGCGTTCCAGGCGCTGCGGGCTCCCGAACTCGTCTGGGCCCGCGCGGTCCGGCGCTATCTTCTGGGCGAGGACGAGACGGAATTCGATATCGGGGTGTGGAATGCCGATGCCACGCGGATGCCAAGCCGGATGCATTCGGAATACCTCCGCGGCCTGTTCCTGGAGAACCGCCTGACCGCCGGCCGGTTTGCCGTCGAGGGCAAGGTGATCGCGCTGCGCGACATCACGGCCCCGTTCTTCGTCCTCGGGACCGAGAGCGACCACATCGCGCCGTGGCGGTCCGTTTACAAGGCGTCGCTCTTCACCAATTCGGACCTGACCTTCGTGCTTACGAGCGGCGGGCATAACGGCGGGATCCTCAGCCCGCCCGGCCACAGGAACCGGCATTTCAGGATCGGCTTTCGAAAGCGCGAGGATCGGTATGTCGATCCGGAAACCTGGGCCCGCACGCATCCGCCGCGCAACGGCTCCTGGTGGCCGGAATGGACCGGCTGGCTGGCAGGTCACAGCTCGGCAGGGCGCGTGCCGCCGCCACCGACCGGCAACCCGGACGCGGGCCTTGAGCCGATCTGCCCTGCGCCCGGCACCTATATCTTTCAGAAGTGAGCCGGACGCGAGGCGCGCCGAACCTGTACCGCCCATGCCGGACCGGTTCGGGGCTGATATCGACGCCGCGCTTGCGCGGCACGGCCCCGACGTTCCGGAGCGAGAGATGGAAAACGCATGTACAGCATCGCTGCCAGGCGGATGGCCTCCGGGCCGCTGTCAATGCCCTTGAACGGGTCTGGTCTGGTCATGTTCCGGCGCTACAAGGTCGGCCTGCCCGCCAAAACCGGACTCAGTCCGACAAGACCGTCTCTTCGGCTCGGCCGCACCGGTTCGGTGCCGCGACGATGCCCCGGTCGAACAGCCGCGCGATCTCCCCGTCGTCGAGCCCCGTGACCTCGCTCAGGATCTCCTCCGTATGCGCGCCGAGGACCGGTGCGGCCCGCGGGGCCTCGCGCTCCAGACCGGAAAAGTCGGCGGCGTGCCCCGGGACCGGGAAACGACCGAGCCCCTCCTGCACGAGGTCCCGAAAGATCGGGTTGGCGACGCTCAGGTCCGGGTCCCCGAGGACCGCCTCCTTGACCGTCCGGAACTCGGACCATGTCAGCTTCGCCGCGTCGAAGATCTCCCGGACGACGGCCGAGGGTCGCGCCGCGAACCAGGGCTTCAGGATCCCGGTGATCTCTGCCCGCAACGCCCAGCGTGCGCCCTCGTCGGCGAGGTCGCGCCCGGTGCGGCGTTCGAGCGCCGCGATCTCGGCCTGCGTGCCCGTCGCGTCGATCAGCCCCGACCATTGCCGGCTCGTGAGGCCGATCACCATGATCCGGCGCCCGTCCGCGCACAGGAAATCCTGGCCATAGGCACCGTAGAGCGCATTGCCGGATTTCGTGCGCGGCACCTCGTTGAGGACCGCATCGCCGATCATGCCGAGATGGCCGAGCGTTGCGGCGGCGATGTCCTTCAGGCTCAGCGTCACTTCCTGGCCCGTCCCGTGGCGCAGTCTGTGGCGTTCGGCGGCTAGCACGGAGGCGACGCACATGTGTCCCGCTATCAGGTCCCACGCCGGCAAGGCGCTGGCGACCGGCTCGTCATGGTCTTCCGGCCCGGTGATGTCGGGAATGCCGAGCGCCGGGTTCACGGTGTAGTCCACCTGCGGCCGTCCGTGACGATCTCCCAGCAGGGTGACCATGATCAGGTCGGCACGGTGCCGGCTCAGCGTCTCGTAGTCCATCCAGCCACGCACGCGCAGGTTCGTCAGGAAGACGCCCGCATCCTTGCCCGGTGCCGTGATCGTGCGGGTGATCACTTCACGGCCCTCGGGATGACTCATGTCCACCGCGATCGATCTCTTGCCCTTGTTGAGGCCGGCCCAGAACAGGCTTCGGCCGGACGGCGCCAGCGGCCAGCGCCCGGCGTCGAGGCCGCCCTGGAGCCGGTCGAACCGGATCACGTCGGCACCCATCTGCGCCAGCGTCATTCCCGCCAGCGGCACAGCCACGAAGGCGGACCCCTCGACCACGCGCAAACCTTCCAGAATTCCGGCCATCTCAGTCCTCCCATTCCGCCTTGGCCTGCATCCCCACATGCCCGGCCGCGGTGACCGCGCAGAGATCGAGGCCGCCGGCATCCGCCCGGGTCGCGCGCAGGTGCAGGCCATCGTCGTGAAACACCGGATGCACGCCCCGGAACCCGAAGCGGTCCGGGCGGCGCCCCTTCCATGCGGTCGCTTCCGCGGCCAGCAGATTGGCCTGCAGGGGGCCGTGAACCACGAGGCCCGGATAGTGCTCGACCTGCTGCGCATAGACGAGATCGTAGTGGATGCGATGCGCGTTGAAGGTGATCGCCGAATACCGGAACAGCAGCGCCGTCGACACCCGCCGCTCCGCGTCGATCACCAGGCTGCCGGTCGGGCCCGGTCTCCTGGGGGGCGGCGTGAAGGCGGGGGCGATCGGAAGAAACACGATGGATTGCGTCTCGCGGATCGCGAGGCCGGCTGCGCCCCGCAGTTCGTGCTCGACGACCACGAACACCATTCCCCCGGTCGAGCCGGTCTTCTCGTCGATCGACACGATGGTCGAGCGTTTCTCGATCTCCTCGCCGACGCGGAGATCGTCGAAGAACGCGAGGCTGCCGCCGGCCCACATCCGCCGCTCGTAGGGCACCGGCGGCAGGAAGCCCCCGGGCGCGGGGTGCCCGTCCTCGGCGAGCGCGTCCGTCGCGACGGCAGGCGGGAAGGCATACCAGTGCCACAGGACCGGCATCGCCTCCCCCTCGCCCGGACAGGTCGCGCCGGGGCGCGCCAGCGTCGCGTGGATCGTCGTGGCGACGCTCGGCGGCACGCAGCCCCGGACCGTCTCGCTCCGCCCGACCCACTCCGCGAGATCTTGCGCGCCGGCGCGCCGGTCAGCCGGCGAAGGCGGCATGGTGTCGGCCGTCGGGGTCGTCCCGCGCATGCCGCCTCACGCCGCGTCGCTGGCGGCGGCAAGCATCCCTGCCACGGTCTCGCCCATCGCCGAGGGGTTCGGAGCCACGACGATGCCGCAGGCGCTGAGCAAGGCCACCTTCTCCTGGGCACTTTCGCCGAAGGCCGAGATGATCGCGCCGGCATGGCCCATCTGGCGGCCCTTCGGCGCGGCGAGGCCCGCGATATAGGCCGCGACGGGCTTGGTCATGTGGTCGCGCACATGGACGGCGGCCTCGGCTTCCTGCGGACCGCCGATCTCGCCGATCATCATCACCGCGTCGGTTCCCGGGTCGGCCTCGAAGAGCTCGAGGATGTCGCGGAAGGACGAGCCGTTGATCGGATCGCCGCCGATCCCGATCGAGGAGGACACCCCAATCCCGAGGGCCTGCATCTGGGACGCCGCCTCGTAGCCGAGCGTGCCCGAGCGCCCGACGATGCCCACCCTGCCCGGCGTGTAGATATGCGGCGGCATGATCCCCATGAACCCCTTTCCGGGGCTGATGATCCCGGCGCAGTTCGGGCCGATCAGCCGCATCTTCCGCTCGCGCGGGAAGCGGCGCAGGAAGCGCTTCACACGCATCATGTCCTGTGCGGGGATCCCGTCGGTGACGCAGACCGCAGTCCGGATGCCGGCGTC
Source organism: Roseovarius sp. (assembly GCA_002720475.1). GTDB lineage: Bacteria > Pseudomonadota > Alphaproteobacteria > Rhodobacterales > Rhodobacteraceae > Roseovarius. Next base: position 10,319 of record PBIL01000014.1, read on the forward strand.
CGCGGCCTCCATCATCGCATCCGCCGCACCTGCGGGCGGCACGAAGATGAGGCTCGCGTCGGCACCCGTGGCCTCGACGGCCTCGCGCATCGTGTTGAAGACGGGCCGGTTCAGGACGGTCGTTCCGCCCTTGCCGGGCGTGACCCCCGCGACGACCCGGGTGCCGTATTCGATCATTTCCTGGGCGTGGAACTGTCCGATCCGGCCGGACAGGCCCTGGACGACGACGCGGGTCTCTTCCGTGATGAGAATGGCCATGCGATTCCCTCCCCTTGCTATGCTGAAACGGGTTGCGGACGGGCCGCCACGGCCGCCTCCGCGGCCTCGGCCAGGGTGTCGGCGCTGATGATCGGAAGGCCGCTCTCGGCGATGATCCGGCGTCCGGCCTCGACGTTGGTGCCCGACAGGCGCACCACGACCGGCAGATCGATTCCCACCTCCCGGTAGGCCTGGATCACGCCCTTCGCGATCCAGTCGCACCGGTTGATCCCGGCGAAGATGTTGACGAGGATCACGCTGACATTGCGATCCGAAAGAACCGTCCGGAACGCCTGGCAGACACGTTCGGGGCTGGCGCCGCCGCCGATGTCGAGGAAGTTGGCCGGCGATCCGCCCGCGAGCTGGATCATGTCCATGGACGCCATCGCGAGCCCCGCGCCGTTTATGATGCAGCCGATATCCCCGTCGAGGCCGACATAGGCCAGGCCGTGATCGGCGGCGAAGCTCTCGCGGGGATCCTCCTGTCCGGGATCGCGGAGGGCGGCGACCTGCGTCCTGCGGAACAGCGCGTTGGTGTCGAACGACATCTTCGCGTCGAGGGCCACGAGGCTTCCGTCCGCGCAGATCACCAGCGGATTGATCTCGACCATCGTGGCGTCGAGATCGCGATAGGCACGGTAGCACGCGTTCAGAACGGTCACCATCTGGGCGATCTGCCCGGCCTCGAGTCCGAGCCTGAAGGCAAGTTCGCGCGCCTGGTACTCGGCCAAGCCCACCGCCGGGTCGAGCACCATCCGGATCAGGCTCTCCGGGTCCTCCTCGGCGAGATCCTCGATCTCCATGCCGCCGTGCCCGGACGCGACGATCATGATGCGCTCGGACTTCCGATCGAGGACGAAACCCAGGTAGAGTTCGCGCGCGATCTGCGAGGCCTCCTCGATCCAGAGCCGATCAACCCGCTTGCCGTTCGAGTCGGTCTGCTTGGTCACCAGCGCGGTACCCAGAAGCGCCGCCGCGAACTCCCGAACCGCCGCCTCGCCGTCGCAGAGCTTCACGCCGCCGGCCGCGCCGCGTCCGCCCGAATGGATCTGCGCCTTGACGACGCAGCGCCCGCCGCCCAGTTCGCGACAGCGGAACGCCGCCTGTTCGGGCGAGAAGGCCAGTCCGCCGCGGGGCACCGGGACGCCGAAGGCGGCGAGGATGTCCTTGGCCTGGTGTTCGTGGATGTCCATGGGAAATCTCCCCTTTCTGGGTGCCTATTCGGCGGCGACGGTCTTGGCGGCGATGGCGTTGGCCATGTCGATCACGTTGCGCGCCATCTTCTCGCTTGCCGCGTCGATCATCTTGCCGTCCAGGCTGGCCGCGCCCTTGCCCTCGGCCTCCGCCGCACGCAGTTCCTCGATGATGCGCCGCGCCTTGCTGACTTCCGCCTCGGGGGGGCTGAACACCTCGTTGGCCATCTCGATCTGGCTGGGATGGATCGCCCACTTGCCTTCGCAGCCGAGTGCCGCGGCCCGCCTTGCGCCGTCGGCATAGCCTGCGGGATCGCTGAAATCGCCGAACGGCCCATCGATTGCGCGAAGTCCGTAGGCGCGGCAGGCGATGACCATGCGCGTGATCGAGGCGTGCCATTGATCGCCCGGATAATCCGGGTTGAGGCCACCGATGTTCACCGTGCGCGCCCGCATGCTCGCCGCGTAGTCGGCAACGCCGAAATGCAGCGCCTCGAGGCGGCCACCGAACTGGGCGATCGCCTCGACATTGGCCATCCCCAGCGCCGTCTCGATCAGCGCCTCGATCCCGACCCGTGTGGTAAGCTCCCCTGCCTGCTCGGCCTGGTTCACCATGGCCTCGACCATGTAGAGATCGGCCGGCACGCCGACCTTCGGGACGAGCAACGTGTGCACCCGGTCGCCGGCCTGCTCCATCACGTCCACGACATCGCGGTACATGTACTGGGTGTCGAGCCCGTTGATCCGAACCGAGACCGTCTTGCCCTTCGCCGCCCAGTCGATGTCGTTGAGCGCCTGGATCGCGTTCCGGCGTGCCTGCGGCTTCTCGGGCGGCGCGACCGCATCCTCAAGGTCGAGGAAGACGAAATCGGCGGCGCTCTCGGCTGCCTTGTCGATCATCGACGGGTTCGACGCCGGAACCGCCAGTTCCGAGCGTTGCAGGCGCTGTTTGCGCAACGGGTGGAGAGTGTGTGACATCATGTTCCTCGTGTGTGGGGGGCAAGGGTCAGGGCGTGCCGCGCCGTCATTCCGCCGCGATCCGGACGCTCGGTCGCCTTTCCGCGCCCGAGGCGAACCATGCCTGCGCGGCACCGACGCCCGCGCCAAGCTGCAAGGGGACGCCCGCGCGGTAGAGCGCCATTTCGGCCACCGACAGCGCGGTCAGGCACATGCCCTCGTTCAGGTCGCCGAGATGGCCGATGCGGAACACCTTGCCCGCAAGGGGGCCGAGCCCGCTGCCGAACGAGGTGTTGAAATCCTCGTAGGCGATCCGAAGGACCTCGCGCGCATCGATGCCGGAGGGGACGCGGATCGCCGAGACCGTGTCCGAGTAGAGGGTGTGATGCTCCGCCACAAGCGGCAGACCCCAGGCGGCGATGGCGCGCCGCACGCCCTCGGCCAGCCTGCGGTGGCGGGCGATCACCCCGGGCAGCCCTTCCGCGGCGATCAGATCGAGGGACCGGCGCAACCCGTGAAACAGCTGCGTCGGCGGGGTGTAGGGGAAATAGCCGTCCGCGTTCATCGCCAGCATGTCGGCGAATTCGAAACAGGCGCGCCGCATGGTCGCGGTCCTCGCGGCCTCGAGCGCCTTCTCGCTGACGCCGAGGATGCCGAGTCCCGCGGGAAGCATCAGCCCCTTCTGACTGCCGGTGACCACGAGATCGACCTGCCAGGCATCCATCTGGAAGTCGAGCGAAGCCACAGAGGACACGCCGTCGACGAAGAGCAGCGCGTCGTGGAAATTCTCGTCGAGGGCGCGGCGCACCGCGGCGACGTCCGATGTGACGCCGGTCGCGGTCTCGTTATGGGTCACGAAGACCGCCCTGATCTCGTCACGAGTGTCCATGCCGAGCCGCCGGGAGAACTCCTTCACAGGCACGCCGGCACCCCACGGCACGTCGATCACCTCGACATCGAGCCCGAGCCGCTTCGCCATCTCGACCCAGAGCGCCGAGAACTGGCCGTGTCGCGCCATCAGCACCCTGTCTCCGGGACTGAGCGTGTTGGTGATGGCGGCCTCCCATGCGCCCGATCCCGAGCCCGGAAAGAACATCACCCTGCCGGTTTCGGTGCGCAGGACGGACTTCACGCCTTCGAAGAGACCGAGCGTGAGATCCCAGAAATCGGCGGCATGCATGTCCTGCATGGGCACGTTCATAGCCTGCCGCACCGCTTCAGGAACGTTGGTGGGCCCGGGGATGAAGAGATGGGTCTGGCCTGTCCGCACGCGATGTCCTCCCTGTTGGCCAAACCCCTATCGTGCGTTGACGCGATGCTGCAAAGGCAACCGGGTCGTGCTGTGAGGGCACAACTTCACAGAGTTGCGATATTGTGAGCTTGTGAATGTTGTGTTAGCACGTAACCCATGAAGACCTTCATCGGACCTCGCCTGCGGCGGCTTCGGCGCGACGCCAAACAAACCCAGGCCGAAATGGCCAGGACCCTCGGCATCAGCAATTCCTACGTGAACATGCTGGAGAACAACGAGCGCAGCGTCTCGGTGCCCGTCCTGCTCCGGCTCTTCGACGCCTACGGCGTCGACTGGCGCGAGATCGCCGACGAGGACGACGCGGCCATCCTCTCGAGCCTCCGCACGGCGTTCCAGGACCCCCTCTTCCACGAACACAGCCCCGATCTGCCGCAGCTGCGCGCGCTGATGTCCCATGCGCCCGACGTCGCCCAGAGCTTCCTGCACTTGCACCATGCCTACCGCGCCGCGACCGATCAGCTTCTCGTCCTGAGCAATGCAGGCGAGACCGACCTCACCATCCTGCGCGCCTCCCCCGAGGCGGTCGTCCACGATTTCTTCCGCAACAACCGGAACCACTTCAGCGAACTCGAGGACGCCGCGTCCCGGTTCTGGGACGGCGGGCGTCCGGCAAGCGACGACGTCTATGGCGCGCTCAAACGCCGCCTGAAGGACCGGCTCGGGCTCCGGACCCGTGTCGTGCCGGTGCCCGATATGCCGGACACCCTGCGCGAATACGACGAGGACAACCGCGAAGTGCGCCTGTCCGAGGGCCTCGACCATCCGAACCGCACCTTCCAGCTGGCCCATACCATCGGCCTGATCGAGCAGCGCGAGATCATCGACACCATCCTCTCGCGCCTCGCCATCGACGATCCCGCCGGCCTCACACGCTGCCGTGTGGAGCTTGCGAACTACTTCGCGGCCGCCGTGCTCATGCCCTACGATGCCTTCCTGAAGGAGGCGCTCGAAAGCAAGTACGATCTCGCGTACCTGTCCCTGCGGTTCGGCGTGAGCTTCGAGCAGGCGTGCCACCGCGCCACCACGCTGCAGCGCGAGGGCGCGGAGGGCGTGCCGCTGTTCTTCCTTCGGATCGACAAGGCCGGCAACGTCACCAAGCGCTTCAACTCGACCGGCTTTCACCTGGCCGAATACGGGGGGGCCTGCCCGCGCCTCGAGGTGCATTCCTGCTTCCGCAGTCCCGGCACCATCATATCGCAGCTGGTCGAGATGCCGGATGGCGGGCGCTTCTTCGTCTTCTCGCGGACGGTCGACCGCCCCCGGTTCACGCGTCACACCCAGGACAAGCGTCTTGTCGTCGCCATGGGCTGCGGCATCGAGCATCTTGCGGCGATCGGCTACGCCGAGGACATCCGGCAAGGCAACCCGAAGTTCACCGAGGTCGGCATCAACTGCCGGATCTGCCCGCGCGCAAACTGCGACCAGCGGGCCCATAACGCCATGATCCTGAACGAGCCCGTCGACGTGCGCCGACGGGGCTCCACCCGCTACGCGACCTGAGGCGTCCAGCCGTGGTCGATTGGCCGAGAAATGAAGAAACCCAACCCGATCAGCAGGAGCAAGGAGTAGCTTGATCTACGCCGGAAACTGTCCAAGGTCTGGGGAGTATTTCAGACATCTATTTTCACAGGTCCGATCGATCAGGAGCCATGGAGTTTCGTTGTGCACTCGCGGGCTTCGAAAATCGCGTTGCGCATGTGGTCGAGATTAACCGAAACCGTGAAAGGTTTGTCTGGAAACACAATCATTTCTTTCTGCTGCTCAAGGTCACGCCGCAGTTGCTTCCGGTTCGCGTCGGAAGCGACAACTTGGCCACCCCGATAGTCGCCCGAAGCCCCCTGCACGACATTCTTTGAAGCGCCGGCATAGAGGTTCCCGTTGATCAGGATTGCAACGTCATTCGTGCCTTCCCCCAGTTCGACGCCCTTCTGGAAGATGCCGATATAGCCATAATCCCGATCCTTGGTCAGGCCGATCTGGACAAGATGGCCGGCTGCATCGGTCCGGGAAATGAAGCACGAGCCACGGGTGCGGTTTTCATGCACGATCCATTCACCGACATCACGATAGTGGGCGATCTGATCGGTACTCAAGGGCAAGACGTGCTGATCCGCCGCGATGGCGGACGTTGCGGCCACAAGCAGAAGGAGGTTGACGGCCTGGAACGCCTCGACGGACATGCCGGAATGCGACACGGCCAGAACCTCCATGAGACCTTCCGTGCCATCGGCGAGCATGCCTTCCATGTCGTCCTCGGCCGCGGCGGTCAGCACGTCAGAGGTCAGGATCGAGGGGTCTGCCTCGGCGCGTTCCTTGAGACGCTCGATGGCGTATCTCACGGCTCGTTTTGAAGTCGCGAAATGGGTCAGCTTTGGCCATCCGGCAAGGCTACGAAACCGCCCTGCCCGGCTCAAGCCGGTTTTGTCTGACAGCGCCCGACGGCCGCTTCCCGACCCGCGATTGCCGCAACAACGACCCAGCCGATGACGGCCATGCCGACAAGAAGCAGGACGGACTGGGCGAAGTTGAGAACCTGATGACGGGGCGTCGGAATCATGTTCGCCGGGGTTTTCAGTCGCGTTGCGCGTGATGAAGCAGGAGCGCGATCAAGTCGTCTCGCCCCCTCACCATGCGACCGGTGTATTCCTTGAAAGCAGAAGGCACAAGGCCGACAGGCCCGGCATCGGCCTCGGAGCGGATCCGGTTCGTCTCGCGCTTCGTGACGACGGCCACCGGTGCAGAACGGCCATCGATGCCCGAGACTTGAACGGTAACACGGCCATATCCAATATTCTTTCATGCGTGGGTGTTACCAACTCCACGAATGGCAACAGGAGGCACGGGCGTGGAGAAGAAGACCGAGTTCAACATCTGGTACTGGATCCTCGCGTTTCTGGCGGTGATCCTCATTCAGGACATCGTCGCCGGATATCGCAGCGTCGCGCCGATCAGCTACAGCCAGTTCGAGCGGTATCTTGCCGACGGGCAAATCGCCTCGGTGGCGGTCGGTGCCGACACGATTACCGGCTCCTTCAAGATCCCGGTGGATGGCAAGAGCCGGTTCGTGACCACCATCGTCGATCCCGCGATCATGGAGCGGCTTGACGAGGCGGATGTCGAGATCACCGGCGTACCACAGAACACCTGGATCGGCACGCTGCTGTCCTGGATCCTGCCCGCGCTCGTGTTTTTCGGGCTGTGGATGTTCGTCTTCCGAAAATTCGCCGAACGGCAGGGATTCGGTGGCTTCATGCAGGTCGGCAAGTCCAAGGCCAGGATCTACATGGAAAAGGAGACCGGCGTCAGCTTTGCCGATGTCGCCGGGGTGGACGAGGCCAAGGCCGAGCTGGAGGAAGTCGTCGAGTTCCTGCGCGCGCCCGAGGAATACGGGAAACTGGGTGCCCGCATCCCGAAGGGTGTGCTGCTGGTCGGGCCGCCGGGCACCGGCAAGACGCTTCTGGCGCGCGCCGTGGCGGGCGAGGCCGGCGTCACCTTCTTCTCGATCTCCGGCTCCGAGTTCGTGGAGATGTTCGTGGGCGTCGGTGCGGCGCGGGTGCGCGACCTGTTCGAGCAGGCCCGGAAATCCGCGCCGGCGATCATCTTCATCGACGAGCTCGACGCGCTTGGCCGCGCCCGCGCATCCGGCCAGATCTCGGGCGGCCATGACGAACGCGAGCAGACGCTCAACCAGTTGCTCACCGAACTCGACGGGTTCGACCCCACCTCGGGCGTCGTGCTTCTGGCCGCGACCAACCGGCCCGAGATCCTCGATCCCGCGCTCCTGCGCGCGGGCCGCTTCGACCGGCAGGTGCTGGTGGACAAGCCCGACAGGAAGGGGCGCGTGCAGATACTCGGCGTCCACCTGAAAAAGATAAAGCTGGCGCGGGACGTCGACGCCGAGAAGATCGCGGCGCTTACCCCGGGGTTTTCCGGGGCCGATCTGGCGAATCTCGTCAACGAGGCCGCCCTGCTGGCGACCCGCCGTCGCGCCGACGCCGTGACGATGGAGGATTTCAACAATGCCGTCGAACGCATCGTTGCCGGTCTCGAGAAGAAGAACCGCCTTCTCAACCCGAGGGAACGCGAGATCGTGGCCCATCACGAGATGGGGCACGCGCTGGTCGCCATGGCCCTGCCGGGCGTGGACCAGGTGCACAAGGTGTCGGTCATTCCGCGCGGCATCGGGGCGCTCGGCTATACCATCCAGCGCCCGACCGAGGACCGGTTCCTGATGACGCGGGAGGAACTGGAGAACAAGATCGCGGTCCTGCTGGGCGGGCGCGCGGCCGAGAAGATCATTTTCGATCACCTCTCGACAGGTGCCGCCGACGACCTCGTGAAGGCCACCGACATCGCCCGCGCCATGGTGGCCCGCTACGGCATGGACCCCGATCTGGGACATGTCAGCTATGACACCGACCGGCCCGGATTTCTCGGTACCGGCGACCAGTCGTCCTGGCTGAACCGCCGCTACAGCGATGCCACGGCCGAACGCATGGACGCGAAGGTGCGCGCGCTGATCGACACCGTATTCGACCGGACACTGACCATCCTGGAGGTCAATGCCGATCTCCTGCGCGAGAGCGCCGCGCAGCTTCTCGAGAAGGAGACGCTCGACGAGGCCGACCTGTCGGAGATCGCGGCCAGGGTGCATCACCCCCGCAACGCCGCGGCTTGATCCAGAGCAAGGCGCGGGCGGCATGGTCGATATACGCAGAGCCGAAATCTGACTACGGAGGAATGAATCATGGCCAACGGAAAATGCGACATCTGCGGACGCCCCGCCACGACGCGCGTTCGGGCCTCGGTCAATGGCCAGGTGCGGGACATGGAGCTTTGCGATCAGCACTATAGAGAGATGGTGAGGCGCTCGGGGCACAGCGCCTCGCCGCTGGAATCGCTGTTCGGGCGGCGCTCGCTCTTCGATGAGTTCTTCGGCGATAGCGGATTCGGCAGCCTGTTCGGCGACACCCCCTTGCGCCCGGGCGCGCTCGGCGGGGCGGGAACCGGCGAGGATGACACAGTTGCAGCAACCTTCGGCAACGAAGCCGCCCGCCGCGGCGCGCGGCGCGGGGCGGGCGGGGCCAGCATCGCCGACCGGCTGAGCGAACAGGGCAACAAGCTGTTGCAGGAGGCCGCGCAGAAGGCCGGGGAACTGGGCCGCAGGGAGGTTGACACCGAACACCTGCTGATGGCGCTCGCCGGTTCCGACGTGGTGCGCAAGATCCTGGAGCAGTTCAAGCTCGATGCCGATGAGCTGCGTCGGCAGGTCGAAGCCGATGCGCCCCGTGGCGACGCTGCGACCGAAGGCGAGATCGGCGTCAGCCCGCGGCTCAAGGATGCGCTGAACCGCGCTTTCATCGCCTCGAACGAACTTGGCCATTCCTATGTCGGGCCCGAACACCTTCTGATCGGCCTCGCCGAGGAAGGTGAGGGCCTCGCCGCGTCGATCCTTCGCAAATACGGACTGACGCCGCATGCGCTGCGCCAGCAGGTTACGAAGGTCGTCGGCAAGGGTGCAGAGGAAGGGCGCGTCGAGCCACCTTCGGACACCCCCGATCTCGACCAGTTCAGCCGTGATCTGACGAAGCTTGCACGCGAAGGCAAGCTCGACCCCGTCATCGGTCGAGCCCGCGAGATCGAGACCACGATAGAGGTGCTCGCACGGCGCAAGAAGAACAACCCGGTGCTCATCGGTGAACCCGGCGTCGGCAAGACCGCCATTATCGAAGGGCTGGCACAGCGGATCGTGGCGGGCGAAGTGCCTGAAGCCCTGCGCGACAAGCGGCTCGTGGAGCTCAACATCAACTCCATGGTTGCCGGCTCCAAGTATCGCGGCGAGTTCGAGGAGCGGGTGCAGAAGATCCTCAAGGAGATCACCGAACACAAGGACGAGATGATCCTGTTCATCGACGAGGTGCACACGATCGTCGGCGCGGGTCAGGGCGGCGGCGAAGGCGGGCTCGATATCGCCAACACCTTCAAGCCGGCGCTGGCGCGGGGCGAGCTGAATCTGATCGGTGCGACGACGCTGAACGAATATCAGAAATACATCGAGAAGGATGCCGCGCTGGAGCGCCGCTTCCAGCCGGTCTATGTCGACGAGCCGACCATTGCCCAGGTCATCATGATCCTGCGCGGCCTGCGCGACACGCTGGAGGCGCATCACAAGGTGACGATCACCGACGAGGCCATCGTCGCGGCGGCCGAGCTGTCGGATCGCTACATCACCGGCCGCTTCATGCCCGACAAGGCAATCGACCTGATCGACCAGGCCGCGGCGCGTGTGAAAATCTCGGCCACCGCGCGCCCCGTGGACGTGCAGGAGCTCGAAGCCGAGGTCGCGCAGATCAAGCGCGAGCAGGACTACGCCGCTGCGCGCAAGCAGTTCGATCGGGCCGCCGAACTCAAGAACGAGCTCGAGACCAGGCAGAAGGAGCTCGACGACCTGCTGGAGGTATGGAAGCGCGACCGGGCCTCGGCCACGGCCGAGGTTCGTGCCGACCATGTGGCACAGATCGTGTCGAAGATCACGGGCGTGCCTGTGACCGAGCTGACGACCGAGGAAAAGGACAAGCTGCTCAAGCTCGAAGAGCGGCTGCACGAGCGCGTCATCGGCCAGGATGAGGCGATCCACGCTGTCGCCGATGCGGTGCGCCTGGCGCGTGCCGGGCTGCGCGAAGGCAGCGGCCCCACCGCGACCTTCCTGTTCCTCGGTCCGACCGGCGTGGGCAAGACCGAACTTGCCAAGACGCTTGCCGATGCGATCTTCGGCGACGAAGACGCGATGATCCGTATCGACATGTCGGAATATGGCGAACGCCACGCCGTCGCGCGTCTGGTCGGTGCGCCTCCGGGCTATGTCGGCTACGACGAAGGCGGCCAACTGACCGAGAAGGTCCGCCGCCGGCCCTATTCGGTCGTTCTGCTCGACGAGATCGAGAAGGCGCACCCGGATGTCTACAACATCCTGCTTCAGGTGTTCGACGATGGGCGACTGACCGACGGCAAGGGGCGCGTGGTGGATTTCACCAACACCATCATCATCGCCACCTCGAACCTCGGGTCCGACATCATCCAGCGAAATCTCAAGAAGCGCGGGACCAAGGAGTTCGACGAGGCGGGGCAGAAATCGGAACTGATGGAGGTGCTGCGTCACCATTTCCGACCGGAGTTCATCAACCGGATCGACGAGATCATCGTCTTCCACTCGCTGAACCAGTCGGAAATCCGCCAGATTGTCGAGTTGCAGCTTGGTCGTGTGAAGCGAACCGCGGCGGGACAGGGTGTCGAGCTGGAATTTGACGTCAGCCTGATCGATCATTTCGGCGCGGTCGGTTTCCGCCCCGAGTTCGGTGCCCGCGAGTTGCGCCGGCTGATCCGGTCGGAACTGGAAACCGAACTCGCTCGCGCGATGCTTGCGGGTCAGGTCGAGGACGGCGACACGGTTCGTGTCGCCTGGTCGGCGGACGAACAGAAGGTCGTGTTCGAGAAAATCGCAAAGAAAGACGGTGAGGGAGATCAGGCTGCGGCCGGGTCCGACATCGCCGAAGAGACCGATGAAGGCACAGCGGAAGCCGCGACGTCCGATGTCCCGGACGATGCCAGGAAGAACGCACCGTCGAAGGACGATCAGCCAGCCAAGTGACGCCACGAAAGAACGGTCGGGCGCGATGACCGTCGCGCCCCGGCCAACCCGAAATCAGGAGTGCCGGGAGAACACAAGCCATGAAGGTCACCAGGGCATTTCGCAATCTCGATCGCCATGGGCAACAGCGCGCGCCGGAAGTCATCGAGGAAGAGCTGCGTCAGATCGCGCCGCATCTCGAACGGTTCAACAAGGATCTCGTGCGGCTCGACGTTTCGGCCTCCCAGACGCGGGGCAAGACCCGTATCCATGTCAGCCTGCGCCTGCAATTGCCCTCGGGTGTGGTCGCGGCCCAGGAAGACGGGTTCGAGATCGAGCCGGTGCTGCGCGAAGCCTTTGCGGCTCTTCGCCGTCGAGTCGATCGACATGTGGCGCGCCTGACGCACGAACCGGAGTGGAAACGCCGCGACCGGCGGCGGCGGATCGGTGCCCCCCTGCCACCAGTGCGCGATGCCGTGGACGCGGAACGGCGCGCCCTCTTCTTCCACCTGATCGAGGATCATCTGGATACGGTCTATGACACCGTGCGGCGCGAGTTGACCTATCTCGAAGCCAGCGGATCCGTGCCGGAGGGCTATCTCAGCGTGCGCGCCCTCGTCGATGCGACGATCCTCAGGGCACTCGACCGGTTCGAGCAACGGCCGAGCGAATTCTCGGTCGGAGACTGGCTGACGCAACTGGCCTTCGAGACCATCGAGGCCGAGGCGCAGGCCGCGCGTCGCGCGGTGCCCGATGATGCCGCCTCGATCCACGCGGAAACCGAGGCACCGGCACAGGAACCGACCGGGTCCGATCAGGACATGTTCGAGTTCTACCAGCCCGACGACGTCCTGCTGCTTGAGGATCTCATCGCAGACGATGCGGAAGACACCCCCGAAACAGAGACCGCAGCACGGGAAACCGCGCTCGCCTTGCACCGGGCGGTCGCCGGTCTTCCGGCCCTCTGGCGCAGGGTGTTGTTGCTCGTCGACCTGAAGGATTTCTCGCTTGAAAGAGCCTCTTCGGTTCTCGGCCTTCCGGAAGACGAGGTGACACGCATCGCGCAATCGGCTCGAAGCTGTCTGCGCGAGAAGTTGCGCGAGTTCGGGCACACCCCGGACGCGGCGAGCAAAGCGATTGACCGCGCCCGAGAGCAGAGCTCGCGCATCCCGCAACCGCTGCAGGATCGCAGCCGGGTCGAACAGGCCTTTCTGGGCATGAGCCAGGGAGAGATGTCATGATGCACGGCCATAACCGTCCGCCCTTCCCACCGAAGATGCCGGGGACCGACATGAGGTCCTGGGACGTGCCGACGGCGATCATCTACCGCCCGGCACGGTCCGCGATGACCTCTGCGCCACGCCCGAACGACTGGATCCTGGAATTCCAGCCATCGCGCCCGCCGACGATCGAGCCGCTCATGGGGTACACGTCCAGCAACGATCCCTACCGTCCGATCAGGCTCAGGTTCCCTGACCGCGAAAGCGCCGTGGACTTCGCGGAACGCCAGGATTGGCCCTACATCGTGCGCGAGGACTCTCCGCACCGGCCTGCGTCAAACCGTTGGCGCGGACAGGAACGGCATCGGCTCCACAAGGGTGCCGAGGCACCGGGGGCCTTCCATATACCGTCCGGCAAAGGTCGGGGGCGCTCGGATCATCGCCTCCATCGCGCGGTCGATGGGAAAGGCGTGGTGGACCTGTCCTGGCCGGAAAGCCGCGATTTCGACCCGGTTCTCGAAGCCGATCTCGAGTCCTTCCCAGCCTCCGATCCTCCGGCATGGACGGGCGTGACGATAGCCGCAAAGAGATCGTGAACGCAAAGGCCGAGGTCAGCGGGGAGCTACGGGTTGTTTTCCATCGTGACACCGCCGCCCGCCGACATCCGCCCGTCATGGTGTGGACGGTTGCAGACCTGCCCATGACGTGGGTTCTCCCACGGACCCGGGCATGAGCGTGGCTGCTTCGTGCCCTTCGGCGCGCCCAACCCCGTCAGCCGGTGCATTACAGTGATATCAGAACAAGGCATTGAGTTATATACGTTTTCAAGCCGATCCGTAAAATTGAGACAAATCAAGTCGCCGTCGGCTCAAACCTGCGAGTATTTGTTGCAACTCGGGGGATCTGTTGCGCCCGCGACCGCGCCCATGTGCAGGAGTAACGGCTGATGAACGACATCCTGATCTTCGCCGACCGGACCGATGCCGGCCGCAGAATCGCCTTGGAACTTGCGAAACGAACGATCGAATCTCCCGCCGTTTATGCCCTGCCCAGGGGCGGAGTGCCCGTGGCGGTAGAAGTTGCCGAGGCGCTCGGCGCGCCGCTCGATCTGGTCTTGGTACGCAAGATCGGTGCGCCGGCCCAACCCGAGGTCGCCCTTGCCGCCGTGGTTGAAGGCGAGCCTCCCCAGATGGTGATCAATGAAGAGGTGATGCGCCGTTCCGGCGCGACCGAGACCTATCTCGCCCGCGAGCGTGATCGCCAGATCCAGGAGATGCTGCGCCGGCGGACCCGCTATCTGGGCTCGCGCGCGCGCGTCGATCCCGCCGGGCACACTGCCATCGTCGTCGATGACGGGCTCGCGACGGGGGCCACGATGAAGGCGGCGATCACCGCGCTGCGACGGCAGGGAGCGAAGCGCATCATTGCCGCGGTTCCCGTCGCGCCCGAATCGGAGGTCGCGGCCCTGCGCGAGATCGCCGACGATGTGGTCTGCCTCTCCGCCCCGCGGTTTTTTCGCGGGGTCGGCGGTGCCTATCAAGACTTTCACCAACTCAGCGATGAGGAAACCATCGGCTATCTTCGCCGTGTCTGGACCCTGGCAGCCGAGGTCGATGGCGAGCCCATGCTGCAGCGCGGGGTGAAGATCCCACCCCTCGGTCTCGACGGCGATCTGGTCTTCCCGCCCGAGCCGCGGGGGATCGTGCTCTTCGCCCATGGCAGCGGATCGAGCCGGCTCAGCCCGCGCAACATCGACGTGGCCGGGAGCCTCAACAAGATGGGATTCGCCACGCTGCTTCTGGATCTCCTCACGCCGCAGGAAGCCGAGGACAGGCGCAACGTCTTCGACATTCCGCTGCTGGCCGAGAGGCTTCTCGAGGCGGAGATGTGGATCAGCGCCGAGCCAGAGTTGGCTGAACTGCCCCTGGGGCTTTTCGGCGCCAGCACAGGCGCGGCGGCGGCGCTTCTGGCGGCCGCAGAGCTTGGATCGCGGATTTCGGCCGTCGTATCGCGCGGCGGGCGTCCCGATCTGGCCGGGCCGCGCCTTTCGGATGTGACGGCACCGACGCTGCTGATTGTCGGCGGAAACGACACCCAGGTTCTGGACCTGAACCGGAAGGCCCTCGCGCAACTGAGATGCGAAAGGCTGCTTCGGATCGTCCCGGGCGCGGGGCATCTGTTCGAAGGGCCCGGCCAGATGGAGGCGGTCACCGAATTCGCCGGCGCGTGGTTCCAGCACTATCTCGTGGCAGCCGCAGAGCAGGAACTCGCGCCGCGGCGCGAGTCCCTCGCACCGCCGCCCGCCACCCCCGCGGACGTCCTGCGCGCCGCCGCCGAGCCGTTGCCCGATCCGGAGGATCCGGGCTTCGGCGCGGTCTTCGACCGTTTCGGCGAAGCAAGGGTTGTCCTGCTCGGCGAGGCGTCCCATGGCACCTCGGAATTCTACCGCGCCCGCGCCGCCATCACCCGGCGGCTGATCGAAAGGCACGGCTTCAACATCGTCGCGATCGAGGGGGACTGGCCCGACGCGGCCACGATCGACCGCCATGTCCGGGCCCTGCCCGCGCGCAGGCGCAACGTCCCACCCTTCACCCGGTTTCCCACATGGATGTGGCGAAACAGGGATTTCGATGACTTCGTCGGCTGGTTGCGGCACCACAATGCCGGCCGCGCCCCGGACGAAAAGGTGCGCGTTCAGGGGCTGGATCTCTACAGCATGTTCAATTCCCTTGCCGAGGTTCTGGCCTATCTCGATGGGGTCGATCCCGAGGCCGGGGCGGTGGCGCGGCGGCGATATGCCTGCCTGGCACCATATTCGCACGAACCCGCCGCCTATGGTCGCGCGGCGCTGACCCAAGGTTATGCCATGTGCGAGGAACCGGTGAATCGCGTCCTTGTCGATCTGCTGGCCAAGGAACTGTCCTATGCTCGCCGCAACGGCGAGGCGTTCTTCGATACCACCCAGAACGCCCGCGTCGTGCGCGATGCCGAGCGCTATTATCGCGTGATGTATTACGGCTCGCATGAAAGCTGGAACCTGCGCGACATCCACATGTTCCAGACCCTCAAGCAGATCATGGACCATGTGGGCGAGCAGGCAAAAGCCGTTGTCTGGGCGCATAACTCGCATATCGGCGACGCGCGTGTGACCGACATGGGCGTCAACCGGGACGAGTTGAACATCGGGCAGCTTTGCCGCGAGGAATGGGGAGAGCAGGCGCAGTTGATCGGTTTTGGAACCCACACCGGCACGGTGGCGGCCGCGTCCGACTGGGACGGCCCGATGGAAGTCAAGGCGGTTCGCCCCTCGCGCCCCGACAGCCACGAGGCCCTGTGCCACGAGATCGGCGTCGAGCGTTTCCTGCTCGACCTGCGCCGCGGCGTCAACGACCCGCTTCGCCAGGTCATGTCCGAACCGCGGCTTGAGCGTTATATCGGGGTGATCTACCGCCCTGAGACCGAGCGCTGGAGTCACTACAGCCACGCCTTGCTGGGCCAGCAGTATGACGGCTTCGTATGGTTCGACCGGACCAGCGCCGTGGTGCCACTGCCCACGCAGGCGGGACGCGGCGAGGACGAGACCTATCCCTTCGGGCTGTAGCCATGACCGCGCACAACGCCGTGATTGAAGAGGCGTTTCGCGATCTCTCCGATCCGCCGGGGATCGCGGACGAAAACCCTTTGCGCGTCAACGCCGACTGCTTCGCGGCGAGCAGCCGACCATCACCCGGTTGCCATCAGTGCGGATCCAGACGTCCCGATGACCATGCGCGTTCGTACTACATACCGCATACTCCGTTGATGTCGGACACCATGGCGCAAAGTCCGAACGACACTTGACCAGACACGCATGCGCCTCCGAGATAGCTGATTGTTCAGGACCCAACGAAGCCTGGAATGGATGGTGCCCGAGTGCAGGCATGCGGCGCGGGTCGCGTGGCTGGACGCGACTTCACCCCGCCTTTGCGGAAAGCCGAAACCTCAAAGTGATCCAGGCCTGCCCGAAAACCAGGGGCACGAGGCTTGCGACGGCGGCCAGAGCGAGACCGGTGCCTCCCGGGGCATCAAGCTTGAGCAGGCTCGCCAATGGCGGGAGAAAGAGTGCAAGACCGATCAGCCCGAGGCTGAGCGAGATGGCCCCCCAGACATAGCGGTTGCTCGTCACATCGTTGCGCAGCAAGCCCGCCTCGGGATCGCGCATGTTGAACACGTTCCACAACTGGCCGATGGAGAGTGTCGTGAAAGCGACCGTGATGGCCGGCCCCGTGTCTAGCCCAAGCCAGTAGAGCGACAGGCCGAACGCGCCGAGGGTGGCCACGGTGATCGAAGCGCCGAGCACGGCAATGAGGACCCAGTGCTCGCGCAGGACAATCGACTCGCTGGGGTCGCGCGGGGGCCTTTTCATGACATTGTCGTCGCCGCGCCCGAGGCCGAGCGCGAAGGCCGGAAAAACATCCGTCACCAGGTTCAGATACAGGATCTGCAACGGCAGGAGCGGCGTCGGCAATCCGCCGGCAATGGCGAGCCCCACCACGAGAACTTCGCTCAGGTTGCACGACATCAGGTAAATCACGAATTTCCGGATATTTCCGAAGATCACCCTGCCCTGTCGCATCGCGGCGATGATGGTGGGAAAGGAATCGTCGCGCAGCACCATGTGGGCCGCCTCCTTGGCGACCTCTGTCCCGCGCTGGCCCATGGCGATCCCGATGTCGGCCTTCTTGAGGGCGGGCGCGTCGTTAACCCCGTCGCCTGTCATCATCACGACATGGCCGGCCTGCTGGTAGAGCGCGACGAGCGTCAGCTTTGTCCTGGGTGCGACCCGGGCGAAGACATCGGCCGACAGCACACGTTTGCGGAGATCCTCGTCTGCCTCGTCCGCATCGACACCGGCGATCTCGCTACCCTCGACCACGGTCAGCTCGCCATCCGCCAGACCTGCGGATCTGGCGATGGCGCGTGCCGTTTCGGCATGATCGCCGGTCAGCATCACGACTCGGACGCCCGCCGAGCGGCTTGCCGCAATGGCGTCGGGCACATCTCTCCGGATGGGATCGCGCAGGCCGACGAGCCCGACAAGCGTGAGATTCCCGTAGGGTTCGGCGTCCGGTGCGGCCCGCTTCATGGCCAGCGCAAGAAGTCGCAATCCGTCGCGCGCCGCCTCGGCGCTTCGCGCGTTCCAGTCCTCGCGCCCGGCGTCGTCCAGCGGTTCCGGTCCCTCGGCCCCAAGGACTTGGGTGCATGCCTTGATGACGGCTTCGGGCGCGCCCTTCACGGCAAAGACATGGCTCTCCCCGTCGCCGTGAACCGTCGCCATCATCTTGAGGCCAGGATCGAAGGCGTGTTCGTTCTCCTTCGGGTGATCCTGCAGCAGGTTGTCGCGGGACAGACCAGCCTTTTTCGCGACTGAAAGAAGTGCGATCTCCATCGGGTCGCCCGCCCGGCCATCCTCGGAGCCATCGCCAAGTTCGGCGCTGTTGCACAGCGCACCGACACGAAGCGCCCAGGCAAGACGGTCGTCCTTCCCCGGATCGATGGCCTCACCGTCCGCCTCGAAACCTTCTCCTCCGTCGTCGACCGAAACATCAGAACCAGCCAGAAGATAGCGTGCCGCAGTCATCCGGTTTTCCGTCAGTGTGCCGGTCTTGTCGGTCAGGATCACCGTGGTTGCGCCAAGGGTCTCGACCGAGGAAAGCTGGATGATCAAGGCGTTGCGTTCACTCATCCGCCACATGCCCCGCGCAAGGCTGAGAGTGGCGACCACCGGCAGGCCTTCGGGCACGGCGGCCACGGCAAGCGCCACGCCGGTCTGCACCATGACGGCGATCTCGTAGCCTCGCAGGATGCCCGCGGCGATCGTCAGCGCGGCGAGTCCCAGAGTCAGCCAGACCAGACGGCGGCCCAGCCTGTCGAGACGCCTCTCCAGCGGCGGCACCTCGCCCTCGGCGCTTTGCGCGAGGTCGCTGATCTGCCCGATCTCGGTATCCATCCCTGTCGCCACGACAATGCCCACGCCCGAGCCTTGCGTGATCGCGGTGCCCTTGAACGCCATGCTGGCGCGGTCGCCCAGCGCCGCATCAGCGGCCACCGGCGCAACCGCCTTGCCGACAGGAACCGACTCCCCCGTGAGGACGCTTTCGTCGGCCTGAAGGTTCGATGCTTCGACAAGCCTCAAATCGGCCGTCACCACGTCGCCCGCCGCAAGAACGACCAGATCGCCCGGGACCAGTTCATGGGCCTCGATCATCCGTTCCTCGCCCCCCCTGCGGACCCGTGTGCGGATCTCGGCGATCCGCATCAGCGCCTCCATCGAGCGCGCGGCGCGCAGCTCGGTGAAGAAACCGATCGCGCCGTTGATGACGAGGACGACGATAATGGCTGCCCCTTCGGCGTTATCGCCCAGCACGAAAGACAGCGCTGCCGCACAGCTCAGCAGACAGACAATGACACTTTCGAATTGGTGCTTGAGGATGGCAAGAAGGCCCTTGCGCTCCTTTTTCCGCAGCTTGTTGGGACCATGCTCCTTGAGCCGCCGACGCGCCTCGTCCTCAGAAAGACCGGAAGCGGGATCGACCCCAAGCGCCTCGGCGATGGCGCTTGCCTCTCGCGCAAAGGCGGTCTCCGAAACATTCTTCAACATCTTCTCTTCCTTCTTGCGCCCGCCGATACCCGGCCGGACGAGATCGTGCCGGCGGTCGGCGCTCATCGAGGAATTGTCAGGTGCCTTCGGCAGGCGCGATCCGGGTTCCGGCACGCCCTTCAAGAATGTCGATCGCGTCTCCAAGCCGCCCGATCCCGGCCATCCGCGCCCCAGCACCATCCGCAAAGCGGGCTGCGGCCTCGGCCTTCGGCGCCATGGAGCCCGCAGGCAGATCGAGCGCGGTGGCTTCACCGGGCGACAGGCGGTCGATACGCCTTGCCGCGTCGGTGCCGAAATCTCGTTGGATGCCATCGACATCCGTCAGCAACAAAAGCGCATCAGCCCCAACGCTCTCGGCCAGAAGCGCGCTGGCGGCGTCCTTGTCGATCACCGCCTGCACCCCCGTGAGGCTTCCATCGGGGCGCTCCACAACCGGGATGCCGCCGCCGCCGGCGCAAATCACTATGGTGCCATGCTGCAGCAGAAGCCGGATCACCTTGATGTCCGGGATCTCCACCGGCGCGGGCGAGGGCACGACGCGGCGCCAGTGTTCGCCATCCTCGGCGATGCTCCAGCCGTGACGCGCGGCCATCTCGTCGGCCGTGGCCTTGTCATAGACGGGGCCCACGAATTTCGTGGGTGTCTCGAAGGCCGGATCATCTGGGTCAACGCGGATCTGGGTCAGCAGCGTGGCGACCGGCATGGCATGGCCGAGGGCGTTCTCGAGTTCCTGTTCGATCAGATAGCCGATCATGCCCTCGGTTTCGGCTCCCATCACGTCGAGCGGATATATCTCATCCGGTTTGTAGGCGAGGCCCTGAAGGGCAAGCAGCCCGACCTGCGGGCCGTTGCCGTGGGTTACGACAAGGTCATGGCCTGCCTCCACAACCCGCGCCAGCGCTTCCGCGGCGATGCGAGCATTCTCGCGCTGGTTCTCGGCCGTCATGGCCTGCCCGCGGACGAGCAGCGCGTTGCCGCCAAGGGCTGCCACCACCAGCATCGACTCAGCCCGCCAGCGTGGCGACGAGCACCGCCTTGATGGTGTGCAGCCGGTTCTCGGCCTGGTCGAAAACGATCGAGGCCGCGCTTTCGAACACCTCATCGGTCACCTCCATCTCGGCGATGCCGAACTCCCGTTCCATCTGCGCGCCCACTTCGGTCTCGGCGTTGTGGAAGGCTGGCAGGCAATGCATGAAGCGCGTGCGCGGGTTTCCGGTACCCGCCATGACCTCGGCCGTCACCTGATAGGGTTTCAGCAGCTTGATCCGCTCGGCCCATCTCTCCTTCGGCTCGCCCATCGAGACCCAGACATCGGTGTAGAGGAAATCGGCACCCAGCGTCGCCTCGCTCACGTCCTCTGTGATCACGATCTGCGCGCCGGTCTCCTTCGCGATCGCGCGCGCCTCGGTCTCGATCTCCGTCGCGGGCCAGCAGGCGCGCGGCGCGCAGAGGCGCACGTCCATGCCCATCTTGGCACCTCCGATCAGCAGGCTGTCGCCCATATTGTTGCCGGCATCCCCCAGGAAGCAGAAGGTGATGTCGCGCCAGGGCTTTCCGGAATGTTCCTGCATGGTCAGGAAATCGGCCAGGATCTGGGTAGGGTGAAACTCATCAGTGAGGCCGTTCCAGACGGGCACGCCGGCGTGGGCGGCCAGCTCCTCCACCACCTTCTGGCCGAAACCGCGATACTCGATGCCGTCGAACATGCGGCCCAGGACACGCGCAGTGTCCTTGACCGTTTCCTTCCGGCCAATATGCGAACCCGAGGGGCCGAGATAGGTGACGTTCGCGCCCTGGTCATGGGCGGCCACCTCGAAGCCCGCACGGGTGCGGGTGCTGTCCTTCTCGAAGATCAGGGCGATCTCCTTGCCAAGCAGCAGCGGCTGCTCGGTACCGGCATATTTCGCGGCCTTCAGGTCCGCCGACAGCTTCAGCAGGAAGCCAATCTCGGCGGGGGTGAAATCCCGAAGGCTCAGGAAATGACGGTTCTTGAGATTGTAGGCCATGCGGTTCTCCTATGCCGGGTCGCGGATCGTGGGGCAGCTCATGCAGCGCCCGCCACCGCGACCGCGGCCAAGTTCGGCGCCCGGCACCTCAAGCACCTCGATGCCCTCGGCGCGCAGGGCGGCATTGGTGTCGTCGTTGCGGTCGTAGCCGACCACTACGCCGGGCCGCAGCGCCAGCACGTTGTTGCCATCGTTCCACTGCTCGCGCGATGCCTCGAACGTGTCGGTGCCGCCGGTCGGCACGACGGTGAGCCGCTTGAAGCCCATCGCCCTGGCCAGCACGTCGAACAGTGGCCGGTCGATGCGGCGTATATCGAGCGGCGCACGCCCCTCTCCGGGGCGCAGGTCGTAAACCGTCATTTGGGCGGCAACCTCGGTAAAGCTGGTCACCACCTCTCCGCCGCAAAAGGTGAAGACGGTATCGAGATGCATCGCGGCGCGTGATTTTGGAAGCTGGCAGGCCAGCACGCGGGTCGCACGCCCCTGATCGAACAGCGCCTCGGCCAGCAGGCCCACCGCCTGCGGCGAGGTCCGCTCGCCCATGCCGATCAGGACGAGGCCCTCGCCCACCGGCATCACGTCTCCGCCTTCCAGCGTGGCGTGACCGAAATCATGCGTGGGATCGCCCCAGAGCACCTCGGCCCGGCCCGCGAACTTGGGGTGGAAGCGGTAGATTACCGCGCTCAGCAGCGTCTCGGGCCGCCGCGCCCGCCAATACATCGGGTTGAGGGTGACGCCCGAATAGATCCAGGCGCTGTTGTCACGGGTAAAAAGCGTGTTGGGCAGCGGCGGCAACACGAAGCCGAGCCGCCCGAGATAGGCACCGAACATGCCCGCTGGCTCGAACGGCAGATCGTCCACCGTCAGCCCGCCCATCAGGATTTCGGCAAGCTCGGGGCCCGAAAGCTCCTCCATCCAGGCGCGCAGCTCGTCCAGCATGCCCACCCCGATCTCCTGCGGCGTGATCCGGTGATCCAGCACCCAGGCACGCGCCTCCGGACGATCCAGCACCTCGCCCAGCAGCGCGGCGGTATCGAGCACCTCGACCCCCTCGCCACGCA
The DNA here is from genome assembly GCA_002720475.1 of Roseovarius sp. GTDB lineage: Bacteria > Pseudomonadota > Alphaproteobacteria > Rhodobacterales > Rhodobacteraceae > Roseovarius. Next base: position 32,593 of record PBIL01000014.1, read on the forward strand.
TCAGATCGGCAAAGACGTCGTGATCCTTCTGCGCCTGCTTGACCCAGAACACATCGTCGAACAGCAAATCCTCGCAGTTCTGCGGTGTCAGGCGCCGATGCGCGCGTCCGGGCCGGCAGACGATCACCTGCCGCAGCCGGCCGGTTTCTGAATGCACGCCAAGCTCGAGATCGCTCATGCCGCACCTCCCATCACGGCGCCGACTGCAAGCGCCCCCATGATGAAGATCGTCAGGATCGCCAGAAGCGGCCAGATGAACACGATCCAGCGGTCGTAGGGCACCCGCCCGATGGCCAGCCCGCCGATCACAACCGCGAAGGTCGGGTTGATCAGGTTCACCAGCCCGTTGGCCGACTGGTAGGCAGTGACGACAAGGTCGCGCCCCACCCCCGCGAAATCCGCAAGCGGCGCGAGGATCGGCATCGACAGGACAGCCAGCCCGGACGACGATGGCACGAAGAAGCTCATCCCCACCTCGATGCCGAACATCGTCAAGATGAAGGCCACGTTCGACAGCCCGCCCAGCGTCTGTTCGGAGGCATGCAGGATGGTGTCCGCGATCCGGCCGTTCTCCATCACCACGACAATCCCGCGCGCCAGCCCGATGATCAGCGCCACGCCCAGAAGGTCGCGCGCCCCGTCGATATAGGCGCCGGTCAACCGTTTCTCGCCCAGACGCCCGATCAGGCCGACAAGGATGGCCGCACCGAGAAACAGCGCGCCCATCTTGGCCATCCACCAGCCCTGGCTCGACACGCCCCAGATCATCGCCACGAAGGTCGCCGCGAACACGACGAGGATGATCTTTTGGGTGCCCGTGAGCGTATCGTCGCCTTCCTCTCCGTGATCGCCCTGGAGGAACTGGCGCTTGTGGGCCTCCCACTGGCGGGCGACGACCGAGCGGTCGTTCTCGGCCTTCACGCGCGAGGCATAGCGCGTCACATAGGCGATGCATATGGCGAGCCCCCCGATCAGGATCACGAAGCGCAGGACCATGCCTTGGGTGAAGGGAATCGAGGCCGCGTCCGAGGCGATGATGGTGGCAAAGGGATTGATGGTTGACCCGAGCACACCGATGCCGGCACCGATGAGAATGATCGCGACGCCGGTGACGGCATCATAGCCCGCGCGCAGCACCACGGGCAGAAGGATCGCGTAAAAGGCAAGCGTTTCCTCCGCCATGCCGTAGGTCGTGCCGCCGATGGCGAACAGGGCCATCAGGATCGGGATCATCCAGATCTCGCGCCCCTGCATTGACCGCATCGCCGATCGCATGCCCGTATCGATCGAGCCGGTGGCGTTGACGACGCCCAGGAAGCCGCCCAGCAAAAGCACAAACAGCGCCACGTCGATGGCATTGGCCGCGTAACTGTCGGGATCGTAGAAGCCCGCGATGGGTGCCATGAGCACGTCGATCGGGCCTTGCGGGTTCGCCTCGACGATCCGGAAGGTGCCGGGCACGGCGACCTCCCGCCCGATCTCCTCGTTCATCGCGCGTTCATACTGGCCTGCGGGAATGATCCAGGTCAGCGCCGCGACGAGGATGATCAGCAGAAACAGGATCGTGTAGGCAGTAGGAAAGCGCGATTGCAGGTCTGCGTCGGGCTCAGGCGTCTTTTCCGATGTGTCGGCCATGATCGCTCCGTCTGGATGAAAACATACTGCTTCTGGTGATGCGCGCGGAACCCCGATAGGGTCCCACCGGATGGTGTAAGAGCTCCGTCCCTAGTCACCTGAATCTGAAGTTCGTGCCAGTGTTTTCTGGCAGAATCTTTTGACGGAGGCGAGGATTTCGTCGGCGGATTTGACCCATTTGTAGGGTTTGGGGTTCTCGTTGTGGGCGTCGATGAATGCGGCGATATCGGCTTCGAGATCCGCGACGGAGCGGTGAACGCCGCGCTGGATTTGTTTGCGGGTCAACTCGGCAAACCAGCGTTCAACCTGGTTCAGCCAGCTTGCCGATGTGGGTGTGAAATGCACGTGCCAGTGCGGACGGCGCGCCAGCCAGGCCTTGACCCTCGGCGTCTTGTGGGTGGCGTAGTTATCCATGACGACATGCACGTCCCGCCCCTCGGGCATCCTGCGGTCGAGTTCCTTGAGGAAGTCGAGGAACTCCGTCGCGCGGTGCCGCTTGTAGCACTTCCCGATCACCGCTCCGGTGGCGATGTCGAGGGCGGCAAACAACGAAGTCGTTCCGTTCCGGGTGTAGGTGTGGGTGCGTCGCTCGGCCATGCCGGGGGCCATGGGCAACACCGGCTGTTCGCGATCCAGCGCCTGGATCCGGGATTTTTCGTCTACACACAACACGATAGCCCGGTTCGGCGGCGACATGTAGAGGCCGACCACATCCTGCACCTTGTCCACGAACAGCGGGTCGGTGGACAGCTTGAAGGTTTCCGTGCGGTGCGGCTGCAGCCCGAAGGCATTCCAGATGCGGCGGATCGTGGTGTGTGACAGACCGATTTCTTCGGCCATCGACCGGATCGACCAATGGGTTGCATCCTTTGGCGTCGTTTCCAGTGTTCGCCTGATCACATCGGCAACCTGTTCGTCCGAGATCGTTCGCGGGCGGCCCGCGCGATACTCGTCAGAAAGGCCTTCGATGCGGTGCTCGGCAAACCGCCGCCGCCACTTCCCGACCGTATGCTCGGAATGGCCGAGTTCGGCGGCAATCTCCTTGCTGGTCAGACCGTCAGCGCACCTCAACACGATCCGGCACCTGTCGGACAGCGACCGCGCCGCCTTGTGCCTGCGCAACTGCGCTTCCAGAAAACCGCGCTCCTCATCGCTGAGTGCAATCGCAACCGATGCCCGACCCCGCATGCCATATCCCCAAGAATTTGCCTCATACCAATGATGGCAAATTTGGTTCCGGGTGACTAGAATAAGTCCACGTTGAATAGGTCGCCACGCCGTGGGGCCTGACGATGAAAGTCTAGGTGACGCGGGCGAGGGCTTCAAGGCTCATGTAGCGCCGCGCCACGGCCCATTGATCGTTGGTCGCGAGCCGTGAGCGATTGTGCGCCATTGGTTCAAGCACAATGGCGCCAGCCTGACGACGCCCGCACGGGAGGACGCCGCCTGATGCCCGCGAAGGACACGATCCGCGTCCACATCCCGCTCACGGTCCGCAAGCGCGGCGGGCGGCCGCATATCCTGCCGCCGCGGGACGTCGAGACATCGGACCCGCCGCAGGGACAGGATCCCCGCGTGCTGCGCGCCATCGGCCGGGCATGGGCGTGGCGGCAGCGGATGGAGCGCGGCGAGGTCACCACCATCGCCGATCTCGGCGCCGAGGAAGGTCTATCCGACCGCTACGTCAGCCGCCTCCTGCGCCTCGCTTGGCTGGCACCCGAGGTTCTCGAGCGACTGGTCGTGCGCCGCGAGCCCTGCGCGATCAGCCTCTACGACCTCTGCTTCGTCGCCTCGCTACCATGGGACGAACAGCCGGCGCGGGTATTCGATTGAGCGCAGCCGAAGAACCCGGTTCGCCAGTTCGCCCGCATCTATTCTCTCAAGAACTGGCTCTGTTGCACAAATCGGCTGATGGCCGAGGCTCCCCTTTCCCCGGACAGACTTATCCCACGGCCTCTGTGACAGGTATTCCGAGCGCGGTGTAGCCGTTCAGGA
>PBIL01000015.1 GCA_002720475.1 Roseovarius sp.
AAGGGAAAGATGGACCCGGGAGCGAGCCGCGGACGCGCCGACAGACATGACCCATCAGTCGAACCGGACCTGATGACGGGAAAGCGTTCCGGCTCAGCTATCATGTCAGCGACCTGCTAGGGTCTGCTTCAGCGCGGGCAGCAGCGCCGCGCGTCGGTCTTGCCCGGGTGTCACGGTCATTCCGCCGCCCGCTTCGCCGCAATCCGCTCCTCGCGCAGCCGTGCCAGTTCCGGCCCCAGCACCTTTTCAAAGAACCGGTCACAGCCGATGCAGAGGTTGCGATAGGGCGCGCCATCGGGCCGCTTGGTGCGCGATTCCTCGAGGAACCGGGACAGGTCCCAGCCATGCGCCAGCCCCATCCGCTCGGGGTGGCCCATGGAAATCGCCTCGAACGCCGGGTGGCCCACGAGGCTGTCGAGGATATCCTCGAGCCGCTCCTCGCAGAGATTGCCCAGGGGTGCTGCGGTTTTCAAACAGCAGGGAAACACATCGCCATTGGGGTCGATCGACACCTCTGACCCCGAATAGCCCCGGTTGAGAAAGCCCAGGCCCCCCGACCACACGTTGCAGAAATTGTCTGTGATCCCGGCCTTGGAAAGCGAATTCTCCCAGGCCCGCCCGCGCGGCCAGATCTTGCCGATCCAGGCATCTTCCGTGGCACCGAACATCGAATAGACCGGCTGATCTGCCGTCTGATCGGCCCAGTTGCGGGTGGTCGAGGCGAGCGCGCTGTCGCGCATCCCCGCCGCTTGAAACATCTCGCGCAGCCGGTCGATCAGCGGCAGGCGCTTGTCGCCCTCGTGGCCCACATGGAAATCGTCCATCCCGGCACAGGAGATCATCCAGACCCCGCGCGCGAGCAGATCGTCCACGATCTGCGGTGTCACCAGATCGCCCGTGGTCTGCACGATGACGCGCACGCCCTGCGACCCGTATTTCGCCTGAATGGCCTCAAGTGCGGGATACAGCACCTCCTCGCGCACCGGATCGACCAGCACCTCGCCGCCCGCGAGGATGATCCGGCTCGCGCGCCGCTCATAGCCGCCGGGGGCACTCTCCGACGGCGCGTTGAGATCGAGATAGCTCAGCTCGTCCGGCAGGTTCGCAAGCACCTGCGGAAAACTCGCTCTCGCCTCCTCCACCACCTTGCGCAGCGCGCCACGAAGGTAGGGGCGAAACCGGCTTTCGTAACAGTGCTTGCAGCGGCGATGGCAGGCCCAGCACAGCACGTAATACAGGCTTTCCATCGGCGCGCGCTCCTTCCTGGCGTTCGGGTCATGACTGCCCGATCGCCCGTCGCGAGGAAAGCCCTCTTCACGGGATTGTCAGGCCGAACCCTCGCAAAAGCGTGTCATCGGAATGCTATGCAGAGGGTCTTCCTTGTGCAACGGTTCTTGCATCGTCCGGAGTGTTGCCCATGCGACTTGCGCTCAATCTCACCCTCTGCCTTTGTCTTGCCCTGCCCGCTCGGGCCGAGCCCGCCTGCGGTGGCGATCTGCCCTGCGAGACGGCCTCCGGAAGCTATCGCATCGCCCTGCCCGAAGGCGACGGGCCCTATCCAGTGGTCATGTTCCTGCATGGCTATGGCGGCAGCGCCCGCGGCACGATGCGCGGCAGCACAGCGCGCACGGCATTGGCGCGTGGCTATGCCTTCATCGCGCCAGAGGGCCTCGTGCGGCAGGGGCGCGAGCGGACAAGCTGGAATTTTCACCCCGATTTTCCGGGCCGGCGGAACGAAGCCGCCTTTCTTCGAGAAGTGATGCAGGATGCCGGGCATCGGTTCGGGATCGACCCGGCGCGAAGCCTGCTGGCCGGCTTCTCCATCGGCGGCTCGCTTGCCAGTTACGTCGCCTGCTCCCATCCTGGCGATTTCGCCGCCTATGCGCCGGTTTCGGGCAGTTTCTGGCTACCGCTTCCCGAGAGCTGCGCCGGTCCGGTGCGGATCCTGCATGTTCATGGCTGGCGCGACCGGGTGGTGCCGCTCGAGGGCCGCGAGATCCGGCCCGGTTTCGCGCAGGGCGATGTTTTCGAAGCCATGCGACTGTGGCGCGGCACCAATGAATGCGCGCGCCACGACCCCGATCTTTTCGAGGCCGCAGAGGGATATTGGCGGCGGGCGTGGCTCGATTGCGCGCCCGGCTCGGCGCTGGAGATGGGTCTTTTCGATGGGGGCCACGGTGTGCCACGCGGCTGGAGCGACATGGCGCTCGACTGGTTCGAGGCACAGATCGGAGCGACCCAGTAGAGACTATTCCGCCGCAAGCGGCGGGGTTTCGGACGCCCGGAACATGGCGCGGTGATGCCAGGCGCGTCGCAGGATCTCTGGCGGGTCGATCATCTCGGGCGTGGCCATGAGCGCCCCCACCCTCCGCCCGGAGAGCATCGACAGCGGCACCGCCGCGACCAGACTCAGCGCGATCGGCAGGAGCCAGAGCGACACGGCCCCCGCCCCCATGCCGACGGCCAGAAGCGCGCCGCTCACCGTCTCGAGCGCATGGAAGCGCATCACCGTTCCAGGGCTGTAATCGCCGCCCTTGCGCGCCTGCGGCGACCAGATGGGGCGGATACCCACAAGTGTGCGCAGCACCGCCACCACCTGCTGCACCATCATGATCGGCGAAAACAGGATCGAAAGCGCGATCTCGGCGAGAAGCGACAGCGCGAACGGCCCCGCGCCCCCGAACCGCGCGATACGCACCTCGCCCAGCACGATCGCCAGCGCGCCCAAGAGTTTCGGCGCGAGCAGCATCCCGTACATGAAGAGCAGGATCACAACCGAACTGACCCCGCTCATTTCGGGCCAGACGGGATAGAGCGGGTTCTCGGCCGAGAAATAGGTGATCACGCTATCCGGGCCGTTGCCCAGCAGGGCCCATATCACCAGAAGCCCGAACCAGGCGGGCGAGAGAAGATAGCTCATCGCGCCGTGAAAGAGATGAAACCGCGAGACGGGGTGAAACCCGCGGGCGCCGAGAAGCCGCAGATGCTGAAGGTTGCCGTGGCACCAGCGCCGGTCACGCAGCGCATAGTCGATCAGCGTCGCGGGGGGCTCTTCATAGCTGCCCGTGACGTGCGGAACGAAGCGCACCGCCCAGCCCGCGCGCCGCAAGAGCCCCGCCTCGACGAAATCATGGCTGAGGATGAGCGCCCCTTTCCCCCAAAAGGACGGCATTCGCGGCAGCCCCGCGCAATCGGCGAAGGCGCGGGTGCGGATGATAGCGTTATGGCCCCAGTAATTCCCCTCCGTCCCGGTCCAGCCCGCCAGACCCGCGCTCAGAAGCGTGCCATAGACGGCGGCGGAGAATTGCTGCATCCGGCCGAAGAGCGTGTCGGACCCGATCACCATCGGAGCCGACTGGATGAGGCCCGCCGCCGGATCGGCGGCCAGCTCATCGGCTAGGGCGATGATCGCCCCGGCGCTCATCAGGCTGTCCGCGTCGAGCACGAGCATCGCGTCATGGGCCGCGCCCCAGCCCTCGATCCAGTCCCTGATATTGCCCACCTTGCGTTCGGTGTTGCGGGCGCGGCGACGATACCACACCCGCTGATCGGGCGGCAGGACGGCCCGCAGCCGCTCGAAGGCGCTGCGTTCGGCCAGGGCGATCCCGGCATCCTGCGTGTCGCTCAGGATGAACAGGGCGAAGCGGTGCGCCGTGGCGCTCTCGCGCAGGGCCATCATCATCGCGCAGGCATTGCCGAAAACCTCGGCCGTGTCTTCGTTATAGATCGGCACGAGAAGCGCCACATCGAGCGGCGGGACTTCTGAAACGCGCTCGCGCCGCTGCATCAGGTGACAGGCCAGGCCCAGCGTCGCCGTGCCCACCGAAAGCGCGATCCAGAAGAACGTGGCCGCGACCAGCGCCAGGAGCACCCATTCGAGCCACCACATGCCGCCCTCGGACAGCCTGTCGGCAAATATCCCGGCCAGCGCGCCGGTGGTCAGCGCCGCCGGGCCGAAGGCCGCTGCCCGCCGCCACCAGATGCGCGACACAGCCCGCAATGCCGGTGCATTCGGGTCGATATGCCGGGCGGTCAGGTTCTGGACCGGATGGCTCAGGGGCGCGCACGACGGCATGTGCGCAGCGCCCGGGAAGGGGGTCACGCCGTCCATCGGTAGAGCCAGACCTCGCTCACGCCGCGCCCCTCGTGAAAGAGCTGCGCGCGGAACTCGGCCACCTGTGCCGTGCCGGGATCGAAGGTGAAGGCGAGGCGCGGACCGCCGGTCTCCGGGTTGCGCTGGATGAGCCCCGGCGAGGTCTCGACCTGGGCGGAATGGACATAGGCCACGAGCGCCTCGTAATCCTCGGGCAGCGCGGCATGAGGGGCAAAGTCAATGGTCACCACCTGCCGCAGATCATGCGGAAAGCCGCGCCCGATGCGGGTCTCGAGCACGCGGGCGACCGGCTTCTGCTCGGGGATCTCCGCCGTCCAGGCCATGCGATAGGTAAAGGCGTGCTCCTGTCCCGCGCCAAGCGGTGTGCTCGGCCGCCAATAGGCCACGATATTGTCGAAGATCTCCTTGTCCGTCGGGATCTCCACCAGCGTCACGGAACCGCGGCCCCAATCCTCGCCGGGTGTGATCCAGAGGCTCGGGCGGCGATGATACTGCGCCTCGAGATCGTGGAAATCCGAATAGCGCCGCGCGCGCTGCGCAAGGCCGAAGCCTTGCGGACCGTCGTCCGCGAAGCTCGAAACCTGAAGCTGGCGCGGATTGCCCAGCGGGCGCCACAGCATCTCGCCATTGCCGTTGAGGATCGTCAGCCCGTCGCTGTCATGCACGGCAGGGCGGAAATCGTTGAAGCGGTCGCGCATCTTGGCGTCGAAATAGAACATCGAGGTGAGCGGCGCGATGCCGACATTGGCCAGATCCACCCGCGGCCAGAGCGTGCAGCGCACATCGACATCCGCCGAATCGCCGTAAGGCTCCAGGGTAAAGTGATACATCCCCGTCACCGACGGGCTTTCCATCAATGCGTGGATGCGGTGGTGCCGTGCGCCCGGCGCAGGCCGTTCGATCCAGAACCGCGTGAAATCGGGAAATTCCTCTCCCTCCGGCGCGGCGGTATTGATGGCAAGCCCCCGCGCCGAAAGCCCGTAGACCAGACCGCGCGGGATCACGCGGAAATAGCTCGCCCCCTGGAAGACGGCATATTCCTGGAAGAATCCCGGCTTGGCGATCTCTGCCCGCAGCCGCACGCCGGAATAGCCCAGCCGGTCATCGACGGGCAGATCCTCCGGCACGATCTCGTGCCTTTCGTATAGCGACAGATCGAAGGGCACGCGGCGCGCGATCCCGTCCTCGACCAAGTTGACCTCGACCGAATGGGGGAAATAGAGCCCCGGCGGAAAGAGATCGAATTCGAGCGTGCTGTCCGTGCCGGCCCAGAAGGCGCGCGCGGTGTCGAAGCGGATCGCGCGATACTGGTCATAGGTCAGGTCGCGCCATTCCTGCGGCACGAGCGGGCGCGGCGCGTAGGGCCGCGCCGCCACCTCACGCGCGAGCGCATCGAGCATCTCCTCGGAGAAGGGCACGCCCGCGGCGGCCCGCGCCATGCCCGTCCAGAGCGCCAGCGCGCCGAGACCCTGCAAGACCTCGCGCCGGATCATCTTGCGGTCCTCCAGGGATGGCCCCGGAACCAGGCCACGGTGTAGGCGACCACGATCAGCGCGGCAAAACCGATGAGATTGGCCAGGGTCATGTTCCAGCTCGTGCGCCCGATCTGGTCCATGACGAAACCCGAGAGCCGCGCGAAGAACATCGAGAAGACGAAGACCGCCAGCGATTGCTGCCCGACCTTGAGGATCATCGCCAGAAGCCCCGACCAGAGCCGCGAGACAAGACCGCTCCCCGCCGCGCGGAGCCGCGCGCCACCTTCCCCCGCCGCCGTCCAGCACAGATAGGCAAGGGCCAGGAAATGCACGTAGCGCAGGATGCCGAAGTCGGACTTGTTGAAGAGGTCCCGATGCTCGATCCGCCATTCCCGCGCCCAGTCGAACCCGAATTCGCGCACCCCGATATTGGACAGCGGAATATTGGCCAGGACGATCACCGCCGCCAGCGCGATCAGGCCATGGCTCACCGGCGGCTTCGGCAGCCAGCCGCGCATGAACGCGAAGCCGGTGAAGAAAACGAGCTGCCAGCCGAACGGGTTGAAGAACCATTTTCGATCCGACCACGGCTCTGCCGGCAGGCCCAGATGCCAGCCGATCATGCCCAGCGGCTCGAGCACCGCGCGCTGCGCGAACAGCCAGATCAACCCCACAGCCCCGAACACAGCCCAGGGGCCGATGCGGGCAAGCGCCATCATGACCGGCATCATGACCAGGATCACCATATACATCGGCAGGATGTCGAAATAGTTGGGCACATAGGTCAGCGTGAAGAGCCCGACGAGCTGCGGGCCGGGATCGTCGAAGAATTTCCAGAGGTTGAGCGTCCCGATATAGGTCTTGTCGAAACCGCCGATCAGGTCGATCGCGGCGAGCAAGGTGGCCACCGCGAAGAACAGGCCGATATGCGCCCAGTAGACCTGCCAGACGCGATAGCCCACCCGCGCCGTGCCGAGCCGCCAGCCCGCCCGGTCGAAGGTTCGGCCAAAGGCGATGGCCGAGGCCATGCCGGAGCAGAAAACGAAGATCTCGGTGGCGTCCGAAAATCCCCAGCGCGCCGGAATCCAGCTGGTGAAGAAATTGCGCGGCGTATGGGCGGCAAGGATGATGAACATCGCAAGCCCGCGGAAGAAATCCAGCCTTATGTCGCGCGTGGCCGATACGGATGTCGCGCGCGCGCTCCGCGCCTGCCCATGGGCCACGACCGGATCGGCAACACTCGTCATGGCGGTGTCGGCTCCCTGCTGCTTCTGTCGCGCTCTCACTCGGCCGGCAGGCGTCCCGCCTCGGCCCAGCCGCCGCGTGTCTCGGCGATCAGATCGAGCCGGGTGCTGGCATATCGGTCAAGCCCGCCCGCGCGGCGAACGCTGCGCTCCTTGAGGATCGTCTCGGCCTCGTCGAGAAAGCCGCCCTTGATGCCCGCGTCGATGGTGAGACGCTCGAACAAGTCACGTTGCGCATGGCTGCCGCCGACAAGTTGCATGGAATGGCGCGCCCGACTCAGGTTGAGGAACGCCGTCTTGTAATCCCCGCTGCCAAAGGCCTCAAGCCCCATCGCCGCCGATCGGCCGGGATTTGCCATCCGCGCCATCATCTCGCAGGATCCGACGCGTTTCGCGTCATCGTGCAGCCGCGCAAGAAGCTGCTTGATCGCGCTCTGGTGCCCGCCGCCGATCAGTGCGAGCAGATAGTGCAGGTCAGCGAAGATCAGGCAGGCATCGCCCGTCCGCCGCTCGCTGATCTCGGCCATCTCCTCCCACCGGTCGCCCACGTCGATCCCCTCGAGCTCAAGCCGCATGAGCAGCGACGCGCCGTTCGAGATGTCGCGGAAATCGTCGGTGTGATCGCGGCGCACCTCGGTATCGTAGAGATGGAAGACCGCGTCGATCTCGCCCTGGTCGAGATGCATCAGCGCCTTGTGCCACCAGACGTGGTAGCGGAAATTGTTGCAATGGCTCCAGGCCGCCTCGCGTCCCTCGAGCCAGCCGAGCCCGGCGCGCGAATCGCAGGTCATGTCGAAGACATGGGCCACCGCGTGAAGCCCCCAGGCATCGTCGGCGGCAAGGCTGAGGCCCATCCGTCCCGCCGTTTCGGCGCGGCCATACTCGCCGGTTTCCTCCAGCGCGAAGGCGTGGCAGCCGAAGAGATAGCCGCGCGCCGGGTTTCGCGCGTCATAGGCGGGCAGGAGCGCCTCGACCGAGGCGCGCATCCCCTTGTTGTCGCCCAGGATGAAGCGGGTGGCGTGGCTGATCTTCATCGCCAGCGCATCCTCGGGCCAGCGCGTCAGGATCGCCTCCATCTCGCGCACCGTTCCCGAGGGCCGCCCCTCGAGCCAGGCACCGAGCGCGCGCACATACCCCGTCTCGCGCGGCAGCGGTGCCCCTTCGCGCACGCAAAGCTGCGCCGCCTCATGGGCGGCGCGGGCGGTTTCGACCATCTCGCTGCGGCCCAGCATCATGCAGAAGAGTCCCTTGACGGCATGGCCCACGGCAAAGCCAGGCTCGAGGCTCAGAACCTTGCCCAAGTGATCGGGCGTCGCGGCGGCATGGGCGAGGAATGCGAGAACCGTCCGGTCCCAGGCCAGAGCGGCCTCGGGCGACGAAAGCGAGGTTTCATACCCGAACTGATCAATACGCATGGCCCGAGATTCCTTTCGGCAAGAGATTTGCGCCTTAGCTAGCCCGCCCTGCGTGACAGCGGCAACCGAAGCCCGCCACCGATCACCAATACGTTATCCCGTTCAAGCGGATTGTGACGCTTCCCGCGCCGGTGCTCAAGTTATGGGCGAACGCATTGCGCAGGAACCCGCTGAGCGGGTGCCCGCCTGCATTGTCACCGCGCAAGCGGATTTCGCTGCTTGCGCGGCCCGGCATTTTGCGAACCCGTCTCGCTGGCCCCGGCAGCGGCCTACGAACCCGACTCACGAAGCGTTTCACGCCGGACCAGAGCCTTGTAAAGCGCCTGGATCCTCGTTGTTACCGGCCCTTGCAGGCCGTTGCCGATCACCCGCCCGTCGATCTCGCCCACGGGGGTCTGTGCGCCGAAGGTGCCGGTGAGGAATGCCTCGTCGGCCCCATAGGTCTCGACCAGTGAAAAGTTCCTCTGATGCACGGGAATGCCGTTCTCGCGGCACAGGTCGATCACCTTGGACCGGGTGATGCCGTTCATGCAGTAGTCACCGGTCGAGGTCCAGACGTCGCCCTTGCGGACGATGAAGAAATTGCAGGCATTGGTCGTGTTCACGAAGCCGTGGATATCGAGCATCAGCGCCTCGTCGGCCCCGGCCTTCTCGGCCGCGATGCAGGCGAGGATGCAGTTGAGCTTGGAATGGGAATTGAGCTTGGGGTCCTGCGTCATCGGCAGACCGCGCAGATGCGGCACGGTGGCCAGCCGGATGGGGCGCGCGATCCGGGGGCGGGAATGCTCCATGATGATTGCCACGGTAGGGCCCTGGCGCGAGAGCGAGGGGTGCTGGAACGGCCGCGTCTTGACCCCGCGCGTCACCATCAGGCGGGCATGGGCGTCATCGGTCATGCCATTGGCGTGCTGCGTGTCGATCAGCGCCTGAAGAAGCGCGTCGCGCGTCATCCGGATATCGAGGTCGATGGCGCGAGCGGCCTCGAAGAGGCGGCCAAGATGTTCATCGGCAAAGGCCCATCGGCCATTGTAGAGGCGCAGACCCTCCCAGACCCCATCGCCCAGCATGAAGCCGCTGTCATAGACGCTGACACGGGCCTCGGCCTTCGGCACGATCCGGCCGTTGAGCCAGAGCATCACGTTTTCGTTGCGCGCGTCCTCCTCGGCGGCATGGGTTGTCTGCGGGTCGGTCATCGGGCGCTCCTTGCAGGCATCGTGGGAAGGCGGCGCGCGGGCGGACCAGGGTTGAAACGCCGCTCAACTGCGTGTGATGTCACAGGCTTGTCGATTGGGTGTGAGAACATCACGCGCCATGCTGGCACGAAAACGGAGGGTTGGCCATGATGATCGGACGGCGGGAAATCAAGGCGGCAATGCTGGCGATCCTGATCGCGGTGGGGCTTTGTGTTCAGGCGCGGATGGCGGCCGCGGAGACGCGCGAGACGCTGGTCGTCGCCGGGGGCTGCTTCTGGTGCGTGGAAGCGGATTTCGAGAAGGTGCCGGGCGTGCTCGAGGCCGAATCGGGCTTTGCCGGCGGCACGGTGGCGAATCCGACCTACAAGCAGGTGACGCGCGGCGGCACCGGCCATCTGGAGGCGGTCAGGATCACCTTCGACGTGGAAAAGGTGACGCGCGAAAGGCTTCTGCACCTCTTCCTGCGCTCGGTCGATCCGACCGTTGCGGGCGGGCAGTTCTGTGACCGGGGAGAGAGCTATACCACGGCCATATTCGTCTCTGGCCCTGCCGAGAAGGCCTTGGCCGAGGGCGCGCTTGCCGAAGCCGAACGCGCCCTCGGGCAGTCCATCGTCACGCCGGTCCGGCATTTGGATACCTTCTGGCCAGCAGACAGCTACCATCAGGATTACTACAAGAGCCACGGCATCGTCCTGACGCGATTCGGACCGCGTCAGAAGGCCAGCGCCTACACGCTCTATCGCAAGGCCTGCGGGCGCGACGCACGAGTAAAGGCGCTTTGGGGCGGCGCCGCGCCCTTCGCCGGTCATTCCTGAGCGAGAAAGGCGCGCGTCTCGGCCATGGTGGGTATCGCCTCGGACGCGCCGTCGCGCGTGACCTGAAGCGCGGCCGCGGCGCTGGCAAGGCGCAGCGCCTCAGATACCGGCCGTCCCATGGCAAGGGCGGCCACGACATAGCCCGCGAAACAGTCCCCGGCACCGGTCGTGTCACGAACAGGAACGGAAAAGGCGGGAACAGGGACCGTCTCGCCGGTCTTCCGGTCATGCCAGACGGCCCCTTCGGCATCTCTTGTCACCAGCATCTGCGGCACCTCGACGGGGCCGAGCGTGGATTCGAGCTGTGCCGCTTCCACGGCGTTCAGGATGAGAAGGGTGACAAAGGGGAGAACGGCGCGCAGGGCACCGGTCTCGAAAGGGGCCGCCGAATAGGCGACCAGCGCGCCCGCGGCCCGGGCAAGGCGCGCGGCCTCGACCTGAAGATTGGTTTCGTTCTGCAGAAGCAGCCAGTCCTCCGGTGCGATCTCTGCCAGCGCATCGGTGATCTTTGCCTGATCGAGCCTGCGGTTGGCACCGGGATGGATGACGATGGCTTTCTCGCCCGCCTCGCTCACCAGGACCAGCGCATGACCCGAAACGCCGTCCTCCTTGGCCACGGCACCTGTATCGACGCCGCTTGCCGCAAGCGCCGCGCGTAGCCACGCGCCATCTTGCCCCACCGCGCCCAGGTGGCGGACCTCGGCCCCGGCGCGGGCAGCGGCGATCGACTGATTCGCACCCTTGCCGCCCAGCATCGTGCGACAGGACAAGGCGGCCACGGTCTCGCCCTTTCTGGGCAATTGCGCCAGGCGATAGATGTGATCGGCATTGATCGAGCCAAGGCACCAGACGCGCCCCGCTTCGGCCCGTTCGGAGGGGCGCATCGCGGGAACTCCTCTCAGCCGACCTTGCAGGCCGCGAGAATGGCCATGTTGAGGATGTCATTGGCGGTGAAGTTCGACGAACAGATCTGGATCGACGCATCGACACCGGTCAGGATCGGCCCGATCACCGTCGCCCCCGCCATTTCCTGCATCAGCTTGACCGAGATCGAGGCGGAATGGCGGGCGGGCACGACCAGCACATTGGCCGGGCCGGAGAGCCGCTGGAACGGGTAGTTCGCCTGCGCGGCGGGGTTGAGCGCCACGTCCACGGTCATGTCACCCTCGAACTCGAAATCCACGCCGCGCCGCTCGAGCACCATAGGCGCGCGTTGCATCTTCTCGGTGCGCTCGGATTTAGGATAACCGAAGGTCGAGAAGCTGACGAAGGCCACCCGCGGCTCCAGCCCCAGGTGCCGCGCCACGGCGGCCCCGCGCATCGCGATGGTGGCGAGATCCTCCTCGTCGGGCCATTCATGCACCAGCGTGTCGGCAATGAGCACGATCCGCCCCTTGTGCAGAACCGCCGTCACGCCCGCCGCGCCATGTTCGGCATCGGCGTCGAACACGTGGTTGATGAGGCTCAGGACATGGGCGGATTTGCGCGTGGCCCCCGTCACCAGCCCGTCGCCATGACCATGGGCCAGCATGAGGGCGGCGAAGACATGGCGGTCTCGCGCGGCCAGGCGATGAATGTCGTGGCGGTCAAATCCCTTGCGCTGCAACCGGGCGTAGAGGAACGCCTTGTAATCGGCAAGCCGGTCGGTCTTGGCGGCGTTGACCACCTCGAGCTCGCGCACCGCATCGCCCATGCCCGCCGCCTCGAGCTTGGCCTTCACGTCCTCGTCGCGGCCCACGACCAGCGCCTGACCCAGGCCGGCCCGCTGATATTGCACGGCGGCGCGCAACACGCGCACATCGTCGCCCTCGGCAAAGATCATCCGCGCCTGGGCCCGCCGCGCGCGGGCATTGATGCCGCGCAGGATGCTTGCGGTCGGATCCATCCGCGACTTGAGCGAAAGCTCGTAGCCCTCCATGTCGATGATGGGCCGTCGCGCTGCCCCGGTCTTCATGCCTGCCCGCGCCACGGCCGGCGGGATGGTATGGATGAGCCGGGGATCGAAGGGCGTGGGGATGATGTAATCGCGCCCGAAACGGAGCTTGCGGCCATAGGCCATCGCCACCTCGTCGGGCACGTCCTGACGCGCGAGACTTGCCAGGGCCTCGGCGCAGGCAATCTTCATCTCGTCGTTGATCGCGCGCGCATGCACGTCGAGCGCGCCGCGAAAGAGATAGGGAAATCCCAGGACGTTGTTGACCTGGTTGGGATAGTCCGAGCGCCCGGTGGCCACGATCGCATCGGGGCGCACGGCATGGGCCTCCTCGGGCGTGATCTCGGGATCGGGATTGGCCATGGCGAAGATCACCGGATTGTCGGCCATGGAGGCCACCATCTCGGGCGTCACCGCCCCCTTGGCCGAGACACCGAGAAAGACGTCGGCCCCCCGCATCGCCTCTTCCAGCGTGCGCAGCCCGGTGGCCGCGGCATGGGCTGATTTCCACTGGTTCATGCCCTCGGTGCGTCCCTGGTAGATGACGCCCTTGGTATCGCACATGATGCAATTGTCATGCCGCGCGCCCATGGATTTGAGAAGCTCCAGACAGGCGATGCCCGCCGCCCCCGCACCGTTGAGGACGATGCGCACCTCCTCGATCCGCTTGCCCGAAAGGTGCAGCGCGTTGATGAGCCCCGCGGCGCAGATCACGGCGGTGCCGTGCTGATCGTCGTGGAACACCGGAATATCCATCACTTCCTTGAGCCGCTGCTCGATGATGAAACATTCCGGCGCCTTGATATCCTCCAGATTGATGCCGCCGAAGGTGGGGCCCATCAGGCGGACGGCATTGATGAACTCGTCCGGATCCTCGGTATCGAGCTCGATGTCGATGGAATTGACATCGGCGAACCGCTTGAAGAGCACGGCCTTGCCCTCCATCACCGGCTTGGAGCCGAGCGCGCCCAGATTGCCGAGGCCCAGAACGGCAGTGCCGTTGGAGATGACCGCGACGAGATTGCCCTTGGTCGTGTAGTCATAGGCCAGTTCGGGATTGGCCGCGATTTCCTCGCAGGGGACGGCGACGCCGGGGGAATAGGCAAGGCTGAGGTCGCGCTGCGTGGTCATGGGCACGGTGGCCTGGATCTCGAACTTGCCGGGCGTCGGCTCGAGATGAAAGGCCAGCGCCTCTTCGCGGGTGAACTTGGGCTTGGTCATGGGGCGGTCTTTCGGCAATGGCGGCTGGACCTGCATACCGGGGGATACGCCGCGCCTCAACCGAAAGCCGAGAAAGGGCTTTCACGGGGGCAGTGCCACAACCTGTGAAGGGCCGTGGATGACTCTTTGTTACAAGGGATTCCATTGATTTGCGATGACTTGCGATTTGTGATTCACTGGGCTCATGGAAAACTCTCTTGCACCTGACATCGATCATATCAATCGCGCTGTTCGCGCGGTCTTGGGCCCGGATCGGGTTCGCGAGGTAGGGTGCGTCTACAAGCAGAATATCGACGGTGCCCCCATCATATGGGTTCGAGTAATTTATGACGCTAACGAGGGCATTACTGTCGATGAAATGAGGCGAGTGTCGGACGCACTCTGGCCCGTGGGAGCCTCGGAAGATCTCGCTGTGCCGGTGATAGATTTCGTGGCCGATACCGACCTTGTCCCCACCGCGGCTGAGTGAACAGCTCCTGCTCGTCGCACGAGCGCGGATTGCTGAGACGGGTATCCGTAACGAGGCAAACCTCCGGCGTGCAACCAGCGATCTCTATTACTCCGTTTTTCATGCTATCTGCGAAGCTTTGGTTGAGCCTATGGGTGCCATTCCAGATAGCGAAGCCTTCGTTGAAACATACACCAACCTGTATCGTCAACTCGATCACGGGTACGCGGAGAAACGTTGTCGCGCTGTGACGCAAGACAAGGCCTTCTCCCATAATATCATCCAATTTGCCAAGCTGTTCATTACGCTAAAAAACAAAAGAGAAAAGGCCGACTATCATCCTCTTGAAACGTTTCAGATTTCGGTTGTCAGGAACGATCTTGAAACAACCGAAACGCGCCTCAAGGAATTCTGGAATGCGCATTCCGCTGAACGTGCGTCTTTCTCGTGCCTCGTGACACTTCGATCTCGACGAGAGTGACCGAGAGGATGCCATTTGAACCGGTCAGGAGTACCGGGGTGGCATTCGCTTACTCCGCGTGGACGGACTGCACAAACGAGCCATGGGAACCTATCGAAGGTAGATGAAACCCTGATACCTTCGATAAGTTCAATAACAGGAAAGACGTGTAATGGCCGCTGAACCAGCATCTGGGCAGGTCACCCCAATGATGGCGCAATATCTGGAGATCAAGGCGCAATACCCGGAGGCGCTGCTGTTCTACCGGATGGGCGATTTCTACGAGCTCTTCTTCGATGACGCCGTGGCCGCCGCCGAGGCGCTCGACATCGCGCTCACCAAGCGTGGCAAGCATCTGGGCCGCGATATCGCCATGTGCGGCGTGCCGGTGCATGCCGCCGAGGGCTACCTGCTGACGCTCATCCGAAAGGGGTTCCGCGTCGCCATTGCCGAACAGATGGAGGATCCGGCCGAGGCGAAGAAGCGCGGCTCGAAATCCGTGGTGCGCCGCGAGGTGGTGCGACTTGTCACCCCCGGCACGCTGACCGAGGAAAGCCTGCTTGACGCGCGGCGGCACAATTACCTGGCAAGCTTCGCGCGGGTGCGGGGAGACGGGGCGCTGGCCTGGGTGGATATTTCCACGGGCGCCTTTCACGTCATGGCGCTTGGCCCCGCGCGGCTGGGGCCGGAACTGGCGCGTCTGATGCCGCGCGAGGTGGTTCTCTCCGACGCGGATGAGGCCGATCTGGCCGAAACAGTGACGGAATCCGGGGCCGCGCTCACCACGCTGGGCGCGGCGGCCTTTGACAGCACGGGGGCGGAGGCCCGGCTTTGCGCGCTCTTCGGGGTGGCCACGCTCGAGGCTTACGGGGCCTTTTCCCGGTCGGAACTGGCGGCGATGGGGGCCATCGTCGAATGGCTCGAGATCACGCAGAAAGGCAAGCTGCCGCTTCTTCAGGTGCCGGTGCGCGAACAGACAAGCCGCGTCATGCAGATCGACGCCGCCACGCGGCGCAACCTGGAACTCACCCACGCGCTGGACGGGCGCCGCGCCGGCTCGCTTCTGGCAACCATCGACCGGACGGTGACGGCGGGCGGCGGGCGGCTGCTCGAACGGCGGCTGTCGAGCCCGAGCCTGGTGCTCGACGTGGTGCAGGGACGGCTCGCCGCCGTGGATTTCATGGTGGAACAGTCTCGATCGCGCGCGGATCTGCGGGCCGCGCTTCGGGGCGTGCCGGATCTGGACCGGGCGCTGTCGCGGCTCGGGCTTGACCGGGGCGGACCGCGCGACCTTGCCGCGATCCGCAACGGCCTGAGCCAGGCGGCCGCGATCGCGGCACAGCTGGAGGGGATGGACCTGCCCGAACTGCTGCGCGATGCGGCAGGGGGCTTGCGCGGTCACGAGGCGCTGTGTGACCTGCTCGACCGTGCGCTTGTGGCCGAGCCGCCGCTTCTGGCACGAGACGGCGGCTTCATTGCCGCCGGTTTCGATGACGAGCTCGACGAGATGCGCAAGCTGCGCGACGAGGGGCGCGGCGTGATCGCCGCGATGCAGGGAGAATATATCCGGGAAACCGGCATCGCCTCTCTCAAGATCAAGCATAACAACGTCCTGGGCTATTTCATCGAGGTGACGGCCACCCATGCCGAGCGGATGCTTGCCCCGCCGCTCAGCGAGACCTTCCGCCATCGGCAGACGACGGCCAACCAGCTGCGTTTCACCACGCCCCGGCTGAGCGAGATGGAAAGCCGCATCCTGAACGCGGGCGGGCGCGCCATCGAGATCGAGAAACGTGCCTATGAAAGCCTGAAATCCGCAATTCTCGAACGGTCGGCCGAGATTGCGCGGGCGGCACGGGGGCTGGCCGAACTCGACCTGACGGCGGCGCTCGCGGAACTGTCGGCCACCGAGAACTGGTGCGCGCCCAGGGTGGACGAGAGCCGCGCCCTCGTGATCGAGGGCGGACGGCATCCGGTGGTCGAGCGCAGCCTGCGCGCGCAGGGCGGCGCACCCTTCGTCGCCAATGACTGCGATCTCGGCGGCGAGAGCGATATCTGGCTTCTGACCGGGCCGAACATGGCCGGCAAGTCCACCTTCCTTCGGCAGAACGCGCTCATCGCGCTGCTGGCGCAGATGGGCAGCCATGTGCCCGCGTCATCGGCCCGTATCGGGCTCGTGAGCCAGCTCTTCAGCCGGGTGGGGGCCTCGGACGATCTGGCGCGGGGCCGCTCGACCTTCATGGTCGAGATGGTCGAGACGGCGGCGATCCTGAACCAGGCCGACGACCGGGCGCTTGTGATCCTGGACGAGATCGGGCGCGGCACGGCCACCTGGGACGGGCTCTCGATCGCCTGGGCGACGCTCGAACATCTGCACGAGGTGAACCGCTGCCGCGCGCTCTTTGCCACGCATTATCACGAGCTGACCCGGCTCAGCGACCGTCTCGACCGCGTGGCCAATGCCACGGTGAGCGTCAAGGAACATGACGGCGAGGTGATTTTCCTGCACGAGGTGCGGCGCGGCGCGGCGGATCGCAGCTATGGTGTGCAGGTGGCGCGGCTTGCCGGGCTGCCCGAGACGGTGGTGGCCCGCGCGCGCGTCGTGCTCGACGCGCTGGAGAAGGGCGAGCGGGAGGGTGGCGCGGCACGCTCCGCCCTGATCGACGATCTGCCGCTGTTCGCGGCAGCCCCGGCACCCGCACCCGCCAGCCATCACGAATCGGAAGTGGAGGCGCGGCTGCGCACGATCCTGCCTGACACGCTGAGCCCGCGCGAGGCGCTCGATCTGATCTACGAGCTTAAGGCGCTTCTCGATGCGCGCGCTTAGGTCGCGGCCTTGTTGGAGGATACCCCGACCTTGGCCGGGCGCAGGATGCGGTCATGCAGCATGAAGCCCTGTGCCGAAACCTGGATGATTTCGCCCGCAGTGGTCCCCGGAACCGGGGCCTCGAACATCGCTTCGTGATGGCGCGGATCGAACGGTTCACCCGGCTTCGGATCGATCACGGTGATGCCGTGCTTGGCAAAGACATTGAGCAATTCGCGCAAGGTCAGTTCGATCCCCTCCACCAGCGCCGCGGCAGAAGCACGCTGCTCGTCGGTGATGGTCTCGAGCGCGCGCTTGAGATTGTCATGCACAGGCAGCATGTCGCGTGCGAACCGCGCGCCGCCGTAATTCTCGGCCTCGCGCCGGTCCTTGTCGGCGCGCTTGCGGGCGTTCTCGGCCTCGGCCAGGGCGCGCATGAACTTGTCGCGCAGCGCGTCGCGCTCGGCGCGCAAGGCGTCGAGCTCGTCGCCCTCCTTCAAATGGGGTTGATCAGCGCTGCCGGGGCGCGCGTCGCCGCTGTCTGATTCTGCCAGGTCACGCTCTTCGGCGGCGGCCTCCTCGATATCGTCCAGGAAACTCTCTTCTTTCGGCTCTGCCATGTCTTACCTCTCACTCCGGTCGGAGATCAGCCTGCCCACAAGCTGTGCCGTGTAATCCACGATCGGCACGATTCGCCCGTAGTTGAGGCGCGTGGGGCCGATCACCCCGACCGCGCCGATGATCTTACGGTCCGCGTTCATATAAGGAGAGACCACCAGAGAGGAACCCGAAAGTGAGAAAAGTTTGTTCTCCGAGCCGATAAAAATGCGCACACCTTCGCCCTCCTCGGCCCGTTCGAGGAATTCGGCGATGTCACGCTTGCGTTCGAGATCGTCGAAAAGCACGCGAATCCGCTCGAGATCGGCCTCATCGACCCCGGCATCGAGAAGATTCGCGCGCCCGCGCACGATCAGACGCTCGTGACTGTCGCCGTCGTCCTGCCAGACGGCAAGCCCGCTCTCGACAAGCGCATGGGCCAGCTGGTCGATCTCCTGTCGGCGTGTGACAATTTCCTGGGAAATGCGGCGGCGCATGTCGGTAAGGGTCTTGCCCTCGACAAGGGCGTTGAGGAAATTCGCCGCCTCCCGCATGGAACTCGGGGTCTGGCCCGGCGGCGGGGTGAAGATCCGGTTCTCGACATGCCCATCTGCAAAGACGAGAACGACAAGCGCCCGGTCATGGCCGAGGCTCACGAACTCGATATGCTTGATCGGGGCCTCGTGTTTCGGGGCAAGCACGAGCGAGGCGCTTCGCGTGACGCCGGAGAGCGCCGAGCCGATGCGATCGAGCAGCCCCGTGACATCGCTCGAATTGCTGGCCACGGTGGAATCGATCAGGTCGCGGTCGCTCTGTTCAAGACTGCCCACCTCGAGCAGGCCATCGACAAACATCCGCAAACCTTCCTGCGTGGGCACACGGCCGGCGCTGACATGGGGGCTTCCGAGAAGGCCGAGATACTCGAGATCCTGCATGACATTGCGGATCGTCGCGGCGCTGATCTTCTCGCTGAAGTCGCGGGTCAGCGTGCGCGAACCGACCGGATCGCCGGTGGCAAGATAGGCTTCGACCACGCGGCGAAACACTTCCCGCGAGCGGTCGTTGAGCTGGTCGAGGATGGTGCTGGCATCTGACATTCGCGCGGGCCTCTTGGTCCATCGAGCATTAAAGACGTGTCTGTCCAAAGGTCAATCGGGCTTGCCATCCGGGGCCGCCCCAAATATCCCCGCCCTGTCAGCACAAGGGGACAGCGATGCGGCCTTCGGGAAGAGACTTAAGCGAGATGCGCCCGGTTTCAATCGAGACCGGGGTTCTGAAACATGCCGAAGGCTCCTGCCTGATCCGCATGGGGGACACCCATGTGCTGTGTAGCGCAACCATCGAGGACCGGGTGCCGCCCTTCGTCAAGGGCACCGGGCTTGGCTGGGTGACGGCGGAATACGGGATGCTGCCGCGCTCCACCACGAGCCGGATGCGGCGTGAGGCAAGCGTGGGCAAGCAGGGCGGGCGCACCGTGGAGATCCAGCGCCTCATCGGCCGCGCCCTGCGCGCCGGGGTGGATCGCGTGGCGCTTGGCGAGCGGCAGATAACCGTGGATTGCGACGTGATCCAGGCCGATGGCGGGACGCGCTGCGCCTCGATCACCGGCGGCTGGGTCGCGCTCCGGCTGGCGGTGGCCAGGCTCATGAAGGCGGGCGATGTGCTCAGCGATCCGATGCCCGATCCGGTCGCCGCCGTGTCCTGCGGGATCTATGCGGGCCAGCCGGTGCTCGACCTCGACTATCCCGAGGACAGCGCGGCGGGCGTGGACGGCAATTTCATCATGACCGCCAGCGGACAGCTCATCGAGGTGCAGATGAGCGCCGAGGGCGCAACCTACAGCCGCGCGGAGATGTCCGCGCTGCTCGATCTGGCCGAGAAGGGGGTGGGCGAGCTTGTCGCCCGCCAGCGAGAGGCAATCGGTGCGTAGGCTCTCGGGCGATACGCTGCTGGTCGCAACCCATAACGCTGGCAAGCTGGAGGAGATCGCGCATCTGCTCCAACCCTTTGGTGTGCGTGTCATCGGTGCCGCCGAATGCAACCTGCCGGAACCGGCAGAGACCGAGACCACCTTTGTGGGCAATGCGCGGATCAAGGCCCATGCGGCGGCACGAGCGACCGGCCTGCCCGCGCTTGCCGACGACTCGGGGATCGAGATCGACGCGCTAGGCGGCGCGCCCGGGGTTCATACCGCCGATTGGGCGGAAACAGAGGCCGGGCGGGATTTCGTCATGGCGATGACTCGCGCCCATGAAATGCTTGTCGAGAGCAAGGCGCGGCAGCCCTGGACCGCGCGGTTTCGCTGCACGCTGGTGCTGGCCTGGCCCGACGGGCATGACGAGGTTTTCGAAGGCACGGTTGACGGCTGGATCGTCTGGCCGATGCGCGGAACGGAAGGTCACGGCTATGACCCGATCTTTCAGCCCGAAGGCCATGACGTGACCTTTGCGGAGATGGATCGCTGGGAGAAGAACCGGATCAGCCACCGCGCCGAGGCGATCCGCAAGTTCGTCGCGGGCTGCTTTGGCTGAGGACTGGCAAAACGGCGGCTTCGGCCTTTACGTGCATTGGCCCTTCTGCCAGGCCAAATGCCCCTATTGCGATTTCAACAGCCATGTCGCCGCCAGCGTGGATCAGGCGCGCTGGCGCGCGGCCTTTCTCCGGGAAATCGCGCGCCATGCGGAACTCGTGCCGCATCGGGTACTGAACTCGATTTTCTTCGGCGGCGGCACGCCAAGCCTCATGCCGCCCGGGACGGTCGCGGGGATCATCGACGCGGCCCGCGCCGCCTGGCCCACTGCCAACGATCTCGAAGTGACGCTTGAGGCCAACCCGACCTCGGTCGAGGCCGGGCGGTTCGCCGCCTATGCCGATGCCGGGGTCAACCGTGTCTCGCTCGGGGTGCAGGCGCTCAACGATGCGGACTTGCACCGGCTGGGGCGGCTCCATACTGTGGAAGAGGCAATTCAAGCCTTTGAAATTGCAAGAAAATACTTCTCTCATACGAGTTTCGACCTGATCTATGCGCGCCAGGATCAGAGCCTTGTGGACTGGGAGGCGGAACTGCGCCGCGCGCTCGATCTTGCGGCCGATCACCTCTCGCTCTACCAGCTCACGATCGAGCCCGGCACCGCCTTCGGCGCGCGCCATGCGGCCGGAAAGCTGCCGGGTCTGCCGGAGGAGGGCCTTGCAGCCGACATGTACCAGGTGACGCAGGAGATCTGCGGTGCCGCGGGACTGCCTGCCTACGAAGTCTCTAACCATGCCAGATCCGGCTCGGAATCCCGGCATAACCTGATCTACTGGCGCTATGGCGATTATATCGGGATCGGCCCCGGCGCGCATGGCCGCCTGACGATCGACGGGCTGCGCCACGCAACCGAGGCTTGGAGCAGGCCGGAGGACTGGCTTCGTCGGGCGGAGGTTGGAACGGCGGAGAGGCTCGTGGAACCGCTTTCCCCGCAGGAACAGGCGACGGAATTCCTGCTCATGGGGTTGCGCCTCTCCGAGGGCATCGACATGGCGCGGTTCGAACGCCTGTCCGGTGCCCCGCTTGACGCGGAAACCGTCGCGCATCTGGCCGAGATCGGCATGATTCGTCTGGACGGCACCCGCTTGCGCGCCACCAAGGCGGGGCGCGCGGTTCTCAATGCGGTGATTTGCGACTTGCTGCCCTGACTCAGGCGCTCAGCAAGGCCATAAGCCGATCGAGATCGTCGAGTGAGCGGTAACGGATGGTCAGGCTGCCGTGTTCCTCCCCGGACTTGTGGTCGATGCTGACGCGCATGGACAGGGCAGCCGAGAGATCGGATTCGAGCGCCTTCGTGTCTGCGTCCTTTTCGGCCGGTCCCTGCGTTACCTTGTCCCGAACCGTGGCACTGTCGCCCGTCCCGGCCTTGGCCAGTTTCTCCGTCTCTCGGACCGAAAGCCCCCTCTGGATGACAGTGCGGGCCAGCGCCACCGCATCGGGCGCGGTGATGAGCGCCCGCGCATGTCCTGCCGAAAGGCGTCCGTCGCGCAGATATCCCAGCACTTCCTCCGGCAGGTTGAGAAGGCGCACCGCATTGGCTATATGGCTGCGGCTCTTGCCGAGCACTTCGGCGAGTTTTTCCTGGGTATGGCCGAATTTCGTCATCAACTGGCTGTAACCTGCGGCCTCTTCCACCGGGTTGAGATCGGCCCGCTGGACATTTTCGATGATCGCAACCTCGAGCACCTCGGTATCCGTGAAATCACGGACCAGCACCGGGATCTCGTGAAGCTGCGCCATCTGTGCCGCGCGCCAGCGGCGCTCGCCCGCGACGATTTCCCAGGCTCCCTGCTCATGCGGGCTGGCGCGGACGATGAGCGGCTGGATGATCCCCTTCTCGGCGATCGAGCGGGCAAGATCCTCCATCGCTTCGGCATCGAAATGCCGGCGCGGCTGTTCGGGATTCGGGTGGACCTTTTCCACCGGCACCATCATGTCAGGGGTGCGGCGCTGTGTCTGGTCCGAGGAGGCGCTGTCCTTGACATCCGCCATCAGGGCCGACAGCCCGCGGCCCAGCCCGCGCCCCGGCTTGTGCTTCGTGCTCATCATCTCTGCTCCCTGTTCATGCCGCAGCGCGGGCGTGTCTCTGCACGATCTCCAGCGCCAGATCCCGGTAAGCCTGGGCCCCCTTCGATGCGGGATCATAGGTCAGGACCGGCAAGGCATAGGAGGGGGCTTCGCTCACGCGGACATTGCGCGGGATTCGTGTCTGAAAGACGAGGTCTCCGAGGTTCTCGCGCGCGTCGCTCTCGACCTGTGCCGAAAGGTTGTTGCGCGCGTCCACCATGGTCAGAAGCACCCCCTCGATGCGCAGCTTCGGATTGGCGCTCTGGCGCACCTCCCGGATGGTCAGCATGAGTTGCGACAGGCCCTCAAGCGCGAAGAACTCGCTCTGAAGCGGGATGAGAACGGAATGGGCCGCCACCATGGCATTGACCGTCAGGAGGTTGAGCGAGGGCGGGCAGTCGATCAGGATGTAATCGAGCCGGAACCCGTCAATCCCTGGCTGGCGCAGGGCGTCGTGAAGCAGGAAACTGCGCTTCTCATTGGCCAGCAGTTCGATATCCGCCGACGAGAGATCGACCGTTGCCGGGATGATCAGCAGCCCTTCATGGGCCGTGTTCTGCACGATCTCGTCGAGCGAGGCCTCGTCAAGGAGAAGATCATAGGTGGTATGGCCGCGCGCCTCCGCCTCTATCCCGAGTCCCGTCGAGGCATTGCCCTGCGGATCAAGATCGACGATCAGGACGCGCGCGCCGGTCTCGGCCAGCGCGGCCCCGAGATTGATCGTCGTCGTGGTCTTGCCCACGCCGCCCTTCTGGTTGGCGACCGCGATGATTCGGGGGCTTGTCTGGCGAAGCGGATCAGACACGGGAGATACCTCTGGCAATCAGGATGACGGAGCCGGTTTCTGTCTCGCTTTTAGCAACCCGATGGGTGAATTGCCACGCCGATTGCGCGGCGGCCAGCTCCTCTCTCCAGCGAATGCCCTTGGGAAAGAGAGCGTGCCCCTCGGGCCGCATATGCCGTTCGGCAAAGCCGAGCAAGGTGGAAAGATCGGCCAGCGCCCGCGCCGAGACCACATCCGCGGCCAGCGGGGCAAGGGCCTCGATCCGGGACGTGTGAAGCTCCGCCGCGATCCCGGTTTCGCGTATGACCGTTGCCAGAAAGGCCGATTTCCGCGCATCGGACTCCACGAGGCTGACGCGCGCGGGCGATCCCGTCTCCTGCGCGAGCATGGCGATCACGAGCCCCGGAAACCCGCCGCCGCTGCCGAGATCGGCCCAATGCCCGACGGGATGCGGCACCAGATCGTGGAGCTGCGCGGAATCCGCGACATGCCGCGTCTGGAACGCGGCAAGCGAGGCCCGCGAGACCAGGTTGATGCGTGGATTCCATTTCTCAAGGAGCGCGCGATAGATCGAGAGCCGCTCTTCTGTTTCACGTGAAACAACCCTCATGCGCGGCGGGCTTCGGCGCGATGCCGCAACCGGACAAGGATGAGCGACAGCGCGGCCGGTGTCATCCCGTCCAGCCGCGCCGCCTGGGCGAGCGTGCCGGGACGCGCGGCTGTCAGCTTCGACTTGAGCTCGTTCGACAGCCCGTCGATCGGCGCGTAGTCGAAATCGCGCGGGATCACGACCGCCTCATCCCGGCGCAGCATTTCCACATCCCGCGCCTGCCGGGCGATGTAATTGGCGTAGGTCGCATCCTTCTTGAGCTGCGTGCGAATCTCTGGCTCGATTTCGCGGAGCTCTTGCGTGAGACCCACCAGATCCGAAACCTCTAAACCCGGGAAGGCCAGAACCTGCATCCCGTTGCGGCGCGCCCCGTCCTGGTTCACCTCGATTCCGGCCATGGCCAGATCCTTCGGGGTATAGCTCTGGTTTTCGAGCAGGGCGCGCCCCGCACACAGGCGCGCCATCTTGTCTTCGAACGCGGTTCGGCGTTCTTCGGGCACGCAACCAAGCGAGACGCCCAGCGGCGTAAGACGTTGATCGGCATTGTCGGCCCGGAGCGAGAGCCGGAACTCCGCGCGCGAGGTGAACATGCGATAGGGCTCCGAAACCCCCCGGGTTGTCAGATCGTCGATCATCACACCGATATAGCTTTCGGTGCGGCTGAACTGCACGGGGGGTTCCTCCATGGCGCTCCGGGCCGCGTTGAGACCGGCGACAAGCCCCTGCGCCGCGGCCTCTTCATAGCCCGTCGTCCCGTTGATCTGCCCGGCAAGGAAAAGGCCCGGCACGGATCGGACAGAGAGCGTGGCGTCAAGCGCCCGTGGATCGACGTAATCATATTCGATGGCATAACCGGGCTGGAGGATCACCGCCTGCTCGAGACCCGCGATGGATCGGACATAGGCCTCCTGCACATCCTGCGGCAAGGACGTCGATATCCCGTTCGGATAGATCACCGAATCGGACAGACTTTCGGGCTCAAGAAAGATCTGGTGCGACGTCTTGTCCGCGAAGCGCACGATCTTGTCCTCGATGGAGGGGCAATAGCGCGGCCCGACCCCCTCGATATGACCGCCATACATGGCGGACCGTCCGAGGTTCTCCCGAATGATTTCATGGGTTCGTTCATTGGTATGCGTGATCCCGCAGGAAACCTGTCGCGTGAACGGACCGCTCGAGAGGAAGGAGAACATCACCGGGTCCTCATCCGGCGGCTGCATCTCCAGACCGCCCCAGGCGATGCTGCGCCCGTCGAGGCGGGGCGGCGTGCCGGTCTTGAGCCGCCCGAGCGGCAGAGCGAAACTGTCGAGCCGCGCGGCAAGGCGCAGGCTCGGGGGATCCCCCATGCGGCCGCCGGGGCGCGACACATCGCCGATATGGATCACCCCGCGCAGGAATGTTCCGGTCGTGAGAACCACCGCGCGCGCGGAAATATCGGTTCCGTCTGCCAGACGCACACCGCGGACGGCCTCCCCTTTCATGAGGAAATCGGCGGCCTCGCCTTCGATGATGTGCAGGCCTTCTGCCTGGCCAAGCACCGCCTGCATCGTCTCACGGTAGATCTTCCGGTCAGCCTGGGCGCGCGGGCCCTGAACGGCCGGGCCCTTGCGCCGGTTTAGAAGGCGAAACTGGATTCCCGCCCGATCCGCGACCTGTCCCATCACGCCGCCAAGCGCGTCGATCTCGCGCACGAGATGGCCCTTGCCAAGCCCGCCGATGGCTGGATTGCAGGACATCACGCCGATCCCGTTCTTCGACAAGGTCACGAGCGCGGTCCGCGCCCCCATGCGCGCCGCGGCATGGGCCGCTTCGGCCCCGGCATGACCCCCGCCGATCACGAGCACGTCGAATTGTTTCACGTGAAACATCCCTCACTTGCCAAGGCAGAAGCTTGAGAAGATCTCGCCAAGCACCGCCTCCACATCGATACGTCCTACCAGAGAATCGAGCCCCCGAATAGCCGCCCGCAGTTCCTCGGCGGCAAGATCCGTTGCGCGATCCCCTTCCTCCAGTCGCCTCTCCGCACCTTTCAGTGCCAGGAGCGCAGACCGCATCGCGCTTTCATGCCGCACCCGGATGGCAAGGCCGGCACCCTGTGCGCGCGTGGCAAGCCGGTCGACGATAAGGGATATCAGCCGGTCGATCCCTTCGCCGGTAAGCCCGGAAACACCCGGCTCGCCGGGATGCAGATCCGCCTTGGCACGAACGAAAATATCATCCGGCTGCACCAGTTCATCGAAGCTCTCGTCGCCATCTCTCAGGAAAACCCGCAGATCCGCCGTAGCGGCGCGCTCCTTCGCTCGCGCGATCCCGATGGACTCGACGGCATCGTCCGACTCTCGCAAGCCGGCCGTATCCAGGATCGTGACGGGCAACCCCTCGAGATCCATCCGGACTTCGATCACGTCGCGTGTCGTGCCCGCATGATCTGATGTGATGGCCGCCTCTCGACCCGCAAGCCGATTCAGCAGCGTGGACTTGCCCACATTCGGGGCCCCCACGATCGCCACTTCGAAGCCCGCGCGCACACGCTCCGCCGCGCGTACACCGGCGAGCTCGGTCTCGATCCCGTGCCTGACCTCACAAAGAAGCGCCCGAACCTCTGGCGTGACGTCCACGGGCACCTCTTCATCGGCGAAGTCGATGGTCACTTCCAGAAGCGCCGCCGCCCTAAGAAGCGCCTGCCGCCAGCGATCACACTGCCGGCCAAGAGCGCCGGAAAACACGCGCATCGCCTGCCGTCTCTGGCTTTCGGTCTCGGACTCCAGCAGATCGGCCAGTGCCTCGACCTGGGTCAGATCGAGGCGGCCATTGCCAAGGGCACGGCGGGTAAACTCGCCCGGCTCCGCCGGACGCAGGCCGGGAATATCGCCCAGAACCCGCAACAGAGCGGCGATGACCGCCGGGCTGCCATGCACCTGAAGCTCCAGCACCGGCTCGCCGGTATAGCTTGCTCCCTCGGGAAAAAAAAGAACGAGCGCCTCGTCGATCCGCTCTGCGGCGTCGTCACGCAAGACACGCAATGCGGCGCGACGCGGCGCGGGCAGATCGCCGAAAAGCACCCGTGCAGCATCCGGCACATCCGGACCGGAAACCCGGATGACTGCCACTCCGGCGCGTCCCGAAGCGGTCGATAACGCATAGATCGTGTCCATGAGACCGCAGCACCTCCTGCGATCAGGCGTTCATCGAATCGAAGAACTCCGCATTGCTCTTGGTCTGCTTGAGCTTCGAAAGCAGGAACTCCACCGCATCCGTGGTGCCCATCGGATTGAGGATCCGCCGCAGCACAAAGGTTTTCTGCAGATCGGCCTTGTCGATCAGCAGGTCTTCCTTGCGCGTACCGGATTTGAGAATGTCGATCGCCGGGAACACGCGCTTGTCGGCCACCTTCAGGTCAAGCACGATTTCCGAGTTGCCGGTGCCCTTGAACTCTTCGAAGATCACCTCATCCATGCGGCTGCCGGTGTCGATCAGCGCCGTTGCGATGATGGTCAGCGATCCGCCCTCCTCGATATTCCGCGCCGCGCCGAAGAACCGCTTGGGCCGTTGCAGGGCGTTGGCATCGACACCGCCGGTCAGCACCTTGCCAGAGGAGGGCACCACCGTGTTATAGGCGCGGCCAAGCCGGGTGATCGAATCAAGCAGGATCACCACGTCGCGCTTGTGCTCGACCAGGCGCTTGGCCTTCTCGATCACCATTTCCGAGACAGCCACATGCCGCGTCGCGGGCTCGTCGAAGGTCGAGCTGATGACCTCCCCCTTGACCGACCGCTGCATGTCGGTGACTTCCTCGGGTCGTTCGTCGATCAGCAGGACGATGAGGTAACATTCCGGGTGGTTCTTCTCGATGCTGTGCGCGATGTTCTGAAGGAGAACCGTCTTGCCGGTCCGCGGCGGGGCCACGATCAGCGAGCGTTGCCCCTTGCCGATCGGCGCCACGAGATCGATCACGCGGGCCGAGCGATCCTTGATCGTCGGATCCTCGATTTCCATCTTGAGCCGCTCATCGGGGTAGAGCGGCGTGAGGTTCTCGAAGGCGATCTTGTGCCGCGCGCGCTCGGGCTCCTCGAAATTGATCTCCGTCACCGAGGTCAGCGCGAAATAGCGTTCGGTATCGTCGGGCTGGCGCATCTCACCCTTGATCGTATCGCCGGTGCGCAGCGAATATTGCCGGATCATGTCGGGCGAGACATAGATATCGTCCGGGCCGGGCAGGTAATTGGCCTCGATGGACCGCAGGAAACCGAACCCGTCCTGCAACACCTCGAGCACCCCGTCGCCATAGACCAGCCAGCCATCCTCCGCCCGTTCCTTCAGGATCGAGAACATCATCTCGCCCTTGCGCATGGTCGAGGCATTCTCGATCTCGAGTTCCTCCGCAATCGCCAGGAGATCCTTGGCAGAAAGCGCCTTGAGATCGGACAGGTTCACACGGTCTTCGGACATGGACACCTCGAATGCTGACATGCCGGGGCTGGCGGCAGGGATGCATGGGGGAATGGCGGCACGCAGGACTGCGCCCGTATCCCTCCTAGGCCGCGTTCATCTGGCCGTCAAGCCAGTGATCGAGGACAGGCGAACACCACCCGTCATTCATAATATAAAGACAGATTAAGGTTATTGATGATGCAGAAGGCATTCCCGATCCTGGGGATTACCGGAAAATACTCATGTTCATCCCCATGTGGGCAAGCCGGTGGTCAAATTCTCCGTGACGTGGAAAAACTCTGAATTCATGGGTATTATATAATGAAATCAATATCTTGAAAATGATGAGATCGGGCAGTCGTCTTTCCCGGGATGTTGATAACCGCTTATGGACCGGGTTATTCGCGCACGCAATCCATCCTTGTCCCCAAAGGGAAAAACCGGGATTGTGTGGCGAAGGGTCCGTCCGCACCTGTGCAAATCCGGCAGGCGGTCCCGTGCCGGGGATATCTCGGGCCGTTGTGACAGGGATATCCACATGGTTTTCTCGCTCCTTCTTGCTTCCGCATCGCCGGTGCGGCGTGCCCTGCTCGAGAATGCCGGCCTCTCGGTCGAGGTCGAACCGGCGCGGATCGACGAGGCGGCCTTGCGTGATTCTCTCCTGGCCGGAGGGGCGAAACCGCGCGACATTGCCGATGCCCTGGCCGAGATGAAGGCCCTGCGCGTGAGCCGGAAGAAGCCGGACCGGCTTGTGCTGGGCTGCGATCAGGTTCTTGATCTGGGCGGTGAGATCCTGGCGAAACCCGAAAGCATTGACGAAGCGCGCGCCCAGCTTCTGAGCCTGCGCGGGCGAAGGCACGAGCTTTTGTCCGCGGCGGTCCTGTGCGAGGGCAGCGCACCGGTCTGGCGCCATGTCGGCCGGGCGGGGATGACCGTTCGGCCCTTTTCCGAAGCCTGGCTTGATGGCTACCTGTCGCGCAACTGGCCGGACATTGCCGGATGCGTCGGGGCCTACAAGCTCGAATCCGAAGGCGTACGCTTGTTTTCCCGCGTGGAAGGCGATTACTTCACGGTGTTGGGCCTGCCCTTGCTCGACCTGCTGGCCTTTCTGACGCTGCGAGGAGATTTGCCGCAATGAGCCAAGAGACCATTCCGCTGGCTGGCGTGATCGGATCGCCGGTTGCCCATTCCCGCTCGCCGCAGCTGCATGCGCATTGGCTCAAGACCCTCGGGATCCGGGGCTTCTACATCCCCATGGAGGTGGCCGAAGCGGATCTCGAGACGGTGCTGCGCACGCTGCCGAAGGCCGGTTTCGTGGGCGTGAACGTCACCGTGCCGCACAAGGAAAAGGTCATGACGATCGCCGACACGGTGACTGACCGGGCAACGATCATCGGGGCGGCGAACACGCTCGTGTTTCGGCGGGACGGTCAGATTCAGGCCGACAATACCGATGGCTACGGGTTCATCGAGAACCTGCGTCGCACGGCGCCGGACTGGGATCCGAAGGCAGGACCGGCCGCGGTGCTGGGTGCCGGGGGCGCGGCGCGTGCGGTCATCGCGGCGCTTCTGGATGTGGGTGTGCCGGAAATCCTGCTATCGAACCGCACCCGCCTGCGCGCCGAGACATTGCAACAGGATTTCGGGCGCAAGCTGCGGGTGATCGACTGGGTGCAGGCGGGAAACATGCTCGAACATGCGGCCACGGTGGTCAATACCACCTCTCTCGGGATGGTGGGCAAGCCCGCGCTGCGCGTGCCGCTCGACGGGTTGCAGAAGGGCGCGCTGGTGACGGACCTCGTATACGCCCCGCTCAAGACAAGGTTGCTGGAAGTGGCGGAAGAGATGGGCTGCATCACGGTGGACGGTCTCGGGATGCTTCTGCACCAGGCGGTGCCGGCTTTCGAGCGCTGGTTCGGCACGCGCCCCGAGGTCGATGCAGCGGCAAGGGCGGCGACGCTTCGATGAGTTTCCGGCTGGGGCTTACCGGGTCGATCGGCATGGGAAAGTCCACGACCGCGAAACTCTTCGCCGAAGAGGGCTGTGCGGTCTGGGATGCCGATGCCGCGGTGCATCGCCTCTATGCGCGCGGTGGCGCGGCTGTCGATCCCCTGGCGCGTGTCTTTCCCGAGGCGGTGGTCGAGGGTGCGATCTGTCGCGCCCGGCTCAAGGATATCATCGCGCGTGACCCCGACGCGCTGGCGCGCATCGAGCAGATCGTCCATCCGCTTGTGGCACAGGATCGCGCGACCTTTCTCGATGCGCAGCAGGCGGATGTAACCGTGCTCGACATACCGCTTCTGTTCGAGACCGGGGCGACAGGCTTCGATGCCGTTGCCGTGGCAAGCGCCCCGCCCGAGGCGCAGCGCGCGCGTGTGCTTGCCCGCGGCACGATGAGCCCGGAAGAGTTCGAGGCGATCCTGGCGCGGCAAATGCCGGATGCGGAAAAGCGCGCAAGGGCAGACTATGTGATCGTGACCGACACGATCGAGCATGCCCGTGAACAGGTTCGGGCCGTGCTGGATGATATCAGGAGGCGAAAGGCCGATGCGTGAGATCGTCCTCGATACCGAAACCACCGGGTTCGAGCCGGGAGAGGGTCACCGGATCGTCGAGATCGGGGCCATCGAGCTTGACAATCACATGCCGACGGGACGCACCTATCATCAATACATCAATCCCGCGCGCGACATGCCCGAAGATGCCTTTCGCGTCCACGGGATCGGGCCGGACCTTCTGCCGGAGCCGCGCGCAGCGCGCTCGGGCGAAGTCACCCTGCGGGACAAGCCGCTTTTCGCGGCGGTGGCGCGGTCGTTCCTTGCCTTTGTCGGCGATGCGCGGCTGGTCATTCATAATGCCGCCTTCGACATGAAATTTCTCAACGCCGAGCTTGGCCTGGCCGGGCTTGAGCCTTTGCCGGCATCTCGGGCGACGGATACGCTCACCCTGGCGCGGCAGAAGTTTCCCGGCGCGCCTGCCTCGCTGGATGCGCTGTGCCGACGCTTTGCCATCGACAATTCGGAGCGCGTTCTGCATGGTGCCTTGCTTGACGCGCAGATCCTCGCGGAGGTCTATCTGGAGCTTATCGGCGGGCGACAGCCGGATTTCGCGCTGGCAGCACGGCCGGTCACGCGCGATCAGGCCACCGAGCAGAGCGAGGACGGATGGCGCGCCGCGCCGCGGCCGCGCCCGCTTGCCCCGCGCCTAACCGACGAAGAGCGAGCCGCCCATGACGCCTTTGTAAGGCGCATGGGCGATGCGGCGCTCTGGCTCCGGTGATCAGGCGTCGGCGGCCTGCGCCTGACGACGGGCGATTTCCTGGCGGTAGAGCTGAACGAAATCGATATTCTCGAGATTGAGCGGCGGAAAGCCACCGTCACGGGTCACGTCGCTGACGATCCGGCGCATGAACGGAAAGATCTGGCGCGGGCACTCGATCAGCAGGAAGGGGTGAAGCTGGTCGTCGGGCACGCCCTCGATATGGAAAATTCCCACGTAATCCATTTCCAGCAGGAACAGCGGATCGTCGCTTCCCTTGTTGCGCGAGGCGATGTTGAGCTTGCAGGCAACCTCGTATTGATGCTCGGGGGCTCGCTTCTTGCCGTCGAGATTGACGGTCACCTGAACGTCAGGGGCAACCTCGCCGCCGCCCCCCTTCTGCGCGAGCACGTTCTCGAAGGACAGATCGCGCACGAACTGCGTGAGGATCTGCATTCGCATCTGCGGCTGACGGGGCTGTTCTGCCGCATCCTGTGCGGCACCGTTCTCGTTCTCGGCCATCTGGCCCTCCTCATCGAAGACTTTCCGCGCCTGCTTAGCAGCGGCGCGTGCAAGCCTCAATGCCTTGTCCAGCCTGACGGACGATCGGGCTCGGTCTCGACCGGTTCGAAATCGCCTTCGATGATGTCCGGCCCGCGCGGTG
This sequence comes from Roseovarius sp., assembly GCA_002720475.1. Classification (GTDB taxonomy): domain Bacteria; phylum Pseudomonadota; class Alphaproteobacteria; order Rhodobacterales; family Rhodobacteraceae; genus Roseovarius. The sequence continues at coordinate 32,066 of PBIL01000015.1, forward strand.
GTCCTGTCCTGTCATGAACCACGATCCGCGCCCGGATCTGCGTGAAGAGATAGGTCCGAACCGGCGGAAAGAGCAGCAGGAACCCCACCGTATCGGTAAAGAATCCGGGTGTGAGCAGCAGCGCGCCCGCGAAGAGGATCATCGCCCCGTGGATCAGCGGTTCTGACGGGTCGCCTTTGCCCGCGAAGGCCGCACGAAGCCGGTCCAGCTCTCTGAACCCCTGGTGACGCAGGAGCGCCGTGCCCGCGAGCGCCGTCAGCACGACGATGCTCAGCGTCGGCCAGAGGCCGATCAGCCCGCCGACCTGGATGAAGAGGGCGATCTCGATGAGAGGGACGGCGATGAACGCCAGCAAGAGCCACATGGGCGGTCTCCTTCGATTCGCGCGGCTTGTGGTGGACTTGGCCACGCCCCTCCCCTACATAGGGGCAAGTGACAGAGCCTGCCATGCCCCGCACGACACGAGGTGCTCATGAATTCGCCGATCCTGCAGTTGCTGGTTCTCGCCGGCATAGCCATCTTTCTGATCGTCCGGCTCAAGAGCGTTCTCGGCACGCGGGACGGATTCGAAGGGCCACCCGTCACGCGACCGGTTGAGAAACCGGTGGAACGGCGCGGCTTCGAGGTGATCGAGGGCGGGCCGGATCACGATATCGTCGATCACGTCCCCGAGGATTCGGACGCCGCCGCGGCGCTGGCCGAGATGAAGCGGATCGAGCCCGATTTCAGCGTGACCGGGTTTCTTCAGGGCGCGCGCGGAGCCTATGAGATGATCCTGATGGCCTTCGAGCGCGGCACGCTCGACGAGGTGACGCCATTCCTGTCGCCCGAGGTCTACGAGGCTTTCGCGCAGGTGGTCGATGCGCGCGAGCAGCAGGGGCTCAAGGTCGAGGCGGAATTCATCGGTGTTCGTGACCTTGCCATTGCCGATGCGCGCTTCGATGCGGCAACCCGCCGCGCCGAGATCGACGTGCGCTGCGTGGGCGAGCTTGTCTCGGTCGTGCGCGATGCGAATGGCGAGATCGTGGAGGGCGAACCGGGGCGCAGCAAGCGGCAGAAGGATCTGTGGACCTACGAGCGTGTCATGGGCTCGGACGATCCGAACTGGCGGCTTGTTGCCACGGGCGAATGACGTCGGCGCTGCGCGCGCTGGCACTCGCGGCGGCCCTGTGGCCGGCAATAGCGGTGGCCTCCGATCTGCGGCACCAGGTTCTCGACTTTTCGGATCTGTCCGGCTGGGCGGACGATGACCACGCCGCGGCGCTTGCCGTCTTTCTGGAGACCTGCCCGGACATGGCCGATCCCGACTGGCAGGCGCTGTGCGCCCTGGCCCAGACGGGACCAGAGGCGCGCACCTTCTTCGAACTGTTCTTTCGCCCGGTCATGATCAGCGACGGGACCCCGGCGCTTTTCACCGGCTATTTCGAGCCCGAGCTGCGCGGTGCGCTGCGCCCGGACGCGCGTTATCGCTACCCGCTCTACCGGATGCCGCCCGAGGCGCGCGCGGCGAACCCGTGGCTCACCCGACACGAGATCCTTGCCAGTGACGTGATGAAGGGCCGCGGGCTCGAGATCGCCTGGGTCGATGATCCGGTGGAACTGTTCTTTCTGCAAATCCAGGGATCGGGCCGCATCCGTCTGCCGGACGGACGCATGATCCGGGTGGGCTATGGCGGCTCGAACGGTCATCCCTATCGTTCGATCGGGGTCGAACTCGTCCGGCGCGGCATCTACGAGGCGCATCAGGTCTCTGCCGAGGTGATCAAGTCTTGGGTTCGGCGCTATCCCGAGGAAGGCGAGGCGCTTCTCTTTCACAATCCGTCCTATGTCTTCTTCCGTCGCATCGACCAGGTTCCGCCCGAGCGCGGCCCGCTCGGTGCGATGAACCGCTCGGTGACGGCCGGGCGCACGGTCGCGGTCGATCCGGCCCATGTGACGCTTGGCGCGCCCGTCTGGATCGAGAAGGAGGGGGCCGCGCCGATCCGCCGCCTGATGGTGGCGCAGGATACCGGCTCGGCGATCAGGGGGCCGCAACGGGCCGATATCTTCTTCGGCACCGGGGCCGATGCGGGGCGCGCGGCGGGGCGGCTGCGCGATCCGGGGCGCATGGTCGTGCTCATGCCGATCCAGCGCGCCTATGCCACGCTGATGGGGCAGGATCCGTGACCCGCAAGCGGCAGTTGCGCCCCGAGGAGGTCGCACTCTGGCAGGAGGTCGCCCGCAGAACCGTGCCGATCGGGCCGAAACCGGCGGTCCTGCCCGCGCGCGCCACGCCAGCGAAAGCCGAGGAGATCGCCGCGCAACCCTTGCAGCCGTTCCGCATCGGCGAAGCCGCCCGCCAGAATACCCTTCCCGGTCTCTCTGGCCCGAGCGCCCCGGCAGCCATGGATCGCAAGGCGTTCCAGCGGCTGCGGCGCGGCAAGCTCACGCCCGAGGCGGAGATCGACCTGCACGGCATGACCCTCGATCAGGCGCAGGGCGCGCTCACGGGGTTTCTTCTGCGTGCCCATGCCCAGGGCAAGCGGCTGGTTCTCGTGGTGACGGGCAAGGGCAGGGACCGGGACGATGGCGGCCCGATCCCGGTGCGCCGCGGCGTCCTGCGCCATAACGTGCCGCTCTGGCTGCGGGTGCCGCCGCTTGGCCCTCTGGTCCTGGAGGTGAGCGAGGCGCATCACCGGCATGGCGGCGGCGGCGCCTATTACGTCTATCTAAAGCGGCAGCGATAGGGCCGGACGTGCCCGCGCCACCCCCAGCATCATCATCCCGCTGGCGAAGGCGAAATAGACGGCAATGAAGACGAATTGCGTCTCGATCCCCACCCCGAGATCGAGCGCAAGCCCGGTGATCCCCGGCCCGATGGCCGAGCCGAGCACCATGATCGCCGCCGCCATCGCCTTGATCGCGCCCATATGGGCGCTGCCGTAGAACTCCGCCCAGAAGGCATTCGGCACCACGCTGTTGGCGCCGGTGGTAAGCGCGAGCATGACGAAACCGGCAAGAAGCAGCATCGGCCCTTCGGAGACGGCGAAGAAGAGGAAGGCCGCGATCATCGGAAGCTGGATGAAGGGCAACACCCTTGAGGTGCCGAGCCGGTCGATCAGACCCCCGGCGACGATCATCGCGCCGATGCCCACGAAGGTGTAAAGCGGAAACATCGCGGCCAGCTCCAGATGCGTCACGGCCTTGACCCCGGCGATATGGACCTGGTGAAAGAAGAAGGCGGTGTTGAAGGCCGAGGGGCCGAGCAGCGCCGGAATCATGAACCAGAAGAGGAAATGCCGCAGCGTCTGGCCCCGCGTCCAGTGCCGCCCGGCCATGCCCAGGGACTGCTCGGTGCGCGCCCAGCTTTGCGGCGTGCGCTCGCGCCGCAGGAGCAGCAGCAGCGCCGGTATCCCCAGAAGCGCGACCCCGCCCGCGCCAATCCACAGAAGCCGCCAGTCATGGGCCGCAAGCAGCGCCACGAAGATCAGCGGCAGGAAGGCCTCGCCCATGGCAAAGCCGAGCGTGGCAATGGAGAGCGCCTTGCCGCGGGAGGCGGCGAACCAGCGGGCCATGGCGACGGTGGCGAGATGGCTCATCATGCCCTGGCCGGTGAAACGCAGGGCGAAGATCACCAGCGGCAGCAGCCACCAGACCGGGTTCACCGCCATGAAGAGACAGGCGCCGGTCATCAGCAGGAGCACGAAAGGCGCCAGCACGCGGACGCGGAACCGGTCCGTGAGCCCCCCCGCCCAGACCATCAGAAGCGCCGAGGCGGTGGTGCCCAGCGTATAGATCCCGCCCCATGCCCCGTGGCTCAGCCCGAAGGCGGCGCGAATTTCCCCCGCGAAGACGGAGATGAAATAGGTCTGCCCGAAACTCGAGAGAAAGGTCAGCAGCACCCCGGCCCCGAGCCAGGGCGCGTTGCCGCGGAGAAAGGCGAGAATCGGCATGCGCCCTTGGTCGCGTGAAATCGGGGCGGAGGAAAGGGGTTTTCGGACGCGCGGTCTCGCACCGGTCTCGACGGCGCCGCGGCACGGGGTCAACGGGGCGGGCGGCGGGGGCGGTGCGCCTCGCTTTGCCGCCGGCTCACTCCGGATCGGGCCCCGTCAGCAGGACGAGATCGCCATAGCCGGGGATCAGAAGGGCCGCGGCGATACCGGCGAGGGACAGGAGCAGGAGAAGGAGCGGAACAACCATGAGAGGTGTCTAGCGTGGGGTGCGGGGCGGGGGAAGTGGGCAGGTTGGGGGTGGGGGGAATGGAACGGAGAAGATGGCGCGCTGTCGCGGGAGTGACGGCTGTGATCGGCGGGGCCGCCAGCACTCAGCCTTCTATTCTTATGAAAAAAAGGAAGCGCTGCGGCGCAACTTCCGATAGCTTAAGAGTTGAAACTAGCGAGGCTCTGTTGCACAAATCCCGTGAGGGATTCATCTCGTGAATCCAGCGTGGTAGCTTGGATGCATGAGCAGACCCACATCCCCCACCTACAGGACCAGGAACTGGCCGGCCTATAACGAAGCGCTCAAGCGCCGGGGCTCGCTG
>PBIL01000016.1 GCA_002720475.1 Roseovarius sp.
CGTGCCGGTCGAGATCGACGAAAAACGGGCCTCGGACACCAAGGCCTACATCAAGTGGGAATGCCAGGATGCCTGATCCGCTCTCAGCAGAATTTCCGGACCTCGGGTTGCTCAATCCGACCCGGTGATGAAAAATTCCAACTGGCCTCGTTCCTTCCGCCCCAGCATAACAACCTCTCAACAACTGATAAGCAAAGTGAATCAGAGGTATGGGGCTTTTTCAACAGCCCCCCCCGTATCTTCTTCCGATCCTCCTTACCCCTTACGGCGGCACGGTGCGGCAATGCTTTCCTCGGCCGCGAGATCAGCCGCGCACGAAGGTGGGCGGCACCTTTCCGGACGGCACATCCTGCCTCAACCTGGCGGCAACCCGCCGTCGTCTCATCGCCGGAACCAAGTGATCGACCCGGAAATACATGAACATGACCCCGCTATTCGCGGGGCAAACCCAAAAAGGAGCCGGGCGTCGCATGATCAAAAGTGCGAAAGGATTTGGAAACGACCCTTCTTCAAGGAACGCGACAACAGGTTTACGAAGCTCTACAGGAAGTGGCTTGCCCTTCTCCGACTCCCATATCTGTCCTAAAGACAGGGAAGCACGGATCGAGGTTCATGGTAATCCTAAATCGGATAAGCCTCAGCACCCTCTGATCAAAGCCCACGCGCCAGGCACATTTTCATGTCCCTTTAGCGCCCCTAAGGCGAAAGAGGCGGGTCACGATCACGAAGAAGAGCGGCACGAATACGACCCCCAGCACCGTGCCCGAGATTGTGCCGCTGAGCACGCCCGAGCCGATGGCGTTGCGCCCGCCAGAGCCCGCGCCGGAACTGAGCACCAGCGGCAGCACGCCGAGCGAGAAGGCCATCGAGGTCATGATGATCGGGCGGAAGCGTTGCCGCGCCGCCGTTGCCACCGCCTCGATCACGCGCTCGCCCGCCTCGTGGCGTTCGCGAGCGAACTCCACGATCAGGATCGCGTTCTTGCCCGTCAGGCCGACGACGGTGAGCAGGCCGACCTGGAAGAACACCCCGTTCTCGAACCCGCCGAGCCATGCGCCGGTGAGCGCGCCGACGATACCGATGGGCATGGCGAGCATGACCGCGAAGGGAATCGACCAGCTTTCATAAAGCGCGGCCAGCGACAGGAACACGGCGGCCAGCGACAGGGCATAAAGGAGCGGTGCCTGATTGCCCGACTCGCGTTCTTCCAGCGAGAGCCCGGTCCAGGCCAGCTCGAAGTCGGGCCCGAGTTCGGCGGCAAGCCGCTCCATCTCGGCCATCGCCTCGCCGGTCGAGACGCCGGGGGCGGGAGAGCCCTGCACCTGCACCGCCGGTATGCTGTTGTAGCGATAGAGCCCCTGCGCGCCATAATCCCAGTTGCCCTCGGCGAAATTCGAGAACGGCACCAGCCCGCCGCTGGCGTTGCGCACGCGCCATTTCTCGATATCGGTTGGGGTGGCGCGGGCCTCGGCCTCGCCCTGCACATAGACGCGCTTGATGCGGCCCTGATCGAGGAAATCGTTCACATAGGTCCCCGCCCAGGCGATTTGCAGCAACTCCCCGACATCGATCGGGGTCAGCCCCATCGCCCCCGCCTTGCGCCAGTCGATGTCGAGGTTGAACTGTGCCGCGTCCTCCAGCCCGTTGGGCCGCGCGGAGGCGATGAGATCGCTTTGCGCGGCCATGCCCAGAAGCCGGTTGCGCGCTGCCATCAGATCGGCATGACTTTGCCCGCCTCGCGCCTGCAAGTAGAAGTCGAACCCCGAGACGTTGCCCAACTCGATCACCGAGGGCGGCACCACCGGAAACACCTGTGCGTCGCGGATCTGGCTGAACGCGCCAAAAGCGCGACCCGCAAGGGCCTGCACGCTTTGATCAGGTCGCGGGCGTTCGTCCCAATCCTTGAGCTGCACGAAGGCGAGGCCCATGTTCTGACCGTTGCCCGCAAAGCTGAATCCGACGACGCCGAAAATCGACTCGACCACCTCGGATTCCTGTTCGAGGTAGTAATTCTCGACCTGTTTCACCACGTCGAGCGTGCGCTCGGCGGTCGAGCCCGTCGGGGTCTGGATCAGGGTAAAGAGAATGCCCTGATCCTCCTCGGGCAGAAAGCCCGTGGGCGTGCGCAGGAACATCAGCGCCATGCCGAGGGCCAGGGCGAGATAGACCACTAACACCCGCACCGGGCGGCGCACCGACCAGCGCACTGTGCCGGTATAGCCGTTGGTCAGCTTGGTGAAGCCGGTGTTGAACCATGCAAAGGGGCCGCGTTTCGGTGCGTGCCCCTTGGGTTTCAGCAATGAGGCGCAGAGCGCGGGCGTCAGCGTGATCGCCACCACGACCGAGAGCGCCATCGCCGAGACGATGGTGATCGCGAATTGCTGATAGATCACGCCTGTGGAGCCGGGAAAGAACGCCATCGGCACGAACACCGCCGAGAGCACCATCGCGATGCCCACGAGCGCGCCGGTGATCTGGCCCATGGATTTATGCGTGGCCTCGCGCGGCGGCAGGCCGTCTTCCTCCATGATCCGCTCGACGTTTTCGACCACCACGATGGCGTCATCGACCAGAAGACCGATGGCCAGCACCATCGCCAGCATGGTCAGGGTATTGATCGAGAAACCGGCGGCGGCGAGCACCCCGAAGGTGCCCAGAAGAACCACCGGCACGGCAAGCGTCGGTATGAGCGTGGCGCGCAGGTTCTGCAGGAAGAGCAGCATCACCAGAAACACCAGCCCGATTGCCTCGAACAGGGTCTTGACCACCTCCTTGATCGAAATCTCGACAAACGGCGTGGTGTCATAGGGGATCACGTAATCCACGCCCTCGGGGAAGAAGCGGGCGAACTCCTTCATCCGTTCCTTGATCGCGCGCGCGGTATCGAGCGCGTTGGCCCCCGGTGCCAGCGTGATCGCCATGCCCGCCGCCGGGTCGGTGTTGAACCGCGCCGTGGTGGCATAGTCCTGCGCGCCGATCTCGACCCGGGCCACATCGTCGAGCAGTACGAGGCCGCCATCGGTCTCGGCGCGCAGCACGATCTGGCGAAAATCCTCGGGCGTGCTCAGCAGCGATTGCGCGGTGATCGTGGCGTTGAGTTGCTGGCCCTCGACCGCAGGTCGTGCGCCGAACGCCCCCGCCGAGATTTGCGCATTCTGTGCCGAGACGGCGGCCACGACTTCCGAGGGTGACATGCCGAACGCCGCCAGCTTGGACGGATCGAGCCAGATACGCATGGCGTATTCCGAACCGAACACCTGCACCGAGCCGACGCCCTCGACCCGGCTCAGCTCGTCCACGAGGTTGGTCGACATGTAATCCGACAGATCCACCTGATCGAGCGATCCATCGCTCGAGATCATGCCGACCACCATCAGGAACCCGGCCGAGGATTTCTCGACCGTGATGCCCTGACGCTGGACGATCTCTGGCAGGAGCGGCGTGGCCTGGCCCAGCTTGTTCTGCACCTGCACCTGGGCGATATCGGCATCGGTGCCGGTCTCGAAGGTGAGCGTGATCTCGGCATTGCCCTGCGAGGTCGAGCGCGACGAGAAGTAGCGCAACCCATCCAGCCCGGTCATCTGCTGTTCGATCACCTGCGTCACGGTATTGGCCACCGTCTCGGCAGAGGCACCGGGATAGTTGGCGGCCACCGTGACCGAGGGCGGGGCGATTTCAGGATATTGCGCCACCGGCAGGAGCCGGATCGCCAGTACGCCCACGCCCATGATCAGGATCGAGATGACCCAGGCAAAGACCGGGCGGTCGATGAAGAAACTTGCCATGTCTTCGTGTCCCTTGCCCAGTTATTCTTTGCGTGGTTCGGGAGTCACGGTTGCCCCCGGCGCGGTTTTCTGAAAGCCCGAAACGACGATGCGATCACCGGGGTTCAACCCCTCGCTGACCACCCATTGGTTGCCAAGATCCTGCAGAATGTTGATCGCGCGTTCCTCGATCACATTCTCGGCGGTGACCACCCAGACGTTCGGTCGCCCGCGCCGATCGCGCACGACGCCTTCCTGCGGGACAAGATAGACGGATTCGGCCACCTCCACGGGCATGTCGACCTGCACATACATGCCGGGCAGGAGCAGCAGGTCGGGGTTGTCGAACTGCATGCGCAGCGTGACCACCCCGGTCTGCGGATCGACATTGGGCTCGGCGGCCTTGAGGTGCCCGGTCTCGGAGTAATCCGACCCATCCGCCAGGATGAGCCGCACGGTGGCATCGGCACCGCGCAGCGCCTCCTCGGTCTCGCCACGTCGCCAGCGCAGCAGGTCGGCGGCGGATTGGGTGACGTCCACATAGACCGGATTGATCTTGCGGATCACAGCCAGTGGCTGCGCCTGGCTGGCGGTCACAAGCACGCCCTGAGAGGTCTGCGACAGGCCGATCCGCCCCGAGAGCCGCGCACGGATCGTGGTGCGCGAAAGCTCGATCTCGGCGGAGTTGAGCCGCGCCCGCGCCAGTTCCACGGCGGCCTCGGCGCTGTCGCGGGCCGAAACCGCCTCGTCGAGCGCCTGTTCGCTGGCCACGTTGCGTGAACGCAACTCGACCAGCCGCCGAGCCTCTCGTTCTGCCGCGCGCAACTGCGCCTCGGCCTGCGCGACGCTGGCTCGGGCCTGGCGGACCGTTGCCTCGTAGGTGGCGCTGTCGATCCGGTAGAGCGGATCGCCCTCGGACACGTCCGCGCCCTCCTCGAACAGGCGTTCGGTTATGATGCCGTTCACCTGCGGGCGCACCTCGGCCTCGGCAGAGGCGGCGACGCGCCCCGGCAACAGCGACGTGAGCGTGATGTCTTGAGGCTCGACCGTGACGACCGTGACCGGCACAGGATTCTGTTGCGCCGATGCGGCAACCGGGACCACCACGGCCCAGCAAGAGAGTATCAAAAGCAGCCTTCGAAGAAAGACCATCCCAAGCCCTTTCAATGTCAAGATTCGGTTTGTGAGCCTCGGGCAAAATAGACCTTACAGCGAGATGTGCCAGCACATATCCTGTTCCGGGGGGCGATGGCCAAGGGGTTCGAAACTGCGGCGGGGTCGAGGTAACAATGCCGACTCCGCGTCATCACGCTGACTGCGCAGCATCGTTGTCTTGGCACAACCAGCGTGGTGATGCTTGGAACGGGTTGGCTGCGAGGCTTTCCTGGAGTCTGATTCGAAATGGACTGCACGATTTCAGGCTTTTGCAAGGAGGTGGGAGGTGCGGCGAATCCGGGTGACCTGCACCCCTGAAAAGTCCTTAACCTGTTCTCCGAACGAGGAGACGGACGATGAAGAGATTACGTCCAGCAGTTACAGGATCCGAACCGACGGTGGTCGCACGACTTCCTATCGGACGCGCTGTCGGATGGTCGCCGGTTCCGCATCCTCTGCGTGATCGACGACTTCAGCCGCGAATGCCAGGCGACCGTGGTCGACACTTCGCTGTCGGGACACCGCGTCGCCCGCGAACTGGACCGGATCGCCGAGATGCGTGGCTTGCCCTGCATGGTGGTCAGCGACAATGGCGATGCTTGGAAATGTCGATGGCGACCAGCAAGGTCGGCGCGACACAATGGGCAGCGGGCATGGGCGGTCTCCTCGGCAGTGTGGTTCAGCAGAACCACTGTTGAGACCTGACACCCGGTTATGGCCACACGCTGCGCTATCCGAGGGCTGCGCGCGCGGCCGCAACCTGTCGGCCGCCCCTCTTCCCGACATGCTATGGCACCGAGCTGACCAGCAACGCCATGCTCAGAAGGCAGGAGGATCGCCAGGTCGAATGGCATTACATCGCGCCAGGAAAGCCGATGCAGAACGGCTTTCCTGGCGCGCTTCAATGCCCGCCTGCGGGACGAGTGCCTGAACGGACACCTGTTCCCGATCCCGCGCCATGCCCGCCATTTGATTGTGGCACGGCGCGACGACTACAACCATCACCGCCCGCACTCGAGCCTCGACGGCCTCACACCGCGGGAGTATCACCAACGGTCAGAAGAGGACCGAACCCTGAACAGAGCCAACCTGTAAACGCGGACTCCAAGGGGGCAGGTCATGGGCGATGAGCGCCCAGGCCTCGGCGCTTTCCATATTCATGTTAGGCTTCCCTAAATCGGATTTGATTGAGTTGATAGATTTATGGTTCACATGCGCTTGGCGACTTCCTCCAGCATGACCTCGGTCGCACCGCCGCCGATGGCCTGAACGCGGGCATCGCGCGACATGCGTTCCACGGGCGTTTCCCGCATGTAACCCATGCCGCCATGAAACTGGACACAGTCGTAAAGCACCGAGTTCACCAGTTCGCCGCAATAGGCCTTGACCATCGAGACTTCCTTGACGCAGTCGCGCCCCGCCGCATCCAGCGTCGCGGCATGATAGACCAGCTGGCGCCCCGCCTCGATCCGGGTCTGGCAATCGGCCAGGCGCTGGCGGATCGCCTGCTTGTCCCACAAGACGCCGCCGAAAGCCTTGCGCTGTTTGACGTAATCCACCGTCATGTCCAGCGCGGCCTGCGCCTCGGCGCAAGCGACCGCGCCCAGCACGATCCGTTCGTTCTGGAAGTTCTTCATCACCGAATAGAAGCCCCGGTTGACCTCGCCCAGGACGTTCTCGGCGGGGACGCGCACATCCTCGAAGATCAGTTCGGCCGTGTCCGAGCACAGCCAGCCGGTCTTGTTCAGCGCCCGCCCGACCGAGAAGCCCGGCGTGCCCTTTTCGACCACGAACATGGTGATCCCGCGCGAACCCTTGGCATCGGGGTCGGTCTTGGCACCGACGAAATAGATGTCGCCATGCACGCCGTTGGTGATGAACATCTTGGTGCCGTTCAGCACCCAGTCCGATCCGCTCTGCACGGCGCGCGTGCGCATCCCCGCCACGTCGGAACCGGCGCCGGGTTCGGTCACCGCGACGGCGGAGATCTTCTCGCCCGAGGTGATCGACGGCATCCAGCGCGCCTTCTGTTCCGGCGTGCCGGCGTTTTCAAGATGCGGCGATGCCATGTCGGTATGCACCAGAACCGTGGCCGAAAAGCCGCCGAAGGTGGAACGCCCCACCTCTTCGGCGAGCATGACGCTGGACATCACGTCCAGCCCCGCGCCACCATATTGCGGATCATAACGCATGCCCAGCACACCCAGATCGCCCATCCGGCGCAGCACGTCGCGCGGCACCATGCCGTCCTGTTCCCAGGCATCGGCCCTGGGCGTTACCTCGGTTTCTATGAACCGGCGCAACTGCGCGCGGATCAACTCCAGGTCTTCGTTGAACGGGCTTGTGGCCGCATTGATCTGGTCTTGTCTGGTCATGGGGTTTCCTCCGGGTCAAGTTTTACAAGGGGGGCCTGCCCGGCGACCGTATCGCCGGGCGCGCAGTAGATTTCGGCCACGGTGCCCGAAACGGGGGCGGTCAGGCTTTGCAGCAGTTTCATCGCCTCAAGCACCACCAGCGTGTCGCCCGCCGCCACCCGGTCGCCGGGCGCGACGCGCAGCTCGGCCACCGCGCCAGGCATCGGGGCGTGCAGCGTGTCTGCCCCCCCGGCCTGTTCCGAGGCGCGTTGCAGATGGCGGTCTGCCAGCGTTTCAAGGGTGAAAATGGCCATGCCGTCGGGGGTGGACAGATGCACCTGCCAGTTATTCCCGGCGCGGCGCAGATGGGCGGCGCGGACCAGGGGAATGCCGTCGATGCGCCCGGTCAGACGATTGGCGGCCAGAGCGGGCACGTCGAAGGCGCGGCATGTGCCGTCAGGCAGTGTCACCGCCAGTTGCGTTGTATCACCCGCCACGTGGGTCGGTTCGGCATCGCCCGAGGCCCAATAATACGCCTCCCCCGGTCGACCTGCGGGCGCGGTCAGTCGCCATGCGCCAAGCGTTTGCCACGGGGTGTTTCCGTTCTTTGGCGCAAGATGGAGATGCAGGGCCAGTGCCGCCAGTGCGCGGCTTTGCGCATCGGGTTCCGGGGGCGTCCATCCGCCCGGGAACAGATCGGCCAGCCCGGCGGTATGATGCCGGAGCGCGCCGAAATCGGGATGCATCAGCAAGGCTCGCTGAAAGGCGAGGTTCACCCCCACCCCGCCCACGGCGAAGCGATTGATTGCGGCCACGCTTTCGCGGATCGCCTGTGCCCGGTCGGGAGCATGGGTTATCAGCTTGGCCAGCATGGAATCGTAATGGTGGCCGACCACCGAACCGGCCTCGACCCCGCTGTCGAGCCGCACGCCCGCAGGCGGAGCCCAAAGTGTGATCTGTCCCGTCTCGGGGCGGAAGTTCTCGGCCGGGTTCTCAGCTGCGATACGGATTTCGATCGCGTGCCCGTCGAACCGCACATCGGCCTGTGCGAGCGTCAGCGGTTCGCCCCGTGCAATGCGCAACTGCCATTCAACAAGGTCAATGCCGGTGATTGCCTCGGTCACGGGGTGTTCCACCTGCAACCGGGTATTCATCTCGAGGAAGTAGTACTCGCCACGGGCCGCGTCATAGAGATATTCCACGGTTCCGGCAGAGCGGTAGCCAATGGCCTGCGCCAGCCGCACAGCGGCGTTGCGCATGTCCTCGCGCAAGGCGTCCGGAAGGCCGGGGGCCGGGGCCTCCTCGATCAGCTTCTGGTGATTGCGCTGAAGCGAGCAGTCGCGGTCGCCCAGATGCAGCACGGTGCCGTGGCTGTCGCCCAGAACCTGCACCTCGACATGGCGGGCGCGCGGCGCATAGCGTTCAAGAAACACCGCCGCGTCGCCAAAGGCGCCTTGCGCCTCGGACCGGGCGGCGGCGATGGCCTCTGCCGCGCTCCTCAGGTCGGTGACAAGGCGCATCCCGCGCCCGCCGCCCCCGGCGCTTGCCTTGACAAGGAACGGCGTGCCCAGCGCCCGGGCCTCCTCCAGCAGGCGCGCGTCGGACTGATCGGCACCCCGATAGCCCGGGAGGACGGGAACGCCGGCCGCCTCAGCGGCAGATTTCGCCGCGATCTTGGAACCCATCCGGGTGATGGCGGCGGGATCGGGACCGATGAAGACCAGCCCTGCCGCCCCGACCGCAGCCGCGAAAGCGGCGTTTTCGGACAGGAAGCCATAGCCCGGATGCAGCGCACCGGCACCTGTCTCGCGCGCGGCCTCGAGGATGGCGGGGATGTTCAGATAGCTTTCCGCGGGCGCGGCCCCGCCGATGCAGACCGCGACATCGGCCTCGGCCACGAAGGGCGCATCGCGGTCGGCTTCGGAAAAGACCGCCACGCTTTCCAGCCCCAGCTTGCGGCAGGCCCGCTGGATGCGCCGGGCAATCTCGCCCCGGTTGGCGATCAGGACTCGGTCGAAGTTCATTTCACCCGCCATGAGGGCACGCCCTTGCCAAGGAAACTGTTGATCCCTTCGATGCCCTCGGGGGTTTCCCAGGCGTCGGCCAGTCGGTCGGCGGTGTAGATCATGCTGGTTTCAAGGTCGTGGGAGGCGACATAGGCGATCAGCGCCTTGGTGTCGGCCACGGCCCCCGGCGCTGCCTGAAGGTGATCGCGCACCACCCGTTCGACCGCGGCATCGAGCGCGTCCGGGGCGACGACCTCGGTCAGCAGGCCGATCCGTTCGGCGCGCACGGCGTCGAACAGGGCCCCCGACAGCATGGTTTCGCGCGAATGCACCTTGCCGATGCGCGCCACGACATAGGGCGAGATATTCGCGGGCAGCAGACCCAGCTTCACCTCGGTCAGGCCGAAACGCGCCCCTTCGGTGCCGATGGTATAGTCGCAGACTGAAATCATGCCGACCCCACCGCCATAGGCCGATCCGTTGATCCGCCCGATCAGCGGCTTGGGCAGCGTGTCGAGCCGGCGCAGGAGCCGCGCCAGCGTGGCGCTTTGCTCGACACGTTCGGCGCGGGTCTTCTCGACGTTCGAGGCGAACCAGTTGAAATCGCCGCCCGCGCAGAAGCTCTTGCCGCTGCCCGTCAGGACCACGATGCGCACGCCCCTGTCTGCGGCCAGGCGTTCGGCGGCATCGTGAAGCTCGGCGATCAGTTCGCCGTTCAGCGCATTGTGCTTGTCGGGACGGTCGAGCGTCAGCGTGGCGACGCCCCGGGCGTCGATGTCCAGAAGGATGGTTTTGTAGGTCGGTGTCATTCGTGGCCTCACATTCTGAAGACGGGCGTGTGGCGCCCGGGCTCGGGCACCGATGTGACGATGGCCAGGCACAGGCCCAGGATGTCGCGGGTCTGGGCAGGTTCGATCAGCCCGTCATCCCACAGCCGCGAGGTGGCATAATAGGGGTCGGACTGTTCGCCGTATTGCGCACGCACCTCGGCCTCGATCCGCGCCAGATCGGCCTGCATCCTGTCCGGGTCGCCGCCCTTTTCGCGGCGCAGTTCCAGCATCACGTTCGTGGCGATGTCGGCCGACATGGTGGCCAGCTCGGCCGTGGGCCAGGCAAAGAGAAAGCGCGGCGCAAAGCCGCGCCCGCACATGCCGTAATTGCCCGCACCGTAGGAGCCGCCCAGAATCACAGACAGCCGGGGAACCTTGGCAACCGACATGGCATAGACCAGCTTGGCGCTGTTCTTGGCGATCCCGCCGCGCTCGGCCTCGGTGCCGACCATGAAGCCCGAGATGTTGTGCAGAAACAGCAGAGGAATGTTGCGCTGGTCGCACATCGAGACGAATTGCGCGCCCTTGAGCGAGCTGTCGGACAGAAGCGCGCCGTTATTGCCCAGAATGCCGACGCGATAGCCGTGGATGCGCGCCGTGCCGCAGACCAGCGTCTCGCCCCAGCCGGGCTTGAATTCGCGGAACGCGCCCGCGTCGATCATGCGCAGCAGAACCTCGCGCATGTCATAGGGCTGCTTGCGGTCGGCGCTGATGACGCCAAGCAATTCCGCCGGATCATGCGCCGGCGGTGCAGGTGCCGCGTCTGGCTGCATCGGGCGCGACTGGCCCAGTTCGGCAACGATGTCGCGCATCAGTGCAAGCGCGTGAAACTCGTCCTCGGCCAGATGGTCGGACACACCCGACACGCGCGAATGCATCTCGGCCCCGCCCAGCGTCTCGCCATCGACCTCTTCGTTGATCGCAACCTTGACGATCGAGGGTCCGCCCAGATGGATGCGCGCATTGCCGCGCACCATGATGACCTCGTCCGACAGCGCCGGAATATAGGCCCCGCCCGCCGTGCAGCCGCCGAACACCGCCGAGATCTGCGGCAAGCCGCTGGCCGACATGTTGGTCTGGCGATAGAAGGCATTGCCGAAATGGCGGGCATCGGGAAAGACCCTGTCCTGCTGCGGCAGATAGGCGCCGCCGCAATCCACCAGATAGAGGCAGGGCAGCCGGTTTTCCGCCGCGATCTCCTGCGCGCGGATATGCTTCTTGACGGTTTCGTGGTAGAATGATCCGCCTTTCACCGTGGCATCATTGGCGATGATCACGCAGGGCAGGCCGTGCACAATGCCGATGCCCGTGACGATCCCGGCGCCGGGTACGTCCCCGCCGTATTGTCCGTGGGCCGCCAACGACGACAGTTCCAGGAACGCAGTGCCCGGATCGACCAGCAGGTCGATGCGTTCGCGGACCAGAAGCTTGCCGCGCTTGCGGTGACGTTTGACCATATCGGGCCGCCCGCCCGACGTGGCCTCGGCAATACGCGCGCGCAGGGTCTCGACACGCTCGCTTTGCGCCGCGTGATTGCGGGCATAGGTCGCTGATGATGTGAGCACTGCCGATTCAAGTCGTGCCATCTGTCAGGTTTCCTTTTCTTGCAAGATTCCGTGCAGAAACACATCGGCATAGGTGCGTGACAGGGCATCGGCACTGCCACGTTCGGGGTCGAACCATTCCAGCGTGGCGTTCAGCGCGCCAATCAGCATCAGGCGCAGGCGGCGGATATCCACGTTTCGTTTCAGTGCTCCATCCTGCTGAAGCCGGGACAACAGGCTGTCCCATTCGGCCTCGTAGGCGCGGCGCGTGGGCAGATTGGCATCCCGGACGTACTGCGGAACCTGCCCGAAAATGCGCACATTGGCCGAGGAATAATCGCTGACATCCAGAAGCGCGCGCAGATGCGCCCCGATTGCGGCCCGAAGGGCCGCTTCGGCACCGGTATCCGCAGGCAACGCACCGACAGCCTTGCGCATATTGTCGTGAACGGCCCGGATGCCCGCATCCAGAATGGCTACGACGATCTCATCCTTGGAGCCGAAATGGTAATAGATGCTGCCTGCCTTGATCCCTGCGGCGGCAGCGATTTTTCTGAGCGACACGGACCCATAGCCCTGTTCCCGAAAGAGCCTGGCAGCGACATCCAGAACGCCTTTACGCCCGACAGCGCTGCGCGATGTCTCGCTGACCTCTCCGGCTGTTGTATCCGCCATGCGATCCTCTTCGGCACGACACCTAACTAACAACTGTTATGTAATTGGTGCCAATGAGTCAACAAACGATGATTCCAAATCTGGCGCGGGTTGGGACTTGTGAAAATGACGTTCGGGCAACCGTGATACGGCCGCCCGGAAATGTCCGTCGTGTGCCGGACCCCGAACAGGTGGCCTGGGTGGCGGGGATCAGATCGAAAAGCCGCCGCCGCAGATGATGTACTGACCCGAGATGAAGTTCGATTCCGGCGCGCAGAACAAATAGACCGCGCCCGCAGCCTCTTCCGGTGTGCCGACCCGACCCAGCGGAATCATGCGTTCCATCTGGGACAAGAGATCAGGGTTCACGCCGACCTTGATTTCCTTTTCCTCGATCCTGATCGTGCTGTCGCCGTCTGCGCTGCCCTCGGTCAGGCGGGTGCGGATCGGGCCGAAGGCCACGGCATTGACGTTGACCTTGTAGCGGCCCCATTCCTTGGCCATCGTCCTGGTGACACCCAGGATACCGGCCTTGGCGGCAGAGTAGTTGATCTGGCCGGCATTGCCGCCGGTGCCCGCAATGGACGAGATGTTGACCACCTTGCGGAATACTTCCTGCCCGGCGGCGGCTTCTTCCTTTGCCTTGGCGCTGATCACCGGCTGGGCGGCGCGCAGGATTTTGAAGGGTGCCGTCAAGTGAACGTCGATGATGGCCTGCCACTGTTCGTCGCTCATCTTCTGAACCACGCTGTCCCAAGTGTAGCCGGCGTTGTTCACGATGATGTCCAGACCGCCAAAGCTGTCCACGCCCGTCCTGATGAACCGCTCTGCGAATCCGTCCTCAGTCACGCTGCCGGCACAGACCACCGCCTCGCCCCCGGCCGTGACGATCGCCTCGGCGGTTTCCTGCGCCGGGTCGGCATCCAGATCGTTGACGACGACGCGCGCGCCTTCCGAGGCCAGTTTGAGCGCAATCTCGCGACCAATGCCCCGGCCGGAACCGGAAACCAGCGCCACGCGCCCGTCGAGTTTACCCGTCATGAGTCCTGCTCCCGATTCTTTTCTTCAGACTTTTTCATAAAGCGTGGTCACGCACGCCCCACCGAGACCCAGGTTGTGCTGGAGGGCCAGACGCGCGCCATCGACCTGCCGCGCGTCAGCCTGCCCGCGCAACTGCTGGACAAGTTCGGCGCATTGCGCAAGGCCGGTCGCCCCGAGCGGGTGGCCCTTGGACAGAAGACCGCCCGAGGGGTTGGTCACATATTTGCCGCCATAGGTGTTGTCGCCGTCATCGACAAACTTGGCGGCTTCGCCACGGCCACACAGCCCCAGAGCTTCGTAGGTAATGAGTTCGTTGTGGGCGAAACAGTCGTGCAGTTCGACCACATCGATGTCCTCCGGTCCGATGCCCGCGGCCTCGTAGACCTGATAGGCGGCGCGCTTGGCCATTGAAAAGCCGACAACCTCGCGCATGTCATGCGCTTCGAAGGTTTCCGGCCCGTCTGTCGTCATCGCCTGCGCTGCAATGCGGACCGAGCTGTCAAGGCCGTGCTTGTCGGCGAAGTCCTTGGAACAGACGATCGCCGCCGCCGCGCCGCAGGTCGGCGGGCAGGCCATGAGCTTGGTCATGACGCCCGGCCACATGACCGGCGCCGCCAGAACGTCTTCGGGGGTCACTTCCTGCCGGAACAGCGCCACCGGGTTCTTGGCCGCATGCCGGCTGGCCTTGGCCCGGATCTTGGCAAAGGTTTCCAGCGTGGTTCCGAACTCTTTCATATGTGCCATGCCGGCGCCGCCGAAATACCGAAGTGCCAGCGGGATTTCCGAGTTGCCGACCAGATCGTCGGTTTCCTCGTCGAAACTCGCGAACGGGCTGACCCGGTCGCGGAACATCGCGCCGATTGCGCCGGGTTGCATCTGCTCGAAGCCGAGCGCAAGGGCGCAGTCCGTCGCGCCACTTTCGACGGCCTGGCGGGCCAGGAACAGGGCCGAGGAACCGGTCGAGCAGTTGTTGTTCACATTGACAACCGGGATACCGGTCATGCCGACATGATAAAGGGATCGCTGTCCGCAAGTGCTGTCGCCATAGACGTAGCCGACATAGGCCTGCTGCACCTTGTCATAATCCAGCCCGGCATCGGCCAGGGCGGCGCGGGTGGCCTCGGCTGCCATCACGTCATAGCTTTCGGATTTCCCTGGCTTCTGGAACGGGACCATTCCGACACCGGCGACATAAGCCTTGTCTGTCATTTCTCTCTCCCATGTTTGGAATGGCTATTCCGAACGTTGCGCCACACCATTTTCTACCATTTGTTAGATTTAGCTCCCGGCTTTAGAAACTGTCAACAGACTCGCGACGTGACGTTGGGTGCTTGCGCTGTTTGCCATCATATGTTTGAAATTCCCGGGCGCACGTTCCAACGGGTACACGTTCCAGGACAGGGGCCCGGAAATCTGGCCGTTGACTGTCTGGCATGTGGTTCCGGCAACCGGCGATACCGAGGCCACGGAAGGTAGAGAGAATGGCATATTGCTATGAATTCAAAGGCTTCGTTCCGATCATCCCGGAAGACACGTTTGTGCATCCCCAGGCAGTCCTGATCGGAAACGTCATCATCGGGCATGGCTGCTATATCGGACCCGGCGCGAGCCTGCGGGGTGATTTCGGCAGGATCGTGATCGGAGACGGTGCCAATGTTCAGGACAATTGCATCCTGCATTCCTTCCCCGGCCGCGACGCGGTGGTGGAACCTGACGGGCATGTCGGTCACGGCGCGATTCTGCATGGTTGCAAAATTGGACGAAACGCTTTGGTCGGCATGAACGCGGTCATCATGGACGGCGTCGAGCTTGGCGCGGAATCGATCGTCGGCGCGCAGGCCTTCGTACGTGGTGACTCGGTCATTCCGCCGCGCTCGATGGTTGTTGGGTCCCCTGCGAAGGTGATCCGTGAGGTCAGCGAAAAGGAAGTCGCCTGGAAGACACGCGGCACCGCCGAATACCAGAAACTTGCGCGTGACTGTCTGGCCGGATTGAGGCCCGTCGCGCCGCTGAAGGCGGTCGAGTCCAACCGGCCGGAGATGGCTGCCTCAGACATCGTCTCCATTCAGGAAGCGCGGCGGAAGCCATCCTGACCTGCGCCGGAAGCCGGACATGGGCGGGTCTCCTCAGGTGCAGAATGCGCCTGGCGGTGTCGTCTTGGCACGGGTCGGCCCCTGCGAAAAGACGACGTGCCGCCCTGCCCCTCAAGCCGTCATAGCCGGAAGATCCCGTAATGCGGCTCCTCTATCGGCGCATTCAGCGACGCGGAGATCGACATGCCGAGCGCGTTGCGCGTATCCGCCGGGTCAAGGATGCCGTCGTCCCACAATTCCGATGTCGAGGTATAGGCCTCGACATCGCGCTTGTATTTTTCCAGCACCGGCTCGCGGATCGCGGCGATCTCCGCCTCGGTCAGTTCCTTGCCCTCGCGCTGAAGTTGCCGGATCTTGACATCGGCCATCGTGTTGGCGGCCTGATCCGCCCCCATCACCCCGATCTCTGCCTGCGGCCACATGAACAGCGTGCGCGCGTCCCAGGCCCGCCCGCACATACCGTAGTTCCCGGCCCCGTAGGAGGCATTGGCGATCACCGTGAACTTGGGCACGACCGAGCCGCCCTGCGCCATCAGCATCTTGGCACCGTCCTTGGCGATGCCTCGTTCCTCGTATTCGCGGCCCACCATGAAGCCGGTGATGTTCTGGAAGAAGACCAGAGGGGTACGGTTCTGGTTGCACAACTGAATGAAATGCGCGGCCTTGAGCGAACTGTCGTTGAACAACACCCCGTTATTGGCGAGGATCCCCACCTTGTAGCCCCAGATATAGGCAAACCCGCAGACCAGCGTCGTGCCGTAATCGGGCTGGTACTCGTGAAAGCGCGATCCGTCCACGATCCGGGCCAGCACTTCGCGCATGTCGAACTGGGTCTTGCGATCCCTGGGGATGATCCCGTAGAGTTCGGTCGGGTCGTAACAGGGGTCTTCGAAACCCGCGGTCTCTATGATGGTTTTCGGCTTTCGCTTCCATTGACCGACAATCTCGCGGGCCAAGGAAAAGGCGTGCTGTTCCGTTGCCGCACGGTAATCACCCGTTCCCGAGACCGAAGTGTGCATGACCGCCCCGCCCAGTTCCTGCACGCCAACCTCTTCGCCGGTGGCGGCCTTGACCAGCGGCGGGCCGCCGAGAAAGATGGCCCCCGTGCCCTCGATGATGATGTTGTAATCGCTGAGCGTCGGGACATAGGCACCACCCGCCGTGCAATGCCCGCCAACGATGGCGAGCTGAGGGATATTGGCCTGGCTCAGCTTGACCTGGTTGCGAAAGACACGCCCGCCAAGATAGCGGTCGGGAAACACGCCATGTTGCAGTGGCAGGAAGCCGCCGGCGCTGTCGCAGATATGGATGACCGGCAAATGGTTTTCCAATGCGACATCCAGAAGGCGCACGATCTTTTTCACCGTATGCGGATACCAGGCACCGCCCTTGACGCTCGCATCGTTGGCGTGGATGGCCACTTCGCGGCCCTGCACGATGCCGATCCCGGTTACCACGGCGGCTCCGGGCACTGCACCATCGTATTCGCGGCAGGCGGCCAGGGTTGAAAACTCCAAAAACGGCGTGCCGGGATCCAGCAACAGTTTCAGCCGCTCGCGCACCCCGAGCTTGTTCTGCCGCGCGAGACGGTCGATATCGCGTTCCGGCCGCTTGTATCGCGCCGCATCCTGACGGGCGTGAAACTCTTTCAGCCGTTCTGTCATGGCGGCATGATTGGCCTTGTAGTCGGGGGCATTTGTGTCAATCTGGCTTTCGATCCGGCGCACGGTCAGGTCTCCTGTGGGGCCAGCTGGGCAAGAACGGCCTTCAGCCCGAAACTGTCGCCCGCAGCAAATGGCATTTCGGACACCACCCCGTCACGCGGCGCGGTGAGGCTGGTTTCAAGTTTCATGCTTTCGATGACAAGCAGAGGCTGTCCTTTCTCGACCGCGTCGCCGGGCTTGACCGCCACGGAAACGACGACTCCGGGCATTGGTGCGACGATTCGGTCTTCGACCGCCGCGACATCGCGTCCGGCCAGGCGCTCGGCCGGATCGACCCTCCCGATCTCGTAGGTGCGGCCGTTCAGGTGCACGAAGGTTGCCTCGGGCCCGACCGCCAGACGCAATTCATGCGCACGCCTCCCGGCGCGCAGCACATAGCCACCCGGAACTCCGGTCGAGGTCATCTGGCAGGGCAGCGAACCGTCCGGCTTGTTCAGAATGAAACGGCTGCCATCATGAGACAGCCAGCATTCGGCTTCTGCATCGCCGATCGAGAAAATCCGTCGCATCAGTTTGTCCATCCACCCATCTTGCGGTGCATTTCCGATATCTGCATGACATCACTCAACAACCGCTCGTCCGACAGTGCCGCCGCCGCCATCAACAGGTCAGAGACGTCCTCGCCCGGCGCGGTCAGCGCCTCCGCCTGCTCGGCGAGGAACCCGGTCGAAACCTCGCCTGACGCGAAATCGGGATGGGCCAGGATCGCGTCGAGATACCCGGTATTGGTCGTCACACCGAGGATGACGTAGTTTTGCACCGCCTGTCGGGCGCGGGCGATGGCCTGCGCGCGATCT
This sequence comes from Roseovarius sp., assembly GCA_002720475.1. Lineage (GTDB taxonomy): Bacteria > Pseudomonadota > Alphaproteobacteria > Rhodobacterales > Rhodobacteraceae > Roseovarius. Next base: position 17,963 of record PBIL01000016.1, read on the forward strand.
GC
>PBIL01000017.1 GCA_002720475.1 Roseovarius sp.
GCTGGCACAGGGGGGGTTGTTCCGCGGGGCCGGACTGTCGGTGGTCTGGCCGCAACTCTTGGCGCTGTTGCTGATCGGCTCGGTGATGTTCGCCTTCGCCCTGCACCGGTTCCGCGCCTTTCTGCGCTGAACCGACGGATATGAAGCCGAAAGACGCGCGCCTCGGGGTGGCGCGCGCCTCAAAAGGCCGGATCCACTCAGGCCAGCCCGTGCCGCGAGAAGGGCAGCTCGCGCACCGCGATGCCGGTGGCGCGGCGCACGGCATTAGCGACGGCGGGGCCGATCGGCGGGGTGCCGGGCTCGCCGATGCCGGTCGGCGCCTCGGAAGAACGGACGATATGCACCTCGACCTGCGGCATGTCGCCGATGCGTAGCGGGGTATAGTCGTAGAAATTCGACTGGTCCACCTGGCCATCGGTCATGGTGATCTCTTCGCGCAGGATCGCCGACAGGCCGTAGCCAAGCCCGCCCTCGATCTGGGCCACGATGTTGGAGGGGTTGATCGGCACGCCACAATCGACGCCGCAGGTCACGCGTTCGACCTTGACCGTGCCATCCGCGCGCATCCGCACATCCGCCACCTCGGCCACATAAGAGCCAAAGCTCTTGTGAACCGCGATGCCCCGCGTCAGCCCCTCGGGCACCTCACCGGCCTTTTCGGCCGCCAGTTCCAGAACAGCGCGCGCGCGCGGATCGGCCAGGTGGCGCAGGCGGAATTCGACCGGATCGGCACCGGCGGCCTCGGCCAGCTCGTCCATCATCGTCTCGACCACATAGGCGGTATGGGTATGCCCGACCGAGCGCCACCACAGCACCGGCACGCCGACGCGCGGGTGATGCACATCCACCGTCCAGCCGGGAATGGCATAGGGAGAGCTTTCGCCCAGCCCCTCAACCGAGGAGGCATCGACGCCGTCATGCACCATGTATTGCTCGAAAGAGGTGCCCATGACGATGCTCTGCCCGACAAGGCGCTGCTCCCAGAAGGCGATCTTTCCCTCGGCATCCAGCCCGGCGCGCACCCTGTGCATGTGCATCGGGCGATAATAGCCGCCGCGCACATCGTCCTCGCGCGTCCAGACCAGCTTGATCGGGCGGGCCTGCCCGTGGGCCGCAAGCCAGGCTTTCGCCACCATCGCGGCCTCGGCCACATAATGGCTGTCATAGATCGCCCGACGCCCGAAGGAGCCGCCGCCCCACAGGGTGTTGACCGCCACAGCGGCCGGGTCGAGCCCCAGCACCTGCGCGCCGATCATGTGATCCAGCGTCTGGATCTGCGAGCCGGTCCAGAAGGTTGCCCGTTCACCATCAAAGAGCACGGTCACGTCGAGCGGCTCCATCGGAGCATGGGCGAGATAGGGAAAGAAGTAATCCGCCTCGATCACCTGCGCGGCCTCGGCGGCCGGGGCCTCGGCGCTGTAATGCTCAATACCTTTTTGATCCAGAAGCGCGGTGTATTCCCTGCGCAGCGCCTCGGTGCCGCGGGTCTCGGCGTTGGAGAAATCCCATTCCGCCGACAGCGCATCGCGCGCCTGGATCGCCTGCCAGGTCGAGGCGGCGATCACGGTGGCACGGTCGGGCAGGCGGATGATGTCGATCACGCCGGGCATGGCGCGGGCCTTGGCGTCATCCAGACCGGCCAGCGTGCCGCCGAAGCGCGGGCTGCGCAGGCTGACGGCATAGGCCATGTTTTCAAGCCGCACATCCATGCCGAACATGCCGACCGCGCCTTCGGTCTTGCGCGCCACATCGACGCGCGGGAAGGACTTGCCGATATACACCCACTGATCGGGTGTCTTGAGCGTCACGCTTTCGGGCACCGCCTGTGTGGCAGCGGCCTCGGCCATCTCGCCAAAGCTGGCGTTGCGGTCCCCGGCGCTGATATGGCCGCCCGAGACGGTGATCGTGGCGGGATCGACGCCCCAGGCCTCGGCGGCGGCGGCGACCAGCATGGCGCGCGCCGTGGCCCCTGCCTCGCGGTATTGCTGCCACGAATTGGCCATTGCGGTGGACCCGCCCGTGCCCTGCACGCCCAGCAGCGTGTTGGCATAAAGTTCGGCATTGGCGGGGGCGAATTCGGTTGTCACCTGCGCGGCATCGGCGTCCAGCTCCTCGGCCACCAGCGTGGCAAGCCCCGTGGCCGAGCCCTGCCCCTTGTCAAGATGCTTGACGATCACCACCACGGTGTTGTCAGGCCGGATATGAACGAAGGGCGTCGCAAGCACGCCGTCCGCGCCCTGTGCGCGGGCGAGTTCGGGCTGCAATGCAGTGCCCAGCATCAGGCCACCCGCGGCCCCGGCAGAGAGTTTCAGAAAGCCCCGGCGCGACAGGGGCGCGGACGGGGCGGTGTTTGCAATCATCCTGTCCAGCATCTCAGCCCTCCATGATTTCGGATGCGCGGTGGATCGCCTTGCGGATGCGCGCATAGGTGGCGCAGCGGCACAGGTTGCCCTGCATCGCCGCGTCGATGTCTTCATCGGTCGGTTTCGGCGTGTCGCGCAGCAACGAGGCCGCTGAAATGATCTGCCCCGACTGGCAATAACCGCATTGCGGCACCTCGAGCTCGGCCCAAGCCTTGCGAATCGCCTGCGCGGCAGCGTCCCGCGCCCCCTCGATCGTCGTCACCTCGGCACCGTCAACATCACCCACGAAGGTCTGGCACGAACGCACCGGCACCCCGTCCAGAAGCACCGTGCAGGCCCCGCAAGACGCGACACCGCAGCCGAATTTCGTGCCGGTCAGGCCCAGCTCGTCGCGCAGGGTCCACAACAGCGGCGTGCCCGCATCCGCCGCGATCTCGTGCGGGGTTCCGTTCACTGTCAATCTGATCATCTCTCAGCCCTCCTGTTTCGTCAGCCCAGATCCGGCTCGGTCGCCGCGAAGGTCTCATCCGCGCTCAGCCGGTCCCACCAGGATTGCATCCCGTCCACCGACACCAGCGCCGGGCCGTCCTCGGTCATGGTCGCATAGGCCACAAGCGGCCCCAACAGGTAATCCGCATAACCGGGCGCATCGCCGCCACCGATGAAGGGGGCATCGCCCTTGTTCTCGATCACGAGCTTCGCAAGTGTCTGGGCAGCCTCGATGCTGGACTTTCGCGCCGCTTCATCCTTGCCCCCGACCAGATCGGGGAACAGGTGATAGGCAACGAAACCGATGATCGCCCCATAGCCGTAATTGTTGATGAGGGCTGCGCTTTCATCGGCCTTGGCGCGCGCCCTGGCGTCAGCCGGGAACATCGCCGGTTCGGGATTGCGCGCCTCGAGATAGCGCACGATGGCATCGGTCTCGCGCAGGCGCATCCCGTCGATGTCCAGCACCGGCACCTTGCCGAAAGGGTGGCGGGCCAGATGCTCGGGCTGGCGCGTCTCGCCTGCCAGCACGTTGACCGGCACTTGGTCATAGGCAATGCCCTTGCGCGCCAGGACGCAGCGCAACGTTCGCACATAGGTCGATCCGTCGAAGCCGTAAAGTGTCGTATCCGTCATGATTGCCTCATTTTTCTGGAAGTGTTGAAGAAGGTGTGTCTGCCAGCGCGCGCGGCTCCGACGACGGGCCGTCAACCAGATCCGAAAGGATCACAAGTAGCCGCCGCGTCTCCGCGCGGAGGTTCTCCGCCGCATCGGCGCCGAAACGTTGAAGGACCCGATCCGCAAGCGCTTCGGGCACCTGTGCGGCGCGTTCCCGCAAGGCCGCGCCCCGGCGCGTCAGCCGCACGACAACGCGGCGTTCGTCATCCGTGTCGCGGGTGCGGGTCAGAAAGCCAAGTTTTTCCATGCGTTGAAGCAGAGGGGTGATCGTGCCGCTCTCGAGGTGGAGCCGCCTTGCCAGATCGCCGACATGAACCGGAGCCGCCTGCCACAGCGCCAGCATCACCAGATACTGCGAATAGGTCAGCCCGAGCGGCTCGAGAAGCGGGCGATAGGCGCGCCCCAGCAGGTTGGTCGCGGCGTAAAGCGGGAAACAGAGCTGCGCGTCAAGGCACAGCATGTCGGGGCCGGTCGTCCCGTTATCAGACGGATTGGCGAACATGCGACCCTTTATCCAGTTTCTGCACCCATGACCGACACCTAAGCCGCAGACTTCATCTTGCAAGCGTTTTTCTTGTTTGCCAGATATATTTTCGGCGGCGGGCATGGGTCCGATCGAAAAAGCGCGCGATGATTGATGGCTTGCCTTTCGGCATACACACATATCTACTAGTAGGTAGGATGAATCGCGCGACCCCCTTGCATCTCGTGCTGCCGGGTCATGACACGAAACAGGAGAAGACTTGATGGAAATCAACGCGGATTTTTCCCTGCCTGTCTTGGTCCATTCGGACCGGCTTGACTGGCAGCCGTCGCCGATGAAAGGCGTGGACCGGCGGATGCTGGACCGGATCGGCGACGAGGTGGCGCGCGCCACGACGATCGTGCGTTATGCGCCGGGCAGCAATTTTTCGGCACATACCCATGGCGGTGGCGAGGAATTCATCGTGCTGGACGGCGTGTTCCAGGATGAACATGGCGACTATCCCGCAGGCACCTATGTCCGCAATCCCCCGACCACGTCGCACACGCCGCGCTCGGACCAAGGCTGCACCATCTTCGTCAAGCTGTGGCAGTTCGACATGAACGACCGCACCCAGCTCCGCAAGGACATGGAGGCCGGGCTTGGTGCCCCGGTCGATGGCGTGGCCAGCGCGAGGCTGCATGAGGATGATCGTGAGGTCGTGACTTTTCACAGTCTCGATTCAGGCGCGACGCTGACATCCAAGGCACCCGGCGGCATAGAGATGCTTGTCATCGACGGCAGCGTCACGGTCCAGGGCGAGAATATGGAAAGAAACGGCTGGCTGCGCCTGCCCGATGGCGCGACGCTGTCCGCGACGGCGGGCGCGGAGGGGGCAAAGCTCTGGATCAAGACCGGCCATCTGCGCCATGCCCGGGCGCCGCAACAATGACCCGCGCCCGGACGGTGGTCTGAGACATGCAGACCGACACTCTCATCATCGGCGGCGGGCTGTCCGGCCTGAGCCTTGCCACGCGCCTTGCCGCCGACGGGCACGATTTTCTGCTGGCTGAGGCCAGAGATCGCCTGGGCGGGCGTATTCTGACCGAACGGCTCGACGGAGCCTGTTTCGACCTTGGCCCGGCCTGGTTCTGGCCCGGACAGCCGCGCATCTCGGCGCTGATCGAACGGTTGGACCTATCCCGGTTCGAACAGTTTTTCCACGGAGAACTGATCCATGAGGACGAGCAGCGCCAAGTTCTGCGCGGGCGGGGCCATGCCTCGATGGAAGGGTCGTGGCGGCTTCACGGCGGGCTGGCGGCGCTGATCGACGCGCTTGCACAGGGCATCCCGGCCGAGCGGATCCACATGGCGACCCCGGTCAAGGCCCTCGCCCGAAGCGGCGGACACATCACCGCAAGCGCGCGGGACGGCACGCGGATCCGCGCGCGCCGCGTTGTGCTGGCCCTGCCGCCCCGGGTGGCTGCAGGGCTTGCGTTTTTGCCCGAGCTGCCCGGCGAGGCGCGCACGGCGATGCTGGGCATTGCCACCTGGATGGCCGGGCAGGCCAAGGCGCTCGCCGTCTATGATCGTCCCTTCTGGCGCGAGGCGGGCCTGTCGGGTGACGCGATGAGCCGGGCTGGCCCGATGGTGGAGATCCACGATGCCAGCCCCGCCGAGGGCGGGCCATATGCCCTGTTCGGGTTCATCGGCATACCGCCCCTTGCCCGGTCCGATGCGCAATTGCTGCGCGAGCAGGTGCGGGCGCAACTGGGCCGCCTGTTCGGGCCTGCCGCCGCCGCGCCCCGGCAGCTTTTTCTGAAGGACTGGGCCTTTGACCCCTTCACCGCAACCGACCAGGACCAGCAGCCGCTTTACGCGCATCCCCGATATGGCCTGCCCCGCGCGCTGTCACGGCTTTGGGACGGGAGGCTGATCCTCGCCGGAACCGAGGTCGCCCCGCAATTCGGCGGCTATCTGGAAGGGGCGCTGGAAGCGGCCGAGCTTGCCCATCTGCATCTCAACGCAGTGGAGAGTTGAGCCCGATGGTCAGTGACACCAAGGCTGCCCTGATGGATATCGCCGAGCACGCTGCCCGGTCGCGAGGATTCGACGGGTTCAGCTATGCCGACCTCGCCGGGGCCATCGGTATTCGCAAGGCCTCGGTTCATTACCATTTTCCCACCAAGGACGATCTGGCCAAGGCCCTCGTTGACCGATACAAGGCCAAGCTCCGCGCTGAATGCAACGCCATCGATGCCCTCCACGCAACCGGCGGCGCGCGCCTTCGGGCAGTGCTCGCGTTTTACCGCTCGGCCCTGGCGGACGGCAAAGAAGTTTGCCTGTGCGTGGCCCTTTCCACCAGCCGCGAAAGCCTGTCCGAGCCTGTGACCGAAAGGATCGGTGACATAAGGGCCATGATGGTCAGCTGGCTCAAGACCGTCTATCTGCGCGGGGCAGACGATGATACCATCGAGTGTGTGCAGGACCCGATGGCTGAAGCCTACGCGACGCTTGCGCTGCTTGAAGGGGCGCATCTCGCCGCGCGAACGGACGGAAACATCCTCACATTTGATGCCATAACCGAACTGATAAACAACCGGTGCCGATAGACGACATGTCGTCTTTGCGGCGAATTCGCCCTTGAGGTCGATCGAATCCCCGGAATATGGACCGGTGCGGTTCAGAAGGTCGAGGCATCGGACACCCGATCCGTCAGCCGCGGAGGTGGCCGAGATGGTTGCGGACCTCTCCCCGTTGTTTGAACCGGGCCTGGCGCGCATAAGTATTGGCACGAAAGTGACCGCGCCGAAACTGAACGATGCCATGGCCAAGCTGACGCCCACAACCACCCAGCCATATGGGGTGTCTTTACTGTGTGCTGTATGTCGATGGTTCATCGGAGGAGTTCAGCCCTGGTAAGAGAGCGGAGTTGTTGTTCTTGAAACCCTCGGACCGCTGCTGCGGACCGTTTGTCGCGTCAACTTTGGCGTCGAGACTAAGGCTTTCGGCGAACGCGCTCGGGGAAATCGGGACCGAGGGCAACGGCGACCATGAGACATAGCCATCGCACCTCAGAGAGCGCGACCACAGGCTGGCCCGTGGCAACTTCCCGATCCTTGTGAAGCGGTTCTCCAGGCAGATCCTTTCCTTATGGCGATCACAGTCATACTACAAAAAAACTGTTCACAATAGGAATTTACTTGTAATATTTGGTCAGGTTCTCTGTACCAAGGGCGGTGCAGTCACGCCGCGTCTCGCACGCCATTGCCGTGGATATCGATCACCTGACATGGCCATTTCCGCGGTTGCCAATCCCGAGCCGGGTTTGCTTGCCGCCGGAGGAGCGCATTGCCGGAACCTGACCCCGCCATGCCGCGATATCCCGCGCCTTTCTGAACTGATGCCCGCCGTGGCGTCCTGATCAGAACCCGGGCCTGACCGAAGGCCGGCGTTCTTACACCATCCCCTGGGACACTATCCTTGCTCCACCTATGTCCGCCAAAGTAGCAGCGGTCCGGTAGGATGGCGGCTCATCCAATTAGGTCAGATAATTCATGACTTGATGTTGGTCGGCCATTACGTTAATAATCTAACAAGTGTTAGAATTAGATCGCGGCGAGCCGATGGCCAGTCCACTTCATCAACTGAAAATCATCGAACTTGGGCATGTTATTGCCGGACCACTGTCGGCATCGTTGCTCTCTGATTTCGGTGCGGACGTCATCAAGGTGGAGGTGCCCGGGCGCGCCGACATGATGCGCGACCTCGGACCCAAGGCGGATGACGGGGTGGGGGTTTGGTGGAAGACTCTGGGTCGAAATAAAAGAACCCTGAGCCTGAACTGGAAATCCGATGAAGGCCGGGACATCCTGCGCCGCATGGTTGAAAGCGCCGATGTCCTGATCGAGAATTTCCGGCCCGGAGTTCTTGAGCGAGCGGGCATTGGACCCGAAACCCTGCATGAATGGAACCCGGATCTGGTTATTCTGCGTGTATCGGGTTACGGTCAGGACGGCCCGATGCGCGACGTGCCGGCTTTCGGGCGCGCGGCTGAGGCTATGAGCGGTCTGGCCTATCTGACCGGGTTTTCCGACGGGCCGCCGATGCATCCGGGATTTCCTGCCGCCGACAGCACGACCGGTTTGATGGGTGCCCTTGGGATCATGGTCGCGCTTTTTGCCCGCGAAAGAGGGATAGCACGCGGTCAGGTCGTTGACCTTGCGGTGTTCGAAACGCTGCTTCGGTTGATGGACTATCCGGTTCCGGCCTTGACCGGCGCGAAACTTTCACCGCGACGAAACGGCTTGCGCCAGCCGATGGATTTTGCGCCCGGAGGTATGTTCCGTACCTCCGATGGCGTTTGGCTGACCGTCTCCGCGGGCAGCGCGGAAACAGCGCAACGACTGTTGCGCGCGGTCGGGGGGGATGCTCTGGCAGATGACCCGCGCTTCGCGACGCTTGCGCTGATGTCGCAACATATGGCGACGATCTTCGACGCCATCAACGATTTCGTTACGCAGCACACATTTGCGGAGGTTGAATTGCAATTCGGCCGCCATGACGCGGTGGCCTCACGGGTGCTGAGTGTCGAAGAGATCGCAGAAAACGAGCAGATACGCCATCGCGGGGACATTGTATCGGTCGAAGGCGAGCAGACGCAGGTCGTCGGACCGATTCCGCATCTGAGCGCCACGCCGGGCGAGCTTCGGTGGCTCGGAAGGCCGGCGGGCGCGGATACACGCGATATTCTGAGCGGTCTCGGCATCAGCGAAGAACGGATCGTCGCCCTCTGTGAAGCGGGACATATCGGTTTGGGCGGAGGGGAGGACAAGCGGTGACATTCCGCATGAGTGATGAACAAAAGGAAATCCGCGAGAACATTTTACGGATATGCGCGCAGTTCGGCGACGATTACTGGCTGGACCGTGATCGCAACGGTGGGTTCCCCCACGAACTGTATCAAGCGATGGCCGATGGCGGCTGGCTCGGGATTGCCATGCCGGAATCGGTTGGCGGGGCCGATCTGGGCATTGCCGAGGCGACGATCATGATGCAGGCGGTCGCCGAGTCAGGTGCCGGTGCCAGCGGGGCTTCGGCCATCCATATGAATATTTTCGGTCTCAACCCGGTGGTAAGGTTCGGCACCGACGCACAGCGCGCGCGCATGTTGCCGCCCCTGATAGCGGGCGAGCAAAAGGCCTGTTTCGCCGTTACCGAACCGACAACCGGCCTGGACACCACTAAGCTGAAGACGATGGCGGTGCGGCAGGGGGACAGGTATGTCGTGCATGGCCAGAAGGTCTGGATCTCGACCGCGCAGGTCGCGCACAAGATGCTGCTTCTGGCGCGGACCACACCGCTTGAGGATGTGACCAGCCCCACCGACGGTTTGAGCCTGTTTTATACCGATCTCGACCGGAACTTCGTGGATGTGCGCGAAATTGAGAAGATGGGGCGCAAGGCGGTCGATTCCAACGAGCTATTCATAGACGGTCTGCCCATTCCGGCCGATGACCTGATCGGAGAGGAGGGCAAGGGGTTTCGGCAGATCCTGCACGGGTTGAATCCGGAACGCATTCTTGTTGCCGGTGAGTGCATCGGCATCGCCCGCAACGCTTTGGCGCGCGCGGCGCAATATGCCAACGAGCGTGAGGTCTTTGGCCGGCGGATCGGCCAGAACCAGGGCGTGCAGCATCCGCTTGCCAGGGCCTGGGCGCATGTGGAAGCTGCCAATCTCATGGTGATGCATGCGGCCGCCCTCTACGATGCCGGAGAGTCCTGCGGTGTCGAGGCGAACGCAGCCAAGCTGTTGGCCGCGGATGCCGCCGTCGAGGCGACCGAAGCCGCGCAGATCACTTTTGGAGGATTCGGATACGCCAAGGAATATCATGTGGAGCGGCTGGTGCGGGAGGCACTATTGTTCCGGATCGTTCCCGTGACGCCGCAAATGCTGATGTCGTTCATAGCTGAAAAAGCTTTAGGACTTCCAAAGTCTTACTGAAAAAAAATGCCCGGACTGACACGGACTGCGTTCTCGGCTTGAAAACTTTTCTAACGTGCGTTAGATTATGGGAATTGACCCGGTTGGGGCTAGGGAGGAGGCGTCATGAGTGAGACGCAGTTCGGGTCTTCGCGAGAAGACCTGGAGAAGTATGCGACCGTGTTTGCCGATGGTTTGTTCGCCGGAAAAACCGTTGTCGTGACCGGCGCAGGCGGCGGCCTGGGGCTGGCGATTGCGGCCCTGTTTGCAAGGCTGGGCGCAAACCTTGCGGTCAATGGGCGTAACGAGGAAAAGCTGGCTTCGGCCAGGGAGTTTCTTGAAGGTCTGGGCAGCAGGGTTTTTGCCATGCCCATGACCATCCGCGATCACGAACAGGTCAAGGAATTCATTGGCGCGGCAAACCGGGAATTCGGTTCTGTCGACGTTCTTGTGAACAATGCAGGGGGGCAGTTTCCCCAGGCGGCTCTCGATTTTTCCCCGAAGGGCTGGAACGCGGTCATCGACACCAACCTCAACGGCACCTGGTGGATGATGCAGGCGACCGCGCGGCACTGGGTCGAGAACGAGCAACCGGGTTCCATCGTGAACATCGTGGCGGATATATGGCGCGGGATGCCGGGTATCGCGCATACCTGCGCGGCCCGGGCAGGGGTGATTTATCTGTCCAAATCTGTTGCAGTGGAATGGGCACCGCACAAGATTCGCGTGAACTGCGTGGCTCCGGGGTGCTGCGAAAGCACCGGGTTTGGGAACTATCCCGAGGAGGGTGCGGCCACGTTTCAGGATTCCAATCCGATGCGCCACGCCGGGGACGAATGGGATGTGGCCCAAGGCGTTGTCTATCTGGCCGCCGATTCAGGAAAATTCGTGACTGGCGAAGTCCTGAACATCGACGGCGGACAACAGATGTGGGGTGATCCCTGGCCGACGGGGCGGCCCGAGTACTTCCGGATTACATGACACAACAGCGATCTGAGGGGCAATGGGGACTTGATGACAAAGCAAGGCAAACCATCGAACGTTCATTTTAGCGAAGATCCGATACTTGAATGTCGCGGAATCGAGCGTCGCTTCGGCGGTATAGTTGCCGTGACTGGTGTGGACGTCGACATCCGCACCGGTGAGATTTTTGGTCTCGTCGGTCCCAACGGCAGTGGAAAGACCACGCTTACCAACGCAATCACCGGGTTCTATCCCCCGAACGCGGGGACGGTCCGGCTTGCGGGGAAGGACATCACCGGCACCGCGCCGTACAAGGTGGCAAAGCTCGGGGTGGCGCGGACGTTCCAGAACCTGGCCCTGTTCAATGGGATGAGCGTGCTGGACAACATTCTGCTGGGGCGGCACATCCACATGAATCCGGGTGTCTTCAGCACGGCCTTTTACTGGTGGGCCGCACAGCGCGAGGAAATCGAGAACCGCAAGATCGTCGAAGAAGTGATCGAGTTTCTGCAGATCGAAAGCATTCGGAACGAGCTGGTTGACGGTCTCCCCATCGGGCTGAAGAAACGCGTCGAACTTGCGCGCGCTCTGGTGGCGGAGCCGAAAATGCTGATCCTCGATGAGCCTATGGCGGGCATGAACCAGGAGGAGAAGGGATATATGGCGCGCTTCATTCTGGACGCGCGTGCGGAACGCGGTGTCAGTGTTCTGCTGATCGAGCACCATATGGATGTCATCGTCGGCATTTGCGATCGTATGCTGGCCCTGAATTATGGCGAAATGATAGCCAGCGGCATTCCAAAGGACGTTGTGAGCGACCCCCGGGTCATCGAGGCATATATCGGAGGGTCTCATGGTTGAGGGGGCAAGAATGCAGTCTTCCGGAGACAGTACACTCGGCGCATTGCTCGCGCGGAACGCGTCGCGCTACGGAACGGAAATCGCACTTCGCGAAAAGGAACGCGGCATCTGGAAGGAAATCACCTGGGCCGACTACACCGAAGAGGTTCTCGATTGTGCGGCCGGTCTTGAGAGGCTTGGTGTTGCACCGGGCAAGGCCGTGCTGATCCTGGGCGACAACCGTGCCCGGCTTTATATGGGAATGCTCGCGGTGGCATTGCTCGGAGGCTATGCGATGCCGGCCTATCCGGGGGCGACACTGGAAGAAATTCAGCATTTCCTGGGCGAGGTCGAAATCGCGGCGGCCATCGCGGAAGATCAGGAGCAGGTGGACAAGATTCTTGAAGTCCGGGATGCGAGCACGCGGGGCATCGCCCACATCATCTATGACGAAGCGCGCGGTCTGGAGTTCTATGAGGCCGACGGGCTGATGTCCTGGAACCATCTGACCGAAATCGGCCGGCACCATCTCAACGAGGATCCGCGCCGACGCGACGAACTTCTGCACCGGGCCGGGCCGGATGACCCGGCGGTCTTCATGCATTCGTCGGGAACCACCGGCAAGCCCAAGGGGATCGTACTGAACCAGAAGAATGTTCTGGCTGCGGCGCGCAGTGGTCATGCCGGGGGGACATTCGAGGAAAATGAGGAAATTCTTGCCTATCTGCCGATGGCCTGGGTGGGCGATTACGCCATCAGCGTTGCGGCGGCGGTTCTGCTGCGGTTCACCGTGAACGTGCCGGAGCGACAGGAGACGGTCGTCCGGGACATGCGCGAAATCGCGCCAACGCTGTATCTTGCGGCCCCCAGAAGCTGGGATCAGATGCTGACGACGATCCAGGTCGGAATGGCGGATTCAACGCCTCTGAAAAGGCGGCTGTATCATTTCTTCATGGACCGGGCGATTGCCGCCGAGACGCGCAAGCTGAACGGCAAGAGGGGCGGCTTTCTGGAGCCGCTGGGCCGACTGTTGGGCGAGGCGCTTGTCTTCGGCCCGATCAAGGACCAGTTCGGCATGAGCCGCCTCAAGAATGCGTTCACCGGCGGCGAGGCGATCGGCGAGGACACGTTCATCTTTTATCGCGCCCTGGGGATCAAGCTGCGCCAGATCTACGGGCAAACCGAGGTCAGCGGGTTCAGCGCGATGCAGTCGCCGGAAGAGGTTCGTGTGCATACGGTGGGCAAGCCGTTGCCGGGCGTCGAGGTCAAGATAGACGACAGCGGCGAGATCTTGTTGCGCTCGGACAGCGTGTTCCCCGGTTATTTCGGCAAGCCCGAAGCGAGCGCCGAGGCGCTTGAAGGCGGGTGGCTGCATACCGGCGACGCCGGGTATCTTGAGGATGACGGTCAGCTCGTGGTTCTGGGGCGTGTCTCCGAGGTCACGCACACGGCTGGAGGTGAACGCTATGTGCCAAACTATATCGAGAACCGGCTGAAGTTCAGCCCGTATATCAAGGACGCGGCCGTTATCGGTGCCGGCCGGGACGAACTGACGGCGATGGTCTGCGTGGATTTCGAGGCGGTGGGGCACTGGGCCGAGGTGAACGGCGTGCCTTATGTGTCTTATGCCGATTTGTCTCAGCGCGACGAAGTTGCCGATCTCGTCCGCGAGGCGTTCTTGCGGGTGAACAAGGTCATCCCCGAGCCGCTTCGCTTGAAGCGCTTCGTCAGCCTGCCGAAAGAGTTCGATCCGGATGACGGAGAAATCACCCGGACAAGGAAGCTGCGACGGAAGGTCGTTCAGGAACGCTACGCAGACGTCATCGCGGCTCTCTACGACGGATCGAAAGACGTCCATGTCAGCGCGACGGTGACTTACGAAACGGGCGAAACGGGGAAGGTCGACAGAACCCTTCCCATCAGGGAGGTATAAATGGACTGGATCTTTCTTGCGGAGCTTGCGATCAACGGAGCCCTGACGGGTCTGCTCTATTCGCTCTTCGCCATCGGCCTTGTGCTGATCTACAAGGCGTCCTCGGTACCCAATCTTGCGCAGGGCGGGCTGACGATGCTGGGGGCCTATGTGGTTCTTGCGCTGTCGCGCGATGCGGGTATGCCGCTAGGTCTGGCCATTCCGCTTGCTGTGGTAATCATGTTCGGCCTGGGCTTCGGGATCGAGCGTGTTGCCCTGCGGCGCCTCGCCGGGCGGCCGATCATCATGATCCTGATGATGACACTGGGTCTCGACATCTTCCTGCGTGGCACGACGCTTGCAATCTGGGGCGGGACCTCGCGTTCGATCGAACTGGGCGTCAGCTACGAGCCGCTTTTCATGGGTGATATTCTGATCAGCCGTATCCATCTTGTCGGCGCAACCGTTGCGATCGTTCTGCTTGCCGCTTTCATGGTTTTCTTCCGGACCCGGATCGGGATCAAGCTGCGCGCGATCGCCGACGATTACATGGCGTCATGGTCTGTCGGAATCTCGGTGGAACGCGGTGTCGGGCTGTCCTGGGCGCTTGCCTCGGTCGTGGCCGTTGCCGCTGGTATCATCTGGGGCGAAATACAGGGGGTCGACCAGGGGTTGTCGCTGTTGCTTCTCAAAGGCCTGACGGTCGCCATTCTTGGTGGTCTTGACAGTATTCTCGGCGCGGTGGTCGCCGGCATCATTCTGGGGATCGTCGAAAATGTGGGCGCGGATTTCCTCGACCCGCTTGTCGGGGGCGGGAGCCGCGAGCTGATCGTCGCCGCCGTCCTGATCCTGACCGTCATGATCCGTCCGCACGGACTGTTCGGCCGCCACGACATCGAAAGGGTGTAAGCAATGTTCTACCGACTTTCCGGTGTCCGCCATGCCGATTACGTTTCTGACAGCCGCATCTACAAGGTTCCAACGGATCGGAATCTGGCGGTGTTCTTCCTCATCATCGGGCTGGCGGCACCCTTCATCATACCGTCGCTCTATCTGAACAGTTACATGTTGCCCTGGCTTATTTGGACGGCCGCCGCGCTTGGGCTCAACCTGGTGACGGGATGGGCCGGCCAGCTTCACCTGGGCTATGCCGCCGTCATGGCCGTTGGGGCATATTCGGCGATCCATGCTGCCCGGTTCGGGGTACCGTGGGAATTTGCCCTGATCATCGGCGGTCTGGCGTCATCGGTGATCGGAAGCCTGTTCGCCTTTGCCGCGTTGCGTGTGAAGGGACTGTATCTCGCGATCACGACGCTGGCGATGCAGTTCGTGATGGACTGGGTGCTGTCTCATTCGCCGACGATCTCGGGCGGATCCCACGCGTCGCTCCAGTCGCCGACGCTGACGCTTCTGGGGCAGGAGATCACCTCGGATAGAGCCTATTACTATGTGGCCTTCGGATGGTGTGTGCTGGTGACGATCTTCATGCTTAACCTCAAACGCACCGGCCTTGGGCGCGCTCTGGTCGCGGTTCGGGAAAAGGATTATGCGGCCGCGATTCTCGGGGTGAACAGTTTCTACTACAAGATCCTGGCTTTTGCGACATCGTCCTTCATAGCGGGTATCAGCGGTGCCATCCTGGTTGCGACGTTCTTTTTTCTGGCCGCCCCCGAACAGTTCTCGGTGAACGTGTCGATCCAGGTGCTTGCGATGGTGATCGTCGGCGGCTTGTCCAGCATCATCGGATCCTATTTCGGCGTTGCCTTGATACTGCTGGTTCCGGGCGTGGTGAACACCGTCGTTGCTTCGGTAAGCCAGTGGCTTGGCATGCAGGTCAATGTCGAAACCCTCGCCCATATCCCGAACGCGGTCTATGGCGCGTTGATCGTGGTCGTTCTTCTGATCGAACCTCTGGGTCTCGGAAAGCTTTACGGCAACGTCCGGGATTATCTGATGGTCTGGCCCTTCGATCAGCTCCGGAAATAACGAGGGATGCCAATGCAGTATGAAGTCGAAGCCCAGCCCATCTTGTCAATGAACAGCGTCGAAGTGCTGTATGACAACGTGATGCTGGCGATCAAAGGTGTTTCGGTCCAGGTAGAGAAGGGCAAGATGGTTGCGCTTCTGGGCTCGAACGGAGCGGGGAAAAGCTCCACACTGAAGGCGATCAGCGGTCTCCTGAAGGCCGAGCGCGGACGTATCAGCCGCGGTGAGATCAAGTTCGAAGGGACGGATATCACGGAGATGCTCGCACAGAAGCGGGTAGAGATGGGCATCTGCCACGTCATCGAAGGGCGGCGGGTGTTCGAACATCTGACCCCTGACGAGAATCTGACCGCCGCCGCGCCCATGGGCATGTCCCGATCGGCGCTGGCTGCGGAGAAGAACAGGATCTATGGGTATTTCCCCCGTCTTGCCGAGCGCCGCAACTCGCAGGCCGGTTATCTGTCGGGTGGTGAGCAGCAGATGCTCGCCATCGGGCGCGCCCTGGTCACGCAGCCGCGTTTGCTGATGCTGGACGAGCCGAGCCTCGGCCTTGCCCCGTTTCTGGTCGAGGAGATCTTCAGCATCCTGCAAAAGATCAATCGGGAGGAGGGGATGTCCGTCCTGCTGGTTGAACAGAACGCCCTGGCCGCTCTGGAGATCGTCTCGGAAGGCTATCTGATCGAAAATGGTCGCGTCGTCATGCACGGCACGGCCCAGGCGCTCAAATCCAACTCCGATATCAAGGAGTTCTATCTCGGCGGCGGCGAAGGCACCAATTTTCACGAAGTCAAACATTACAGCCGACGCAAACGCTGGCTGAGTTGAGGTCACAAACCGAAACTGTTCAGGGAGGACAAGATGAAGACACTTACCAAGGCGTTGGCAGCCATATCGCTGATGGCAGGGATGTCAGCCGGGACGCAAGGGCTGGCCGAGCCATTCAAGGTCGGGGTCTGCTACGACCTCAGCAAGGCTTATACCTTCGCCACGCCGCAGGTTTCGCAGGCGGCGATGGATCTGGCGAAGCTGATCAACATGCAGGGCGGGATCGGTGGCGAACCGGTCGAGGTTATCGTGCGCGACCATGGAAACGAGCCGCAGCGCGGAATCGAGTGCTACTCCAGGCTCAGCCGGGAAGGCGTCTTCGTATTCGACACGCTGTCGACACCCGTGTCCCTGGCGATCCTGCCGCGGGCCATGGAAGATGAGCGCATTCTGATGCAGTCACTTGTAGGCCGCGGCGATGCCGTGGATGGCACGGTCTTCGAATGGGTCTATCCCGTCGGCCCGACCTACTGGGGGCAGGCCGCCAACAATATCGGCTATATCAAGAAATTGCACGACGGCGACCTGACGGACGTCAAGATCGCTTTCATCTATTTCGACTACCCGTTTGGCCAGGAACCGATCGAAATCCTCAAGACGTTGTCCGAAAGAGAGGGCTTTGAACTTCAACTATACCCTGTTCCACTGCCGGGCACCGATCAGGCGGGTGCGTGGTCCAAGATGCGTCGTGAAAAGCCCGATCACATCATCTCGTGGATGCTGGGGGGTGGCCATGTTGTCGCGTCGAAAGAGATGACGAGAAATGGCATCCCCATGGACAAGTATATTTCGGTCAACTGGCTGAACGAGGTCGATATCGCGAATATCGGTGCCGAAGCAGCCACTGGACTCAAGCGCGGCACCAATGTCGTCGGTGGCCTCGATGTTCCCCTGCGCCAGTTGATCATCAAGGAGCTCTACGACAAGGGAGAGGGCTCCGGTCCATTGGTGAAGACCCAGGACGTTTACTACAATACGGGGCTGGCGATGTACTCGATTGTCTTCGAAGCCGCACGGAAGGCCGTTGAACTCGAAGGTCTCCCGATCACCGCAAGGTCGTACAAGGCGGGCCTGGAGTCGCTTGAAGGTTACGACGCGAATGGACTGATGGCACCTATTACGGTGACCGCCGAAGATCACGGCGGCGGCGGCAAGACCCGTATCGAGATGTGGAACGGAGAAACCTGGGTTCCGCAAACAGACTGGCTCTCTGAATACAGCGATGTCGTTTGGGAAGTAGTGAAGGAAAGCTCTTCGAAATACGGCCAGTAACAAAGTACTCAGAGCCGGGAAAGCGTCATGCGCGGCGGCGCACCCGGGAAACGATCAAGCCGCTCGACCATCACCAATGGGAGGAAAACATGGTGAACCTCATAAAACACTTCAAGGTCGTGGTACTCGCCACAGCCTTGGCAGCAGGCGGGACGGTCGCGTCCGCGCAAGACAAGGAACCGATCCGGTTCGGACTCTGTTTCGACCTCAGCAAGTCTTATACATTCATCTCGCCGCAGGTGGCCCAGGCGGCGCAGGACCTGGCGATGTACACCAACGAAAACGGTGGCATCAAAGGCCATCCGGTCGAACTGATCGTTCGCGATCACAGCAACGAACCGCAGCGTGGCGTGGAATGCTATGAGCAGCTCAAGCGTGAAGGCGTGTTCATTTTCAACTTTCTTTCCACGCCGGTCACGAACGCGGTTCTGCCGCGGGCGATGAAGGACGGAAACATCCTGATGCAATCCTTCGTGGGCCGCGGTGACGCCGTGGACGGCACGGTGTTCGAGTGGGTATTCCCGGTCGGTCCGACCTACTGGCAGCAGGCCGCCAACGACGTTGCCTTTATCAAAAACCAGATGGGCGGCGATCTGAACGGCGCGAAGATCGGCTTTATCTATCTGGACTATCCGTTCGGGCAGGAGCCGATCGAGATCCTGAAGACGCTTTCGGAGAAGGAAGGCTTTGATCTGGAGCTTTATCCCGTTCCTCTGCCGGGGTCTGATCAGTCCGGTTCATGGAGCAAAATTCGCCGCGACAAGCCTGACTACGTGATCAGCTGGCTGCTGGCCGGGGGGCATGTGGTCGCCTCCAAGGAAATGCGCCGCAACGGGTTCCCGATCGACCGTTACCTGTCGGTGAACTGGCTGAACGAGGTCGATATCGCCAATATCGGCGAGGAAACCGCGAAGGGCATCCTGCGCGGGACAAACGTCGCCGGTGGCCAGGAAGTGCCGATGGTCAAGACGCTGCTGGATACCTATTATGCCAAAGGCGAGGGTAGCGGCCCTGAAAGCCTGGTTCGGGACGTGTATTACAACACCGGCCTGGCAATCTATTCGGTGGGCTTCGAAGCCGCACGGATTGCGATCGAGGAAAATGGATGGCCGCTGACGCCCGAGAGCATGAAGGCGGGATACGAGTCGATCAAGAACTTCGACGCCAATGGCCTGATGGCACCGGTAACCGTAACGCCCAAGGATCACGGCGGCGGCGGCAAGACCCGGGTCGAACAGTGGAATGGCACAACCTGGGTCCCGCTGACCGACTGGAGCGCCGACTATCTCGACGTGGTGTGGGAAGTGATCGAGGAAAGTTCCAAGACGTTCTCTGTCGAATAGGCATGAACTTCCCCGCGGCAAACATGATGTCGCGGGGAAACTTCGCGCTGGGATTATCCAAGGAAAACGAAGCAGGTATCATGAGCCCCATTGATGTGAAGATCGAAGACGGGATCGCGACCGTTTGTATCAATCGGCCCGAGCGGAAGAACGCGCTTTCCGTGGCAGCAACGAACGGGCTGACCGATGCCTGGGAACGGATCGAGGCGGATGACAGCGTTCGCGCGGCCATCCTGACCTCCGCCGATTGCGGCGTGTTCAGTGCCGGGCTGGATTTGAAGGAGGCCACCCAGATCAAACGCGACGAGGGTGTCGATATCCTGTCCAAGATGCGTGATCCGTTTCACGAGACCATGCGCGCCTGCAAGAAGCCGATCATCGCGGCGATGACGGGGTCGCTGATGGCGGGTGGCATGATGCTGACGCTGAATTGTGATCTCCGGGTCGGCCTCAAGGGGACCAAGGTCGGCATCACCGAGGTGAAGATCGGGCGCGGATCGCCCTGGGCGGCCCCGGCTCTGTCGATGCTGCCGCAACCGATCCTGATGGAAATGGTTTTGACCGGTGATTTGATGCCGATCGAGCGACTGCATGATTACGGGTTTACCAATTATCTCGAGGATACGCCGGATGCGGTTCGGGCACGGGCGCTTGACCTGGCCAAAAGGATCGCCAGCGCGGCACCGCTTTCGGTGGTGGCGGCCAAGGCCAGCGTGCGCGCGACCATGGATTTGGGCTGCGCCAAGGGCCTGGAAGAGGGCAAGCGCCTGCATGAA
The DNA here is from genome assembly GCA_002720475.1 of Roseovarius sp. Lineage (GTDB taxonomy): Bacteria > Pseudomonadota > Alphaproteobacteria > Rhodobacterales > Rhodobacteraceae > Roseovarius. Next base: position 19,894 of record PBIL01000017.1, read on the forward strand.
GTCGTCTATGCCAGCAACGATGCGATAGAGGGTCCCAAGGCCTTTGCCGAGAAACGCGCGCCGGTCTGGACCGGGACCTAAGGGAGGCAGGCATGAGCGAACTGATGCGACTGGACAGGGACGGCCCCATCGGCGTCTTGCGTTTTCTTCAACCCGCGAAACGCAACCCCTATAGTGTCGCGTTTGTCGATTCACTCGTGACATGCCTGCGCGAGGCAGAGCAGGACGACAACATCCGCGTGGTGGTCATGACCGGCGGAGATCATTTCAGCAGCGGTGGCGATCTGGTCGGTTTCCAGGGTGAAATCGCCAAGGGGGCCAAGGCTACCTCCGAGATGGTTGACCGTGTTCATGACGGCGGACGCGCGGCCTATCTGTTTCGCAAGCCGTTGATATCGGCCGTCTGCGGGGTCGCCTATGGTGCCGGTCTCAGTCTCGCTCTGTCCGCAGATATCGTTGTGGCCGCCGAAGACGCCCGGCTGTGCGAGGTTTTCGCCCGCATTGGCGGATGCCCCGACACCGGATCGAGCTGGCTGCTTCAGCAACGTGCCGGTGCCGGGGTGGCGCGGATGCTTGTACTCACGGGGCGCGAGATCGACGGGCGGACTGCCAGGGAACTGCGCGTCGTCGAAGAATGCGTTCCGGCCGAACGGGTTGAGGCTCGCGCGCTGGAGATAGCCAATGAGACTGCCGCTCACCCGATGTTTGGCGTCCAGACGGCCAAACGTGTGATGCGCTCTGCCGCCGAATGCAGCTATCTGGAAGCGCTCGATATCGAGCGCGATGCCCAAAGCGTCCTGCTTTGCGCGCATGATTTTCCGGAAGCCATGAAAGCGTTTTCGGAAAAGCGGAAACCCGACTTCAAAGACCGCTAGCATGGTTTCAACAATAATGACTGACTTGAGGAGAGAACGCGAAATGAAGGTGCTCGTGCCTGTCAAGCGCGTGATCGACTACAACGTGAAAGTCCGTGTCAAGGCGGATGGCAGCGGGGTCGATCTTGCGAATGTGAAGATGTCGATGAACCCGTTCGACGA
>PBIL01000018.1 GCA_002720475.1 Roseovarius sp.
CGGCCGGAACCGCCTGCCCGAGATCATCCAAGGGGTTGAGTTCCGCGACGGCCTCCGCCAACTTCAAGCTGCCGCCTGATCAGGCGTCACCAACTTCTGCGTATATCTCCGCTCCAGGTCAAAAAGCGCATAGGTGTCCCGGTCCACCTCATCCTTCGGCGTTGCAGTAAGGCCGACCAGAAGGCTGTCGAAGTAGTCGAAGATCGCCTTGTACTTCCGATAGACGGAGCGATGCGCCTCGTCGATAACGATCAGGTCGAAGTGCCCCGGCCCAAAGCGCCTCACACCGCTTTTCGTCTCGTCGATCAGCCCCATCATGGTCGGGTAGGTGGAAACGTAGACTCGTCCATGGGCAGCCTTGTCGGTGACCAGGTTCACGGGCGAAGCCTGCGGCAGGAACGCCTTGAAAGCGTTCGACGCCTGATTGACGAGCGCAACACGATCAGCAAGGAACAGGATGCGTCTCGCCCAGTTGGCGCGCATCAACAGGTCGGAAAGTGCGATGACGGTGCGCGTCTTGCCCGAACCCGTCGCCATGACCAACAACGCCTTGCGCAGATTGTCCTTCTCGAAAGCCTCCGCAACGCGGCGAATGGCGCGGGTCTGGTAGTAGCGCTCGACAATCTTTGAGTTGATGTCCTCCGGCGCCAGCGGCTTGCGTGTCGCACGCCGCTGGATCGCAAGCTCCAGCTCATCCTTCTTGAGAAATCCCTGGATTGGGCGCGGCGGATAGCGGCGGTCATCCCAGATCCAATGCTCATAGCCGTTGGAATAGAAGATGATCGGCCGCTGCCCAAACTGGCGCTCCAGCGCGTCGGCGTACAGTTCGGCCTGACGCTGCCCTTCCCGCGCATCTCGGCGAGTGCGCTTCGCCTCTACCAAGCCGAGCGGTCGGCCGTCGTCACCCCAGAGCACATAATCGACGAAGCCCTCGCCCGTGGCGTTCGGCATGCCGCTGATGGGACACTCGGTATCGTGGCCGGGTCTGGTGAAGGTCCAACCCGCTTCCGCTAGCAGCAAGTCGATAAAAGCATCCCGCGTCTGCGCTTCATTGTAGTCGTGCCCGTCGGGGATGGCCTGGTTGGCCTTCTTGATCTTCGCGATTTCGTCCTGAAGGCGCCGAATCTCGGTCTCCAGCTTCAATCGGTCGCCGTCGCTTTTCAGGCGAAGTTGCTCGGCGCGGTCTCGCTCCCTGGCCGCCTCCTCGAAGCGTTTCGCGATTTCCTTCAGCTTACCGAGAGTGGACGCTTCCACCTGAGTGGTATGCGGCAACGCATCAGCCGAAAATGCGACTGTGGCGGCCGGCTTCGCGCCCTTCGCATAGGTACGGACCAGCCAATAGGAGATATGGAACAGCTCTCTGACGGCAGTGATGGCACGCGCGGGGGCGACGGGCTTGGATTCATGAACTGCTGCGTTGCCAAGGCCCTTGACCACCTTCCCTTTGGCGACCAGCGCATCGCCCACCAGCTTCCGGAACGTCGGTTCGTGGATCAGCGCGGATAGTGTCGTTTCATAGGGCGACCGAAGCGCGCGATCATGGCGATACATCCACTTGACCATCACCTCCAGCGCCAGCCGAGCGTAAAAACAGGCGCTGCGCGGGTCGGAAAGTGCCAGGCTTTCCGCCTTTACGGCATGCTCGTGCACCTCGGCGAATTCTGCTTGGAGGAACGAGAATTGCGACATGTCGATCCTCCCTATGTGCCTCGATACACGTTGTCGGAATTGATCAGATTGGTCAGATACGGTGCAAACCCGGCGAGCAACACGGTGATGCCCACAAGGTCCCGCATCTCAATCTCTCGGATGCTGTTGTTGGCGTTCCCTCCATGCCGGATGCCAGGATAGTCGGACGCGAAGCCATATAGGCATTTCATCGCGTCCTTCACCTTGTTGTGCGGCCATGTGCCGACCTGCTCGCAAATCTGACCAAGCGTGTTGGTCGTCACACCGGGGCAGCGCTGGCCAATCGCCTCCTGCAGGTTGACCTGCTTCTGTATGCAGGTCTTGATCCTGCCCGCCGAGCGGTCCGCACGAAGGTCGCGGATGGCATCCTCAAACTCCGTCATCAGCGGGTGCAAAGCTGCATCCTGCGCCGTCGCGTCTTTCAGGTCGCGCATGAGGCGGGCGAACACACCTGGCAATGTTGGGTTGAGGCTGAAGGGTCGGCGCAGGTCATAGCGCAGGCTGTACTTGTTGAGGAAAGCCTCGATCAGCACAAAGTAACGGTTCGCCAGCGGGTCGCCCCCGAGGTCGACCATCACCCCATGCGCGCGCTCCATGAACTCCAGCAACGCGATCTCGCCCATCAACGCAGATGCCCTGGTTCGGCGGAACGCCGTGCGGGCCTGATCGGGGTTATCGACGGTATCGGCCAGTTCCGTGGCGGGGTCGAGCGGAGCGGAGCAGGCAGCGTTCAATTCGCGGAACAGTTCGCAGAACAGGTCCTCCGGCGCATCCGGGTGCTTGGCCAGCTTCGACCAGATTTCGCGCCAGGTCTCTGACCAGACCCCGATAATCTCCCCCCTCATCACATCCCCCCGAGTCCAGTCCTCACATGGGCTTTTCTTCGTCAAGCGTTTCTTTGACATCGCGATTCATCCCTTCGATGAGCTGGGAGACGGTTTCTGAAGGAGGCTGAGATCCGGGGATTCGAGGCTGCGCGATGGGCGAAGGCCCGGCGGGAACGGTTTGAGACCAGCCTGACAGAGGCGGCGGCCCCGGCGGCGCGCCCCCAATTCGCTGGTGACGGCGGGGCCGCCGCCGGTGCAACTTTTCGGGCCCGGCCGGAGGGGGACGGCTGCAGGTCGCGGTCACCGGTCTGGCCCCGGTGCATGCGTACCGCGTTTTGCACGCGCCGACGCATCGACGGGCGCTTTCTTCGATACCCATCGGTCCAGGATCAGAGCCCGGTTGCATGACGCGGCCCGCTGCCGGGCACGATCAACCTCACATCCGGTCGCCGCGCGGAGCGGCTGCACCAATATCCCGCGTGCGGCGGGCGGGGCTCAGGCAGGGGGCGACACCCTTCTTGTTTACGGTCCTGTTGTCAGGCCACGGACTGGTACGGCTCGCCCACCTGGACCGATCCGGGCTGATCAGGCCCGGGCCGGTATTCGATGTTCCTTCTCGGCCGCGGTGCTCAGGCGGCCTGTTGCTTCATCGTGGCGCCCTCGATCACAACGCCCGATGTCACGTATTTCCACAGCGCCACCAGCAGCTTGCGCGCCAGCGCCACGATCGCCGTCTTGCGCAGGCGACCGCCATTCTGCTCGACGCGCGCGCGAAACCAGCGGGTCAGCGCCGATGTCGGCTGGTGGCCCAGCCAGAGCCAGGCGAGCTGGATCATCGTCGATCGCAATCGTGGATTGCCCGCCTTCGACACACCCTGCTCGCGGCGCACCGCGCCGCTCTGCCAGGGCGTCGGCGCCAGCCCCGCATAGGCCGCCACCTGCCTTCGGTTGCCGAAATGGCGAAACAGCCCCTCCGACCACAGGACCGCGGCGACCTCCGGACCGATGCCCCTGATGTCCAGCAGCATCTTCGCCGCGGCGGGCGTTTCGCGATCCTGCGGCTGATCGGCGAGCACGGCATCGCGCTCCACCTCCACCGCCTTGATCTGGTCGAGCAGAAGCTCCAGCCGGTCGAGTTCGCGCAGGATCTGCGCTTTCAGATGGGGCGGCAGATCGCGGCCGTCACCGGTGCGCAGGTCCTCGAGCCGGGCGCGCCGGTCCCGGCGCAACGGCTCGTAGCCGCGGACGCCCTGCGCGAAGAGCAGCCCCTTGATGCGGTTGACGTGCTCGACGCGCTCGGCGATCAGCGCCTTGCGCTCGCGCGTGATGCGCCGGCGATCCTCGTCCTCGGGGTGCGGCGCCCGCACCATGGCGCAGACCCGCGGCTCGCCCCGCTTGAAGGCGAGCAGGGTCCGGATCAGCGTCTCGCCGTCGAGCCGGTCGGTCTTCGCCCGGCGCCGGCGCCGCGACGTCGCGATCGAGGCGGGATCGACGACGTGGCTCTCGATGCCCGCGTTCTCCAGAGCACGGTGGATCCAGAAGCCGTCGAGCCCGGCTTCCTGGATCACGATGATCGGGAAGGTGCGCCCGGTGCGGGCCTGCGCCTTCTCCCCGAGCTGCGCAAGGCGCGCCAGCAGGCCGGCGAGGTCACCGCCGGGAACCGCGTGGCGAGACATCTTCTCGCCGCCGCCCGGCAGCAACGCGGTGACGACCCAGCTCGAACGGCTGAGTTCCAGCGAGACGAAGATTGCGCCAAGGTCGGTGCGGACGGCGGTCGGTTCGACGGGGCGGTCGGTCGTGGTCTCCATGGCTGGCTCCAGAGTGGTTGGTCCGATGAACAACCCCACTCTGTCACCGAGCCGGCCGTCGTCCACCTGCCCATGGGATCTTGTTGCGGGTCGGATGGTTCGAGCCGTCGTAATCGACGAGATACGGCGGGTCGGTCGCAAACAGCACGGCGCGCTCGCCGTTCATCAGGCGGCGGACATCCTCCTGGCTGGTGCTGTCGCCGCACAGCAACCGATGGTCGCCGAGGATCCAGAGATCGCCCGTCCGCGAGACGGGATTGCGCGGCGGCTCCGGGATGGTCACCGGAGGCACGGAGCCCCCGGCGCCACCCTCTTCTTCACCGCCCTCGTCCGGATCGAAGGCCAGCAGCTTGTCCAACTCGCCGTCGGAAAAGCCGACCAGCGACAGATCGAAATCATCGGCCAGCAGGTCGTTCAGTTCCGCCGACAGCAGCGCCTCGTCCCAGGTGCCGAGTTCGGTCAGCTTGTTGTCCGCGATGCGGTACGCCCGGCGCTGCGCCTCGGTCAGATGCCCGAGCACGATCACCGGTGCCTCAAGCAGCCCCAGCTGCGTGGCGGCCAACACGCGCCCGTGGCCCGCGATCAGTTCTCCGTCCTCGGCGACGAGGCACGGCACGGTCCAGCCGAACTCGGCCATGCTTGCGGCGATCTTCGCGACCTGGTCGGCGCCATGTACCTTCGCGTTCTTTGCGTAGGGCTGCAGGCGCGCAAGCGGCCACGTCTCGATCCGCTCGGGGGCGAAGCTCAGCGTCATGGGCGGGTGGTTTCCGTCGATGAGGTGGATGCCGGCCGGAATCCGGACTCCGGATGCCACGCCGGACTCCACGCAGGGTCCAGCGGCATCCGGGGTATCCGGCCCGAAGGCCAGCGTTCATTGGGGTTTGCGCGGGTGGCGGGTGGCTCCGGCTTCCGGGTGGCTTCCCAAAAATCCGGCCCTGACGCTGGCGAAATGCCGAGCCAAGCCCGCCAGCATACGCAGGTCGCGCGGAAGGAACCGCGAACTCGGCCGAGGGGGCTTGGCGGGGCGGACAGCGGTCCGCAAGGAAAGGATCAGCGCCTTTCCTTTCTTAGCGGGCCTCGCCAACGAAAGGATGGTTTCGCTCGGGACCGCGCCGCGCGCGCCTCTCCCGAGCTTATCCCGAACCTAGCCCCTGAACCGGTTTTCTGTCCCGTCGAAAACTGTCCGCCGCACACCTTCCCCTCTGGCGCGCAGGGTTACGCGCCACCGGCCAGTTCGATCACGCGCCGCTTCGACAGGTTGCGGTTGAACCGCCGCCGGTTGAGCCTCAGCGAGATGACGCAGAGCCCGTAGAGCCAGTGCTGGTGGGCGGCCGAGCGCTGCAGTCCGACCGTCCAGCAGATGGTCTTCCACCGCTCGCCATGGGCGCGCATCCAGACGATCTTGCCGTCGACGGGGTCGAGGCACGCGGTCCAGGTCAGCGTCTCCTCCATCCGGCTGATCGCCTGCGGCGAGGGCAGCACCCGCATGGGCTTCGGCTCCTGGCCGACCTTGTCGGCGAAGGAGTGGACGATCTCGGGCCACGTGCTGAAGTAGCCCTGCCGCCGCGGCTCGGGCAGGCGCTTGAGCACGAAGGCCGCCTCGGCGAGACGGGCCTCGACGAGGGACGGGGTCCACTTATCCATGGCGCCCTCCTTCCTCGGAGAGGCGCGGGCCGTAGAGCTTTTCGCCCAGCTGGCGGACGAGTTCGCGTTCCGGCCAGGTCAGACGCGCATCCTCGAGCGAGACGGCGAGCAGACCCTGCTCGCGCCAGCCCTCGCGCTTCACCTGTTCCGGATCCCGGCGATGGCCGCCGTAGCCCTTGGGATGCCCCCTCATGCGACACCCCCGTTCGTCTCGATCGCCCAGAGCAGCAGCGCGATGGCGTCAGCCTCGTTGTCGTCGGCGGGGCTGAAGCCTCGGGCCCGCGCGGACGCGATCATCGCCTCCTTCGGCGCGTTGCCCTTGCCCGTGGCGTGGCGCTTGATCGTGCCGACGGGAACGCCGGCATAGGGCACGCCGCGCAACTCGGCCCATGCGGTCAGCGTGGCCATGAGCCCGCCATAGACATGGGCCGCATCGGTTCCGGCGTGGCGGCGCACCTCCTCGAACCAGATCGCCGCGACCGGCCCCGACAGGCGGTCGATCTCGGTCAGCCAGTTGGTGAAGCGCAGGTAGCGCATGCCGCCACCGTCATAGCGGCCGGGGCGGAAGCTCGCGGTCCCGCTGGTGATCAGCCCGTCCGGGGCGCGCAACGCCCAGCCGGTGCTGGTGCCGAGATCCAGCGCGAGAATGCAGCGGTCGAGACTGCCGGCAGCCGTGAGAGGCGCCGGGGCGATGTGTGGGGAGCGGTCCATGACGACCTCCTCTTCGAGTGAGAGGCCGGGGCGGCACGGCAGCCTGGTGAGGGCTGCACGCGCGCCCGGACCGGGATCGCGAGGTCTGGTCAGGGTCACGTTGTCGATGCCGGGAGCGCCCGGCGCTTCCTTCAATGGCTTCACCCCGTCCACTTGAAGGAAGTGGGGCCGCAAGCCATTGGCAGAATGAGGATAAATCTCTTCTTTCAATATTTCAGTTACTTCATGGGGTATGTGTCTGGCACCCCTTCCCACCCACGCGCGCGAGGGTCTTTGCGTGAAATATTGAAAGAAGTTCGCCGCGCCGGATTTCCGTTGCGGGACGGAGGCTTGGGCGGGAACTTCCTTCAAATGAAGGATGGGGGCCGTTGAAGGAAGCATCGTCCCGGCCCTCACCGCATCGCCCGGAAGCGCATGGCCTTCCGCCCCCCGGTCTCCTGCTCCACCGTGACGATGTCGCCGCTCTCGACGAGCGTGAGCAGGATGTCGTCGCGGTCGCGCGCCCGAAGCCATTGCGAGGCGCGGGTCAGCTCGGACTTGGTGACGCCGGCCGTCCCCGCCTTGCGGATGATCTCGCGCACGCGTTTCAGATGCGCCTCGGTCTCGGTGTCGGCGACATGGCGCTCGACGGCGTCGATGGTGCGCCGGGCGAAGTGGCGCACGAACTCGATGGCCCAGACGGCTTCCTCGAGCCGGATGACGGGCTGGACCGCATCGCGCCCCACGGCGAGGACGAGTGCCACCTTGGCTGCGTTCTCCGCGATCCGGGCGAGGATCGGCGTCTGGAACGTGCCGGCCGCGGCCCTGAGCTCGGCGGTGATCTCCTCGCCCAGCGCGTCGAAGCGCGCCTGCGCGTCGTCGTCCATCGGCACGGTCATCGGGTCGACCGCGGTCTCGGGCCCGGAGGTCTGGCCGGCGAGGTTGCCGCTCGCCCCGCCGCCCTCGGCAAGGCGCTGCAGCCCTTCGATCAGCGGTCGCGGCGACGTGCGCAGCCCGGCACGACGGTTCTCGTCCGGGTAGTCCTCCTCGCTCGGGAGGATGATGAACCGGGCGAGCGAGCCGTCCACCACATTGGCGCCCTGCAGCGCCCCCCAGAAATGCAGCGGCGTGGTTGTGCCGTAAACGCAGAGGCAGGGCTGGACGATGTCGCGCCGCTCGTTCGAGCCGTCCCGGTTGGCGTATTCCGCGCCGAGGAAGACCCCGCAGGCGGCGGTGTAGAGCTCGGTCATGTTGTCGAGGATCTCGGTGACATGGCGCGGGCTGCGTTTCCGGTCGGCCGCCGCGGCGAGGAACATCCCGAACTCGTCGATCTGGAACAGGATCGCGGGCTGACGGTGGAGCGCGGTCAGCAGCCCTGCGCCCGAGGCGATCTTGTTGCCGCCAAGGTGGTGCGCCAGCCCCGCTGCGAAGAACAGCTCGTTGACGACCTCGCGGGCGTGGTTCTTGCCCGACCCGCTGTCCGCGATGCCGACGATGTAGAGGTTCGTGCGCAGGTCGGTCGTCGTGCGGTAGCGCCGCCCCATCAGCGCGCCGAGGGCGCAGAGGCTCGCGCCCACCGCGAGAAGCGGCTGCGGTCTGCGCGCGGTGTCGATCATGTACTGCGCGAGATCGCCCACGAGCCCGCCCGGGATCGTCAGCGTGAACGACGGCGCAGGCGGGAGGATCGGCATCGGGTCTTCGGGCTGGGCGAGCCGCGCGAGGAGGCCGGCTGCTGGATGCTCGTCGCTTGCGCAAACCTTCTGACTGCCGTCGAGCAGGAGGTCGGGATCGGGGCGCCAGCCCTTCTCCATGGCGAGGTGATAGATCGTGCCGGCGCCGATCCGCGCGGGCTTGAAGCTCGCCCATGCCTTCGCCGTCGCGGCCGGGTCGTTCTTGGCCGCCTGCGCCGACCAGTCGGCGAAGAGCGCAGCACCCTCCTCGCTCAGCGCGCCCTTCAGCGCCATGCCGATGCGCATCCAGCTGTCGTAGTCGAGCTCGGCGTTCGGCAGCCAGGCGAGTGCGCTGCGGATCGCCGCCAGCGTGCCGGCCTGTGCATGCGCCGGCAGACATGGGTGCCCGGTCCCGTTCGCACCCTTCGCACCGAGGCTCTTCGGGCGCAGCTCAGGCGGGATCAGCGCCAGCGCCTCGTCGAGGAAGGCCGCCGCCCGTTCGGCGTCGATCTCGGGCAGGCTCTCGATGTCGAGATCCGCGAGCCCCTCATCCGGCCAGGCGTAGGGCCGGCCGGTGTCGGGATGCTCGGCGTAGGCCACGAACTGCTGCCCGAGGCAGAGCATCTCGAGCGGCGCGCGCCGGATCCCGGCGAAGGGCTCTCGCGTGCGATAGACCAGCAGCCGCTTCGGCGGCTTGCCGATCCTGAGCGCCGGGGTGTCACCCAGCCGTTCGCGGGCTAGCCGCTCGATGTGCAGCGCCAGCTCGCCATCCTCGGCGACGTCGATGTCGAGCGCGGCGACCGCACCGCCCACGATACCCACGCCGCAGTCGGGCCAGGTCGACCAGGTTGCGACCTCGAACTCGGTCGTGGCGCGGCTCGCATGCCGGTTCCACTGCGGGTAGTCGTGCCAGACCGCGCGGGCGAACTGGCCGGGTTTCTTGGTGCCGGGCGCGATCGGCAGGATCGCGTAGCCGTTGGTCACGAGACGTGCCCCGACGCGCGCCATCCACGAGGTGTCCGCCATCAGAAGGGCACCTCCGGGATCATGCCGTCGAGCCGTTCGCGGTCCTTCGCCGCCAGGTCGCGCAGGTGGTCGCAGTAGCCGGTGACGATCACCTCGACGAATGTGTCCCACTCCTTCTCGGTGAGCAGGGCGAGATCGGTCCGGCCGAGGCTGTTGAGATAGGCGCCGCCGGCCTTGCCGCCCTCGACCATGGCCGCCGTCTCGTTGGGGGTCGGATCGATCATGCCCGACCTCCGGTGGCAGATGTCCTGGCAAACCCGGCTGCAGAGGTCTCTGCGGCTCGTGTCGCGCCGCGGGTCGGAGACGCGGAAGCGCACGTCGAACCAGCCCCAGCCGCGGGGCTCTCGATGGCAGACGGCGCAGAGCCCGGCACGGCTGTAAGGCATGGGGCGAACCTGTAGGCGGTGATTTCGGTGAAGCGGCCCGCGGGGCGGACGGCGATCTCGGTGGGGCGACGCAGCTCGTCCGCCAGGATGAGCGCTTCGTCGACGGACTCGGGCACCTGCAGTTCGGGCGCCCGCTCTCGCCACCAGCTCGCGGCCTTCCGGCGCGGATAGCCCTCGTGCTCGAAGCAGACCCATTCCGTGTGGAAGGCGAACCCGCAGCGATATGTGACCTTCAGCGAGACCCGCCCGCCGCGTTTCTCGTGGCGGCTGTAGGTGACGTCGGAGACGCCGACCCATTGCGGCTTGCCGGTCGACAGCACCTCCAGCGTCGAGGCGGTCGGCTCGAGCTTCACTTCGCGGCCGGGGAACTCGAAACCGCAGCCGGGGCATTCGAGCGCGGCGATGGCCACGATGGTCCCGCATTTCGGGCAGATCTTGGTGGGCGGCGGCCCGTCGCCCGGACCGCCCGGCCGTTTCGGCCGCACGAGATCGATGGGGCCATGCCGCCAGACATTGCCCGCGAAATCGAGAACGAGGCAGTTCTCCTTGCCCTCGGCGAGCCGCGTGCCCCGTCCGGCCATCTGGACATAGAGCCCGGCCGACTTGGTGGGCCGCAGCATGGCGATCAGGTCCACGGCCGGCGCGTTGAAGCCCGTCGTCAGCACGCCCATCGAGGCCAGCGCCCTGATCTCGCCGCGCTTGAAAGCGGCGATGATCGCGTCGCGCTCGTCCTTCGGAGTCTTGCCGAAGATGGTCGCGCAGCTGATCCCGCGGCGGCGGAACTCCTCGGCGACATGGGTGGCGTGACGCACGCCGGAACAGAAGGCGAGCCAGGACCTGCGCGTTTCGCCATGGGCGATTACCTCGGCCACGGCCGCGCGCGTGATGGCGTCCTGGTCGACCGCATCCTCGAGATCGCGCGCGATGAACTCGCCGCCGCGCGATCCCACGCCCGTCACGTCGAGGCGGGTCTTGGTCTGCTTCGAGATGAGCGGGGCGAGATAGCCCTGATCGATCAGGTCGCGGACTGACACCTCGTAGGCGATGTCCGTGAAGAGCGCGTTCTCGCCTTCGTGCAGCATGCCGCTGTCGAGCCGGAATGGCGTCGCCGTCAGCCCGATCACCTTCAGCGCGGGGTTGATCGCCTGCAGATCGTTGAGGAAGCGGCGATACATGGTGTTCGACCGCCCGGGGATCAGATGGGCCTCGTCGATCAGCACCAGATCGGCATGGCCGATGCGCGTCGCCTTGTCGTGGATGGACTGGATGCCGGCGAAGAGGATCCGGGCCCGCGCGTCGCGGCGGCCGAGCCCGGCCGAGTAGATGCCCGCCGGCGCCTCGGGCCAGAGCCCCAGCATCTCGGCATGGTTCTGCGCGATCTGCTCGCGGACATGGGTGACGACGAGCACGCGCTGGTCGGGCCAGGCCTTGAGCACGCCGTCGATGAAGGCGGCCATGACGAGGCTCTTGCCGCCGGCTGTGGGGATCACGACGAGAGGGTTGCCGCTCTCCTTCTCGAAATAGCCGTAGATCGAGGCGATCGCGGCCTGCTGGTATGGGCGCAGGGTCAGCATGCGGCGGTCTCCTTCTCGCGGGCGTCGTTGGTCCAGGCCGAGCCGTCACGCATGCGGTAGGAGACGAAGTCCTCGCCTGCGTCGGTCACCTCGCCGGGAACGAGATCGGGGATGAACAGGTGCCGGGGGCAGGCTCGGCGCTGGTCGGCTGGGTCGAGCAGCCGGTCGTGGCGCGCGCAGTGCCAGCCGCCTGCGATGGGCGTGGAATGCAGGCAGGACCGGCAGGTGACGGCCGCGGCCTCCTCACCGTGGCAGAGCCCATGGTGGTCGCAGAACCGGCACTCGAACCACGCGGGATCTGCGCTGATCCGCTCGGGCGGGTGCTGGGCGAAGATGATCCGCCGCGCCTTTTCCAGCAGGCGCTCGCCCATGTCGGCGTCGGCCGGGACGCGCTCGATGTGCAGCGCGTCGGTGTCCTTGCAGACCGCGACGTAGAGCGCCCGCGTGATGCCGGTCAGGTGCATGTAAATTTGCATCTGCGCGGCGTGCTGGGGCTTGGCGAGCACGACACCCTTGGCGACCAGCTCGGCGAAGCTCTTCGCGGAATGCGTCTTGAACTCGACGACGTGCCAGGTCTTCGGTGCCTCCAGGAGCCCGAGGGCGACGGCGTCGAGCGAGCCGCCGAAATGCCCGCCATGGGCCTCGACGCGGAACTGCCGTCCGGTCTCGGGATCCACCTCCAGCACCGTGGCGCCGGTGGCGCGCAGGTCGCGGACGAGCCGGGCTTCTTCCAGCTGGCCGGTCTCGAACAGCCGCAGGATGCGGCCGGTGTGCCGCGCGGGCGTCGCCCAGCGGAAGTCGTACCAGAGCGCACGGGCGCAGGCCTTGCCGATCAGCGAGGCGCCAAGATGGTCGCGGAAGCCATCGCCCTGCCGGGCCTCGTAGGAGGCGTAGATCGCGGAGAGGGTCGGCGTCGGGGGTTCGGGGAGCTCGGCCATCAGCATGCCTCATCCCGCTCGAGCCGCGCCCGCGCCTCAGCCAGCACCGCAGCCCAGGCGGCGACGTCATGGCGCTCGCGCAAGACGGCGATGATCATGTCCTTGAGCCGTTCGCGCCGGCGGCGGCCTCCCTGACGGGCGACGATCTCTGCGCGCTCGCGATTGAGGTGGCGCAACGCAGTGCGCGCGCGGTGAAACCAGTCGGGGTCGATCGGCTTGGCCGTCCGCTGCCGCGCCAGATCCGCGGTCGCGATCTGCGTGCGGATCTTCGCGATGGCGTCCTCGATCTCGATCAGGCGCCGGGTGTCGTCAGGCAAGCCGGGGGCGTTCGCGGCCACGCAGGCCGCGTCGGTGGTGTTGGTCATGGTCGGTCTCTCGGGTCTGGCGATGTCCGGGCCGCCGCAGGTCTCAGCCCGCGGCGGCCGAGGGCGTCAGCTCTTGCGGTTCCAGGGCGCGGTGGCCGGGCGGGCGGGCGCCGACTGCGCGGGAGCGCTGGCCGGCTGCGTGGCGGCGGGCTTCGGCGGGGTCGCCTGCGGGGCCTCCGGCACCATGTAGCGGATCGTGTTGCGCTCGCCGTAGCCGTCCTTCGGGGGCTTCACGCCGACCTGGATCGTCATCGGGATCAGGTGCAGCTCCTCGCTGTCGTTCACCTGCAGCTTGCCCGTGGCGTGGCAGATCGCCGACAGCGTGCGCTGCGCGATCTCGACCGTGGTCGGGTTGGCGTTCACCAGGTTAAGCTGGTCGAAGACCTTGCGGCCCTGCTGCGGCCCCTCGAGGATGTCGAGCATCAGCCAGAGATACTGTCCCATCCCGTTCTTCGTGACGCGCATCTCGCTCTCGACGATCTGGGCGCGGTACTTGCCCGCGGGCAGGATCTCGTAGGCGGTGGTGGGCTCGATGCCGGTGGCGTCAAAGGCGGTGTCGAAACGTGCCATCGTTCTGTCCTTTCAGTCGCAATCAGGCGGATTGGGGCATGGCGGCCAGGAACTCCGACCACTCGAGCGGGAGGGTTTCCGGCAGGCCGTAGCGGTTCTTGGCGAGGAAGGCGGGGCGCTCCTCGGTGTGCATCACGCGCGCACCGGACCCGAGCGCCCGGGTCACCTTCTTGTTGAAGCCGACGTCGGACTTGCTGACCGAGATCCGGTAGTTGGCGAAGAGCACCACGTCCGAGTGCTCCTGCAGCAGCGCGGAGGCGCGGGCCTGCAGCTTGATCACGTACCGGTCGTAGGGTTCGTGCTCGGGGCTGTCGAAGCGCTTGATGTCGGTGTGGGCGATCTGGATGACCGCCATGCCCTTCCGGTCGCGGAGCGCATTCAGCCTGTCGATGTATTCCCGCCAGATGGTCAGCGCCTCGGCGTAGCCCTTGCCGAAGCCGGGGCTTTCGATCGACTGCCAGCCGTTGCGCCGACACGCCTCGGCCCAGATCAGCGGCTCGAGCCAGTCGACGCTGTCGACGACCACGGTCGAATAGGCGTGGTCCTCGTCGAGCAGGGCGTCGAGCGCCTCCGCGACCTCCGCGTAGCTCGTCGCCAGCGGGAAATGCGGCACCTGCAGCTTGCCGAGACCGTCCTCGGTGAGGACGAACACCGGCGCGTCAGCGGACGCGGCGAAGGTGGATTTGCCGATGCCGGCGACGCCGTGGATCAGCACGCGCGGCGGACGCAACACCGTCGAGGTTTGCAGGGATGCGAGCGAGATGGCCATCAGAGCGCCTCCTCGCCGAGCAGCAGCCGGAACTTCGGCTTGCCGGTGCGGACCGTGCGCGCGGGCTCGAACTCCTGGCGGATGTCCTTGGGCCAGGCAGTGTACTTGCGCTCGGCGACGCTGAACGCGATGTCGACGTACTCGGCGGGATCGGCGCCATCGGCCCGGATGCGCTCGACCAGACCGGCGAGCATCGCCTGGTCCCAATCGACGCGCTTGGGCAGCTCCGCGACCACCGTGACCGGGCCGTCCTGCAGCCTGACCGTGCCGGTGTCCTTGCCTTCCGCGCGGCGCGCGTCCTGCGCCTGGTCGCCATATTTCAGCGCGATAGCGCCATCGAGCCAGTCGCTGAGGTTCTTGGCAGCGCGCAGCTGCTCATCGGCGTCCTGCTTCAGGAGCGCCAGCTGGTCGCCCGGCAGAGCGGCGATCTCGCCGACCGGCATGGTGGGCAGATTGTCGAGGGTGATGCGGTTGGGGATCGTCATGGCCGCCCCCTCACGCCAGCTTCACGGCGGGCTTGTCGGCCGTGCTCGAACAGTGCCGGTTGGCCTCGTACGCCTCGACATCCTCGAGCCGGTACACGACCCGGCCGCCGATCTTGATGAAGGCGGGGCCCTCACCGGTCCAACGCCAGCGCTCCAACGTGCGCGGGCTGATCTTCCATCGAGCCGCCAGCTCGACCTGGTTGAGATGCGTGACTGACATCGTCGTCTCCTTCGCGATTGGCCGAATGCCTGCGAACGAGATTGGGGTGTGCGAGGGGAGGAGATCGGGAGGGCGGAGGGAGGGGAGACGGGAGGAATGCAGATCGGGGCCTCCGAAAACAAAAAAGGCCGCCCCGAAGGACGGCCTGATCGTCGTGATTTTGGTGGCGTCACACCTCGAGCCATGCGCTGGAGCCGCTCTCCCGGATGACCTCCTGCCACGTGGGGTGGCCGTCGAAGAGATTCTTCAGTCGCTTCACGGAGGGGCCGCACTCGGCTTCCTCCAAGATGCGCGCGACGGGCAGCACCGGATCCCCGTCCAGCCAGGCCTCGGCGAGCATGGCGACGGCGATCTTCTGCTTGCCGCCGGTGAACTCGTGCCACCTGCCGTGCACGATCAGCACACCGCCGTCGCCGGAGACCCATACAGGCCCCTTGTGCGACGGTCCCTTCAGCAGGCGTGCGCTCAGGACTTCCGGGGCGATGGCGAGCCCATCTTCATGATCGACCACATCCGCCAGCGCGACAAACTCGTGGCCCCGGACGAAGCGGAAGCGATGCCGATCCGGAGGGTCGAGAACGAGGACCACCCGAAGCCCATCGGCTGGCCGGCGCGCAACGAGCTGGCGGAACTCCCCGAACACGGCCGGCGTCGTCAGACCGCGGGCGACCCAGATCCCGACACGCGCCCTTCGCTTCGGCAGCCGCGCCGTCCCGAAATCCAGCACCGCGCCGTCGAGGTAAGGCACCGGGTCTTTGCCGAGCGAGCAATCGAGCCGGGCGACCACCCGCCGAGCTGCTGCCGCCATGTCCAGCGCATAGACCCGACGGCGGGCGCTCGCCTGTTCGTCGTGCCATGCCGCGTTGCCGAGATGCCCATGCTGGCCGGTGATCGGGTGGGCGATGACGGACGTCGGGGTGTCGTCCAGATCGTCCTCGGCAACGACGGACATCGCGCTGCCGCGCTGCACGAGCAGTCCGGCATCCATCAGCGCCTTGCCGGCGCCGCGCATATGCGCCAGCGCCATTGCCGAAACCTGCGCGTCACGGGTTCCGGCGATGGACGAGAGCAGCCGGCGGGCGGCGAGATCAATCCTCGAAGAGCTGCAGGTCATCGACCAGGATCCCCCAGCGCCGCAGGTACTTCTCGCCGATCATCTGCTCGGTGGCCGTCCGATCCTTAAGGTCGCATCCATGCGGCCACGTGATCGTCAGGGTCAGCGTGCGCCGCCTGTCGCCTCCCGGGCGGCGGGCGAGCTTCACGGCGATCTTGGCCCGCGTGACCACATACCCCTCGCTCAGAGGCGTGCGACCCCCGAACCGCTCTTCCGCCTTCGTCCAGATCGTCTCGTCGGCGCGCGCGGGCTTTTCCAGCGTCACCCTGAAATCGCTGTCGTCGATCGGCATCAGCCGCAGTTCGCGCACTTCGACGCCCTCGATCCCGTCCTCCGGGTCGACCGGAAAGTCATACGGTTTCAGCAGGACCGAGAGATCATAGCACCGCAGCGGCAGGCGGTTCTCCTTGAACTCGATGCCGAGGAGATGTGTGACCGTCGCCTTCACGATCTCGCCGCGCGTCGCCTTGTCGTTGGCGATCACCTCGATGCCACCGGTGGCGGGCTCGTAGGTCACCGCGGCCTCGAACACGGGACGATAGGCCTGCCGCACGAGAGACCCCCTGTCGTCAAAACGCAGCAGGTCGTCGGGCCGTCCCTCGCGGTAGATCGTCACCTGCACGAGGTCGCATTCGTCGCCCTCATGGGTCGTCCTCACCCGGTCGAAGATGTCGACATGTGCATGGGCGGCGCCCGAGAACTCCTTGATCGCGGAGACGAAGGCGTGGCGGGCCGATGCATTGCGCTGCACGACGCAGCCGGCGTCGGTCATGTAGCCTGCCCACATCCGACCGCGCCGGCGGTCCTCCGTGAAGCGGACTTCCTCGGCATGACGAAAGCGGTCCTGCGCGTTCAGGAACATCCAGAGTGACCGCGCGTGCGGGTTCGCGAGCCCGTCGAGGAAGGCGGGATCCTCGGCCACGCTGTAGATCGCGGCCTGCCCGGGCTCATCGGACAGGCCATGGACGCGCTCGGCGTCGTTGGAAATGCGGTCGCGCTGGACGCGGGACATCTTCTCGATGGCGCCGAGAAGCGGCCCGGACAAATCGGCGTCCGATGCGGGCCAGTCGAACTCGGTGGGCAGGCCGATCTCCGGCCGGTCGAAGTATTCGCGCAGCGCCTCGCCGGGCGTCTTGCGAAGGAAGGCGGACAGTGCAGTCACCGTGATCTCCTTTCTGGCAATTCCATTCATCGGCTGATCTGCTAATCAGCGTATATCGCGCCAAAGTGGAGTCAATCGAAAAAATACGCAGTTCCGCGGATTCGCGATCAGCGGCCGAAGAGCGAGGCCTGTCCGTGTGTCGCAGTGATCAGGTTGAGCTTCAGCAACCTGATGCGCGCAGCCTCTTCGGAGACAACGAACCGCTCCATGACCATCTGGATCAGCTGCGCGGCATGCTCCGTCGAAACATGGATATCGCCATGCAGCTCGCGCGGGCTGCAGTAGTCGGAAACGAGGCGACGGACCGGCGTGGCCGGCATCAGCAGCGCGCCGCTGATGTAGCCGGCCTGCCATTCCATCCAGTCGGATTGCGGCGCGTCCAGGATGTTGTCGCGCTTGGAGATCGCCTTGTTCGAATTCACGCCGCGCTCGAGCAGGTCGCCGTTGGCGAACTTCTGCGCCCAGAGCGGCCCGTGGAACTTCACGTGCCCGAACTCATGGGTGAGCGTGGTGCGGAAGCGATTCTCGCGCCGCTCGTCGGCCGCGATGCGTTCCGAGATGGAGACCTTGGGCCCCCGGTCGGGGAAGAACTCGGTGACGCCTTCCACATCGGGCCCGTACGCTGACAGGTCGGCGTAAGGGTCGAGGTCCGCATCGTGCATCTCAATCAGCACGGTCAGGTCGTCGGTCGCCACGGGGTAGTCGACCGTCCCGCGGCGCTTCAGCAGAAGGTCCCGAATCAGCCGCTCGCATTCATCGTCGAGATCCCGCGCAGCGTAGAAGGGTCGCTCGGCAAAGCGGCCCGTGTTGTCACGGATCATCTTCACCATTCGAACCTCCTTACTCTTTCAACGTCTTCCTGAAATTGGCGAAGGCCTTGACGACCTTGTCCGGGGTGGACGCATCCGGCCGCAGGTCATCCGGCAGCCGTCCTGCGAGTGCGTACAGGTAGTCCTCCGGAATGTTCAGGATGCCGGAGAACTGGCGAATCAGGTGCCCCGAGCTGGGGCTGCGTCGATCGTGCTCGATGTCGTTGAGGTACTGCGGGGATATCGACCCGCCGCCCTCTTCCTTCATCACGCGCGCTGCGAGCTCCTTCTGGCTGAGACCGAGTGCCTTGCGGGCCTTCGAAATCGCCTGGCCGAAGGTCACACCGTCGGCGGACATGGCCGGTTCATCGCTTCATCTCCCTGTCAATCCGCTTGTTCGCGGTTTTGCGAGTTGATACGCTAATCGCGGCCGATCAGCAACGTCTTCCGGGACTTCTGTCTACGGCTCTGGCACGAAGGACCAAGATGTCGGGCGACCACAAGGTCCGGAGTGTCGCAGCGATTGGTGGAAGATGTGGATGGATTTCGGCGAGATCACTGTTGCCTTCATCGTATGGTTTGCGGGAGTCCTTGTCGCGGAAGGTGCGCCCGGATGGGTCGCAATCGCTCTTGCAAGCGGCTTCATCGTTGCGCTTATAGCGCTTAACGCTGTCATTCGGCGCCAGACGAGTGCACTTGCATTCCTGAAAAAGAGCCTCGCAAAAGCGGGCCGCGGCACCGAGTTTGCAACACGAGTTCTTGAGGTCGACGAGGCGCTCAGCGAAGCCAGAAAACGTGGGGACGAATTCGACGCGGTCGCCATTGCCTGGGGGGAATACCGCGAGACCCACATCATTGACGACACAAACGGCGCTCCCGTGATCCGCAACGCCGTTCGGCCATCTGTCTTCTTCAACCTCGAGGATCTGGGATTTGGGCCCGGCTGGCTCCGGATCCTTCCGAATACGTTCGTGGCAGTCGGCCTTTTCCTGACCTTTCTGGGCCTCATCGCTGCGCTCACGCAGTTCCAGGAGAGGATCGGACCGTCTGGCACCCTGGCCCCTGAGGAGATGGCGGGTTTCCTGGGCATTGCGTCGGCGAAGTTCATCATGTCGCTGACCGGGCTCGCGTGTTCGATTCTCTTTACCATCGCGCTTCGCCGCAGTGTGAGCCGGGTCGAACTGGCACTTCGCCAAGTGAACGAGACCATTGAAGACGGCTTGTCGTTCCTAAGCCATGAAGACATCGCGCTGCGCATGCTGAAGGAGCAGAGCCAGACGCGGACGATGCTGCAGGGGCTCGCCACCGACATCGCCACGCAGATCAGCCAATCCCTCTCCGGGAGTATAGGCGGGGCGATCCGCGAAGGCCTCGCGCCCTTGATCGAACGGGTGCAGGCGCAGTCGAGCGAGGGTGTCGGCGCGATGGTCGAGACGCTATCGGAGCGCATTTCCGGCGATGTCGGCCGTGCTCTGTCGGAGGCGAGCGGGCGCCTCGAACTTGCCGCCGAGCGGCTGATGCAGCTGGCTGACCGGCTCGCTGAGAGTGGGGCTGCTACAGGGCGCCAGTTGGAGACTTCGGGCGAGGCGCTTGCAGCGCGGCTTGAGGCAGGACTTGCCTCGCTCGAAACCCGCGCCGAGGCTGGTGCGGGGGCGCTCGAGGCCTCGGCGAAGGCGCTCGCCGAGGCCATCGGCGGGCTCGAGGCGCAGATTGGCGCTGCCGGTCGGCGGGCCGAGGAGGCCGTAGGCACCGAAGCGGAGGCCATGTTGTCCGGTGCGCGCGATCGGCTTCTCTCGCCCTTCGACTTGCTTGCTAGCCGCATCCAGGCGGCAGCCGATGCAGCGCAGGCCGCAAGCGAGGGTCTGCGCGAGGTTGCAACGGGGGCGCAGACCGGGGGCGCTGCCGCGCGCGCGGCCGCCGAGGGCTTTGGACAGGCGGCGCGCGACTTCACCGCTGCCGCGCGGCCCGTGGCGGAAGCTGCGGGGCGGATCGAAGGCTCGAACCGGGCGGTCGAAGCCGTGGCAGGCCGTCTGGCCCAGACCGCAGCCGAAAGCGCCAAAGCAGCGCAGGCTGCGCTTTCCGCTGCCGAGACCACCCTTGCGGCCAAGACCCAGGCTGCCGAGGCCGTTCTCACCCGTTTGCGGGAAATCACGGATCGGCTGAAGGGTCAGGGCGAGGCGATGGACGAAATTGACCGAAACCTCGGCAAGGCTTTCGACCGCTATACCGCCGAAGTTCAGGCGGCGATCGACCAGCTGCAGCAGCATGTGCAGACCATGCAGGAACGTCTTGCGCCGTCACTCGACACGCTGCGCGAGGTCGTCGAACAGGCCGAGGCGTTCCTGCCGACGCCCGGGGGCCGCCGCTGATGCGCGCCTATCGCCGGCCGCGGGAGGCCGAAGAGGAGGAATCCGCCTATGTCTCGATGACGGACATGACCGTCGGGTTCCTGTTCATCGTGATGCTGATGATGGCCTATTTCGCCACCCAGTTCGGAGCTACGGACACCGTCGCTCGAGATCTGTACGAACGAGTATTGATGGAGCGCGACGAAGCGCGAACAGAACGAGACCAGCTTAAGCGTGACCTGGATGAGGCGGAGGCAGATCGAAATCGGCTGCTTGAACAGCTTGCATTAGCTAACGCTCGAATTGCAGAACTTGAGCGCATGCTCTCTCAGCTCAGTGTTCGCAATCCCCTTGAAGCCTATCTTTCGCAGGCTGCGGCAGAGCGAAGACGCGTGCTTGAGCGGCTCAGAGACAGCCTAAGTGTTCCACCCGGTCTTTTTGTTGAGGTCACAGACGAAGGGGATGCGCTACGATTCACGGGTGAAGGAATGTTCCGGTCAAATAGTGCAGAGCTTAGCAGTGATGCGCACCGAGTAGTCGAGGAGCTTGGAACACTGCTAGATGAAGCAATCGGGTGCTATACTTTTGGGGAGATTTCACGTCCGCCGAACTGCCCCGATGCTCAGTTTGCAATAGAGACCATATTGATTGAAGGCCACACTGATACAGTAGGCCCTGAGGAGAATAATAGGCCACTGTCGACCAATCGAGCGAACACTGCGTTTCGTGTGATGACTGAGGCAGCACCAGCTTTAAGGAACAGGGCGAATTTCCGTGGTCAGCCTGTGCTGGGCCTTGCGGGCTATGGCGAGATGCGCCTCGCGGTTCCGACGGCAGACAACGTCAACGAACCCGCAAACCGGCGGATCGACATCCGCATCCTGATGCAGACGCCGGCGACGGTGGCCGAGATCGAGACGATCAGGCAGCGTCTGCGGGAGGGTCGCTGATGCGGCTGTCCGAGCGCCTCGTCGAGCCTGTTCGACTCGGGCGTCTCGAACTGGGCCCGCCCGCCCTTATCGAGGCAGCGGTCAAGAGCATCCGCGAGCGCTGGCCCGATCTGCCAAGGCTTCCCGCCGAGGCTGACCGCGAAAAGGTCCTGCGGCGCTTCGCTCTGCGCGTTCAGAACGACACTTGGGAAGGGTGCACGCTGGCCGAGGCCGCCCGCGCGCTGCACATCGCGTGCTTGCCCGAATTCCGCCAGCCGATCTATCAGAAGGCCTTGCGGCTGCTTCTCGACGAAGTGCGCAATCAGAGGCGGCCGCTCTTGGTCTCGGCGGCACTTGCGGCCTACCTCGAGACCTGGGAGCAGGACAACACTTACACGCGGGCGCTGGCGCAACGACTGTCGCGGCTCACGCCGAGAGACTTTCCGGCACGGTGGAGGCGTATCGTTTCGGGTTTTCCCGGCCTGTTCGATCCCGGTGCCATCCATCGCGATGTGGCCGAACGAATGGCCGCCGCAGATGACCCTTGGGCCGACCTCCGCGACCTCGGCGTGCCCGATCCGCATGGGCCCGGGCTTTGGGCGGCAGCACAGGGCGAATGGCTCAAGCGCATCGCCCAAACACTCACAAAGGAGGACGGCATCGAGCGGCTTCTGCGCTGGCTTCGACCGGATGCGACGCGCCTGGCATTGCCCCCGGCCCGCGCCGCAGCGGTGATCGAAGCTCTGATCCGCGCCTGGGGTGAGCGCATGCCGCCTGAGGGGCTCGTTGACCGCATCACCGGCCGGCTCAGCGATCTTTACGGCGACCCACGGCTCAACATGGCCGCCCCCTGGGGCGCGATGGATCGCGGGGTGCTCGAAGCCTATCGTCGCTGGCTCACGGGTGCGAACCTGCGGCTCTTCCTTGACGTGATCACCGAGGCCGAGCGGCGCTATACCCGTGCCGAGGAAAGCCACATGTGGGCGCCACGGCGAAAGTTCTGGCTTGGCCTCTACGAACAGGGGCGCATTCGCGAAGCATGGCCCGCCTTCAGCCCGGAAGCCGCGCTCGTCGCCCGCGACATGCTCGGCAGGCGGAACCTGCGGCTGGATCACGGGCGCCAGACCGGGCGCAGCAACAACACCTCGATCCTGATCATGCGGATCGGCGACAAGGTGGTGGTCGAGGGCTCACACAATTACAAGGTACATGTCTTCTGCGCCTCCGCCCGATCTGCACCGTCGCTTTACGGGAGATCGTATGATTGCGACGATATCCGCCTGACCCCCAAGCATGGCGAGGTCGTGCATAGGGGCGACTGGCAAGATCGCGTCCGTTGGGAGATCGAACGCCCATGCTAGGCTGGAGCATCGACGCAGGTGGCGTGACGATTGCGCCCACGCAGGCGGGCGGCGGAGGGCTTCGTGGCCTTTTCCGCCGGGATGAGGCGCCGACGTTCGACGAACTCGCCGCGCGTGACGACCGTCTGGCCGCTGCGCTGGGCGATCTCGAAGCACAGGCCGAAGAGCTGGGCGAGGCTGTCGACATTCGGCCCGAGGCCGTTCGGCTTTCACACCTTCTGGCGGCCGCCCTGCCGGCGCAGACAGCCCAGGCGCTGGGCCTGCCGCCTCTCGTCCACCTGACGCTGGCTGTCGATGCCGAGGGTGTTCCGGGTCGGCCCGGCTTTCGCCTGATCACCGAATGGTGCGATCGCGGCCGGCGCGTGCTGCCGCACCGGAAGGGGGCGATCCTGACGACGGCCGAGGGGCCGCGCCGGTTGCCGCTGTGGATGCTCGAGGCGATCGAGGCGGCCGAGGGGTTGACCGCCGGCACCGGTTCGGAAGAGGCGCATTGGGCCGCGCTGGCCCGCTTTCGCGCCGCGCTCGATCCGGCAATCGGTTCTGGAGATACTGCCGCGGCACGGCTGGCCATCACGGATTTCCTGCGCGGCCTCGAGGTACGGCTTGCCGACAGTTTCGGGCTTGAGCCGCGCAGCGACACGGAATTCGATGTCCTTCCCTTCGATCGCCGCAAGCTCACGCGCGAGGACGAGGACGCCATTATCGAAGAGGACACGGCCGAGTTGACCGGCGGAGACCTGGCTGCCTTCCAGGCAACTCTGCGCCGCCGGGGGGCGCTCGGCGCCTACCGTCTGGGGCCCGGGCGCTATCTGGCCATCGACCCGGGTGCGCTGCCCGCGCTCGAGGTCATGTCCGAAATGGTTCGGGCGTCGGCCGAGAGCCGCCGTGACTTCCTGAAGAACCCGCGCGCGGCGATCAGTCGGCGGGTCGAGGAAAGGCTGCGTGCAAACGGAATGCTGGACGGGCTATCCGACGAAGGTATCGCCGAGGCCATCGAACGGGCAGCGGTTCCCCTTTTTGTCGAGACGCGCGCCTATGCCGAACGTGTGCTTGGCGTCACCCCTTTCGTGGCGCCCACCTTGCCGCCCGGCGCGCGCCCCGCGACCACCTGGCTACCCGAGACGCCGGACGCACTGGCCGAAGCGATAGCGGCCTGGGACGTCGAAACACTGCGCCAGGCGATCGGCGCCTTGCGCAACGCGCGTGACCTGGGCGACGAGACCGTTACCTTGGCCGGGGTGGAACTGCCCGTCGACGACAGCCTGATCCGTTCGCTGACGGCGCGCTTGCGCATGCTCGAGGACGGCGAGGGGCGCGATGGTAGAGGCGGCCAGGGACGGGGCGGGGAGCGGCTTGTTCTCGAAACTGCCGATAATCTTGAACGACTGCGCTGGAACCCGGCCTGGGCCGCACGCGCCTCCCTTTCGGCACCCCAGCCGGTGGGGCTATCCACGACGTTGCGTCCACATCAGCGCGCTGCCTTCGACTGGCAGGTTGCCGCCTGGGCCATGGGTGCACCCGGAGTCCTGAACGCTGACGAACAGGGCTTAGGCAAAACGCTCGAAACGCTCGCCTTCCTTCGGTGGCTCGGCGAGCAGCCAGGAGGCGCGCGAACGCCCGCCGGACCGGTCCTGATCGTCGCTCCGACATCGCTTCTCGAGACGTGGGCGGGGGAAGCCGAGCAGCATCTCGACGCGCGCGGCCTCGGCAGCCTCATCCGGCTTTACGGCGCAGGACTGGCGCGCCTCAAGACAGCGCGCCAGGGACCCGAGACCGCGACGGGCGCAGAGCATCTGGGCCTGGCCCCTCTCTTCGCCGCCGTAGAGGCAGGACGCGGGCGCGACTGGTGGTTGCTGACCACCTACGACACGCTCGTGAACTATCAGCATTCCCTTGCGCGACTGCCGCTCGCGGCAGTCGTGTTCGACGAAGCTCAGGCAATCAAGAACCCGGCCACCCTGCGCCATGCTGCCGCCCGCGCGCTGAAGGCCGATTTCCGCATCGCGCTGACCGGAACACCGATCGAAAACACGACTTCGGAGCTCTGGGCGATCCTTGATGTCGTCGCGCCGGGCGTCCTCGGATCGCTTCGGGACTACATGGAGCGCTTCGGCACGCCGAATCAAGATAACATGGCGCTGTTGCGCCGGCTTCTCTTCGAGCCGCAGCAGGGTCGGCCACCGCTTGCCGTGCGCCGGCTCAAGGAAGAGGTCGCGTCTGACCTTCCACCGAAGACACGGCGCCTGCATCCCATCCTCATGCCTCCGGCCCAGGCAGCAGCTTATGACGCTGTGCGCATCGAACTTGCCGGGGTCGCTGACCGGGGACGCGCGCTCCGTGTTCTGCATCGCCTGCGCACGGTGACGCTGCACCCTGACCTCGACGGCGATGCAAACTCCGAAACCTGGGGCGAGGCCTCTGCGCGTCTGAATGTCACTTTCACGCTTCTGGACCAGATCCGCGAGCGCGGTGAGCGCGCGCTAATCTTTCTCGAGAACCGCAAGGCTCAGCACCGTCTGGCAGGTCTGCTCAGCCGACGCTACGGTCTGTTGCGCATCGATATCCTGAATGGTGACACGCCGATCGACCGAAGACGTTCGATGGTCAAGCGGTTCCAGCGGCATCTCACCCAGGATGAAGGTTTTGATCTGATGATCCTTGGGCCGCGGGCGGCCGGGGTCGGGCTTACGCTGACGGCAGCGACCCACGTGATCCATCTGTCACGATGGTGGAATCCTGCGGTTGAAGAACAATGCAATGATCGAATCCATCGCATCGGGCAACATCGCCCGGTCGAGGTGCATTTGCCGGTTGCCGTTCACCCGAACTTCGGTTCTCAGTCATTCGATTGCC
The DNA here is from genome assembly GCA_002720475.1 of Roseovarius sp. Lineage (GTDB taxonomy): Bacteria > Pseudomonadota > Alphaproteobacteria > Rhodobacterales > Rhodobacteraceae > Roseovarius. The sequence goes on from PBIL01000018.1 coordinate 25,238, forward strand.
GTCTGCAAGTATTGATGCTGCGAAAATCGCAGCTCTCGCACGCCGTTCTCTGGCCCATGGGGGACACGGGTGAAGACAGCGCAACTCTAGTTGATGAACTCACGCGAAGCAGGGACACGCCAAATCAGTCAGCCGAGAGAGCGGTGGTCGAAACGCTCGAAGAACTGTAAGCGGCGGCCACGCCCCATTGATTTTGCACTTGCGCGGCGTCGCAATGGGATGACGCGGAGGGCGGCCGGTAGCTCGTCAGGGACTACGAGACGAGGTCCCTATGCATCCCGGCCCTGTTGGGCGTAGGCCCACGGCATCAGATCGTCGATGTCACGGGCGAGATGGCCGTGGGCCAGCTTCGTGAACAGATCGCGCATATACACGTAGGGTTCCACGCCGTTCATCTTGCATGTGCCGATCAAGCTGGCAAAGCGGGCCCAGTTGCGGCCACCCTCGTCGTGGCCGGCGAAGAGCGCGTTGCGGCGGTTCATGGCCGGGCTGCGGATGGCGTTCTCCACGAGGTTGGAGTCGATGTCGACGCACCCGTCCTCGAGGAAGAGCCGGAAGCCGTCCTGGCGGCGTAGCATATAGGCCATTGCCTCACCGAGGTCGGATTTGCGCGACACGCGTGCAGCCTGGGCGGCCAACCAGGTAAAGAGTTCATCGACCAGCGGGCGCGACAGGTCCTGCCGGACGGCCAGACGATGATCCGGGTCCGAGCCACGGATGGCATCTTCGATCTTGTAGAGGGCCGCGATGCGCAACAGCGCCTCCTCGACGATGGGAGATCCCTTCTTGGGCTTGGCCGCGATCAGCTTGCGCCGGCCATGCGCCCAGCAGAACGCCAGCCGCAGCGGATCGCCGCTCATGCGTTTCGGCGTGGCCAGGTGGCTATAGCCGCCATAGGCATCGACCTGGATCGTGCCGTTGAAGCCATCAAGGATTTCGGCGGCGTATTCGCCCTTTCGCCCAGGCCGGTAATGGAACACCACGCCGGGTGGCGCAGGACCGTTCCAGCCGCGATCATCGCGCAACACCGCCCAGAGATAGCCAGTTTTCGTCTTGCCGCGCCCCGGATCCAGAACCGGGGCGGTGGTTTCGTCAACGTAAAGTCGAGTGCTGCCAGCCAGAAGCTGCTTGGCCATGTGATCGACCACGGGGGCGATCAGGGCTCCGGTTCTGCCCATCCAGTCGGCCAGCACCGAGCGGTCGATCGGCACCCCATGCCGGGCCATGACCACGGCCTGCCGGTTCAGCGGCATGTGCTCGGAATGCTTGGACACCGCAATCTGGGCCAGCAACGCCTCGGTCGGCCAGCTTCCCTCCAGCAGATGCGCGGGGGCTTTGGCCTGCACCACGCCGGTGCGCCCCTTGGGGCAGGCATATCGGGGGCGCACGGTGACAATGACCTGATAGCGCGCAGGGATGTAATCCAACCGCTCGGTCCGGTCCTCGCCGATCCGCACCATGTCGCCGCAGCCGCAGGGGCACAGGATGCTGTCGGGCTCGACCACGCGCTCGACACGCGGCAGGCTTTCGGGCAATGCCCGGGCCTTGCGGCGCGCGCGCGGCTTGCGCTTCTCTGGGTCTGGTTCGCTGGCCGCGATCCTGTCCTCGACGGCGGCGATTTGCGCCTGCGTCTCGGCGATGGCGGTTTCCAGATCTTCCAGCGCCAGCTCCAACTGCGCAGGGTCCAGCTTCTCGGATTTCGGCCCGAACTTGGTGCGTCGATACTCTTGAACTTGACCTTCCAGCTTCTCGATCAGCGCCTTGAGCTCGGTGATGAAGGTCTCTTTCTGGGCGACCACGGCCTGTTCGTGCTGGCGTGCGGCGCGCTCGACCGAGAGCTCGAACTGAACCGCTGCAAAGGCTTTCACCACCTCGGGCGGCAGGTCTGGAAACTGGCTGAGATCAAGGGGCTGTGACATGCGCATTTATACCTGATCCAAGGCGGAAAGCCCAATAAAACAAACCCCAAACCAACCTGGTGAGTCATCCCGCCGCAGCCGGCGGCACCACCCTCTGGGCAACCACCCGCCGCCAATCGAGACCTTCGAACAGCGCCTCGAATTGTGCGCGCGACAGCCGCATGACCCCATCCTGAACCTTCGGCCAGGCAAAGCTACCCTGTTCCAGGACCTTGTAGATCAGCACCATCCCGGTGCCGTCCCACACCAGGATCTTTAACCTGTCCCCGCGCTTCGAGCGGAACACCACCGTCACCCCGGAATGTGGATCGAGCTTCAGCTCGGTCTGCACGATCAGCGCCAGAGCGTTATGCCCGCACCTGAAGTCGACCGGCTTCGTCGCGATCAGGATCGGCAGCCGTTGGCCGGCGACAATCATGCCGCCCCACGCAATGCGCGCACCAGCGCCGCCGCGCGTTCCACCGCGACATCGCTGGGAATGCGCAGCAGCAGATCGGGTCCCACCTCAATCGTCATCACGCCGCTGCCGTTCTGAGACACCTCGACCATAGCCGATCCTTGCAGATCCACAGGGTCGGGCAGAATGGACAGCGGCACAAAGGCAGGTTCCGTGACCGCCGAACTTGGCGATGTGGTCAGCGCGTCCATCAGGTCGCTCGGCAAAACAAGCCGACCCTGTCGGGCATGCCGACGCCAATCTGACAGGTGATGGGGCAGGATGTCATAGCGTGCTGCCACATCGCAGACCCGCACACCCGGCTGAAGGCTTTCGGCAACGATCCGAGCCTTGAGCTCAGCAGGCCACCGCCGCTTGCCTCGCCGCTGCGGTTCGACAACCTCACACCGCCCCATAAAACCACCGCTACCGTCCGCCATGCGCAACCTCCATCTGCTCAAGCAGACCTTCTCGCAGGCGCGGCGGGCGTCAGGAACTCATCAATCCAATGGGGCGTGGCCGCCGCTTACG
>PBIL01000019.1 GCA_002720475.1 Roseovarius sp.
CCACCACTCAGCCCAGATCGCCTCAGGCCACTTCGGAAACAAGATTTACAGGACGCCGCATAAGTTCTCCGTTCGTTCGCACGAGCCGGACAATACTGTCACTTTTATGCAGTGACCCCGATCTGGTTCGATCCCGCCATGACCTGGGAAGCCGCGCCCAACGGTAAGCGTGGTCGCCCGCCCGACTACAGCGGTGAGGAGGGTCGGAAACAGTCCGGGGGACTGCTTCCCGACGAACCCGATCCAGACCTACCTGACGATGAAAGTTCTGTTCGGCATGGCGCTCAGGCAGACGACCGGGTTTGTCGAGAGCCTTCTGCGCCTGATCGGCCTTGACTGGGCGGTGCCCGATTTCAGCACGCTGTCACGTCGCCAGAAAACCCTGACGTCTCGAACCAGTGGCGTTCGTGCCCTCACTCCCGCCCCGCAAGAACGTCAAATCCTAGAAACCCGACACCGTCGGCGCAGTCGACCGTAACGAAATCCTGCGGAGATCGAAGCGCGGCGGAAGGACCATCTGGCGACGATGGAGCGGCTATCACCGCCGAAGCCGCGTCGAAACAAAGATGCATTGCGTGAAGCAGCTCGGCCAACGCTTGAGCGCGAGGGGTTTTGACCGTCAAGTCGCTGAGTTCCAGGTCCGCGTCGCCATGCTGAACGGCTTCTCCGCGCTCGGCATACCCATCACAGAGGCCGCAGGATGAGTCTGCCCAGGGAAAGGGGCCCCTCGGCCATCAGCCGATTTGTGCAACAGAGTCGCAAAAGGTCGTCAAGGAGTCTGAGCTTTCCACCAAGGCTGAACAAGTATAGCCGAAAAGCGGTTACGCCGCCCCCGCAGTCAGCGCAGAAAGGCGCGGAACCGGTGCAGGGCGAAGGCGAACATCACCGACCCGATCAGCATCAGCGCCACAAGTTGCGGCCAGACCACGGACAGCCCGGCCCCGCGGAACAAGACCCCTTGTGCCAGCGCGATGAAATGCGTGTTGGGGGCCGCGAGCATGATGTATTGCACGGCTTGGGGCATCGACTCGCGCGGGGTGACGCCGCCCGACAGGATATCGAGCGGCAACAGCACCAGCAAAAGCAGCATGGCAAACTGCGGCATAGAGCCTGCGATGGTGGCCAGCAGGATGCCCATCGAGGTCGTTGCAAAAAGGTGCAACGCCGCGCCCACAAGATAGAGCGCAACCGATCCCCCGATCGGGATACCCATCCCCGCCTGAACCACCAGAGTGAGCGAAAGCGCCGTCGCCACCAGCACCACGCTGCCCATGCTGAGCACCTTGCTCGTCATGATCTCGGCGGCGGTCACGGGCATGACCAGAAGATGCTCCAGCGTGCCGTGGTCGCGCTCACGGATCAGGGCGGCACCCGAAAGGATGATGGACAGCATGGTGACCGTACTGATGACCGAGGTCACCGCCCCGAACCAGGCCGGGTCGAGCGAGGGGTTGAAACGGGCCCGAACGGCCAGATCAACCGGCATCCCGGCCGGGGCGGCATCGCGCGCCAGCCATCCGGCGATCTCCTGGTTGACGATGGCGCTGATACTGCCCGCCCCGGTAAAGGCCTGGCTGACCCGCGTCGCATCGACATTGAGCTGCAACCCGGGCCGGTTCCCGGCCAGAAGGTCGCGCTGGAACTCCGGCGGCAGGAACGCATCGGCCACGCGCCGCGACACGCTATGACCGCTGTCCCAAGGTCTTCCTCTCTGCCATCGCACTCGCAGCCGTCGTCATCTACTGGTCATGAATCCTGACCCTGATTCAACTGTTTACATGTTACGGTCGTAACATTAAAGATGAACGAATGACAAATATTGCATGGCTCCTTCTCACCTACAAGGTTCCGCCCGAGCCGGCGGCGAAGCGGATCAGCATCTGGCGTCGGCTCAAGGGAATGGGCGCCGTCTATCTTCAGAGCGGCGTCTGCCTGCTGCCGAAGACCGACGACCATGTGCGACGGCTCAAGATGATCGAAAACGATATCGGCGAGGCAAAGGGGGAGTGCGTGATCCTCGAGACCGTCGCGCTCGACCGCGGCCAGGAGGAGAAGGTGATCGCCCGGTTCAAGGCGGATCGTGACGACGCCTATGAGGAGTTCATCGACAAATGCGACGACTTCGAACGCGAGGTCGCAAAGGAAGTGACGGCGAACCACTTCACCTATGCCGAGCTCGAGGAAAACGATGTCGATCTGAAGAAGCTTCAGGGCTGGCTCGGCAAGATCCGCAAGCTCGACTTTTACGGCGGCACCCGAGCGGCCGAAGCGGAGGAGCGGCTGAAGGGGTGCGAGGCCGTCCTCGACGACTACGCCCGCCGCGTCTTCGACGCCCATGACGAGAACGGGTGACTACATGGCCATGCTCCTAGCCAAGATCGGCTCACCCACGGCCTTCTTGCCGCGCTTCCCGCCCGAGGCGCTGCGGCGGGTGCCGTCGCGGGTGCTGGGCTGGCTCGACCGCCAACGCCAACGGGCCGCGCTGGCGGAACTCGACGACCGGTTGCTGAACGACATCGGCGTGGGCCGTGCGGCTGCTGAAACGGAGGCCAGGAGATGGGACTGACGCGATCGCACTACGACAGGATCAAATCCCATGATTGAATGGTCAATTGCCGCACCGGCCATCGGCTCGGCCTTCCTCGCCTCGGTGGTCGAGATCGTCGAGGCTTTCACCATCATCCTGGCCGTGGCGAGCCTGCGCGGCTGGCGACCGGCCGTGCTCGGGACAGGGGCCGCGCTGGCCGTCCTCGGGGGTATCGTTCTGGCGCTTGGCCCGCTGCTCGACCGCGTGCCGCTGCACGCGCTGCAACTGGCGATCGGCATTCTGCTCCTGCTGTTCGGCATCGGCTGGCTGCGCAAGGCGGCGTTGCGCCTGGCCGGGGTGATCCCGCTCCATGACGAGGAGGCGATCTTTGCCGCCGAGACCGCATATCTCGGCGAGGAAGCCCGGCGCAAGAAGACATCGCTCGACTGGATCGCCGGGATCACGGCCTTCAAGGCGGTGCTGCTCGAAGGGCTGGAGGTGGTGTTCATCGTCATCGCCGTCGGGGCCGGGCGGGGGCTCTTGTGGCCCGCGAGCCTTGGGGCTCTTGCCGCCTGCGCGCTTGTTCTCGTCATCGGGACCATTGTCCACCGGCCGCTTGCGCGGGTGCCGGAGAACACGCTCAAGTTCGGCGTCGGCGTGATGCTGTCGGCCTTCGGGGTGTTCTGGACCGGCGAGGGGCTGGGTGTGGAATGGCCCGGCGCGGATCTTGCGCTCTTCGTCTTTGCCGCGCTCTTTCTCGCCACGGGGCTTCTCGCCGCGAGCCTTGCCCGCGGCACCAGCAGGGAGCTTGCACAATGACCATTCTCAAAGACGTTCTCGCGGAACTCTTCGGCATGTTCGTGGGCGATGCGCGGCTGACGGCGGCGGTGCTGGTCGTCGTTGCGGCAAGCGCGGCGCTGATCGATCTTGCCGGTGTCGCGCCGATCCTGGGCGGCGGTGCATTGCTGGCCGGCTGCCTGGCCGTGCTGGTGGCCGCCGTCCTGCGCACGGCACGGCGCAAGAAGCCCTCCGAGTGATCCGGCACCCGCGCTCCACCGGCCGGGTTCCTCCGCCGGGCCATGCGGGCAGCGCTCGTGCCGCTATTGCCCGTCCGGATCGCCGGTCTTGTCCGTGACCGAAACGATGCGCCCGTCTTCCAGGGTCAGAATGCGGTCGGCCCGGTCAAGAATGCGGTTGTCATGGGTGACAAGAAGGGTGGTCGTACCGCGCGCGGTGCCAAGCCGCTTGAGCAGATCGACCACATCACCGGCGCTGGCCTTGTCAAGCGCCGCGGTCGGCTCGTCGGCCAGCACCAGGGCGGGATTTCCAACCAGGGCCCGGGCCACGGCCACGCGCTGTTTCTGACCGCCCGACAGGTTTGCGGGCAGATAGTCGAGCCGGTCCGACAGCCCGACAAGGCCAAGCGCGCGCGCGGCGGCCTTGTGCGCAAGGCTGTCGGGAATGCCTGGCCGGACCTGCACGCCCATGATGACATTCTGCCGGGCGGTCATGCTTTCATGCAGGTTGTGCGACTGAAAGATGAAACCCAGCCGCCGCCGCAACGCCGTCAGCTCGGCCTCCCCGGCACCGTTGAGCTCGTGTCCGAGAAGCCGGACCGATCCATCCTGCACGGCGCGCAGGCAGCCGATGAGCGTGAGCACCGTGGTCTTGCCCGAACCCGACGGCCCCATCAGCACGGTCAGGCTGCCGCGCGGCAGGGCAAGGTCGATGTCGAACAGCGCCTGCTTGCGCGCCTCGCCGGTGCCGAACCAGTGGTTCAGCCCGCGCGCCTCGACGATCATGTCATCTGCCATGCCCGGCCCTCTCAGAACAGATCCGCCGGATCGGCCGCCGCCAGACGCCGCGTGGCAATCACCCCCGACAGGATCGAGAAGACCACCGTGCCCACGAATACCGTGACCGCCATGCCCGGCGTCATGCCGAGCGGCAGGGTCGTCGCCTTGCCCATGAGGGTCAGGATGCCCGTGCCCACGGCCAGACCGGGAATGAAGCCCAGAAGACCCAGCACCAGCGCCTCCTCGATCACGATGCCAAGGAAGAATCGCGGGCCATAGCCCATGGCCTTGAAGGTCGCGTATTCCCGAAGGTGATCGGCCACATCCGCCGAGAGCACCTGATAGACAATCACCAGCCCAACGAGCACGCCGATCAGCACTCCGAAGCCGAAGATCACACCGGTCGGACGTTGCGTCTGCTGATAGCGCAGATCTTCCTGTGCGGCCTCGGCATAGCTGCGGATGCGCAGGCTCTTGTCGGAAATCAGCCCGCGCAGGTCGCGGGTCACGGCGGCAACATCCGCGCCGGGACGCAGGCGCAGGAAGATATGGTCCGGGGCGGAAGAGCTGCGCTCGGGAAAGAGCGAGAGAAAGGTCTGGTCGGAGACCAGCATGAACCCGTCCCCGCCGAACCCGCCGCCGCCCGCGAACGTGTCGAAGGCGGTCAGCGTGCGGCCCAGCGTCTCGAAGGAAAGCGGGGTCTGGGGCCGGATCGCGGCGGCCTCCTCGCGGGGCAGACCACGGGCGAGGCGGTCGATGAGCGCCGCATCCTTGACTTGCAGAAGCGCGCTCTTGGCGGCGATCTCGGGGGACAGAAAGACAGGTTGCGCCGGGTCGATGCCGAATGTCGTGAAGGTGATATCTCTTTCTCCTCGGTCCCAGGGCACATCGCCGACCAAAAGCCCCATGCCCGCCGTCACATCGGGATGGGCAAGGGCCTGCAACATCCATTGACGCGCGACATTGGCCCCTTCGGACATCGCATTCGCATCCTTGGCCGAGATCATGATATCAGCCCTGAAAAACTCATATGGCCGCAGCGTCGCCGTGCTCATCGAGTTCATGATCCCGAGCTGGACGAAGACCAGCACATTGGCAAAGGCCACCCCGGCCAGCGCGGCAAGGAACCGGCCGCGCTTGTGCGTGAGTTGCAGCCATCCGATGGGCAGGCGACCGAAGAGCCGTTGCAACAGGCGGCTCATGGCCGGCTGCGCTCGTCCGCGCCGGTGTCGATACGCGCCACGGCCTCAAGACCCACGAAGCGCGCGGCAACGCGGGTGGAGTCGGCATCGAGCGCGACCAGCACCCGGATCACCCGCGCATCGGAATTGGCCGCCGAGTCATCCGAGATCAGGCCCTGCCGCCCCACGGTCAGCCCGATGCGCTCGACCCGGCCCTGCAACGAGCGGCCGAGCGCGGGCGCGGCCAGCTCGACCGGCTGACCGACGGCAACGGCGCTGATGCGGTCCTGCCATATCTCGACCTCGGCCATCATGGCAGAGATATCTCCCATCTCCATGATCCCGTCGGCCGGGGGGCGCTGGCCGGGCGTGGCGTTGATATCGAGGATCGTGCCATCTATGGGCGCGCGCACCTCGGCGCGGGCCAGGTCCATTCTTGCGCGCGTCAATTCCGCCTCTGCCGCCGCGACATTGCGCGCGGCGACGAGCACATCGGGTTGATCGTCAAGCGCACCGGCGGTGAAACGCGCCAGCGTCGCCTCGGCACGCGCCACGGCAAGTCTGGCCTCCGTGTCCGCGGTGCGGGCCGCGTCGAGCGTGGCATCGGTGGCCACCCCGCGCGCGGCAAGTGCCTCGGTGCGGCGGCGCATGGCCTCGGCCTCGGCAGCGGTGGCGCGCGCCTGATCGAGCGTGGCCTGCGCCTCGGCCAGGCTTGCCGCCACATCGCTGCGGATCTGGGCCAGCGCGGCCTCGCGCACGGCGAGATCGGCCGCGGCGGTGAGCACCGCGCCCTTGAGCGCCTGCGCGTTGTCGAGCGTGGCGACAACCGTGCCGCGCGCCACGCGCTGCCCCTCGGTCACAAGGATTTCAGCCACCCGCGCATCGCCCGCGCCGTAGGGGGCGGCGACGATGGCGATATCGCCGCGCGGCATCAGCCGCGCCAGTCCAACCACATCGGTGGGCAAAAGGGTCTCGGCCATATCCTCGGGAAGATCGATCTCGGGCGGGATCGCGATCGGATTGTTGGCCCCGCCACCGGGTTGCAGCCCGGTCAGCGCATAGAATTTCTGCAAGGCAGGCGGCTGGAAGTAGAGCCCGATCACGCCCCCGGAAAACATGAAGACCGGGATGAGGAGCACCAGCAGATAGCTCTTGCGGAACCAGGGCTGCCTGGCACTTTCGCCACCTTCAAGCGTTGTCGCCTTCCCGCCGAGGTCGAGCGGCAGATCATCAGGCGGTTGCCCGGGCATGTGGTGTGTCATCCTTCTTTTGCAGCACGAGTGTTTCCCAGGCGTCGTATTGCGACAGGAACACCTCGCCCGTAAGCTGGTCGAGGAAGTGGCTGCGCTTGAGGCGGTCCATGACGGGGCCCTTGACCTCCGAGAGGTGAAGCTTGATGCCGATGCTGCGGAGCCGCTCGTTGATCGCCTCGAGGCTTTCGAGCGCGGAAAAGTCGATCTCGTTGACGGCCGGGCACATGAGCACGACATGCTTGATCGGGCAATCCTCGGCGACACGGTCGAGGATCATGTCCTCCAGGAAGCGGGCATTGGCGAAATAGAGGCTTTCATCGACCCGCAGGGTCAGGACCGCCGGATTGGTCCTGACCCTGTGGCGCAGCACGTTGCGGAAGTGATGGGTGCCGGGGACGAGCCCCACCTCGGCGACATGCGGGCGCGAGGTCTTGTAGAGATGCAGGCCGATCGACAGCAGCACCCCGGCCGAGACGCCCGCCTCCACCCCCAGCCCGAGCGTGAGCAGGATGGTGGCCAGCACGGCGGCGAAATCGGCCTTCGAATAGCCCCAGGATTTGCGCAGGATCGAGAAATCCACGAGGCTCAGGACCGCGACGATGATCGTCGCCGCGAGCACCGCCTTGGGCAGGAAGAAGATCAGCGGCGTCAGCGCCAGCGCCGCGATCGCCAGACCCACGGCGGTAAAGGCCCCCGCGGCGGGCGTCTCGGCGCCCGCGTCGAAATTCACCACCGAGCGGGCGAAGCCCCCGGTCACCGGATAGCCGCCGGTGAAGGCCGCGCCGAGATTGGCCGCGCCCAGCCCGATCAGCTCCTGGTCGGGGTCGATGCGCTGACGGCGCTTGGCCGCCAGCGTCTGCGCCACCGAGACCGACTCGACGAAGCCGATGACCGAGATGAGCGCGGCGGGCAGCAGCAAGGCCGAGACGAGATCGGGCGAGAGATCGGGCATGGTGAGCGGCGGCAGGCCCTGCGGCACCGCGCCCACGATGGCCACGCCGCCCCCGTCCAGACCCAGGAGCCAGACGGCAAGGGTCGAGACCGCGACCGCCGCCACCGGCCCGGTCTTGGCCAGCAGGTCGGCGGTGCGTGGTCTGAGCCCCGCGCGCTGCAGGAGCGGCTTCAACCCCTTGCGCACCCAGAAGAGAAACCCGGTCGCCAGCACCCCGATCACCAGCGTCGGCCAGTTCACCGCGTCCAGATGCGCGGCGAGCGCGCCCAGCATCTCGATCAGCGTATGCCCGCCCGCGGGCACGCCCAGGATATGCTTGAGCTGGCTGGTGGCGATGAGGATGCCCGAGGCGGTGATGAACCCCGCGATCACCGGGTGGCTCAGGAAATTGGCGATGAAGCCCAGCCGCAACAGCCCCAGCGCCAGGAGCATCGCGCCGGACAGAAGCGCCAGCGTCAGCGCCGCCGCCGCATAGCCCATGCTGCCCGCCTCGGCCACCTGCCCGACCGCCGCCGCCGTCATCAGCGAGACCACCGCCACCGGCCCCACCGCCAGCGCGCGGCTGGTGCCGAAAAGCGCGTAGAGGATGATCGGCACGATCGAGGCATAGATCCCTGCCTCGGGCGGCAGCCCCGCCAGCAGCGCATAGGCCAGCGATTGCGGGATCAGCATGATCGTCACGATCACCGCCGCCATCACGTCGCTGGTCAGCGTCACGGTGGTATAGCGCCGACCCCAGTCGAGCGGCGGAAAGTAGCGGGCAAGCAAGGGCATCATCGGCGGGCCTTTCAGGTCTTGGGTCTCGAAGCCACGGCCCCGGGGGATGCCCCGGGGCGCGCGTGCTTGGTCAGGGCGCGGCGCTGATCTTTTCGGGACGGGCCATCCATTCGCGGCCCTTCAGCATCGCCTTCCAGTAGATCGGCGGCAGCATCTTTTCCTTGAGCAGCCAGGCCAGTCGGCTGGGCTTTGTCCCATCAATCAGAAACTTGGGAAAGCTGGGTTTCATCACCCCGCCATAGCCGAACTCGGCCAGCACGATCTTGCCGCGCTCGACGGTGAGCGGGCAGGAGCCGTAGCCGTCATATTGCGCCACCGGCTCGCGCCCCCTGATGTCGGCCACGATGTTCTCGGCCACCACCGGTGCCTGGATCCGGGCCGCCGCCGCGGTCTTGGCATTGGGCGCGTTCATCACGTCGCCCAGCGACCAGATGTTGTCATATGTCTTGTGGCGCAGCGTCGCCTGATCCACATCGACCCAGCCCGCGGCATCGGCCAGAGGCGAGACGCGGATGAAATCCGGCGCGCATTGCGGCGGGCAGACATGGATCATGTCGAACTCCATCGTCACGCGCTCGGGTTCCGTATCGGGTTTCCTGACCTCGAACGTGGCCTTCCGCGCGGCCCCGTCGATGGCCACGAGATTGTGGAAGAAGTCCAGATTCGCGCCGTATCTGTCCATGTAGGATTGCAGCGCGGGCACATAATCCTTGACCCCGAAGAGCACCCCGCCGGCATTGCAGAAATGGATCTCGATATCCTTGAGCCTGCCGTTGCGATACCAGTGATCCGCCGAGAGATAGAGCGCCTTCTGCGGCGCGCCCGCGCATTTGATCGGCATCGGCGGCTGGGTGAAGAGCGCCCGGCCCGCCTTGAGCCCCTGCACCAGTTCCCAGGTATAGGGGGCCAGATCGTAGCGGTAGTTCGAGGTGACACCGTTGCGCCCCAGCGTCTCTTCCAGCCCCGCGATGCGCGCCCAGTCCAGCTTGAGCCCCGGGCAGACCACGAGCCGGTCGTATTTGACCACCCGGCAGCCGTCGAGGATCACCGCATTGTCCTTCGGCTCGAAGGCCGCCACCGCCGTCTTGATCCAGTGCACGCCGCGCGGGATCAGGCTCCCCATCGTCTTGGCGGTCTCGGCAGCCTCGAAGATGCCACCGCCCACCATCGTCCAGCCCGGTTGATAATAGTGGATCTCCGCCGGGTCGATCACCGCGATGTCGAGATCGGGCTGGCGTGCCTTGAGACTGGCCGCAACGGCAATGCCGCCCGCGCCGCCACCCACGATCACCACGCCGAAATGCGCATCGCCCGTATCCGTGGGCGTCTTGCCGCCATTGACGATGCGCCGGGCCACCCCGCCCATGTCATAGCCTGCGGCCTTGGTGGCGGCGAGGATCTCGGCCACCGGGCGGCGCTTCGCCTCCGCCAGGGACCACAGCGTGGCCGAGCGCGTGCCGCTGCGGCAATAGGCGAAGACCGGGCCGGGCAGTTCCATCAGCGCCTGCCCGAAGGCTGCGGCATCCTCGTCGCGCACCATGCCGGATGTCACCGGCAGATAGCGCGCCTCGAGCCCCGCGGCCCGCGCCGCCGCCTCGATCTCCTCGAAATTCGGCTGGTCGGCCCCCTCGCCATCGGGGCGGTTGCAGATGATGGCGCGGAAGCCCGCATCGCGGATCGCCGCCACATCCTCTGCCGTGATCTGGGGGCTGACCGACAGCGCATCGGTCACCTTGTTGATTTGCATCGCGTTTCCTCCCTCTGGGGTCCTGTCCCGGCGCTCAGAGCGCGTTGATCGGCAATTTGAGCATGGGCCTGCCGTCGGGATCGGTCGGGATCTCGCCGGCGCGCATGTTGACCTGCAGCGAGGGCAGGATGAGGCGCGGCATGCCCAGCGTGGCGTCGCGCTCGGTGCGGAACTTGACGAACTCCTCCTTCGTCCGGCCGCCGCCGACATGGATGTTGTGCGCCTTCTCTTCGGCGACCGTGGTCTCCCAGCGGATCTCGCGGCCGTTGGGGCCGTAATCGTGGCACATGAAGAGCCGCATCTCGTCCGGCAGGCTCAGCACCTTCTGGATGCTGTCATAGAGCGTTCCGGCGTCGCCGCCGGGAAAATCGGCCCGCGCCGAGCCGCCATCGGGCATGAAGAGCGTATCGCCCACGAAGGCCGCGTCGCCCATGACATGGGTCATGCAGGCCGGCGTGTGGCCCGGCGTGTGCATCGCGAAACAGGTCATGCCGCCCAGCTCGTAGGTGTCGCCATCCTTGAAAAGCCTGTCGAACTGCGAGCCGTCGCGCTGGAACTCGGTGCCCTCGTTGAAGATCTTGCCGAACACCTCCTGCACGACCAGGATCTTCTCCCCGATCCCGATCCTGCCGCCCAGCTTCTCCTGGATATAGGGGGCCGCCGACAGGTGATCGGCATGGACATGCGTCTCGAGGATCCAGTCGAGGCGCAGCCCGCGCTCCTGAACCCGCGCGATCATCGCATCGGCATGATCGTAGCTGATCCGGCCTGCCGCATAGTCGATATCCATCACCGAATCGACAATCGCACAGGCATCCGATCCGGGGTCCTTCACGATATAGCTGATCGTGTTGGTGTCCTCGTCGAAGAACGCCTCGACATCGGGGTGAACGTCCATGTTCACCGGGTAATTCGTCATGGTGGTGTCTCCTCTCATATCTTTTTGCTCAGCGTTGGCAGGTGCGGATGCCGAAGATCCGGTAGAGCGGGCAGAACCGCATCCCGGCGGTGGCCAGCAACACCACACCGGCGATGACCGCGATCCACTTGGGCGCGCCTGCGGCCAGGGCCGGCACGAAGCCGCCGAAGGCCAGCACCAGAAGGGCCAGGCCGATGAGCGCGCGCAGCGCCCGGTCGATGGGTCCGACATTGGCAGTCATGAGGGGTCTCCCGTTCGGTTCAAGATATTTCCAGCATAGAGCCTTGCCCTTGGCCGCTCGGTGACAGGGTCACGGGGCACATGCCGATCATATTCTGCAGCGGGAATATGAAGGTTTAATCTGTATTTTGAATGTAGCTATATGTCGCAGGGCATACCGTGGTGGACTGATGATCTCAGCCCGCCGTTCGAATCGGGGCGACGATGCCTTCCTGCAAGGGCGCGATGCGCCCCAGCAGCGCATCGCGGTTGGACGCGATATCGGCCACCGTCACCCCGTCGAGCACGTCGAGAAAGGCGCGCGTCGCCTGCGCGAAGGTGGTGGAGAGCTTGCAGATGCCGATGAGCGGGCAGGTATTGGTCTCGCGGTTGAAGCATTCCACGAGGTCAAAAGGCCCCTCCGTCAGGCGCACGACCTCGCCCACGGTGATGTCCTCGGGCGCGCGGGCCAGGCGAAAGCCGCCGCCGCGCCCGCGCTGCGTCTCGATGAGCCCGGCCTTGCCGAGCTCGTGCACGATCTTGACGATATGGGGCCGGGCAAGCCCGTGCACCTTGACCACATCGTCCACCCGCACGAGCGCGGGCGCGCGCAGGGCGGCAAGCTGCAGGGTCCGCAGCGCATAGTTGGTATAGCTTGTCAGACGCATCGCCCGTCATCTCTGTCTTGTGATCGAACGGGGGTCATAGGCGCTCCGCGCCGGTTTGGCCATCCTGCGCCCCGGGTCCGTGCCGCGTTGTTTCGCCACAGTCAAACATATATTCCGAATATTGCATATAGTGTCGCGCAGGTCTAGATCCGGGCCAAAGCACAGGAGATGACTCGCCATGCCGGACAGTTTCTCGGCCGAGATCCTCGCGCGGCTTCAGTTCGCGTTCACCGTCTCGTTCCATATCGTCTTTCCCGCCTTCACCATCGGGCTGGCAAGCTGGCTCGCGGTACTCAACGCCCTCTGGCTGCGCACCCGCGACGAGACCTATCTGACGCTCTTCGAGCACTGGAAGAAGATCTTTGCCGTGGCCTTCGGCATGGGCGTCGTCTCGGGGATCGTGATGTCCTATCAGTTCGGCACCAACTGGGCGGTGTTCTCCGACAGGGCGGGCCCGGTCATCGGGCCGCTTCTGGCCTATGAGGTGCTTTCGGCCTTCTTCCTCGAAGCGGGCTTTCTGGGCATCATGCTCTTCGGCCGCAGCCGCGTCGGCGACGGGCTGCACATGTTCGCCACCGCGATGGTGGCCGTGGGCACGCTGATGTCGGCCTTCTGGATCCTGAGCGCCAACAGCTGGATGCAGACCCCGCAGGGCCATGGCGTGAACGCGGCCGGGCAGTTCGTGCCCGAAGACTGGTGGGCGATCGTCTTCAACCCGTCCTTCCCCTACCGGCTCGTGCACATGGTGATGGCGGCCTATCTCACCACCGCCTTCGTCGTGGGCGGGGTCAGCGGGCTGCATCTGCTGCGCGACCGCGAGAACCCGGTGGCGCGGCGCGGCTTTTCCATGGCGATGTGGATGGCGGTGATCGTGACGCCGCTGCAAATCTACGCGGGCGACCTGCACGGGCTCAACACGCTCGAACATCAGCCGGTCAAGGTGATGGCGATGGAGGGCCATTTCGAGAGCCACCCGGACGGCGCGCCGCTCTATCTCTTCGGGATCCCCGATCAGAAGAACCAGGAGCTCGATTATGCCGTGGGCATTCCGAAGCTCTCCTCGCTCATCCTCAAGCACGACCTCGACGCGCCGCTCGCCGGGCTCGACACGGTGCCACGCGAGGAACAGCCGCCCGTCGGCATCGTCTTCTGGTCCTTCCGCATCATGGTGGCGCTCGGCTTTGCCATGCTGGGTCTGGGGCTCTGGGCGCTGGTCCGCCGGGTGCAGGGCCGGCTCTACGAGAGCCCGCTGCTGCACCGCGCGGCCGTGGCGATGGGACCGGCGGGCTTTGTCGCGGTGCTGGCGGGCTGGGTGACGACGGAGGTGGGCCGCCAGCCCTACACCGTCTACGGCCTTCTGCGCACCGGCGACAGCCTGGCGCCGGTCGCGGCGCCCGCCGTGGCGGCCTCGCTCATCGCCTTCATCGTGGTCTATTTCTTCGTCTTCGGTGCGGGCACCTTCTACATCCTGCGGCTGATGAACCGGCTGCCGGGCACCCACGGGGACGACGAGAGCGGCCCCATGCGCGCGGCCGGGATCACCCCGGCCTCGCAACTCGCCCGCGATGCCTTCGTTCCCGGTGAATGAGGAGACATGACAATGGAATACGATCTCGCCTTCATCTGGGCCGGCCTCATCGCCTTTGCCGTGCTCACCTATGTCATCCTCGACGGCTTCGATCTCGGCGTGGGGATCCTCTTTCCCTGGGCCGGGTCCGAGAGCGCGCGCGACACCGCGATGAACTCGGTCGCCCCGGTCTGGGACGGCAACGAGACCTGGCTCATCCTCGGCGGCGGCGGGCTCTTCGCGGTGTTCCCGCTGGCCTATGCGGTGGTGATGCCCGCGCTCTACATGCCGATCACGCTGATGCTGCTGGGGCTGGTGTTCCGCGGCGTGGCCTTCGAGTTCCGCTGGAAGACGCGGCGCTGGAAGCCGGTGTGGGACATCGCCTTCTTCGGCGGCTCGCTGGTGGCGGCGCTCTGCCAGGGCATCGCGCTCGGGGCGCTGGTGCAGGGGATCGAGGTTGCGGACCGTGCCTATGCGGGCGGCTGGTGGGACTGGCTCACGCCGTTCTCGGTGCTGACCGGGCTGGCGGTCGCGGCGGGCTATGCGCTGCTGGGCGCGACCTGGCTGGTGATGAAGACCGAAGGCGCGCTGCAGCACCGGATGCGGCGGCTGGCCTGGCCGCTGGGGGCCGCCACGCTCGGCTTCATGGGGCTGGTGAGCGTGATCACCCCCTTTCTCGAGCCGGTCTATTTCCACCGCTGGTTCAACCTGCCCGGCAGCGTCTTCAGCGTGATCATGCCGGTTCTGGTGCTCGGGGCTGCCTGGGCGCTCTTCACCGGGCTGAGCGAGGGGCGTGACGGGCGGCCCTTCTATGCCGCGCTCTCGCTCTTCGTGCTCGGCTTCATCGGCATCGGCATCAGCTTCTACCCGATGATGGTGCCGCCCTCGATGACCATCTGGCAGGCCGCCGCCCCCGAGGAAAGCCTCGGCTTCGCGCTGGTCGGCGCGCTCGTCCTCGTGCCGATCGTCCTTGCCTATACCGGCTACGCCTACTGGGTGTTCCGCGGCAAGGTGCGGGCCGGTGAAGGATATCACTGATGCGGCCCGGCCTGCGGCGCATCCTGTGGTTCATCGCCCTCTGGGCGCTTGGTGTCGGCGCGCTCGCCGCCGTCGCCGCTCTGATCCGACTTTTCCTTTGATCCAAGCATGGAGTATCGCATGAAAAAGACCCTCATCGCCGCGGCCACCGTCGCGGGCCTCGCCACCGGCGCCCAGGCGGACGGGCATGAAACCGGGAAAAACCTCGTCACCGTCGTCACCTCGGCCGAGCCGCAGACGCAGCTCATGTCGATGGTGCTGACCATGCAGGCGGTGCAGCAGGGCGCGACAACCCGCGTCCTGCTCTGCGGTCCGGGCGGCGACATCGCGCTCAAGGAGGCGCCCGCCTCCGCCACCGCCCCGCAGCCGCCGCGCGACATGAGCCCGCAGGGGCTGATGAGAAAGATCATGGAGGCCGGGGCCACCGTCGAGGTCTGCGCGATCTACCTGCCCGGCAAGGGCGTCGGCCCCGAGGCGCTGCTTGACGGCGTGGGCGTGGCCAGGCCGCCGGAAATGGCCGGGGCCATGCTGGGCGACGATACGGTCGTCTGGTCGTTCTGATCCCCGGTTCCGATCCTCCTGGCACGCGGCAGGGACCATCCTGCCGCGCGCCGCATTTCCCCTCTCGTCAGAAGAGAAAGCCGCATGAAATCCGAAGAGACCGACAAGGGCCTGCTCGAACACTGGAGCCCGCAGGAGCTGGCCGAGGCATTCGCCCGCAACGAGGTGGCCATCATCGACGTGCGCACCCCGCAGGAATACGCCTTCGAGCATATCCACGGCGCGCTGCTGGCGCCGCTGGCCACCTTCGAGCCGCAGAACCTGCCCTCGCAAGAGGGCAAGAAACTGGTGTTCCATTGCGGCTCGGGCGTGCGCTCGCGCAAGGTGGCCGAGGCCTGCCTTGCCGCCGGGATCGCCCCCGTCGCGCATCTCGAAGGCGGGTTCGGCGCGTGGAAATCCGCCAAACTGCCCTATGTCGCCATCGACCCGGCCACCGGCGGCATCAAGCGGGTCGATCCGTCCGCAGGCTGAGCGCCTCTGGCTCCTCGCGCCGGGGCGCTCGCTCACGCAGGGCCGCCGCGAGCGTGAGAAACTCGGCCGCGCGCGGCGAACCGCG
>PBIL01000020.1 GCA_002720475.1 Roseovarius sp.
ACTTCGACCGTCAGGTCGCGGAGCTCCAGGTCCGGATCGCCGTCCTGAACGGCTACACCGCGCTCGGAATACCTGTCACAGAGGCCGTGGGATAAGTCTATCCGGGGAAAGGGGAGCCTCGGCCATCAGCCGATTTGTGCAACAGAGCCGGCGCAGAGTGCCTCTTTGGCAGCATGGTATTCCCGGTCGAGGCAATCGACGTACTCCGCCGTGGTCATCATCTCTTTCACCGCTCCGATCCCCTGACCGCTGCCCCAGATGTCGCGCCAGGCCTTTGGGCGGATGTCGCCGGTGGACAGATTGAGTTTGTTGCCGACGCCGCTCAGGTTGTCAGGATCGAGGCCGACTGCCCGAATCGACGGTTTCAGATAGTTGGCATTCACGCCGCTGAAATGGTTGGTGTACACAATATCATCGGCCCCGCTGTCGATGATCATCTGCTTGTAATCCTCCGACGCCACAGCCTCTGTCATGGCAATGAAGGACGATCCGATATAGGCGAAATCCGCGCCCATGGCTTGCGCCGCCAGAATGGAACGCCCGGTCGCGATGGACCCGGACAAGGCAAGCGGACCATCGAACCATTCCCGGATTTCCTGAACCAGGGCAAAGGGTGACAAGGCACCGGCGTGGCCGCCCGCGCCAGCGCAGACCGCGATCAGGCCGTCGGCGCCCTTGTCGATCGCTTTCCTGGCGTATTTGTTGTTGATCACGTCATGCAGTACAATGCCGCCGCAATCATGTGCCGCCCGGTTGACGTCCTCCCGCGCCCCCATTGATGTGATCCAGACAGGCACTTTCCAGTGCGCACATATTTCAACGTCTCGCTCGACTCGGTCATTCGAGCGATGGACGATCTGGTTGACAGCGAAAGGCGCGGCAGGCCGATCGGGGTTGGCCTGATTGTGCGCGTCGAGTTCTTCGGTAATGCGTTTGAGCCAGGCATCAAGCAAGGGGGGCTCGCCATCGTTCTCGCGTGCGTTCAGCGCGGGAAAGCTACCGATCACTCCAGCTTTGCACTGGGCGATGACAAGGTCTGGCCCCGACACCAGGAACATGGGTGAGCAGATCACGGGCAGGCGCAGATGGCCGAGAGGAGTGTCGAAATACATGGATTCGTTTCTTTTCTATTTCAACAGGGTGTGGCGTCGCCCGTGGCTATCGCCAGCGCGCGTGGATAGCCAGATCGAAACATCCCTGTCAGGAGATCGCAAAAAAAAGGGGGTGACACAGTGAATTTCGCACAAGTCTGTTTTTCGACGTCCAGGTATAGTCCGACACTCCACCCTGCCCTTAGCGTGTAACAAACCGGTGCGTTCTTGGGAGGAGTAAGCCGTGCCATTGCTTTACACCCGCTCAGAGGGCGTCGGTCGGATGACCTTCGACTTTCCCGACAAGAAAAATGCGCTTGACCAGGACGCACGGAAGGAGATGGAACGCATCGTCACTGAGGTGCGCGATGATGACCGTGTCCGCGCGCTGTTGATCACGGGCACCGGGGGCGCGTTCTGCGCCGGAGGCGACATCAATACCTTCGCCGGCTCTTCGCCTATGGCCACGCGGGACCGCATGAAACAGCAGCATCGCGTAACCCGGATGCTCTATGACCTTGAAAAGCCGGTCGTCGCGGCGGTCGCCGGGCCTGCCTTTGGCGTGGGGTTCAACATTGCGCTTCTGGCTGACGTGATCCTAGCTGCGCCCTCGGCCCGCTTTTGCCAGGCCTATGCGCGTGTGGCGATCGTGCCCGATGGCGGCGGGCTTTACCTGCTGGCACGGGTGGTCGGCACGCAGCGGGCGAAGGCGATGTTCCTGACGGCCCAGGTGATCAACGCGCAAGAGGCGCACGATCTTGGGATCGTGCACGCGATCGAGGACGAAGATGCTCTTGACGGGGAAGCCTCTGCTCTTGCTGCGCGTCTGGCCGAGGGGCCGACCAGAGCCTTCGGGCTGGGCAAGTCGATGCTGAGCCGTGGCATGGACTGCGATTTTGCAACCTTTCTGGAGATCGAGGCCACCGCGGAAGCCTTTATCATGCAGACCGAGGACCACCGCGAAGCCGTGGGCGCCTTCAGGGAAAAGCGTCAGCCGCGCTTTTGCGGATCATGAGCGCGGCGGCTGCGGCCGGCCCTTTGGCAGGTCTCAGGGTGATCGACCTTGGCCAGGTTTACCTTGGGCCCTATTGCGGTCTGATGTTCGCGCTCATGGGTGCAGAGGTCATCAAGGTCGAGCCGCTCGGCGGCGACAGCATCCGCGGCATCGCAGGCCGGTGCGAAAACCCCGCGGCGATGATGCTCAATTCCAGCAAACAGAGCGTGTCGCTCGATCTGGGTTCAGATGACGGACGCACCGCCCTGCTGTCGCTGGCCGACACGGCTGACGTGCTGATCGAGAATTTCCGCCCCGGCACGATGGAGAAGCTGGGGCTGGGGTGGGAGACGCTCTCTGCCCGCAATCCGCGCCTGGTCATGGGCTCGGGCAAGGGTTACGCTGTCGATTCGGTCTTCCGTGATGCCCCGGCGATGGATTTTCCGATTCAGGCCCTGACGGGGTTGATGTCGGTGACAGGATTTGCCGACGGCCCGCCGGTGAAATGCGGGGCCGCCATCACCGATTTCCTGGGCGGCATCCATCTTTTCGGCGGCATCATGGCGGCGTTGCACGCGCGCGGCAACACCGGGCGCGGCGATTTCGTGCAGATCGCCATGCAGGACGTGACACACCACGCGCTGGCGTCGAATATCGCCAGCTTTCTGCTTGAGCCCGACGGGTTCGCGGAACGGGCCGGGAACAGTCAGGCGGTGCTCAAGGTCGCGCCTTACGACCTGTTTCCGGCGCGCGACGGGCAGGTCGCGATCATGTGCCTGAACGATCGTCACTGGAAACAACTGACCTGCGCCATGGGCCGCCGGGATCTTGCCGACGATCCGGAACTGGCCGAGGGACCCGCGCGCTGCGCGCGGCGTGACGAAGTCGATGGATGGGTGTCCGAGTGGACCTCCTGCCATACCCGGTCCGAGATTTTCACGACCCTGAGCGAGGCGCATGTGCCGGGCGCCCCGGTGCGTACGCTGGCAGAGGTCGTGTCCGACCCTGACATGCGTGCCCGCGGCATGATCCACGACTTTCCGCATCCCGAGCTGGGCACGGTCCCTGTTCCGGGGCTGCCCATGCGTTTCGCGGGGCACGCACAGGTCGCGCCTGTTCCCGCACCCGCCGCAGGCGCCGATACGGCGCGCATTCTGACTGCATTGAACCAGGAGCAGCCTTCTGCTCAACCAAAGGACACCAACTGACATGTTCAAGCTCGATCCGGAATTGGCAGATTTTCGTAACGAGGTACGCAAGCTGGCCGAACGCGAGTTTGCTGCCAACGCCGCCCATTGGGACGAAAGAGAGGAGTTTCCGGCTGCGAACCGCGACAAGCTGGCCGAACTTGGCTACCTGGGCATGTTCATCCCCGAGGAATACGGAGGTTCCGGCGCGCCGGTGATCCAGGGTACGGTGTTCTTGGAAGAAATGGCGCGGGTCTGTTTCAACACGGCGCTGGTCTCGCAGCTCTACCTGAACGGTCCATCGCGGGCGATCAGCGTTCTGGGCAGCGACGAACAGAAAAAGCGGTTCCTGCCAGACATGGCGGCAGGCAAGAAATTCATCGCAATCGCCATCAGCGAACCCGAGGCCGGATCGGCCGTGACCGACCTGCGCACCACGGCTACCAGGGACGGCGACGGATGGGTGCTGAACGGCAACAAATGCTGGTCCACTGGCGCCCATGTGGCCGATTATGCATTGGTCTTTTGCCGTTTCGGCAAGGCCAGTGGCGCGAAGGGGATCGGCGCCTTTGTTGTCGACCTGAAGAAACCCGGCGCGCGGATCGGCCACATATCGCTAAAGATGGGAGGCCGGGGCCTGACCGAAGCCGAGATCATCCTTGAAAACTACAAGGCCGGTTCCGAGGACGTTCTGGTCGAGGGGGATCCGGAAAGTTCGCGCTCCTTCGCGCTCTTGATGAGCAGTTTCGGACCCGAGCGGGTGGGCAACGCAGCGATGTGCGTTGGGCTGGCGCAAGGCGCTTTCGATGCGGCCAAGGAGTATTCCGAGATCCGCCATCAGTTCGGTCGCCCGATCAAGGAATTCCAGGGCCTGCAATGGAAGATCGCCGACATGGCCACGCAGATCCATGCCGCGCGCCTGATGGTCTATCGGGCCGCGACCAACCCGGCTCCGAACGGCTTTCCTGATCCGATGGATGCGACCATGGCCAAGCTTTATGCCAACGAAATGGCGCAGAGGGTCACAAACGAAGCGCTGCAGATTCATGGTCATAACGGCTATACGCGCGAATACCCGCTGGAGCGCATGGTGCGGGACGCGCGCGGCTTCGCGCTTGGCGGTGGCACGGTCGAAATCCTGCGCAATACGATCGCCGCCATGGTCTATGGCCACAGCTTTGACCAGCGGCGGGGGTAGGGCGGATGCATCCCTCTTTGTTGACGGCGGAACAGACTGCGCTGAAGGATGCCGCACGCAAGCTGGCACATGGGGAATTCCGCGACCGCGCGGCGCGCTGGGACCGCGAAGGCATCTACCCCGAGGAAAACCACCATCGCCTGGGCGAGCTTGGCTATCTGGGCATGACCATCCCCGAGGAATATGGCGGCGGCGGCGTTTCGCTGGTGGATTGCTACCTCGTGATCGAGGAACTGGCGAAGGTGGATTTCAATACCGCGCTGATCGTTCACGATCAGAATGTCTCGCCCCGGATCATCGCCGCCTGCGGCAGCGACGCGTTGAAACACGCCTTCCTACCGCGCTTCGCGGCGGGCGAGATCGAATGCGCGATATCCTGGACCGAGCCCGAGGCCGGGTCGGACGCCACCGCGGTGACGACTTCGCTGCGCCCGGACGGCGACGGGTTTGTGCTGAACGGCGGCAAGATCTTTACCACCTTCGGCGACAGGGCCGATTATCTTCTGGTCTATGCGCGGTTCTGCGAAAGCAAAGGCGCGCGGGGCATCGGCACCGTGCTGGTGGACCGACAGAGTCCCGGCGTCACGGTTAACATTCTTGAACAGAAGATGGGTGCGCGCGGTTGCAACGAATGCGAGATCCATTTTGACGATGTGCGGGTGCAGGCCGAAAACATCGTGACGGAAGGGCTGGCCGACAAATCCAGCGGCTTTGTCCGCCCGCTGGGCGTTTACAACGCCACGCGGGTCGGCATGGGGATCCTGGCGCTTGGTGTTGCCGAGGGGGCGTTCGACCTCGCGCGCGACTACATGAAGGCCCGCCGACAATTCGGGAAGGCGCTGTCCGAAATGCAGGGGCTGCAATGGATGATGTCGGACATGAAGGTACAGATCGAGGCCGCACGGTCGCTGTGCTACACGGCGCTGTCGCTGATCGACCGCGGCCAGCCCGATCCGACACTGTCTTCGATCGCCAAGGTTCAGGCCACCGAAATGGCGCAGCGCGTAACCCATGAGGCCATGCAGATGTTCGGAGGCTACGGCTATTTCGGTTCGCTCCCGTTGGAGCGGATGGTGCGGGACGTGCGGATGCTGACGATCACCGGGGGAACCACCCAGATACACAAGAACGGGATTGCACGGACGTTGTTTACTGACTGACGAATATTCGCCACCGGGAGAGGCGGTCATGGCAAGTGACATCACTGTTGAACGCAAAGAAGGCCTGGCCGTCGTGTCGTTGAACCGGCCGGACAAGCTGAATGCGCTGACCCTCGAAATGCGGGTCGAACTTTTGGATGCGTTTCGCGATATTCAAACCGACTCCCAGATCCGGGCAGTACTGCTGCGGGCCGAGGGCCGAGCCTTTTGTGCGGGAGCGGATATTTCGACCATGGGCAAGGACGATGTCTGGGGCGATCGTGCACGTTTGTACAGGGCACACCAGATGATCCTTTCCATCTTCAATTGTGAAAAGCCTGTGGTCGCCGCAGTGCGCGGTCCGGCGGTGGGGATCGGTTTGAGCATGGCGCTGGCCTGCGACGTCCTACTGCTCTCCGAGACGGCACAACTTGGTCAGGTCTTTCGCAAGATCGGCCTGGCCCCGGATGGCGGAGCGGCGTTTTTTCTTCAGAACCTGATCGGTCGGCAGCGCGCGACGGACCTTGCCTATTCTGCCCGGCTGGTGTCGGCCGATGAAGCCCTGAGCCTGGGATTGGCAAGTCAGGTTCATCCCGATGATGCCCTTGACACGGCGGCGGCGGATTATGCGGCGGATCTGGCCGCGGGACCGACCTTTGCCCTGGCCGGTACCAAGCGGCTGATGCGCGCGGCGATTCAACCTTCGCTAGAGAGCTTTCTTGAGACAGAAGCCATCATTCAGGGGCAAATCATCAAGAGCGCAGATCACGCCGAAGGCATCGACGCATTCCTGAACAAGAGAAAACCGGTTTTCCGCGGCACCTGACCAAGCGGTTTGCGTCCTTATCATGACAGGGAAGAAATGAGGATGGAAACAGTAATTGCACGACTTGGCTGGGTGTCGCGGATTATCACCTATGTCGCGACTGCCCTGGCGGCGCTAATGATGGTCCACGTCACGTTCGATGTTGTTCTGAGCCAGTTTGTCGCCGAACCGATGCCGGGCACGGTGGACTACGTATCCTATTATTACATGGTGGGGCTTGTCTTTCTGCCGCTCGCCTTCGTCGAGTTCACCAACGAGCATATCAAGGTCGATCTGATCCATGGTCAGCTGGGCCCCGGCGCGAGGACCGTTCTCGACATGCTGGCGCTGGCGCTGTCGGCGGTGTTCTACGGCCTCCTGACTTGGCAGACCTGGATAGACGCCGTCGAGAAATTCATGGTCGGAGAGCGGTCGATGGGAATGGCCGCCCTGACGATATGGCCCGGGCGGTTCTTTCTGCCTCTGGGGGCGGGATTGATGGTGCTTCTTCTGCTGGCCAAGCTGATTCAACGTCCGTTCACCGATGCCGGTATGGCGTCTCCCGATCACGACATGTATGAGTAGGAGCTGAGCGGTGAGCTTTTTCCAGATCGGTCTTTGCGGCATCGTCACTGTGATCGTGCTGGTATTGTTGCGCGTTCCAATCGCGGTTGCACTGGGCATCGTGTCCTTCTTTGGGTTCTGGGCCATGTTGGGCAGCGGTCCGGCATTCGGCCTTCTGACAGCGGTGCCCTACGATTTTGCGGCGCACTGGACCCTCAGTTCGATCCCGATGTTCCTTTTGATGGGTTACGTCTGCTATCAGACCGATATCACGCGCGGGATTTTCAAGGCCGCGCGGATCTGGCTGTCGTTTTTGCCCGGCGGGTTGGCGGTGGCCAGTGTGGGAGGGGCTGCGCTGTTTTCGGCGGCGGCCGGTTCCAGCCTTGCTTGCGCTGCGGCCATGGGACGGATCGCAGTGCCGGAAATGCTTAAGCGGAAATATGATCCTGGATTGAGCACCGCCGTCGTGGCTGCGGCCGGGACGATGGGCTCGCTCATTCCGCCGAGTATCCTTCTGATCATTTACGGTATTTTTGCTGAAGTCGCGATCAGCAAGCTGTTTCTTGGCGCGATCGTGCCGGGCCTGCTGACGATGCTGGGCTACGCGGCGGTGATCATCATTCGCGTGCGGATCAACCCCGAACTTGCGCCTCCGCTGGACGAACGCTCGACCTGGTCGGAGCGATTTGAGGCCCTGGGCGAAACATGGCCTTTGTTATTGTTGGTGTTGGGCGTGTTTGGTGGATTGTTCTCAGGGCTTTTCACCCCCACACAAGCTGGTGCGGTCGGAGCTGGGATGTCCTTCATGATTGCGGCGGCGCGCGGCACTTTGAACTGGAAAACCTCGAAGATCGCGCTCCTGGACACTGCAAAGATGACTGCGGCGATCTTCATCATCGCCGTCGGGGCCAACCTGTTTTCGCGATTCCTGGCGATCAGCGGTGTCCCCGAGGCGATGACGGATCTGGTGGTCGATATGGGGGCCAGCTATCTGATGCTGGTCATCGGCACGGCGGTGATCTTTTGCCTGCTGGGGATGATTCTCGACCCGCTCGGAATCCTGCTGCTGACGCTGCCGATCCTTCTGCCGATCTACGAGGCCAACCACATCAGCCTGATCTGGCTGGGCGTTCTCGCGACCAAGCTCGTCGAGATGGCTCTGATCACGCCGCCGGTGGGGCTGAACGTCTTCGTAATCAAGGGCATCGTCGGAGACTCGGTCCCGATTTCACTGATTTTCAAGGGTGTCTTGTGGTTTCTGGCTGCAGATGTGGTGGTCCTGATCATCATGATCGCCTTTCCCGAACTGGTCATGTTCCTGGCTGAACTTGGCAAGTGATGCGGTCGAAGGGGCCGCAGCGAATCCCGCATGACAGCGGGGCAATGAAACAGAGGAGGAGGATACCAAATGAAACTGACCAAGACGCTGGCCCTGATGGCAGCGAGCGCCGTCCTTGCGGCAACACCGGCCCTGGCCGAGAAACGGGTGACGATAACCAACTGGGTTTCGCCCAATCATGCGACATCGCGCGGTCATGCCGCGTTTGCCGAAATGACCGAGGCTGAATTTCCCGACGCCTTCGACTTCAAGCTGTTTTCCGGCGGTGCCTTGCTTGGCCCCAAGCCGACACTGTCCGGCCTGCGCGACGGTGTTGCCGATGTCGGTCTGCTGGCGCTGACCTATTTCCGCTCGGAAATGCCCTATGCGCAGTTCGTTGCCGATTTCGCCCTTCTGGGCGAGGACCACTATGCGATGGCCGGTGCGACCAGCGAGTTCGTGATGCTGCACTGCCAGCCCTGCAAGGACGAGTTCGCCCAAAACGGCATGGTCGCCCTCAGCGGGATCAGCACCGCCCCATATGTGCTACTGACGACCGAACCGATCGTGGATATCGAAGACATGAAAGGCGTCAAGATACGCACCGGTGGGTCGGTCTGGGATCGCTGGTCGACACGCCTGGGCGCACAGCCGGTGAACGTGCCGTCAAGCGAGATGTACGACACCATGAGCCACGGCGTCGTAACCGCCGCGGTGCAGCCGGTCGGGGCGCTCAAAGGGCACAGCCTGATCGAAGTTGCCAAGCACCTGACCAAATTGCCGCTGGGCACCTATCATTCCGGTTCGATCTTTGCCATAAGCCCCAAGTTCTGGGCTTCCCTGTCACAGGAGGAACGCGAAAAGTTCGCCAGGAACCTCCCCGAGGCCGTGGCGCAGACCGAGGTGTATTACGAAACCGACGATCTCGAGGTGCTCGAAGAAGCGGTCGGCCTGGGGCTGACGGTTCACGAGCCCTCGCCGGAATTCCTTCAGGATCTCGTTGATTTCCGCGCTGCCGATCTGGAGGAAATCGCCCGCATCAGCCGTGAAGAGCGCGGGATCGAAAACCCCGAGGCGCTTATCGAGACCTATCGGGGCCTGATCGAAAAATGGCATGGCCTGGTAGAGCCGCTGCATCCGATCCGCGAAAACCCGCAGGTCTATGCCGATCTTCTGCAGCAGGAGATTTACTCGAAAATCGACCTGGCCGCCTACCCGAACTGAGCCCCGGCCGACCAAAAAGCAAAGCGGCCCCCGATCCAGAGGGCCGCCTTCGTCTTTCATGGATCACAGCGTCGATTCGGTGCCCAGGATATTCGTCACCTGGCTGGACAGAACGCCGCCATTCCCGTGAGCAAGGGCCAGCTCGGCCCCGGAGATCTGGCGGTCTCCAGCATCGCCGCGCAGTTGCCGCACCGCCTCGACCAGCGTGAAGATGCCGTACATCCCGGGATGCACGCATGACAGACCGCCACCATTGGTATTGACTGGCAGGTGACCGCCGGGCGCGATGCCGCCGTTCGCCACAAACGCACCGCCTTCGCCTTTCTTGCAAAAGCCCAAATCCTCAAGAAACAGGATCACGTTGATGGTGAAAGCGTCGTAGAGCTGGACCACGTCGATGTCTGCGGGATTGACGCCAGCCATGTCCATCGCGGTTTGACCTGATTGCGCGGCCCCCGTGACGGTCAGATCTGCCATTTCGGAAATGTCGCGGTGCGTCGTGCCCTCGCCACCACCCAGCAGATACACGGGGGGCCTGGGATGATCCTTCGCCGTCTCGACCCGCCGCATCACGATCGCGCCGCCGCCATCGGTAACGAGGCAACAGTCGCGCACCCGCAGCGGGTCTGAAACCAGCCGCGAAGCGATGACATCCTCGCGCGTCAACGGATCGCGCATGAAGGCTTCGGGGTTCTTTTGCGCCCATGCGCGTGCAGCCACCGCCACGTCGGCCAACTGTTCGCGCGTGGTGCCGAATTGCGTCATGTGACGGTCTGCGGCAAGCGCATAGGAGGATAGCGGGAACAACGGCCGGTAGGGCGCCTCGTAGGTCGGCAGGCCAAGCGCGGTCATCAGCTTGCCCGAGGCGGTGCGTTGGTTCGATCCGTAGCAGATCAACACGGTATCCGCGAGCCGCAATTCGAGCAGCATCGCGGCCCATAGCGTATGCGACAGGAACGACGAACCGCCCATGCGGTTGTTCATCGTGAACTTGGGGTTCAACCCCAGTTCCTGCGCCAGCGTCAGCCCCGACAGCATGTCCAGCGGCTGGCAGGTGGCAATGGCGTTGACCTCACCAAGCGCAATCCCTGCGTCGGCCAAAGCGCCATGCACCGCCTCGATTGTGATCTCCATCGAGCTCTTGCCATGGGCCTCGCCGCAGCCCGCCAGCGCGGCGCCGACGATGGCGGCCTTTCCACGCAAGCTCATCGCGCGCCTCCTTGGGGCCGGAACACCACCGCAGGCTCTCCGCCCGCGCCCTTGCCCACAAACGCGGTCACCTTCAGCCCCGCGGCAAGCCGGTCATTGTCGATGCCATCGACGCGGGACATCATCCGCACACCTTCTTCCAGATCCACCAGCACCACGTTGTAGTCGCCGCCCTTGTCGGGCTTGCGGCGGACGATGGTCCGGGCATGGACGGTGCCGCGGCCCGAAGGCGCGACCCAGCCCAGATCCGCGCTGCCGCAGGCCGGGCAGATCACGCGCGGATGAAATACATGGGCACCGCAGCCACCGCATTTCTGAATTTCGAAGACGCCCTCAGCCAGTTTCGCGGCAAAGACAACATCCGGCCCGGAACCTTTCCCAATGCCAGTCATCTCAGAACCCGATGTGGAACCCGCCGTTCACGCTCAGGTGCTGGCCGGTGATATAGGATGCCGCGTTGGACAACAGGAAACAGACGGGCTGCGCTACTTCTTCAGGGGTGCTCATCCGGCCCATCGGAATCTGCGCCATGTACTTGTCGACGAACTTGTCGGAGCGGATGGTCTCGGTCATCGGTGTCTCCACCATTCCGAAACAGACCGAATTGACGTTGATCCCGTAACGGCCCCATTCGCGGGCGGCGCTCATTGTCAGGCCCAGCACGCCGGATTTCGCGGCGCCATAATTGATCTGACCGATGGTGCCGCGACGCCCGGCATCGGATGAAACATTCACGATGGCGCGGCGCGCAGAGCTTTCGGGGTCTTTTTCGGCCTGATCCCTGTAATAGGTACCCACGGCCTGAAGGCAGGCGAAGACACCGGTGAGGTTCACGTCGATGACCTGCTGCCATGTGGCCCGGTCCATCTTGTGGATCATGGCAGCGCGCACGATCCCGGCGTTGTTCACCAGCCCGTTGATGTCGCCGAACTCGTCGAGGGCGAATTTCACCAGTTTCCCAGGAAAGTCCGGGTCTGCCACATTCCCCACGATGGCGCGGGCATTGCCGCCGATCTGTTCGGCGGTTTCCTTGACGCCGTCTTCGTTCAGATCATTCACCACGATCTTGGCGCCCAGCTCTGCCGCCAGCGCCGCCACGCCACGGCCGATCCCCTGACCGGCCCCCGTGATGATTATCACCTGATTATCCAATGCCATCGGGTTGATCATGTCTGTTCCTCCGCGGTTTTGTTGATAGTGCATTTCATGGGGCGCGGCTGCCCTCGGCCGGCGCGAGAATCCGCTTGATCACCGCGTCGCCATGCGCCAGGCGGCGACCCTCCTGGTTGAGGATCTCGCCTTGCACGAAAACCAGCTTGCGCCCGCCACCGACGAGTCGGGCGCGCGCAGTCAGCACATCGCCCTCGACCGCCGGGCCCACAAAGCTGGTCGTCAGCGACAGGGTCAGGCAGCGGTGGCCGGGCAGGCCCTCGCCCGCGAAGGCTGCGCAAAAGGTCACCGCGTTATCGAGCATGGTCGCAAAGATACCGCCATGCACTGCCTGGGAGCCGTTGAGGTGATCGCGCCTGATCGGCAGTTGCAGCTCGGCCTTGCCCTCGGACCACGAGACAAAGCGCACACCCAGCAATGCGTTGAACGGGGCGGGTATGTCTGGTCTGCCGTCCTGTGCGCTCATCTTACGCTGTCTCCTGCTTGGTCGAGAACATCACGAGAACGACAGCCAGTGCCGCCAGCCCAACACCTGTACCCACCGCGCCAAGGATCGGAACTGCCAGGCCCGCATGCGATGGAAAGGCGAAGGCCAGCCCGGCAATGCCGAGCAGGATCCGCGCAATTGTTCCCATCGGGTCGGATTCGATCCGCCCGACGCCCAAGAGATACCCCTGAACACCGGCGCAGATCAGTAGAATGCCAACACCTGCGCGCAGAACGGTGAGCAGGCTTTCGAGCGGACCGGCTTGCAGGGTGAACGCAGGGTCAAGGACGAAGAAGAAGGGAATGATATAGATGATAGTGCCAAGCTTCATCGCTTCGAAGGCTGCCGCGAAGGGTTTGGCCTGGGCAATGGCCGCCGCGGCGAAAGCCGCCAGCGCGACGGGAGGCGTGATATAACTCAACATGCTCCAGTAAAGGATGAACAAATGGACGCCGATCGGATCGAGCCCGTCAGCGATCAGGGCGGGTGCCAGCGACACCGCGAGGATCACATAGGCGGCGGTCACGGTCATGCCCATTCCAAGGATGAAACTGGTCAAGGCCCCCAGAAGCAGTAGTAGAAAGGTGTTGCCGCCCGCGATGAACAGCAGATCGTTTGCGATAGTCCCGGACATCCCGGTTACGGCCAGGCCACCAACGATCAGTCCGACCGCCGCGAGGATGGCGACCAGTTCGACGAACAGCCGTCCTGTGGCTATCAGGAAGTTCATCAGCTCCTTCCGCCCCCAGCGCGATTTTGAGAGTAGCTGGTTCAGGACAAGGAGCAGCGCGGTCGCATAGAACGGGGCGATGGCCTCGCGCTTGAGGTAGAGCAGCATCCAGATCAGAAGCCCGAAGACGGCGAGAAAGTACCAGCCTTCGCGCAACACCCTGCCGATCCTGGGAAGATCGGCGCGCGGAACGCCTTTGACCCCGTTGCGCGCTGAGTACCCGTCGATTTGCGCGAACAGGCCGAAGAAATAGAGCAGCGATGGCAGCACAGCCGCCACCACGATGTTGGTGTAGTCCGTCGCCAAGAATGTCGCCATGACGAAGGCGGTAGCGCCCATGATAGGGGGCATCAGCACCGCCCCCGTCGAGGCAGCCGCCTCGATCCCTGCCGCATAATTGGGCCTGAAGCCCACCTTTTTCATAGCCGGAATGGTGATCGACCCGGTCGTCAGCACATTGGTGATCACACTTCCGCTCATCGAACCTGTCAGCCCGCTGGTCAGAACGCCCACCTTGGCCGGCCCGCCCCGGACATGCCCGAGCGCCGCAAAGGCGATGTCGATAAAGAACGGACCCGCGCCGGTATGTTGCATCGCGACCCCGAAGATCATGAACCCCACGACAAGATTGACAAAGCTGCGCATCGGTATCCCCAGTACGCTTTCGCCGCTCATCGCGTGGAAAATCGCCGTCTCGACGGGCGTGCGCTGGAAACCCTGGATCGGGCCGGGGGCATAGCTGGCAATCACGGGGTAGATGGAAAACACCAGGATTACCGCGAACAGCATCCAGCCGCCGGTGCGGCGCGCCGCCACGAGCATCAGGAACCAGAAGGCGAAGCTGGCGATCACGGCATGAATGGGCGCGGCGAAATCCCACCCTTTGTTCACCACGCTGCGCCCGTAGTAGGTGAAAAAAGCACAGGTGATCAGAGCCAGCAGGGCCAGAAAGTAATCCCACCATCGCGTTGATCCATAAGGAGCGGTCTTGGAGGAGGGAAAGACAAGGAACACGAGCGGCAGCGTCAGCAGAAGCATCACGTACAAGTAATGAATCTCAAGCAACCGGACGTTCATGAAGAACCCCAGATTGAAGAGATGGTTAACCGACGCCGCGGTCAAAAGCACCGCCGAGGCGACGAGCAACCAGCGAACAAAAGCGGGCATTATGCCCATACCGACCGGTTGCGTCGGCGCGTCCTGTGTTTCTTGTAACATGCCCGTATTCCCGTTGTGTGCTGCGCTGCTTATTGCACGGCGCCGCCTGGACGCCGCGCAATGCCGCATCAGCGGAAAAAGACCTCGTGGCCGGCCTCTTCCAGTGCCTGAGCGCGGGCTTTCATCCATGCAGCGGCGAATTCTTCTTCACCGTCAGGTGCGTCGTCGACAAATCCGCTCCAAGCCTGGGCGAGTACATCTTGGCGCTCCACCAATTTGTCCTGGTGTGCCTGGGCCTCCGGGGTCCAAAGGCCCTTTTCCTTGAAGTAGGCCACGCTGCCATCGCTCCATGGCATCACCCAGGACAGGATCTGGCGATCAAGCGCATATGCATTGGCACCGGGGGCGGCATCCTTGTAGTCGTCAAACCCCGCGTCCATCGCGGCGACGACGTTGCGCACCTCGGTGCTATCCTGATCGGTTTCAGTGACAAGGATCGGGTAGGGGTACAGCGCCATAGACAGTGGAGAGGCAGGGTCGATGGCTGGCCCCACCGACACCATGTGCGGTGTCACGAAGGGCGTCACGCTGGTGTAGCGTTCCCATGCTTCGCTTTGGTCCGCAGGTGTTTCAAGCCATTTGAGGCCGCGCGGGCTCGATTCGATCTGGTAGTTCACAGTGGTTGTCGTCAGAGCAAAGGCCGCATCCACGCGATCTTCGAGAATGCCCTTGAGAGAGTTCACATAGCCCGAAAACTCCACTGTCTCCACGTCGTCCCATGTCAGGTCCCCAAAGGCCAGCAGACCCTCCATGTTGTTGACAATGGCGGGAGAACTGGCGGCGCGGGCGACCCGTTTTCCCTTGAGATCTGCGATCGTGTCGATGCCGGCATCGGCGGCAACAGCGACGCCCAGACCGTAGTCGCCAACTGCCTGAAGAACGGCCCGGATCGGCTGTGGCCCCCATTCAGGCGAGGCAAAAAGGAACACACCTTCAGCCGCGAAATAGGAGGCGATGCCGCATAGGCAGTAATCGACCGTCCCGTTCTTGAGAGGCGTCATCCGGGAGACATCGTTTCGTCCCGGAAGCACGCGGACTGTCGATCCGTATTTGCTACGCATCATGTTGCCGATGGCGATGGAATGCGCATGGCCGGCGGATCCCGTGTCATAGGCTGACCACGCGATCACGTCAGGCAGATCGATGTCTTGTGCGTTGGCCGACGTGGCAATCGCCAGACATGCAGCAGCGATACCTGTTGTCTTGAAAGTCATGATTTTCTCCTCCTTGTTGGTCTTTGTTCCCGGCCATCGCGTTTTCAGATCAAAGCTCTGAAAACGCGACATCCTTGTCTACGCGTATTTCGGGCGGCAGCCCGAGAATGCGTTCTCCGATGATCGTGCGCTGGATCTCGTCCGTTCCCCCGGCGATCCGGTTACCCGGCGCGGTCAGGTATTCGTTGCGCCAGCGCGCCACGTCATCTCCTGTTTTGGCTGAAATACCCGCCGCGGTTCCCGCCAGTTCCATCCCGAAAGCGCCCATTTCTTGCCGCAGCTTGCCCAGCAGCAGCTTGCCGATCGAGCCCTCTTCGCCCGGCGCTTCGCCGCGCGACAGCGATGTCATGACCCGGTAGGACGTGAATTCGAGTCCGCGTTGCCGCGCGATGAAATCGGCAATGCGCGCGCGCACTTCGCCGTCCTCGATAGCCGGGCGGCCGTTCCGTTCGACACGGGCGGCCAGCCCGATCAATTCCTCGGCCCGCGCACCCCCACTGGCGCGGCCAACGGAAATACTGAACCGTTCATTCATAAGTGTGGTCAGCGCTACCTTCCACCCTTCGGATTCGCCGCCCAAACGGGCGCTGTCTGGCACCCGCAGGTTGTCAATGAACACTTCGTTGAAGCTGGCGCTGCCCGAAATCTGGCGAATAGGACGGGTTTCGATGGCCGGGTCGGACATGTCCACAAGGAACATGGTCATTCCCTTGTGCTTGGGTACCTGCGGATCGGTACGCGCCAGCAGGATGCCATGGGTGGAATAATGCGCCCCCGAAGTCCAGACTTTCTGACCGGAAATCACCCACTCGTCGCCTTCGCGGCGCGCGCGAGTGCGAATACCGGCCAAATCGGACCCGGCCGCGGGTTCGGAAAACAGCTGGCACCAGATGTCTTCGCCAGTCAGGGCACGGGGCAGAACTGTGTTTTTCTGGGCATCCGTGCCATGCATCATGACCGTAGGCCCGACTAGCCCGATTCCGATCAGAAAGACGTTGGGCGGCACGGCGTAGCGCCCTTCCTCCTGATTCCAGATCACCTGCTCGATCGGAGTGGCGTCACGGCCGCCGAAAGCGCGGGGCCATGTCAGTCCGGCCCAGCCTGCGTCGGCTTTTCGCGCCTGCCAGTCGCGCGCACGGGCAACTTCGTCGGCGTCTCGGGCCATGAAATGGTCCTGTGTCTTTTCGCTGCCATCGCGGCGGGTTGCGTTGGCATCAAGCCAGTCGCGCGCTTTTGCGCGGAACGCGGCTTCTTCCGGGCTGTCGCTGAAATCCATCTGTCCAGTGTCCTTGTCAGTTACTGGCCAAGGGGCCGTTCGCCAGATCGCAAAGCAGCCGCTCGCGCCATAGATCGGCCGGGCCAAGTTCGGCCTTCAACTGCCAGCCGCGCCGCAGAAACAAATGCGGATCGGCGGCCCAGGTAAATCCGATCCCACCGTGAAGCTGCACCGATTCCTCGGTGGTGAATTGCACTGCATCAAGTGCCGTGAGACGCGCCACCGCGGCCGCTTCGGCCAGCCGATTATCTTTGCTCGCCAGCGCCCAGGCACCAAAAAAGGCGTTGGATCGCGCCAGTTCGATCTTGGCGAACATGTCCGCAAGCCGGTGCTTAACTGCCTGAAAACTGCCGATCTGACGCCCGAATGCCCGCCGCTCGCAGGCATAGGCTTTGGTCATGGAAAGCGCGCGCTCGGCCAGACCAATCTGTTCGAAGGCCGCCAGCACCGCAGCGCCGTCCAGAAGGGTCCGGATCGCCGCGGGATCGGAACCGGGTAGCAATTCGACCGGAGTGTTGTGAAAGACGATCTCGGCCGCCGGGCGTGTGCAGTCGATCGCGTCCAGCGCGTTGATCGACACTGACGGGTCGGACAGATCCACGAGATAGAGGCGCGGGGTGCCGCCTGCGTCCATGGCAGCGACCAGCGCAAATGACGCATCGGCTGCGAACGAAACCGGCGATTTCCGTCCTGAAAGGCGATCCTGCACCACCTTTGCCGACACTCTTTCCGGTGCCAACCCTCCATCCTCGGCTAGCGCGGCGGCGACGATCATGCGGCCTTCGGCGATTCCGGACAGTAGCTCTTCCTTTTGGCTTTGCGTCCCCATGTCCTGAATCGCCGGGGTCGCCAAGCCAAGCACGGGGGCGAAGGGTACGGCGGCCAGGCTGCGGCCGATCTCTTCGGCGAGAATGGCCAGTTCGACCGCCCCCATGGCCGAGCCTCCGGCCTCTTCGTCAATCGCAAGGCCCAGCCATCCGCCGTCCGCCAACGCGGCCCATGTTGCGGTGTCGAACCCTTCGGCTGTATCGAGACAGTCATGCGCCACCGCGAGAGTAGCGTGATCGCTCAGCATTCGTGCCAGCGTGCCGCGTATGGCATCCTGCTCGTCGGAAAAACCGAAGTTCATGCTGACCTCCTTCGGATCATGGGCATAGGGCGCCCATCCAGGCAAGGGTAGTTACGCGTTCGGTCAGTCCCAAACGCTATCGGGCACTTGCCGCGCGAAACCACATATGTGCAATAGTGCCGGAACAGTGGCCGATGGACCGCAGGATGTGATTCATCAAGAATGTGCTCAATCGACGTGAAAGCCGCAAAAACGAGCCGGTCAATTGATTGCTGCTGCGCTTGCCGCCTAACCTGAAGAACCCGGGGCTATTACAGGTATGGTCGAGCCCTCTCTGAACATGGAACCGAACAAGGGAATCGTACGAAATGGAAACTGTAGGGCTCGGATTTTGCTATGAAGATTTGCCCGTGGGACGCAGGTTTCGGACCATTGGCCGTACCGTGACCGAAAGCGACATCACGAATTTTGTCAGCGTCACCGGCATGCTTGAGGTTCTGTTCATCAATAGTGACTTCCGGGAAAAGGAATCCGATATTCCCGGTTTTGCCGCTCCGGGTGCGCTGGTCTATACCTTCATGGAAGGGCTGTTGACCCAGTCCACAATGCAACACACAGGCTTTGCCTTTCTGGACATGGAACTCAAGGTCATGGGGCCCACGTTCGCCGGGGACACCATCCATTGCGAGGTCGAGGTAACAGAATCGCGCCGTTCGAAGAGTCGGCCGGACCGTGGATTGGTGCGGACACGAAACAAGGTGTTCAAGCAAACTGGAGAGCAGGTATTGGAGTATACGCCGTTGCGGATGATCAAGGCACGCACGATGGATACTGAGCCGGGAGAGACGTAGGTCTGTTTCGGACAGCGGCGCTGGAGACGTTGATTATGAAAACCGCGCAATCTGACCGAACTGAAGCCGCCGGACCTACATCGGGTGGCCCCCGGTCTCTGACGCGTATTCTTGCCCTCTTCGATATGTTGGCGTACAGCGAACGGCACATGTCTCTCTCGGAACTCAGCAACGCAATTGATTGCCCTAAGAGCAGTTTGCTGGTGTTGCTTCGCCCTCTCACCGAGAAGGGGTACCTGGTGCGCGAGGAAGACAATTATTTTCTGGGCCCGAGGATTTTCCAGTTCGCCCAGTCGATCCTGACCAACCACCCGTTCGAATCGGTCCTGCGCGGGGTGATGAGCGATATGGTCAACCAGACCGGAGAAACCATCCTGTTCGCTGTCCGGGATGGCGAAAATGTCGTTTATTCGTCGGTCGTCGAAAGCCCCCAGCCCGTCCGGTACGTCGCCCAGAAGGGGATCAACCGGCCATTGTTTTGTTCGGCATCGGGACTGGTCATGCTGGCCTTTGACACGCAGCAGGAACTCGACGATTACTTCCGGCGCACCGAATTGAAGCCCCTTACTCCCAATTCGATCACCGACGAAAATGAACTGCGGGGGATAATCTCGGAGATTCGCAAATCCGGGTATGCCAGCACGACTGGAACGGCGCATGTCGATGCTGCGGGTTTCGGGGTTCCGGTCTTTCGTGCCGACGGACACTTGGCAGGGGCCTTGGTGATTGGTGCTCCCTTGGAACGCGCCAAACGAAACAGAAATCGGTATGTGGCCGCAGCCAAAACGGGGGCCGAACGGCTTTCCAGAGCACTAGGCTATCTTTCGGGCCTTGAGAAAACCGCCCTGCACTAGGCGCATGCAGCCCGCCCCTGTTTTCTTACTGCAGGCGGGCTCATCTCAGTCCCAGCCCTCGCGCAATGATACCGCGAAGAATTTCGCGGGTGCCCCCGCGGAGCGAAAACGACGGTACCGCAAGTTCGGTATAGGCCAGAACAGCCGCATAGCTGTCGCGCCCACCAGGCACCGCCGGGCGAGTGACAAGACTGCGGGCCAAGCGCGGAATGTCCTGCTCAAAGAGCGCGCCCAGATCCTTGACGATGGCGGCTTGCAGTGATGGATTCTTTCCCTCGTTCAGCATTCCGGCCACCGACCGTGACATCTGTCGCAGCACCATCAGATGCGCGGACAGACGGCCAATCTCGGCCTGTTGCGCTTCGGTTGCGTCCTCGCGCAGCAATCGGATCAGTTCCTCGATCAGGGCAAAGGACGACAGGAACCGCTCCGGGCCGCTGCGCTCGAAGGCCAGTTCGCTCATGACCTGTGACCAGCCCTCGCCCTTCTCGCCCAGCAGCGCATCGGATGGCAGAAAGGTATTGTCGAACACGACCTGGTTGAAATGATGCTCGCCACCCAGGTCGATGATCGGGCTGATCTGAATGTTGTCGGTGGCCTTGAGATCGACCAGGAACTGACTCATCCCGCCGTGGCGGTCGTCGCTCTTGCCGGTGCGGCAGAACAGGATCATGTAATCGGCGACATGCGCATAGGTTGTCCAGACCTTGGTGCCATTGATCCGGAACCCCCCTTCGACCTCGGTGGCGACGGTACGCGTGGCCGCAAGGTCCGAGCCGGAATCCGGTTCGCTCATCCCGATGCAGAAACACAGCTCGCCCGCGGCGATGCGCGGTACGATCCGACGTTTCTGATCATCGGTGCCCTTGGCAAGTATCAGCGGGCCGCTCTGTCGATCGGCGATCCAGTGCGAAATCACCGGCGCACCGGCGGCCAGCAGCTCTTCGGACACGACATAGCGCTCCAACGCGCTGCGCGCGTGGCCGCCGTATTCCTTGGGAAAGGTCATGCCGACCCAGCCGCGCTGTGCCAGCTTTCGTGAAAAGTCACGGCTGAACCCATTCCACGACTCTGCGCGTTTTTCGGGCGGGAAATCGGCCAGCTCTTTGGCCAGGAACGCGCGGACCTCTTGCCTGAGGTCGTCATAGTCGGTGCCGGGCGGTGGTGGCGGAAACGCGGTGAGGGTCACGCTCGGGCCCCTTGTGCAGTGCTGTCGGTGATGAAATGCCAGAAGGTGTCGTGGGGATTCGACAGGGCGAACCGCCCCAATTTCCTGGTCCAGTCAAGCTCGGTGCCGAACTCGTCGCGCCAACTCCAGATCCGCTTGGTGAAATGGTGAAGCGAATGTTCCTGGGTATAACCGATAGCCCCATGAATCTGGTGGGCCAATGCCCCGACCTTCTCTGCGGCTTCTCCGGCGCGAATCTTGGCTGCGGCAACGGTCAGGGCAAAGGCTGGTGTGTCATAGCTGCCTGCTGCCATCTCGGCGGCAGTGCGCGAGGCGGCGGTTTCTCCGGCCATGGTCGCCAGATTGTGCTGGATCGCCTGAAACTTGCCAATTGGCCGCCCGAATTGCACCCGGTCGTTGGCGTACTGAACGCTCATCTCCAGGATGGTCTCCATCGCGCCGGCGGTGGCCAGACTGCGCACAAGCGCACCGAGCCCGCGCATCCCGCCGATAGGCCGAGCCAAGGGGGCGACATCGGCCTCTGTCAGGGCAAGATCGACCTCGGCATCGTCGCGTGGCATCCCGGCGAGATCCTGCGCCGGGTCCACGGTCAGCTCCTTCACCGGCAAAGACAGGACGTGATCATCGCCGCCCAGCACGGCGATGGTCACGATCCGGTCTGCCCAGCGGGCAAAGGGCACCAGCGTCAGATGCCCCCTCGCATGGATCGTCGCGCCGCGCCGCTCCAGCCGCAGCGCCTCTCCCTCGGCGATGGTCAGCCGGCCGCCGGGCAGGGGCAGATCCGCGCGCGCCAGCATCGCGTTCGCGATCAGGGTTTCAGCCAGTGGCAGGGGCAGGCCATGCGCACCGGCGATGCGCACGAGCCCGAGCGCCTCGGCGGGGGGTACGCCGAAACCGCCTGCAGCCTCGGGCACCAGCGCCATGGCCAACCCGGCTTCCTCGATCCGCGTCCAGAGAGCCTCCGGGCGTTGCCCGGAGGCGGCGGCGGCGCGCAGGCGGTGGGTGACATGATCGCGCAACAGTCGCTCGGCCATGTCATGGATCATCGATTCCATCAGATGGTCCTTTCAGGCGGTGATGGATCGGCGGCTGACGTGCTGTGCTCTGGTTTGTCCTGACGCACATAGGCTGACTGCCCGCTGGGGGCCATCGACTCTCGCAGCGGCGGCAGATGCAGCCGCGTGCGCAGATCCTGACGGAACGCCTTGGTAGCGGGCGGCACACCCCCGTCCCTGCGGTATTTCCCGAGACAATCGGCAATCTTGTCCCGGATCGCGGCAGGTGTCGCCGGATCCGAGGGCGAACCGGGGTGCGCCGCGACCGAGGTTTCGGCCAGGGTTACGTTCCCCTTGCGCAGGCGAACATGGACCGCGCCATGGTCCACGCCGACTCGAACCTGCCCCGCGTCCGGTATGGTTCGGATGCTCACCATGTCCATGAGTCGGCGAACTGCGGGACGATGCGGATTATTGCCTTCGAAATCAGCGAGTCCGACCTGGCCTTGGTGCAGGGCCACGGCGAGGGTATAAGCGGCGCAGAACTTGGCTTGCGTTCCATCTTTGGGATCGGTGACATGCAACGGGACCATGACGCTTTTGGGCACCGTCATTTCGATCACTGACCCTTCGGGCACCGCGTCGCCGCCGCGTTCGGCGTAAAGATGCCGCCCTGCGGCGATCATCCTGTGCGTGAGGTAGCAGCAGGGATACAGCTTACGGGACACAGTGCCCAGGTCGATCCGCGGCTCCACCTCCGCGGGGTCGGCCGCAAGCCCGTCTGGGCCGGCATAAAGATCGAAGAAGCCGCGCGCCGCAAAAATATCAGGAGCGCCTGTGATGTCCGCCTCGGCCATCCGGGCGGCACGCAGTCCGACAAGGGCGGCGTTGCCGGCCTGGATCGGTTTCGCCATGGTGCCGAAATTGATCTGCAACCCCCCGGCCAGCGACGCGGCCAGGGACAGGGCGTTGCGTATCGCGTCGTCGTCGAGGCCAAGCTGATGCGCAACCGCCGCCGCCGACGCCAGGGCCCCGATCGTCGATGTTGCGTGCCAGCCCGTGTCGTAGTGACCAAAACCCAGGATCTGACCGAGCGCGACATTGACGGCTGTTCCTACCGCAAGCGCGGGGGCGATGCGGCTGGCCGTGTCCGGCCGTACATCCGCAATGGCCAGCAGCGCGGGCACGATTGCGACACTGGGATGGGTGACGCTGATCGTGTGGACATCGTCGAAATCGAGCGCATGACCGGCGACCGCGTTGAGGAACGCGGCCTGTTCGGGATCGCCGCCCTCGGCGGCTCCCGCCGGTACTGTCGGCCCGCCCTTGTCGAGCGCCGCCAGTCGGCGAACCATCGGTTCGTGCCACCCGCCATAGATGACGGCCACGGTATCCTCCACGCAAAGCGCAGCCTGCTCGGCGTCTGCATCGCCCAGCAGGTGCGGCGCGCCGACGAA
The DNA here is from genome assembly GCA_002720475.1 of Roseovarius sp. Taxonomy (GTDB): domain Bacteria; phylum Pseudomonadota; class Alphaproteobacteria; order Rhodobacterales; family Rhodobacteraceae; genus Roseovarius. The sequence goes on from PBIL01000020.1 coordinate 23,240, forward strand.
CCGCGACAAACGGGTAGTGAAATCGCTGATCATCGTTTTCCTTTACTGACACTGTACATTGCCTCACGAAGGAAGGTGCTATCAACTCTCGGTGCCACTCTTTCGCACATATGTGTTGGAGTAGGATGCTCGCGTTGTGATCCTTGCGGCCGTTGGGCATTCTGGATGTGCATCCTTCATCCGTGTCCGTGCTGGATCGGGGTTGGAGGTGACCGGTAAAGCTTCGGAAAGAAGGGCAAACGTGGCTGAGGGTGTCGGCGTGAAAGGTCGAGAAGACAAGCATGCGAGTGCGGAGAGACCGTTCGAGGCACCGTTGTGTCATTGTCGGCAAGACGATATATCCTCGGAGACCCGGAAGCGCGGCGGTGGGCTCCGCCGGGAATTCGGCCTTGCCATCCCCGCGCTGACACGATGAGCGCTTTGCGTGTCCCTGCTTGTGAAGGTGAAATAGTCGACATCGCATTTTCGCCGTCGTGCCCTGAGCGACCGCATCCGCCGTTGCCTCGCAGACATGACATAACGGACGCCTTCGGAAGACTGGAGGCAGATGTCGTCCATTAAGTCCCTGAAACGTTCCGGCACGCGCAACCGGATTACTGCCGTCTGTCTGCTGTGTTGTCTCGGCGCTGCCATCGTGCAGGGTGTCTTCTTCTCCAGCGTCGCGTCCATCGCGGCCGTGCCGTTCTTCGGCATCTATCTTGCTATTGCGTCCTGCTACATCGCCCGCGTCGGATGGGTGCTGCTTTTCTTCTCCCTCGCGATTGCCCTTGTGGCGCTGGCCGATGGTATTGAAACCGGCGTCTTCGTCGAAGCGGCGGGGCGTGTCGTGTTTCTGTCCGCGCTGCTGACGGCTGTCGCATTCCTGCGCATCGCGGCCACCCAGGACCCGGTTGTGGAGGTTGCCGGTGAATTCCTGACGCTGCAGCCGCCGACCCGCCGCTATGCCTCTCTGGGTGCGGGTGGGCATCTGTTCGGTGTGCTTTTGAACCTCGGCGGGCTTGGTGTGATGCTCGAGATCATCATGAAAGGGCTGGCGGCGCATCGGCATGAAATGGACGAATTCGTGTTCAAGGCCCGCAAGCGAAGGATGGTCAGCGCCTGTATGCGGGGGTTTTCCTCGATCGCTTTCTGGACGCCGTTCGGGATCGCTCTCAATCTGATGATCCTCACGATTCCGGGGCTCGAATGGGCGACTCTGGCCCCCTACGGGATTGCGCTGGCCGGGGTGCTGTTCCTTCTGGGATGGCTGTTCGACACGGTGGAATGGTGGCGCCCGCCCTCGTCGCGCGGCCGGGCACCGGCCCTGACCGGAGACTTGCCGGGCTGGAGCCGTTGGGCCGTCTTGATCGTGTCCGGACATGTCCTTTTTCTGGGAACCGCCGTGGTGACGCTGGACAGGGTGACCCAGTACAGTTTTCAGACCGTGCTGATCACCATCGTTCCGATTTATGCGCTGCTCTGGTCGGCTCTGCGCCGCGGCAGTGGCAGCGTTACCGATATGTCGCGCCAGTTCGTGACCCAGGCACCGGGTTTCGCGAACGAGATGAGCGTCATCGCGTCGGCGGGGTTCATCGGTCTTGTTGCACTGGAAATCGCCCCGGTTGAATGGATTGCCGCCCACCTCGGCTGGATTGCCGCGCGGCCGGTCACGACGGTTGTGCTGTTGATCATGACGGTGTTCCTGACGGGGCTGCTGGGCGTGCACCCGATGATCTCGGTGGTCCTGCTGGCAGAAGTGGTCAAACGCGTCGGCGTGGATGGTTTGTCTCCGCTTGCTCTGGGCCTTGCGCTGGCTGGCGGCTGGAGCAGCATCATCTGCATGGGGCCGGCCATCACGGCTGTCGTTTATGCCTCCTCCATCGTGGGAGAGCGGCCGCTGACCATCGGCTTGCGTTGGAACGGGATTTTCGGCATTGCGAGCATCCTCCTCATCACTCTCATCGTTGGCGGCGGTGTCGCGACAGGGTTGTTCTGACCGGTCTCAATTCCCTTTCAGGACCCGGGCGCAAGCATTCCCACATATGTGTTCGATCAGGCTTTGCGCCAGCCGGAAGGTGCAGGATTGAGTACCGTTAACTAGGATGGGCCTGTGCAAATTTTCAGTGATCTGCAGAAAAAAGTATCGGAGTGGCAAGCCAAACGATGGAAGGCCAAACAAAACCCACACGTCGCAGCAAGGTCACAAGCCTGCAAGACGCAGCACTTCTGGCACGAGGCGCTTTGGAAGAACGCCCCGAGCTTTGCCTCGGCGGTCTTTTCAAGCAAAGCCGCCCGGTCGCGCTGGTGCGCGCGTTGCTGGCCACGGGCGCGGATGGCCTGCATGTGTATTCCTCGCCGGGCGCGGGGTATGACATCGACCTGATGATCGCGTCAGGGGCCGTCGAGCAGGTCTTCATTCCCGGCGTTACGCTAGAGAACCGTCTTTGCCCCAATTTCCGCCGCGCAGTCGAGGCAGGGCAGGTGACCGCCCACGCGCTGGATGCGCTGACCGTGGTGGGCGGGCTGATGGCGGCGGCACATGGTGTGCCGTTCCAGCCAGTCGACGCGCTGCGCGGATCAGACGTTCTGAAATACAACCCGCTCTTGCGCGAAATCGACTGCCCATTTTCCGGTCGCCGCATTCACGCCGTCGGACCGATCCGGCCCAGTGTTACGTTTTTGCACGCGCAGGAAGCCGACCGTTGGGGGAACCTGCGCCATCTCAGTACGATGGTCTATGCCGATCAGCTGATGGCGCGCGCGTCTGACATGGTCATTGCCAGCGTGGACAGGATCGTGCCGGACGAGGTCGTTCTGGACGATCCTTCGCGGGTCACCGTGCCGTCTCATTATGTCGATGCCGTGGTCGAAGTGCCCTACGGAGCGCATCCTACGGCAAGCTTTCCCAACTATGCGATGGACGAGAAACATATCGATGCCTACGCCGACCTGGGCGACGCCGCCCGGACCGGCGACCGCAAAGGGCTGGATGCTTATATCACGCGCCATGTGACCGGACCGAAAAGCCAGGGGGACTACATCGAAGCGGTCGGGGGAGCCAGGCATTTCGCCTGGCTCGAAGCGGAGGCACGGAACAGATGAGTGCGGCGGTTTCCCCACTTGAGCAGATGGTCGTCGTGCTGGCCCGCGACCTGGCCGACGGCGAACTGGGCGCGGCGGGCGCTGCTGCGTTAGTGCCGATGGCGGCAATCGCGCTGGCCCGCGAATTGCATGCACCGAACCTGACGGTCGGCGGCGAGATGTTCTTCAACCCCGAGCCGGGGCGTCTGTATCCGTCAATGCTGGACGATCGTGCCCTTGGCCGCTGCGAGGCCGCCGAGACCTTCATCGAGTTGTTCGGCCACAGCCATCACGGGCTGGATTTTTTCTTTCACAGCGGCTTGCAACACGATGTTTATGGCAACATCAACCTGCACCACGTCGGCGGCACACTGCACGCGCCAAAGATGCGCGGGCCGGGGGCGGCAAACCTGTCCTACTGCCACACCTCGACGCGGTTCTACATCTGCCCCACGGCGCATACGGCGCGCAATTTCGTGGAGAAAGTCGACTTTGTCACCATACCGGGGCACCTGTCGGGGCCCGAGGCAAAGCGGGCCGCCGGCCTGACCAACGAAGGCCCGCGGCTTGTGGTGACGCCGCGCGCGGTTCTGGATTTCGACCCGACGACGCTGCGGATGCGGCTGAAATCGGTCCATGAGGGCAATACGCCTGAAGACGTCCAGCGGCACACCGGGTTCGATCTGGCGATCAGTGGCGACGTGCCGCAGACTTGGCCGCCAACGGAGGAGGAGCTGCGCGTTCTGCGACAGCGGATCGACACGTCGGGGACCCTGCGCGCTTAAGCGGCCGGGCCCCAGAACCTTTGAACAAAAATGGGAGGATAAAATGTTCAAACGCAAGTTGACCGGATACCGGGCCGCGCTCAGTGCCGTGGCGGCCGTGGGTGCCATGGCCCTTGGCGGCGCGGCGTCCGCCAAGGATCTCACGATGGGCACGACCAGCCCGACATCGAGCCACTTCACCATCTCGGTCGCGATGAGCAAGGCGATCGAGAAGGGCATGGAAGACACCAATGTCAGCGTGATCGAGACGGGTGCCAGCGTGGACAATGTCCTGCGTCTGGCGCGCGACGAAATAGACCTTGGTCTTGCCACCACCGACATCCTGATTTCGGCCAGGAACGGAACCGGCAAGTTCGAAGGCAACCCCATCCCCGATACGGTTGCGCTTTATCCCTATAGCGCCTCGATCCTGCTGATCGCCGTAACCGAGGAGTCGGGCGTGACCTCGCTCGAAGAGCTGGACGGGAAGAAGTTCAATCCCGGCATCCGGGGATCGGCCGCCGAAACGCTGACGACCAACGTTCTGTCGATGTTCGACATCAACGCCGACCTGGTGCATGGTGCCGTCGGTGACGCGGTGGAAGGCATCAAGAACCGCCAGATCATCGGCTACAGCAAATACGGGGCTGCGGACTCTGTCGATGCAAGCCTGCAAGAGTTGATGACCAGCACCAAGATGCGCTTGATCGGCTTCACCGAAAAGCAGGAGAAAGCGGCGAAAGAGGCTATGGAGGGCGTCGCTTTCACGACCCTTCCCGCAGGGCTTATTCCCGGCTCCGAAGCGATGCGGGTGCCCAAGCTCAACGTTTTCTTCCTGACCCGCACCGGCGTCATGGATGACCAGACCGCCTATGACATCGCCCGCAGCATCCACCAGAACATGAATCTGCTGGCCGAAGCCTGGCCGCAACTGGCCGGTTACGACATCGCCGCCGATGCCGTCGCGACGATGGAGGCGGGCGTCACCTATCATCCGGGTGCGGCGCGTTACTGGAGAGAGGCGACCGGAAGCTGACCTGCTTCGCGGCCAATCAGGACGGACGGCCGCGCGGGCTTGACCGGGGCGGGGTGCTGCGGGCACCCCGCCGTTATGGGAGCGAACATGACACAGACATCGACCGCGATGCCCTATTGGGAACGGCGCGGAGGGCAGGCGCTTGGTGTGTTGTTTGCGGCATTTGTCGCGCTGCATTTCTTCAATGCCCTGTTCGGACAGTTCGAACCGCTGGTTCAGCGACCGATCTTTATCGGTTTTGGAATTGGCGGCGCGTTCTTTCTTTATGCGGCGCGGGCCTCACGGACCGGTGCGCGAAGCGGGCTTGAACGGGCCGTGGACATCGCGCTCGGGTTGCTGGCTTTCGGGGTTTGCCTCTATGTGATCCTGAACCGGGATCGCTTTACCGATATCATGGTGCGCTACGGATCGCTCGACAAGGCGGCCGCCCTGCTGGCCATCGTGTTGACGCTGGAGGCGGCGCGCCGGGTGATCGGCTGGTTCCTGCCGCTGCTGGCGCTTTGCACCGTGATCTACTTCTATTTCGGCTACGACCTGATCGACGGCGCCTGGCGCCCGCCGCGCGTGTCCGCACGCACGGCGGTCGAGACATTCTACAGTTCGACCACCGGGATTTTCGGCTATCTTGCGGATATCGGGGCACGGGTCATCGTGATCTATGTGCTTCTGGGGGCGCTGCTGCTGTCCACGGGGGCGACGGATGCCTTCATGAAAATGGCCACATGGATCGCAGGTCGCTCTTATGGCGGCCCGGCAAAGGTCTGTGCCCTGTCTTCGGCGATGTTCGGGACGGTTACCGGCTCGGCGGTGGCCAATGTCATGGCGACCGGCTCTATCACCATTCCCACGATGAAACGGCTGCGCTACCCGCCGGCCTTTGCCGGCGCGGTCGAGGCAGTTGCGTCGTCCGCCGGGCAACTTACACCGCCGGTGATGGGGGCTGCGGCCTTCATCATGGCCGAGTTCCTGAACATCCCCTATACCGATATTGTCATCGCGGCGATCGGTCCGGCATTTCTCTACTACCTCGCTGTATGGCTCGGGGTGGATCTCTATGCGCGCCGGACGGGGCTGCAGCCGACACCGAAGAGCGAAATGCCCGAGCCGACGGAATTCCTCGCGCCCGACAAGTCGATCCCGCTGTTTCTTCCCATCGCGGCGATGGTCTACTTCCTATTCAATGGCTACACGCCGAGCTATGCGGGTGCGGGTGCGATTGTCATGCTGGTCCTGGCCTGCGTGGTGGTGCGCCCGTTCGCGCGCGTCGGCAGAGAGCAAGGCGTGCTGGCTTGTTGGGCCAAGCTGGCCCGCGACATCTATGAAGGGATGGTCGAAGCAGGGCGGGCACTGGTGATGATCGCGGCGCTGCTGGCCTGCGCCGCCATCGTCGTCAAGGTTCTGACGGCGACGGGTGCCGGGGTCAAAGTCTCGAACCTGTTGTTTTCTGTGTCCGGTCAAGGGCTGATCGTGGCGTTGTTGCTGGCGGCGGTGCTGGCGATCCTGTTGGGCATGGATGTTCCGACGACAGCCTCCTACGTTCTGACTGCGGCGATTGCCGCACCGAGCCTCGTGCGGCTTGGCCTGCCAGAACTTACGGCCCATCTCTTCGTCTTCTACTATGCGATCCTGTCGGCCATCACGCCGCCGGTCTGCGCCAGTGTCTATGCGGCCGCCGCCCTGGCGGGGGCCAATTTCTGGCGGGTGGCGGGACGCGCCCTGATGCTGGCCGGAGCGATCTATGTGGTGCCATTTCTCTTTGTCTTCCGACCGGGCATCATGGCCCAGGGCGACGCGGGGCAAATCCTTCTGGACATGGGCGTGGCTTGCGCCGCGGTTTTCGCCGTCAGCGTCGGCACGAGCGGCTGGTTTCGTGGAAAGGTGCCGGCCATCGGCCGGTTGCTGTTCCTGTCGGCTGCTGCCTTGCTGTTCTATGCCGCGCCGGTGGCTGACATTCTTGGCGGACTGGCGCTGGCGGGGCTGCTGGCGTGGCGGTTTCTGCAAGGAGCGTCGCAAGCCGGCCGCGCCGGATGACGCCCGGTTTGCCAACACGAGAGACCTGCGCATAACGTGCGCCCTCGCCGAAATTTACCGCCCGGCGGCAGCGCCTACCTGCCCCCCGAAGGCGCTGCCGTCTTTTCACGGCGTGAGCGCCGCCATGAAGACCCCCCAAAGAGAAGAAGGGCCGACGCCTCTGGTCTCAGGTCATTCTGAAATAGGGAAAGGTAACCTCGTCGGATGCCTTGACAAACGTCACCTCCACCTTGGCTCCGATATGCACTTTTTCAGGATCGTCGGTTTGAATTCGGCTCATCATCCGAGGACCTTCCTCCAGCTCGACCAACGCCACAACGTAAGGCACGTCATCCGCGAAAGCCGGGCCTGCCGGACGGCGCGCGATGGTGAAGGTATGCACCTCGCCACGCCCGCTCACGGTATCGAAGCCGAGATTGTCGGAATGGCAATACGGGCAAACAGACCGGGGATAAAAATGATGCTTGCCGCAATCGCCGCAAAGCGGGATGTCGAGGCGGCCTTCGCGCGCGGCCTCCCAATAGCGGGCGCTGTCATGGTCGATCACCGGAAGAGGTTTTTCAGTGCTCATCAGCTCAGTCCTTCTGCAAAATCACGGTCGCACCAGAGGACAGTGTGCCCCCGGTGCCATGCACCAGCGCGGTCTCGGCACCCTTGACTTGGCGCTCGCCGCAGTCGCCGCGAAGCTGCCGGACGGCCTCGATCAGCAGAAACATCCCGAACATGCCCGGATGCAGCGCCGAGAGGCCACCGCCACTGGTGTTCATCGGAAACGCCCCGCCCGGTGCCGTGCGCTGGCCCGACACGAAATCGCCGCCCTCGCCGAACTTGCAGAACCCCAGCGCCTCGAGCGTGAGCAGGACAGTGATGGTAAAGCTGTCATAGATCTCGACCACGTCGATATCCGAATGGCTCACCCCGGCCATTTTCATCGCGCGTTCCCCGGCCTTTTGCGCGGGAAGCAGGCGGGCGAGGTCCGGCATCTCGCCGATAGCCCAATGGGTATGCGCCTCGCCATAGCCTTTGACCGCGACGGGCTTGGATTTGAGGTCTTTGGCCCGTTCGGCGGTGGTCATTACGATGGCACCGGCCCCGTCGGTGACGAGGCAACAATCGAGCAGATGCAGCGGCTCCGAGATCATCGTGCTGGACAACACCTCGTCGACGGAAAGCGGATCGCGTCGCGTCGCGTCGGGGTTCAACTGTGCCCATTTTCGGGTAGCGACGGCAATTTCGGCCAGGTTCTCGGACGTGGTGCCGTATTCATGCATGTGGCGCTGTGCGGCCATCGCATAGCCGCCCACAGGCGTTGGCATTCCGTAAGGGGTTTCATGTTGCATGGACAGGACTGAGGGCCGGCCACCCAGATTGCGGCTGCGCAGGGATTTTTGGTCCGAGCTGTAGACGATCAGCGCAACCTCGCAATACCCTTCGCGCAGGGCCATGGCGGCATGGGCAACATGCGCCTCGAAGGCCGATCCGCCGATATTGGTGCCATCGACAAAGGTCGGCATGATGCCAAGATATTCGCCCAGGGTCACGGTGGCAAGCTGGCCCGGTCCGGGCACCCCCCACATGCCTGCGGTCAGGAGCCCATCGACATCATCAAGCGTCAGCCCGGCTTCCTCGACGGCGGCCTTAGCCACCAATGCGGCATGACCCAGGACCGAGGCCTTGGTGACGAACTTGCCGTCCTCGAGGGGCGCGTCGGCGATGCCGACGATCACCGGATCTCGCCGGTTCTTCATACGCTCTTTCTCCTTCTTGTCGGGCCGTCCCGATGCGGTCCGAACGGTCAGTTCGGGCGCATGGTCTTGGCAATCAGGGTGCGCTGAATCTGCGACGTCCCGCCCCCGATGGTGCTTTGCATCCCTTCACGGAAATATCGTTCCATATCGGCCTCGGGCAGCATCGAATGGCCGCCAAGGATCTGCATGCCGTTGCGTGTGACAGTTTGCAAGGTCTCGGAGGCGAAAAGCTTGGCCATCGACACTTCGCGCATGCAGGGCGTCTTGGCCGCGGCCATATTGGCGGCGCGATAGACCAGCAGCCGCGCGGCATCAACCTGGGTCTGCATGTCGGCGAGCATGTGGCGGATCACCTGGAAATCGAAGATCGGACGGTCGAACTGGATACGGTCATGCGCATAGCGCAGGGCATCGTCCACCGCCGTCTGGGCATTGCCGACATAGGCGGCGGCCACGGCTACACGCTCCAGCTCCAGATGGTCGGTGATGATCGACCAGCCCTCGTTTTCCTTGCCCAGCAGCGCATCGGCGGGCAGCTTCACATCGTCCACGAAAATCTCGGTGGTGCCGGTCGCGCGCCGCGCCATGGTCGGCAGCTTGCGAATGTCCAGCCCGTCGGTATCGTTGGGGATCAGAAAGACCGACAGGCCCTTGTGCTTGGGCGCGTCCGGGTCGGTCCGGGTCAGCATGGCGAGGATCGCGTTGTCGGCTGCGGCGCCCGAACACCAGAGCTTCTGCCCCTTGACCACCCAGCCGTTGCCCTCGCGCCACGCGCGGGTCTTGGTCGATGCCGCGTCAGAACCGGCGCCGGGTTCGGAGATCGAGATCGAGAAACGAATATCGCCGTCGAGGAAGGGCTGGATATACCGCGCCTTCTGTTCGGGCGTGCCGAATTTCTCGACATTCATCGCCGTGAAGGTGGCCACCATCAGACCGGTCGCGAAATCGAAGCCGTATTTGGCCAACCCCTCGCACATCAGGGCATAGTCCATGATGTCACCGCCAAGACCGCCGCTTTCTTCGGAAAACAAAATGCCAAGCCAACCCTGCTTGGCCACTTTCTCATAGGCCTCGTAGGGGTATTCGCGCTCGCGGTCGCATTTGCGGATATAGTCGCGGCCGATCTCTTCGTCGACGAAACGCTCGACGGTCGCGCGCCACATCTCTTGTTCCGGTGTCAGAAAGTTCATGCGCTCTCTCCCTGTGTTTTGTCGTGCGCCGCACGGATTTTGGCTGGCTCTCCGGGGCGATCCAGACGCGACTTGCGGATGAGGAGGCTGAACTCGCAGCGCAGGACCGTTTCGTCCCGCTGGTTGATGCCTTCCAGCTTGCTAGTCACGACGCCGTGCTTTTCGTCATGGTCCTTCAGATCGACGATTTCGACGCGGGCCCAGAGGGTGTCGTTGATGAAGGTGGGCCTCAGAAAGCGCAGCTTGTCGCAGCCATAAAAGGCGGCCAGCACGGAGCTGTCGAAGGGGATCATCGCATTGACGATCGAGAACACGAGGCTGCCCTGAACCAGGCGCTGGCCGTAGAGAGAGGCTTTGGCGTACTCGACGTTGGAGTGCAGTTCCAGCCAGTTCCCGGTCAACATGCAGAAATTGACGACATCGGTTTCGGTCATCGTCCGCCCGCTCGAAACGCCGGTCTGGCCAACTGACAACTCTCCGAAAGGGTGACGTATCACGTTTAATTCTCCTGTTCGTCCGCCTTGGGTGACAAAACGATCAAGGCATCGGCAGCGACCAATCCCTTCCCGTTCGCCCGAACCATCACAGGGTTGATTTCAATTTCCGAGATCAGATCGGCGTTCTCGGCAAAGAAAACAGATATGCGTGAAATCAGGTCTGCCAAGGCATCTCTGTCGGCCGGTTCCGCGCCGCGCAATCCCGCCAGCAACCGCGCCCCCGGACCCGAGCGCACCATGGCCTCGGCGGTTTGAGGCGCTGCGGGCGCAAGCCGGATTTCGACCGCATCAATCAGTTCCACAAGAATGCCGCCGGGGCCGGCCAGAACTATCGGACCAAACGTGTTGTCGCGTTTACAGCCGATGATCCATTCAGCCACGGACCCTTCTTCCATTTCCTCGATCAGCGCCGTACCGCCCGCAAGTCGTTCCGCCATTTCGGCAGCGGCCTTTTTCGCCTCTCCCGGGGAAAGATCCAATCGGACGAACCCATGATCGGATTTATGCGGATAGTCATCGTGACACAGCTTGGCGACACAGCGTCCTTCGACGGGGTCACGTTGGGGCACCGGCACACCGATCCGTTGCAGCAGATCCTTCGCGTCGGCCTCGTGGACCACCTTGCGCCCGGCACGCTGCCATTTTTCCAGTGTTTCCCTTTCGGTCATATCACTTCTCCTGTCGTGGCCGCCAGCGCGGCAAGGCCCGATGCTGCCCGCGCGGGCGAATCATAGACAGGGACAGCTCGTTCGCGCAGGGCCTCACCCGAGGCATTGCTGCGCGCCGAACCGGTCCAGACGATCAGGACCGGCTTGTCTGTGCCGTCATAGGCCTCGGCGAGCGCCTCGATGAACTGCTGATCCGGCACGAATGTGATAATTGCGATGGCAATATCCACACCCGGATCCGCGGCAACGGCCTCCAAACAGCGGCCGACAAAAGTGGGATTCGCCAGAACCACGCCGGTCAGATCGACCGGGTTTGTCACCGAACCATAAAAGGGCACATAGCGCGACAGCGCCGTCTGGGTCGTTTCATCCAGCACCGGAACTTCGAAGCCCGCGCTTTCGGCAAGGTCGGTCATCTCGACGCCAAGCCCACCGGTAACAGAAATGATCCCGACCCTGTTTCCAGCAGGTCGCCGACCCGCGGCGAGAGCTGTAACGGCATCGATGGCGGCGACGGATTCCCGGGCGCGGATGATTCCGGTTTCGCGAAAGACCGCGCTGATCACCCGGTCGTCCCCGGCCATAGCACCGGTATGCGACTGGACCGCGCGTGATCCGGCGCGGCTGCGGCCGCCCTTGACGGCGACGACATGCTTTCCCGCCTGCGTCAGACGCTGTGCCGCCTCGGCAAAGCGGCGCCCGTTGCGCAGTTCCTCGACGTAGCAAAGAACCACGCGCGTCTGGGGGTTGTTGCCCAGATAGTCGAGCAGATCCGCTGCGGTCAGGTCGGTCTCGTTGCCGCTAGAGACGATGGCGTTGATGCCCACGCCGCGTTCGCCCAAGCGCAACGCCATAAGGCCTCCAAGCGCGCCGGACTGGGAAATCATGGCCACGGGACCGGAGCGAAGGTCGTTGAACATCGGGCTGAAGGTTAGTTGCAGGTTCGACGCGGGGCGCACCACGCCTTCGCAGTTCGGCCCGACCAAGCGAAAAGGCGCGTCCTGCATGACCCTGCGAAGCCGGATTTCGTTTTCATTCCCATCGCCCCCGGCTTCCGAAAAACCCGAGGTCACCCCGACCACAACTTTCACGTCGAGCCGGGTGCAGGTTTCCAGGGCGTCGAGTGCGACACTGACAGGGGTTGCCAGCACAACCACGTCGATCGGGCCGTTAATCTCTTCCAGACTGCGCACGGCCGGAAGGCCCTCGATCTCGCCGCCAGAAGGGTTCACGGGGATAATTGTCCCGCTGTAACCGTTGCTCTTCAGCAGGGCCGTTACGGCCTGCCCCAACTTGCCCTTGGCGCGGGACGCTCCGACCACCGCGATGGTGCGAGGATCGAACAACCTGTCCAGTGCCTCGGCAACCGAGGGTCGGCGTGCCGCCGTGTGATTCGTGTTCGGATCTGCCACGTTCTCCTCCGTCAAGTAAAAAAATCTTGGCTCGTTTTGGCGATCTAACGGCTGTTTGATTATGCTCGCAATAGATTTCGGGTCCGAGCAGACTGATGCTGTCAAAGCCGCAAACTAGGGCTTGACGTCGGAAAATTTCGCAAACGAGGCAGATGCGTGAAAATGGATAACGGACCACTGAGCGATGTCAGGGTGATTGAACTGGGTCATGTGATCGCCGCGCCGATGTGCGGCGCATTGCTGTCCGATTTCGGAGCTGACGTGGTCAAGATCGAGCGTCCGGGGCAGGGTGACATGCTACGGGTGCTGAGTGCACGCGCCAGCGATGGCGTGGGTGCCTGGTGGAAGACCCTGGCACGAAACAAGCGTCTTCTGGCACTGGACTGGAAGAGCGAAGACGGTCGCGCCATTCTGCGCCGCTTGGTTGAAAACGCGCATGTGCTCATCGAGAACTTCCGCCCCGGCGTGCTGGAAAAGGCAGGGTTGGCACCAGAGGTCTTGCACGACTGGAACCCCGATCTGGTGATCGTACGGATCTCGGGTTACGGCCAGACGGGGCCGCGCGCCTCGTGGCCCGGTTTCGGTCGGGCCGGTGAAGCCATGAGCGGGTTGGCCCACATGACAGGGTTTGCTGACAATGCGCCGATGCATCCCGGTTTTCCTGCGGCGGATTCGACCACCGGCCTCATGGCGGCCTACGGCGCTATGATGGCGCTGTATGCGGTGCGAAACGGCAGCGCCCGGGGACAGGTGGTCGACCTGGCCATATTCGAACCGCTTTTGCGTTTGATCGACTACCACGTCCCGACGCGCACAGGCGCGGGTCTGCCGGTTGACCGAAACGGACTTCAGGCCCCCAATTCCTACGCCCCTGCAGGGGTATTCCGCGCCCGGGACGGGAAATGGATCACTGTCAGCGCGGGCAGTGCGGCAACCGGGCGGCGCCTTCTGGAGGCGGCGGGTGGAAAGAAATGGGCCGAACAGCCGCAGTTCCAGAGCCTCGACGGTTTTGCAGAGCATATGGACGAAGTCATCGACCGGCTCGGGGCATTCGTTGCACAGCATGACGCACAGGAGGCGATCGACATCTTTCGCGCCCACGATGCCGTGGCAGCGATGATCTATGACGTCGATGACATTCTGGCCGATCCTCAGATAGCCGCGCGCGGGGACATTGTCGGTGTGGAAGGCGACGACACAAAGGTTGTCGGGCCGGTGCCAAAGCTGGACAAGACGCCGGGGCGGCTGCGCTGGCTTGGGCGCAGCGAACTGGGCGCCGACACCCGCGAGATTTTGCAAGAGCTCGCCTACGATGCCGGAGACATCGAAGAACTGATGGAAAAAGGCACCGTGGCCGAGCCGAGCCGCTGATCCAGGTCTGCAAGATTCTAGGAGGAAATCATGACATATCAGATGACATCCGAGCAGCAGGGAATCCGCGATGCGGTCCTGCGGATCTGCGAAGAATTCGATGACGAATTCTGGCTGACCCGCGATCGCGAGGGCGGTTTCCCGCGAGAGCTGCATCAAAAACTGGCCCGTGATGGCTGGCTGGGGATTGCGATCCCCGAAGAATACGGGGGCGCCGGTCTTGGCATCGTCGATGCCGCGATCATGATGCAGGCCATTGCGGAATCCGGCGGCGGCAACAGCGCCGCCTCGGCGATCCACATGAACATCTTCGGCCTGAACCCGGTCGTGCAATTTGGCACTGAAGACCAGAAAAAGAACTATCTTCCGCCTTTGGTGGCAGGCGATGAGCGTGCGTGTTTCGGGGTGACCGAACCGACAACCGGCCTGGACACCACCAAGCTAAAAACACGCGCTGTGCGTCAGGGTGACCGCTATGTGGTGCATGGCCAGAAGGTCTGGATTTCGACCGCACAGGTCGCCGACAAGATCCTGCTTTTGGCGCGCACGACCCCACTTGAGGAAGTCAAGAAACCGACGGAAGGCTTAAGCCTTTTCTACACCGATTTGGACCGAACGTTCGTCACCGTGCGCGAGATCGAAAAGATGGGCCGGAAATGTGTCGATTCGAACGAACTGTTCATCGACGGGCTTCCGATCCCGGCCGAGGATCTGATCGGCGAAGAAGGCCAGGGCTTTCGCCAGATCCTGCACGGGCTGAACCCCGAACGGATCCTGATCGCCGCCGAAGCGGTCGGAATCGGACGCAACGCGCTTCGGCGCGCCGCGGAATACGCCAATGAGCGCGTCGTTTTTGGCAGGCCGATCGGTCAGAACCAGGGTGTGCAGCACCCCCTGGCCGCCAGCTGGGCGGAACTGGAAGCGGCCAATTTGATGGCGATGAACGCAGGCGCGCTCTACGATGCTGGCAAGCCCTGCGGAACCGAAGCCAACGCAGGCAAGTACCTTGCCGCCGAGGCGGCGGTGAAGGCGACGCAGACCGCGCAGCTGACTTTTGGCGGGTTTGGATATGCCAAGGAATACCATGTCGAGCGCCTGGTTCGGGAAGCCATACTGTTCCGCATCGCGCCGGTCACCCCGCAACTGGTGCTTTCGTTCATCGCGGAACATGCGCTCGGCCTGCCAAAATCCTACTAGTTACTAAAAATCAAAGGAAGACCCATGCGAATTCACGGAATGGATGCCATTTTCGCCCCTCGATCGGTGGCTGTGATTGGCGCCTCAGGCGACCCCAAGCGCATCGGCGGGAGGCCGGTGGATTTTCTCAAACGGCACGGCTTCGACGGCCCGATCCTGCCTATCAACCCGAAATCGTCCCAGGTGCAGGGCCTGACGGCGTATCCGTCGATCTCGGAGAGCCCGACGACACCGGACCTGGCCGTGATAGCGCTGCCCGCGCCGCTGGCTGTTCAGGCGGTTGAACAGTGCGCAGCCCGCGGTGTGCGGGGGGCGGTGATCTTTAGCTCGGGGTTCTCGGAGGTCGATGCCGATGGGGCCGCGCTGCAGGCGCGCATGGTCGATATCGCGCGCGAGGGCGGCATGCGACTTGTGGGGCCGAACTGCCTTGGCATCGCCAATGTTCGCCACAACCTCTATGCAACATTCACGCCGGGGGTCGAAAAGCACCTGCCAAAACCGGGCGGCGTATCGATCATCAGCCAGAGCGGCGCTTTCGGGTCGTATTGCATGACGCTCGTACGAATGCGCGGACTGGGGGTCAACATCTGGGCGACGACGGGCAATTCCTGCGATGTCGATTTTGCCGATGCCGTGGCCTATTGCGCGCAAGATGATGATACCCGCGTGATCATGGGATATCTCGAAGGCGCAACCGATCGCGACAGGCTGGTCGAGGCACTGGAACTGGCGCGAGCCCGGGAAAAGCCGGTGGTCATGATGAAAGTTGGGCGCAGCGCGGTCGGTGCAGAGGCCGCGCAGTCGCACACAGCTTCGCTGGCGGGAGCTGACGCGGTCTATGACGCGGCTTTTCGGCAATACGGCGTTTACCGGGCGCACTCGGTCGACGAAATGTTCGATGTGACCTACGCTTGCGCGGAATCCGGTTCGACGATGCTGGGCGATCGCCTGGGTCTCGTGACGGTGTCCGGCGGTGTAGGGGTGTTGATGGCCGACGAAGCCGAAAAGCTGGACCTGGACGTGCCCGCCCTTCCCGATGATGCGCAGAAGAAGTTGAAGGAGGTGCTGCCCTTCGCGGGTGTCCGGAACCCGGTCGATGTAACGGCACAACTGGTCAACCAGATCGACCTTCTGGAAACCAACATGGATGTGTTGTTTGGCGACGGCGAGATCGATGGGGCAATCATCTTCATGTCAACGGTGGGTCTTGTCGCCGACCTGAACGAAGCCATTCGAACCGGTCTGGAACGCATACGCAAGAAATTTCCCGGTCGACCGATGCTGTTTTGCTCGCTGACGGAGCCAGAGGGCCGCGCGGCGTACGAACGCTCGGGGTTCATTGTATTCGAGGAACCGACCCGCGCCGTCCGCGCGATAGCCGCATTGCGCTATTTCGCCCGGTCCTTCGCACGGGCTTGCGAACATGACCCGATACCCGAATTGTCCAGCCTGTCACCATTGCCGGACGCAATGGTGAATGAGATCGAGGCCAAAGCCCTGCTTGCCGAAGCCGGCATCGGGGTCGTACGCGAAACCCTGGCCAACACCCCCGAAGCAGCAGCCCAAGCAGCACAAGAAATGGGATTCCCGGTTGTGCTGAAGATTGCCTCGCCCGACATCCTGCACAAATCCGACATCGGGGGCGTCGCGCTTGGCCTGCGTTCGACCGAAGATGTCCGCTCCGCCGGGGCACAAATCCTGAAGCTGGTGTCCGAGAAAATGCCCGACGCGCGGATCGACGGGCTGATCGTAGCCGAACAGGCCGCGCCCGGGCTGGAAACCATACTTGGCGTGACCCAGGACCCGGCTTTCGGCCCGGTGGTCATGTTCGGACTGGGCGGGGTATTTGTCGAGGCCCTCGAAGACGTGTCTTTCCGCGTCGCGCCTTTTGGACCTGCCGAAGCACACCGTATGATTGACGAAATCCGCAGTCGCAAACTTCTGGACGCATTCCGGGGCGCGCCCGATCGCGACATCGGCGCCCTTGCCGACGCCCTTGCGCGACTGTCTGCCTTTGCCGCTTATCACGGGGCGGCGCTTGAGACCATTGATGTCAATCCGTTGATCGTCAGGGCGAGCGGGCAGGGCGCTGTCGCCGCTGACTGCGTAATCATACCCGCCAAGCGAGGAGGCCACTGACAGCCAGACCCGACATCTTTCCTGATCCCCAGGTCGCCAGCGGCGAGTCCCCAGCAATTTTCTAACAGTTGACAGAAATCATATGCGCGGCCATTCTCCTATGCCGAACGCTGTTCATATAATTGCACGCGGGGGAGGGGATCATGGAAGACGCGCATCAGACTTCAGTGAAGACAGGCGGCGATCACATCGTGAAATCGGTCGCGCGCACCTGCCAGACTTTGGTGTACTTCGATGAAGTTCGGCGACCGCTGTCGGTCGTGGAAGTGTCCAAGGAACTGGGGTACCCGCAGTCGAGTACCTCGGCGCTGCTGAAAAGCTTGGTCAAGCTTGGATTTTTGACGCACGATGCCCGAAAGAAAAGTTATTTTCCCACCGAGCGCGTTCCGCTTTTGGGTTCGTGGATGAATCCCGATCTGTTTGGCGAAGGCACGATCCACCGGCTGCTCAAGACGATTTCAGAGCGAACGCAACACGTGGTGGTGCTGGCTATAAAGAACGGGGACGAAGCCGAGTATGTGCAAGTTATCCGTCCGAAAAAATCGTCGATCCACCACATATCACTCGGGACGCGTCGTCCGCTGGGGAACTCGGGTGTTGGGCGTGTTCTGCTGAGCCGCTTCAGCGACGACGAAGTGAGTAGTCTGCTCCGCAAGATCAATGCTTATCGCGCGCCCGATCAACCGGCAGTGGACGTGAAGGCCTTCGTTGCCTCGCTGGCAGAAACCCGTGCGAAGGGCTACTACCTCTCAACCGATCAGGTGGTTCAAGGGAGCGGCTTAATTTCCATGCCGTTTCCTAACCACTGGAGTTCGCGGCTTTTCGCCGTCGGGGTTGGCGCCCCAACTGCTGTTATCCTGCGATCCGAGAAGGAGATCGTAAAGATCATGCGCGAAGAAATCGTTCGAAATCTGACAAAGATGGGTCAACGATCCCTGTCCTGCTGAACGTCTGGATCAGCAAGCGTCGTGAAATATGGTCCGACCTCACGAAACGTATGGCCCGCCCCGTTGCAAGCGACGATTGGGTGGCAACACGATCAGTCTGCACAAACGTATCCGGCATGTCGGCTCTTTGGCCGCTGCCAAGATGGAGATCCGCACATCCCGATCCTCATAAAGGGGTCGGCCTCCTTGGGCCATTTTGCGCCGGAGGTTTTCGGGACACCGGTCGACTGTCAGGTGACCTGCCCCCCGGAAGTTCCTTCGCTGTGATGTAGAGTCTGCCCAACCTGGCTCTGTTGCACAAATCGGCTGATGGCCGAGGCTCCCCTTTCCCCGGACAGACTTATCCCACGGCCTCTGTGACAGGTATTCCGAGCGCGGTGTAGCCGTTCAGGACGGCGATCCGGACCTGGAGCTCCGCGACCTGACGGTCGAAGTCCCGTGCCATGAGCCGCTGGCCCATCAGTTTCGCTTCGCGGACCTTCGGTTCACGCAATGCATTTTCGTCTCGACGCGGCTCCGGCGGTGGTATCCGCTCCATCGCCGCCAGAGCGCGCGGCCAAGGTATTTCGAAGCGCGCAGGGCCTCGTTACGGGCCACGGCCCCGGCGGTGACGGTCTTCCACGGTTTCGCGTTCTTGCGGGGCGGGATGACGGCATGAGCGCCGCGCTCGGCGATCGCATCATGGCACTTGCGGGTGTCGTAGGCGCCGTCTGCCGTGACGCTGCCGATCTCCTGGCCCTCCGGTATCTGGCTGAGAAGGTCGGGCAGCACCGGCGCATCGCCGATATGGCTCCCGGTGATCTCGACGGCTCGAACCTCCAGCGTTTGCTCGTCGATCCCGAGATGGATCTTGCGCCAGACGCGCCGTTTCGGGCCACCGTGCTTGCGTGCATGCCATTCGCCTTCGCCCTCGACCTTGATGCCGGTGCTGTCGATCAGCAGGTGCAACGGCCCTCTGGAGCCGCGATACGGGATGTTCACGGCGAGCGTCTTCTGGCGGCGAGACAGCGTGCTGAAGTCGGGCACCGACCAGCCAAGCCCGACCAGCCGCAACAAGCTTTCGACGAACCCGGTCGACTGCCGCAGTGCCATGCCGAACAGCACCTTCATCGTCAGGCACGTCTGGATGGCGGTATCGCTGTAAGTCTGCTGGCGGCCACGCTTGCCTGTCGGCACGGCATCCCAGGTCATCTCGGGGTCGAACCAGATCGTCAGCGAGCCCCGGCGCTTGAGCGCTTCGTTATAGGCCGGCCAGTTCCTGGTCCTGTAGGTGGCTAATGTGGGTCTGCTCAGGCACCCAAGCTACCACGCCGTATTCACGAGATGAATCCCTCACGGGA
>PBIL01000021.1 GCA_002720475.1 Roseovarius sp.
CAGCGAGCCCCGGCGCTTGAGCGCTTCGTTATAGGCCGGCCAGTTCCTGGTCCTGTAGGTGGGGGATGTGGGTCTGCTCATGCATCCAAGCTACCACGCCGGATTCACGAGATGAATCCCTCACGGGATTTGTGCAACAGAGCCGTCCGAAAGGCGTGTGTGCCCCACGAGGTTTTTCATCGTTACGCGGCCAGCAACCGTGGCAACCGGGCGAGGTTGTTGGCCGCCATGGTGAGAATGAAGCGCGAGCGCACCCGTTCGATGCCGCGATACATGGTCTGTGCCATGCCGCCGACGGTTTTGGCCCAGCCGAAGGCTTCCTCGATCCGTTTGCGGTGCCTGATCGACAGGGCGTAACCCTCGTGTCGGGTCGTGCGCCCGACGATCGCTGAATATCACGATTTCTGGGCGATGTGGGGCGTGACGCAGGCCTGGCGCAGGTCGGGGACTTCCATCGCTTTGACAATCCACGACAATTGATGGCGTATCTTGGCCTCACGCCTTCCGAACATTCCAGCCGCTCGAGCGTGCGCCGCGGCGGCATCACCAAGGCCGGAAGCAGCCTCGCCCGACGCGCCTTGATCGAGGGAGCGTGGAGTTACCGGATGCAGGCGCGCGTCGGCCGGAAGATGTTTGATCGGCTCGAGACGCTGCCTCAAGCAGTGCGCGACATCGCCTGGAAGGGGCAGCTGAGGATGTGCCACCGCCATCGGCACTTGATCGCGGCAGGCAAGCCGAAAGTGGTTGTCACCACAGCGATCGCCCGCGAAATGCTCGGCTTTATGCGTGACCGGCCCTTAGCGGACGTAGAACCAAATCCATTTGATCCTCCGAAGCGGCCGGATCAGCTTGCCAGCGATATATCCGCCTTGGGCAGGATCGAAACGGTAGCGATCGTCGATTTGGCCACATGTACAGGGTTGGCACCGATGGTTGCAGAGCCTGCGGGCCAAGTGAACAGCACAACGGCGCAGCCAGTGATTCCTTCGACCTGCACCAAGTCATGAAGCCGGTCGAGACGGGTGGAGAAAAGCCTCTGGCCGGGTTTTGACAGATCCACGCAGACCTTGACCTCGGTCTGCCCCGAGAGGCCGCGGGCCATCAGGGCGGAGGCGATGCGCGCACTTTGCCGCGCCCCCATGTAAAGCGCCGTCGTGGTGCCCGGCCCGGCAAAGCGCGTGCAATCGGGCAACGGGTCCTCAGCCCGTCCCGTGGCGGTCGCAAGGATCAGCGTGTCGCTGACGCCGCGTTCGGTAAGGCTTTGACCCAAGGCCGCGCCCGCCGCCGCCGCCGCCGTCACACCCGGCACGATCTCTACCGCGATGCCCGCGGCCCGCGCGGCCTCAATCTCTTCGCCAGCACGGCCGAAGATGCCCGGATCGCCCGACTTGAGGCGCACGACCCGGCGGCCCTTGCGGGCTTCGGCGACGATCACCGCGTTGATCTGTGCCTGGGGCCAGGCATGGGCACCGACATGCTTGCCGACGAAAACCCGCTCGGCGTCGCGGCGGGCCAGTTCGAGCACTTCCTCGTCAACCAGCCTGTCATAGAAGATCACATCGGCTTCTTGCAGGCGGGCGACCGCGCGCAGCGTCATCAGATCGCGCGCGCCGGGTCCAGCACCCACCAGTGCGATGGACCCGGCCAGTGCCGCATCGGGCGCGCGCTCTTCCGTGATGGCCGCCTTGATCGCCTGCGCCGCCTCGCGTTCGGTGCCGCGGTCCCAGGCGTGGCGCGGATCGGCCTTGAACACCCAAGCCCGGAATTCCCTGCGCCTGGCCTTGGGCACCGAGGCCCCGACGCTGCCACGCAACCGGCCCGCAAGGGCGGCAAGGCCGCCAAGGTTGGGCGACAGCAGCAGTTCGATCCGCGTCTTGAGATCGCGCGCCAGTACCGGCGCCGTGCCTTCGGTGCCGATGGCTACGACCACCGGGTCGCGGTCGACGATTGAGGGCGTGGTGATGTCGCACAGATCGGGCCGATCCACAACATTGACCGGGCAACGCGCCGCTTGCGCCAGCGCGTGCAGGCTGGCGTCCCAACCCGGGCAGCCGGTGGCGATAAAGGCCATGGCGGCCCCTTCGAACATGGCGGCCGTGACCGCGCCGGGCGCGTGGCTGGCCCGCCCGCCCGCAACCAGCGCGGCAAGTTCATCGTCGAGCTTTGGAACTGCAAGGATTATCGCGGCATCCGTCTTGAGGATCAGGCGAGCCTTTTGCGCTGCCCGTTCGCCGCCGCCCGCGATGACCACCTGCCGCCCGGTGGTCTTGATGAACATGGGAAAGCTTTTCACGCCGCGTGCTCCTGTCGGTGGGGCCTGTGGGTCCAAAGGTCTTGCGCCAGTGTTTCGGGTGCCGTGGCCCCCAAGGTGTCGAACGCCAGCGCAGCAGTGCCGATCACGATGGGAGGCGAGCGTGCTCCCGGTCATTCCGCGGCCTCCCGCATCTGTGCCGCCGCCAGCAGCGCCGCGATTTCCGGGCGGCAGGAGCCGCAATTGCTGCCCGCCTGAAGCGCCGCGCCCACGGCCTCCACGCTCAGCAAGCCACGGGATTCGATGGCGGTTATCAACGTGTTGATCCCGACGCCGAAACAGGCGCAGAGAACCGGCCCCGGATCGGGCAGATCGGCCGGCGCCCGCCCGGTCAGAACATGGCCCGCCGCCTGACCTGGCAAGCTTGACAGGTGGTCGCGCATGATGGCGACGGGGGTGGGGGCCACGAAAAGGGCTGCCATCAGCCGCCCGTCCTGTTCCAGCGCGATCCGCGCCGTGCCGCGTGCGGCATCGAGAACCGAGATCATCTGCGCCGCCGGCAAGCCGAAGAGGCGGCGTGCCTCTGCCTCCCAATCGGCGGGGGTCTCATGGCCTGCCAGTTCGGCGCGGTATCCGGCCTTGGTAGGCGCCACGGCCCAATAGGCGCAATCGGGCCGGATCGGCGTAGCGGATACCGCAAAGCCATACCATGCGGCCTCCATCCGGCGCAGATCGACCACGGCGGCCTTGCTTTCGGGCTGGCCCGAGACCGGGTCGGTCGCCGCCGCAATCAGTGCGTCGATGCGCCCCGTAGGTGCGGTTTCGCCGGTCCAGTGGATCGGCGCGAAAATCTGGCCCGGTTGCACGCTGTCGGTGATCCGCACCCGCAAGATTGCCCGGCCATCGGGGCTGGCAAGCTCGGCCAGATCGGCACGGGCCAGGTCCAGCCGTGCGGCGTCATCGGGGTGGATTTCCGCGAAAGGTTCGGCCAGATGCGCCGACAACCGGGGGGAAAGACCCGTGCGGGTCATGGTGTGCCAATGGTCGCGCACGCGGCCCGTGTTGAGCCGGAAGGGATGTTGCGGGGTGGTTTGCGCCGCGAGGGCACGGCTGCTCAGCGGCAGCAGCCGCGCCTTGCCGCTTGGGTGGTAGAAGGCGCCATCGCCGAAGAACCGCCCGCCCGTGCGCTGGGATGTCACCGGCCAGCGCGTTGGGGCCAAGGTCGCATAGCCCGCCTCGTCCAGATCGGAGAGGCCCGAGATGTCGAAATCACGGCCGAACGTGCCCGCCACCCCGGAAAGGGCCGCGAATTCGCGAAAGATCTCGGTCGGGTTGCGATAATCGAAGGCCGCCTGCCAGCCCATCCGCCGCCCGACCGCGGCCAATATCGCCCAATCGGGCCGCGCTTGCCCCGGCGCGGGCAGCACGGCGCGTTGGCGGCTGATGGTGCGGTCGGAATTGGTGACGGTGCCGTCCTTTTCCGCCCATGCGGTGGCAGGCAACAGAACATGGGCCAGCCGTGCGGTATCCGTGGCCCCGGTCACATCGCTGACCACCACGAAATCGCAGCCCGCGATGGCTGTGCGCACGGCATCTGCCTCCGGCATCGAGACGGCTGGATTGGTGTGGATGATCCAAAGCGCCTTGATCCGGCCATCGCCCACGGCGCGGAACATGTCGACAGCTTTCAGCCCCGGTGTCTCGGGCAGGGCGGGGGCGTTCCAGAAGCCGCGCACGGCGGCCCTGTGATCGGCGTTTTCCAGATCGAGGTGACAGGCCAGCATATTGGCCAGCCCCCCCACCTCGCGCCCGCCCATGGCGTTGGGCTGGCCGGTGACGCTGAAGGGCCCCATGCCGGGCCGCCCGATGCGCCCGGTGGCCAGATGGCAATTCAGGATCGCGTTCACCTTATCGGTGCCGCTGGTCGACTGGTTGACGCCCTGACTGTAGATCGTGACCACCCGTTCGGTCCGGGTCCAGAGGCGGCAGAAGGCGGTAATTTGGACCTCGCTCAACCCGGTCTCGCCAGTGTCTGCGCGCGCGGCGCTGAGGGCTGTGCCGAACCCCTCGGTATGGCGCAGGAAATCGGCATCTACCGCGCCTGCGTCGTCGATGGCGCAGAGCAGCCGGTTGAACAGTGCCACGTCGCCGCCGGGCGTAATGGGCAGGTGCATGTCGGCCCCGTCGCAACTGGCCGTGCGGCGCGGGTCGATCACGACGATTCTCGTGCCGCGGGCCTTGCGCGCCGACAGGAAGCGCTGGTGCAGCACAGGATGGCACCACGCAAGGTTCGAGCCGACCAGCACGACCAGATCGGCCTCGTCGAGATCCTCATAGGTGCCGGGCACCGTGTCGGTGCCAAAGGCGCGGCGGTGGCCCGCCACCGATGACGCCATGCAAAGCCTTGAATTCGTGTCGATATTGGCCGACCCGATGAAGCCCTTCATCAGCTTGTTGGCGACATAGTAATCCTCGGTCAGAAGCTGTCCCGAGACGTAGAAGGCCACGGCATCGGGGCCGTGACCGGCTACGGCGGTGGCAAAACGGTCTGCGACCAGCTGCAGCGCATCGTCCCAGCGGGCTTCTTGCCCATGGACAAGGGGCGCGAGGAGCCGGTGGCCCAGCCCGACGGTTTCACCAAGCGCCGAGCCCTTGGAACAGAGCCGCCCGAAATTCGCTGGATGGTCCGGATCGCCCCGCACCGCAAGGCCGCCCGCCCCGTCCGGGCGCAACAGCACGCCGCAGCCGACCCCGCAATAGGGGCAGGTCGACCGGGTTTCGGGCGGCAGGCCGCCATCCATCACGCGGCACTCCGTTGGCCAAGCGCCGTCGCGTCGATCAGGATGCGCCCATTCTCGATCCGGACGGGATATGTCGTGATGCGCGCCTCCTCGCCCAAGGCCGTCCCGGTTTCCAGGTCGAAGACCCAGTTGTGCAGCGGGCAGGTCACGCGGGTGCCATGCACGATCCCCTCGCTGAGCGGCCCGCCCTTGTGCGGGCAGGCGTTGGAGGCAGCGAAGACCTGCGCCGCGCCGGTGCGGAACACCGCCACGCAGCCCGCCCGCGTCTTGACCAGCCGTGCGCCCCGCAACGGCACGTCGTCCAGCGATCCGATGTCGATCCAGCTCATTCGGCGGCCTCCAGCGTCAGATCGGCAAGGGGGGCGTAGCTTTCGGCCTTGGTGGCCGCATGCTCGGCCCAAGGGTCCTTGCGATAGATGGATTGCGACAGCTCGAAGGCCGCGATCAGGCGGGCCCGCTCGGTCAGATCGTCGACCACCCGCGCCTTGACCCAGTCCAGCCCCACTTTGGCGACCCATTTGTAGGGCCGGTCGAGATATTTGGCGTTTTCCCGGTAAAGCTGGATGAAGGCCACGGTCAGATCGATCGCCTCTTGCTCGGTGGGCACGTCGGCCAGACGCTCGGTTTCCTTGAGGTCCATGCCCGCCGCACCGGCCACGCCGATCTGGTAGCCGCTGTCGACGCAGATGATGCCCACGTCCTTGCAGGTCGCCTCGGCGCAGTTGCGCGGGCAGCCCGAGACGGCCAGCTTGACCTTGTGCGGCGTCCACGACCCCCAGAGCGTCCGTTCCAGCTTGATGCCCAGACCGGTCGAATCCTGTGTGCCGAACCGGCAATGATCGGTGCCGACGCAGGTCTTCACTGTCCTGAGGCCCTTGGAGTAGGCATGGCCCGACACCAGCCCGGCGCGGTTCAGGTCCGCCCAGATCGCCGGCAGATCCTCGCCCCTTACACCCAGAAGATCGATCCGCTGGCCACCCGTGACCTTGACGGTCGGCACCTTGTACTTGTCGGCGGCATCCGCGATGGCGCGCAGCTCGTCGGGGGTGGTGATCCCGCCCCACATGCGCGGCACGACGCTGAAGGTGCCATCCTTCTGGATGTTGGCGTGCTTGCGTTCGTTGATGAACCGGCTTTGCGGATCGTCGCGGTAGTCGAGCGGCCAATCGGCCAGCAGGTAGAAATTGATCGCCGGACGGCAGACATGGCAACCGTTGCGCGTTCTCCAGCCCAGTTCCTGCCAGACGGCCTCTTGGGATTTGAGCGGCATGGTCTTGATCAGCCGCCGCACGTCCTCGTGGGTATGGTCGGTGCAGCCGCAGATCGGCCGCGCTGTCGGAAGCTCGAAGGCATCGCCCAGCGTGACCTGCAAAAGCTGCTCCACCAGACCCGTGCAGGTGCCGCAAGATGCGCTGGCCTTGGTCTTGGCGCGAACCGCCCCCAGATCGGTCGCGCCGCCCGCGATGGCCGTGACGATGGTGCCTTTGCAAACGCCGTTGCAGCCACAGATTTCCGCCTCAGGCGGCAAGGCTGCAACGGCTGACAGAGGGTCCGATTGGGAACCCCGCTGATAGGCCGGGCCGAAGATCAGCGTCTCGCGCATGTCGTCGATTTCGGTTTCGTCCTTGATCAGGCCGAAGAACCAGCTGCCATCGGCGGTGTCGCCATACATGACGCAGCCCACCAGCCTGTCGCCCTCGATCACCAGCCGTTTGTAGATGCCGCGTGCAGGATCGCGGTAGATGATGTCCTCCCGACCGGGGCCGTCCCTGAAATCGCCCGCGCTGAACAGGTCGCAGCCCGTGACCTTGAGCTTGGTCGCCACATCCTTGACGGCAAAGGCGTTTGGCCGACCCAAAAGGCTGTCGGCCACGACCCGTGCCTGATCGTACAGCGGCGCGACAAGACCAAAGAGATGCCCTTCGAATTCCACGCATTCGCCCACGGCATAGATGTCGGGGTTGGTCAGGGTCTGCATCTGCGCGTTGACCGCGATGCCGCGCCCGACCTCCAGCCCGGCCGCATTGGCCAGCCGGGTTTCGGGGCGGATGCCGACGGCCATGACGACCAGATCGGCATCGAGCCTGGTGTTGTCCTCCAGCAACACGCCTTCGACCCGGTCGGTGCCAAGAATGGCGGCGGTCGAGGCGCGCGTCAGGATGGTGATGCCACGCGCTTCCAGATCTTTGCGCAACATGTATCCCGCAGCCTCGTCCAGCTGGCGTTCCATCAGATGGCCCATCAGGTGGATAACGGTCACGTCCATTCCTCGTTCGGCCAGACCGGCAGCAGCCTCTAGCCCCAGAAGGCCGCCACCGATGACAACCGCGCGGCCCCCCTTGTCCGCGGCTGCGATCATCGCCTCGGTATCGTCGAGGTCGCGGTAGGTGATGACCCCGGGCAGGTCGCGGCCCTGGACCGGGATGACGAAGGGGGCCGATCCGGTGGCGATCAGCAGCTTGTCATAGGCGACCGTGCCGTTTTGCCCGGTCACGGTGCGGGCCGCACGGTCGATGGCCGTCACATGCTCGCCGAAGCGGCAGTTGACGCCGCGCGCGGCATACCAGGCGTCGTCATGGATGACGATTTCGGCATAGGTCTTGTCGCCCGACAGTACCGGCGAGAGCATGATGCGGTTGTAATTCCCGCGCGGCTCGGCGTTGAACAGCGTGATGTCATAGGCATCGGGCGCGGCATCGGTCAGATGCTCCAGCACACGGCCAGAGGCCATGCCGGCACCGATCACAACAAGGTTTTGCTTGCGCATGGGGGTCACTCCGCCGCGACGGCCTTGGGCTGCGCATGCACCCCGGCCTTGGGTTTCGGGGTCTTGCCTGGGGTGGTTTTGGGCTGGTGGCCGTGTTCGTATTCCTCAAGGAAATCCAGCACCTCCTGCCGGTAGGCGTAGTAATCGGGATGCTCCAGCAGCGCCTTGCGGCTGCGCGGGCGCGGCAGCTTGACCTCAGTGACCTTGCCGATGGTGGCGCGTGGCCCGTTGGTCATCATCACCACCCGATCGGCCAGCAAGATCGCCTCGTCCACGTCATGGGTCACGCATATGGCGGTGACCTTGGTCCGGCTCCAGACCTCCATCAGCACTTCTTGCAATTCCCAGCGCGTCAGGCTGTCGAGCATGCCGAAGGGTTCATCCAGCAGCAAAAGCTTGGGGCTGAGCGCAAAGGCCCGTGCGATGCCCACCCGCTGCTTCATGCCGCTCGACAATTCAGCGGCGGGCTTGTCCATCGCATCGGCCAGCCCCACGCGCTCCAGGTAATACTCCACCACGTCCTGCCGTTCGGCGCGGCCGGCGCGGGGATAGACCCTGTCGACCCCGATGGCGCAGTTTTCCCGGGCGGTCAGCCACGGAAACAGAGACGGCGACTGGAACACCACCGCGCGTTCGGGGTCGGCGCCGCGCACCTCCATCCCGTCAAGCTTGATCGCGCCTTTCGAGACGTCGTTCAGCCCCGCCACCATGGTCAGCGCGGTGGATTTGCCGCAACCCGAATGACCGATCAGGGAAATGAACTCACCCTTGCGGAGTTTCAGGTCGAAGTCCTCCACCACGGTCAGCGGGCCTTTGGGCGTGGGGTAGATCTTGTGAACCTTGGAGAATTCCAGATATTTTTCGTCCAACGCCGATTGCGCCGCCGTGACCACGGTCCTGGGCACGGCATGGATCGGGGTCACGTCGGGCAAGACCCGCGTGCCCTCGACCTTGGCCTCGATCCCCACATCCATCAGATAGGTCGTGACCTGCGCGCGCAGACGCTTGAAGGTGTCGTCATGGTTCATCGCGCTGCGCTCGCGCGGGCGCGGGATGGTGACGGGGATGGCATCTGCCAATGTGCCGTCGGGGTTGAGCGGGATGATCCGGTCGGCCAGCAAGATCGCCTCGTCCACGTCATTGGTGATGAGCACGCAGGTCTTGCGGTCGGCCTCCCAGATCTTTTCGATCTCTTGCGCAAGATTGGCGCGGGTCAGCGCGTCAAGCGCCGACAAGGGTTCGTCCAGCAGCAGCAGTTCGGGGTCCATCGCCAGCGCGCGGGCCACGTTGACCCGCTGGCGCATGCCGCCCGACAATTCCGCAGGACGCCGGGCAGCGGCATGGCTCAGGCCCACCATGGCGACGTAGCGGGCGACCTTGGCCGCGCGTTCGGCCTTGGGCTGGGCGGGAAAGATCGTGTCGACAGCAAGGGCCACGTTCCCGGTCACGGTCAGCCAGGGCATCAGCGAATAGTTCTGAAAGATCACGCCGCGCTCCGGCCCGGGTTCGGTCACGGGCTGGCCCTTGAACAGGACCTCGCCCTTGGTGGGTAGCTCCAGCCCCGCCATCAGGTTGATGAGGGTGGTCTTTCCGGTGCCCGAGAAGCCGAGCAGGACAAGGAACTCACCCTTCTCGACGGTCAGGTTGATGTCCCTGAGCACCGGCGTCTCAGCGTAGCTTTTGGAGAGGTTCTTCAGTTCGAGAAACGCCATCTGCCCAGCCCTCAGCGGTTGTTGGTGAAGGTGAAAAGCGACTGGATCGTGAACATCAGCCGGTCGAGCAGGAAACCGATGATCCCGATGGTGAACACCGCCACCATGATCCGGCCCAGACTGTCGGAGCTTCCGTTCTGAAACTCGTCCCAGACGAATTTGCCAAGGCCGGGGTTCTGCGCCAGCATCTCGGCCGCGATCAGCACCATCCAGCCCACACCAAGGCTGAGCCGCAGCCCGGTGAAGATCAGCGGCAGGGCCGAGGGCAGCACCAGTTTGCGGATCTTGGTCCAGGTGCTCATCTTCAGCACCTTCGAGACATTCACAAGGTCACGGTCGATGGAAGCCACGCCAAGCGCCGTGTTGATCAGCGTCGGCCAGAGCGAGCACAGCGTCACCGTGATGGCCGAGACGAGAAAGGATTTCGCAAACCAGCCGTCATCGGTCACATAGACGGCCGACACCACGATGGACACGATCGGCAGCCAGGCCAGCGGGCTGACGGGTTTGAAGATCTGCACCAGCGGGTTCAGCGCGGCATTGGCCGTTTGCGACAGGCCCGCCGCCAAACCGAGCGGCACGGCAATGGCCGTGGCCAGCAAGAAGCCGAAGAACACCGTTTTGATCGAGGTCCAGATCTGCTGGTAAAAGGTCGGCGCACCGGTGAACGTGCGAAACACCGGCTCTTGCCCCTCGCCAATGCGGGCGGCGTTGCGTTCGTCTTGGCGGGCCTGGAAATCGGCGGCGCGTTCCATCTGGCGCAGGTGATCGGCATGCAGGTTCTGCGCCTGATCCCAGACCTGGCCCGGCCCGGGGATCGCGCCAAGCGAGGTCTGCACATGCGGGGCAAGCGTGCCCCATAGCGCAAGAAACCCCAGGATCGCCAATATCGGCACCCCCAGAAGCCGCCAGACCTGACCTAATTGCGCCTTGGGATTGTCGCCCGCGCCAATGCGCAGGATGGGGGTGATCCAGGCCAGCCCCAGAACCCGCAGCCAGACGTCTGCCTTGGTGATCGCGGCGAAGCGGCGCTCGCGGCGCGCTTCGCGGTCTGCGTCGAAATTCGGATCGATCGTGGTCATGACGGTCCCGCCTTTTGGATACGCGTGGGAAAGAGACGGCGGCGGGACAGGCCCGCCGCCTGCGCCGGTCAGCCTTGGACCTCGCCGTCGATCACAACCTGTTCGCGGGTCAGACCGATCGGAAAGCTGTCGATGTAGGCGTTGGGGGTTCGCCCGTCATAGGGTATGCCGTCGATCAGATCGGTCGCCACCGGGCGGAACCCGTCGGTGTCCCAGGGGAAATCCGCCTCATCGGCCAGACCGTCCTCGACCAGGCTGCGCGCCGCCTCAAGGTAGATGTCGGGGCGATAGACCGAGCGGGCGACATCGTGATACCATGCGTCGCTTCGGGGTTCCGCAATCTGGCCCCAGCGGCGCATCTGCGTCAGGTACCAGACCGCGTCAGAGTAGAAGGGATAGGTCGCGTAATACCGGAAAAAGACGTTGAAATCGGGCACCTCGCGCACATCGCCCGGCTCGTATTCGAAGGTGCCGGTCATCGATGCGGCCAGCGTTTCCAAATCCGCGCCGACATAATCGGGCCAGGACAGGATCTCGACTGCTTCCATCCGGTTGGCGTTGTCATCGGCATCCAGCCACATCGCCGCACGGATCAGGGCGCGCACGATCGCATGGGTTGTGTTGGGGTTCGCCTCGACGAACTCGGCGGTCAGGCCAAAGACCTTTTCGGGGTTGTTGGGCCAGATTTCGTAATCGGTGATGACGGCCACGCCGATCCCGCGCTGGACGGCGGCCTGGTTCCACGGCTCGCCCACGCTGTAGCCAAAGATCGTGCCCGCCTCGAGGGTCGATGGCATCTGAGGCGGTGGCGTCACCGACAGGAACACGTCGGCGCCGATTTGCCCGGTGATGTCGTCGGGGCTGTAGAAACCCGGATGCAGGCCACCGGCGGCCAGCCAATAGCGGATTTCGTAATTGTGCGTGGAGACGGGGAACACCATGCCCATGTCGAAGCGAATGCCATCGTCGCGAAACTGCTCGACCACCGGGGCCAGCGCCTCGGCGCGGATGGGATGCTGCGGGCGGCCATCCTCCATCGAGGGGATATGCGGGCGCATCAGCTCCCAGACCTCGTTGGACACGGTGATGCCGTTGCCGTTCAGATCCATCGAAAAGGGCGTGACGATATGGGCCTCGGTGCCATAGCCGATGGTCGCGGCAATCGGCTGGCCTGCCAGCATATGCGCGCCATCAAGCGTGCCGTCGATCACGCCGTCAAGCAGGACGCGCCAATTCGATTGCGCCTCGAGGGTCACGAAAAGCCCCTCATCCTCGAAATAGCCGCGCTCATAGGCAATGGCGAGCGGGGCCATGTCGGTCAGCTTGATGAAGCCGAAGGTAAGCTCGTCGATCTCCAGATCCTGCGCCGCAAGGGGCGCGGTCAGGGCGGTCGTGGCGACGAGGGCTGCAAGTATCCGGTTCATTGGGGTCCGTCTCCATAGGAGTGTCCGGACGGGGGAGGTGCCGGACAAATGACAAAAAAGCCGCTGACCTTGTCGCTGTGGCGACCCGGTCGAGCGGCTTTGCTCGGTAATCCCATGCTTTGGGAGAATTTCGCGCGGGGACGCCATTGCCCCCGACGTGGAAAAGGTGCCTGCGTCTTGCAGTTTACGCAAGCGATGCGCGGGCCTTGGTTGGGAAAATTGCTGCGCCGCCGCATCGGAGGCATCGCACTGCCGAAAAAAGCGGCATCAATGCTGGGATGGATCAAAAATACGCCCGTCGAAGAACGCATCCCGTTCGAGAATCAGGCGACCCGTGGCCGAGGCGACAGCCATGGGATGGCGCACCGCCCCCTCCAGCTTGTCGGAGGCGCCGGGCATCTCGGCCCCCGTGGACGCCAGCGCGGTGCGATACAGGTCGCTTCGGAACACGGCTGCCCCCAGATCCATTGCCTCCGTCCTGTCCAACCCGCTGCGCGCCGCCATCTGCGCCGCGATCCAGCGCGCCTGACTGCGCCACGGGAAAGTCGCGGCGCCACGGTGAAACTCCACAAAGCCCGGCACCGCGCGCGTCTCGCCGCTTGGCGATACAACCATGTGCCCCGACAGGGCGCGGTCGATCACCTCGGAGGGCACATCGAGCCAGGTGCGCCGCGACAACAGTTCGGCGGCGGCGGTGCGGCTTTCGGGCTGGCCCAGCCACCGGCCCGCCCGCCAGACGGCGCGCATCAGGCGGCCCAACAGATGGGGTTCAGTTTCGGCCCACTCCGTTCGCACGGCCAGCACCTTTTCAGGGGCGAAGGCCCAGATCGCCTTGCCCGGCAACAAGAGCGCGCCCGCGCCCGCCTCGACCGAGACCGAGCCCCAGGGCTCCCCCACGCAAAAGGCGTCGATCTCGCCCGCCGCCAAAGCCTCTGCCATCAAGGGCGGGGGCACGGTGCGGATATCGATGCGGATAGCTGCAAGGGGCGTGGCGGCGCACCAGACATGCAACAATTCGACATGCATCGAAAAGGGAAAGGGCACCCCGATCGTCAGGCTGCCCCCCGCCACCTGCGCCAAGGCAGCGCCCGCGGCTGCGGCATCGGCGAAATCGAACGGATGCCCTGCGGCGCGCAACCGCGCCTCAAGCGTACGGCTGACGCCGATCACCGTGCCGTTGACAGACAGCACCGAGACCGCCGACATCGCGGTCGCCACGCCGCCCAGACCCAGCGCCATGGCCACGGGCACGGGTGACAAGAGATGGGCCGCATCGACCCGCCCGAAGGCCAGCATGTCGCGCACCGATGACCAGGACGGGGCCGCGATCAGGTCAAGCGTCAGCCCTTCGGCCTCGGCAAAGCCCAGGTCTTGCGCGACGATCAGGGGGGCCGCGTCGACCAGCGGCATGTAGGCGACAGGCAGGGTGACGGTTTTCATCGCAACAGGCCCGCCGCCGTCACCAGCGCCTCGGCAACCTCGGCGACCTTGCGCCCTTGGTCCATCGCGGCCTTGCGAAGAATAGCATAGGCTTCATCCTCACCGATGCCCTTGGCCTTCATCAGCAGACCCTTGCCGCGGTCGATGACCTTGCGTTCCTCCAGGGCGCGGCGGGTCTCGGCCAGTTCGGTGCGCATCTGCCGCATCATCTGGAACCGGGCGATGGCGGTATCCATCACCGGCTTCAGCCGGTCCGGCGTCAGGCCGTCGACGACATAGGCCGAAACCCCCGCCTCGATGGCCGCACGCGCCAGATCGCCCGCAGCCCCCGACACGAACATCGCCACCGGACGGTCCAGCGGCCCCGAGGCCAGCGTCAGTTCCTCGAGCATGTCGCGGGTCGGGTTGTCGATGTCGATCAGCACGATATCGGGCAGAAACGCCGCGATCTTGCGGGCCAGCCCCGACACGTTGCCGATCACATGGACATCGTAATCGCCACGATCCTTCAGCGCATCGACCATGGCGATGGCGCGGTCGTGGTCTTCCTCGACGATGACGATGGAGAGTGAAGCGGTCATAACTTGCGGATGGGGCTCGCCACCCCCGAAAACAAGCCGTGCTGTTGCGACAGCATGCGCCCGTCTGCGGGGCTGCCTGTCACTTGGGCAATCTTTCCTTTGGTTGCTCGAAAGATGGCATGCTGTCAAATCGCTGTCCGCGGTTGCCCCTAGCCGACGCCGCGGACCTGCTGGCGGGGCACGGGCCGAGTTTTGGCAGCGCGTTTCGAGATGGCGCTACCGTTCGGTCGAGGGATATCGGGCAACTTGAAAGCACCGGACGACAAAGGGAAGGTTCGCGCGAGCATTCGTAGGGAGCTGAACTTGCGGCGGATGATGCCTGGGCATCGCCGGACAACCGAGATCCGGAGGCGGTCCGCTATCACGCAGATGTTGGGAACAACGCGGTTGGTAAGAAGTCCGCTCTCCGCCCACTGCGTCGAACAGAACGCATCATTTCGACGCTGGGTTTGACTTCACCGCCCCAACCGCTTTACCCTTTCAGCCATCCTGACCACCTGCGCGCTTGCCGTCACCGCTGCGCTCCGCACGACCGCGGGCACCTGCACCGCCCCTCGCCCGATCGCCTCACCGGTTGTCAGCGCCCCGATCCGCGCTCTGCCCTGCACCCCGGAGGTGTTCACGAGCCCCCGCAGCACCCCTGCGGATGCGCTGACGATTGCAGGTGCCGCAGCCACCATCAGGTTCCCGGAGATCCCCCGCACGATCAGGGGCGTTGCCGCGACGAAGCCCTTGGCCAGGAACACCATGACGAAGAACGGCACCAGCGAGCCGATGTTGGTCGCGGAGTTCGGGTCACCGAGCTGGGCCAGCAGCGACTTCGCGATGCCGACGACGGTCGAGAACATGGCGGCGATGACGATGGGATAGAAGGCGTAGCTGATCGTCCGCGACACCCGCTGCGCAAGATCCGGCAGGTGGTCAATGATTCGCTCGCCAGCCTCGATGCGGAGTTCGGGTCGCTTTACACTGATTTCGGCCGGCCCTCGATCCCGCCGGAACGGCTGCTCCGGGCGAGCCTGCTGCAAATCCTGTTCTCTGTCCGCTCCGAGCGGCAGTTGATGGAGCAGATGGACGACAACCTGATGTTTCGCTGGTTTGTGGGGCTGGGCATTGACGACCCCGTGTGGGTCCCCACGGTATTCACCAAGAACCGGGGCCGGCTGCTGACCACGGAGATGTCGCGCAAGGTGATGGCGGCGATCCTGGCGCATCGCGAGGTCGCGCCGCTGCTGTCGGACGAGCATTTCCCGGTCGATGGAACGCTCATCAAGGCATGGGCATCGATGAAGGGCTTCCAGCCGAAGGCCGAGGCGACCCCGCCTGACGATGACGGGCCGGGCGATCCGCCCGCTCCCGACAGCAAGCCCGAGACCGAGCCCTTCGACAGCCCCGCCGAGACTGACCCGATGCCCCGAAACGCCAGACCCCACCGCAATGCCGAGGCCGATTTCCGGGGCGAGAAGCGGTCCAAAGCCACCCATGCCTCGACCACCGATCCGGACGCGCGGCTCTACAAGAAATCCCCCGGCACCGGGGCGATGCTCTGCTTCACGGGCCATGCGCTGATGGAGAACCGAAACGGGGTGGTCGTGCAGGGCGACCTGACCCGGGCCGACGGCTACGCCGAGCGAAAGGCAGCACTCGACATGATCCACCGCCAGTCCCCAGGATCGACCCGGCGGCTGACGCCGGGCGCCGACAAGGGACATGACGCAGGTGGGTTCGTTTCCGATCTCCGGCAGGCCTGCGTCACGCCCCACATCGCCCAGAAATCGAGATATTCAGCGATCGACGGGCGCACGACCCGACACGAGGGATATGCGTTGTCCCAGAAGCACCGAAAGAAGATCGAAGAGACCTTCGGCTGGGCCAAAACCGTCGGCGGCATGGCACAGACCATGTATCGGGGCATCGAGCGCGTCCGGTCGCGCCTCATCCTGACCATGGCCGCCAACAATCTTGCCCGGCTACCACGGTTGCTGGGGGCATGAAGGGAAAGATGGACCCGGGAGCGAGCCGCGGACGCGCCGACAGACATGACCCATCAGTCGAACCGGACCTGATGACGGGAAAGCGTTCCGGCTCAGCTATCATGTCAGCGACCTGCTA
>PBIL01000022.1 GCA_002720475.1 Roseovarius sp.
ACGCTCGCGCACTTCTGGGGAATACTTGTTCGTTGTCTTGCTCATGATGCTCCATCCTACTCAAGAGTTGGAGCCTCCGGCAAATCCGGCGCGGTTCATCGGGGCGTGTTCGTCAAGTGCGATCGGTTCCAGTTCCGTCATGGGGTCATGCTTCTGTCCGCGGTCGGCCCGTAGGGCACGCCGCATGTTGGCGGTCGAAGGTGAGGCGGACCATGCTAAACGGCGGGCTTGCGTGATCGCGCGCAGAAAGCAGCACCAGGCACTCGTGCGGCCTTCGCCTCATCCCCGTCCCTGACGGGACCCTTGGCAAAACACTGGGCGAACTGGCGCCATGGCTTCGGAATCAGATCATGCAGCGGCTCCCCAATGGAACGGGGCGTCGTCGCGCCACATGCGGTGCATCACGACGGCGAGTTTGCGCGCCACCGCGATCTTCGCTTTCTTCAGACTGCTCCGCTTGGCAATCCTCAAGCCCCAGGCCCGGATTGAAGTCCATTGGCGGGAACGTGTGAGCATGACGTGAGCCGCGGTGAAGAGCGCCGCACGGGTGAAGGCATCGCCGGATCGGCTGATGCGACCTCTCACGTCGGTCTCACCGGACTGGTATTGTCGTGGTGTCAGACCAAGATGGGCACCGACATCGCTCGAGCGGCGGAAGCGACCCGGGTCGTCGATCGTCGACTTGAACGCCAGTGCCGTGACCGGCCCGACGCCGGGGATGGTCATGAATCGGCGGCAGAGTTCGTCATTGGCCGTGAGGCGCAACAGTGCCCGGTGGAGTTCGGCGCGTTGCGCCTGCATCTCGGCGCGTCCGCGAAGCAATGCAGACATGCAAAGTTCGAGGTTCGGATGCTCCTCGACGAGCTCACGCACCCGCGCCTCGAAGTCCCGCACGGCGACACGCCCGACCTTCAAGCCGAATGGACGCAACAGCCCGCGGATCTCGTTCTCGTGGTCGCGCAGTTTGTTGACGAAGAACTCGCGCGACATGAGTAGCGTGCGCATCTCCTGGCTCTCCGTCGACTTTACATGGACTGACTTGAACCAGCCCGAGCGGATGAGCTGCGCCAGAGAGCGGGCGTCGTTGCGGTCGTTCTTGTTGCGATTCATGGCCACCATCGCAGCCTTGGCGTGCCGCGCTTCGATGCAGACGGCGGGCAGTCCGGCGCTTGTGAGGCCATTGTAGAGCCACTGCGACAAAGGCCCGGCCTCGAAACCAACCCGTTCAAAGACGCCGTCTATACCAGTCAGCACTTCGCCGATATCGGCAGGGTCGGAAACCGCCTTTGCTTCAAGGATCATTCCGCCCTCCGCATCGACAACGCAGATGCTGGTCATCTCTAGCGAGACGTCGAGTCCCGCATACAAAGCTTTGGTCATGGTCGTTCTCCCGGTAGTTGATTCACCGGCAAGAAGAATACCGGTGATCCCGGGGACTGAGCCCCGATTACGCCATCTCAATGAGGAGATCTTCGACAGCCTGGCCGACGCCCGCCGCACGCTGGCCCTCTGGCGCTACGACTACAACAACGTCAGGCCGCATTCCTCGCTCAGCGGGATGACCCCATCCGACACGCGCCGAGCGATTGAGCAATCTGAGGGCTCCGCGCCCGGCGCGCTTGCCCAAGCCCAAAACGACATCTATCAACCCCAAGGACTCTCGTTATGAACGAGGGACGACCGGGGGGCAGGTCAAACACGATCCCCGCCGGGTCGCAGCAGCGAAGGAGCACCTTCTGCGCAGCGCGATGGCCCATCACACCCCCACGTAGCGTTCGCCGAGTTCGGGGGTGAGATCGGCCATCGCCCCCGTCCAGACGGTGCGCCCACGCTCGAGGATCACGGCGCGGTCCGAGACGCCCGCGAGCTCGCGCAGCGACTTGTCGATGAGCAGGATCGACAGCCCCGCCTCGCGCTTGAGCGCGGCGATGGCGGCCCAGATCTCCTGTCGCACGATGGGGGCCAGCCCTTCGGTCGCCTCGTCGAGGATGAGAAGGCGCGGATTGGTCATGAGCGCGCGCCCGATGGCGAGCATCTGCTGCTCGCCGCCCGAGAGCGAGGCGGCGCGCTGCGTCAGCCGTTCGCCCAGGCGGGGGAATAGGGCGGTCACGCGGGCCTGCGTCCAGTCGCCGGGACGCGCGGCGGCGATCAGGTTTTCCCGCACGGTCAGATCGGCAAAGCAGCGCCGCCCCTCGGGGACCAGCCCGATGCCAAGCCGCGCGACGCGGTGGCTGGGAAGCGGGTGGAGATCCTGCCCGTCGAGGCTCAGGCGCCCCTCCGAGGGGATCATCCGGCAGATCGCCTTGACGGTGGTGGTCTTGCCCATGCCGTTGCGGCCCATGAGGGCCACCACCTCGCCCGCGCCCACCTCCAGATCGACCCCGATAAGCGCCTGCGAGGCACCGTAACGCGCGGTCAGGCCCTCGAGCTTGAGCAGGGTCATGCGTCCTCTCCCAGATAGGCGCTGCGCACCGCGCGGTCGGCGCGGATCTCGGTCACGGTTCCGGTGGCGATGACGCGGCCCGAGGCCAGAACGCTGATCCGGTCCGCAAGTGCGAAAACCGCGTCCATGTCATGTTCGACCAGCAGGATCGGCGCCTCCTCGCGCAGCCCGTCGAGAAAGCCGGTCAGGCGCCTGGAGCCGCTCGCGCCGAGGCCCGCCATCGGCTCGTCCATGAGAAAGGCACGGGGGCGGAGCGTGAGCGCGACCGCCACCTCGAGCTGGCGGCGCTGGCCGTGGCTCAGCTCGGCGGTGCGGCGGTCGCGCTCGTCGGCAAGGCCCACGCGCTCGAGCGCGGTCATGGCGCGGGCGCGCAGCTCCGCATCCGCCGTGGCGGGCGACCAGAAGCGCCAGGGCCTCCCTTCGGCCCCGAGCGCGCCCAGAAGCACGTTCTCGAGCACGCTGTCCTCCATCGCCAGCGCCGAGATCTGGAAGGTCCGGCCCAGCCCCGCGCGCGCCCGCGCCGCCGTGCTCTCCTGCGTCACGTCGCGGCCCAGAAGGGTGACGCGCCCGGCATCGGGGCGCAGCCCGCCGGAAATCTGCGCGATCAGCGTGGACTTGCCCGCGCCGTTGGGGCCGATCAGCGCATGGATCTCGCCCGCGCGCAGGTCGATGGAGACATCGTCGGTGGCACGGAGCGCGCCGAAGCTCTTCATCAGGTTGTGGGTGGCGAGGATCGACTCAGACATGCGGCCCCGCCTTTCCGGTGAGCAGGCCGACGATGCCGCCGCGGGCAAAGAGCACGATGCCCAGAAGGATCACCCCGAGCCAGATGTGCCAGAACTCGGTCAGCGCGCCGAGCCAGTGCTCGAGCAGCACGAAGAGGCAGGCCCCGATCACCGGCCCCGTGAGCCGTCCGACGCCGCCGATCACGATGAGCACGATCAGCTCGCCCGAGAGCTGCCAGCTGAACATCGTGGGGCTGACGAAGCGGTTGAGATCGGCGAAAAGCGCGCCCGCAAGCCCGGTGATCGCGCCGGAGATCACGAAGGCCAGAAGCTTGAGCCGCAGGGGAGAGAGGCCCACCGTCTCGACCCGCGCGGGCACCTGCCGCGCGGCATTGAGCGCCAGCCCGAAGGGTGCCGCGCGCAGACGCGCGTAGAGCAGCAGCGCAAGGCACAGAAGCGCGAAGCACAGGCCGAAGAACTGGATCGGGTCGAGCGTGTTCAGCCCCGGAAAGCCGTTGCGCACGTAGATCGAGAGCCCGTCCTCGCCGCCATAGCTGCTCCATGAGATGGCGAAGTAATAGAACATCTGCCCGAAGGCGAGGGTGATCATGATGAAATAGACCCCCGAGGTGCGCAGGCTCAGAAGCCCGATCAGCAGCGCGGCCAGCGCCGAGACCGCGACCGCCACCAGCCAGATGAGCGGCATGGACTTGCTGCCCGAGATCGAGAGCGGCCCGAGATCGAGCGTGGTATAGGTCTGCGCGTGATGGGCGAGGATGCCCATGGCATAGCCGCCAAGCCCGAAGAAGACGGCGTGCCCGAGGCTCACCAGCCCGCCGATGCCGAGCGCGATGTTGAGGCCCACGGCCGCCAGCGCGAGGATCGCGGCGCGGGTGGCGAGCGTGATGGTAAAGGGCTCTTCCACCGCCAGCGCCCAGAGCGCCACGGCCAGAAGCGCCGCGGGCACGGCGAAGGTGAGAAGGCGTTCGGGGATCATGCGCGGACCCCGAAAAGGCCGGAGGGGCGCCAGATCAGCACAAGGCTCATGACGATGTATATGGCCATGGAGGCAAGCGCCGAGCCGGTCTGCGTGGCCGCGTCGGGCGCCATGAAGAGCTTGAAGAGCTCGGGCAGGAAGATGCCCCCCAGCGTATCGGTGAGCCCGACCAGGAGCGCGCCCACGAACGCCCCCTTGATCGAGCCGATCCCGCCGATCACGATCACCACGAAGGCCAGGATCAGCACCGGCTCGCCCATGCCGACCTGCACCGACTGGATCGCGCCGACAAGCGCGCCCGCAAGCCCCGCCAGCGCCGCGCCAAGCGCGAAGACAAGCGTGTAGAGCTTCGAGATGTCCACGCCGAGGGCACCGATCATCTCGCGGTCGTTCTCGCCCGCGCGGATCTGGATGCCGATGCGCGTGCGCGCCGTGAGCCACCACAAAAAGAGCGCCACCAGAAGCCCCAAGCCTATGAGGGTGAGCCGGTAGAGCGGATACTGGATTCCCCCCGGCAGCGTCACCGGACCGGAGAGCGCGCCGGGCACGTCGAGAAAGAGCGGGAAGGAGCCGAAGACGTAGCGCGTGCCCTCCGAAAAGATGAGGATCAGCGCGAAGGTGGCCAGCACCTGATCGAGATGCGCCGCAGCGTAAAGCCGCCGGATCACCAGCACTTCGATCAGCACCCCCGCAAGCGCCGCCCCCGCCAGCGCCGCGATGAGCCCCAACCCGAAAGAGCCCGTCGCCCCCGCCACCCAGGCGGCGGCGAAGGCCCCCACCATGTAGAGAGAGCCGTGCGCGAGGTTGATGAGCCCCATCACGCCGAAGATCAGCGTGAGCCCGGCGGCCATGAGAAACAGCATCACCCCGGCCTGGAGGCCGTTGAGAACCTGCTCTGCGATGAGAATGGCGGACATGCTGTCCCTTTCGTCAATTCCCGTCCCGCGCCCCGCCGATGGCCGGGTGCAGCCCTCACGCGGGAGCCGGGGCCCCGGGCCGTGGACCCGGGGCCTGCGCGATCACATCTTGCACTCGGCCGCGTAGGCGTCGGCATGATCCTCGAGCGCCACGCCGATCACCTTGTTGGTGAAGACATCGCCCTCCTTGATCACCTCGCGGGCATAGATGTCCTGGATCGGGTGGTGGTTCGGCCCGAAGCGGAAATCGCCCCGGGTCGATGCGAAATCGGCCGCGCGCAGCGCCTCCCGGAAGGCATCGGCATCCGAGGGATCGGCCTTTTCCAGCGCCGAAACCAGCAGGTTCGCGGTATCGAAGCCCTGGCTCGCATAAAGCGAGGGCAGGCGTCCATACCTGGCCTGAAAGCTCTCGACAAAGGCCACGTTGGCCGGGTTGTCGAGGTCCTTGGACCATTGCGAGGTGTTCACCACGCCGAGCGCCGCCGGACCCACGGCCTGCAGGATGCCCTGGTCGAAGCTGAAGGCCGGGCCCACCACCGGCAGGCCGACGCCCGAATCGGCATATTGCTTGAGGAAGGAGATCCCCATGCCGCCGGGCAGGAAGAAGAACACCGAATCCGCCCCGCTCGCGCGGATCTGGGCGATCTCGGCGGCGTAATCGGTCTGGCCCAGCTGGGTATAGATCTCGCCCGCCAGTTCGCCCTCGTAGAAGCGTTTGTAGCCGGTGAGCGCGTCCTGCCCCGCCGGGTAATTGGGCGCAAGGATGAAGCTGTTCCTGTAGCCCGCCGAATTGGCATAGGCACCGGCCGCCTCGTGCAGGTTGTCATTCTGCCAGGCGACGTTGAAATAGTTCTCGTGACAGCCCTTGCCCGCCAGCGCCGAGGGCCCGGCATTGGGCGAGAGATAGAACTTGCCCTGTGCGACCGCGCCGGGAATGACCGCCATGGCAAGGTTGGACCAGATGATGCCGGTCAGCACATCGACCTTTTCCGACTGGATCATCTTGTCGGAAAGCTGCACGGCGATGTCGGGCTTTTGCTGGTCGTCCTCGATCACCACCTCGATGTCGTCGCGGCCCGATTGCTCGATGGCGAGCATGAAGCCGTCGCGCACGTCGATGCCAAGGCCCGCGCCGCCGCCCGAAAGCGTGGTGATCATCCCCACCTTGACCTCGGCCGCGGCCCCGGTGGCCGCAAGCGCCAGCGCCGCGGCGCTCATCAGCAGTTTCTTCATGTCATGTCTCCCTTCTGGTTCCGGCCAGTCTGGTCTTGCGTGTCGTCGCGCCCCGGCCGCAGGCGAAATCTTTGTATCTTGCCGCTCTCGGTCTTGGGTAGCCCCTTCGTGAAGATCACCGAACGGGGATACTTGAACGGGGCGATGGTGGCCTTGACGTGCTCCTGCAAGGCGCGGGTAAGGCGAGTATGGAAGTCATTCTGGCTGTCGTTGATGGCTCCGGCGGCTTTGCCGCCCGCCTTGCCGTCCTGGAGCGATCGCTGATTACTCGGTGCCCGCGATGGCCATGGAAGGCAATGTCGGCGTGACGGGGCTTGCGGGATCGAAGACTGGGGAGGCAGGATCATGAAGATTTGCGTCGGGATGGATGCAGCCAGGGCAACGCATTGGGCGGTGGCCGGGCGCATCAGCACCCGGTTGCCGGGCCTCACGCCCAGACCCTCGGTCAGGACATGGGCAGGGCGGTTGGTCCAGTCGGTCAGCTCCTTGCAGGTGCGCCGCCGCCCGTTGCCGATGAGCACGTTGGCCGCCATGCAGGAGGAGGGCACGCGCGTGCGCGATGAGGGGATCGCGCGAAGCGCCGCCGATATCGACGTGGCGATGGTCACCGCTTTCGGTTTTCCGCGCTGGAAGGGCGGACCGATGTTTGCGCAGGGGCGCCGAGCGCGGCGGCCCTCTCAGGCCACGCCCGCGCGCAGACAGTCGTGGATATGAACAAGACCGCAGAGGCGGTTTTCCCCCTCCACCACGAAAAGCGCGCCGATCTTGTGGCGGTTCATCAGGCCGAGCGCCTCCGAGAGCAGCATGTCGGGCGCGGCGGTGCGCGGGCTGCGGGTGGCCACTTCTGCGGCGGTCCGGCCCATCAGCCCGTCGAGATTGCGCCGCAGGTCGCCGTCGGTGATCACGCCGAGCAGGGTGCCGTTCTCGGTGACGGCGGCGATGCCGAAGCCCTTGGCGCTCATCTCGATGAGGGTTTCGCCCATGCC
The DNA here is from genome assembly GCA_002720475.1 of Roseovarius sp. GTDB lineage: Bacteria > Pseudomonadota > Alphaproteobacteria > Rhodobacterales > Rhodobacteraceae > Roseovarius. The sequence continues at coordinate 7,302 of PBIL01000022.1, forward strand.
TGTCGCGGGCGTGACCTGCGGCAGCGCATCGCCGGTGTGCATCACGTCGCGCACCCGCAGGAACTGCGCCCCGAGCTTGCCGCCGGGGTGAAAGACGTGAAAGGCATCGGCCTTGAAGCCGCGTTCCTCCATCAGCGCCACGGCCAGCGCATCGCCAAGCGCCAGCGTGCAGGTGGTCGAGGTGGTGGGGGCCATGCCGATGGCGCAGGCCTCGGGCATGTCGGGCAGGATCAGCGCCACGTCGGCCTGCCGCGCAAGCGTGCTGTCCGCGACGCGGGTGATGGCGATCATCGGAATGCCGAAGCGGCGGGTATACTGGATCAGGTCCGAGAGTTCCCGTGTCTCGCCGGAATTGGACAGAAGGATGCAGACATCGCCCGCCGTCACCATGCCCAGGTCGCCATGGCTCGCCTCGCCGGGGTGCAGGAAGAGCGCGGGCGTGCCGGTGGAGGCCAGCGTGGCCGCGATCTTGCGCGCGATATGGCCGGACTTGCCCATGCCGGAGGTGACGACCCGGCCTTTTGCCGCAAGGATCATCCGCGTGGCGCGGGCAAAGCCCTCGGGCGGGCAGTCGGCCATGGCGGCAAGCGCCTCCGCCTCGGCGCGCAGCACCCGCGCGGCCACGCCGCGTATCCTGTCGTGATCCTTGTCGGCCGTCCCGGTCATCGCCTGCCCTCTCGCTTTTCTGGTCGCGCCCCGCATAGCGCCGGAGCGCGGCACGGTCCAGCCATGCCGTCTCGTGCCGCTTGCTATGCGCGGCGGGGCAGGGCACCCAGCACCTCGGCCAGCAGCGGGTTGGGATAGCGCCGTTGCAGGGTCACGGCATAGAAGCCTTCTGTGATGCCGTCGAGCCGGGCCAGCTCGCTCAGGTGTCCGGCGGCAAGCTCGTCGCGCACGACGATGGGCGGGATCACGGCAAGGCCCGCGCCTGCCCGCACCAGGAGCCGCAGCATCGCCATGTCGTCCACCTCGGCGGCAAGGCGGGGCAGGATGCCCTGCCGCTCGAGATAGGCGTCGAAGGCCGCGCGCAGCGCCGCCTCGGGCGTGGGCACGAGCAGCGGTTCGGTCGCCAGCAGATCGGCGAGCGCGCGCCCGGCAAGCGCGGGCGGGCCGATCAGGCTCACCGGCTGTTCCGAGAGCGCATGCACGAGATAGGGGCTGCCCGCGTCGCGCGCGGGCACGAGATTGGTCAGCACCACGTCAAGCGAGAGCGCCCCGAGCGCGCGCAGGAGATCGGGCTGCGCGCCCGAGCGCAGCACCATCTCCACATCCGCCCGCCCGATGAGGGGGGCGAGAAACTCCGTCTGGAAATTGCGCGAGAGCGTGGCCAGGGCACCGACGCGCAGCACCCGCCGCGCGCGGCCCGCAGTTTTCAGCGTGGCGGTGAGATCCTCGGCCGCGCGGAAGATGATCTCGGCATGATCGAGCGCGATCCGTCCGGCCTCGGTCAGCACGAGCCCCCGCCCGCGCCGTTCGAAGAGATCCTGCCCGAGCGTCGCCTCGAGCGCCTTGATCTGCGTCGAGAGCGCCGATTGCGACAGATTGAGCCCGCGCGCCGCCCCGGTAAGCGTGCCCTCGCGCGCCACCGCCCGGAACAGGCGCAGGTGATGCAGGTTCAGAACGGCCATCATTCTACCAGATAGAACGTTTTTGTAAAGTATATGTAATTTTCTGGAGTTTGCCAACGCGGTAAACGGGTCCGAGCCTTGCCGCAGAGGAGATACCCCATGTCCGCCCTTCCCGTGATCGCGCTCGCGCCGACGGTTCTGTTCGCAACATCCGCCTTTGCCGCCACCGGGCCGGGGCGTCGCCCCGCCGCCGCGCCGCGCCTGTCCGAGGCGGCGGCGCTCGGGGCCGCCGCGCTTGCCCTGGCGGGGCTTGGCCAGCTCCTTCTGTCCGGTCCGGCCGTGCTGCGGCTGGGCGGCGAGGGGCCGCTCTCGCTGGTCCTGCGGCTCGATGCGGTGAGCGCGACCATGGTGGCGCTGGTGGCCTTCATCGGCTGGGTGGTGATGCGCTTCTCGCGCAGCTATCTCGATGGCGAGGCCCGCGAGGGGGCGTTTCACGCGCTGATGCTGGCCACGCTGGCATCGGTGCTGCTGCTGGTGCAGGCGGGCAGCCTCGCGGTGCTCATCCTGGGCTTTGTCGCGGTGGGCGCGGGGCTGCGGCAGCTTCTGCTCTTCTATCCCGAGCGTGCCGAGGCGCGGCGCGCGGCGGCCAAGTTCTCGCTGGTCTGGCATGGCGGGGATCTCGCGCTTCTGATCGCCGCGGCCTGCCTCTGGTCCGCGACCGGCACCGCCGAGCTCGGGCGGATCGCGGCGCTGGCCCCGGCGGTGTCTGGCCCGCTCCTGTCCTTCGGCGTGGCCTTCCTCATCCTGGCGGCGGTGCTCAAGACGGCGGCCTTTCCGCTCCATGGCTGGCTGACCGAGGTGATGGAGGCCCCGACGCCCGTCTCGGCGCTTCTTCACGCCGGGATCATCAATGGCGGCGGCTTCCTGCTCATCCGCATGGCAGAGGCGGTGCAGACCAGCGCGGGCGCGATGGCGGCGCTGGTCATGCTGGGCGGTCTGACGGCGCTTTTCGGGGCGGTGGTGATGCTGACCCAAAGCGCGGTCAAGACCGCGCTTGCCTGGTCCACCGTGGCGCAGATGGGCTTCATGCTGCTGCAATGTGGCCTGGGTCTCTGGGCGCTGGCGATGCTGCATATCGTGGCGCATTCGCTCTACAAGGCCCATGCCTTCCTGAGCTCTGGCGGTGCGGTGGCGGCGGTGGCGTCGCTGCGCAGGCCGGGACCGATCGCCGTGCCGGACCTCGTCGCGGTGCTCAAGTCCTTCGCCCTGGCGCTGGCGCTTTTCGCCCTGGTGGCCGGTCTCTTCAGCCTCGCGCTCGGGCCGAAATCGCCGCAGGCGCTGGCACTTGGCGCGATGCTGATCTTCGGGGTGGCCTATCTGGTGGCGCAGGGGCTCGCCGATGCCGCGCCGGTCGCGCTCACGCGGCGCACCGCGATCACGGCGGCGGGTGCCGCGGTGGCCTATTTCAGCTTCCAGCTTCTTGCCGGGCTGATCTGGGGGCCGCATCTGCCGCCGGTGCCCGCGGCGGGCGCGCTCGAATGGGCGCTCATCGTGCTTGCCGTCACGAGCTTCGGCCTCGTCGCGCTGGCGCAGACGCTCTTTCCGCTCTGGGCGCATCATCCGGCCACGGCGGGGCTGCGCGTGCATCTTGCCAACGGCCTTTATCTCAACGCCGTGCTGGACCGCCTGATCGGCGGCTTCCGGGCCGTGAAATCCAACTGAGGAGGGACGAGAAATGTTCATGAACCACGCCCAGATCGCCCCGGCCCGTGTCTCGGCCATTCTCAAGGCCGCCGAACGCGCCGCGCGCGCGGTCCCGCCCGCCTTCCCGCTCGACGCCACCGTGGCGGTCAACCCCTTCCTCGGCCAGGCGGGCGAGGACCTGGCCACCGCGAATGCGCGCCTGCGGCGGGTGGCGGGGATATCGCTCGTGCGGCCGCGCGCGGACTTTCTTGCCGGGATCGCGGCGGGCCGGATCACCGATGACGATCTCGCGCTCGCGCTGCTGGCCTCGGACGCCCCGGCGAAACCGGCCGATCTCGCCACGTTCAAGGCGCGGCTGAACCGGCCCCGTCCCGCGCCGCAGGCCCTGCCGAGCGTGGCCGATCTCGCGGCGCGGGCCACCGGCACCGACTGGCCCGCGATCATCACCCGGACGGTGGGGCTCTGGGCGGCGGGGCATTTCGACCGGGGGCAGGCGCTCTGGACACCGGCACCGGGCCAGACGGCCTGGCGCGCCTGGCGCGACTGGGCGACCCATGACCTGACGCCCGAGATTGCCGGTCTCACCGGGTTCTGCGCCCATGCCGCCCAGGCCCCCGACACGCCCGACCGCGCGCTCCTGCGCGCCGCCGAACGGCTGGGGCTGAGCGAGGCGGCGGCCGAGACGGCGCTGCACCGGCTGCTGATGGATCTGGGCGGCTGGGCGCAGCACGCCCGCTGGCTGCTCTGGCAGGCCGAACTGGACGGCGGCAGCGATCACACGCTGCTCGATCTGCTGGCGATCCGGCTGGTCTGGGAGGAGGCGCTGCTCGAGCACGTTCCGGCCATCGCCGAGGCCTGGGCCGCGACGGCCGCCGCCCATTCCGCGCCGGTCGAGGCCACGCCCGATGACGTGGTGGACGCGCTGGCGCAGGAGGCCGCCGAGCGCGCCCATCAGCGGCGGCTTGCCGGGACGCTGACCGGTCCGGCCCCGCGGGCGGCACGGCCCGCGCTCCAGGCCGCCTTCTGCATCGACGTGCGCTCCGAGGTGATCCGCCGCGCGCTCGAGACGCAGGCACCGGGGATCGAGACCATCGGCTTTGCCGGCTTCTTCGGCCTGCCGCTGCGGCACCGTCCCTTCGCCTCGGTCGAGACGCAGGCGCATCTGCCGGTGCTGCTCACGCCCGCGCTCGACACCGCCGCCGATGCCGCGCCCGAGACCGAGGAGGCGGCGCGCATCTCGGCGCGCGCCATCCGCGCCTGGGGCCGGTTCCGGCAGGCGGCGGTCTCGTCCTTCGCCTTCGTCGAGGCGGCGGGGCTGCTCTATGGGGCCAAGCTGGTGAAATCGGCGCTCGGCCTCGACAGGGGCGGCCCCGCGACCGAACCCGCGCCGCGGATCGAGAGCGGAATGTCGGCCGAGGAGAAGGCCGCCACCGCCGCCGCCGTGCTGCGCGCCATGAGCCTGACCGAAGGCCATGCGCGGCTGGTGCTGCTTCTGGGGCACGGTGCGCATGTCACCAACAACCCGCATGAGAGCGCCTATCATTGCGGAGCCTGCGGCGGGCAGACCGGCGAGGTCTCGGCGCGGGTGCTGGCCATGCTGCTCAACGATCCGCAGACGCGCGCGGGCCTTGCCGGACAGGGGATCGCGCTGCCCGAGGATACGGTCTTCGTGGCCGGGCGGCACGACACCACCACAGACCGCGTGACGCTTTACGCCGAAGAGGTGCCCGCCTCCCATGCCGGGGATCTGGCGCAGGCCGAGGGCTGGCTTGCCGCGGCGGGTGTGATCGCGCGGACCGAGCGGGCGCTGCGCCTGCCCGGTGCCAGCGCCCGGAACCTGCCGGCGCGGGCAAGGAACTGGGCCGAGCCGCGCCCGGAATGGGGGCTTGCGGGTTGCGCCGCCTTCATCGCCGCGCCGCGCGCGGCGACACGGGGGGCCGATCTCGGCGGGCGGGCCTTCCTGCACAGCTATGACTGGACCGCCGACGAGGGGTTTGCCACGCTGGAGCTGATCCTCACCGCGCCGGTGGTGGTGGCCAGCTGGATCAGCCTGCAATATTACGGCTCGAGCGTCGCGCCCGAGGCGTTCGGCGGCGGCAACAAGCTCATTCACAACGTGGTGGGCGGCATCGGCGTTGTGCAGGGCAATGGCGGGCGGCTGCGCGCGGGCCTGCCGCTTCAGGCGGTGCATGACGGCGCGGCGCTCGCGCATGAGCCGCTGCGCCTGTCGGTGATGATCGAGGCCCCGGCAGTGGCGATCTCGGCGGTGCTGGAGCGGCATCCGGAGCTGCGCGCGCTCTTCGATCATGGCTGGCTGCACCTCTTCACGCTGGAGGAGGGCCGGATCGCCGCCCGCTATCGTCCGGGCGGCACCTGGCAGGGCAGGGGCCAGCCGGTGCAAGCCGCCTGAACGTCAGCCGGAGGCGGGACCGCGCGCGGGGCTTTGCATCGCGCGCGGGCAGCGGCTAAGCAGGGCCACCGCAAGACCGGAGGCCCCATGCCGCAACCCCGCGCCTGGCAGAAGATGCTCTCGGGCCGCAGGCTCGACCTGCTCGACCCGACGCCCGTGGATATCGAGATCGAGGACATCGCCCACGGTCTCAGCTTCGTCGCCCGATGGAACGGTCAGACGCTGGGCGAGTTTCCCTATTCGGTGGCCGAGCATTCGCTGCTGGTCGAGCGGCTCTTCGCCCGGCTCAGCCCCGCCGCGCCGGTGAAATGGCGGCTGGCCGCGCTTCTGCACGACGGGCCGGAATATGTGATCGGCGACATGATCTCGCCGGTCAAGGCCGCGGTCGGGCCAGGCTATGACGATCTCGACCGGCGGCTTTCGGCGGCCATTCACATCCGCTTCGGCCTGCCCGCGATCCTCCCGGCGGCGGTGAAGCGGCAGATCAAGAAGGCCGACAGGATCAGCGCCTGGATGGAAGCGACCGCGATCGCGGGGTTTTCCGAGGCCGAGGCGAACCGCTTCTTCGGCACGCCCGACCCGGCGATGACCGAGGGCCTCACCCTCACCCTGCGCCCCCCGGTCGAGACCCGCGCGGCCTATCTCGCGCGCTTCGCGGCGCTGATGGCGGAGATGGGCTAGACCCACCCCCCGCGCGACATGAGCCCCAGTGCCTCGAGCTGCCGCCAGCCGACAACGCGCGTGGAGCGCGCGCACCACAGGTCCGGGTCGGCGGCGAGCGCGTCGTAATAGCCCTCGTAAAGCGCGCTGTTGGCGAAATGCTCCTGGCGGTGCTTCTCCTCGGTTGCGCGCGCCACCGCCTGATCGAGGAATTTCGAATGCAGCAGCACGCCCGAGATCAGCTCCCCGCCGTCCTCGGCATAGACATGGTTGAGCCGGCGCGGCAGCGCCGAATGGGTCGAGCTGACATAGGCATAGCGCCAGTGCCACTTGACGAGCGGCACCTTGCCCATGGTCGGCGCGCGGCGCGGCTCGGCGGCGAAGAACAGGCGCGCGCGCGGCCCGCCCTGGATCCAGAGGTTCTGAAGGTCGGGCTTCCTGCGCATGGAATAATTCCCGGCATCGAACCAGCACAGCGTCTCGAACGGGTCCGCGCCCGGCGCGCAGGGATGCTGCGAGAGCCGCCCGCGCGGATACATGTCGAGCATGAGCGCCCCCATCGAGGCGCGCCCCTGCGCCTCGAGCCAGCCGCAGAGCGCGGGCAGGGGCCGCGTGTCATGATAGGGGTAGATGAGGCATTCGTCGGCATCGAGCGTCAGGCACCAGTGCCCGTGCCCGTGCCGCATCATCAGCCAGGTGAGCCAGTCCATGCCGAAACGCGCGCGCTTGTAGCTCTGCGCCGTGGTCCAGACCGAAACATCGGTTTGCGCGGCGAGCAGGTCGCGCGTGCCGTCGCTGCTGTCATTGTCCACCACCAGGAAATGCGCCACGCCAAGGCGGCGGTGATGGTCGAGGAAATGCGGCAGGCGCAGCGCCTCGTTGCGGACGGTGGCGAAACACAGGATATCGCCGCGCGCGATGCTCCCTGTCCGGTCCGCGATGGCGGTCAGCTGCCGCCGCCTGGCCAGTGCCCGCGCCAGAAGCCGCCGCCGCCGCCAGCGCAGCCGATAGGCGAGGGCCAGATCATGAAGCCGTGTCATCCTGCCTCTCGAGCGCAGCCGATCCCGCCCGCAGCGTCCGGGCTATCGGGTGTAATGTCCAGCCTCGTGCCAGCGCCAGGCATCGGCGATCATCTCGCGAAGCGTCGAGCGGGCGGGGGTCCAGCCCAGCTCCTCCCTGGCGCGGGCCGAGCCCGAGACGAGCCGCGTGCAATCGCCCGGACGGCGCGGCCCGAAGACCACCGGCACCCGCGCGCCGGTCACCGCCTCCGCCGCGGCGATCACCTCGCGCACGGAAAACCCGTGCCCGGTGCCGAGGTTGAACCCCCGGCTGCCGCGCCCCGCCTCCAGCCAGCGCAGGCCGCGCAGATGCGCCTCGGCGAGGTCCATCACATGCACGTAGTCGCGGATGCAGGTGCCGTCGGGCGTGTCGTAATCGGTGCCGAAGATCGTCAGCGCCTCGCGCCGCCCGGCGATGGCGTCGAGCACCAGCGGCACGAGATGCGTCTCGGGCTGGTGGAACTCGCCCAGCTCGGCCTCGGGATCGGCACCGGCCACGTTGAAATAGCGGAAGATCACATGCCGCAGCCCGTGCGCGGCCCCGAAATCGCGCAGCATGTCCTCGGTGGCGCGTTTAGAGGCCCCGTAGGCATTGACCGGACGCTGGGCGCATGTCTCGTCCAGCAGCACGTTGTCCTGGTCGCCATAGGTGGCGCAGGTCGAGGAGAACACGAGATCGAGACAGCCCGCCGCCACCGCCGCCTCCAGCAGGCAGAGCGATCCGGCCAGGTTGTTGTGCCAGTAGAGCCCCGGCGCGCGCATGCTCTCGCCCACCTGGCTGAGCGCCGCGAAATGCATGACCGCGCGGGGCCGGTAGGCGGCAAAGACCTGATCGAGCCGGGCGCGATCGGTCAGACAGCCCTGCTCGAAGGGGCCGAACCTGACCGCCTCGCGCCAGCCCGTGCAGAGATTGTCATAGGTGACAGGGGTGTAACCGGCGGCCTTCAGAACCTTGCAGGCGTGGCTGCCGATATAGCCCGCGCCGCCGGTGACCAGAACATTGCCCAAACCTGCCCCCGTGCCGCGCCCTATTGCGCGGCCTTGTCCGCATGCACCATGTCGGTGATGTAGTTCCACAGATCATCGCGCAGGTCGTCGCGCGCGAGCGCGAAGGCCACTGTTGCCTGCAGGAACCCCGCCTTGGAACCGCAATCGAAGCGTTGGCCCTGGAAGCGGTAGCCATAGACCTCCTCGCCATCGGCGCGGGCTGCGTCGATCGCATCGGTGAGCTGGATCTCGCCCCCCGCCCCGGCCTGTTTCCGGTTGAGCTTCTGCAACACGGTGGGGGTCAGGATGTAGCGCCCGATCACGGCAAGGTTCGAGGGCGCGCTGCCCGGAGCGGGCTTCTCCACCATCCCCTTGGTCGAGACGATGCGCCCCATGTCTTCCTTGATGTCGAGGATGCCGTAGGATTTCGTTGCCGCCTCGGGAACGTCCATCGCCGCGACCATGTTGCCGCCGGTCTCGTCGAAGGCTTCGACCATCTGCTGCAGGCAGGGCTTCTCGGCGGCGATCACGTCGTCGGGCAGGATCACGGCAAAGGGCTCGTTGGCGATGAAGCGGCGCGCGCACCAGACCGCGTGGCCAAGGCCGAGCGGCTTGTGCTGGCGCATATAGGCGATTTCGCCCGAGTCCATGTTGGTCGATTTCAGGATCTCGAGCAGATCCTCCTTGCCCTTCCTGCGCAGCTCTGCCTCAAGCTGCGGGGCATTGTCGAAATAATCCTCGAGCGCGCTCTTGCCGCGCGATGTGATGAAGATGAATTCCTTGATCCCGGCCGCACGCGCCTCGTCGATGGCGTATTGCACCAGCGGGCGGTCCACCAGCGTCATGATTTCCTTGGGCACGGATTTCGTCGCCGGAAGAAACCTCGTGCCAAGGCCCGCGACCGGAAAGATGGCCTTGGTAACCCGTTTACGCATCATCTGCTCCCCTGACCCTTTTTTTGACTTCATCATACATAACCGTCCCGTTCTTTGCACCGGGTTAAGGGGAAATCATGAAATATTTTTGTTCATTCGATGCGTCCGTAACAGACGGGACCGGGTTTTTGACATCCGTTCCGATGCGCCGTCAGTCGAGCCCCATCTCGCGCATCATCGCCTCGAGCCGCGGCACGTCCTCGGGATTGTTGAGTTCCCAGAACTGCCGCCCGCGCGCCTCGACCTCGACGCAGAGCACCGAGCGCCCGTTTTCCAGGAAACGCAGCTGTTCCAGCCCTTCGAGCTCTTCGAGCGGCCCCGCCTCCCAACCGGGATAACCGGCAAGCGCGTCGGGCCGGTAGGCATAGACGCCGACATGATGAAAGACCGGGGTGGCGGCGTCCTCCGGGTAGCGCCGCGGGGTGTAGGGGATCACTTCCTTGGAAAAGTAGAGCGCATGGCCGCGCCGGTCGAAGACGGCCGTGGTCCCGCCCACCCGGCCGGCCGCGCGGTCCCCGAGAAAGCCGTTGAGCGCGCGGCCGTCGCAGCGCAGCACCGGCGTGGCCACCTCGGCGGTCGGATCGGCGCGCAGACCGGCCAGCAGGTCCTCGATGAACCAGGGCGGGGTGAGCGGAGCATCGCCCTGCAGATTGACGACGATCTCGTAGCCGCTGCCAAGCGCGGCATGGGCCTCGGCACAGCGTTCGGTGCCGTTGACGCAGGTCTCGGAGGTCATCACAACCGCGGCGCCGAAGCCCTCGGCCGCGTCCCGGATGCGCGCATCATCGGTGGCGACGACCACGCGGTCCACGCCCGTCACCGCCATGGCCGCGCGCCAGGACCGCTCGATCAGTGTGCGCGCCACCCCGCCCGCGCCGGTCAGCGGCACCAGCGGTTTGCCCGGATAGCGGGTCGAGGCGTAGCGCGCGGGGATGACGATGAGGACCGACATTCAGCCCGCCTTGAGATCGACGCCCGGGGCGCAGGCGATGAAGAACGGGTTCTCGAAGCCCGGCTTGCCATAGACGAGCGGCGTGAGATCGTCGAAGCGCAGCACGCGCCCGCCCGCGCCCGAGAGCACCGCGTGGCCCGCGGCGGTATCCCATTCCATCGTCCGGCCCAGACGCGGATAGAGATCCGCCTCGCCCGTGGCAACGAGGCAGAACTTGAGCGAGGAGCCCGCGCTCGTCATGTCCCGAACGGCGTATTTGCCGATATAGTCATCGGTCGCCTGATCGCGGTGCGATTTCGAGGCCACGACCATCAGCGCGTCATTGTCCGGCGCGGCCACCCGGATGGGACGGGTTTCGCCCGGTGCCTCCGGGTCGAACGGGCCGCTCTCCTCGACCGCGCCGCCATCGGCGCGCGTGTAGAACATCCGCCCCTTGGCGGGCGCATAGACGATGCCACGGGTGGGCTGCCCGTTCTCGACCAGCGCGATATTGACGGTGAAATCGCCGCGCCGGTTGATGAATTCCTTGGTCCCGTCGAGCGGATCGACGATCAGAAAGCTCTGCACGCTCTGCCCGTGCGATGCGGCCTGCTCTTCCGTTACCAGCGCCACATCGGGGAACGCGGCCCGCAGACCGGCGGAAATCAGCGCATCGGCGGCCTCGTCGGCCTCCGTGACGGGGCTGGCATCGGATTTCACCCTCACGTCGAAATCCTCCGCCTCGTAAATCTCCATGATGCGCGCGCCCGCTTCCAGCGCCAGCCGCCGCATCACCGTCACAAGCCGTTCATACTCCAAATCGCCGTTCCTTTGCCCGTTTGCCGCCATCATGCGGCGTTATTGCGTGTGTCATCCGCGCGACGTTATGATACGAGCGGGCGACGACGGCAAGAAACCTTTGGATGCAGGCCCGACGGCGAGAGGCGAGACGCGATGTTCAGGACGGCACGCCCAAAGTCCGCGCTCCAGTCCGCCGCCACCATTCTGGAACTCATCTATCACGACACGGTGCGCAGCATCCGCAAGACGCATGGCAATGCGTTCATGGCGCTCGGCATGAATGTCATGACCGTGGTGATCATGGTTCTCGCCTTCTACCTGCTGTTCACCGTGCTCGGCCTCAAGGCGGCCAAGGTCCGCGGCGATTTTCTCTTGTTCATGATGTCGGGAATCTTTCTCTATCTCACGCATATCAAGGCCATGGGGGCCGTGGCCGGGGCCGACGGGCCCGCCTCGCCGATGATGCAGCACGCACCCATGAACACCGCGATCTCGATCGCATCCGGCGCGCTCGGCGCGCTCTACATCCAGGTACTGTCGCTCATACTCGTGCTGTTCGTCTATCACACGGTGTTCGTTCCGATCACGATTTACCAGCCCGTCTATGCCATGGGCATGGTGCTCGTGGCGTGGTTCACGGGCTGTGCCGTCGGGATGGTGCTGCTGGCGCTGCGGCCCTGGTTCCCGGGCTTCGTCAACATGTTCAAGTTGATCTACCAGCGCGCCAACATGATCGCTTCCGGGAAGATGTTCGTCGTCAACACCTTGCCGACGTTCATGTACCAGATGTTTGCCTGGAACCCGCTGTTTCACAACATCGACCAGGCCCGCGGCTTCGTCTTCATCAACTATTTCCCGCATCGGACCTCATTGATGTATCCGCTCTATGTCGGGATCTGTCTTCTGATCCTGGGTCTTATCGGCGAATTCTACACCCGCCGTCATGCCTCGTTGTCCTGGGACGCGCGTCGCTGAGCGGCGGGTTTCCCCGCGCGCCTCTTGACAAACGCGCCGGCATTCTGAATGCGCACCGGGAAACGAAGACATGAGCCCATGACGCCGCTCCTATCGCGCTTCCTGCCTGGCCGGGCGCGCCGCGCCCGCGGGCAGGCCCCGGCCCCGATCCGTCCCGACCAGGCCTTCGTGGCCATCGGTGACGTCCATGGTCGGTCCGATCTGCTCTTTGCGATCGACGAACCGCTGGAGAGGCAGGCCGGCGGTCTGCCGGTCGTCTTCGTCGGCGATTACGTGGACCGGGGCGAGCAGAGCCGCGAGGTGCTTCAGTTGCTCATGCAGGCCACCGCGCAGGATCCGCAGCGCGTGACCTGCCTCATGGGCAATCACGAGCGGATGCTGCTCGACGTGCTCGACGCGCCCGAAACCCATGGCGCGCGCTGGCTGCGCAACGGCGGCCTGCAGACGCTTGCCAGTTTCGGTGTGGCACCGCCGCAGGGCCCGAAGAACGAGCTGGATGCGCTGCTCGACATGCGCGCGGCGCTGGCCGAGGCCATGGGGCGCGCGATGATCGACTGGCTGCGCGCCCGCCCGCTTGCCTGGCAGAGCGGCAATGTCTGGGTGGTGCATGCCGGGGCCGACCCCGCGCAGCCGATGACGCAGCAGGCCGAGGAGGTGCTGCTCTGGGGCCACCCGCGCTTTCGCCGGGAGTTGCGCGCGGACGGGCAATGGGTGATCCACGGCCATACCATCGTCGAGACCCCGCAGGCCCGCGACGGGCGCATTGCCATCGACACCGGGGCCTATGCCACGGGCCGGCTGACCGCCGCGCTCGTGGACCCTGACGGCGTGCGCTTTCTTCAGACCTGACCGACGGCCGGAACGATTTTAGGTGAATGCCTGATACTGCGTGCTTGGCAGCGCGGGGCGCGCCGGGTTATCCTTCCGGTGTTCGGGCCAGGATGGCCGGGACCTTCCAGAGAGATCACGTGTGGTGCGTAGGGAGCACGTGGGGTAACGGGGGGTGTCGGCTCTGGCGCGGATGCCCTCCGTTTGTCGCCGTTACCCGGTCAGGGCACCAGCCCCGCCAGATCGCAGACGATCCGCCATTCCTCGGGCGTGACCGGCTGCACCGACAGGCGGGAGTTCCTCACCAGCACCATCTCCGAGAGCCGCGGATCGGCCTTGATCTCTTCGAGCGTCACCGGTCGCGGAGCCGTCTCCAGCGCGCGGATATCGACGCATTCCCACCGGGGATCGTCGGTCGTGCTGTCGGGATGGGCGCGCGCGATCACCTCCACCGTGCCGACCACGGCCTTTTCGGTCTGGGAATGGTAGAAGAAACCGCGATCGCCCACCTCCATCTCGCGCATGAAGTTGCGCGCCTGGTAATTGCGCACGCCGTCCCATTCCTCGCCCGCCGCGCCGCGGGCCAGCTGATCGGCCCAGGACCATGTGGCGGGCTCGGACTTGAACAGCCAGTAGCGCATCAGATGACCTTCTTCCACGCGATCAGATCGACCGAGGCGAAGAGCCCGGCCTTCGCATAGGGATCGTTGGCCGCCCAGTCGCGCGCGGCGGCCATGTCCGCGACATCGAGCACGACGAGCGAGCCGATCATCCCGCCCGCCTCATCGAGCAGGGGGCCGGCCTGGCTCACGACGCCCGTTTCCTTCAGATAGGCCAGATGCGCCTCGCGGTTGTCGAGGCGGGTTTGCAGCGCGCCGGGCTTGTCGCGGGCGATAATGGCAATCAGCATCATTCCTCCCTGAGCGGTCTTGAGAGCAGCATATCCATCGCCTGCGCGACGCGCAATTCGCCCGAGACGAGCGCCGCCACCGCCGCCGTCACCGGCAGGTCGAGCCCGAGCGCGCGGGCGCGGGCAAGGGCGGCGCGCGCGGTCGCGGCCCCCTCGACGGTGATCGCGGGGTCAAAGGCCGCGCCCTTCCCCAGGCTCTTGCCGAAACGGTAATTGCGCGACTGCGCCGAGGTGCAGGTGAGCGCCAGATCGCCCAGCCCCGCAAGCCCCGCCAGCGTCTCGGGCCGCGCGCCAAGCGCGGCGGCGAGCCGGTTCATCTCGGCAAAGCCGCGCGTCATCAGCGCCGCGCGCGCGCTCTCGCCCAGACCCGCGCCCATTGCCGCGCCGCAGGCGATGGCGATGACGTTCTTGAGCGCGCCGCCCAGTTCCGCACCCGTCATGTCGGTGCTGCGATAAAGCCGCAGCGTGGGCGTGGAAAGCGCCGCCTGAAGCGCGCGGCCCGTCTGCGGCTCGGCGCAGGCCAGGGTCAGCGCCGTCGGCAGCCCGCGCGCGATATCCGTGGCGAAACTCGGCCCGGTGAGGATCGCGGGCACCGCTTCGGGGACGCTCCGCGCGATGAGGGCGGTGGGGCCAAGGCCGGTCGCGAGGTCCATCCCCTTGCAGCAGGCCACCAGCGGGCGGGCAAGCCGCGCGCGATGTTCCGTCAGAAACCCGCCGAGCGCCTGCATCGGCATGGCCAGAAGGCAGGGGCCATCCCCCTCCGGCAGCGCGCCCGCGATCACCCGGACCGCCTCCGGCAGGGCGATGCCCGGCAGGCGCCGGGCATTCTCGCGCGCCGACTCGATCGCGGCGGCGTGGTCCTTGTCCCGCGCCCAGAGCGTCACCGGCCCGTTCTGCGCCAGCACCACCGCCAGCGCCGTGCCGAACGCCCCCGCGCCGCAGATCAGCGTCATGCCTTGGCCCCCCGCTTGCCATGGCCCAGCATGGGCGGGCTCGCGCCGTCGAGCGGCCAGCGCGGGCGCGCGACGAGCGTCATGTCGTCGCGCCGCCCCAGCCGGTAGAGCTCCGCCCCCGCATGGGCGATCATCGCCGCATTGTCGGTGCAGAGCGCCATCGGCGGCGCGACAAAGCGCGCGCCCTGCGCCTCGGCCACCGCCATGAGCGCGGCGCGGATCGGCCCGTTGGCCGCCACCCCGCCCGCAACGGCCAGGACCGGCGCGCCGGCTGCCGCCAGCGCGCGGCGCGTCTTCTCCGCCAGCACCTCGCAGACCGCCGCCTGAAACCCGGCGCAGAGATCGGCCCGGTCCTGCCGGGTGATCCCGCCCTGTTCCGCCAGCCGCGCATCGCGCGCCCGCAGCACCGCCGTCTTGAGCCCCGAGAACGACAGATCGCAGCCCTCCCGGTCCAGAAGCGGGCGCGGCAGGCGAAAGCGGTCCGCGTCGCCCGCGCGGGCCGCGCGCTCAACCTCCGGCCCGCCGGGCTGCGGCAGGCCCAGAAGCCGCGCCACCTTGTCGAAGGCCTCGCCGGGCGCGTCGTCGATCGTGCCACCGAGGCGGGTAAACGCCTCGGGCCCCGCGACGGTCAGGAACTGGCAATGCCCGCCAGAGACGAGCAGCATCAGGTAGGGATAGGCCACCCCATGTGTCAGCCGCGGCGTGAGCGCGTGACCGGCCAGGTGGTTGACCCCGATGAGCGGCAGGCCCGCGCCCGCGGCGATCCCCTTGGCGCACATGACGCCCGCCAGCACCCCGCCGATCAGCCCCGGCCCGGCGGTCACTGCCACCGCATCCACCTGCGCAAGGGGCGTGCCCGCCTGCGCGAGCGCCTCCCGGACGGCAAGATCCGCCTTCTCGGCATGGGCGCGCGCCGCGATCTCCGGCACCACCCCGCCAAAGGCGGCATGAAGCGCCTCCTGCCCCAGCACCACCGAGGACAGGATCTCGGGGCCATGCGCGCCCATGCGCAGCACTGCGGCGGCGGTATCGTCGCAGCTGCTCTCGATCCCGAGGATGGTCAGCGTCTCGTGCATCATGGCCCGGCATTGCCTCAAGGGTGCGAGGCAGGTAACACCTTGCGAGCCGCCCAACAACTGCCGAGAGCCGATGACCACGCTTCTCATCACCCGGCCCGAGCCAGAGGCCAGCCGCATGGCCGATCGCCTGCGGCCCGCGATGCCGGGGGTGCGCGTGCTTGTCTCCCCGCTCATGGAGATCGTGTTTGGCGGCACGCTGCCGGACCTGACCGGGCGCGAGGTGCTGGTCTTCACCTCGCGCCACGGGGTCGAGGGTTTCTGCCGCCTGTCGCCGCGCCGCGACCTGCGCGCCTATGCCGTGGGAGAGGCGACGGCCGAAGCGGCCCGCGCGCGCGGCTTCGACGCATGCCCGGCGGGGGGCGATGCCGCCGCGCTGCTCGCGCTCATCGGGCGGGACGGCACCACGGGCCCCTTCCTGCATCCGCGCGGCGCGCATGTTGCCGCCGATATCGCCGGAACCCTGCGCGCGCGCGGCCACGACGCGGCCGAGGCGGTGGTCTACACGCAGGAGGCGCGGCCGCTCTCGTCCGAGGCGCGCGCGGCGCTTGCGGGCCATGCCCCGGTGATCCTGCCGCTTCTGTCGCCGCGCAGCGGGCGGCTGTTCTTCGCGGAGGCGGGTCCGGTCCGCGCGCCGCTTCTTGTCGCGGCACTCAGCCGCAATGTCGCCGCAACCGTTCCCGAGGGGGCCGCGCGCCGCCTGAGCGTTGCAAAAAACCCAGATCTGGCGGCGCTCTGCGCCGTGCTGCGCGACCTGGCAGGCCATGCCAAGCGGGTTGAGGGCGAGGGGGGCGCGCAGTAAGGTCGGCGCGACAGCGTGAGGTGACCAGATTCGAAAGGTTGGCGGGCCGTGGCGAAGAAGAAGACAAACCGGACAGGGAAGGCCGAGGCGCACGAGCCCGACCCCGGCGCGACGCGCGCGCCTCTTCAGCCTGCCGAGCCGGCCACGGAGGAGGCGCAAGATCCCTCCATGCCTCCGAATCCCGAACCGGATGCGGATACCAGGGCTTCGGCCGAAACGGGCGCGCCCGATGACGCGGACCGCGGCAATCCGCCCGAGGAGGGGGCCGCGCCGCCGGTGGCCGGGGCGCAGAAGGCCGCGCCCGAGCCGGCTGCAGAGGCTCGCAGCGAGGACATGCCGGATGCCTCGTCGCCCGAAACGGACAACGCGGCCGCTGCCGGTACGGCCGGTGATATGGCCGGGCAGGATGCGCCGGACGAGGCCGCGCCGCAGATGGCGGAGGCTGCGACCGAACCCGCAGAGGAGCCCGCCGAACCCGCCGAGGCCAGGCCCGCCCCCGTGGTGCGCACCGAACAGGTGACGGTGCGCAAGGGCGGGTTCTGGTCGATGCTGCTGGGTGGGATCGTCGCCGCCGGGATCGGCGTTCTGGCCGCGCCGCATCTGCAACCGCTGCTGCCACCCGGCTGGGGACTGTCCGAGGAAACCGGCGTGGACGCGGCCGCGTTCGAGGCGCAGGCCGCGCGCATCGCCGCGCTCGAGGCGCAGCTTTCCGATCTCGACATTCCGGCCGATCAGAGCGCCGCCGTGGAGGGGCTGAGCCAGACCGTGACCGACCTGACCGGCCGGATCGCGGCGCTGGAGGCGCAGGTGGCGGACCTGGCCGCGCGTCCTGCATCCGGCCCCGCGCCGGACGGGGCCACCGGCGAGACGGTCGCGGCGCTCGAGGAGCGGCTCGCGGAGCAGACCGCCGAGGATGCGGCGCAGCAAAGCGCCATCGACGCGCTGCGCGCCGAGATCGCCGCGCTGAAGGACGAGGCCGCCGCCGAGGAGGCCGCCGCGCGCGACAGCGCGCAGGCGGTGCTGCGCCGCGCCGCGCTCACCCGGATCCGCACCGCGCTTGATACCGGCGAGAGCTTTGCCGCCGCCCTCTCCGAATTGCGCGGCACCGGTGCCGAGGTGCCCGAGGCGCTTGCCGCGCTTGCCGAGACCGGCGTGCCGACCCGCGCCGCCCTGGCCGAGAGCTTTCCCGAGGCCGCGCGCGCAGCCCTTGCCGCGGCGCGCGCCGAGGCGGGCGAGGGCGCGTCGGTCAGCGCCTTCCTGCGCTCGCAGCTTGGCATGCGCTCGCTCACCCCGCGCGCGGGGGATGACCCGGATGCCGTGCTCTCGCGCGCCGAGGCGGCGCTTGCCGAAGGGCGGCTTTCCGACGCGCTGGCCGAGATCGAGGCCCTGCCCGAGACCGCGCGCGCGGCCATGGCCGACTGGGCCGCTCAGGCCCGCAGCCGGGCCGATGCGCTGGTCGCCGCCGAGGCGCTCTCGGCGGCGATGAATTGAGGTTGAAAGGGCATTTTCCATGCTGTGGTTGATCATCAAGGTTGCCGTCTTCATTGCCCTGGTGGGTGCCGCCACCTTCGGGGCCGCCTATCTGATGGATCTGGAGGGCGGGGTGCGCATCGTCATGGCGGGGGTCGAGATCAACCTCACCCCGATCAAGGCGATGATCGCGCTTCTCGTTCTCGTGCTGGCGATCTGGCTTCTGCTGAAGCTTGCCGGGTTCCTTGTGGCGGTGCTGCGCTTCCTCAACGGGGACGAGACCGCGATCTCGCGTCATTTCGAGCGCAACCGGCTGGACAAGGGCTATCGCGCGCTCGGCGAGGGGGTGCTGGCGCTTGCCTCGGGCGAGGGGGCGCGCGCCATGGCCGAGGCGGCGCGCGCCGAGAAATACCTGCGCAAGCCCGCGCTGACCGATCTGATCACCGCGCAGGCCGCCGAGATGGCGGGAAACAAGGCGAAGGCGGAGGCAGCCTTCAAGCGCCTGCTCACGAACCAGAAGACCCGCTTCGTGGGCGTGCGCGGCCTTTTGCGTCAGAAGCTCGAGGCGGGCGATACCGACACGGCCCTCAAGCTGGCCAAGACGGCCTTCGCCCTCAAGCCGCGCCATGAGGAAGTTCAGGACACGCTTTTGCAGCTTCAGGCCGACAAGGGCGACTGGAAGGGCGCGCGCGCCACGCTCGGGGCCAAGCTCAAATACGGCGCGCTTCCGCGCGACGTTCACAGGCGGCGCGATGCGGTCCTGGCGCTCTCCGAGGCGCGCGACGTGCTCGACGAGGGCAAGAGCATCGAGGCGCGCGAGGCGGCGATCGAGGCCAACCGGCTCTCGCCCGATCTCATTCCGGCGGCCGTTCTGGCGGCACGCGGCTACATGGAGGCGGGCAAGCCCGCCAAGGCCGCGCGGGTCATCACCAAGGCCTGGCTGATGCGCCCCCATCCCGATCTTGCCGCGGCCTTCGCCGCCATCGAGCCTGACGAGACGCCCCATGCGCGGCTCAAGCGGTTCGGCAAGCTGCTCAAGGTGCATCCCGACAACCGCGAGACGCGGCTGCTCGAGGCCGAGCTCAACCTGGCCGCCGAGGATTTTCCGGCGGCCCGCCGCGCGCTCGGCGATCTGGCCGAGGTGGAGCCCGATGCCCGCGCGCTGGCGATCATGGCCGCGATCGAGCGTGGCGAGGGCGCGCCGGATGCGGTGGTCAAGGGCTGGCTTGCCCGCGCCCTGGGCGCGCCGCGCGGCCCGCAATGGTGCTGCGACAACTGCCAGCATGTCCATGCCGAATGGCGGCCGGTCTGCGAGAAATGCCATTCCTTCGACACGCTGAGCTGGCGCGCGCCCGCCGATGGTGCGGTAAGCACGCCGACGGGGCTCGAGATGCTGCCGCTGCTTGTCGGGCCGGTGGACGCGCCGGAGCCGGAGATTGATCCGCTCGAAGACAAGGACGACATCCCCGAGGCGGAGGTGGTCGAGACCGAGGACATGGCCGAGCCCGATCCCGAAAGGACCGATGCCCCGCGCTGAGCCGGGGGCTGGACAAGCGCGGGCGGCTGTTGTCTGGTGTGCTCTGTCGCGCGCAGCTGACCGGACCCTGCGGCCCGGACAGGCTGGTGCGTCCGAGAACAAGAAACGATCAACAACCGGGAGACACGAGATATGCGCAAACTGTTCAGTTACACCGCCGTGGCGGCGATCAGCCTGGCCTTCGCCGGCGAGGCGATGGCGACCGAATGGAACGTCTCGCTCTGGGGCAAGCGCCGCGCCTTTACCGAGCATGTCGAGAAGCTGGCCGAGCTGGTGAGCGAGAAGACGAATGGCGAATTCACGCTCAACATCAGCTATGGCGGCCTCTCGAACAACCGCGAGAACCTGGACGGCATTTCCATCGGGGCCTTCGAGATGGCCCAGTTCTGCGCGGGCTATCACCCCGACAAGAACCCCTCGATCACCGTGATGGAACTGCCCTTCCTCGGCGTCGAGACGCTGGAGGAGGAAACCGCGCTGTCCCGCGCGCTTTACGAGCATCCGGCGGTCAAGGCCGATCTGGCGCGCTGGAACGCCGTTCTGCTGATGCCCTCGCCGATGCCGCAGTACAATTTCGTGGGCATGGGCGACGCGCCGCGCAAGCTTGAGGATTTCGCGGGCATGAGCGTGCGCGCCCTGGGCGGTATCGGTGCCGCGATGGAGGCCGTGGGGGCCGTGCCCACCTCGATGTCGGCCACCGAGGTGCGCCAGGCGATGGATAGCGGCGTGGTCAAGGCGGTGAGCTTCGCGCCGCATGCGCACATGTCCTTCGGCACGATCGAGAATGCCGACTGGTGGACCTCGAACCTCAACCCCGGCACGGTGAACTGCCCGGTGGTGGTCAATTCCGACGCGCTCGCCGCGCTCGGCGATGCCGAGCGCGAGGCGCTTCTGGGATCGGTCGATGAGGCGCTTGCGCATTACATCGACCATTACCAGAACCAGACCATGGCGGCCTGGGGTCCGGCGCTCGAGGAGCGGGGCATCGAGGTGATCACCTATGACGAGGCGACGCTTGCCGACTTCCGCGAAAAGGTGGCCGGTCCCGCGGCGAAGGCCTGGATCGAGGCCAATGCCGCACGTG
The DNA here is from genome assembly GCA_002720475.1 of Roseovarius sp. Classification (GTDB taxonomy): domain Bacteria; phylum Pseudomonadota; class Alphaproteobacteria; order Rhodobacterales; family Rhodobacteraceae; genus Roseovarius. Next base: position 27,991 of record PBIL01000022.1, read on the forward strand.
GCCTGCCCGCGCAGGAGCTTTACGATTTCGTGACCGCCAAGCTTGCCGAGATCAAGGGCGGCTCCTGACCCTTTCGGCCCGCCGCCGCGCTGTGGCGGGCCTCCCTTTCCCCCCGTTGAAGGAGGCCGCGCATGGCCGGAGCCGCCACCGTTCTTGGCGATGACAGCCTGCTGAGCCGCGCCGACCGCGCGCTCTACCGCCTGGAGCGGTTTCTCGCGCTCGTGAGCGGGCTGGCGGTCTTCTCGCTGATGGTGCTTGCCGTGGTCTCGGTCGGCGGGCGCAACTTCTTCAATCAGCCGCTGCCGGGCTATGTGGACTGGATCGAGCAGATCATGCCGCTCATCGCCTTTCTGGGCGTGGCCTATGCGCAGCGCGACGGCGGCCATATCCGCATGGATATCGTCGTGGGCCTCTTGCGGGGCCGTGTGCTCTGGCTGGTGGAACTGATCACGACGCTGGCGGTGCTGGCGCTGATGCTGCTGATGGTCTGGGGAAGCTGGGCGCATTTCGCGCGCAGCTTCGACTGGGCCGCGCCGCTCTGGAGCCGGGACAGCACCATCGATATCGGCCTGCCGATCTGGCCTGCGAAGATCCTCGCGCCGATTGCCTTCGCGGTGCTGTCGCTGCGGCTCGGGCTTCAGGTCTGGGGCTATGCGCGGGCCTTCGTCAGCGGGGCCGAGCGGCCCGTGGCGGTGCCCCTCATCGAGGACGCCGCGACGCAGGCCGCGCGCGAGGCCGCGCATGTCAGCGGCCGCGAGGAATGAAGGGCAGGGCGCATGGAACCCATTGACATCGGGCTTGCCGTGACCGGTCTCATGCTGGTGATCGTTGTGCTGGGGATGCGCGTGGCCTTTGCCGCCGCGCTTGCGGGGCTTGTGGGGCTTGTCTGGATCTTCTGGTCGAAGAAGGGCTATGCGGGCGACGAATTCCTCTGGGCGCTGACCGTCGCGGTCAAGACCGCCGGGCAGGTGCCCCATTCCAAGATCAGCTCGCAGGCGCTCAGCCTCATCCCCACCTTCATCCTGATCGGCTATCTCGCCTATTACGCGGGGCTTACCCGCGCGCTTTTCGAGGCGGCGAAACGCTGGGTCGCCTGGGTGCCGGGGGGGCTTGCCGTCTCGACCGTGTTCGCCACCGCCGGCTTCGCCGCCGTCTCGGGTGCGAGCGTGGCGACGGCGGCGGTCTTTGCCCGCATCGCCATCCCGGAGATGCTCAAGATCGGCTATGACAAGCGCTTCGCGGCGGGCGTGGTCGCGGCGGCGGGCACGCTGGCCTCGCTCATCCCGCCCTCGGCGCTTCTGGTCATCTACGCGATCATCGTCGAGCAGGATGTGGGCAAGCTCCTGCTCGCGGGTTTCATTCCCGGCGTCTTCTCCGCCATCGTCTACGTGGTTCTGATCGTCGGGCTCGCGCTGACGATCAAGGGGTTCGGCCCGCCCGTGGGCGGCTTTACCTGGCGCGAGCGCTTCAGCGCGCTGCCCCCGGCCCTGCCCATCGTCTTCGTGGTCGTGACCATCATCTTCTTCGTCTACAACCCGTTCGGCGGCGATGCCTGGGGCACGCCCACCGAGGGCGGTGCCATCGGTGCCTTCGTGGTGTTCCTCATGGCGCTCTGGCGCGGCATGCGCTGGCCCGAGCTCAAGGACGCGCTTCTGGAGACGGCCAAGCTCTCGGTGATGATCTTCACGATCATCTGGGGGGTGCTGATCTATGTGCGCTTCCTGGGATTCGCCGACCTGCCCCATGCCTTCGCCGACTGGATCACCTCGCTTACCCTCTCGCCCATGCTCATTCTCGTCTGCATCCTGCTGGCCTATGCGGTGCTGGGCATGTTCATGGACGCGATCGGGATGCTGCTGCTGACATTGCCGGTGGTCTACCCGGCGGTGATGGCGCTCAACGGCGGGGTGAACGTCAGCGCCGAGGAGGCGGCCTTCGGCATGTCGGGGCCGATGTGCGCGATCTGGTTCGGGATCCTGGTGGTGAAGATGGCCGAATTCTGCCTGATCACCCCGCCCATCGGTCTCAACTGTTTCGTGGTGGCCGGCGTGCGCCCCGACCTGAGCGTGCAGGACGTGTTCCGCGGCGTGATGCCCTTCTTCGTCGCCGACGCGGTCACCATCGCGCTTCTCGTGGCCTTCCCGATGATCGTGCTCTGGCTGCCGGGGCTTGCATGAAATCGTGAAAACTTGAGGTGTTAACGACCCTTTAATCGGGGCGATGCTATGCCTTTCTCCGGGTGAGAGAGGTGGTGTGAATGGATGCGCGCAGCAATGCCGCGCCGGTCATCATCAAACGGAAGAAGATCGTCGCCGGCGGCGGGCATCACGGCGGGGCCTGGAAGGTGGCCTATGCCGATTTCGTGACCGCGATGATGGCCTTCTTCCTGCTGATGTGGCTTCTGGGCGCGACGACCGAGAAACAGCGCAAGGGCATTGCCGATTATTTCAGCCCGACGGTGCCGGTCAACCGCGTCTCGGGCGGTGGCAGCGGCGCGTTCGGCGGTGACTCGGTCTTTTCGGAGGAGACGCTCGCGCAAAGCGGCACGGGTGCGTCGAGCCGCAATACCACCGACAGCCGGCAGGCGCGCGGCGATCTCGGCACCGCCCCGGAGGGGGCCGTCGCCGACGAGTCCCTCTTCGCCGAGGTGCAGTCCACCCTGAGCGCGCGCAGCGGCGAGAGCCTCGCAAGCGACGAGCTTCTGCGCCATATCTTGACCCGCGTCACCGACGAAGGGCTGGTCATCGAGATCTCCGACCGTCCCGGTGTGCCGCTCTTCGCGCAGGAAGGGGCCGAGCCCATGCCTCTGCTGCACAGGATCACGGCGCTTGTCGCCCCGGTGCTGGAGCTGGCGCGCAACGACATTGCCATCGCGGCGCATACCCGCGCCCGCCCGGTGATCCTTGCCGACAATCCGGTCTGGGAGCTCTCTGCCGCGCGGGCCAACCGGATGCGGCATCTGCTCGAGGAGGCGGGGACCGGCCCGGCGCGGATGCGCCGGGTCACGGGCCATGCCGACCGCAGCCCGGCCGTCGCCAACCCCATGGATCCGCGCAACAACCGGGTGGAGGTGATCGTTCTGCGGTCCGACTGAGGGGTGGGATGCGCACAAGTCGAGACATTAGCCGACTGTTAATCCGCCGCGCGTATGACTGGGGCCCGAGACGATGCTCGAACCAGTTGAAAGACGTGCCCATGACGATTTCCTCATCCCTGAACGCGAGCGTGGCGGGGCTCAACGCCAATGCCTCGCGGCTGGCCGCGATCTCCGACAACATCGCCAATTCCTCGACCTTCGGCTATCGCCGGGTAGAGACCAGTTTCGATTCGCTGGTTCTCGCGGGGCGCGGCGGCAACTATGCCGCGGGCGGCGTGCGCGCCACCACGGAGCGGCTGGTCGATCAGGGCGGATCGCTGGTCACCACCTCCAACCCCACCGATCTGTCGGTGCGCGGGCGCGGCTTTCTCCCGGTCGCCCTTACCAGCGATCTCGACCGGGCCAACGGCCAGCCACAGATGCTGCTGACCACGACCGGCTCGTTCCGCACCGATGCCCAGGGGCGGCTCGTCACGGCCTCGGGGCTGACGCTTCTGGGCTGGCCCGCCGATGTGAACGGCAACGTGCCGGCCTTTCCGCGCGACACGGCCGAGGGTCTCGTGCCGGTGCAGATCAACGTCAACCAGCTCACCGGAGAGCCCACCACCAGCATCACCCTCGGCGTCAATCTGCCCGCGACCGAGACGCAGGCCGACGCCGCAGGCGTGCCGCAGGATCTGTCGATCGAATATTTCGACAATCTCGGCCGCTCCGAAACCGTCCTGGCCACCTTCGCGCCCACCGTTCCCGCGACCGGCACCTCCAATCTCTGGACCATGACGCTGCGCGACTCGGCGCAGGGCGGTGCCGTGATCGGGAAGTATGAGCTTGCCTTCGACGATTCGCGACCGGCGGGCGGCACGCTTCTCGGGGTCACGACGCTGAGCGGCGGCCCCTACGATCCCGCAACGGGGCGGCTTCTCGTCTCGGTCGAGGGCGGTCCGATGGAGATCACCATCGGGCGGCCCGGCACCTCGGAGGGGCTGACGCAGCTCTCCGACAGTTTCGCGCCGCTCTCCATCTCCAAGGACGGATCGCCGGTGGGCAACATGGTCTCGGTCGAGGTGGACGCCAACGGCTTCGTGCATGCCACCTTCGATACCGGCGTGACCCGGGCCATCTTCCAGGTGCCGCTGGTCGATCTGCCCAATCCCAACGGCATGATCTCCCTCGATCGCCAGACCTACCGCCCCTCGATCAAGAGCGGCACGTTCTTCCTGTGGGACGCGGGCGACGGCCCGACCGGCGACATGGTCGCCTTCTCGCGCCAGGAATCTGCCACCGACGTGGCGCGCGAACTGACCGACATGATCCAGACGCAGCGCGCCTATTCCTCCAACGCCCGGGTCGTGCAGACCGTGGACGAGATGTTGCAGGAAACCACCAACATCATCCGCTGATCGCGGTGATTCGCGCCTGAAGGAGCCGGACAATGAGCCTGTCTTCCGCGCTTGGAAACGCCCTCAGCGGGCTGACGGCCAACAGCCGCCTGACCGATGTCATTTCCGGCAATCTCGCCAATGCGCTGACGCCGGGACATGCGCCGCGCACGCTCGGCCTCCAGGCCCGTCAGGGCGGCGGCGTGGCCGTTACCGGGATCACACGCGGGCTCGATCCGGTGCTGCTCGGCGACCGGCGGCTGGCCGACAGCGCGGCCCTCGCGGCCGAGACCCGCGCCGCGCTCGCCGCGGCGCTCGAGCGGGCGCTCCCCTCGGCGGACATCCCCGGCAGCCTCACGGACCGGCTGGGCCGCCTAGAGGCGGCGCTCGCCACCGCCTCGGCCCGGCCGGAGGACGAGTTGCGGCTCGACAGCGTGCTGCAAGAGGCCGGCAGCCTTCTCGGCGCGCTCAACGCCGCATCGGAGGAGATCGCAAGCCTGCGCAGCCGCGCCGATGCGGAGATCGCAGGGGCGGTCGATCAGCTCAACGCGGGGCTCGCCGAGGTCGGCCGGCTCAACGCGCGCATCCTTGCCGCGCGCAGCTCCGGGCAGGAAACAGCGGCCCTGGAGGATCTGCGCCAGCAGGAGATCGACGCGCTCTCCGGGCTGGTGCCGCTGCGCCAGCTTGATCGCGCCAATGGTGTCGTCGCGCTCGTGACCACCGGCGGCGCGCTGCTGCTCGACGGGCGCGCGGCGCAGGTCGGATTCGAGCCGAGCCCGGTGGTGACGGCCCAGATGAGCCTTGCCGCGGGCGATCTGTCCGGCTTGCGGCTCGACGGGCGGGCCCTGCAAGGCGATGGTGTCGGCGCGCTCGGTGGCGGCCGTCTCGGGGCGCTGTTCGACAATCGTGACCGCATCGCGCCAGAGATCGAGGCGGCGCTCGACACTCTGGCACGCTCCCTTGTCGAGCGGGTCGAGACGCTCACGCCGCCGCCCGCGGCCGGGCTCTTTACCGATGCGGGCGCGCGGCTCGACCCGGCCGCCGTGACGGGGCTTGCCGGGCGGATCGCACTCAACGCGGCGGTCGATCCGGCGCGGGGCGGGGCGCTCTTCCGGCTGCGTGACGGCCCCGATGCCGCCTCCGCGGCACCGGCGGGCAGCGCGCCCTACCTTGCCGGCCTTGCGCAGGCGCTCGCCGGGCCCGGCCCGCTTGCCGGGGATGTGGCCGCGCTCGAAAGCCGCACGGCCCGGACCCGCCTCGGGGCGGAGCGCGAGACGAGCCTTGCCGCCGCCCAGGCCGCGGAGCTGCGCAGCCTCGAGCTGGAGGGCGGCGTGGACAGCGACGCGGAACTGCAGCGCCTGCTGCTGGTCGAACAGGCCTTCTCGGCCAATGCCCGGATGATCCAGACCATCGACGAGATGATGCAAACCCTGCTGAGGATATGACCATGACCCTGCTTTCCATTGGCGATCTGGCGCAGGATTTCGCGCTGCGGCGCCAGACGGCAACGCTCACGCGCGAGATGGCCCGCCTGACCGGCGAGGTCTCGACCGGGCAGACCACCGATGTCGCGCGCCAGCTTGGCGGCCAGCTCGGGCCGCTGGCCGAGATCGAGCGCGCGCTGACGCTCACCGAGGCGCAGAGCGGTGCCGCGCGGCTTGCCGCCGTCGATGCCGCGCTCATGCAGGGGGCGCTCGAACGTGTGCAGGACGAGGCGCAGACCCTGGCCGCACGCGCGCTGAGTGTCGGGGCCGGGGCCGGGGCCGCGCCGCCCGCGCTTCTTGCCACCGAGGCGCGCGCGGCGCTCCATGCGATGATCGGCGCGCTCAACGGGGCCTCGGCCGGACGCGCGCTCTTTGCCGGGGACCGCAGCGATGCCGCGCCGCTCGCCCCGGCCGAGACGCTGCTCGCCGACCTGCGCATGGCACTCGGCGGGCGCTCGGATATCGCCGCGATCGACGCCGCGCTCGACGATTTCTTCGACGCGCCGGGCGGCGGCTTCGAGACGGCGATCTATCGCGGCGGCACGGGTCATGTCGCCGAGGTCGCCCTCGGCGCGGGCGAATCCGTGGCCCTGCGCATCCGCGCCGATGACCCCGCCTTGCGCGCGCAGCTCAGGACCACGGCGCTTGCCGCGCTTGTCGATGACGCGGCCCTCGCGCTCGATCGCGCCGACCGTCAGGCGCTGGCCGAAACCCTGGGCGAGCGGCTTCTTGCCGGGCAGGACGGCGTGACCGGGCTGCGCGCCCGGCTGGGCAGCGCGGAGGCGCGCATCGCCCAGGCCGAGACCCGGATCGGGGCCGAACGCAGCGCGCTCACGCTGGCGCGCAACGATCTTGTCTCGGTCGATGTCTTCGCCTCGGCCTCGGCGCTCGAAGGCGTCCAGTTCCAGCTCGAGACGCTCTACACGCTCACCGCGCGCACGGCGCGGCTCAACCTCGCGGCCTTCCTGTCATGATCGGGGGCGTGCGGCTGGTGTTGCTGTGCCTGCTCATCGCCGGGCTGGCGCTCGGCCCCGCGCGGGCCGGGCCGATCCGCATCAAGGACCTGGTGGAGTTCGACGGCGTGCGCGGCAACGATCTGCTGGGCTACGGGCTTGTCGTCGGGCTTGACGGCACCGGCGACGGGCTGCGCAATTCGCCCTTCACCGAGGAGCTTCTGGCCAACATTCTCGAGCGGCTCGGCATCAACGTCAGCGGCGAGCAGTTTCGCCCCAGGAATGTCGCCGCCGTCATGGTCACGGCCGAACTGCCCGCCTTCGCCCGCGCGGGCGGCCGGATCGACGTGACCGTGTCGGCCATGGGCGATGCCGAGAGCCTTCTGGGGGGCACGCTCATCATGACCCCGCTCAATGCCGCGGACGGCCAGATCTACGCCGTGGCGCAAGGCACGATCATCGCCGGGGGCGTGGCCGCGCAGGGCGAGGCGGGCGGCGTGACCCAGGGGGTGCCGACCTCGGGCACGATCCCCGCGGGCGCGCGGGTCGAGCGCGAGGTCGATTTCGACTTCGCCGGGCTGGAGACCGTTCGCCTGGCGCTGCGCGAGCCGGATTTCACCACCGCCGCGCGGATCGAACAGGCGATCAACGGGGCCGTCGGCCGGCCGGTCGCGCTGATGCTCGATCCGGGCACGGTGCGGATCGACCTTGCGCGGATGCAGGCGCGCACGCCCGCCCATGCGATCGGCGCGGTCGAGAACCTTCTGGTCGAGCCGCAGGGCCGCGCGCGCGTGGTGGTCGATCAGCGCTCGGGCACGATCGTGATGGGGCAGGACGTGCGGATCTCTCGCGTTGCCGTCTCGCAGGGCAACCTGACCCTGCGCATCCGCGAGACGCCGCTCGTGGTTCAGCCCAACCCCTTCGCGCGGGGCGAGACGGTGGTGGTGCCGCGCACCGAGGCCGGGATCGAGGAAGAGCCGGGCACCGGCCTTGCCGAGGTGCCGGGCGGAACCTCGCTCGCCGAGGTGATCGCCGGGCTCAACGCGCTCGGCGTGGCCCCGCGCGACATGATCGACATCCTCAAGAGCATCAAGGCGGCGGGCGCGCTCCATGCCGAGTTCGTCGTGCGATGAACGCGCGAAGGTCCGCCGCAGGGAGGGTCAGACCACCACGTCGATCTCGGGCTGCGCGCCCACGTCGAAGACGCGACGATAGCGGGCGATTTCCCCGGCCGGGCCCATCGCCTTGCGCGGGTTGTCCGAAAGCTTGACCGTGGGGCGGCCATTGGCGGAGACCGCCTTGCAGACAAGCGAGAAGGGGGCGAGCGCGTCGTCCGGCGTCAGCCCGCGGAAATCGTTGGTAAGCAGCGTGCCCCAGCCGAAGGAGGTGCGCACCCGCCCCGCGAAGCGCGCATGCAGTTCAAGGATGCGCTCCACGTCGAGCCCGTCGGAGAAGATCACCATCTTCTCGCGCGGGTCCTCGCCGCGCGCCTGCCACCAGCGGATCGCCGTCTCCGCCCCCGCCTCGGGCGCGCCGGAATCGATGCGGATCCCCGTCCAGCCCGCCAGCCAGTCGGGCGCGCGCTCCAGGAACCCCTCGGTGCCGTAGGTGTCCGGCAGGATGATGCGCAGGTTGCCGTCATGCTCCTCGTGCCAGTCGGCGAGCACCTTGTAGGGCGCGCGGGCAAGCTCCTCGTCGCTCTCGGCCAGCGCGGCATAGACCATGGGCAATTCATGGGCATTGGTGCCGATCGCCTCCAGATCGCGGTTCTTGGCGATCAGGCAGTTCGAGGTGCCGACGAACCGCCCGCCCAGCCCCTCGTGCATGGCCTGCACGCACCAGTCCTGCCAGAGAAAGGAATGCCGCCGCCGCGTGCCGAAATCGGCGATGCGCAGATCCGGGAGCGGGCGCAGCCGCTCGACCTTTTCCCAGAGCTTGGTCATGGCGCGCGCATAGAGCACCTGAAGCTCGAACTTCTTCATGCGGCCCAGAACGGCGCGGGCGCGCAATTCCATCAGCACCGCCAGCGCCGGGATCTCCCAGAGCATCACCTCGGGCCAGCGCCCCTCGAAGGTCAGCTCGTACTGCCCGTCGCGCCGCTCCAGGTGATAGGGCGGGAGCCGCAGCCCCTCGAACCAGTCCATGAATTCTGGGGTGAACATCTGCCGCTTGCCGTAGAAGGTGTTGCCGCGCATCCAGGTGCTCTCGCCGCGCGAAAGCGAGAGAGTGCGGATATGGTCAAGCTGCTCGCGCAGCTCGCCCTCGTCCACCAGTTCCGCGAGCCGTACCGACGCGGTGCGGTTGATCAGCGAAAACGTCACCTGCGTGTCGGGCTTGTTGCGCAGCACCGACTGGCACATCAGGAGCTTGTAGAAATCCGTGTCGATGAGCGACCGCACGATCGGGTCCATCTTCCAGCGGTGATTGTAGACGCGGGTGGCGATATCGACCATGGCGCGGCCTCCGGGCAGGGCATGACGGCGGTTAAATCAAAGCGCCGGGTCGCGCGCAAGGCCGCCCGGCCCGGCAAGGCGCTGCCAGTCCGCCTTCCAGCCCGCGCCGTGGCCGGCCAGGCTGCGCATCGCGGGCAGGTGCTGCGCCACCTCCGGCAGAAGCGTGAGCGGCTTGCGCCGCCGCTCGAAAAGCGGCTGGCCGAGCGCGGCCTCGATTGCCCGCAGCCGCCGGGTCAGGGCCGATTGGCTGACATGGCGCAGCACGGCGGCCCGCGCCAGCGATCCGGCATCGGCCACGGCCAGGATATCGTCACGCCATTCGAGCCGCATCTTGCAGACCGTGCATGATTTTCTGCGAGATTGGCATTGGACAGCGGTTTTGTCGCGCCCTAGCCTGCCTGAAGCGCATAGTGACGGAGCAACGCCGATGCATCTTGCCCGCTTCCCCCGGCATTTCCTGGCCCATCTGCCGACCCCGCTCGAACGGCTCGACCGGCTGAGCGCCGAACTGGGCGGCCCCGAGATCTGGATCAAGCGCGACGATTGCACCGGGCTCTCGACGGGTGGCAACAAGACCCGCAAGCTCGAGTTTCTCATGGCGGAGGCCGAGGCACAGGGCGCCGACATGGTGATGACCCAGGGCGCCACCCAGTCGAACCATGCCCGCCAGACCGCCGCCTTCGCCGCCAAACTGGGGATGGGCTGCCATCTCCTGCTGGAGGACCGGACCGGCTCCGACAATGCCAGTTACAACACCAACGGCAACGTGCTGCTCGATCACCTGCACGGCGCCACCACCGAGAAGCGCCCCGGCGGCGGCGACATGAATGCCGAGATGGAGGCGGTGGCGGACCGCTTCCGCGCCGAGGGCCGCCGCGTCTATACCATCCCCGGCGGCGGTTCGAACCCCACCGGTGCCCTGGGCTATGTCAACTGCGCCTTCGAGATGCTGGGCCAGTTCAACGATCGCGGCCTCCGGGTCGATCACATCGTCCACGCCACCGGCAGCGCGGGCACGCAGGCGGGGCTGATCACCGGGCTGAAGGCGATGAACGCGGGCATCCCGCTTCTTGGCATCGGCGTGCGCGCCCCCAGGGCGAGGCAAGAGGAAAACGTCTACACCCTCGCCTGCGCCACGGCGGAAAAGCTGGGCTGCCCCGGCGTGGTGGCGCGCGCGGATGTGGTGGCCAATACCGATTACGTGGGCGAGGGCTACGGCATCCCCACGCAAGGCGGGCTCGAGGCGATCGCCATGTTCGCGGAGCTTGAGGCGATCCTGCTTGATCCGGTCTATTCGGCCAAGGGCGCGGCAGGGCTCATCGACCTCATCCGCAAGGGCCACTTCCGCAAGGGCGAGCGGGTCGTGTTCCTGCATACCGGCGGCGCGGCGGCGCTTTTCGGCTACGATTCCGCCTTCGATTTCGCCGGGCGCCGGACGCGCTGAACCACGCCCGGCCCTCCCGGCGGAGCGCCCCGCCACAGTGCGGGGTTTTCCATGCCCGACATATCCGCTAAAGCGCAGGGAAACGCAGGCTGGCAGGCGGACAGACCCCATGAAATTCACCCTCTCCTGGCTGAAAGAGCATCTCGATACCCAGGCCACGGTCGACGAGATCGCCGAGGCGCTGACCGATCTGGGCCTCGAGGTCGAAAGCGTGACCAATCCGGCCGCGAAGCTCTCGGCCTTTACCATCGGCAAGGTGCTGAGCGCCGAGCAGCACCCGGACGCGGACCGGCTGCGCGTCTGCCGGGTGGCGACGGAGGCGGGCGAGGTGCAGATCGTCTGCGGCGCGCCCAATGCGCGCGAGGGAATCACCGTGGTGGTGGCCAGGCCCGGCACCTATGTGCCGGGCATCGACACGACGATCGGCGTGGGCCGGATTCGCGGGGTCGAGAGCGCGGGCATGATGTGCTCGGAGCGCGAGATGGAACTGGGCGACGCGCATGACGGCATCATCGAACTGCCCTCGGGCGAGGTGGGCGAGCGGTTTTCCGACTGGCTGGCCGAGAACGAGCCGTCCCGCGTCGATCCGGTCATCGAGATCGCGATCACCCCGAACCGGCCCGATGCGCTCGGCGTGCGGGGGATCGCGCGCGACCTTGCCGCGCGCGGCCTCGGCACGCTGCGCCCCGAAAGCCCCGCGCATATCGAGGGGCAGTTCCCCTGTCCGATCACCGTCACCATTGACCCGGACGCGGCCACCGGCGGTTGCGAGGTCTTTGCCGGGCGGCTGATCCGCGGGGTGCAGAACGGCCCCTCGCCCGAGTGGCTGCAACAGCGCCTGCGCGCGATCGGACTGCGGCCCATCTCGGCGCTGGTCGATATCACCAATTTCTTCACCTATGACCGCAACCGCCCGTTGCATGTCTTCGACGCGGACAAGGTGACGGGCAATCTGCGGGTGCATCGCACGGCGGGGGGCGAGACCCTCACCGGTCTTGACGAGAAGGACCATACCTTCGGCCCCGGCCATGTGGTGATCTCGGATGATGCGGGCATCGAGAGCATCGGCGGCATCATGGGCGGGCTTGCCACCGGCTGCACGTTCGAGACCGTGAACGTCTTTCTGGAGGCCGCCGTCTGGGACCGGGTGCAGATCGCCGAGACCGGCCGCGCGCTGCGCATAAACTCGGATGCGCGCTATCGCAACGAGCGCGGGATCGACCCGGCCTTCAACATGGAGGCGCTCGATCTGGCCACGCAGATGATCCTCGATCTCTGCGGCGGCACCCCCTCGAACCGTGTCGTTGCGGGCAAGGTGCCGGATGTGGCGCGCGCCTACCGGCTCGATCCGGCGCGGGTGCAGTCGCTTGTCGGCATGGACATCCCCGAAAGCGAGCAGCGCCAGACGCTGACCGCGCTCGGCTTCCGGCTGGAGGGAAACCTTGCCCATGTGCCAAGCTGGCGGCCCGACATCCTGGGCGAGGCCGATCTGGTCGAGGAAGTGGCGCGCATCGCCTCGCTCACGCGGCTTGAGGGCCGCCCGATGGCGCGCGCCGTGCCCGGCGTGCCCAAACCGATCCTGAGCCCCGCGCAGAAGCGCGAGCAGATCGCCCGCCGCACCGTGGCGAGCCTCGGCTACAACGAATGCGTCACCTACAGCTTCATCGACCACGCGGCCGCCGCGCTCTTCGGCGGCGGCGAGGATGCCACCATGCTCGCCAACCCGATCAGCAGCGACATGAGCCACATGCGCCCCGATCTCCTGCCCGGTCTTCTGCGCGCGGCGGCGCGCAACCAGGCGCGCGGGATCATGGATCTGGCGCTCTTCGAGGTGGGCCACGCCTTTCACGGCGGCGAGCCGGGCGAGCAGCACCGGCAGGTGGCGGGCCTGCTTGTCGGGCGGACCGGCCCGCGCGACACGCATGGCAGCACGCGCGCGGTCGATCTCTTCGACGCCAAGGCCGATGCCGAGGCGGTGCTTGCCGCCATCGGCGCGCCGGCGCGGGTGCAGATCCTGCGGGACGGGCCGGGCTGGTTCCATCCGGGGCGGCACGGGCGCATCTGCCTCGGCCCGAAGACCGTGCTCGGCATCTTCGGCGAGCTGCATCCGCGCATCCTGCGCGCGCTTGACGTGAAGGGGCCTGCCGTGGCCTTCACCCTCTTCCCGGAGGAGGTGCCGCTGCCGCGCAGGGCAGGTGCCACGCGCGGCGCGCTCGAGATCAGCGATCTGCAGGCGGTCGAGCGCGATTTCGCCTTCGTCGTCGATGCCGGGGTGGAGGCGCTCAGCCTGGTCAACGCCGCTGCCGGGGCCGACAAGAGCCTCATCGAGGAGGTGCGCGTCTTTGACGAGTTCATCGGCGGCAGCCTCGGCGAAGGCAAGAAATCGCTGGCCATCACCGTGCGCCTGCAACCGCGCGAGGCGACGCTGAAGGAGGCCGAGATCGAGGCGGTTTCCAGGAAGATCATCGAGAAAGTGACGAAGGCCACCGGCGGCGTGCTGCGCGGCTGAGACAGGGAGGCGGGAATGCTCAAGGTCTATCTTTCCGGCGAGATCCATACCGACTGGCGCGAGCGGATCATCGCGGGGGCCGCCGGTCTCGACCTGGTGTTCTCGGGTCCGGTGACGGATCACGCGGCCAGCGACGATTGCGGCGTGGCGATCCTGGGCGCGGAGCCGGACAAGTACTGGCACGACCACAAGGGGGCGATGCTCAATGCGATCCGCACCCGCAAGGGGATTTCGGAGGCCGATATCGTGGTGGTCCGCTTCGGCGACAAGTACAGGCAGTGGAACGCCGCCTTTGACGCGGGCTATGCCGCGGCGCTCGGAAAGTCGCTGATCATCCTGCAACCGCCCGAGCATGACCACGCGCTCAAGGAGGTGGATGCCGCGGCCCTTGCGGTGGCGCGCTCGCCCGATCAGGTGGTGGCGATCCTGCGCTATGTGCTGGAGGGAACGCTGCCCGCCTAGCCGCGCACCACGTAGACCGAACATTCGGCATGCGTCACCACATGGCTTGCCGTGGTGCCGAGGAGGGAGTCCTGGACCTTGGGATTGGCCGCATCCATCACGATCAGGTCCACCTTGCGCTCGGATGCCAGCTTGACGATCTGGCGATGCACCGCCCCCTTGCGCACGATCTGTTCCACATCGACCCCCTCCGCCGGGTTGGCCGCGACGAACCTGCGCAATTCCTCGGCCCAGTAGGCTTCGGAATCGCGGATGTTGAGATTGCGCTCCATCTCCGGGGCGACGGTGGCGACGATCAGCCGCGCGCCGCGCCGCTGCGCCATCTCCACCGCCTCCGTATAGGCAAGATGCTCGATCTTCACATGGCGCAGGTTGACGGGGCAGAGGATCAGGCGGGTCTGGCGGGGCATGGCGGCTCCGTTACGAAAGGGGACAGCCCCTTTTTAGCCGCTGTATCCCGGCGTGACAGCCCCCCTGCGCCGCCTGTGCGATAGAAGCGACCGCCTAAAGCCCGAGTTTCGCCGCCACGATCTCGTTCACGGCCCTGGGATTGGCCTTGCCGCCCGTGGCCTTCATGACCTGGCCCACGAACCAGCCGACAAGCTTGGGATTGGCCTGCGCCTTTTCCACCTGCGCGGGGTTGGCGGCGATGATCTCGTCCACGGCGGCCTCGATCGCGCCGGTGTCCGTCACCTGTTTCATGCCCCGCTCCTCGACGATCTGCTCTGGATCGCCCCCCTCGCCATAGACGATCTCGAAGAGGTCCTTGGCGATCTTGCCGGAGATGGCGTCTGACTTGATCAGCCGCACGATCGCGGCCAGTTGCGACGGGCTGACCGGGCTTTGCTCGATGGTGTGATCCTCTTTCTTCAGCCGCCCGAAAAGCTCGTTGATGACCCAGTTGGCGGCCAGCTTGCCGTCGCCCGCCTCGGTCGCCACCGCCTCGAAATAATCCGCATTGGCCAGCTCGGCGGTCAGCACCGAGGCGTCGTATTCCGACAGGCCATAGTCCTGCACGAAGCGCGCGCGCTTTTCGTCCGGCAACTCAGGCAGGCTGGCCTTGATGCTGTCCACCCATTCCTGCTCGATCTCGAGCGGCAGCAGGTCGGGATCGGGGAAATAGCGGTAATCGTGCGCCTCTTCCTTGGAGCGCATGGAGCGCGTCTCGCCGCGGTCGGGATCGTAGAGGCGGGTTTCCTGCACCACCTCGCCGCCGGCCTCGAGAATGGCGATCTGGCGGCGGGCCTCATGTTCGATGGCCTGCTGAATGAAGCGCATGGAGTTCATGTTCTTGATCTCGCAGCGCGTGCCGAGATGGGAGAAATCCTGGCTTTCCTGGTATTTCTCATACTGGCCCGGACGGCAGACCGAGACGTTGACATCGGCGCGCAGGTTGCCGTTCTGCATGTTGCCGTCGCAGGTGCCCAGATAGCGCAGGATCTGGCGCAGCTTTGCGATATAGGCGGCGGCCTCTTCGGGGCCGCGAATGTCGGGGCGGCTCACGATCTCCATGAGCGCCACGCCGGTGCGGTTGAGATCGACAAAGGACAGGCCCGGGTCCATGTCGTGGATGCTTTTCCCGGCATCCTGCTCGACATGGATGCGCTCGATGCGCACACGGCGGGCCACGCCCGGCCCCATGTCCACCAGGATCTCGCCCTCGCCCACCAGCGGATGGTAAAGCTGGCTGATCTGATAGCCCTGCGGCAGGTCGGGGTAGAAATAGTTCTTGCGGTCGAAGGCGGACCAGAGATTGATCCGGGCCTTCAGCCCCAGCCCGGTGCGCACCGCCTGCTCGATGCAATATTCGTTGATCACCGGCAGCATCCCCGGCATCGCCGCATCGACGAAGGAGACGTTGGAATTGGGCTCGGCCCCGAATTCGGTCGAGGCCCCGGAAAAGAGCTTGGCCTTCGAGGCGACCTGCGCGTGAACCTCCATGCCGATCACCAGTTCCCAGTCATGCGTCGCCCCGGCGATCACCTTGGGTTTGGGGGCTTCATAAGCGAGGTCCAGCATGGCGCGGCTCCGGTCAATGGCTCGGCCTGCCTTCTACGCGGCAGGGTCCGCGGGGGCAAGAGGGCGCGCAGCCATGCCCATCTCCCAGAAGCCGACCTCAAGCCGCGTTGCGGTGGTGAAATGGCGGCACAGGCGCGCCCAGCCGGGGGTGGCCGCCGGGTCGGGGCCGAGGCGGCGGGCGATGGCCCCGTCCAGGAGCGCGCCCGCCGCGCGGCAGACCTGCTGATAGCCCGGCCCGCCATAGGTGGCGATCCAGTCGGCATAGGGGTGATCGGGGCGCAGCTCGGGCAAGAGCCGCGCGCCGATCTCGCCATATCCCAGGACGCAAGGGGCCAGAGCCGCGAGCAGGTCGAGAAAATCGCCCGAATGGCCCGCGTCGAGCACATAGCGCGTATAGGCGAGGTTGGCGGGGTGCTCTTCCGCCGCGAAGAGATCGGCCTCCGAAAGCCCGGCCTCGGCGCAGGTGCGCAGATGCAACGCAATTTCGTGATTGACGAGCGCCTCCACAGTGGCCGCGCAGGCGCGCATCTCCTCCAGCGTCTCGGCCTTGGTCACGCCCAGTGCCCAGGCGCGCGAGAAATGGATGAGGAAGATGTAGTCCTGCACGAGATAGCCTAGGAACGCCTTGCGCGGCAGGCTGCCCGCGCGCAGGCCCTCGACGAAGGCATGGCGGGTATAGTCCTGCCAGACCTTGCCCGCCGCGTCGCGCAGGGCGGGGAAGGCGGTGCCGTAATCGCCTCTCATGGCGCGTTGATATCCGTGGCGAGGCCCGCGACCGGCGTCGGCTCGGCGATGAGGCCGCTTTCCAGCAGGAACGCCTCGAACCGGGCATAGCGCCCGTGGTCGAGCGCGGCGGGCCGCGTGGCAAAGCGCGGATAGGTGTCGGCCCAGGCCATCTCGTTGAGCCGGTCCTGCAACTCCTTCGAGGTGCCGGAAAAGATCTCCCACGCCTTTTCGGGATGGTTCATGATGTATTGCGTCGCGCGCTCGGTGGCGTGCAGGAAGCGGCGGATCACGTCCTTGTCCATCGTTTCGGGATTGGCCACGTAGATCAGTTCGTCATAGGCGGGCACGCCCTCTTCCTCGACAAAGAAGCAGCGCCCCGGCACGCCCTCGATCTCCATCTGGTTGAGCTCGAAATTGCGATAGGCCCCGATCACCGCGTCCACCTGCCCGGCCATGAGCGCGGGCGAAAGCGACCAGTTGACATTGACCAGGTCCACCTCCGAAAGCGCGATGCCGTGCTGCCCGAGAATGGCCGAAAGCAGCGCCTCCTCCACACCGGCCACGGAGAAGCCGATCTTGCGGCCACGCAGATCCGCGGTGGAGGCGACGGGGCCGTCCTTCAGCACCAGCAGGCAGTTGAGCGGCGTGGCGATGAGCGTGCCGACACGGATCAGAGGCAGCCCCTCCTCGACCTGCAGGTGAAGCTGCGGCTGGTAGGCAATCGCCAGGTCCGCGCGCCCGGCGGCCACCATCTTGGGCGGGTCGGAGGGATCGGCCGGGGCCACCACCTCGACCTCGAGCCCGGCCTCCTCGAAATAGCCCAGCTCCTCGGCCAGGATGACGGGGCCGTGATCGGGGTTCACGAACCAGTCGAGGATGAGCGTCATGCGGTCCTGCGCGCTGGCCGGGGCGGCCAGAAGCGCAAGGACGAGGGGCAGATATTTCATGGGGTCGTCTCCTCTTGGTCGTCGCCGAGGGCGATCAGGGCAATCTTTCCGGGCCAGTGCGCGGCAAGGCGCGCGCCCGCCTGCCAGGCCCGCAGCGCCGAGCGGCAGGCCAGCACGGCGCGCGGGGCCGCGGGGCGCAGGGTGTCGAACTCGGGCAGGGCATGACGGGCGGCGCGGGGCAGGGCGGGGCCCGGCTCGCCCTCGCCGCGCAGGTCGGCGAGCCAGTCATCGGGGGTGATATCCTCGGGCGCGATGAAGCCGAAGCCGCCAGCCGGCTCCGGCGCACCGTCGAAGCGGAAGCCGCCGAAACGGTGGCCAAGGGCCTCGAAGCTGACCAGCTGGCCGAGCGGCGAGGGCGCGAGCCCCGCCAGAACGGCCAGTGCCATCTGCGCCTGAAGCGCGCCCAGGATGCCCACCGTCGGCCCGAGCACGCCATCCTCGGCGCAGTTGCCGGCCCGGTCGGGCAGGTCGGGAAAGACCGCGCGAAGGCTTGGCGCGCCGCCGCAGAATCCGCCGCAATAGCCCGAGGTGCCGACCACCGAGGCGCTGATGAACGGCGTGCCCGCCGCAAGGCAGGTATCCGACAGGATATAGCTCGCCGCGAAACTGTCGGCGCAGTCGAGCACCAGATCGGCGGCGGCGACCTGCCGGGCGGCATTGCGCGGGGTGAGCGGCGCGGCCACGGGCGCGATGCTGCATTCGGGGTTGAGCGCGGCCATCTGCGCGGCGGCGGCCTCGGGCTTGGGGCGGCCCAGATCAGCCATGCGAAAGAGCGTCTGGCGGTGCAGGTTGCTCGGGGCAACCCGGTCGCCATCCATCAGCGTGATCCGCCCCACACCCGCGCCCACGAGGTATTGCAGCACCGGCGCGGCCAGCCCGCCCGCCCCCGCCACCAGCACATGCGCCGAGGCAAGCCGCGCCTGACCTTGCGCCCCCAAAAGCGCGGCCTGACGGGCATAGCGGTTCACGAGGTCGCCTCCAGCCAGTGCCGCACCCGCGCCTCGGGGTCTGCGTTCAGCGTGATGTCCGTCACCGCCGAGACGATATCGGCACCTGCGTCGAACGCGCCCTGCGCCCGCTCCACCGTCATGCCGCCGATGGCGACGAGGGGGGTGTCCCCGATCAGCCGCTTCCATTCGCTGAGCCTGTCCAGCCCCTGCTCGTGCCATTTCATCTTCTTGAGGAGGGTCGGATAGACCGGTCCGAGCGCCACGTAATCGGGCCCATGCGCCAGCGCGCGGTCAAGCTCGGCATGGTCATGGGTGCTGAGGCCGATCTTGATCCCGGCGCGGCGGATGGCGGGAATGTCGGCCGTGTCGAGATCCTCCTGCCCCAGATGCATCCAGTCGCAGCCCAGGTCGATCGCCGCCTGCCAGTGATCGTTGACCACCAGCACTGCGCCATGAGCGCGGGCCAGATCGCGCGCCGCCGCGATTTCGGTCAGCAGCGCGCGGCCCGTCAGATCCTTGATGCGCACCTGCACGAGCCGCACGCCCAGGGGCAGCATCCGGCGCAGCCAGTCCGCGCGCTCGAAGATCGGGTAGAAGCGCGGCAGGTTCACAGCACGGCCTTTCCGAAGACGGGCGTCGAGGGGGCGGCCATGTCGCGCGGCTCCATCGGGTCGGCCTCGAACCCCAGCCGCCCCGCCTCGAGCGCGCGCGCGAAGCCCTCGGCCATCGCCGCCGGATCGCCCGCACGGGCCACCGCCGTGTTCAGGAGCACTGCGTCATAGCCCAGCTCCATCGCCTGCGCGGCCTGCGACGGCAGTCCGAGGCCCGCGTCGATCACCAGCGGCAGATCGGGGAAATGCGCGCGCAAACTGCGCAGACCGTAGATATTGTTGAGCCCGAGCCCCGTGCCGATGGGCGCGCCCCAGGGCATCAGCACCCGGCACCCGGCCTCGATGAGCCGCTCGCACAGCACCAGATCCTCGGTGCAATAGGGGAAGACCGCGAACCCCTCGTCGGTCAGGATGCGCGCGGCCTCGACAAGGCCGAAGGGATCGGGCTGGAGCGTGTCGGCATTTCCGATCACCTCCAGCTTGATCCAGTTGGTATCGAAAAGTTCGCGCGCCATCTGCGCCGTGGTCACCGCCTCGCGCACCGAATGGCAGCCGGCGGTGTTGGGCAGGACATGCACGCCCAACTCCCGGATCATGTCCCAGAAGGCCTGCCCCGCGCGCTCGCCCCCCGCCTCTCGGCGCAGCGAGACGGTGGCGACGCCCGCGCCGGAACGGCGGAACGCCTGCGCCAGGATCGCGGGCGAGGGGTATTGCGCGGTGCCCAGCATCAGCCGCGAGGTGACTTCGGTCTCGTAGAAAACCGGCATTTCAGCCTCCCTGCCGTGGCGCGACGATCTCGACGCGGTCGCCGTCCCTGAGCGGCGTCGCGGCGCGCTGCGCGGCGGGCACGAAGCCTTCGTTCACCGCCGTCGCCACCTTGGCCCCGCCATGGCCAAGCTCTTCGAGCAGCGCGGCGAGCGTGGCTGCGCCCGTCTCTCGCGGGGTGCCGTTAACCGTGATCTTCATGGGCAAGCTCCGGAGTTGCGGTCTCTCCCGTCACCATCGCCGCGGTCATCCGCGCCAGCGCGGGCGACAGAAGGAATCCGTGCCGAAAGAGGCCGTTGACATGGATGACGCGCCCCTTGCGGGTGAGGCGCGGCAGGTTGTCGGGAAAGGCCGGGCGCGCATCGGCCCCGATCTCCAGCACCTCGGCCTCGCCGAAGGCGGGGTGGAGCGCATAGGCCGCCGAAAGCAGCTCCATCACCGAGCGTGCCGAGGCGCGGCCGCGCTCGCCGCTTTCGATCTGTGTCGCGCCCAGCATGAAGACCCCATCGCCGCGCGGCACGATGTAGAGCGGAAAGCGCGGATGCAGCAGGCGGACGGGCCGGGAGAGGCGCATATCCGCCGAACGCAGCACCACCATCTCGCCCTTGACGCCGCGCAGCTCGGGCAGGCTGTCCCGCGCCGCGAGGCCCCGGCAGTCGATCACCGGGCCATCGGGGGCCGCACCGGTCTGCTCGAAACGCGCGCCTGCCTCCTCCAGCCGCCTGCGCAGGTGCAGAAGGGCGGCGCGCGGGTCGATATGCGCCTCCGTCTCGAAGAAGAGCGCGCGGTCATGACGCTCGGCCAGATGCGGCTCCAATGCGGCCAGTTCCGCGCCCGTGACCGGCCGGTGTCCCTTGGTGCGCCTCGCGAAAAGGTCAAGCTCGCGCCGGTCGCGCTGCAGGGTCACGACGAGCGATCCCCGCCGGATCACCGCGACCCCCTGCGCCGCCCACCAGTCGGCGGCCTCCTGCCCCAGCCGCACCACGGGCTCCTCGGCGGAAAACCCCTCGCAGAAGGGCGCGAGCATCCCGCCCGCCCACCAGGAGCAGCCATGCGCGCCGGGGCCGGGCGCGGGATCGCTCAGCGTCACGGCGACGCCGCGCGCCGCGAGTTCGGTGGCAACGCACAGCCCCACCACGCCCGCGCCCCGGATCGTGACGGCCTCGGTCATGGCCAGACCTCGTGGAAGTGATGCACCGGGCCGTGACCATGGCCGATGGCGAGCCGGTCGGCGGCGCGGATCGCGGCGTGAAGCCAGCCATGGGCGCGGGTGACGGCCTCGGGCAGGGCCAGCCCCTGCGCGAGCCCCGCCGCGATGGCCGAGGCATAGCTGCACCCGGTGCCATGGGTGTTGCGCGTGGACAGGCGCGGCGCGTCGAGGCGGTGCATCCCTTCGGCGATCAGCCAGTCGGTGCAGCTCTCGCCCGTCGCGTGCCCGCCCTTCATCAGCACCGCCCGCGCGCCCAGTTCGCGCAGCCGCGCGCCCTGCGCCTGCATGTCGGCATCGCTCGCGGCCTCGGGCAGGCCGAGAAGCGCGGCCGCCTCTGGCAGGTTGGGCGTGAGAAGATCGGCGCGCGGCAGGAGATGCGTGACGAGCGCCGCGCGCGCCGCCTCGGGCAGAAGCCGCGCGCCGGACTTGGCCACCATGACGGGATCGAGCACCACCGGGCCGTCATAGCCCGCAAGCGCGCCCGCCACGGTCTCGATGAGCGTGGCATCGCCCAGCATCCCGATCTTGACGGCATCGACGCGGATATCGTCCAGAACGGCGGCGATCTGGGCCGCGACCATCCGGGACGGGATCGCGTGGACGGCGGTCACGGCCCGCGTGTTCTGTGCGGTGACGGCAGTGATCACGCTCGCGCCATAGACGCCGAGCGCCGAGAAGGTCTTGAGATCGGCCTGGACACCCGCCCCGCCGCCGCTGTCGGAGCCTGCGATTGTCAGTGCTGTCGCCGCCATGGACCACTCCCTTCGGATAGAGGGACCGGATGAGGGGCGCGCGAGGGCGTGCTGGTCTCCGTTCCCTACGCCGGTATCAGCCGGATCAGGTTCGATGGGTTGGCGCGCGGCCTCTCAGCCCCTTGCGGGGCACCCCAACGGATGTCTTTCAGATGTAGCAGCGGCCCCGGCCCCCTTCAAGGGGCAATGCGGAACAGGATATGTTGCAAACCGCCCGGCCCGCGCCCCGCCCGCACGTCAGGATGGGGCATGAGCCCCGGAATAGCCCTTGCGGGTCCGGTCACGCCCGCCTGCGCCGGCTGAGCGCGGGGGGCAGCCGCGCTGGCGCAGGCCCTCGGGGTCGAAGGGCGGGCGCTCGAGCACGCGCGCGCCATGCGGACGGCCCAGCAGCCAGACCTCGAGCGCCGTGCCGGGTTGGGCGAGACCGGCCTTGAGATAGGCCAGCGCCAGAGAGCGGCCCACCGTGTGGCCGTAGCCGCCGGAACTCACCTGGCCCGCGGGCGTGCCGTCGGGCAGGAAGATCGGCTCGCCGCCCGAGGCGTCGGCCTCGACCGTGTCGATTTCGAGCAGCACCATGCGTTCGCGGGCCGGGTGTCCGGCGATGGCGCGCCAGCCGTCGTGATTGAGAAAATCCTTGTCTGCGCGGATGAGCCCCGCCAGCCCGCATTCCTGCGGCCAGTATTCCGGCGAATAGTCGCGCCCCCAGCTGCCATAGCCCTTCTCGAGCCGCAGCGACATCAGCGCGCGGCTGCCCACGGGGCCCGCGCCGAGCGGTTTGCCCGCCTCCAGAAGCGCGGCGTAAAGCCGGGTCTGATCGGGTTCGGCAACATGAAGCTCCCATTCCAGATCGCCGGTGAAGCTCACGCGCAGCGCCACCGCCTCGACCCCGGCCAGGCGCGCGACATTGCCGGGCGTCGCCGTCGGCAGGACGGCGGCCAGGACCTCGGGCGGGGCGGTGTTGATGTTGAGGGCCGTGCCGGGCGGGAGCGCCGCGACAAGGGGCGCGAGGCGGGCATAATCCGCCTCGGTCATGCCGCGCACGAGCCGCAGCGATTCGATCCGGTCGATCGCCCCCGTCCCGACCGTGACCGGCACCGGCCGGTCGGCATAATCGGCGGGGCGCACCGGCCCGCGCGGCTGCACGACTCCCGCGATCTCGGGGCCGAGCGCGACCGGCAGAGGGGCGCGCTGGCCGACGGGCTGATCGGCGCGGGGGCGGGGGCGGGTGCATTTCTGGCGATCCGCTGGATCCATGCGGCCCTGCGCGGGCGCGAGGGGCTGGGTCTGGGCGATGTGAAGCGCATGGCCGGGATCGGCGCGGCGCTCGGCTGGGCGGCGCTGCCGCTCGTCGCGCTTATGGCCGCGCTCGCGGCTCTGGCGGTGGCCGGTCCGGGAAAAACGGCCCTGACTGCCGAGACCGAGATTCCCTTCGGTGCCTGCCTGGCCGCCTCGGCGGCCCTTCTCTGGATGGCGGCGGCCGCCTGACGCGGCCGTTCAACCCTTGCCATTCTCCGGCGGTGCGTGATCGCGGAAGAGCCGGCCCTGCGTCATGAAGAAGACGAAGATCGCCGCCGTCAGGCCGAAGGTCTTGAAATACACCCAGACCTCCTCGGTCTGTGTGCGCCAGATCGCCTCGTTGAGCAGCGCGAGCCCGAAGAAGAACAGCATCAGCCGCCGCGTGAGGATCATCCAGCCCCGATGGGTAAGCGGCATGACCCCCTCCATCACGACCTCGAGCCAGGACTGCCCGCGCATGAGGCCGATCCCCAGCACGCCCCCGAAGAGCAGGTAGATCAGCGTGGGCTTCATCTTGAAGAAGCGCGGATCGTTGAACCAGACCGAGAGCCCGCCGAAAACCACGATGAGGACCGCCGTCACCACCTGCATCCGGCTCAGATGCCCGGTCAGACGCCACAGCAGCCCCATTGCCAGAAGAAACACGGGAATGAACCCGGCGGTCACGACGATGAAGCCCGCATATTCGGTGCCGCCGATCTCGAACGTGCGGTCCTTGAGCCAGAGATAGGCCGCGAAGAACGCGAGGATGGGGCCGAATTCCAGCGCCGGTTTCATCCATTTCGGGGCAGGGGTCTCGGTCATGCGATGTCCTTTCTCAGCCGCCGAACTCAACTATCACCGCGCCGCCCGCGATCAACCCCATCAGCGCGATGCGGCGCGGCCCCACGGTCTCCCTCAGCACCAGCCAGCCGATGAGCGCGGCGAAGACGGTCGAGGTCTCGCGCAGCACCGCCGCCTCGCCCACCTTGTCGAGCCGCGTGGCCAGCATGATCGAGCCGAAGGAGAAGAACGCCACCAGCCCGCCCGAGATGCCGCGCAGCGCCAGGGGGCCAATCGCGGGCCGCGCGACCATGTTGCGCCAGCGCAGACCTGTAATCGGCAGGATGCTCATCCCGTCGAGGAAAAAGAACCACGCCAGAAAGGTGAAGGGATCGGCGGTGGCGCGGATGCCATAGGCGTCATAGGTGGTATAGAGCGCCACGAAAAGCCCCGTCGCCACGGCAAGGCCGAGCGCCAGCGGCATGGTTTCGCGCTCCAGCGTCAGCGTGCGCAGGTTGTAGACCGCAAGCCCGTAGATGCCGCAGAGCAGGACCGCCACCCCCGCCCATTGCCGCGGCGTGAACAGCTCACCGAAAATCAGCCACGCCCCGATCACCGTGAAGAGCGGCCCGGTGCCGCGCACCACCGGGTAGACGACCGTATAGGCGCCCTTGGAATAGGCCATGGCCTGCAAGACCTTGTAGCCGATATGGATGACGACGGCCCCGGCGAAGATCGGCCACATATGCGCCTCGGGCCAGGGCACGACGAATAGCGCGAAGGGGGCCGCCATGAGGCAGTAACTGAGGTCGATCGCCCCCCGGCTCAGCCAGGGATCGTGCTGCCCCTTCTGCAACGCGCCGAAGACCGCGTGCAGGAATGCCGCCAGGAGCGCCAGCGCCATGGCAAGGTGGCGGCCCGCCTCGGTGCCCTCCAGTGAGATAAGCCAGTCGCTCATCCGGCGCGGGTCATGCGGGGTCGAGTCCGGTCAGGGCGGCGGCGAATTCCTCGGGATCGAACGGCGAGAGGTCGTCGATCTGCTCGCCCACGCCGATGGCATGGATGGGCAGGCCGAACTTGTCCGCGAGGGCCACGAGCACGCCGCCGCGCGCGGTGCCGTCGAGCTTGGTCATCACAAGGCCCGAGACATCGGCGAGTTTCTGGAAAATCTCCACCTGGCTCAGCGCATTCTGCCCGGTCGTCGCATCGAGCACCAGAAGCGTGTTATGCGGCGCTTGCGCGTCCTTCTTGCGGATCACGCGCACGATCTTGGACAGCTCTTCCATCAGGTCGGCACGGTTCTGCAACCGGCCCGCCGTGTCGATCATCAGCAGGTCCGCGCCATCGGCCTCAGCCTTGGTCATGGCGTCGAAGGCAAGGCTTGCGGGGTCCGAGCCCTCGGGCGCGGTCAGCACCGGCACACCCGCGCGCTCGCCCCAGATCTGCAACTGCTCCACGGCCGCGGCGCGGAACGTGTCGCCGGCCGCGATCACCACCGATTTGCCCGCCGCCCTGAACTGGCTGGCGAGCTTGCCGATGGTCGTGGTCTTGCCCGAGCCGTTGACGCCCACGACAAGCACCACCTGCGGGCGCGAGGGGTAGAGCGGCATGGGACGCGCCACGGGGGTCATGATGCGGGCGATCTCGGCGGCCAGCAACGCCTTGATCTCGCGGCTCGAAAGCCGCTTTCCCATGCGCCCCTCGGCAAGGTTGGCCACCACGCGCTGCGCCGTCTCCACGCCCATGTCGGCCCCGATGAGCAGGTCTTCGAGGCTTTCGAGCATGGCATCGTCGAGCACGCGGCGCGCGGCCTCCGGCCGGTCGCGCCCGGCGAGGCGGCCAAGCAGGCCGGGCCGCTCCGGGGACGGTGGTTCGGGCACCGCGATCTCGGGCGCGCGGATTTCGGCGGACGGCTCCGCCGCTTCCTCGACAATCGCCTCGAGCCCCTCGTCGAGCTTCGACGAGGACTTGAACAGCCGTTCCTTGAGCTTCGAGAAAAACGCCATGCGACCTCCCGTCAGGTGCGTCGATCCCTACTGCGGATCGGCGGCGGATGGAAGGGTTGCGCGGCTCAGATCTCCTCGGGAAAATGGCGCATGGTCAGGCGGATCGGGTTTGGCGCGGCCTGTCCCAGCCCGCAGATCGAGGCGTCCGACATGGCCTGGCACAGGTCCTCGAGCAGCGGCTGATCCCAGTGGTCGGCCTGCATGAGCTTGACCGCCTTCTCGCAGCCGACCCGGCAGGGCGTGCACTGACCGCAGCTTTCATCCTCGAAGAAGCGCAGCATGTTGAGCGCGGCGGCGCGCGCGCTGTCATGGTCCGAAAGCACCACCACCGCCGCCGAACCGATGAAGCTGCCATGCGGTTGCAGCGTGTCGAAATCGAGCGGGATGTCGTCCATCGAGGCGGGCAGCAGGCCCGAGGACGGCCCGCCGGGCTGATAGGCCTTGAATCTGTGGCCGTCGAGCATGCCCCCTGCCGCGGCGATCACGTCGCGGATGGTGGAGCCTGCGGGCAGGAGGGGAACGCCGGGGGTCTTCACCCGCCCCGAGACGGAATAGGAGCGCAGCCCCTTGCGGCCGTTCTTCTCGACCGTGTTCAGGATTTCCGGCCCCTCGCGCAGGACGCGCGTGACCCAGTAGAGCGTTTCCACGTTGTTGACGAGCGTGGGGCGGCCGAAGAGGCCCACCTGAGCGACGAAAGGCGGGCGGTGGCGCGGCAGCCCGCGCTTGCCCTCGATGGATTCGAGCATCGCCGATTCCTCGCCGCAGATATAGGCACCTGCGCCGCGGCGCAGCTCGACATATCCCGGCGGGACGAGAGTTTCTTCCTCCAGCACCTTGATTTCACGCCGCAAAATCTCCAGAACGGCGGGATATTCGTCACGCATGTAGATGAAGCAGCGCTCGGCCTCCACCGCCCAGGCCGCGATCAGCATTCCTTCAAGAAAAACATGAGGTTCGCGCTCAAGATAAAAGCGGTCCTTGAAGGTGCCCGGCTCGCCCTCGTCGCCATTGACGGCAAGGTAGCGCGGCCCCGGCTCGGCGCGCACGAAACCCCATTTCCGCCCCGAGGGGAAGCCTGCGCCACCAAGCCCGCGCAGCCCCGCATCGAGCAGGGTCTGCTGCACCGTCTCGAAATCGCCGCCCGCGCGCAGGGCGCGCAGCGTGGCATAGCCGCCACTTGAGGCATATTCCGCAAGCCTCTGATAATCCGGGATATGTGCATGGGTGTCGCCCGCCGCGATGGCGGCCTGCACCTTTTCCGGCGTGGCGTGGTCGATATGGTTGTGGCCCAGTTCGAGCACCGGCGCGGTATCGCAGCGGCCCATGCAGGGCGCGCGCAGCACACGCACCTGTGCCGGGTCGAGCCCGTCTTCGAGTGCCGCACGGAGCTGTTGCGCGCCCGCCAGTTCGCAACTCAGCGAATCGCAGACCCGGATGGTCAGCGCGGGGGGGGGCCTCTCGCCTTCCTTGACCACGTCGAAATGGGCGTAGAACGTGGCGACCTCGTAGACTTCGGCCTGGGCGATGCGCAATTCCTCCGCCAGCGCGCGCAGATGCGCCGCCGAGAGATGGCCGAACCGGTCCTGGACGAGATGCAGATATTCGATCAGCAGGTCGCGCCGCCGGGGGGCGTCGCCCAGCAGCGCGCGCACCTCTTCCCAGGCCGTATCGTCAAGCTGTCGCCCCTTGGGGGTGTGCCGCCCCTTGCCCTTGCCCGATTTCCACACACCCTTGCGTTCGTCGAGTGCCATCCGGCGTCTCCCTTCGTCCCTGCAACAGCCTTAGCGCCTCCCACGGTGCGAGGTCGGATCAAAAGCGACATTTGCCACGCCGGATGCGTTCCGGGCGCGCCGTGCCGGCGGCCACGCTCCGGTCCGGCAAATCCTCTGGCGGGCCGCGGCACGATCTGGCAGGGTGCGGACATGCGCGTCCCCTGCCTTGTCCTGCTGGCTGCGACAGGCCTTGCCAGTCTCGCCTCCGCCCAGATGGGGGCGGAGGAGTTCGATGCGCTCACCCGTGGCCAGACATTCTATTACGGGGTGAACGGGTCCGAACCTTATGGCGCGGAGGAATATCTGGACAACCGCCGCGTGCGCTGGTCCTTTCTCGACGGGGAATGCGTCGAAGGGTCGTGGTATGAGGAGGCGGGCCGGATCTGCTTCGTCTACGAGAACCGGCCCGAGCCGCAATGCTGGATCTTCGACCGCACGGGCGGGCGGCTGGTGGCGCGATTTGACGGCGAGACCACGGCAACCGATCTCTACGAACTGCACCGATCGCCGGAACCGCTCTGGTGCCTCGGGCCGAGAATCGGAGTATGATTGCACGGAACTGCCTTTTGACATGATAGAACCAGACAATTGCGGAAGAAAGTTTTCAATAATGGAATTGGACCGTGAATATGCACGTCCGGGCCACGTTTCGAGACGTCTTGCATCGGGGGATTTGCAAAGTTATCCTGTGATATCGCTAATGTGCAAAGGGAGCCGCCCGCCATGGCCACGCGCAAGCTCTATGCCGGGGCCAAGCTCCGCGAAACGCGCCAGCGGCTCGGGCTGACGCAGAAGGAATTCGCCGCCAAGCTGGGCGTGTCGCTGCCCTATCTCAACCAGATGGAGAACAACAACCGGCCGCTCTCGACGACGGTGGTGCTGGCGCTGGCGCAGGAATTCGGCTTTGACGTGACGGAACTGAGCACCGGCGATGCCGAGCGGCTGGTGTCGGACATGCGCGAGGCGCTGGCAGATCGGGTCTTCGGCGACGAGCCGCCACCGCTGGCCGATCTGCGGCTTGCCGCCTCGAACGCACCGGCGCTGGCGCGCGCCTTTCTGGAGTTGCACCGCGCCTATCGCCAGACCCATGAGCGGCTGGCGAGTCTCGACGAGGCGCTCGGGCGCGAGGACGCGCGCAGCCAGTCGAGCCCCTGGGACGAGGTGCGCGACTTCTTCCATTACTGCGACAACTATATCGACGCGGTCGATCACGCCGCCGAACGCTTTGCCGAGGGCGCGGCGCGCGGCGGGGTGGAGGGGCTGGCGCTGCGACGCCTGTCTGAGATGGGCGTGAGCGTGACCGAGGCCGACACGCCCGTGCTGCGCCAGTTCGACCGCGCCACCGGCACGCTCACCCTCTCGGTGCGCGTGGCCCCCGAGACGCGGCGCTTTCAGCTTCTGCTGCAACTGGCGCTGCTCACGCAGGACCAGCTTCTGGAGGCGACGCTCGATTTCGCGCGCTTCCAGTCCGAGGCCGCGCGCGCCATCGCCAAGATGGGGCTGGCCAATTACTTCGCCGGGGCGGCGCTCATGCCCTATGGCGCGTTCCTTGCCACCGCGCAGGAGGTGCGCCACGATCTGGAGGTGCTTTCGCTGCGCTTCGGCACCTCGATCGAGCAGGTCTGTCACCGGCTCTCGACGCTTCAGCGGCCGGGGGCCAAGGGCATCCCGTTCTTCTTCGTGCGGGTCGATCAGGCGGGTACGATCACCAAGCGCCATTCGGCGACGCGGCTGCAATTCGCGCGCTTCGGCGGTGCGTGCCCGCTCTGGAACGTGCATCGCGCCTTCGAGACGCCCGGGCGGTTCCTGCGGCAGCTGGCCGAGACGCCGGACGGGGTGCGCTATATCAGCCTCGCGCGCGATGTCTCGAAGCCCGGCGGCAGTTTCGGCGCGCCGGTGCGGCGCTTTGCCATCGCGCTCGGCTGCGAGGTGCGCCATGCAGGCGATCTGGTCTATGCCGACGATCTCGATGTCTCGAATGCCCGCGCTTTCGAGCCCATCGGGATCTCCTGCCGCATCTGCGAACGCACCGAGTGCCATCAACGCTCGGTTCCGCCGCTCGAGCGGCGCTTGCAGGTGACGCCGGACGAACGCGGGGTGTTGCCCTACCGGGTGGGCTGATCTTCGGTGATCGGGGCGAAATGCTCGGCCAGACGCTGCCAGGCGGTCTCATTGGCGGCGGCGAGCAGGAGGCCCTCCGTGATCCCGGTCTCGTAGTCGCGCCCGTCGAGCATCCGCGCGACACCCCCGGCCTTCCGGCAGATCAGCACGCCCGCCGCGTGATCCCAGGGGTTGAGCTGGCCCGAAAGCACGAAATCCACCGCGCCCTGCGCCAGAAGCCGGTATTCGTGGCACGAACAGCGCAGCGAGGAGATCTTGGCCAGCGCGGGCATGAGCGGGGCGAGGCGCGCCTGCTGCGCCTTGGGCATGAGCGAGACATGGGCATAGCCCTGCATCTCGGCCAGCGCTTCGGTGCGGGCGGTGGCGAGGGGGCGCGCGCAGCCCGTGGCCGCCGTGAGGCGGGCGGGCGTGGTCTCGTCGGCAAGGATCCAGTCATCGGCGACGGGATCGTAGAGCAGGCCGAGCGCCGGGCGGCCGAAGCGCGTGACCGCCACGATGACCCCGAAGAGCGGCAGGCCGTGAACGAAATTCCAGGTTCCGTCCACCGGGTCGATGATGATGGCAAGCTCGGCCCCGGAGACCTTCTCGCGCAACGCGGGGTCCGCGGCCACCGCCTCTTCGCCGATGACGAGCGCATGGGGAAAGAGCCGTTGCAGGCCGCGCGCGATCATCGCCTCGGCGGCGTGGTCGGCCTCGGTCACGAGGTCATGGGGGCCGGACTTGATCATCGCCTCGGCGCGGGTGAGCGAGCGAAAGCGCGGCAGGATCTCGGCGCGCGCGGCGCGGCGCACGAGATTGACGAGCGCCACCTGCTGCGCGGGGCTGAGCGGCGGGGAAAGCGGGATGGGCAGCGAATCGGTCATGGCCTCTCCTTTCGGCGTCGGGGGTTCAGTGCCACCCGGATGTGACGATTTCAACGCAGGCTCTGCGCCCGAAGGCCGGGGGCGCCGCCCCCGGACCCCCGGAATATTTTCGGAACAGTGAAGCCTATTCGCGCCCGCGCAGAACCCGGGCGGGGCGGGTGGCAAGGGGGGGAATGGCATAGGCAAGACCGGCAAGCAGCGTCACCGCGACGCCGCCCGCGACGATGACGAGTGCCGAGCGCCAGATCACCGCGAAAGGCGTCTCCATCACGAAATGGCTGACGGCCCAGCCCCCGGCCAGCCCCGCGCCAAGCCCCACCAGCCCCGCCGCCGCCCCGAGCAGCAGCGCGCGCAGCGCGAGTCCCCAGAGGATGCGCGCGCGCGTGGCCCCCAGCACCTTGAGGATTGCGGCCTCGTAGCTGCGGGCCCGGCTGTCGGCGGCGGCGGCCCCGATCAGCACCAGAAACCCGGTCAGAAGCGTGACCGACGCCCCCCAGGAGGTGGCCGAGGCGAGGCTGGCCAGAAGCTCGGTCACGCGAAGGAGCGCGTCGCGCACGCTGATCGCGGTCACGTTGGGAAAGCGGTCGGTCACGTCGCGCAGGATCGCCTCTTCGGCCTCGGGGCTCTCGGCATAGACGGTGGCGATGAAGGTATGCGGGGCACCGGCCAGGGCCGAGGGGTTCATCAGCATGATGAAGCCCATGCCGACGCTCGAGAAATCCACCTCCCTGAGCGAGGTGACGGGCGCGGTGATGTCGCGCCCGAGGATATTGACGGTGATCTCGTCGCCAAGGCCGATGCCCATTTCCGCCGCTTCCTCGGCGGCAAAGCTGAGCTGCGGCGGGCCGTCATAGTCTTCGCCCCACCACATGCCTGCCGTGAGCGTGGTGCGCGCGGGCAGCGCATCCGCGTAGCTCACGGCGCGGTCGCCCTCGATCACCCAATGGCCGGGGGCCACTTCCTGCGCGGGGCGGCCGTTGATGCGGGTGATGAAGCCGCGCAGCATCGGCGCGTGATCGACGCGGCTCACCTGCGGGTCGGTGGCGAGGCGGTCCAGAAACCACGGCATCTGGTCCTGTTGCAGATCGACGAAGAAGAAGGAGGGCGCGCGCTCGGGAAGATCGCCCGCGATGGCACGGCGCAGGTTGCCGTCGATCTGCCCGACGGCGGCCAGCACCGACAGGCCGAGGCCGAGCGAGAGCATCACCGGCCCGGCCGTGCTGCCCGGCCCGCCGATCATGCCTAGCGCCCAGCCGAGCGCGGTCCGCCCCGTCAGGCGCGGGCGCAGCGCGCGTGCGGCGCGGGTGACGAGAAGGGCGGCGAGCGACAGGAGCGCCAGCGCGCCGAGGATGCCGCCCGTCGTCCAGAGCGTGAGCCGCAAATTGCCGGAAAACGCCGCCGCCGCGCCGGTGAGCAGCGCGAGAAGGGCCAGGGTGACGCAGACCCAGGGCCAGCCCGGCCAGCCGTGGCGCGCACCCGCGGCCTCCCGGAAAAGGGCAGCGGCGCGCACCTCTCGTGCGCGGGCAAGCGGCCACAGCGTGAAGATCAGCACCGAGAGCACCGAGTAGAGCGTCGCCTCGATCATCGGTGCGGGATAGGGGGCAAAGACCGCCGGCACCGGCAGGCGCGCGGCGAGCACGGGCCCGAGCGCCACCGGCAGGCCCACGCCGAGGAGGAGGCCGCCGAGGATACCGAGAAGGGCGAGCGCGCCCACCTGGAGGAAATAGGTCAGGAAGATCGTGCGCTGATCGGCCCCGAGCGTGCGCAGCGTGGCGATGACCTGCACCTTGGTCGCAAGATAGGCGCGCAGCGCCGCCGAGATGCCGACCCCGCCCACGGCGAGACCGGAAAGCCCGACGAGCACGAGGAAGGCCCCGAGCCGGTTGACGAACTCGGCCACGCGCGGGCTGGCGTTGCGCGCGTCTTTCCAGCGCGCGCCGCTGCCGTCGAGCGCGGCCTCGGCGCGGGCGGCGAGCGTGTCGAGATCTGCACCGGGGGCCAGATCGAGCCGGTAGCGCGAGGAGAAGAGCGCGCCGGGGGCCAGCAGGCCGGAGCCTTGGAGCGCGGAGCGCAGCACGATGCTGCGCGGCCCGAGGCCGAAACCCGCGCCGGAGGGGTCGGGCTCTCGCATGAGCAGCGCCATGAGGCGAAAGCTCTGCTCGCCCAGGCGAAAGCTGTCGCCCGGCACGATCCCGAGGCGGTTGGCGAGCACCGGTTCCAGCACCGCGCCGGGCAGGCCGTCCGCGCCCGCGAGCGCCGCGGCCAGCGGCATCTCGGGCGAGAGACCGACCGTGCCCACGAGCGGATAGGCGCTGTCCACCGCCTTGACCTGGGTGAGTTCGCGCCGCCCGTCGCCCGCCACGGCCATGGAGCGGAAATCGGCGATTTCCGAGACGCGGGCGGCATTTTCCGCCATCCAGGCGCGCTCGGCCTCGGTGGCGAAGCGATAGGTGAATTCGAGCTCGGCATCCCCGCCCAGTAGCTCGGCCCCCTGCGTGGCGAGCCCCGCGCGCACGCTCTCGCGCAGCGTGCCGACGGCGGCGATGGCGGCGACTCCGAGGATCACGCAGCCCAGGAAGATGCGAAACCCCCGCAAGCCGCCGCGCAATTCGCGCCGCGCGAGCCGCGCCGCGACCCTGAGGCTCATGCCGCCGCCGCCGTCTCGAGCCGCCCGTCGCGCAGCGCGATCACCCGGTCGCAGCGTGCGGCAAGCGCCGGGTCATGCGTCACCAGCACCAGCGTCGCGCCATACCGGTCTCGCAGCCCGAAGAGGAGTTCGATGATCGCCGCGCCGGTGGCGCTGTCGAGATTGCCGGTGGGCTCGTCGGCCAGGATGAGCGCGGGGCGCGGGGCGGCGGCGCGGGCCAGCGCCACGCGCTGCTGCTCGCCGCCCGAGAGCTGCGAGGGGTAATGGCCCGCGCGCCCCGCCAACCCCACGGCCTCGAGCTCTTCGAGGGCGCGGGCGCGCGCGTCGGGGCGGCCGGCGAGTTCGAGGGGCGTCGCCACGTTCTCGAGCGCGGTCATGGTCGGGATGAGGTGAAAGGACTGGAATACCACGCCGACATGCGCGCGCCTGAGCCGCGCCAGCGCATCCTCGTTCATCGCGCCCAGATCCTGGCCCATGGCGCGCACGGTGCCCCCCGTCGCGCGCTCCAGCCCGCCCATCAGCATCAGCAGCGAGGACTTGCCGGATCCCGACGGGCCGACAAGCCCGACGCTCTCGCCCCGGTGGACATCCAGCGTGATCCCGTGAAGTATCTTGACGAGACCGGCATTGCCCTCGAGCGCAAGGCTTGCCTCCGCGAGGGACAGAAGGGGAGAGCTCATGAGGTTGCGCCTGTTTTGCAAGTGTTTTCGCAGATATGGGGCCGTGGACGGCCTGGGCAAGGTGGTGGCGGTGTTTCTTGCGCTCACCGGCCCCGCCATGGCCGGGGAGCCGGTGACGGTGCTGGCGCTCGGCGACAGCCTGACGCAGGGCTACGGTCTGCCCGAGGCCGAGGGCTTCGTGCCGCAGATGCGGCGCTGGCTGGCCGGGAAGGGAATCGATGCGGAGCTGATCAACGGCGGGGTGTCGGGCGATACCACGGCGGGGGGAGCGGCGCGCGTGGCCTGGAGCCTGACGCCGGAGGTGGACGCGATGATCGTGGCGCTTGGCGGCAACGATCTCTTGCGCGGGATCGACCCGGCCGAGAGCCGCCGCAACCTTGACGCCATCCTGCGCGCGGCGGCAGCGCGCGAGGTCGAGGTGCTTCTGGTAGGGTTGCGCGCGCCGGGCAATTACGGCGCGGGCTACAAGGCCGCCTTCGACGCGATCTATCCCGAACTCGCCGAGGCGCATGGGGCGCTTTACGCGCCGGATTTCTTCGAGGGGCTGGGGGGTGGCGATCCGGCGGCGCTTCAACGGCATTTCCAGCCCGACGGCATCCACCCCAATGCCGAGGGCGTGGCCCGGATCGTCGCGGGTCTCGGGCCTTACGTGGCCGCGCTGATCGAGGCGGCCAAATGAAAACGGGCCCCGCAAGGGGCCCGCATCCGGCGCATGGGATCGACGATCAGGCGAGCGTCAGGTTGCTCGCCGACTGACGGCCGTCGCGGCCGGCCTCGATGTCGAAGCTCACTTTCTGATTGTCGGCAAGCCCGGTGAGACCCGCGCGCTCGACAGCCGAGATGTGAACGAACACGTCCTTGCCGCCGCCATCAGGCGCGATGAAGCCGTAGCCCTTGGTGGTGTTGAACCATTTTACGGTGCCAGATGCCATTGCTCTGAACTCCTCTAGATTTGCTGCCCGCGGAAGTGCGGCAGCCCGGCCCGTCAAGTGAGATCGAGTGACTGAGCCGTAAGAGGACAGAGAGTCGATAGCTTTAACGTTAGCGCGGGCAATATGGGGCCGAAACGCGCGAAACGCAAGGGGGCATCGCGCGCGGCCCGGCGGCATCAGAGAACCGTGACCACGGTGCCGAGCGGCACACGCTCGTAAAGCTCCTGCACATGTTCGTTGATCATGCGGATGCAGCCGTTGGAGACCGAGCGCCCGATGGATTGCGGCTCGGTCGTGCCGTGGATGCGGTAATAGGTGTCGCGCCCGTTCTGGAAGAGGTAGAGCGCGCGCGAGCCGAGCGGATTGTCCGGCCCGCCGGGCTGCACGTAATCGTTGCCCTTGAACCGGCCATAGGCGCGGGGGTCGCGCTCGATCATCTCGTCGGTGGGCCGCCAGGTGGGCCATTTCTTCTTCACGTCGATGGTGGCGGTCCCGGTGAATTCGAGCCCCGCGCGCCCCACGCCCACGCCGTAGCGGCGCGCCTGACCGGGGGCGGTGACGAGATAGAGGAAATGCGCGCGCGGCACGACGACGAGATGACCGGGCGCGTAGGCGGCGGCAAAACGCACGTCCTGCGGCATGAATTTCGGGTCAAGGGTAAAGGCGCTTGCGCGGGCCGGGATCAGGGCGGGCGCGGCCAGCGCGGCAAGGCCGGTGGCGATCAGGGAACGGCGATCGATCATGGGTCTCCCTCCGAAAATTCTTTGAGCCCTTTATAAAGCGGGCGCGGCGCGGCTTCGAAAGTCAAATCCGGGTGAGCGCATGGAAAATCCGGCATCTGTGGCCTTTGCGCTCAGATCGCGGCCCAGTCGGCGAAGCGGCAGGGCACCGGGCGGCGATGCCAGGGCGGGCGGGGAAAGCGCGGGTCGGTCTTGCGGCGGGACATGGATAGCCTCCCCGATGGTCTGCCTGACAGCGACATGGGGGCAGGCGGACCCGGGGCCAGAGCGGATGTTCACGACGTGACGGGCCGTGAGATACCGCTCACGCCATGCGGAGCCGCCGCTCGCGGCGGATCACGAGAAGGATCGTGACCACCGCCGCCAAGCCCGTGAGGAACATCAGCCACAGAAGCGGAAATGCGCCGCTGCCCGGCGTCAGAAGCAGCCCCGCGAGCGCCGAGAGCGCGGCCCCAAGCCCGATCATCAACGCCCCCGAGAGCCCGCTTGCTGTCCCGGCAAGGTCAGGCCGGATCGACAGCGCGCCCGCCGTCGCGTTGGGAATGACCATGCCGTTGCCCATCCCCATGAAGGTCATCAGCCCGAAGAAGCTGAGCGGCGTGCCAAGCCCCATGTGGAACAGGGTGAGGTTGAGCCCGATGCCGCCCGCGTTGAACAGCGCCCCACAGAGCACCAT
This sequence comes from Roseovarius sp., assembly GCA_002720475.1. GTDB lineage: Bacteria > Pseudomonadota > Alphaproteobacteria > Rhodobacterales > Rhodobacteraceae > Roseovarius. The sequence goes on from PBIL01000022.1 coordinate 64,247, forward strand.
GCGGTTGACGCCGATCCGCGTCGAGAATCGCCCCGAGGCGAAATTGCCGCAGAAATAGCCGATGGCGGGCGCGCCGAAGAAGAGGCCAAGCGCCGCAGGGGTCATTCCGAAGACCTGATCGCCGACGAAGGGCGCGCCGCCCAGATAGGCGAAGAACGATCCCGAACTGAGCCCCGCGGCCATGGCATAGCCCCAGAAGCGGCGCGAGACGAGCAGCGCCGGGTAGTCGCGGAACTGCTGCATCAGCGTGCGTCCCGAAAGCGGCGCGGTCTCGCCCAGGTCACGCCAGCACAGCCAGAAGAGCGCGGCCCCCAGAACGAAGAGCGCCCAGAAATTCGCCTGCCAGCCGAAGGCTTCGTCGAGCATCCCGCCAAGGACCGGGCCCACCATCGGCACCACCGCCATGCCCATGGTCACATAGCCGATCATCGAGGCGGCGCGGTCCTGGGGCACAATGTCGCGCACGATGGCGCGCGAGAGCACCATCGCCACCACGACGCTCGCCTGCACCATGCGGAAGGTGAGAAAGACGGTGACATCGGGGGCGAAGATGCAGCCGAGCGTGGCCAGCAGAAACAGCCCAACCCCCCAGAGCACCACCGGACGCCGCCCCCAGCGGTCCGAGAGCGGTCCCATCAGCAGTTGCAGCCCGGCATTGACCGCCAGATAGAGCGCGACCGAAAGCTGGATCAGCCGATACTCGGTCTGGAAATGCGCCACCATTCCCGGAAGCGAGGGCAGAAAGATATTCGTGGCCAGCGCCGAAAGTCCTGCCATCAGGATCAGCGTTGCGATATGCGGCGGCGAGGAGCGGTCGAGGAAACGGACCGGGCGTTCGGCTGTCATGCGTCATGGCTAGGGCGCGCCTCGGGGAAAGTCCAGACGCGGCGGATGGCGGCTGCATCACCTCCGTGGGATTTGCGGACAGTTTGCAGATACGCAGATATTCGGATTGATATTCGCAGTAATTTGCAAATTTGCGGGAAACAGGTTGGTTCGTCGCCCGCGTCGCCCTATGCTGCGCGCCAGCGACAAGGGGAGAGCCATGAAAGACATCCTTCAGGAACTCGAGAACCGGCGCCAGGAGGCGCGTCTCGGCGGCGGGGCGGCGCGGATCGAGGCGCAGCACAAGCGCGGCAAGCTGACCGCGCGCGAGCGCATCGAGCTTCTGCTCGACGAGGGCAGTTTCGAGGAATTCGACATGTTCGTGGCGCATCGCTGCACCGATTTCGGCATGGAGAAGAACCGCCCCTACGGCGACGGGGTCGTGACCGGCTGGGGCACGATCAACGGCCGTCAGGTCTATGTCTTCAGCCAGGATTTCACCGTGCTCGGCGGCTCGGTCAGCGCCACCCATGCGCAGAAGATCTGCAAGATCATGGATATGGCCATGCAGAACGGCGCGCCCGTGATCGGCATCAACGATTCGGGCGGCGCGCGCATCCAGGAAGGGGTGGACAGCCTTGCGGGCTATGGCGAGGTGTTCCAGCGCAATATCGAAGCCTCGGGCGTGGTGCCGCAGATCAGCCTCGTCATGGGGCCTTGCGCCGGGGGGGCGGTCTATTCCCCGGCGATGACCGATTTCATCTTCATGGTGCGCGACACGTCCTACATGTTCGTGACCGGCCCCGACGTGGTCAAGACCGTTACCAACGAGGTGGTGAGCGCCGAGGATCTGGGCGGGGCCTCGACCCATACCCGCAAGTCGAGCGTGGCCGACGGTGCCTTCGAGAACGATGTCGAGGCGCTGGCCGAGCTGCGGCGGCTGGTCGATTTCCTGCCGCTCAACAACCGCGCGGGCGTGCCGGTGCGGCCCTTCTTCGATACGCCGGACCGCGTCGAGCCGAGCCTTGACACGCTGGTGCCCGACAATCCCAACATGCCCTATGACATGAAGGAGTTGATCCTCAAGGTGGCCGACGAGGGCGATTTCTACGAGATCCAGGAGGATTTCGCCCGCAACATCATCACCGGCTTCATCCGGCTCGAAGGGCGCAGCGTGGGCGTCGTGGCCAACCAGCCGATGGTGCTGGCGGGGTGCCTGGACATCGACAGCAGCCGCAAGGCCGCGCGCTTCGTGCGCTTCTGCGATGCCTTCGAGATCCCGATCCTGACCTTCGTGGACGTGCCCGGCTTCCTGCCCGGCACGGGGCAGGAACATGGCGGGGGTATCAAGCACGGCGCAAAGCTGCTCTTTGCCTATGGCGAGGCGACGGTGCCCAAGGTGACGGTGATCACCCGCAAGGCCTATGGCGGGGCCTATGACGTGATGTCCTCGAAGCATCTGCGCGCCGATTTCAACTATGCCTGGCCTTCGGCGGAGATCGCGGTGATGGGGGCCAAGGGGGCGACGGAAATCATCCACCGTGCCGATCTGGGCGATCCCGAGAAGATCGCGGCGCATACGAAGAACTACGAGGACCGGTTCGCCAATCCCTTCGTCGCCGCCGAGCGCGGCTTCATCGACGAGGTGATCCAGCCACGTTCGACGCGCGTGCGGGTCTGCCGGGCCTTTGCCTCGCTGCGCAACAAGAAAAGGGCGCTGCCCTGGAAGAAGCACGACAACATCCCGCTGTGAGCGGATCGTCGGGCAAGGGCAAACCGGAGACGTCATCAGGATGGGCCGCGACCAATGGCATGTGATCGAGGAGGGGAAGACGCTCACGCTCGCGCGGCGGCTCCCGGTGCGTCTCGACCTGGCCGCCGAGACGGTGCTGCCCGGGGCCACGGGGCGGCAGCGGCTGGCACACCGGGTGCGCCGGGATCTGTGGCGGCTGCTGCGGGACCTGCGCGGCTTTGCCCCCGTGGTGCGGGTGCGCCGCGAAGACACCGGCATGCATGTCGTGGCGGGCGGCGAAGTGGCCGGGCGGGTGCCGTCTGGGACGCGCGCGCGTGTGGCCGCGTTGTTGAACGATCCGCGCCACCGGGCGCGATGGATGGGCCGGGCATGATGAGGGGAGCCGCGATTCTGCCCACTCTCCTGCTCGGCCCCGCAGCCGCGGCGCAGGAGGAGGCGCTGCGGCTGCCCTCGGGACTCGAGGCTCGGTTCTTCGAGGTGCTGACCGACCGGCCCGAGGGCGGCGGCCTGATCTACCGCTTCCGCTACGTGGCCGAGGCGTTCGACGCGGGGTCCGCGCAGCTTGCCCTGCTCGGCGACGATCTGCTGTGGCTGTGCGAATCCCATGCCCTGCCGAGAATCGCGAATATCGGACCGCAGCCGCGGCAGGTGGTGATTTCGCTGGCAGATCGCGAGTCGGTCTTCGGTGTTTACGATCCGGCCGTGACGCAGGTCTTCGAGGCGTTTCGCCCCGAGGACGATACCTGCATCTGGGAGATGTTCTGAGTTGGGCGCGCAAGGGCATGTCACGTCCCGCCCGCGGCCGGGCGCGAGTGCGGCTTTGCGGACACAATCCCGCGGGATCGTGTATTCAATATGTTCAAATCGCAGGATTTCCGCTAGCGTGACCCAAGGTTGCACAAGAGCGACCTTTTCCTCGCCAACCTGGCGGGCTATGGCATTGTGCCGACGCGCGCCGCAGATCGCAGATACGAGAGACAGGAGTATCACATGTCCAAGACCGTCAAGAGCATCCTCGCCCTTGGTTTCATCGCTGTTGTCGCCGCTTGCGCGCAGCCGGCCGAAGAAGAATTCGTGGTTGTCGAGCCGATCACGACCGAACCGGTTCAGACCGGCAAGTACAAGTAAGCCCGACGGGCAAGGCGCGAAGCGGGCGACAGCGCCCGCTTCGCCGCACCGCGCCGCGCATCTGCCGAGTGATCCCGGGGATGTGCCATGCTGAAGCATCGCGGCTTTCCCGGGCGTCTGCCCGGAACGGATTACCAGTTCACCATCCGACGGGCCAATCCCAAGGGCGTCACGCCGCTTGTGGCGCGCGAGCGCTATCGTGACCGCAAACCCATCGACCGGCGCGCCGATACCGAGTTCCTGCGCGCGATCTGGGACTGTTTCGGGGATCGGCCCTTCGCGCGCGGCAATCTCGACGCGGGCCGCCTGAGCTGGCTTTTCGGGCGCGAGATCAAGCCCGCCGAAGAGCCGTTCGACCCCGAGAGCTACGAGGCCCTCCTGGTTCTCGACCTTGCGGTGGCGCGGGTCTCCTTTCCCGAGATCTTCGCGGACGAGGCTTCGCGATGAGCCCGGCCGCCGCCGCCGCTCGGCGCGTTTTCGCGCATGAGGACGCGCGATGCGCGGGGCCTTGCCGAGCCGGGGCCGGAGACGATTCCGGGCTTGGCGCAGATGCGACGGCGTGCAACCATAAGGCGTGTAACGGTCGCCTGTTCCCCAGGGGCTTGACCCGTTACCCTTCCCCTCTCGGGCGGCGCGGTGACAAGTCACCCGCCGTCCGTTTTTGCGGTCCCTCGCCCGCGATCCGGTGCCGTTTGCGGCGGCCGGGGCGCGCGCGGGACGCGCGCCCCGGACCGGGCTCAGAAGTTGAACTGCACCGAGCCTTGCAGGCGGGTGGCGTCGATATCCGCCCCGCTGGCGACCTCGCGTTCGCCCCGGCTCACCTCCGCCCCGACGGTCAGCCGCTTGACCGGCTTGTAGAACAGCGAAAGATGCACGGTCTGAAGCTTTTCCGTGTCGGTCGGCGCGAAGGTGTCCTCGACCTCGTAGAAGCCATAGGCCAGACCGGCGCTTACCTTGTCGGAGAAGGCGTGCATGACCTGTGCCGTGGCACCATAGGCTTCGATCGTGTTGAGCTCGCCCGTGGCGTCGATGAAGGCGTCCTGACCGATCCCGTCGATGATGTAGCGCCCGATCCCGTCGCCATAGGTGAACGAGCCGACAAGACGGCCCCCCTCCCAGAGCGGCGTTCCACCCGCGAGGTTGAAGCCCCAGCCGGTATCGCTGTCGCCGCCAAGCTGGCTCGGCCCTTCGAGATCGCGAACCACGACAGCGCCGCGCAGGAGGTGCTCACCGCTCTTCCAGGTGCCTGCCGCGAGAAAGTCGGGGGTCTGGTCGAAGTCGGAATTGACCCCCGAGAAGGTGCTGCCGATTGTCTCGCCCAGCGGAGCGGTCACGCCGCCGACCACGCCGCGCCCGGAGAATTCCGGGTTCTCGATGGCCAGCGACACGTCGAAGTTCGGGGCCGCCTTGAGGGTATAGCGCAGCTGCGCCTGCCGGATGAAGGGAAGGCCGGTCGGGCCCCGGAAATCGACCGTGGCCGGATAGACCTCGATCGGCATGAAGGTGGTCCAGGTCTGGCCGGCGGTCCAGCCGTTCCAGCGGCCATAGGCGTGGCGCAGGCGCAGCTGGTGCGAGTTGGAGAGCACGTCGTTGCCGCGCGTGCCGAAGAAGTCCACCTCGACGAAGGTCGTGAGCGGTCCCTTCTCGGTCTGCGTCTCGGTCTTGAAGTTGAGCCGGGTCTGGCGGGCATGGGCATCGAAGCCGCCGCCATCGTCCGCGCCGAGCGTCAGGGTGCGCACGCTGGTCGTGTCGCCCTGGCCCTGGTCGAGATCGTAGATCAGGTCGAGCTTGGTGTAGCCGCCGAAGGTCAGCGTGGTGCCCGCGGGCAGGTTCACCTGGCCGCGGTTCTCGAGCTCGTCAAGACGCTCGGTGAGTTCGCGCACCTGCTCGCGGAGCTCGGCGGTGTCCTGCGCCAGCGCAGCCCCCGGCTGGCCAAGACCGATGGCCGCGGCCCCGAGCAGGGCCGGTATGTTTCGTCTGATTGGGTCTCTCCTCCAGATTGTGTGTCTCCTCCACGGCATGGGGGACGGAGAGTGGCCCGGCCCCATGCCGAAGATCACAGTGGCAGGGCGCGCACTCACGAAGGCATCACGATCCGGTGCCGAACGAGATCGTGTAAGTGCTTGAACAAAATGTGTTTTCACATTTTTGCTACAAAACCTCTCAATCCCGTGACCGTCGAACGCGACGCGCGGGCAAACGCTCTCCAGGAAAGGAAAACTGTCCGATGTTCAACAAGATCCTGATCGCGAATCGGGGAGAGATCGCTTGCCGGGTGATCAAGACCGCCCGCAAGATGGGGATTACGACGGTGGCGATCCATTCGGATGCGGACCGCCATGCGCTGCATGTGCAGATGGCCGACGAGGCGGTGCATATCGGCCCCTCGCCCGCCTCCGAGAGCTATATCGTGATCGAGAAGGTGATGTCGGCGATTCGGCAGACCGGGGCCGAGGCGGTGCATCCGGGCTATGGCTTCCTGTCGGAGAACCCGCGCTTTGCCGAGGCGCTGGAGGCCGAAGGCGTGGCCTTTGTCGGCCCGCCGAAGCGGGCCATCGAGGCCATGGGCGACAAGATCACCTCCAAGAAGATCGCGGCCGAGGCGGGGGTGAGCACCGTGCCGGGCGTCATGGGCCTGATCGCCGATGCCGAGGAGGCGGTGACGATCAGCCGCGAGATCGGCTATCCGGTGATGATCAAGGCCAGCGCGGGCGGCGGCGGCAAGGGGATGCGCATCGCCTGGAACGACGAGGAGGCGCGCGAGGGATTCCAAAGCTCGAAGAACGAGGCGGCCTCGAGCTTCGGCGATGACCGCATCTTCATCGAGAAATTCGTGACCCAGCCGCGCCATATCGAGATCCAGGTGCTCTGCGACAGCCACGGCAACGGCGTCTATCTGGGAGAGCGCGAATGTTCGATCCAGCGCCGCAACCAGAAGGTGATCGAGGAGGCCCCGAGCCCGTTTCTCGACGCGGCCACGCGCCGCGCCATGGGCGAGCAGGCGCTGGCGCTGGCCCATGCGGTCGGCTATGCCAGCGCGGGGACGGTGGAATTCATCGTCGATGGCGCGCGGAACTTCTTTTTCCTGGAGATGAACACGCGCCTTCAGGTGGAGCATCCGGTGACCGAACTGATCACCGGGGTCGATCTGGTGGAGCAGATGATCCGCGTCGCCGCCGGCGAAAGGCTCTCGATCACGCAGGACGATGTGAAGCTGACCGGCTGGGCGATGGAAAGCCGGCTTTATGCCGAGGATCCCTATCGCGGCTTCCTGCCCTCCATTGGCCGTCTGACCCGCTATCGCCCGCCCGCCGAGGTGGCCGCCGGGCCGCTTCTCGACACCGGCAAATGGCAGGGCGAGGCCCCGGCAGGCGAATGGGCCGTGCGCAACGATACCGGCGTCTATGAGGGCGGCGAGATCTCGATGTATTACGACCCGATGATCGCCAAGCTCTGCACCTGGGGGCCGGACCGGGCCGCGGCCATCGAGGGGATGCGCGTGGCGCTCGACAGTTTCGAGGTGGAGGGGATCGGCCATAACCTGCCGTTTCTCAGCGCGGTGATGGATCATCCCAAATTCGTGTCGGGCGACATGACCACGGCCTTCATCGCCGAGGAATATCCCGACGGCTTCGAGGGCGTGACCCTGCCCGAGCCCATGCTGCGCCGCATCGCCGCCGCCTGCGCCGCCATGCATCGCGTGGCCGAGATCCGGCGCACGCGGGTCTCGGGCCGGATGGACAATCACGAGCGCCATGTCGGAGAGGACTGGGTGGTGAGCCTTCAGGGCGCGCGCTACCCGGTGCGCGTGGCGGCCGACCGCGACGGGGCCACGATCCGCTTTGCCGACGGCACCGACATGCGGGTGACGAGCGACTGGACACCGGGTGACCAGCTCGCGCGCCTCATGGTGGACGGCAGCCCGCTGGTGCTCAAGGTGGGCAAGATCTCCGGCGGGTTCCGCATCCGCAGCCGCGGCGCCGACCTCAAGGTGCATGTGCGCACGCCGCGCCAGGCGGAACTGGCGGCGTTAATGCCCGAGAAGCTCCCCGCTGATACATCCAGGCTGCTGCTCTGCCCGATGCCGGGGCTGATCGTGAAGATCCATGTCGAGGAGGGGCAGGAGGTGCAGGAGGGCCAGGCGCTCTGCACCGTGGAGGCGATGAAGATGGAAAACATCCTGCGCGCCGAACGCAAGGGCATGGTGGCGAAGATCAACGCCGGCCCCGGCGACAGCCTTGCCGTGGACGACGTGATCATGGAGTTCGAGTGAGGGGATGAACGCGCAGGGCCGCCATATCCGTCCCCTGGGCGCTGCGCTCTGTCTCGCGGTGCTTGCCGCCTGCGCGCGTGACAGTGAGGCGGCGCAGCGCGCGCGGCTGTCGGACTGGGTGTCGCTCGGGCAGACCCTCTCGTTCCTGGCGCGGCGGGGCTGTGCCGTGGGGGTCTATGCGGTGGTCACGGGGGCGGTGAAATCGGCCCTGCCCGTGACCGCGAGCGCCCCGGAGATGCGCCATGCGCTCGAGGCGCGGGGGGCGGCGGCGCTGGCCTTGCCGGGGCAGGGGGGCGACGCGGCGCTTCTCGCCATGATCAACCACGACCGGGCGACCGGCATGGCGATGCGCCGCGCGGCGCTCGAGGCGCGCGCCTGCATGGACGCGGCGGCCGAGGGACGGTTCCGCGCCGCGCTCGAGCAACCCGGCACGGTGCTGGGCTGGGATGCCGGGGCGCGCGCGCTCCTGCTGATGCGGCCCGCCGAGGGCTGGCTCATGCTGGTTTCGGGGGAGGGCTGAGCGATGGCCGGTCAGCTCCGCCCGGGCCGTGCCTCGCGCATTTCCTGCTGGCGCACCGGCAGCTTGTCGATGGTGCGGGTGATCTCGCGCACATGCCAGGGCGCGGGCTTGCGCAGGTATATCACGCCGTCCTTGCCGATCAGCACGAGGCTGAAGCCCCGCGGGCGCAGCTTGCGCCGGATGTCGGAGCGCGCGTCCGGGTCGGTATCGGTGATGACGACGACGTCGCGCTCGGCCAGCGCGTCGAAGCGTTCGGTGATATATCCCATCTGCTCGACAAATCGTGGATCGGCGGGCGTGTCGGCAAAGACGATGAGCGGGCGTTTCACCCAGGAAAAATCGTTCAAATTCGCCTCGTCCGCCGAAAGGATCGGCAGTTCGGGCGGTGTCGCTCCGCGCTCCTGGGCCGGGGCCGCGATTGTGGCAAAGCAAAGGAAAACAAGGGCCAGCGTGTATCTCATGGGGTCTCCTGCTCGCCCAGATATAGGCGGCTGGCCCCGGATTGCGAAGCCCGAAAGGCACGCGCGGCAAAAATCGCGGCGGTTAATCCGGCGCTTACGGATCGCGGGCAGGCTGCGGAGCATCGCCTTGCGCCACGGGGGCGCGGCAGGGCAGGGGACAAGCGCGGCCATGGACATCATCCTGCATCTGGGGGCGCATCGCACCGCCACCACAAGCTTTCAGCACTATCTGCGGGCCAATGCGGCGGGGCTCGGGGCGGCGGGCATCGGGGTCTGGGGGCCGGAGACCACGCGCGACGGGCTCCTGGCCGGGGTGATCCCGCCGCGTGGCAGCCGCCCGGCCATGGCGCAGCTTACCCGCGCCAGAGGCAGGGTCGGGCTGCGGCTCGAGCGGATGCGCGCGGCGGGGACGGCCCGCCTGCTGGTCAGCGACGAGAACCTGATCGGCGCGCCCCGGCACTGCCTGCGCGCGGCGCGTCTCTATCCTGGCGTGGGCGAGCGTCTGGCGCGGCTGGCCCATGCCTTCGACGGGCGGATCGCGCGGGCGGTGTTCTCGATCCGGGAGCAGGATGCGTGGTGGTCCTCGGTGCTGGCTTATGGGGTCGCCCGCGGCCATGGCTTGCCGCGGGCGGGCGATCTCGACCGGCTGGTGACGGGCGGGCGTGGCTGGCGCGACGTGATCGCCGATATCGCCTGTGCCCTGCCGGGGGCCGATCTGGTGATCCTGCCGCATGAACGCTTTGCCAGCCGCCCCGAGGCGCGGCTTGCCGCCATGATCGGGGCAGAGACACCGCGGCGTGCCGCGCGGGCCTGGCTGGCGCGATCGCCCGATCTGGCGGCGCTGCGCCGGGCCGTGGCCCTGCGCGGCGGCGATCCCTCCCGCCTGCCCGGCGATGAGGGACGCTGGCAACCCTTCGATCCCGCACAGCGCGCGGCGCTGCGCGAATGCTATGCCGACGATCTGTTCTGGCTCGCCGCCGGGGCGGACGGACTGGCGCGACTGGCCGAGGAAACCGGGCCGGACCAGGCGGGGACACATCCGCCATCCGCCCAGACGACAAGAGGACAAGACCATGACATCGAAGCAAGATACCTGGCGTGAACTGGCCAGCAAGGAATTGAAGGGCCGCTCGCCCGAGGATCTCACCTGGCACACGCTCGAGGGCATCCCGGTGCGCCCGCTCTATACCGAGGAGGACTTGGCCGATCTGCCGCATCTGGGCACGCTGCCGGGCACGCCGCCCTTTATCCGTGGGGTCAAGGCCACGATGTATGCGGGCCGCCCCTGGACGATCCGGCAATATGCCGGGTTCTCGACGGCCGAGGAATCGAACGCCTTCTACCGCCGCAACCTGGCCGCCGGGCAGCAGGGGATTTCGGTGGCCTTCGATCTGGCCACCCATCGCGGCTATGACAGCGATCACCCGCGCGTGGAAGGTGACGTGGGCAAGGCGGGCGTTGCCATCGATTCGGTCGAGGACATGAAGATCCTCTTCGACGGCATCCCGCTCGACCAGGTTTCGGTCTCCATGACCATGAACGGCGCGGTGATCCCGGTGCTGGCCTCCTTCATCGTCGCGGGCGAGGAGCAGGGGCATGACAAGGCGCTTCTGTCGGGCACCATCCAGAACGACATCCTCAAGGAATTCATGGTCCGCAACACCTATATCTACCCGCCCGCGCCAAGCATGCGGATCGTGTCGGACATCATCGCCTACACGGCGGAGCACATGCCGAAGTTCAACTCGATCTCGATCTCGGGCTATCACATGCAGGAGGCGGGCGCGAACCTGGTGCAGGAACTGGCCTATACGCTGGCCGACGGGCGCGAATACGTGAAGGCGGCGATAGAGGCGGGGATGGACGTGGACCGCTTCGCGCCGCGGCTCTCGTTCTTCTTCGCCATCGGGATGAATTTCTTCATGGAGGCCGCCAAGCTGCGCGCGGCACGCCTGCTGTGGCACCGGATCATGACCGGGTTCGGCGCGAAGGACGAACGCTCCAAGATGCTGCGCACCCATTGCCAGACCAGCGGCGTGAGCCTTCAGGAGCAGGACCCCTACAACAACGTGATCCGCACCGCCTATGAGGCGATGAGCGCGGTTCTTGGTGGCACGCAGTCGCTCCATACCAACGCTCTCGACGAGGCGATCGCCCTGCCCACGGATTTCTCGGCCCGGATCGCGCGGAACACGCAGCTGATATTGCAGGAAGAAACCGGCGTGACCAGGGTCGTCGATCCGCTGGCCGGGTCCTACTATGTCGAGAAGCTGACCCACGATCTTGCCGAAAAGGCCTGGGAGCTGATCGAGGAGGTCGAGGCAATGGGCGGCATGACCAAGGCGGTCGAGAGCGGCATGCCCAAGCTCCGCATCGAGGAGACGGCGGCGATGCGGCAGGCGATGATCGACCGGGGCGAGGAGGTCATCGTGGGCGTCAACAAGTATCGCAAGGAGAAGGAGGATCCGATCGACATTCTCGATGTCGATAACGTCAAGGTGCGCGAGGCGCAGATCGCGCGGCTCGAGCGCATCCGCGCCACCCGCGACGCGGCCGCCTGCGAGGCGGCGCTTGACGAGCTCACGCGCCGCGCGCGCGAAGGCGGCAACCTGCTCGAGGCGGCGGTCGAGGCCGCGCGCGCCCGCGCCACGGTGGGAGAGATCAGCATGGCACTGGAAAAGGAATTCGGACGGCACCGCGCCGAGGTGCGCACCCTCGCGGGCGTCTACGGCGCGGCCTATGAGGGCGACGAAGGCTTTGCCGCGATCCAGAAGGACGTTGAAAACTTCGCCGAGGAAGAGGGGCGGCGTCCCCGGATGCTCGTCGTCAAGATGGGCCAGGACGGGCATGATCGCGGCGCCAAGGTGATCGCCACGGCATTCGCCGATATCGGCTTCGACGTGGATGTGGGCCCGCTCTTCCAGACGCCGGAGGAGGCGGCGCAGGATGCCATCGACAATGACGTGCATGTGGTCGGCATCTCGAGCCAGGCGGCGGGGCACAAGACGCTCGCGCCCAAGCTCATCGAGGCGCTGCGCGCGCGCGATGCGGGCGATATCCTGGTGATCTGCGGCGGGGTGATCCCGCAACAGGATTACGAGTTCCTGAAAAAGGCGGGGGTCAAGGCGATCTTCGGCCCCGGCACCAACATCCCCGAGGCGGCGCGCAACATCCTTGCCCTGATCCGCGCGGCGCGGACCTAGCCCGAGGGGTGGCGCGCCGCCTTCAGGTCTTGAGTGGCGCGCCCCCGGCAAAGCTGTTGCCGTGGACGTAATCGCAGGGCGCCTCCTGCATCTGCAGGTGCAGCCCGTCACCCGTGCAGGGGTGCGCGCGGGCAAGCGCCTCGTCCACCTCGATGCCGAGGCCCGGGGCCTCGGGCGGGGTGATGAACCCGCCCTCGACGGTGATGCCGGACCTGATGAGGGCGGCGTGATAGGGCGTCTCGATCGTCTCGGCCATCAGGATGTTGGGGATCGAGGCGGCGAGCGCCACGTTGGCGGCCCATTCGACGGGGCCGGCGTAGAGATGGGGGGCCATCTGCGCGCCATGGACCTCGGCAATGGCGGCGAGTTTCTTCATCTCCCAGATCCCGCCCGCGCGGCCAAGCGCCGGTTGCAGGATCTCGGCCGCGCCCGCGCGCAGCACGGCGGCGAACTCGGCCTTGGTGGTGAGCCGTTCGCCGGTGGCGACGGGGATGCGCAGGGCGCGGGCCACGCGGGCCATGTCCTCGATATTGTCGGGGGGAACCGGCTCCTCATACCAGAGCGGCGAGAAGGGCTCGAGCGCCTGCCCGAGACGGATCGCGCCGGCGGGGGTGAACTGCCCGTGGGTGCCGAAGAGAAGATCGGCCCGGTCGCCCACGGCCTCGCGGATGGCGCGGCAGAAGGCCACCGAGAGCGTGATGTCCGACAGGGCGGGCATGTGCCCGCCGCGCATCGTGTAGGGGCCCGCGGGATCGAACTTGATCGCCGTATATCCGCGCTCCACGCAGTCCAGCGCGCTTTCGGCGGCCATTTCGGGGGAGGTCCAGAAGGCGGTCAGGTCGTGATGGGGCAGCGGGTAGAGATAGGTATAGGCGCGGATGCGCGCGTTCATCCGGCCGCCCAGAAGCGCCCAGACTGGCCGCCCGCGCGCCTTGCCGAGGATGTCCCAGCAGGCGATTTCCAGCCCCGAGAACGCCCCCATCACCGTCAGATCGGGGCGCTGCGTGAAGCCGGAAGAATAGGCGCGGCGGAACATGAGCTCGATGTTTTCGGGGCTTTCCCCCGCCATGTGGCGCGCGAACACATCCGTGATCACGGCGCGCATCGCCTCGGGGCCGACCGAGGAGGCATAGCATTCCCCCCAGCCGGTGATCCCGTCATCGGTGGTGAGCTTCACGAGGATCCAGTAGCGCCCGCCCCAGCCGGGTGCGGGGGGCGCGGTCACGATGATGTCGAGATCGGTCAGTTTCATTGGGCCTCCGGGGGACGGGTTTCGCATGGCTGTCTTGCCGCGGTGCGCCAGGCGGGCACTCAGAACACGATCACGTTGCGGCGGGCGGTGCCGGATTTGGTGTCGGCGATGGCCGCGTTGATCTGGTCGAGCGACCAGCGCCCCGAGATCAGCTCGTCGAGCTTGAGCCGCCCCTGTTCGTAGAGATCGACCATCCAGGGGATGTCGCGGCGGATCACCGTCTCGCCCATCTTGGAGCCGATCATCGCCTGACCGGCGGCGGCGAAATTGGCCGCCTCGTAGCGGCTCTCGGCCCCGGAATGGGGCATGCCGACCATGACCATCCTGCCGCCCCCGGCAAGGTAGCGCGGTGCCTCGTCATAGGCGCGCGCCGCGCCCACGGTGACAAAGACGGCATCGGCCCCGCGCCCCATCGCCTCCTTGGCCGCGCGCCACGGTTTCTCCCGGGTGGCGAGCACGCCGTCGGTGGCCCCGAATTCGCGTGCGGTGGCGAGCTTGTCGGCGCTCATGTCCACCGCCACGATGCGGCGCGCGCCCGCGATGCGTGCGCCCTGGATGGCATTGAGCCCGACGCCGCCCGCGCCGATCACCACCACGTCCTGGCCTGCGCGCAGATGGGCGGCGTTGACCACGGCCCCCACGCCGGTGATCACCCCGCAGGCCAGAAGCGAGGCGGCGGCCATGTCGATGCCTTCGGGGATCCTCACCACCTGGCTGTGATGGACCACCACCGCCTCGGCGAAGGCCCCGCAGGCCATGGCCTGATGCAGCTTGCCGCCGTCCGGCATGGAGAGCGGGCCGTGATCGCCGTCATAGCGCGTCTCGCAGCCCGTGGGGCGGCCGCCCGCGCAGGGCGCGCATTGGCCGCAGGCGCGGATCAGCGTGACCACGACCGGATCGCCGACCGTCAGCCCGGTGACGCCTGGGCCGATCTCGCGCACGCGCCCCGCCGCCTCGTGGCCATAGACGGCGGGCAGGGAGCCGCCCCAGCCGCCCTCGGCATAGGTGATGTCCGAATGGCAGATCGCCACCGCGTCGAGCGTGACCTCGACCTCGCCCGGCCCGGGTGCGCGCAGGCGCACCTCCTCGATGGTGAGCGGAGCGCCGAAGCTGTGGCAGACGGCGGCCTTGATGGGTCTCATGAATTTCTCCCTCGTTTTTTCATAGCAAGAGAGGGATTCGATCCGGCTCGCAAGCCCGTTTGCGTCACTGCTGGCGGATCCGGCCCGTGATATGGCCCGTGGCCGTGAGAAATTCCCCCAGACAGGCGGCATAGGCGGGGGCCGCATCCACAGGGGGCACATGGCCGGTGCCGCGCAGCAGGCGGAATTGCGAGCCGGGGATGAGATCGACGGTCTCCCGCACCAGATCGGGCGGGGTGGAGCCGTCCTCGGATCCCGCGATGCCGAGCGTGGGCAGGCGCAGGCCGGCGGTGGTGGTGTGGAAATCCGTGCCCGCGATGGCGGCGGCGCAGCCGGCATAGCCTTCCGGATCGTGGGCGCAGAGACGGTCATGCCACGGCAGATGGTGGCCCGCGGCCACATAGGCGCGGGGAAACCACCGCTCGCAGGAGGCGCGGGCAAGCTCGGCCATGCCGCCGGGGCGGCGGGCGGTGGCGATGCGTTCGGCCCAGATCTCGGGCGTGCCGATCTTGGCCCCGGTGTTCGACAGCACCAGCGCGCGGATCAGGTCGGGCCGCTTGACAGCGAGACCCTGCGCCACCATGCCGCCGATGGAAAGGCCCAGGAACATCGCGTCGCGCAGGCGCAGGTGATCCATGAGCCGCTCGGCATCGCGGATGAGCGCGCCCATGGAATAGGGGGCGGGCGGCGTCGAGGATCGGCCGTGGCCGCGCGCGTCATAGCGGATCACGCGCAGACCCTCGGGCAGGAGCGGCAGGAGACTGTCCCACAGATGCGCGCCGGTGCCGAGCGCATGGGCCAGGACGAGGGGCGCGCCGGAGGGCTCGCCCTCGTCGAGATAGTGCAGCGTCACGTCGTCGAGCGCGAGATGGGGCATGGATCACTCCAGCAGGGCAAGGGCATCGCGGAAGGTGGCGGCATCGACATTGCCGCCCGAGATCGTGGCGATGACCGTCTCGCCCGCGATCTTGTCCGGGTGGAAAAGCGCGGCGGCGAGTGCCACGGCACCGCCCGGCTCGGCCACCACCTTGAGCCGCCGGAAGGCGTGGGCCATGGCGCGCAGGGCTTCCTCTTCCGTCACCACGAGGCCGGGGCCACAGAGCCGGGCCATGATCGGAAAGGTGATCTTGCCCGGCTGCGGCGTTATGATCGCGTCGCAGAGGCTGCCGCAGAGGCGGTCGTTGCGCTCGATCCGGCCGGAGGCGAGCGAACGCGCGGTATCGTCGAAGCCTTCGGGTTCCACCGGCCGGGCGCGCAGCCCCGGCGCGTCCGCCTCGAGCGCCAGCGCGATGCCAGAGGTGAGCCCGCCGCCACCGCAGCAGACGAGCACATCGGCCTCTTCGATCCCGAGGGTGCGGGCGTCCTCGGCGATCTCGAGCCCCACGGTGCCCTGTCCGGCGATCACCTGCGGCTCGTCGAAGGGCCGGATGAGGGTGAGGCCGCGCTCGGATGCAAGCGCCGCGCCGAGCGCGTCGCGGTCCTCATGCGCGCGATCGTAGAGCACCACCTCCGCCCCCAGGGCGCGGGTGTTGTCGATCTTGAGGCGCGGCGCGTCGGCGGGCATGATGATGACGCAGGGCACGCCGAACTGGCTTGCGGCGAGCGCCACGCCCTGCGCGTGATTGCCCGAGGAAAAGGCGATGACGCCGCGCGCGCGGGTGTCGGGGTCAAGCGCGGAGATGGCCGAGCGGCCGCCGCGATACTTGAAGCTGCCGGTGTGCTGAAGGCATTCCGGTTTGACGTAAACGCGCCGCCCGGCGATCTCGTCCAGGAAGGGCGAGGACAGCAGCGGCGTGCGCCGGGCATGGCCATCGAGGCGAGCGCGGGCCGCACGGATCAGGGTGATGTCGGTCATCTTGCCTTGTCCAGAAGGGTGCGGATCGCGGCAAGCGCCTGTGGCTCGTCAAGAAAGGGGACATGGCCCCGGTCCGGCACGGTGGTGGTGATGAGGCCGGGGTGGCGGGCCTGAATCCTGGCCACCGTGTCCGCGCTCAGGATGTCGGAATTCGCCCCCCGGATGAGCGCAAGCGGCACCTCGCGCAGGGCGTCGAACATCAGCCACAGGTCGGGCACGTCGCCGGTGCCTGCCTGACCGGTCAGCGCCTCGCGCAGCCGCGCATCATAGCGCAGCGCCAGCCCGCCGCCGGGTTTCTCGGCGAACATCGCCGCGGCCTGCGCTCGCCAGCGGGACAGCGGCACGCCGGGGAAGCCTTGCGCATGGACATGGGCAAGCGCGGCGGCGGCTGCGTCGAGATCGGGAAGATCGGGTTCGCGGCCGACGTAATCGAGGATCCGCTCCAGCCCCTCGGCGGCGACCTCCGGGCCGATATCGTTGAGCACCACGCCCGAGAGACGGCCCGGATAGGCATGGGCGATGGCCATGGCCACCAGCCCGCCGCGCGAGGTGCCGATGAGCGCCGTGCGCGCGAGGCCGAGATGGTCAAGCAGTTCGACGCTGTCCTGCGCCTCGCGCAGAATGTTGTAGCTCATCGGGTCGGGGGCGTTGTCGGATTGCCCGCGCCCGCGAAAATCGAGCCGGATCACCCGGTGGCCGCCCAGATGCGGCAGCAGGAACTGGAAATCGGCCCCGTTGCGGGTGAGGCCCGCAAGGCAGAGCACGGGCGGGCCGCGCCCTTCATCCTCATAATGCAGCGAGAGCCCGTCGGAGGTGAGAAACCGCGCCATCATGCACCCGCCAGCGCCGGGATGCCGGTGAGGTCCGAAAGCTGCCGGTCCGGGGTGCCGGGCAGCCGGTCCACCGGGTCGCCCGCACGGTTGACCCAGGCGGTCTGGAACCCGTAGGCGGCGGCGGCGCAGGCGTCCCAGCCGTTGGATGAGACGAAGAGCACCTCCTCGGGGGCGCAGCCGAACCTCTGTCCCACGAGGTCATAGACCACGCGGGCGGGCTTGTAGATGCCGACGCTTTCGACCGAGAGCACATCGTCCAGAAGATCGCCGATCCCCGCCGAGCGCACCGCGCCCGCGAGCATGTCGGGCGCGCCGTTCGACAGGATCGCGGTCTGGCGGCCCGCTTCCTTGAGCGCGGTCAGCATGGCGGGCACCTCGGGGAAGGCGGCAAGCTCCCAGTAGAGCTGCAGGAGCCGCTCGCGCAGTTCGGTGTCCTGCGCCAGCCCCTCTGAGTCCAGCGCCCAGTCAAGCCCGTCCTGCGTCACCTGCCAGAAGCCGATATGCGCCCCCATGACCGCCCGCAGCCAGGTATATTGAAGCTGCTTGAGGCGCCATTTCTCGGCAATGGCGGGCCAGTGGCGGGCAAAGCCCTCGCGCCCCGGCTCCGCGGCGGCGTTGCGCGCGGCGGCGGCCACGTCGAAAAGCGTGCCGTAGGCGTCGAAGATGCAGGTGGTGATGGGCATGGCGAGTCCCCCTGTCGCGTGTCGCGGCGAGACTGGCACGGATGGGCGGGAGGGGAAAGGGGCCTCAGGGGCGGGAGGCGCGCGCGGGAAGGTCGCGCGCCTCGTCCACGTCGCGCAGCGTGTCGATCCGCGCGATGCGCAGGGCAGCAAGGCTCCGCACCGTGTCGGAGAGCGCATGGGGGCCTGACCAGCGCACCCCGTCGAAAAGCCGCGCGGGCACGGCGCGCGAGCGCCGCAGGCCGATGAGCCAGTAGCCGCCATCCGGGGCGGGGCCGATCACCGCGTCATGAGCGCCGAGCGCGGCGAAGGCGCGGGCGACATGCGCAGGGGTGATGCCGGGAATGTCGGCCCCGATGATGCAGACCGGCCCCGGCGGCAGGCTGCGGAAAAGCCGCGCCATGCGGTCGCCCAGATCGCCCGCGCCCTGGGCCACGCGCGGCAGATGGGCGGGCCAGACACGGCTTGCCATCCCCTCGGCATCGGGACTGACGGCGAGCACAAGATGCCAGCGCGGATCCTCGACGCGGCGCAGCAGGTGCGCCGTCTGGTGGCGGAACCACCAGGCGGCAGCGGTCATGCCGATCTCGCGCCCCAGCCGGGTCTTGACGCGGCCCGGTCGCGGCTCCTTGAGCATGACGACAAGGATTTGTCGCATCATGTAAAGTAATCGCGCAGGATCCGTGTATAGATGGACTTGAGTTGATGGATATGGGCAATTTCCACCCGCTCGTCCACCTGGTGCATGGTCTGGCCGACAAGGCCGAATTCCACCACTGGGCAGTGATCCTTGACAAAGCGCGCATCCGAGGTGCCGCCGGAGGTGGAGAGGACCGGCACCACGCCGGTTTCCGCCTCGACCGCGCGCGCGACAAGATCGGAGAGCGGCCCCGGAGGCGTCAGGAAGGACTCGCCCGAGACCCTGACCGCCAGCTTGCCCTCGATGCCGAACTCGGCGGCAGCACGGTCAAGCGCGTCCTGCATCCAGCGGGTGAGCGACGCGCTGTCATGGGCGTCGTTGAAGCGGATGTTGACGGTGGCGCGGCACGCGGCGGGGATCACGTTGCTGGCCGGATTGCCAGTGTCGATGGTGACGATGGCCAGCGTCGAGGGGTCGAAATGCGCGGTGCCCGCGTCAAGCCGGTGCGAGGCAAGCCGATCCATGAGCCGCGCCATGGCGGGAAGCGGATTCTTCGCGCGGTGCGGATAGGCGGAATGGCCCTGCACCCCGGTCAGCGTGACATGGGCGGTGAGCGAGCCGCGCCGCCCGATCTTGATCATTTCGCCCATGCGTTCGGGGCAGGTCGGTTCGCCGACAAGGCAGGCGGTCATGCGCTCTCCTTCGATGTCCATCCAGTCAAGCAGCGCGCGCGTGCCGTCCGTGGCCTCCCCTTCCTCGTCGCCGGTGATGGCGAGGATCACCGCCCCGTCGGGGGGCGTGTCGCGTACGAAATCCACCGCCGCGGCGGCGAAGGCGGCGACGCCGGATTTCATGTCGGTCGCGCCGCGCCCCCAGAGCATCCCGTCCTTCTCCACCCCGCCGAAGGGCGGCACGGACCAGGCGGCGGCGTCGCCCACGGGCACCACGTCGGTATGGCCGTTGAAGCCGAAGCTGCGCGGCGCGCCCTTCGCGCCCCAGCGGGCGAAGAGATTGGCCACGCCGCCCCGGTCCACGCGGGAGCAGGCAAAGCCCGCCTCCGACAGCACCGTTTCGAGCAGGCGCAGCGCGCCGCCCTCCTCGGGGGTGACCGATGGGCAGCGGATCAGATCGGCGGTGAGGCGCACGGGATCGAGCGGGGCAGGGGGCATGGGCAGGGCCTTTCGTCTTGTGGCACCGGCCTAGCGCGGAACGCGGACGGGTGCAAACGGGCGGTCTTGAACGAAAAACCTTAACAGGGGGAAAAGGATCCTGTATCAGTTGACCAATAACAAACCCGAGGCAGGGTTCGAGCAAGCAGAAACGAGGTGCCGCGATCCGGAAAACCGGGCCGGTACCCGATGGATCGGGCAGGGAAGCGCAGCCTCCCCTTCCCGAGACATGACGGCCCGCAGGCCGTGGCGGCTCTGCCTCCCGGAATGAGGCAGGCAGAGATGGTGGCAGGCGTCGAGATACCGATCAACCGCAATGCCTCGGCCGTGCAGATGGCCGAGACGATCTTCGGCGATGGCGTGACGGTGATCGACGCCTCCTACACAGGCGACCGAGATTCCTCGGGGATCTATACCGACGGCAACGCGATCGCGCCCGGCGTCGTGCCGGGGGATACCGGCGTGATGTTCTCGACGGGCGACCTGCGCGGCTTCACCAACAACAACCCGTTCCAGTCCAACCAGAGTTCCAGCACAACGACCAGTTCGAGCGGGCCCAGCAACCAGGCGGATTTCAACGCCGCCGCCGGCGCGCCCACCTTCGACGCGGCCTATCTCGACGTGGATTTCATCCCCACGGGCAACGTGATGACGATGAAGTTCGTCTTCGCCTCGGAGGAATATCCCGAATTCGCCATTGGGGCGTTCCAGGATTTCTTCGGCGTGTGGATCAACGGCAGCCAGGTGCCGCTCTCGGTGGGCGATGGCGATATCGACCCGGGCAACCTCAACGCCGGCAGCAACGGCAACCTCTTCATCGACAACACGGCCGACCAGTTCAACACCGAGATGGACGGGTTCACCGCCACGCTGACGCTGACCATCCCGGTCAATCCCGACGTGGTCAATTCGATCCGCATCGGCATCGCCGACGTGACGGATTCGAATTACGACTCGACCGTGCTCATCGCCGCCGACAGCGTGCAGACGACGCTGGTGGCGATCGACGACACGACCACGCTCTTCCCCGACGGCTCGCGCGTCATCGACCTGTTGTCCAATGACGAGAATGCCACCGCGGGCAAGCTGACCATCACCCATCTCAACGGGCAGGCGGTGGCGGCGGGCGATATCGTGACACTCACTTCCGGCCAGCAGATCCAGCTCAATGCCGACGGCACGGTGACGGTGCTGGGCGATGGCGATACCGAGGTGTTCAATTTCACCTACGATGTCGCCAGCAGCACCGGCCAGACCGATGTGGGTCTGGTCACGGTGGATTCCGTGCCCTGTTTCGTGGCCGGCACGCGCATCCGCACCCCGGACGGGGAGCTGGCGGTGGAGACGCTGCGCCCCGGCGATCTGGTGCTGACCAAGGACGAGGGCGCACAGCCGCTGCGCTGGATCGGCATGCGCCGCGTCCGGGCGGCGGGCGAGTTCGCGCCCATCAGGATCGCGGCGGACACGTTCGGGCGGCATGGCGAGCTGTGGCTGTCGCCGCTGCACCGGGTGCTGGTGCGCGACGCGCTGGCCGAGCTTCTCTTCGGGGAGGCAGAGGTGCTGGTGGCGGCGCGCGATCTGGTAAACGACGGCACGGTGCGGCGGATCGAGGGGGGCGAAGTGACTTATGTGCATCTGCTCTTCGACCGTCACCAGCTGATCTGGTCCGAGCGCCTTCTGACCGAGAGCTTCCTGCCGGGGCCGCAGACGGCGCGCAGCTTCGAGGCCGAGATGGTGGCCGAGATCCGGGCGCTCTTCCCCGAAATCGACCCGAGGACCGGCGCGGGTTACAGCCCCGCCGCGCGGCGCGCGCTGCGCCCCTTCGAGGCGCGGCTGCTGGCCGGGCGGGCGGCCTGAGATGGGCTGGATCGGCCTGACCACGCGCGAGGGCGGGCAGTTCAACCCCGATGGGCTGGGCGCGGCACCGGGGCCGGTGCCGGGGCCCGAGGCGCTCTTGCCGCGCGGCACGCTGATGATCGAGACGCGCCCGGCGATCGAGCGGCACCCGCAGACGCTTCTGGCCTTCGGGCGCACCCATCCCTGGGCAGGCAGCTTCTCGCTCCAGCTTCTGCCGTCGGGGGGGATCGTGCTGGTGGAGACCCAGGCGGGCGACGTGCGCCACGCGACGCTGCCTTTCCGCCCCGACGATCGCGCCGAGAGCCTGCGCATCACCTATAGCTGGGACGCGCCCGCGCGGCAGGGGCGGCTTACGCTCGAGCGGCCCGACATGCTGGGCTTTGCGACGGTCACGCTTGCACCGCCGCATCCCATGCCGCTGGCCGATCTGCGCACGGTCTTCACCGATCCGCGCCAGCGGCAGATGGACCCGGAGGTGATCTTTGCCGCGCTTTCCGACAGGGTGGAGCCGGTCGGGCCGATGCCGGGGCTTGGCACGGACGTGCCGGTGCGTGTGGCGCAGGGCCACGCGCGGGCCGGGGACCTGCGGCGCGGCGCGCTGGTGCGTGCCGCAGGCGGGGGGCTCGTTCCGGTTCTGCAGGCGGTGGCGCGCACCGTGCCCGCCGCGGGCAGCCTTGCGCCCGTGCGGCTGCGTGCCCCCTATTTCGGGCTGCGCGCCGATATCGTCGTGGCCCCGCATCAGCGGCTGGTGATCCGGGGCTCGGATGTCGAATATCTTTTCGGCAGCGAGGCGGTGCTGGTGCCCGCGCGCCATCTGGTCAACGGGTTTTCCGCCGTGCCTGCCGGGAGCGGGCCGCTCGTGCGCTATCACGGGCTTATCCTGCCGGAACATGAGGAGATCGAGGCGGCGGGGTCAATCACCGAGAGCCTCTATCTGGGGCGGATGCGGCGCAACCGCGAGGCGGTGGCGATGAGCCTTCTGGCGGGGTTCGACCGGGCGCGCCTGCCCGAACATGCCCGCCCGGTCTGGCCCGTGCTGCGCCATTACGAAGCGATCACCCTGGCGATGAGCCGCGCCGCCTGAGCGATGCCGCCCGAGCCGAAAGACGGGGAAAATCGGTCGGAATCCGCTTGTTGCCCCGGCCCCTGTCCATATATTACCGGCCAGAACCGCAAAGGGCGGCCGCGCGCGGTCCGCGAGAACATCGGGGGAGGGGCAGGCCGAGATGGAGACCGTCGCAGGGTTCTTGCCGATCATCGCGGCGCTGCCGTTTCTGGGCGCGCTCCTGCCGGGTCTGATGATCCAGGCGGGGCGCAACACCTGCGCCGCCTTCACCGCCGCGCCGACGATCCTTGCGATCACGCTCCTGCTGATCTGTGCACCCGCGGTGATGCGCGGCGAGGTGCTGACCTTTGGCCTTGACTGGCTGCCCTCGCTCTGCCTGAACGTCAATTTCATGCTCGACGGGTTGGGGCTGCTCTTTGCCGGGCTGATCCTTGGCATCGGTCTGCTGATCATCCTCTACGCGCGGTTCTACCTGTCGCGCGAGGATCCGATGGGGCAGTTCTATACCTATCTGCTGCTCTTCCAGGGGGCGATGGTGGGGATCGTGCTTTCGGACAACATCCTGCTGCTGCTCATCTTCTGGGAGCTGACCTCGCTCTCGTCCTTCCTGCTGATCGGCTACTGGAAGCACCTGCCCGAGGGGCGGCAGGGCGCGCGCATGGCGCTGACCGTCACCGGGCTTGGCGGGCTGGCGATGATCGCGGGGATGCTGATCCTGGGCCAGATCGCCGGAAGCCATGACCTGAGCGTGATCCTGACGCAGAAGGAGGCGATCCAGGCGAGCCCGATGTATCTGCCCGCGCTCATCCTGATCCTCTTGGGCTGTTTCACCAAATCGGCGCAGTTCCCGTTCCATTTCTGGCTGCCGCACGCGATGGCCGCGCCGACGCCGGTCTCGGCCTATCTGCATTCGGCGACGATGGTGAAGGCGGGGCTGTTCCTGATGGCGCGGATGTGGCCGGTGCTGGCGGGCACGCCGGAATGGTTCTGGATCGTGGCCTCGACCGGCCTGATCACCATGGTGATGGCCGCCAAGATCGCGCTTTTCAAGGACGATCTCAAGGCGCTCCTGGCCTTCTCGACGGTCAGTCATCTGGGCCTCATCACCATGCTTCTGGGCCTTGGCACCAGGGCGGCGGCGGTGGTGGCGGTCTTCCACATCATCAACCACGCGACATTCAAGGCGGCGCTCTTCATGACCGCGGGCATTATCGACCACGAGGCGCATAGCCGC
The DNA here is from genome assembly GCA_002720475.1 of Roseovarius sp. Classification (GTDB taxonomy): domain Bacteria; phylum Pseudomonadota; class Alphaproteobacteria; order Rhodobacterales; family Rhodobacteraceae; genus Roseovarius. Next base: position 88,138 of record PBIL01000022.1, read on the forward strand.
GACATCAAGCGGTTGGGCGGATTGCGGCACCTGATGCCCATCACCTTCACCATCGCCACCATCGCGGCGCTGTCGATGGCGGGCATTCCGCCGCTCAACGGCTACCTGTCCAAGGAGATGATGCTGGCCGAGGTGGCCGAGACTCACTGGATCGGACCGGCCTGGACGATGGGCGCGCTCGCGACGCTCGGCGCGCTCTTCTCGGTGGCCTATTCGTTCCGCTACATCGCGCATGTGTTCCTGGGCCGCGAGCGCAGCGATTACCCCGCCAGGCCGCATGACCCCGGTTTCGGCATGTGGGCCGCGCCCGGAATTCTGGCGCTGCTGGTCGTGCTGATCGGGATCATGCCGATGACCTTTGCCGGGGATCTGGTACGGGTGACGGCGGGGGCGGTCACGCAGTCCGATCCCCATGTGAAGATTTACCTCTGGCACGGATTCGTGCCCGCCTTCTGGATGTCGGTGATCGCGGTCCTGGGCGGTGCCGTTCTGCTGTGGCTGCACGCGCCGATGGCGCGGCTCTGGGAGGCCACGCCGCGCCCGGAGGCCAAGGCGATGTTCGACGCGCTGACCTCTGCGGCCACGCGGGGGGCCACGGCGCTGACGGACGGGCTGCACAACGGCGCGCTCATGCGCAACGCGGCGGTTTTCAGCGTGACGGTGCTCGTCGCGGGCTGGCTTGCCTGGCAGGGCGGCACGGTGCAGCCGCCGACACGCGCGGCCCTGCCGGTCACGCCGGTCCCGGCCATGGGCTGGCTGCTGCTGGTGGTGGCGACGGGGCTTCTGGTCGTCTATCACCGGGCGCGGTTCACCGCGCTGGTGCTGATCGGGGTGGTGGGGCTGATGGTCTCGCTCGGCTTCGTCTATTTCTCCGCCCCCGATCTGGCGATGACGCAGATCTCGGTCGAGGTGGTGACGATCATCCTGCTTCTGCTCGCGCTCAATTTCCTGCCGCGCGAAACGCCGGTCGAGAGCACGCCGGGACGGCGCGCGCGCGACACGATCATTGCGCTGGCGGGCGGCGTGGCAGTGGCGGGGCTGAGCTACGCCATTCTGCTGCGCGATTTCGCACAGGAAAGCATTTCGGCATTTCACCTGGCCAATTCCTACAAGGGCGGCGGCGGCACCAACGTTGTCAACGTGATCCTCGTGGATTTCCGCGGCTACGATACCTATGGCGAGATCATCGTGCTGGGCATCGCGGCGCTGGTGATCTTCGCGCTGACCGAGGCGGTGCTGCGCGGACCCGGCGGGCGCTGGCTTGCCAACTGGGACCGGCCCGAACTGCCCGAGGCGGGCGACCGCCACCCGTTGATGATGGTGGTGGCGACGCGGGTGATGATGCCGATTTCGCTGATGGTCGGGGCCTATATCTTCCTGCGCGGGCATAACGAGCCGGGCGGGGGGTTCATCGCCGGGCTGATCGTGGCCATCGCCTTCCTGATGCAATACATGGCCTCGGGCTATGCCTGGGCCGAGGCGCGGCAGCGTGTGACCAATCACGCGACCATCGGGATCGGCGTGCTGATCGCCACGGTGACGGGACTTGGCGCCTGGCTTGCCGGGCGGCCCTTCCTGACCTCGGACTACGGCTATCTGCATTTCCCGCCCATCGAGGAGTTCGAATGGGCCACGGCCATGGCCTTCGACGTGGGCGTGTTCCTGACGGTGCTGGGCGCGGTGATGCTGGCGCTTCAGAGCCTGTCGAGCATGGCACGGCGTGCGGGCGAGACCGTCAATATCGAGCCGATGGACATCGACCCCACGCGCGACTCAGAGGAGGGCAGGTGACGTGGAACTGCTGATGGCGAGTGCAATCGGGGTGATGACGGCGGCGGGGCTTTACCTTGTGCTGCGGCTGCGGACGTTCCCGGTCATTCTCGGGCTGGCGCTGCTGACCTATGCGGTCAACTTCTTTCTCTTCGCGAGCGGGCGTCTGGTGGTGAACGCGCCGCCGGTGCTGCGCGACGGGGTGGAGCGCTATACCGACCCGCTGCCGCAGGCGCTGGTGCTCACCGCCATCGTGATCTCCTTCGGCATGACGGCGGTGGTGGTGATGATGGCGCTTGGTGCCTATCTGTCTTCGCGCGATGACGACGTGAGCCTGCCGCCCGAGGACGAGAGCCCGGAGGGCGGAGCATGAGCCACTGGATCATCGTGCCCGTGGTGCTGCCCGCGGTGCTCGCGGCGGTGCTGACGCTGGCGATGCGCCATCACATCGGTTTGCAGCGGGTGTTCTCGCTGGCGGGCTGCGTGGTGCTTCTGGCGGTGGCGCTGGGCCTGCTTGTCCATGCCGGCAGCGGTGCCGTCGAGGTCTATGAGCTGGGCAACTGGCGCGCGCCCTTCGGCATCGTTCTGGTGCTCGACCGGCTGGCGGCGGTGATGGTGACGCTGACCGCCGCGCTGGCGCTGGTGGTGTTGCTTTATGCCATCGGTTCGGGCTGGGATGCGCGGGGCCGCAATTTCCACCCGCTCTGGCAGTTTCAGCTGATGGGGATCTGCGGGGCCTTCCTGACCGGTGACGCCTTCAACCTCTTCGTCTTCTTCGAGGTGCTGCTCATCGCCTCCTACGGGCTGATGATCCATGCGGGCGGCGCGCGGCGCTTCAAGGCGGGCGTGCAATACGTGATCTACAACCTGCTCGGCTCGACGCTGTTCCTGTTTGCGCTGGGCACGCTCTATGCCGTCACCGGCACGCTCAACATGGCCGATCTGGCCGAACGCGCGGCGCAGATTCCCGTCGATGACAGCGCGCTTCTGCGGGTTGGTGCGATGCTTCTGTTCCTGGTCTTCGCGATCAAGGCGGCGCTCCTGCCGCTGCATTTCTGGCTGCCCAACACCTATGCCGAGGCTCCCGCGCCCGTGGCCGCGCTCTTTGCCGTCATGACCAAGGTGGGGGCCTATGCGATCCTGCGGTTCTACACACTGGTCTTTGGCCCCGATCTGGACGCGACGGCGGTGCTGATAGACCGGTTCCTGCTCTATGGGGCGCTGCTCTCGCTGGCCGTGGGCATGATCGGCGTGCTGGGCGCGCGGCGGCTGGGGCGGCTTGCGGCCTTTGCCGCCATCGGCTCGATGGGGACGCTGCTCGTGGCCGTCGCGGGCTTTACCGAGGCAAGCTCGGCCGCGGCGCTCTATTACGCGATCCATTCGACGCTGGCCGGTGCGCTTCTCTTCCTCGTCGTGGACCTCGTGCGCGAACGGCGCGGGGCGCTGGCGGGCGCGCTGGTGCCGGGGCCGCGTCTGGCGCAGCACGGGATCGTGACCGCGCTGTGGTTCGGCGCGGCCATCGCCACCGCCGGGATGCCGCCGCTTTCGGGATTCGTCGGCAAGCTTCTGATCCTTGACGCCACCCGCGACCTGGCCGATGTCTGGGTCATCTGGGCCATGATCCTTGCCACCTCGCTGGTGGCGATCGTCGGGCTTTCGCAGGCGGGCAGCGTGGTGTTCTGGAAGACCGATCGCGAGGCCGAGGCCGAAGGGCCGACCCCCGCCCTGCCGCTGGTGGCCTGTTTCTCGCTGCTGGGCGGGGTCGTGGCGCTGGCGGTGTTCGCAGGGCCGGTGATGCGCTATATCGAGGCGACGGCGGCGCAGCTTCACGCGCCCGCCGCCTATATCGCCGCCGTGCTGGGACAGGGTTGAGGGAGGACCGGAGATGCTGCGCAGGTTGCTGCCCCATCCGCTGCTGACGATCCTGCTTATCCTGGTCTGGCAGATGCTGGTCAACAAGGTCACGCCGGGCAACCTTGTGCTGGGGACGATCCTGGGCGTTCTCATCCCGCTGATTACCGCGCCCTACTGGCCCGACATACCGCGGCTGCGCTCGCTGCCGCGGATCGTGGAATACATCGTGATCGTGCTCTGGGATATCTGCGTCGCCAACGTGCAGGTGGCGGTGATCATCCTGTTCAAGGCCAATGCCAATACGCGCCCCGCCTGGGTGACGATCCCGCTGGATCTGCGCACGCCGGAGGCGATCACCGTTCTTGCAAGCACGATCACGCTGACCCCGGGCACGGTATCGAGCGATCTTGCGGCGGACGGGCGCAGCCTTCTGGTGCATTGCCTCGACGCGCCGGACCCCGACGCGGTGCGCGACGAGATCAAGGCGCGCTACGAACGGCGGCTGATGGAGATATTCGAATGATCGGACATGCGCTCGATTTCGCCTTCGGCTGTTACGGCCTTGCGCTGCTGCTCAACATTTACCGGATCGTGAACGCGCCTACGGTCGGAGACCGGATTCTCGCGCTCGACACGCTGGTGATCAATGCCATCGCGCTTCTGGCGCTGTTCGGGATACTCGAGGGCACGACGGTCTATTTCGAGGCGTCGATGATCATCGCCATGACCGGCTTCATCTCGACCGTGTCCTACACGCGCTATCTCTTGCGCGGCGATATCATCGAATAGGGGCTGCGCCATGATCGTCGATATCCTCATTGCGGCCTGCCTCGTCATCAGCGGCATCTTCGGGCTGGTCGGCTCCATCGGCCTGATCAAGCTTCCCGATCCGATGATGCGTCTGCACGCACCCACAAAGGCGACAACGCTGGGGGTGGGCGGCGCGCTCATCGCCTCGATGCTCTACTTCCATTTCGTGGTCGGACAGTTCTCGTTTCACGAGTTCATGATCGTCCTCTTTCTCTTCCTGACCGCGCCGATCACCGGCCATTTCATCGCCAAGACCCATCTGCACCTTGGCCACCGGCCCGAAGACCTGCCGCCCACGGGCACAGACCGGCCCTGGGCCAGCTATGAAAGCGACGAGGCGCGCGCGGCCATCGAGGCCGCCGCCGAAGCCGAGGCAGAAGCCGCCCGCAAGGGCGGCTGAGCCGGGGTCAGCGCCGTGCGCGCATCGGCAGCGCGTGGGCTGCGGGACCGGTGAGCACGGCCACCGCCTCGGCCCGCATCAGCCCGGTGAGCGCAGGATCGTCGCAGGATAGCCCGCCGGTATAGGTGCCGTAGGCGGGCAGGATCACCCGGTCGCTGTCGATGAGAAAGGCCGGACGGCTGATTGTCTGTCCCTTGAGGGCCAGCCGTATCTTGGGGTGGTAATGGCCCGAGACCTCGCCCGATTGCCCCGGCCTTGCGACATGCCGAAAGGTGAGCGGTGCCTCGGGCAGTTCGGCCAGATGCGCGCCGCCCAGATCGACCGGGCCGGGATCGTGATTGCCCTCGATCCAGACCCAGCGGCGGCCCGCCTGCAGCTTGGCGATCCAGAGCCGCTCGGCCTCGGGCAGGGCTCGGGCCGCTTCGGTATCGTCGAAGCTGTCGCCCAGACAGATCACGGTGGCCGCGCCGGTGCGGCGCAGGTCCGATTCGAGCCGGGCAAGCGTGTCGCGCGTCTCGTAGGGGGGCAGGGGGGGCGCGCCCGTCCGCGCCCGCCGCAGCGCCTTGCCCAGGTGCAGGTCGGAGACGCAGAGCAGGTTGCGCGCCTCCCAGTAGAGCGCGCCCGAGGGCAGGGCGACAAGGGAGGTGCCCGCAAGGGTAAAGGCATGTCCGTCCATGCCGCCCTTGTTGGCCGCTCGCGCGGGGATTGGCAAGTGGGCTGCCCCGTCCCGGCCGCGCGGGTGCCTGGAGCGGGATGCGTCTGGCGGGCCTCACCCGCCCGTCGCCCAAACGGGTCCACCCGACTTCACCCCGTTCTAGCCGAGCAACCGCCGCGCGACCACCTGTGCCTGGATCTCCGCAGCGCCTTCGAAGATGTTGAGGATGCGCGCATCGCAGAGAATGCGGCTGATCGTGTATTCCAGAGCAAAGCCGTTGCCGCCGTGGATCTGGAGCGCGTTGTCCGCCGCCGCCCAGGCGACGCGCGCGCCCAGAAGCTTGGCCATGCCGGCCTCGAGGTCGCAGCGCCGCCCGTGATCCTTCTCCCAGGCCGAGAAATAGGTAAGCTGGCGCGCCACCATGATCTCGACCGCCATCATCGCAAGCTTGTTGGCGACGCGCGGAAATTCGATCAGCGCGCGCCCGAACTGCTTGCGCTCCTGGGCATAGCGCAGTCCCACGTCGAGCGCCGCCTGCGCCACGCCCACGGCGCGGGCGGCGGTCTGGATGCGGGCGGATTCGAACGTCTCCATGAGCTGCTTGAACCCCTTGCCCTCCTCGCCGCCCAGGAGATTCTCGGCCTTGACGTGGAAATTGTCGAAGGCAAGCTCGTACTCCTTCATGCCGCGATAGCCCAGCACCTCGATCTCTCCGCCGGTCATGCCGGGGGTGGGGAAGGGGGCCTCATCGGTGCCGGGCTCCTTCTCGGCCAGGAACATCGACAGGCCGCGATGATCGGTCGTGTCGGGTACCGTGCGCGCCAGAAGCGTCATCACATGGGTGCGCGCGGCATGGGTGATCCAGGTCTTGTTGCCGGTCACGCGCCAGTCGCCGTTCTCGTCACGGACAGCGCGGGTGCGCAAGCTGCCGAGATCCGAGCCGGTATTGGGCTCGGTGAAGACGGCCGTGGGCAGGATCTCGCCGCTGGCAAGCCGGGGAAGCCATTTCGCCTTCTGCGCCTCGGTGCCGCCGCGGAGGATCAGCTCGGCGGCGATCTCGGAGCGGGTGCCGAGGCTGCCCACGCCGATATAGCCGCGGCTCAGTTCCTCGGAGACCACGACCATCGACGCCTTGGAGAGGCCGAAGCCGCCGAATTCCTCGGGGATGGTCAGGCCGAAGACGCCCATTTCGGCGAGTTCCTCGATGATCTCCATCGGGATGAGTTCATCCTTGAGATGCCACTCATGGGCGTGGGGCTCGACCTTCTCGACCGAGAAGCGCCGGAACTGTTCGCGGATCATTTCGAGCTCGTCATCGAGCCCGCTGCGGCCGACGGTGATCTCGGCGGCGCGTTCCTGCATGAGCGCGACGAGGCGCAGCCGGGCATCCTGCGTGTTGCCACGGGCGATGAGCGTGGCCACCTCGGGCGTGCGGAAGGCGGCGAGGGCGGCGTCGTCGAGGCCCATTTCGGCGGGGCGCGCGATCTCTGCCTGGTTCATCGCGATACCGCCCGCGATCTGCGCGAGATACTCGCCGAAGGCGATCTGGTGCAGCAGGCGCTCGACCTCGCCGAAGGTGCCGGCCTCGGACAGCCGCGCGGCCCAGCCCTGCATCTGACGCAGCGATTCGACATAGGTGGCGAGCCAGGCAAGGCCGTGCGTGGCGCTCTGCCCGGCATCCATCGCGGTCGCAGAGATGCGGCCATCGACGGTGACCGCGGCGCGCACCTTGTCCTTTGCCCGCTCGAGCAATGTCTCGGCCGGGGCGAGCGCGGCACCGGTGAGCGTCAGCAGATCGTCGAGAAGGATGGGCTGGGCCATCGCAATGTCCTGTCCGTCATGTGCCATGAAAAGCGTCCTTTCCTGTTTGCCGGTCTTCTATCTATTATGCAGGCGCAGCGCAACTATTATGCCGATTGTCATAGGGTTTTGTTCGAAAGTTGCGTAGCGTTCTGCGGTGCGGCGGGCGCTGCCGGCTCGGTCCGGGCGCGGGGCGGTTTCTTGCGGCGGGCCGCGCGGCGGCGTGCTAAGGCTTCGGCATGGATACCGTTTTTCTTGCATTGTCGCTCTGGGGCGCGGTCTTTGCCGTCGCCGTTGCGCTGGTCGCCGGGGTGATCAAGGGGCTCGTGGGATTCGCCATGCCCATGGTGCTCATCGCCGGGCTGAGCACGATCCTGCCGCCCGACCTGGCGCTGGCGGGACTGATCCTGCCGACGCTGCTGAGCAATCTCTGGCAGGCGCTGCGCCAGGGGGTGCGGGCGGCGCTTGCCTCGGTCGCGCGCTTCCGGGTGTTCCTGATCGCGGGTGGGGCGGTGATGGCCGTGTCGGCGCAGCTAGTGCCGGTGCTGCCGCCCGCGGCGATGTTTCTCATCATCGGGCCGATGGTGACGCTTTACGCCGCGAGTGCGCTGAGCGGGCGGGGATTGCGGCTCGGCCGCGGGGCGGGCGGGCGCGGCGAGGCAGCGCTCGGGGCGCTGGCGGGGTTCTGCGGCGGCATCTCGGGGGTCTGGGGGCCGCCGACCGTGGCGATGCTGGTGGCGCGCGGCACCGGGAAGCACGAGCAGATGCGCGTGCAGGGCATGATCTACGGGCTGGGGTCCGTGCTGCTGCTGGTCTCGCACCTGGGGTCGGGCGTGCTGCGGGCCGAGACGCTGCCGCTGTCGCTGGCGCTGGTGCCGTCGGCGCTGGCGGGCATGGCGCTGGGCTTCCGGCTTCAGGACCGGCTGAACCAGGCGACGTTCGGCAGGATCACGCTCTGGGTGTTGCTGGCGGCGGGGCTGAACCTCACGCGGCTCGGTCTGCTGCTTCTCTGAGCGCCGCCGCCACGCGGTTCTGCCCTTGCCAAGCCCGGTCTTCGGCGTCTAAAGAGCACGCACCGGAGAGGTGGCCGAGTGGTCGAAGGCGCACGCCTGGAACGCGTGTAGGCGGGTAACCGTCTCCAGGGTTCGAATCCCTGTCTCTCCGCCACCTTGGAACATAAGTGCGAACGCCGTTCGCCGCCGTTCCTACGCCATTCGCGGAAGCCAGGACCCTCAGGAGCTCGTTGCGCGAGCCCATGATCCGAACCTCGCGCTCGGCGACCTCGACCCGCTGGGCCAGAGCCCGCAGATGATCCCGCCGGAATCCGCCGTCCTTTCCACGCATGCGCCGGCGGGCGACGGCCGCGAAACGGGCGATCTGGTCGGGCGTGACCGCCTGGCCCGCACTTTCGATCGCGGCGCGTGCGCGTTCCGCGTCGATGCGCGCCTGGTCCCGCGTCGCCTTCAATTCCTCGATGCGCGTCCTGAGCGACGGATCGTCCAGATCGGCGACGCCGCTCTCGATGGCGTCGTAAAGGTGCTTCAATCGCGCCTCTGCGGCGGCAGCGCGGTTGACCAATTCCGCGGCATGCGCGCGCCGGCGTTCGTCTCGCTCCTCGCGCCGGTCGAGATGGATCGTCAGCAGGTCTCGCAGCCGCTCGGGCTCGAGGAGCCGCTTCTCCAGATGCTCGGCCACCAGATGGTCAAGTCGGTCCATCTGGATCGTACGGCCCTTGCAGCCGGTCTTGCCCTGCCGCGCGACGGTCGAGCAGGTGTAGTAGCGATAGTGCTTGGCCTTGCCCGAGGTGCGCAACGTCATCGCGCCGCCGCAGTCGGCACAGAAGCAGATGCCGGTGAGCAGGGTCGGGCCGCTGACGGTCCGGCCCGGCACGACCATCGGACTGCGCGACTTGAGCAGTTCCTGAACCGCGTTGAAGGTCTCCCGGTCGATCAGCGGTGGCACGGGCACGGTGACGGTCTCGGCCTGCGCCTTGGGCGTGCCGTCCTTGTAGGTCCGGCCCCATTGATGTTCGCCGATATAGGTCCGCCGTGTCAGGATGCGGTGCACCGTGCCGACGCCCCAGCGACCGCCCGTGCGGGTGTAGAGCTTGCGCGCGTTGAGATAGGTGGCGATCGCCTTCACGCCCATGCGCCCGCTCGTGCCGTCGCCTTCGAGCGCCAGCTTGAACATCAGCCGGACCGTGTCGGCATGCAGCGGATCGATCTCGAGCACCTTCTTGATCTTCGCGCCGCGCTTCTCGGCGTCGACGACGCGGTAGCCCACCGGCGGCAGCGAGCCGTTCCAGAAGCCCTGGCGGGCGTTCTCCTTGAGAGCCCGCAGCGTATGCTTGGCGTTCTCCTTGGACTGGTACTCGTCGAACAGCGCCATGATCTGGCGCATCATGACGTGCATCGGGTCGTCGCCCAGCTCCTGCGTCATCGAGACGAGCCGGACGCCGTTCTTGGCGAGCTTGCGGACGTAGAACTCAAGCTCGAAATGGTCGGAGATATACGCAGAAGTTGGTGACGCCTGATCAGGCGGCAGCTTGAAGTTGGCGGAGGCCGTCGCGGAACTCAACCCCTTGGATGATCTCGGGCAGG
>PBIL01000023.1 GCA_002720475.1 Roseovarius sp.
ACAAGGACGCACCTGCGGGACAGGCCAACCGGCGCAACGGGACCTCCTCCAAGCGGCTGAAGGGGCAGGACGGCGAGGTGCCGATCGCCGTGCCGCGCGACCGCGATGGCAGTTTTGAGCCTGAGTTGGTCAAAAAGGGCCAGACCCGGATCGACGGGATCGACGACAAGATTGTCGGGCTCTGTGCCGCCGGTCTGACGGTGCGCGACATCCGTGCGCACCTTGAGGATGTCTATGGCCTGCAGGTCTCGCCAGACCTGATCAGCCGGGTCACTGATGCGGTGCTGGACGAGGTCCGGGACTGGCAGTCCCGGGCGCTGGACCGGATGTATCCCGTCGTCATTTTTGACGCGCTACGGGTCAAGATCCGCGACGCCGACAGCCGCATGGTCAGGAACAAGGCCGTTTACGTGGCCCTGGGCGTCACCCGCGACGGTGTGCGGGAGGTTCTGGGCCTTTGGATCGCCGACAACGAAGGTGCCAAATTCTGGCTGTCGGTGATGAACGAGTTGAAGAACCGGGGGGGTCTGGACACTCCCGCCCGAAGTCCTGCCATTTTCTGCTGCCCAAGAACTGTTTCAGGCGGTCAACTTTCGACGCCATTGGTACGACGGTCGATGGCTCCTTCCGCCGCTTCAGGTGCTGGTAGTAGCGATCGAGAATATAACCCACTGTCACCACGTTTGGTGGCACAACATCTCCAGACAGAATCTTCTCCGCGAGCTTGCGGTCAGCTTCATGCTCGTCTCGTGTCTTGCAGGATTGACGTTTGATGCGACCAGTTTTGGGATCGTCCCAGACGATCTCCCAGATACCATCAGTTCGCCTGCGTTTTCGGTATTTTATGAAGTCTGCACCCGTCCTTGAATAGTAATCGGGCGCTAATCACCGTGCAATACTTGCACGAAGGATTCCGGGGAGGAATGGGCTAACGTATTGAGATCATTGGTCGGAGTGAGAGGATTCGAACCTCCGGCCCCTGCCTCCCGAAGACAGTGCTCTACCAGGCTGAGCTACACTCCGACCGTGAGACGGGCGAATATACCCGTGTGGCGCGCTTGGCAAGGGGGGTATGGGCGCGCGCGGGGCGATTCCGGCGCTCAGGGGGCAAGGCCCGCCGTCTCCATGAGCCGGGCCGCCGCCTCTGCCAGAAGCCGCTCCTGCGCCGCGCCCGCCACCGGCACACGCCCGGCCTCGAGAAAGAGCGGCGCGGCCAGCGGCGAGACGCGCGCCAGTCGCCGGAGCGTGACACGACCGCGCGTGCGGGCCAGCATCTCCTCGATCCGCCCGAAATCGACCAGCCCGCGCATCGCCTCGTCCCGCGTGATCCGCAGGAGCAGGTGATCGGGGTCGTATTTCACCAGCGTGTCATAGAGGATGTCCGAGGATACGGTTGCCTGCCGCCCGGTCTTGCGCGCGCCGGGGCTCTGACGCTGGATCAGCCCGGCGATGGTGGCAGAGGCGCGAAACGTGCGCTTCATCACCGCGTTGCCGCGCAGCCATTGCTCGAACCCGGCGCGCAGGGTGCCGGGGGCCAGCAGGGCGTCCGCATCGGTGAGCGGCTCCAGCCCCCAGATCAGCGTGGCGTAATCGGTCGCCACGAACCCCATCGGCGCAAGCCCCTCCTCCTCCATCCGCTTGGTCACGAGCAGCCCCAGCGTCTGCTGCGCGTTGCGCCCCGCAAAGCCGTAGAGGCAGGCGTGCTCGCGCCCCTCATGGGGAAAGCTTTCGATCAGCAGCCGGTCGCGGGCGGGCATTTCCGACAGGTTGCGTTGCAGGTTGAGCCAGTCGCGCATCGGCGCGGGCAGATCGGGCCAGTCGGGCCGGGCGAGGATGGCAAGGATGCGGTCCGACAACTGCGTCGAGGTGGCGAATTTCGTGCCCATGTAGGTGGCGATCTTCGGCTCGCGCCCGGGATCGCGGCTCACCTCCACCACCATCTCGCGCAAGGATTCAAACCGCACCACCTGCCCGCCCATCAGAAACGTGTCGCCGGGGCTGAGCGTGGCGGCGAATCCCTCCTCGATCTCGCCCAAGGCGGCCCCGCCGCGTGCGCGCCCGAGGCGCACCTTGAGCGTGTCGGTGTCCTGGATCGTGCCGATATTCATGCGGACGAGCCGGGCGCTGCGCGGATCGCGCAACTGCCAGAGACCGTCGGCGCGCCGTTGCAGACGCTGCCAGCGGTCATAGGCCCGAAGCGCGTAGCCCCCCGTGGCGCAGAACGCGAGGCAGTCATCGAAGTCATCCCGCGAAAGCCCGGCATAGGGTCCCGCGCCGCGCACCTCGTGAAAAAGCGCGCCCGCGTCGAAAGGCCCCGCGCAGGCGCGGATGAGGATGTGCTGGCACAGCACGTCGAGCGGGCCGGGTCCGCGCGGCGCGCCATCGAGATCATGCGCGCGCACCGCCTCGAGCGCGGCCAGGCATTCCACCACCTCGAAGCGGTTGGCGGGCACCAGCCGCGCCTTGGAGGGCGCGTTGTAGCGGTGATTGGCCCGACCGATCCGCTGCACCAGCCGCTTGACGTTCTTCGGCGCGCCGATCTGGATCACAAGGTCCACATCCCCCCAGTCGAGCCCCAGATCGAGGCTGCCGGTGCAGACCACGGCGCGCAGCCTGCCCGCCGCCATGGCCGCCTCCACCCGCGCGCGCTGCTCGCGGTCGAGGCTGCCGTGATGGATGGCAATGGGCAGCCCCTCCTCGTTGGCCATCCACAGCCGGTGAAAGAAGATCTCGGCCTGCGCACGGGTGTTGTGAAAGACCAGCGTCGTGCGGTGCGCGCGAATGGCGTCGAGCACGGCGGGGATCGCATGGGCGGCCCCGCCCCCGGCCCAGGGCGGGGCGGCACCCACGTCGAGCATCGCGATATCCGGGTCCGGTCCGGGATCTGCCCGAAGGATCGCGCAGGGCGCGTCCCCATGGGCAAGGAAACGGGCAAGCGCGGGCGGATCCTCGACCGTGGCGGAAAGGCCCACGCGCCGCAGGTTCGGGCAGAGCCCCTGAAGCCGCGCCAGCGCCAGCATGAGCTGATCGCCCCGCTTCGATTCGGCCAGCGCGTGGACCTCGTCCACGATCACGCGGGAAAGCCCGGCGAAGAGGCGCGGCGCGTCCTCAAAGGACAGAAGGAGCGCGAGGCTTTCGGGCGTGGTCAGGAGGATATGGGGCGGGTCGGCGCGCTGTCGGCGCCTGACATGGGCCGAGGTGTCGCCGGTGCGGTCCTCGACACGGGTATCGAGGCCCATCTCGGCGATGGGTCCGGTGAGATTGCGCCGCATGTCGGCGGCGAGCGCCTTCAGGGGCGAGATGTAGAGCGTGTGCAGCCCCGCGCGCGGGGCCAGGCAGAGATCGGCCAGCGTCGGCAGGAAGCCCGCCAGCGTCTTGCCCCCGCCGGTGGGCGCGATGAGCAGCGTCGCCGGGTCTTCGGCGCGCGCGAGCATCGCCTGCTGATGCGGATGGAGCTGCCAGCCTCGGGCAGCGAACCAGGATGCGATCGGGGCGGGCAGGGCGCTCATGCCCGGCAATCTAGGGCGCGGCTGCGCGTGGGGAAATGCCCGTCAGCGCGTCTCGTAGAGCTTCTTCGTCACCATCCAGGTCACCGGGAAGGCGGCGGCAAAGCCGAGTGCGGCGGCGATGAGGATGGGCCGCAGCGTGTCCTGTCCCATCACCAGGGCCGCAACGACGGCCGAGCCCGCAAGGGTGGAGCCGATGAAGAGATGCAGGATGAAGGCGAGGCGCAGCATGGTGTCCTCCGTATGCGCAAAGGTCGTACATGCCCTTGGCGCATCCCGGGCCGGTCCGCCTTGATCTGTGTCAGGAGATGCCGAAGGCGGCGCGCGGGCGCAACCTTCGGCAGGGGGGAGGGGATCACTCGATCCCGAGCAACGTCTTGGCCTCGGCGAGCGTCGCCACCGACGCGGCGTGATCGCCCGCCTCGTGCTGCTCTTCGCCAAGCGCGCGCAGTTCCTTGACGGTGGCCATCTCGGACTCCGACAGGCTCGCCTCGCTCATGGCCGCGTCGATCTTGGCCATGTCCATCGGGCATTGGCCCGCGACTGCAGGCGCGGCTAGGGCGAGGGCGGTGAGGAAGGTGAGCAATTTCATGATTTGGTCCTCCTGTTTATCGGTGAGCAAGGAGCTAGCGCCATGTCGCGATGTGTCGAGGGGAGCGGGCGCATCTTGCCCGACGGGTGCAGCGCGATCAGGATGACATACAGCGGATTTCTCCATCCCGCCCTGAACCCCGGACACCGAGGATCAGCGATAATGCGCCGACATCGAAATCAGCGGTTGTATTCGCCCTCGCACAGGCAGAGCATCGCGTGTTGCTGCCGCGACCTGATCACGGTCCGGGGGGGCGTCCTTGTGGCCATGCGCACCGCATGTCGCAAGACCCAATCAAATCGGAGAAATCACCATGCGCATGATGTTTATTGGCCTTGTGGCCTGCCTAGGGCTGACCGCCTGCGAAACCATTCAAGGGGCTGGCCGCGACGTCCAGGATGCGGGCCAGGCGCTCGAAACCGCCGTCGAATAAACGCCCTTACAGGGCGCAGACACTTTTCGGCCCGCACGCACACCAGAGCTTTTCGCCGTCACGGCGAAAAGCTCTAGGAATCCATCTTCAACGCCGAGATGAACGCTTCCTGCGGGATGTCCACCTTGCCGAACTGGCGCATCTTCTTCTTGCCCGCCTTCTGCTTTTCCAGCAGCTTCTTCTTGCGCGTGGCGTCCCCGCCATAGCATTTCGCCGTCACGTCCTTGCGCAGCGCCGAGAGCGTCTCGCGCGCGATGACCTTGCCGCCGATGGCCGCCTGGATCGGGATCTTGAACATGTGGCGGGGGATCAGGTCCTTGAGCTTTTCGCACATGGCGCGCCCGCGCATCTCGGCGCGGTCGCGGTGGACCATCATGGAAAGCGCGTCCACCGGCTCGTCATTGACGAGGATCTGCATCTTCACCAGCTTGTCCTCGCGGTAGCCCTCGAGCTGATAGTCGAAACTGGCATAGCCCTTGGTCACCGACTTGAGCCGGTCGTAGAAATCGAACACCACCTCGTTGAGCGGCAGGTCATAGACCACCATCGCGCGGGAGCCCGCATAGGTGAGGTCGAGCTGGATACCGCGCCGGTCCTGGCAGAGCCTGAGCACATCGCCCAGATACTCGTCCGGCACCATGATCGTGGCCTTGATGCGCGGCTCCTCGATGCGGTCCACATGGGAGGGGTCCGGCATGTCGGCGGGGTTGTGCAGCTCCCGCATCGTGCCGTCCTTCATGTAGAGGTGATAGACCACCGAAGGCGCGGTGGTGATGAGCTCGATGTCATATTCGCGCTCGATCCGGTCGCGGATCACCTCGAGATGCAGCAGGCCCAGAAAGCCGCAGCGGAAACCGAAGCCGAGCGCCGCCGAGGTCTCCATCTCGTAGCTGAAGGAGGCATCGTTGAGCGCCAGTTTCTCGATCGCGTCGCGCAGATCCTCGAACTGCGCCGAATCGACCGGGAAAAGCCCGCAGAACACCACCGGCACCGAAGGCTTGAAGCCGGGCAGGGGCGTCTCGCAGGGGCGCTTTTCATGGGTGATCGTGTCGCCGACGCGCGTATCACGCACCTGCTTGATCGACGCGGTGATGAAGCCGATCTCGCCGGGGCCAAGGCTCTCGACCTTTTCCATCTGGGGGCGGAACACGCCGATGCGCTCCACGTTGTAGGTGGCACCGGTCTGCATCATGCGGATACGGTCGCCGCGCTTCATCCGTCCGTCCATGATCCGCACCAGCACGACCACGCCGAGATAGGCGTCATACCAGCTATCGACCAGCATCGCCTTGAGCGGCGCGCTCTCGTCGCCTTTGGGGGCGGGCAGATGCGCGACGATGGCCTCAAGCGTCTCGGGGATGCCCACGCCGGTCTTGGCCGAGACGCGGATCGCGCCGGAGGCGTCGATCCCGATCACGTCCTCGATCTGCTCTGCCACGCGGTCGCAGTCCGAGGCGGGCAGGTCGATCTTGTTGAGCACGGGCACGATTTCGTGGCCCGCATCGATGGCCTGGTAGACATTGGCCAGCGTCTGTGCCTCGACGCCCTGGGTGCTGTCCACCACCAGAAGCGAGCCCTCGACCGCGCGCATCGAGCGGCTGACCTCATAGGCGAAATCCACGTGGCCGGGCGTGTCGATGAGGTTGAGCACATAGGTCTCACCGTTCTGCGCCTTGTAGTCGATGCGCACGGTATTGGCCTTGATGGTGATGCCCCGCTCGCGCTCGATATCCATGGCATCGAGCATCTGCTCCTTCATGTCACGGTCCTGCACCGTCCCGGTCGACTGGATCAGCCGGTCGGCCAGGGTGGATTTGCCGTGGTCGATATGGGCCACGATCGAGAAATTGCGGATATGCGCGAGGTCTGTCATGGCCTTGGCATATGTATGGGAAGCGCGGTCTGGTCAAGGTGGGACGGTTGCCGGACCGCTGTGCGATTGTGGCGCGGGCAGACACGACATGTGCCGGGGATGTCGCCGGAATGGCCACGATGTTGCGGTTGCGCAGGCCCTGAACCATGCAGCCGCGCAGGTCCCGCTGCGCGCGGGCTCCGCGCCTCGCCCGCGGGACGGGCGGGGCCAGTCGGGAAAGCCCATGACAGGGCGGGTCTTCATCGCGCCTGCGCGGGCAGCCAGACGGTGAACACGGCTCCGCCCGCGGCGCGGTTGCGGGCGGTGATGATGCCGCCTGCCTGACGGATCAGGGTCTGGCTGACCGACAGGCCGAGGCCGGTGCCCTCGCCCCGCTTGGTGGTGAAGAACGGATCGAACACCGCCGCAAGCCTGTCTTCGGGGATGCCCGGCCCGGTATCGGCCACGATGAGCGCCGCACCCGCGCGCCCCTCATGCACCTGCGGTTCGGTCGAGATATCGAGCCGCCCGCCGCCTTTCATCGCCTGCGCCGCATTGGTCACGAGGTTGATGATCACCTGCTGCAATTCGCCCGGATTGATGGTGACAAGGGGGGTGTCCGGGGTCTCGGAGATGGTGACGGCGATCTCGGCCTTCGACAGGACGTGATCGACCAGAACGAGGCAGTCGCGCAGCACCTGGCCAAGATCCACATCTTCCTCGAAGCTGCCGAATTCGGTGGGGCGCGCGAATTGCAGGAGCTTGCCGACGATGGCGCTGATGCGGCCCACCTGGCGGTCGATCAACCCCAGTTCATGCGCCACCGGCGCGGCGCGCTCCCCGAGGGTTTCGCGGATCACGTCGAGATTGCCCTGGATCACCGCCGTGGGGTTGTTGATCTCATGCGCCACGCCTGCCGTGATCTCGCCGATGGAGGTGAGCTTTTCGGACATGACGAGCTGCTGATAGGTGCTCTCGAGCTTGGCATTGGCAGCGCGCAGCTCGGCGGTGCGCTCCTCGACCCGCGCGTTCAGCTCCTCGTTCCAGGCACGCAGCGCGCGGTCGCGCTCCTGCACCTGGTCGAGCAGGCTGTCGAGATGGGCAGCCACCGTGCCGATCTCGTCGCGCGCCGCCACGGGGCCGATCCGCGCCTCCAGATCGCCCGCCTCGACCCGCGCCATGGTGGCCGTCATCCGCTCCAGCGGTGCGAAGATGGTGCGCGCGAGCCGCAGGAAGACCGGCACGCTGATCGCCAGCACCGCAAGGAAGGCCGCGAAGACCAGAAGATAGGCGTTGCGTTTGGCGGCATCGAACGGGGCCTGGAGATAGCCCACATAAAGCATCCCGACCCGGCGGCCGAAACTGTCCAGGATCGGACGGTAGGCCGAGATATACCAGTCGTTGACGACAAAGGCGCTGTCGAGCCAGGTGCGCCCCTCGCCCAGCACCGCCGCCCGCACCGCCGCCGAGACGCGGGTGCCGAGCGCGCGGGCCCCCTCGAACAGCCGCACATTGGTCGAGACGCGCACATCCTCCAGAAACAGCGTCGCCGTGCCCTGCCGCGCGCCCGGCGCGCCGCTGTCGCGGTAGACCAGCGCATTGATCGTGTCGATGAAATCGAGATTGCGGTTGAGCAGGATGCCCCCCACCAGCACCCCCTCATGCCCCGGCGTGGCGACCGGCGTGGCGCTGTGAACGACCATGCCGCGATCCTCGACGGTGCGGGTGGTGGGCACGGCCGCGCGCGTCTCGATCAGCGGCACGCGCGCCCGCTCGGCCAGGGCCGGGCCGGTATCGGGCAGGGCGGCAAGGGTTTCGGGCGGGAAGATGTCGATCTCGGTCAATGGCCGTCCGGCCAGCGCCGCGGCGATCACCGGCCAGTCGCGCGGGGCGGCGTCGCGGGGCCGGTAATAGAGGAAATCGAGGCCGAGCGCCGCGCGTTCGCGCGCCAGGAAGGCGGGCAGGTCCGCCGCATCCCGCCGGAGCGCCCTGTCGAAGCGCAGCGAGCGCGCCAGCGCCGTCACATCGCCCCCGGTCGTCGTCAGGATGCGCTGCACATATTGATCGGCGACCCGCAGATCGGTTTCGACATTGGTGACGAGCAGCGCGTCGTAATTGGCCGACCACCGCCCGATGGCCAGCGCCAGAAGCGCGGGCATCAGCACCACGAGCGGCAGAAGCGCGAGGATGAGCAGGCGTAGCCGGACGGAGGTCATGCGAAAGGGCCGGGATCCCGTGTGGACCCCGACCCTAGGTCATCGATGCGCGATGCGCAATTCGCCGATCAGTCCCAGCCGACCTCGTTGAAGATGGTCTGTGCCGTGGCGGCGTGTTCCCTGAAAGAGGCGGTGGGCGTGTCGTTGTCGGGGATGAAGAGCCCCATCTTGGCGACATGTTCGCCGATCGGCACACCGGAGACGACCGGGTATTCGTTGTTGGCATTGGCAAACTGCGCCTGCGCTTCCTCGCTGACGAGGAACTCCAGAAGCGCGGTTGCCTCGGCCTTGTTGGGGGCGTTGGCGGCAATGCCCGCCGCGGCGAGGTTGACATGTGCGCCGCGCCCGCTCTGGTTCGGCCAGACCCAGCCGACAGTGTCGATGCCCTCGGTCAGCCCGTCCACGTCGCCGGCAAGGCCACGGGCGTAGTAATAGGTGTTGCTCACCGCGATGTCGCACTCGCCCGAGACGATGCCGCGCAGCTGGTCGGTGTCGCCACCCTGGGGGGGGCGCGCCATGTTGGCCACGATGCCCGCCGCCCAGTCCCTGGCCACCTCGGTGCCGTGGTTGGCAATGATCGAGGCCATCAGCGACTGGTTGTAGATGTTCGAGGAGGAGCGGATGCAGATCTTGCCCTTCCAGGCCGGATCGGCCAGTTCCTCGTAGGTTTGCGGCGGGTTCGACACGCGGTCCCTGGCGTAGAAGATGATCCGCGCGCGCTGCGAGAGACCGGTCCAGAGATTGTCCGGGTGGCGCAGATGGGCCGGCACGCTGGTCTCGATCACCTCGGACTCGAAGGGCTGAAGCAGCCCCCTTTCCTCGGCCCGCGCGATGCGGCCCACGTCCACGGTCATGAACACGTCGGCGGGGCTGTTGGCGCCCTCGGCCTCCATCCGGGCCATCAGCTCGTCGGCCTTGGCCTCGATGCGGTTGATCTTGATGCCGGTCTTCTCGGTGAAGGCGGCATAGAGCGCATCGTCGCTGTCGTAGTGGCGGCTGGAATAGAGGTTGACCTCCTGCGCCAGGGCAGGGGCGGCCAGCGCCAGAAGGGCAGTCGCGCCGAGAAGGGTCTTGATCGGGGTCATGGATGGCTCCGTTTGTCCGAGTGGATTGCTCGGGTATCTCTGGCAATTCTGATAAAAAGAGTCAACGAGAATCTCTGACTGTTTTTCTCAGAACAGAGCCGAGCGTCACCATGGCAAAGATCAGAGCGGCGACGCAGACGATCGTCGGCCCCGTCGGCGTGTCGAAGCGGAACGACGCGCCAAGCCCGCCAAGGGCCGAGACGGCGGCAATCAGCGCCGCCAGCGCCGCCATGCGCTCGGGCGTGCCCGAGAGCGGCCGCGCGGCCGCAGGAGGCACGATCAGCAGCGCGGCGATGAGCAGCACGCCCACCACCTTGATCGCCACCGCCACGACCACCGCCAGCGCCAGCGTCAGGACAAGCTGCTCGCGGCGCGGGTCGATGCCGCTCGCGTGGGCCAGATCGGGGCTGAGCGTCGCGGTCAAGAGCGCCTGCCAGCGCCAGGCCAGCAGCGCGAGAACCAGCGCCGCGCCCCCCCAGATCACCGCAAGGTCGCCCCGGCTCACCGCGAGGATGTCGCCGAAGAGATAGGCCATGAGGTCGATCCGCACGCCCGACAGGAACGAGACGCCGACAAGGCCGAAGGCCAGGGCCGAATGCGCCATGACACCCAGCATCGTGTCCATGGCAAAGCCCCTGCCCGAGAGCGTGGAAACCGCCGTCGCCATCACCAGCGACATGACCAGCGCCCCGGCGAAGACCGAGACCGAGAAGCCGAGCGCCAGCGCCACGCCGAGGATCGCGGCATGGGCCGTCGCGTCACCGAAATAGGCCATGCGCCGCCAGACGACGAAACTGCCCAGGGGCGCGGCGGCCAGCGCCACGCCGAGACCCGCCAGCGCGGCGCGGACAAGGAAATCGTCGAGCATTACTCAGCCGCCTCGTGGCTCTGGGGATGGTCGTGATCGTGCGAATGGCCGTGCTCGTGGCGATAGAGCGCAAGCGCGCCCTCGGTGCCCGTGCCGAAGAGCGCGCGGTATTCCTCGGCCTGCGCGACGATCTCGGGGCGTCCCTCGCAGCAGATATGCCCGTTGAGGCAGATCACCCGGTCCGACGCGCTCATCACCACATGCAACTCGTGGCTGACCATGAGCACGGCACAGCCCAGCTCCTGCCGCACCTCCTCGATGCGGCGGTAGAAGGCCGCCGAGCCGGGCTGGTCGAGACCCTGCGTCGCCTCGTCGAGAATGAGCAGGTCGGGCCGCTCGAGCAGGGCGCGCGCCAGCAGCACGCGCTGGAACTGCCCGCCCGAGAGATCGGCCATCTGCCGGTCGCGCAGGTCGGGCAGGCCCGCCTCCTCCAGCGCGGCTTGCAGGGCCGCCGCCGGGCGGCGGCGGGGCAGGTTGAGGAACCGCGCCACGCTCATCGGCAGGGTCGGGTCGATGTGCAGGCGCTGCGGGACGTAGCCGATCCTGAGCCCCGGCGCGCGGATGATCCGCCCGCGCGTGGGCCGTTGCGCGCCGATCAGCACCCGAAGCAGCGTCGATTTTCCCGAACCGTTCGGGCCGACGATGGTGACGATCTCGCCGCGGTCGATATGCAGGCTCACGTCGTGCAGGACCTCGTGGCCGCCGAGCCGCACGGTCACGCCTTCGGCGGACATCAGGCGCATGGGGCGGCCTCGGCCTCGCGGCAGTTGGGGCAGCGGCCGAGCGCCTCGACCATGGCCTCCTCGATCTCGAAACCCAGATCGGCGGCTGCGCGCCCGAGCATCCCGCGCGTGGGCTCGGCATGGGCCTCGGCCACGGCGTGACAGCCACGGCAGATCAGGAAGGCCGGGGTGTGGTCGGTCTCGGGATGGGTGCAGGCGATGAAGGCGTTGAGCCGCTCGATCTTGTGGGCAAAGCCGTGGCGCACGAGGAAATCGAGCGCGCGATAGGCCACGGGCGGCTGCGCGCCGAGCCCCTCTGCGCGCAGGTGGTCGAGAATGTCATAGGCCCCCATGGCGCGATGGCCTTCGAGCAGAAGCTCCAGCACCCGGCGGCGCACCGGCGTGAGGTTGAGCCGGTGGCGTTCGCAATGCGCCTCGGCCGCCGCGAGCGCGGCGGCCACGCAGCGGCGGTGATCGTGATGCTCGAAGCCGAGCGGGTCCATGGCGGCGCTCCCCCGTGTGGATGGGGCTTGATATGTTATATGGTAACGATTATCAAGGGGTCTAGAAATGTTACAGCATAACATATGGAGCCTCACATGCCGATCCGTTTCCTTATCCCTTGCGGGCTTGTCCTGGGGCTGGCCGCGCCCGCGATGGCGGGCCCGGACGTGGCCACCGACATCGCGCCGGTGCATTCGCTGGTGGCGCGGGTGATGGCGGGTGCGGGCACGCCTGCGCTGATCGTGCCGCCCGGAGCCTCGCCGCACGGTCATGCGATGCGGCCCTCGGAGGCGGCGGCGCTCGACCGGGCGCAGGTGGTCATCTGGATGGGTGAGGCGCTGACGCCCTGGCTTGCGGACCCGATCGGCACGCTGGCCGGTGACGCGCATGTGATCGAGCTGCTCGGCGCGGGCGGCTCCTCGGTGCTCGGCTTCCGCGAGGGGCTTGCATTCGCGGCGGGCGCGGACGGGCACGATCACGCCCTTGACGATCACGGGGATGACGCGCACGCCCACGAAGAGCACGCGGAGGATGAGCACAGGGAAGACGGGCATGCGGCGGACGCGCAGGATCATGACAACGATCACGCCCACGATGGTGCCGATCCCCATGCCTGGCTCGACCCGGCCAATGCGCGCGCCTGGCTTTCCCTGATCGCGGCCGAACTGGCCGAGCACGATCCCGAAAACGCCGCGCTCTACCGGACCAATGCGGCCGAGGCGGCAGCGGAGCTTGACGCGCTCGAGGCGGAGATCGCGGCGCGGCTCGCCGCCGTGCGCGACGTGCCCTATCTCGTCTTTCATGACGCCTACCAGTATTTCGAGGCCCGCTTCGGCGTCTCGCCCGCGGGTGCGCTCTCTGCGAGCGACGCCACCGATCCCGGCCCCGCGCGCGTCGCCGCCCTGCGCGATCTCGCGCGGGAGCGGGGGATCGCCTGCGTCTTCTCCGAGCCTCAGTTCGACGGCGCGCGGGTGACGGCGATCTTTGGCGAGACGGTCCGGCACGGGGTGCTCGACCCGCTGGGAAGCGCGCACGCGCCCGGCCCGGCGCTTTACCCCGCGCTGCTCGGGGACATGGCCACGGCGCTTGAGGAGTGTCTCGGCGGGTCCTGAGGCGCGGCCTTCCTCAAAACGCAGCGTAAATCTTGCGCGGTTCCGATTTCCCGCCCATCTTGGCGCGAATGAACGAAACCGCGCGGGGAGAGGCGCGGGCGCAAAGGGAGGATAGACCATGACGTTCAGCTCGCGGCAGGACGCGCTTGCGATTCAGAATGAGATGCCGTGGGAGGCGCGGGAAAAGCCCGAAACGCTCTACCAGATGCTGCGTGCCACCGCCGATGCCTTTCCCGACCGCCCGGCAATCAGCTATCAGCTCCTCTCCGGCCCGCAGGACAAGGCCGTGACCCTCACCTGGCAGCAGTTCCACGACCAGTGCTGCCAGGCGGCCAACCTTTTCCGCAGCCTCAAGATCGGCGAAGGGGATGTGGTCGGCCTCGTCCTGCCCAACACGATCGAGACGGCCGTCGCCACCATCGGCGCGGCCATTGCCGGGATCGTCAACCCGATCAACCCGCTTCTGGAGCCCGAACAGATCAGCGCCATCCTGCGCGAGACCGGAGCCAAGGTGGTGGTGACGCTCAAGGCTTTCCCCAAGACCGACATCGCGCAGAAGACGGCCGAGGCGGTGCGCCACGCGCCAAGCGTTCACACCGTGCTGGAAATCGACCTCAACCGCTATCTGACCCCGCCGAAAAGCTGGATCGTGCCGCTGGTGCGCCCGAAGAACCCGGTGCAGCACCACGCCGATGCGCGCGATTTCAACAAGGGCATGGCGGCCCAACCCAAGAGCCTGAGCTTTGCCGACAGCACGGGCGACCGCGTGGCTGCCTATTTCCATACCGGCGGCACCACGGGGATGCCAAAGGTGGCGCAGCACCGCTATTCGGGGATCGTCTATAACGGCTGGCTGGGCCACACGCTGCTCTTTACCGAAGAGGACAACGTGATGTGCCCGCTGCCGCTCTTTCACGTCTTTGCCTGCCACGTGATCCTGATGGCCTGCATCAAGTCGGGCGCGCATGTGGTTCTTCCGACGCCCGCAGGCTATCGCGGCGAGGGGGTGTTCGACAATTTCTGGAAGCTTTGCGAGCGGTGGAAGATCACCTTCGTCATCACCGTGCCGACCGCCGTCTCGGCGCTCATGCAGCGCAAGGTGGACGCCGATCTCTCGACCGTCAAGAACGCCTTTTCCGGTTCCGCGCCGATGCCGCTCGAACTGTTCAACCGGTTCGAGACGGCGACCGGCATTACCGTGATCGAGGGCTACGGTCTGACCGAGGCGACCTGCCTCGTCTCCTGCAACCCGCCCGAGGGCGAGAAGAAGGTGGGCTCGGTCGGGGTGCCCTTTCCCTATACGGATGTGCGGATCATCAAGGAAACGCCCCATGGCCCGGTCGATTGCGCGGTGGACGAGGTGGGCGAGATCTGCATCTCCAATCCCGGCGTCTACGCGGGCAACACCTATACCGAGACCGACAAGAACAAGTCGCTTTACCATTACGACGAATACCTGCGCACCGGCGACCTGGGGCGGCTCGATCCGGACGGCTATCTCTGGATCACCGGGCGCGCCAAGGACCTGATCATTCGCGGCGGCCACAATATCGACCCCGCCGAGATCGAGGAGGCGCTGATGGCGCACCCGGATGTCGCCATGGCCGGTGCCATCGGCCAGCCCGACGCGCATGCGGGCGAGATCCCCTGCGCCTATGTCGAGCTTGTGAACGGTGGCACGGCGACGGGCAAGGAGTTGCTCGAGCATTGCAAGCTCCATGTCCACGAGCGCGCGGCGCTGCCGAAATACATCGAGGTGCTGCCCGAACTGCCCAAGACCGCCGTCGGCAAGGTGTTCAAGCCCGAGCTGCGCAAGCTGGCCATCGCGCGCGTCTACAATGCCGCGCTCGAGGAGGCGGGGATCGCTGCGCGCGTGACGAGCGTGGTCGATGACAGGAAGCGCGGGCTGGTGGCGCGGCTCTCGCGCGAGGGCACGGTGGACGAAGAGGCCACAGGCCATGTGCTCGGCCAGTTCACCCGGCCCTGGGAGTGGGCGGAATGACCGCGGTGTCGGCGCTTACCTTCCGGCTCGACCCGGATCCGGCCGTGACGGAGCCCTCGGACCTGACCGCGCCCGGGGCCTTCACCACCGCCGACCTGACCGGGCGCGCGGCGCTCACTCCCGTCCTGTGAGCGCCAGCCGCGCCAGCCGCGTTGTTTCGGTCAGGTATCGTTCCTGCGACCAGCCGCAGAGCCGCGTCAGGTGGTCCCATGTGGGGATCGAGAGCAGCGCCCCCGGAAAGGTCCGGCCCGAGGGCGGCGCGCCCTGCTCTGCCGGGGCCGCCGGATCGAGGAAATCGCTGCGGTGGCTGATCGTCTGGACATAGAGAAACAGCGCGTAGAGCGCGAGCGAGACCACCGCGACGAAGATGAGCTGCGGCGCCGCATAGGTCGGCCCCGGCGCCGAGAGGGTAAAATTCGGCAGGACCAGCGCGAGGACGGCCACCGTTCCGAGCAGGCCGAGCGCCGAGGTCGCGGCGCGGGCCTGAAAGCCGCTCTCGTGATAGCGCACACCGCCTGCCAGAAGGCACATGCCCACGATGCCGTTGAGCGCGATCATGATCGCGGCGAAAACCGTATCGCGGGCGATTGCGCTTTCGCCTGCGGGCGTGCCGAGCAGGATCGACACGATGAGCGAGACCTCGATCACCGTCACCGCCACCGCGAGCAGGATCGCGCCGAACGGCTCTCCGGTCCGGTGCGCGACGGTTTCGGCGTGATGGACGGCGGCAAAGTCCGTGGCGAAGAGCAGGATCGCCGCAACCGGGACCAGCCGGAGTGGCAAGGCGTCTGCAACCAGGGTCTTTTCGGCCGCGAGGCCGAGCAGCGCGACGAGCGGCACGACCACTGTCCAGAGCGGCGTGGCGGTCTGTGTGCCCGCCCCGCCATCCTGCGGCGTCACGAAACGTCCTTGTAGCTGATCTCGCGCGCATCGCCGCCGGTCTTGTCGCGCCGCACCAGAAGCCGGTTGAGCGCGTGGACATAGGCCCTGGCCGAGGCGACGACCGTGTCGGTATCCGCCGATTGCCCGGTCACGATACGGCCGTCCTCCTCCATGCGCACGCTGACCGTGGCCTGCGCATCGGTGCCTTCGGTCACGGCGGCCACCTGGTAGAGTTGCAGCCGCGCCTCGTGCGGGAAAAGCTTCTTGACCGCGTTGAAGGTCGCGTCCACCGGCCCGTCCCCGGTTGCCTCGGTCGAGACTTCCTGACCGTCGATCTCCATGGTCAGGCTTGCCGTCTGTGGCCCCTCTGTGCCGCAGACCACGCGCAGATGCCGGATCTGGAGCCGGTCGCTCTCGGCGTCGAGCCCGGCATTGACGAGCGCGATCAGATCCTCGTCATAGACCTCCTTCTTGCGGTCGGCGAGATCCTTGAAGCGCACGAAGATGTCGTTGAGCTGGTTGTCGGCCAGCTCGTAGCCGAGATCCTTGAGCTTGGCGCGCAGCGCCGCGCGGCCCGAATGCTTGCCCATCACGATATTGGTGGCGGCAAGGCCCACATCCTCGGGGCGCATGATCTCGAAGGTCTCGGCGTTCTTGAGCATGCCGTCCTGGTGGATGCCCGATTCGTGGGCGAAGGCATTCTTGCCGACGATCGCCTTGTTGAACTGCACCGGAAAGCCCGAGACGGACGCGACCCGGCGCGAGACATGCATGATCTTGCGGGAATCGACGCCGGTCTCGAAGGGCATGATGTCGCCGCGCACCTTGAGCGCCATCACCACCTCTTCCAGCGCGGTATTGCCCGCGCGCTCTCCCAGCCCGTTGATCGTGCATTCGATCTGGCGCGCGCCGCCCGCCACGGCGGCCAGCGCATTGGCCGTGGCCATGCCCAGATCGTTGTGGCAATGGGTGGCGAAGACCACCTCTTCGGCGCCCGGCACCTCCGCGATCAGGCGGCGGATCAGGTCGGCGCTCTCCACCGGCGCTGTATAGCCCACCGTGTCAGGGATGTTGATCGTGGTGGCGCCCGCCTTGATCGCGATCTCCACCACGCGCTTGAGATACTCCCATTCGGTGCGCGTGGCGTCCATAGGCGACCATTGCACGTTGTCGCAGAGGTTGCGCGCATGCGTCACCGTGTCGTGGATGCGTTCGGCCATCTCGTCCTGCGTGAGGCCCGGGATGGCGCGGTGCAGGGGCGAAGTGCCGATGAAGGTGTGGATACGCGGGCTTTTCGCCTGTCTGATCGCC
Source organism: Roseovarius sp. (assembly GCA_002720475.1). Classification (GTDB taxonomy): domain Bacteria; phylum Pseudomonadota; class Alphaproteobacteria; order Rhodobacterales; family Rhodobacteraceae; genus Roseovarius. The sequence goes on from PBIL01000023.1 coordinate 17,086, forward strand.
TCCCAGCAGCGGTCTATATCCTTGAAATTGGCGCGGGCGAGGCCGCAGATCGTGGCGTTCCTCGCCTGTCTGGCGATCTCGCTCACGGCGCGGAAATCGCCCTCCGAGGCGATGGGAAAGCCCGCCTCGATGATATCGACGCCCATCTCGTCGAGAAGCTGCGCGATCTCCAGCTTTTCCTCATGGGTCATGGTCGCGCCGGGGCTTTGCTCGCCGTCGCGCAGGGTTGTGTCGAAAATCAACACGCGATCCTTGGTCGTGTGGGTCATGTCGGGTCTCTTCGTTGAATGCTGTCCGTGGGCCTTGGGGCGCGGGGTCTGCACATCCTCTGAGCGCTCGCGCCGCGGGGCACGCTCAGAGGCGGCTAAGCAGGAGAAGGCCGGGGATCGCGCGCAGGACCGCAGGGCGCGCGGGCGCGCGATGCGGCGTCTCGATATGGGCCTGCGTCATCATGGCTGTCACTATAGGAGCGGCTGGCGGGCTTGAAAAGCGCGAAATTCGCCTGGCACGCCGCTTGAAGCGGGCGCGCGCCCGGCTAGCTCTGCCGCCATGGACAGGGCTTTGATCATCGGTGCCTCGGGCGGGATCGGCACGGCGCTGGCCGCGGCGCTGGCGGCGCGGGGCGTGGATGTCACCGGGCTGTCGCGCGCGCGTGACGGGCTCGACGTGACCGACGAGGGCAGCGTGGCGGCGACCCTGGGGCGGCTTTCGGGCCGTTACGACCTCATTCTCGTGACCACGGGCGCGCTTGAGATCGACGGCGCGCGGCCCGAGAAGGCGCTCAGAGAGGTGACGGCGCGGGCGATGATGACGCAATTCGCGCTCAACTGCATCGGTCCCGCGCTCGTTCTCAAGCACGCGGTGTCGCTCCTGCCACGCGAGCGCCGGGCGGTCTTTGCCGCGCTCTCGGCCCGGGTCGGTTCGATCGGGGACAATCGCGCGGGCGGCTGGTACAGCTACCGCACCGCCAAGGCGGCGCTCAACCAGGTGATCCGTACCGCCGCGATCGAACTCGCGCGCAGCCACCGCGAGGCTGTCTGCGTGGCGCTCCACCCCGGCACGGTGGCCACGCGCTTTACCGAGAAATATCTGGGCCGCCATCCGTCGATCCCCCCCGAAACGGCGGCGGCGCACCTGCTTTCGGTGATCGACGGGCTCACCCCCGCCGAGACCGGCCTCTTCTTCGACTGGCAGGGCAAGCGCGTGCCATGGTGAGGCGGCTCATCCTCGTTCTTGGCGATCAGCTCAGCCACGATCTCTCGGCGCTGCGCGCGGGCGATCCGGCGCGCGATCTCGTGGTCATGGCCGAGGTGACGGAAGAGGGCATCTATGTCCGCCATCACCCGAAGAAGATCGCGCTGATCCTGTCGGCCATGCGCCATTTCGCCGACGAGCTGCGCGCGGCGGGCTGGGAGGTGGCCTATCCCCGGCTCGACGATCCGCAGGCCGCGCGCAGCATCACGGGCGAGCTCTTGCGCCGCGCCGGGGCGCATGGCGCGACCGAGGTCATTGCCACGCAGCCCGGCGAATGGCGGCTGATTGCCGCGCTCGACGCCGCCCCCCTGCGCGTGACGCAACTGCCCGATGACCGGTTTCTCTCATCGCCCGAGGCGTTCAACGCATGGGCCGAGGGGCGCAGGGAATTGCGGATGGAATATTTCTACCGCGAGATGCGGCGCAAGACCGGCCTGATGATGGAGGGCGACAAACCAGCGGGCGGCAAGTGGAATTACGACCACGACAACCGCAAGCCCGCGCCGAGAGACCTGTTGCGGGCAGGGCCGCTGCGCTTTGCCCCGGACACCATCACGGAGGAGGTGCTTGATCTTGTTGCGGCGCGCTTTGCCGGTCATTTCGGGTGCCTGCGCCCCTTCTGGTTCGCGGTGACGGCCGCGGAGGCGCGGCGCGCCTTCGATCATTTCGCCACGCATCTGCTGCCCGGTTTCGGCGATTACCAGGATGCGATGCTCACCGGCGACCGCTTTGTGCATCACTCGGTGATTTCGATGTATCTCAATATCGGGCTGCTCCACCCTGGGGATATCTGTGCGCGCGTGGTCACGGAGTGGCAAGCGGGCCGGGTGCCGATCAACGCCGCGGAGGGCTATGTCCGGCAGGTGATCGGCTGGCGCGAATACCTGCGCGGGATCTATTTCCGCGAGGGGCCGGGCTATGTGCGGCGCAACGCGCTGGGGCACCGCCGCGCGCTTCCGGCGGTTTTCTGGGGTGGCGAGACACGGATGAACTGCGTTGCGCAAACCGTCGGGCAGACGCGCGAAGAGGCCTATGCCCACCATATCCAGCGGCTGATGGTCACGGGCAATTTCGCGCTTCTTGCGGGGGTCGATCCGGCGCAGGTGCATGAATGGTATCTTGCCGTCTATGCCGATGCCTTCGAATGGGTCGAGGCCCCGAACGTGATCGGCATGAGCCAGGTCGCCGACGGCGGCATCGTCGCGTCGAAACCTTACGTCTCTTCAGGCAATTACATCGCGAAGATGTCGGATTACTGCGGGGCCTGCGCCTATTCGGTCACGCAGAAGACGGGCGAGGGGGCCTGTCCGTTCAACCTGCTCTACTGGGATTTCCTGCACCGCCACCGCGACCGGTTCGGGCGCAATCCGCGCATGGGGCCGGTCTATCGCACATGGGACAGGATGGCGGCGGATCGCCGCGAGACCGTGCTGCGCGATGCGGCGCAGGTGCTGGCGCGGCTCGACTCGGGCGCGGTGGTCTGATCACTCGCCGCGCGTGATGTTGTCGCTGAGCACACCACCTTCCCAGGTGCCGCTCTCCTCCTGGCCCCCGGCATAGCGCATCGTGCCCTCGCCCTGCCGCTTGCCATTGAGAAACATCCCCTCGTAGACGTCGCCATTGGCATAGGTGGCCACGCCCCGCCCCGAGATCTCGCCCTCGCGCCACTCGCCCTCGTATGCAAAGCTCTCGTTCTCGGGCGTCTCGGGATTGTCGGGGATGGTGATCCTTCCCTGCCCGTGGCGCTGGCCGTTGGCGAATTGCCCCTCGTAGACAGAGCCGTCGGGATAGGTCACCTTTCCCTGTCCGTGGCGCTGGCCGTTCTGCCATTCTCCCTCGTAGCGATAGCCGTCCGGGTAGGTCATCACGCCCTGGCCATGGTTGCGGGCATCCTTGAACTCGCCCTCGTAGACAAGCCCGCTGGGGTAGGTGGCCCGCCCCACCCCCTCGATCACGCCGCCCACCCACTCGCCCTCGTAGGTGGCCCCGTCGGGATAGGTGATCTTGCCCTGACCGTTGGCAAGGTCGTCGCGGAACGCGCCCTCATAGACCGAGCCGTCGGGATAGGTGACGCGCCCCTCGCCCGAGATCTTGCCGTTCTGCCACTCGCCCTCGTAGCGATAGCCGTCCGTGCCGGTAAAGACACCCTGGCCGTGGCGCATGTCGTCCTTGAACCGGCCTTCGTAGACATCGCCATTGGCATAGGTCACGCGCCCCTCGCCCTGCCGCCGACCGGCCACCAGATCTCCTTCGTAGACATCGCCGTTGGGCTGGGTGAGCGTGCCGCGGCCGTCGATCTGGCCGGCCTTCCACGTCCCCTCGTAGATCAGACCGTCGGGCATGGTGAGCTTGCCCTGGCCCTCGCGCGCGCCGCGCAGGACCTCGCCCTCATAGACCGCGCCGTCGGGATAGGTGATCGTCGCCTGGCCTTCCTTGACGCCGTTCACCCAGTCGCCCTCGTAGCGATAGCCGTTCGGGCTTTCCATCCGGCCCTTGCCGTGATGCATGGCGTTGAGAAAGCCGCCCTCGTAGCGCACGCCATTGGCATAGACCGCGATGCCCTGGCCGGTGATCTCGCCCTCGGCCCATTCGCCTTCGTAGGTGCCGCCATCGGCAAAGACGATCTTGCCGAGCCCGTGCGGCTTGCCGCGCTCGAACTCGCCTTCATAGACCGAGCCGTTGGGAAAGCGCGCGACACCCTTGCCGCGGATCTCTCCTTCGACCCATTCGCCGGTATATTCGTAGCCGTTGGGCAGGGTATAGGTGCCGGTTCCGTGTTGCAGCCCGTCCTTGAACGTGCCCTCGTAGATGCCGCCATCGTCGTATTGCTTCGTCTGGACGGTGCCGTCCTGCGCCATTGCGGCCATGCCGCCCGCGCCCGCGGCCAGAGCCGCCGCCAAGATCATCTGTTTCGGAAAGCGTGTCATTTCTGCCCCGGTGCCTCAAGCCTGCCCGATCCTGGGACGGGTCGAGGCAAATCTAGAGGAGCGGCCCGGCCGTGACAACGGGTTTCGGGCAAATCGGCTTTCCCTCGCGCCCCGATCTGTTATCTCCATCGGCAGGAGCGGCAAGGGGGCGCGCATGGCAGACCGGTTTCGCCTGACACTGGCACAGCTGAACCCGACGGTCGGCGATCTGGCTGGCAACGCGGCGCAGGCGCTGCGGGCCTGGGAAGAGGGGCGCGCGGCGGGCGCCGATCTCGTGGCGCTGCCCGAGATGTTCGTGACCGGCTACCAGACGCAGGATCTGGTGCTCAAGCCCGCCTTTCACCAGGCGGCCATCGCCACGATCGAGGCGCTGGCGCGCGACTGCGCAGAGGGGCCCGCGCTTGCCCTCGGCGGCCCGGCGCTCGAGGGGGTGGGGCTCTACAATGCCTATTATGTCCTGGCGGGCGGGCGCGTCGCGGCGCGCGTGCTCAAGCATCACCTGCCCAACTCGGACGTGTTCGACGAGAAACGGGTCTATGCCAGCGGGCCGGTGACGGGGCCATATGCGGTGGCGGGCGTGCGTCTCGGCTCGCCCATCTGCGAGGATGCCTGGTTTCCCGACGTGGCCGAGACGCTGGCCGAGACCGGGGCCGAGATCCTGCTCGTGCCCAACGGCTCGCCGCATTACCGCGGGAAGATGGCGGTGCGGCAGAACCACATGGTCGCCCGCGTGGTCGAGACCGGGCTGCCGCTCGTCTATGTCAACCTCGTCGGCGGGCAGGACGATCAGGTGTTCGACGGCGGCTCCTTCGTGCTCGACCCGGGCGGCGCGCTGGCGCTGCAACTGCCGATGTTCGAGGAGGCGGTGGCGCATGTGGATTTCACTCGCGGGCCGGACGGCTGGCGCGCGGTGCCGGGCCCGCTTGCCCCTCTGCCCGACGATCTGGAGCAGGATTATCACGCCATGGTGCTCGCCTTGCGCGATTACCTGCGCAAGAGCGGCTTCTCGAAGGTGCTGCTCGGGCTTTCGGGCGGGGTGGACAGCGCGCTTGTCGCCACCATCGCCGTGGATGCGCTCGGCGCGGAGAACCTGCGCTGCGTGATGCTGCCGTCGGAATACACCTCGGAGGCGTCGCTCGAGGATGCGCGGGCGGTGGCCGCGCGGCTCGGCTGTCGCTACGATACCGTGCCGATTGCCGAGGGCCGCGCGGCGATCACCGCCACGCTTGCACCGCTTTTCGCGGGGCTGGAGCCGGACCTCACCGAGGAAAACATCCAGTCCCGCCTGCGCGGCCTGCTTCTCATGGCGCTGTCCAACAAGTTCGGGGAGATGCTGCTCACCACCGGCAACAAGTCCGAGGTGGCGGTGGGCTATGCCACGATCTATGGCGACATGGCCGGGGGCTACAACCCGATCAAGGATCTCTACAAGACGCGCGTCTTCGAGATCTGCCGCTGGCGCAACGCCCATCACCGGGCCTGGATGGCGGGGCCTGCGGGCGGGGTGATCCCGCCGCGTGTGATCGACAAGCCGCCAAGCGCCGAGTTGCGCGCCAATCAGAAGGACAGCGACTCGCTGCCCGATTATCCGGTTCTGGACGGCATCCTGCACATCCTTGTCGATCAGGACGGGTCGATTTCCGATTGCATCGCGGCGGGGTTCGACGAGGCCGCGGCGCGGCGGGTGGAGCATCTGCTTTACATCAGCGAATACAAGCGCTTCCAGTCCGCGCCCGGAACGCGCCTGAGCGCGCGCGCCTTCTGGCTCGATCGTCGCTACCCGATCGTCAACCGCTGGCGCGCGCCGTGAGCGGCGTCATTCGGCGGCGCGCGGGGCGGCCTCGGTGCGCAGCCGGGTGACATAGGCCACAAGCTCGGCCTTGCGCAGGGGTTTGGGCAGGAACCCGTCCATGCCCGCGAGATGCGCCGCCTGGCGGTGCTGCTCGAGCACATTGGCCGTGACCGCGACGATATGGGCAGGCGGCAGGGCCCGGGCGCTTTCCTGCGTGCGGATCAGCCCGGCGGCCTGAAAGCCGTCCATGCCGGGCATGGAGACATCCATCAGCACCAGTTGCGCGGGGGCCGCGCGCTGAAGGCTGAGCGCCTCGGGCCCGCTCGCGGCGAGCCGGAGCCGGGCACCGGATCCGGCGAAATACCGCTCGAGCAGCATCCGGTTCGTGGCGTTGTCATTGACGGCCAGAACGTCGAGCCCCGCCGCCCAGCCGGGGCCGGAGGGTGCGGGCACGAGGCTGGCCGGGGCGGGCAGGGCCCCGTCGCCGAGCAGGGCGCGCAGCGTGCCGATGAGCCGATCCTCGCGCAGCGGCTTGCGCAGCACGGCCCCGCCTTCGGGCGCGCGGGCCGGCTTGTCGCTCAGCAGAAGGCGCGGCACATGGGCACAGTCGGCCAGCTGCCCTGCGGTCTCGTCCAGCACGATGACATCGGGGCAGGCCCCGGCGGGCAGATCCACAGCCTCTGCCACGGCCCGCACGCGCGCGCCCAGATGCCCGAGCAGCCGCGCGAGCCCGGCCCGGCGACCGGCGAGCGGATCGGCAAGCCAGATGACCGGGGCCGGTGCGCCGGGGCGGGCGAGCGGCGGGCGGGCGCGCCCGTCCGCGCCCGCGTCATCGGGGACCAGCGGCAGGGTGAGAACAAAGCAGGTGCCCTGCCCTTCCTGCGAGCGCAGGGTCAGACTGCCCCCCATCAGCATCGCCAGCTGGTGGCTGACCGCAAGGCCGAGCCCGGTGCCGCCGAAGCTTCGCGCGGCCCCGTTGCTGGCCTGCTCGAAGACCTCGAAGACCCGCTCCTGCTGGTCCGCCGGGATCCCGATGCCGGTATCCTCGACGCGGATCACCATCTTGCCCGGGCCCGCGCGCATGGCCTCAAGGCCGACATGCCCCGCAAGCGTGAACTTGACGGCGTTGCCCGCGATGTTGACGAGGATCTGGCGCAGCCGCCCGGCATCGCCGAGGCTCACCTCCGGCAGGTCGGGCGCGACATGGCCATAGAGCGCGAGCCCCTTTCGCGCGGCCAGCGGCGCGAGAAGCTGGGTGACATCCTCGACGATCTCGCGCAGGCGGAACGGCTCCTGCGCGAGGGTGAGCTTGCCCGCCTCGATCTTGGAGACGTCGAGAATGTCGTTGATGAGCGTCAGCAGCGCATCGCCCGAGCGCACCATGGTGCGCACATAGCCCTCCTGTTCGGGGGTGAGCGCGGTTTCGGCGAGAAGGTCCGCCATGCCGATGATGCCGTTCATCGGCGTGCGGATCTCGTGGCTCATCCGGGCGAGGAACTCGGATTTCGCGGCGTTGGCGGCGATGGCGGCGGCGCGCGCGGCCTCGAGCCTGTCAATCAGGCGGCGCAGCGGGCGGCCCACGATGACGCGGAAGGAAAGCCAGTTGGCCAGCGTGGCGATGACGATCCCGCCCGCGAGAAGCAGCAGCAGAAGGTCGCGCTGATAGCGCCTGACGGCGGCGATCTCGCGCTCGTCGAAGCGGGTGACAAGCTCGGTGATGGGCCAGGAATAGACCTCGTAAGGCAGGGCGAGCGCGTCCGCGGCCCCGGCACAGCCGAGCCCCGCGGGCACCACGACAAGCTGTGTGCCGCTCTGCGGGTCGCGCAGCTCGACGCAGCGGATCGCCGGGTCGCCCAGGAGCGTCTGCATCAGGTCGCGGACATGGGGGTTCTGCCAGTCCACCGCGCCCGCGGCCTGGTCGCTGAACCGTTCGAGCGCCCCGCCCAGCCTTGCGGTGGCATTGCCGATGCGCATGGCCATCGCCTCTTCGCTGCGCAGGAGGTTCCGGCCGCTCAGCCACCACAGCCCCGCGCCCGCGAAGATCAGGAAGGTCGGGATCATCACCGCCGCAAGCCGCAGGTAGAGGCCCAGCGTCGGCGTGCGCGGATCGGCCGCGCCCTGCGTGCCCAAGGGGCTAGTCCAGCCGCCGGGCCTGGCCCGCATCCATCAGCGCGTGCAGCGGCGCGCGATTGTCGATCTCGGTGCGCACCACGCCGAAGCGGTCCCCGGCCCGGGCGATATAGTAATCCACGGGTACCTTTCGGCCATCCTCGGCAAGGAGCGTGGCACACATCACAAAGACATCCCCCATCTCGAGGATGATCTCTGGTTCTCGGTCGGGTAATGGCTGCGCAGCGTTCCGGTCTTCAGGTCCACGTCATGCAGCGCCCCGTCGATCATCGAACGCCCGAGGTTGCGTTGCAGCGTGGCCTGGAGCCGCGTGCGCAGCTCACCGAGCGATTGCGCCCCGGCCGGGTGCGGCGCGGGCAGCAGGGCCAGCGCGCAGATCATCAGGAAGAACAGTCGTCTCATCGGCCTTGCGATCCCTTCGCCGTCGTGCGCCCCGGCGACAGAAGACAGGATCTGCCTTTCCAAACCGTTTCCACCCGCCATCTTTCCGATCACATCCGCGTGATCGGGCCGGGACCGGCACGGGGTTGTGACTTGTCCCGGCGACAGTCCGGCGCAGGATGGGCCGGGGAGGCGACATGCGACAGGCGATCATCGGGGCGGTATTCTGGGCGCTCGGCCCCGGGCCGGAGGGTGCGGCGTTGGCCTGCGGGGCCGACAGCGATTGCCGGCTGGGGGCGCGGCATTACCGCATCGCCCTGCCCGAAGCCGCGGCCCCGCGGGGCGCGGTGGTCTATGCTCACGGCTATCGCGGCACGGCGGCGGGGGTGATGCGCAACACCGCGCTGCGCCGCGCGCTCTCGGAGCAGGGGCTTGCCCTTATCGCCTTGAAATCCCTGACCGACGACTGGGTGATCCCCCATGCGCCGGGCCATCCCGACGCCACCGGGCAAGAGGAGATCGCCCATGTCCGGGCGGTGGTGGCGGATGCGGCGCGACGCTTCGGCATAGACGAGCGGCGGCTTGTCGCGGCGGGGTTCTCCTCGGGGGGGATGATGGTCTGGACGCTGGCCTGCGCGCGGCCCGGGCAGTTCGCGGGCTTCATTGCCGTTGCGGGCACCTTCTGGCAAGGCCCGCCCGAGACCTGCGCGCGCCCGCCCGCGAGCCTCGTTCACATCCACGGCACGAGCGATCCGACCGTGCCGCTTTCGGGGCGCGCGATCCGCGAGACCTGGCAGGGCGATGTGCGCGCGGTGCTGACCTTCTACAGCCGATTCGGCGGCTTCGAGGCGGCGGGCAGCCTGGAGCGAGGCGATCTTTCCTGCACGCTGCGGCGCAGCCCCGCAGGCGCGATCCTCGATTTCTGCCTGCATCCCGGCGGGCATTCGTTCCGCAGCGCCTATCTTCTCTTCGCCCTTGACCGGCTGCGCGCGGCGGGGCGGTTCTAGGTCAGTCCCACCAGCGGTCGATGGCGGCGATGTCGTCATCGGACCAGCCGAAATGATGGGCAAATTCGTGCACCACCACATGCGCGATCAGCGTCTCGAGGGGGATATCGCCGCGCTCGCGCCACTCGTCGAGGATCGGTTCGCGGAACAGCCAGACGGTATCCGGCCCGAGCGGCTGGTCGAACTGCGATTTCTCGGTCAGCGGCACCCCTTCGTAGAGCCCGGTCAGCTCGTAGGGATCGTCGATCTCCATCTCGGCGAGGATATGCGGCGGCGGCCAGTCCTCGACAAGCAGCACCACGTCCGAGGCGGGTTTGCGAAAGGCCGGGGGCAGCGCGTCGATAACCGCCAGCGCGATTCGCTCGAACTCGGCAAGGGAGGGCGGGCGTGTGTCCATGCGCGCCATATGAGGCAGGGGGCCGGGATTGTAAATCCGGCCCCCCGCGCGGCTCAGAGCATGAGCTGATAGCTCGCGGGCACGTAGCGGAACCCGTCGCCTTCGGCCTCGACATAGCCCGTGCCGGGCCAGGGCATGTGATAGCCCACGAAGGGAATGCGGTCGGCGGCGAGCATTCCCAGCAGACGGCGGCGCGTGGCGGCGGCGGTGGCCTTGTCCATGTCGAATTTCACCTCCCAGTCGGGATGGGCGAGCGACCAGACATAGTGATTGGCGAAATCCACGGCGATGAGCAGCATCTTGCCCTCGCTCTCGATCACATAGGCGGTGTGGCCGGGGGTGTGGCCATGGGCGGCCATGGCGGTGATGCCCGAGGCGACGCGCGCGCCATCGGCGATCATGGCGGTCCGGTCCGCCAGCGTGCGCATGTTGCTGTCGAAAAGCGCGTTGCCCGCCCCGGCCCAGTGGTCGAACTCGGCGCTTGCCGTGACGTAGCGGGCATTGGGGAAGGTCGGCGCGCCATCGCGCATCAGCCCGCCGATATGATCGCCGTGCATATGGGTGATCACCACAACATCCACCTGATCGGGGGTGTATCCGGCCTCGTCGAGCGCGCCGGTGATGCCATCGGGATTGAGGCCGGTATCGAAGAGCACAAGCTCGGCCCCGGTATTGATCACGGTGGGGGTGAAGAAGAACTGCACCCGGTCGGACGGCAGGTTGGCGGCCTCGGAGACGGCATGGAACTTCTCCGCGCTGACGTTGAGGCCGAAGATGGTCTGCGGGTTGTCGCGCGCGGCAGTGGCGGCCAGCAGCGTCGTCACCTCGAACGCGCCCAGTTTCACGCGGGTGAAGCGGGGGACGGTCATGCCCATCATCGGGGCCGCCGCGCGGGCAGGAAGGCTGCCGGCGAACGGCAGGGCGGCGGTGGCGGCCATGAGGGTGCGGCGGGTGATCCGGGCTCGGGTCATAGGGGACTCCTTCGTCCTGAAAGGGGTTTCGGTTGCTCCGCGGGGATATGGTGCCCGCGCGGCCTGCGTCCAGAGCTTGCCACGGATCGGTATCCCCGATGCGACGCTCACGCGAAGTTGATTGCGCTTGCGGCGGCGCGTGGCGGGCGTAACCTGCGGCCATGCTCGAAATCCTTGCAAACCGCGATTTCGCCCGCCTCTTCGCCGCGCAGGTGGTGGCGCTTCTGGGCACCGGGCTTCTGACCGTGGGCCTGGGCCTGCTGGCCTACGACCTTGCCGGTGCGGCGGCGGGGCTGGTGCTGGGCGTGGCCTATACGGTCAAGATGGTGGCCTATGTCGGCCTCTCGCCGGTGGCGCAGGCCATTGTGCAGCGCCTGCCGCGCAAGGCGGTGCTGATCGGGGCGGACATGATCCGCGCGGGCGTCGCGCTCTGCCTGCCCTTTGTCACCGAGCTCTGGCAGGTCTATGCGCTGATCTTCGTGCTTCAGGCGGCCTCGGCCACCTTCACCCCGGCCTTCCAGGCGGTCATTCCCGACATCCTGACCGAAGAGCGCGCCTATACCCGCGCGCTGTCGCTCTCGCGGCTGGCCTATGATCTGGAGAACCTGCTCAGCCCGGCTCTGGCGGGCGCGCTGCTTCTGGTGCTGAGCTATCACTGGCTTTTCCTTGGCACGGTGCTCGGCTTTCTGGCCTCTACATGGCTGGTCTGGCGCACGGCAGTGCCGCCGCTGCCGGGCGCGGCAGCGCGCCCCTTCCGTGAGCGGCTTGTGCGGGGCGCGCGCATCTACCTTGCCACGCCGCGGCTGCGCGGGCTTCTGGCGCTCAACCTCTCGGCCGCGGCGGTGGGGGCTTTCGTGCTGGTCAACACGGTGGTGCTGGTGCGGGTGGATCACGGCGGAGGCGAGAGTGCGCTGGCCGTCGCCATGGCGGCGTTCGGCGCGGGCTCGATGGCGGCGGCGCTGATGCTGCCGCGCGTGCTCGAGCGGCTGGGCGACCGGAGGGTGATGCTGGCCGGCGCGGCGACGCTGGTGGCGCTGGCGCTGGGTCTGGGCGCGGCGCTGGCGGCCGGACAGGCCCCGGCATGGGGGCCGTTCCTGTTGCTCTGGGCGCTTATCGGCCTTGCCTATGCGGCGATCCTCACGCCCTCGGGGCGGCTCCTTCGGCGCTCGGCCCATGCCGGGGACCGGCCCGCGCTCTTTGCCGCGCAATTCGCTTTGAGCCATGCCTGCTGGCTTGTCACCTATCCGATGGCGGGGGTGGCGGGGCGCGTGCTTGGCATGGGGCCCGCGCTGCTGCTTGCGGGGCTGGTCGCGGCGCTGGGCCTTCTGCTTGCGCGCAACCTCTGGCCCGCGGGGCAGGTTGAGGCCCCGCCGCACGACCATCCCGACCTGCCGCCCGATCACCCGCATCTGCGCACCCACGGCCACGGGCCGCACGCCCATACCTATGTCATCGACGACCTGCATCGCCGCTGGCCCTGATCCCGGCCATTCTGGACAAACGCCCGCGCCTGTGACAAAGCCCCGGCCATTGTCAGGAGTCACCCATGACCACCACCCGCTTCGCCCCGTCGCCTACCGGCCATATCCATGTGGGCAACCTGCGCACCGCGTTGATGAATTACCTCATCGCGGCCAAGGCGGGGGGCTGCTTCATCCTGCGTATCGACGATACCGATCCCGAGCGGTCGAAGGAAGAATATGTCGATGCGATCAAGGAGGATCTGGACTGGCTCGGCCTGCACTGGGACCGGATCGAGCGGCAGTCCCTGCGTCTTGACCGCTATGCCGAGGCCGCCGGGCGGCTGCGCGCATCGGGGCGGCTCTACGAGGCTTTCGAGACGCCGACGGAGCTTGATCTCAAGCGCAAGAAACAGCTCAACATGGGCCGCCCGCCGGTCTATGACCGCGCCGCGCTGAAGCTTTCGGAGGCGGAAAAGGCCGCGCTCCGGGCCGAGCGGGGCGCGGGTGTCTGGCGCTTCCTGCTCGATCACCAGCGCATCGAATGGACCGACGGCATCCTCGGGCCCATCTCGATCGACGCCGCCAGCGTGTCGGACCCGGTGCTCATCCGCGCCGACGGGCAGGTGCTCTATACCTTCGCCTCGGTGGTGGACGACATCGAGATGGGCGTGACGGACATCGTGCGCGGCTCCGATCACGTCACCAACACCGCCACGCAGATCCAGATCATCGAGGCGCTGGGCGGCACGGCCCCGAAATTCGCCCATCACTCGCTGCTCACCGGGCCGCAGGGCGAGGCGCTGTCCAAACGGCTCGGCACGTTGAGCCTGCGGGACCTGCGCGCGCGGGGGGTGGAGCCGATGGCGCTTCTGAGCCTGATGGCGCGGCTCGGATCGAGCGACCCGGTGGAGTTGCGCACCGACATGGCCGAATTGATCGAGGGGTTCGACATCGAACGCTTCGGGTCGGCGCCGACGAAGTTCGACGAGAACGACCTCTTTCCGCTGACCGCGCGCGTGCTTGCCGCGAAACCCTACGCGGAGGTGGCCGACACCATCGCCGCGCACGGCATCCCCGCGCATATGGCCGAGCGGTTCTGGGCGGTCATCTCGCACAACATCACCACGCTCCACGAGCTGAAGGACTGGGCCGAGATCGTGCTGGAAGGGGCAACGGCGGTGATCGACCCGGAGGATGAGGAATTCGTCGCCACCGCGCTGCAGATGCTGCCCGAGGGCCCCTGGAGCGAGGCGACCTGGGACGAATGGACCGCCGAGGTCAGGGCCGTGACCGGGCGCAAGGGCCGCGCGCTCTTCCGGCCGCTGCGCCGCGCGCTCACCGGCCGCGACACCGGGCCGGAGATGGCGCATCTGCTGCCGCTGCTTCAGCGCGTCAGGACAGGAAGCTGATGCCGTTACCGGTGGCGCGCAGGCGCGCGCGCTCGCTTTCCAGCGAGAGCGCCGCCTCGGCGTGATCGAGCGCGCGGGCGGCCATCCCGCGCGCCGCCGCGGCCAGTGCGGGATCAGGGACATCGGACAGCCGCAGAAGCGCCGCGCGCAGCCGCTCGGCCACCTCGATCTGCCCCGCCCCGTCGCGTGCCGCCTGGGCAAAGGCATTCTCGATCAGCGCCTCCCGTGAGGTATCCGGCAGGAACACGCCCGCGAAGAGCGGGGCCGCCTCCCTGGGCTGTGCGCGCGCCCAGTCGAGAAGCAGACGCTCCAGCCGCTCGATCACCCCGATGGCCGTGCCCGGATCGTTGATCCCCGGCGAGAGCGCGCGCGCGGCGGTCTCCGACAGCACGAGCAGCCCATAGCCCGCGTCCTGATCGAAGCTGCGATGCGCGCTGATGGTGAGGCGGCGCGCTATGGCCTCGGGCGACACGTCCCGCGGCCCGGCGGCATGGCCGATCGTCTTGCCCTCGACCACGTAATCGCCGGGGCGGGCGTAGAGGTAGAGCCGTGTGCCGGTCTCCTTGCAGAGCGCGTGCAGCCCCGGCATGTCGATCACCTGCACATGGCCCGTGGCGGGCGCGGGGATCGCGCGCGCCGCGTCGGGCAACACCGTGTCGGGGCCGAGCACCTCGGCCCCGAGCGCGGGCAGATGGCGCGCCCGCATCAGGCAGGGCCGGGTCGCCGCCTCGATGGTTGCAAGCGTCGCATCGAGGCTGCCCAGATCGCTCAGGTGGTGGATCCAGCGCAAGAGCGCGAGCACCACCAGCACCACCACCGCCACCGTGATGGCCAGCACGATCACTGCCGCCCCCGCCGGATAGGCCCCGGCCTTGAAGAGGATGATCGCCGACAGCGCATAGACGAAGGCCCCGATGAAGGTGGCCAGAACCGTATGCGTCGTGGTATCGGCCAGAAGCACCCGGTGCACGCGCGGCGTGGTCTGTCCGGCCGCCGCGTTATGCGCGGTCACCATCACGTTGAGCGAGAAGGTGCTGACCGCGAGCATCCCGGAGGCGAGGATGGTCAGGATCGGCAGCACCGCCGCCTCGGTCACGCGGCGGCTGAGCGCCTCGGGCAGCAGACCCTCCACGAGGATCGCCAGCGCCGCCGTCCCCACCGCCAGCAGGGCAAAGAGCGTGACCCGCAGCCAGAGCCTGCGCGTGAGCCGCAGGATCCAGAGGCTCCAGCGCGACAGGAAGCGCGGGGTCATTGCGCGCCCAGACGAATGCGGCTGGCCCCGATCCGCGCAAGATGCGCATCGGTGAGCGCGCGTTCTGTCTCGCTCACCGGCTGGTGGCGCGGATAGTGCGGCGCGGCACGGTCGTCGAGGATGGGCGCGTCCCAGCCGTGGGTGGTGGTGAAGAAGCGCGCAACCCCCGCCTCGCCGAACTCGCGCAGATAGCCCTGCACAACCACGTCGATATAGCTCAGCAGGATCGGATGCGCCGTGCTGGGCGCGCCGTGATGGCCCTCGGGGATGGTGTAGACCGCGATTTCGGGCCGGTGGGGCAGGGGGTGACGCACCTGGTGGGCGACGGGCGCGCGCATATAGGCTGCCTCGCGCGCGTCGAGCGCGGGCCAGTGCGCCCCCGGCACCGGCGCGATCAGCCCGTCGATCTCGGCCTCCGGGTCCGGCACCACGGTGAGATAGGCGACCGGGCGCAGCGTGGTATGCCGCCAGACGCGCCGCCAGCCGGTCAGCTGCGCGGGCACCGCGCCCGCGAAATCATGCGTGGCCCGGTTCACGAGGCTGCCGTAGCCGAAGAAACATGCATCCTGTGTCAAGGTTTTTGCCCTCACTTGACCTGCATCAAGGCCCGCGCGCAGCATCGGTCCAAAATCACAGGGTTTCAAGCGAGAGTCCGGCCCATGCGGATCACCAAGAGAACCAATATCGCCATCCGGCTGCTCATGTTCTGCGCGGTCAATCCCGACCGTCTGGTGACCAAGACCGAGATCGCCGAGCGATGCAACACCTCCGAGAGCCATCTGGCGCAGATCATCAACCGGCTGGGACAGCTGGGCTTTCTGCGTACGCAGCGCGGGCGCACGGGGGGCGTCACGCTGGGCCGCCCGATGGCCGAGATCTCGGTGGGCGAGGTGTTTCGCAAGCTGGAAGAGAACGTGCCCGTTGCGGAATGTTTTGCGGATGTGGACAATACCTGCCCGCTCAAGGCCGGCTGCCGGTTGCGCGCGGCCCTTTCGGACGCGGTGGAGGCGTTCTATCTCCGACTCGACAAGGTGACGCTCGATGCGCTGGTCTGCGGGAACGAGACCCTGCTCGACATCTTTTCCGCGCCGCCCTGTCTCAAACGGGCTTGATCGCGGACGCGCGGCATACTAGCGTCCACCGCAATCGGACAGGGAGAACCGGCCGCGTGCCGGTGCCGAAGGAGCAACCGCCCCGGAAACTCTCAGGCGCAAGGACCTGCCGGTCAAGACACTCTGGAGAGACCCCGCCCGCGGGGCGCCGACGGGATAGCGATCTCAGGCAAAAGGACAGAGGGGGCATCGTGGCGCGGGCCTTGCGCGGCCTTGTGTGAAATCGGTGCCGGTGCGATCCTTCACCCACCCGGCGCAGGACTGGAGGAGTGATCCTTGGCCGATCTGAACGTCACACCGCTCAACGCGCTGCACCGCGCGCTCGGTGCCAGGATGGTGCCCTTCGCGGGCTATGACATGCCGGTGCAGTTCCCCATGGGGGTGCTCAGGGAACACCTGCATTGCCGCGCCCGCGCGGGGCTCTTCGATGTGAGCCACATGGGCCAGGCGATCCTGCGCGCGCCGGGCGGCTGCGCGGCGGTTGCCGCCGCGATGGAGGGGCTGGTGCCGGTCGATCTGCTGGGTCTCGGCGAGGGGCGGCAACGCTACGGTTTCTTCACCGATGCGGCAGGCGGGATCCTCGACGACCTGATGCTCGCCAACCGGGGCGATCACCTCTTCGTCGTGGTCAACGCCGCCTGCAAGGCGGCCGATCTTGCCCATATGCGCGCTGCCCTCGAGGGGGTCGAGGTCGAGGAGATCGCGGACCGCGCGCTCATGGCGCTTCAGGGCCCCGCCGCGGAAGGGGTATTGGAGGCCCTGGTGCCGGGCGTGGCGCGGATGCGCTTCATGGATGTCGGCCTTTTCCCGTCGGAGTTCGGCGAGCTGTGGATCTCGCGCTCGGGCTATACCGGCGAGGACGGCTACGAGATCTCCGTGCCGGACGATCAGGCCGAGCCGCTCGCCCGCGCGCTTCTGGCGCATGAGGACGTGGCCCCCATCGGGCTTGGCGCGCGCGACAGCCTGCGGCTCGAGGCGGGGCTGTGCCTCTATGGCCACGACATCGACACCACGACCACGCCGGTCGAGGCCGGGCTTGCCTGGGCCATCGGCAAGGTGCGCCGCGCAGGCGGCGCGCGCGCGGGCGGCTTTCCGGGGGCCGAGCGGATCCTGGCCGAACTGGCCGATGGCGCGCCGCGCGCCCGCGTGGGCCTTCGCCCGGAGGGCCGCGCGCCGATGCGCGAGGGCACGCCCCTTTTCGCCACGGCGGAGGGGGGAGAGGCCGTGGGCCATGTCACCTCGGGCGGGTTCGGCCCCAGCGTCGAGGGGCCGGTCTCCATGGGCTACGTGCCCCGCGCCCTTTCCGCCGGGGGCACCACGCTTTACGGGGAGGTGCGCGGCAAGCGGCTTGCGGCCACGGTCACGCCGCTGCCCTTCGTCCCCGCCCGTTTCAAACGCTGATCATCAGGGAGCCTACAGCGATGAAATTCACCGAAGAACACGAATGGCTGCGCGTCGAGGGCGATCTGGTCGTCGTCGGCATCACCGAACACGCCGCCGAACAACTGGGCGACGTGGTCTTCGTCGATCTGCCCGAGGTGGGCACCAGCGTCACCAAGGATGACGAGATCGTGGTGATCGAGAGCGTCAAGGCCGCGTCCGACATCCTCGCCCCGCTCGACGGCGAGATCGTCGAGGTCAACGAGGCGCTGGCCGACGAGCCCGGCAAGGTCAACGAGGACCCGATGGGCGATGCCTGGTTCTTCAAGATCAAGCCCGAGGACATGAGCCAGATGGACGACTACCTGGACGAGGCCGCCTACAAGGCCCTCATCGGCTAGGCCCGGACCCCGCCGGAACACGCCTCCGGCGGGCGCGTTGCCGGACAGATGAAGCCGGGTGCGCCCCGGCGCTGCGTTATGGAGAGTGCGATGCCGTTCAAGGCCACCGACTATCTGCCCTATGATTTCGCCAACCGGCGCCATATCGGCCCCTCGCCCGCCGAGATGGCGGCCATGTTCGAGGTGCTCGGAGTCGACAGCCTCGATCAGCTCATCGACGAGACGGTGCCGCGCTCCATCCGGCAGGAGCGCCCGCTCGATTTCGGCAAGCCCAAATCGGAACGCGAACTCCTGCACCACATGCGGGTGGTGGCGTCGAAGAACAAGGTGCTGACCTCTCTGATCGGGCAGGGCTATCACGGCACCGTCACGCCGCCCGCGATCCAGCGCAACATCTTCGAGAACCCGGCCTGGTACACCGCCTATACCCCCTATCAGCCGGAAATCAGCCAGGGACGGCTCGAGGCGCTGCTGAATTTCCAGACCATGGTCAGCGATCTGACCGGGCTCGAGATCGCCAATGCCTCGCTTCTCGACGAGGCGACCGCGGCGGCGGAAGCCATGACCATGGCGCAGCGCGTGGCCAAGTCGAAGGCGCGCGCCTTCTTCGTCGACGAGAACTGCCACCCGCAGAACATCGCCGTGATGCGGACCCGCGCCGCGCCTCTCGACATCGAGGTGATCGTGGGCGCGCCCGAGGAGCTGGAGGCCGAGAAGGTCTTCGGTGCGATCTTCCAGTATCCGGGCACCCATGGCCACCTGCGCGATTTCACCGCCGAGATGGAGGCGCTGCACGCGGCCAGGGCCATCGGCATCGTCATTGCCGATCCGCTCGCGCTCACGCTTCTGAAGGAGCCGGGCGCGATGGGGGTGGATATCGCCGTGGGCTCCACCCAGCGATTCGGCGTGCCGATGGGCTATGGCGGGCCGCACGCGGCCTATATGGCCTGCCGCGACGCCATGAAGCGGGCCATGCCGGGGCGGATCGTGGGGGTCAGCGTGGACAGTCACGGCAACCGTGCCTATCGCCTGAGCCTGCAAACCCGCGAACAGCATATCCGCCGCGAAAAGGCCACCTCGAATGTCTGCACCGCGCAGGCGCTCCTGGCCGTCATGGCCTCGATGTATGCGGTGTTTCACGGCCCCGAGGGGCTGCGCGCCATCGCGCAGCGCATCCACCGCAAGACGGTGCGGCTCGCGCGCGGGCTGGAGGCGGCGGGCTTTCATGTCGAGCCGGGGGCCTTCTTCGACACGATCACCGTGGATGTGGGCCTGTTGCAGCGCGGCGTGCTGCAATCGGCGGTGCGCGAGGGGGTGAACCTGCGCCGCGTGGGCGAGACGCGCATCGGCATCACGCTGGACGAGCGCACACGCACCCGGACGATAGAGGCGGTCTGGCGCGCCTTCGGCATCGTCATGGAGGACAGCGACCTCACCCCGGAATACCGCCTGCCCGAGGCGCTCTTGCGGGAAAGCGACTATCTCACCCATCCGATCTTTCACATGAACCGCGCCGAAACCGAGATGATGCGCTACATGCGCCGCCTGGCCGACCGCGACCTGGCACTGGACCGGGCGATGATCCCGCTGGGCAGTTGCACGATGAAGCTCAACTCGGCCGCCGAGATGATGCCGGTGAGCTGGCGCGAGTTTTCGCTCCTGCATCCGTTTGTTCCGGCGGATCAGGCGCTTGGCTACAAGGAGATGATCGACGACCTCTCGGCAAAGCTGTGCGAGATCACCGGCTATGCCGCCATCTCCATGCAGCCCAATTCCGGTGCGCAGGGCGAATATGCGGGGCTTCTGACCATCGCCGCATGGCACCGGTCGCGCGGCGAGGGGCACCGCAAGGTCTGTCTCATCCCGGTCAGCGCCCATGGCACCAACCCGGCCAGCGCGCATATGGTCGGCTGGGATGTTGTGGTGGTCAACTCCGCCGGGAACGGCGATATCGACCTCGAGGACTTTCGCGCCAAGGCAGAGAAGCACGCCGAGAACCTCGCGGGTTGCATGATCACCTATCCCTCGACCCATGGCGTCTTCGAGGAGACGGTGCGCGAGGTCTGCGAGATCACGCACAGGCATGGCGGCCAGGTCTATATCGACGGTGCCAACATGAACGCCATGGTGGGCCTGTCGCGCCCCGGCGATCTGGGCGGCGACGTGAGCCATCTCAACCTGCACAAGACCTTCTGCATTCCCCATGGCGGCGGCGGCCCGGGCATGGGACCGATCGGCGTCAAGCCGCATCTCGTGCCGTTCCTTCCCGGCCATCCCGAGACCGGCGGGCAGGAGGGACCGGTCAGCGCGGCACCCTATGGCTCGCCCTCGATCCTGCCGATTTCCTGGGCCTATTGCCTGATGATGGGGGGCGCGGGGCTCACGCAGGCGACGCGGGTGGCGATCCTCAACGCCAATTACATCGCCAAGCGGCTCGAGGGGGCCTATGACGTTCTCTACAAGGGCCGGAACGGCCGCGTCGCGCATGAATGCATCCTCGACGTGCGCCCCTTCGCCGAGAGCGCGGGCATCACCGTCGATGACATCGCCAAGCGGCTGATGGATTGCGGCTTTCACGCGCCGACGATGAGCTGGCCGGTGGCCGGCACGCTGATGGTGGAGCCCACCGAGAGCGAGACCAAGGCCGAGCTCGACCGTTTCTGCGACGCGATGCTGGCGATCCGCGAGGAGATCCGCGCCATCGAGGAGGGCCGCATGGACCCCGAGAACAACCCGCTCAGGAACGCGCCCCACACGATGGAGGATCTCGTCAAGGAGTGGGACCGCCCCTACAGCCGCGAGCAGGGCTGCTTTCCCCCCGGTGCCTTCCGGGTGGACAAGTACTGGCCGCCGGTGAACAGGGTGGACAACGCCTATGGCGACCGGCATCTGGTCTGCACCTGTCCGCCGCTCGAGGATTATGCCGACGCGGCCGAGTAGGGGCGCGGGGCCGGGGCCGCTTGCGCCCCGGCCCCGCCCGACCCGCTTGCACAGCCCCGCGCGATGCGGTATCGGAACCCACCACCCGGGGCGAGTTGGCGGAGTGGTTACGCACCGGATTGCAAATCCGTGAAGGCCGGTTCGATTCCGGCACTCGCCTCCATCCCTTTCCATCCCGTGCCCCGCGGCACCCCTCCGGCGCGGCAGCGCGGCTGCGCAAGGCAGGCTTGATCGCGCCGGTGCCGGGCACGCATGCCTCGGGCAGCTTGCCGTGACGGCCGGACGGGGCGGGGGCGGCCCCGCGCGGACTTGCCCTTTGGCCGCGCCGATTGTAGGCAGGCGCAGGTTCATTCTGCGGGGGTTCCGATGACCGACGATCCCAAGACGCTTGTCTCGACCGACTGGCTGGCCGCCCATCTGAAGGATCCCGATCTGCGGGTTCTCGATGGCACCACCTTTCTGCCCGGCACGGGGCGCGACGCGCGGGCCGAATACGCGGCCGCACATATCCCCGGCGCGCGGTTCTTCGACATCGAGGAGATCAGCGACGCGCGCTCGGCCCTGCCGCACATGGTGCCGCCGGTCGAGAAATTCATGTCGCGCCTGCGCGCCATGGGCGTGGGCGACGGGCATCAGGTGGTGGTCTACGACACGCACGGGCTTTTCTCGGCGGCGCGGGTATGGTGGCTTTTCCGGCTGATGGGGCAGGAGAACGTGGCCGTGCTCGACGGCGGCTTTCCGAAATGGCAGGCCGAGGGACGCGAGACCGATGATCTGCCCCCCATCGTGCGCGACAGGCACATGACCGTGCGGCGGCAGAACCACATGGTGCGCGACGTGACGCAGGTATCGGCGGCGGCGAAGCTCGGCGATCACGAGATCCTCGATGCGCGCTCGGCCGGGCGGTTTCGCGGCGAGGAGCCCGAGCCGCGCCCCGGCCTGCGCTCGGGCCATATCCCGGGATCGAAGAACGTGCCCTACACGGATCTTCTCACGCCGGAGGGGACGATGAAATCCCCCGAGGAGCTGCGCGCGGTCTTCGACGCGGCCGGGGTGGACCTTGCCAAGCCCGCGATCACCACCTGCGGCTCGGGGATCACGGCGGCGGTCATCAACCTGGCGTTGGAGCGGATCGGCAAGACCGATCACGCGCTTTATGACGGGTCATGGACCGAATGGGGCGCGTTCCCGACGCTGCCCGTCGCCACGGGAGAGGCATGATGTTCGAACAACTCAAGGAAAAACCGGCGGACAAGATCATCGCATTGGCCCAGGCCTATCGCGAGGACCCGCGCGAGACCAAGATCGACCTCGGCGTCGGTGTCTACAAGACGCCAGAGGGCGTGACCCCGATCATGCGCGCGGTCAAGGCCGCCGAGAAGCGGCTCTGGGAAGAGGAGACGACGAAAGCCTATACCGCGCTGGCGGGCGATCCGGCCTTTCTCGACGCGATGATCGGGCTGGTTCTCGGCGAAGCTGTGGCGCGCGGGCAGGTCGCGGCGATCGCCACGCCGGGCGGCACCGGCGCGGTGCGGCAGGGGTTCGATCTGGTGAAGATGGCCGCTCCGGGCGCGCGCGTCTTCGTGTCGGACCCGACCTGGCCCAATCATCTGAGCATCCTTGCCCATATGGGGATGGAGGTGGTGCCCTACCGCTATTTCGATACAGCCACCTGTGCTGTGGATTTCGCCGGCATGATGGTCGATCTGGAGGGGCTGCGCGCGGGCGACGTGGTGCTCTTGCATGGCTGCTGTCACAATCCGACGGGGGCCAATCTCAACCTCACGGAATGGCGCGCGGTGGTGGATCATCTGAACGCGCGCGGCGCGCTGCCGATGATCGACATTGCCTATCAGGGCTTCGGCGACGGGCTGGAGGCGGATGCGGCGGCGGTGCGCTTCGTCGCGGCCAATTGCCCCGAGGTTCTGATTGCCGCGAGCTGTTCGAAGAATTTCGGCATCTACCGGGAGCGCACCGGCATCCTGATGGCGGTGGCGCAGGAGCGCGGGCTGCACAAGGTCACGCAGGGCAACCTCGCCTATCTCAACCGGCAGAACTATTCCTTTCCGCCCGATCACGGGGCGCGGCTGGTGAGCATGGTGCTGGGCGACGAGGCCCTGCGCGCGGACTGGCAGGCGGAGCTGGAGGAGTTGCGCCTGGGCATGCTGAAGCTGCGCGAGCAGATGGCGGCGGAGTTGCAGCGGCTCTCGGGTTCTGACCGGTTCGGTTTCATCGCGCAGCATCGGGGCATGTTCTCGCTGCTTGGCGCGAGCCCCGAGCAGGTGGCGCGGATGCGCGAGCAACACGGTATCTACATGGTGGGCGACAGCCGCATCAACATCGCGGGGCTCAATGCATCGAGCGTGCCGGTGCTGGCGCGCGCGATGATCGAGGCTGGGGTCTGACGGGAGGGGGCGGCCCCGAGGAACCGCCCCGCATCGTGAAGCCCGGGGAGGCTTATTTCGGCAGGATCACGGCGTCGATGACGTGGATCACACCGTTCGAAGCCTCGACATCGGCCTGCACAACGTTGGCACCGTCCACCGTGACGCCGCCCGACGTGCCGATGGTGACCTTGCCGCCCTGAACGGTCTCGGCCATCATGCCGTCCGAGAGATCGCCCGACATCACCTTGCCCGGCACCACGTGATAGGTGAGGATCGCGGTGAGCTGGTCCTTGTTCTCGGGCTTGAGGAGGTTTTCCACCGTGCCCGCGGGCAGGGCGGCGAAGGCCTCGTTGGTGGGGGCGAAGACAGTGAAGGGGCCGTCGCCCTTGAGCGTCTCGACAAGGTCTGCTGCCTGCACGGCGGCGACGAGGGTCGAGAAGCTGTCATTGCCTGCGGCAATATCCACGATGTCCTTCTTCATGCCGTGCCCGTCGGCCAGGGCGGGACCGACCGTGAGGATGGCGGCAGTAAGAGCGAGGCAGGTTCTGCGAAGCATGGAAGTGTCTCCTTGGTTGACCGTTGTCACGACACCGTGATCGGTATCGTCCAGACAGATACGCGGCCCGAAGCGGGGCGGTTCAGCGGGGATTTCCGCCGATCCCGCTTGACAGGGATGGCGGTGCGGCTAAGCCGCGCGCGCTTGAAACATCCAGTCACGATTTTGTGACCGGGCGAATGTCCGCCCCTGTTTCAAAGGCGTTCCGAGCGCGCCGCGCGGCACGGAGAAGATGCGCTGGCGGAGGGCGCGAAAGCGGCGGGGCGGGGCGATTCCGGCTTGCCCGGTTGCGGCGAAAGGCGCAGGCTTCGCCCCGACAGGCCCGCGCGCGGGGCCGGAACGGGGCGGTCATTCGGAGAGGGAAGATGGGGTATGTGACGCAGATCCTCGAGGTTCTGGCGCTGGTTTTCGTGCTGGTCCTCGGGGCGGTGGTGCTGACCGTGCTGCTGTTTTACGTGATCGACCGGATGCAGACCGGTGACGCGATCCGGCGCAACTATCCGGTGATCGGACGGTTCCGCAATCTGTTCACCAAGCTGGGCGAGTTCTTTCGCCAGTATTTCTTTGCCATGGACCGTGAGGAGATGCCGTTCAACCGCGCGCAGCGCGACTGGGTGCGGCACGCCACGCGGGGCAAGGGCAACACGATAGCCTTCGGCTCGACCCGCAATCTGGGCGTGCCGGGCACGCCGATCTTCGTGCCGGCGATCTTTCCGCCGCTCGACGACCAGTTTGCCCAGACCGCGCCCATGGAGATCGGGCCGGGAGCGGCGATCCCCTACAAGGCGAAATCGATCTTCAACATCTCGGCCATGAGCTATGGCGCGATCTCGCGCCCGGCCGTCGAGGCGCTGAGCCGGGGGGCGGCGCAGGCGGGCATCTGGCTCAATACCGGCGAGGGGGGGCTGAGCCCCTATCACCTCACGGGCAATTGCGATCTGGTCTATCAGATCGGCACGGCGAAATACGGGGTGCGCGACGCCGACGGGCGGCTCTCGGACGACAAGCTGCGCGAGGTGTCGGACCATCCCTGCGTCAAGATGTTCGAGATCAAGCTGGCGCAAGGGGCCAAGCCCGGCAAGGGCGGGATCCTGCCCGGTGCCAAGGTCGATGCCGAGGTCGCGCGGATTCGCGGGATCCCCGAGGGAGAGGACAGCATCTCGCCCAACCGCCACGCGGAGGTGGACGATTTCGAGGACCTTCTCGACATGATCTGCCGGATCCGCGCGGTGACGGGGCGGCCCGTGGGATTCAAGACGGTGATCGGCTCGTCCGAGGCTTGGGAGCCTTTCTTCGAGCGGATCGTCGCGCGCGGGCCCGACTGCGCGCCCGATTTCATTACCATCGACGGCGGCGAGGGAGGCACGGGGGCCGCGCCGATGCCGCTCATGGATCTGGTGGGGATGCCCTTGCGCGACGCGCTGCCACGTATTGTCGACCTGCGCGACCGGCACGGCCTCAAGGACCGCATCCGCATGATCGCCAGCGGCAAGCTGATCAATCCCGGCGACGTGGCCTGGGCGATCTGCGCGGGGGCGGATTTCGTCACCTCCGCGCGCGGCTTCATGTTCGCGCTGGGCTGTATCCAGGCGCTCAAGTGCAACCGCAACACCTGTCCCACGGGGATCACCACCCATGACCCGCACCTGCAGCGCGGTCTGGTGGTGGAGGACAAATACATGAAGGTCGCCAACTACGCCCGTTCGATCATCAAGGAAGTGGAGACCATCGCCCATTCTGTTGGCGTGGCCGAGCCGCGTCTGATGCGGCGGCGGCATGTGCGGCTGGTGCAGGCGGACGGCACCTCGATCGCGTTCAACAAGATCCGGCCGAGTTACAACCCGGACGCGGGTTTGTGATCGATGCCCTGAAACCTTCGGCTGGCGCGGCGCGTGACTGTGCCTATATGCCCCCATGTGGCCGGGAGGTTCGAGAATGGCAAATCGTTGGAAGAATGATCTGAGCGCGCGGGACGTGACCCCGGAGCCGGTCTGGCTCAACCGTCGTGCGCTGCTTGCGGGTGCGGCGGGGCTGGGCCTCGTGGGCACCGGTGCGGCACGGGCCGAAACGCTCGAACCCAACAGCTGGGAAGATATCACCACCTACAACAACTACTACGAGTTCGGCACCGACAAGGGCGACCCGGCGCGCAACGCGCGGCTCCTGAGCACCACGCCCTGGACGGTGCGCATCGACGGTCTTGTGGACCGGCCCGGCGACTACGATTTCGCCGACATCATGGCGAAGATGACCGTCGAGGAACGGCTCTACCGTTTCCGCTGCGTCGAGGCGTGGTCGATGGTGGTGCCGTGGAACGGGTTCGAACTGGCCGATCTGCTGAACATGGCGGGAGTGCAGCCGGGCGCGAAATACGTGGCCTTCGAGACGGTGCTGCGCCCCGAGGAGATGCCCGGCGTGCGCTACCCGGTGCTCGACTGGCCCTATGTGGAGGGGCTGCGGCTCGACGAGGCGATGCACCCGCTCACGATCATGGCCACCGGCATCTACGGGCGCGACATCCCGAACCAGAACGGCGCGCCGCTGCGCCTTGTGGTCCCCTGGAAATACGGCTTCAAGTCGATCAAGTCCGTGGTGCGCATCACGCTGACCGACACGCAGCCGCCGACCAGCTGGAACAAGGCCAATCCGCGCGAATACGGCTTCTATTCCAACGTCAACCCCGAGGTGGATCATCCGCGCTGGAGCCAGGCCACCGAGCGGCGCATCGGCGGCGGGCTGTTCTCGGCTCGCATCCCGACGCTGATGTTCAACGGCTACGCCGAGGAGGTGGCGGGCCTCTACGCGGGCATGGATCTGACGAAATTCCATTGACCCTGCGCGACCCCATCAACACGCTGGCGCGCCGGGTTCCAGTCTGGGCGGTCTGGCTCGGTTTCGGCTGGATGGCGCCCTGGCTGGTCTGGCAGGGGGCGACCGGGGGCCTCGGCCCCGAGCCGATCAAGGCGCTGGAGCGCGAGCTGGGCGAGATCGCGCTGCAACTGCTGGTCCTCGGGCTCTGCCTCACGCCGCTGCGCCGCTACCTGGGCGTGAACCTGCTGCGGTTTCGCCGCGCCATCGGCCTGCTGGCCTTCTGCTATGTCGGCCTGCACCTGGCGGTCTGGCTGTTTCTGGACGTGCGGGACGCGGCGCGCATCTGGACCGAGATCGTCAGGCGGCCCCATGTGACGGTGGGCATGACGGCCTTCGTCCTGATGATCCCTCTGGCGCTCACCTCGAACGACCGGTCGGTGCGCCGGCTGGGTCCGCGATGGCGCGTGCTGCACCGGCTCACCTATGCGGTGGCCGTTCTGGGGGCGCTGCATTTCCTCTGGCTCGCCAAGGGATTCCAGATCGAGCCGCTGGCCTATCTGGCGGCGATCCTCGGGCTTCTGGCGCTGCGCTGGCCCGGTCTTGCGCGCATGAGTCGGGCGTGAGGTGCGGCGCGTCTGTGGATAACCCTGTGGGCAGGCACGGGTGCCAGGCGGATGCGGCGCGAAGGGCGCAAGATTGTTACGCGCATGGCACCTCGTGCGACGCCATTCTTTCGTCAAAACATTGATTTTCCGTGAAAATTCGCCTCCATGAAGAAAAAGTGACGAAAGTCGAAAAAAGGGGTTGCGGGGCGCGCGCGGCGACTCTAAATACCCCCTCACCGGCGGCGCTTTGGTGTTGTTGGTCAGCGGGGCCTTATGGTTTTGCGGTTATGATCGGAGGCAGGTTTGGCGGGGCGCGCCGGTGATACAG
>PBIL01000024.1 GCA_002720475.1 Roseovarius sp.
CGCCTGCCCGAGATCATCCAAGGGGTTGAGTTCCGCGACGGCCTCCGCCAACTTCAAGCTGCCGCCTGATCAGGCGTCACCAACTTCTGCGTATATCTCTCGCGGCCCCGGCACCCGGCGGTGTGCCGGGCCAGCCAGGCATGGACCACCACCCCGGCCAGGATGGCCACCGCCGCCCCCGGCACGATCCGCCCGAAGACGATCTCCTCGGGCATCTGGAACACGAACCGGCAGACCCCCGACAGGATCAGCAGGTTGACGAGGTTGTCCGTGAACAGCGCCCAGAAGGCGCTGAAATCGCCGCGCGTGAGCAGTCTGTAGTGATAGCTCCCTGCGTCCATGACGCGCTCCTCCTCTGGACTGGACCGGCCCGGCCTGACGGGTGTCAGGCCGATTTCCCCTCCCGGTCATTCAAGGGCCCCGGCCGGGGCGTCCTTCCCGCCTCCCGCGGGGCGGTTTCGACGCGGCCGCAGGCCAGCGCGGCCATCACCTCGGCCACCACGAAGGCGGCGATGACGCCGGGCCGCTTGTCGCGGCTGCACCTGGGGGCCTTCACCGCGACGATCATGACCGCCAACGTGTTCTTCCAGATCATGCCCAATCAACGCATCGTCGTGGCCGATCTCAAGCCGGGGCGGGTGCCGGACGCGAGATACGGCCGGATCGCCAAGCTGCGCTCGACCCATAACAACTATCTGACCCTGCCGGTCGTGTTCCCGATGCTGTCGAACCACTATCCGCTGGCCTTCGCCACCGAACATGCCTGGATCATCGCCGCGCTGATCTTTCTCACCGGGGTCACGATCCGGCACTATTTCAACACCCTGCACCGCACCGGCGCGGGGCCGCACTGGACCTGGGCCGTGACCGTGCTGATCATGGTGCTGATCGCCTGGCTCTCGACCTTCTCCGGCACCGGAAGCCTGGAGGCGGCGGAGGCGCGCGCGCTGAGCCCGCAGGACCGGCGCCATGTCGAGGCTCCGGGTTTCGAGGACGCCTATCTCGCGGTGATCGGCAATTGTTCCATGTGCCATGCGCGCACTCCCGCCTGGGAGGGGATCTGGCAGGCCGCGAAAGCCGTCTATCTCGAGACGGAGGCGGACGTGGCCCGCCATGCCACGCAGATCTACCTTCAGGCCGGGCTGAGCCGCGCCATGCCGCCGCCCAATGCCTTTCCCATGCCGGATGAGGCCCGCGCCGCGATCACCGCCTGGATCCGGGGGGTGCGCGGCGAGTCCTGATCGCGCGGCCTTGTGCCCAAGCGGGGAAGATCGCCCGCGATGTCCAGGGCCCGCTCGGGTCGGAGCATCCGGTCCCAGCCCCGCCAGCGTCAGCGCGGCGTCAGGTCGTCCAGATGAGCCACGAGCGGCGGCCCGGTTTGCGCGCTCCCCCCTTCGGGCGCAAGCGGGGCGCGCGATCAGATCTGGTTTATCGCGCCGAGCACCCCGAGGGAGCGCGCGTGATAGCCGTTCGCATCGCCCAGTTCCTGGCGGATGACATCCCCCAGATGCTCGGTGATGCGCCGCTTCTGTGTGATCCCGTTGCGCTCCGCCTCGATCGCCGCCTGGCCGCCGAGGGCGCGGAAATCGGCCTTGACGAATTTCGGAGCCGTCAGCGCCGCGCCGGTCGCGGGATCGCGCAGCACATAGGTGAACTGGATCGCATGGACGCCGCCAATGGTATAGCGCGCCTTTTCGCTCAGCGCGTGAAAGCGGCTCAGCTCGACATCGAGCACCACCGGGACCGAGCCTTGCGGCAGGCCGTCAATGCCGCGCGCGAAGGCATTCTCGAGGATCGCCTGCACCTGCGCGTGCCGGTCGCCGGGGCCGTCCTCGCGCCAGACGATATCGCCGCCCGGATAGTAGCTGTTCGCCTCCGACACCTTCAGCGATGGCGGCACCGACACCCGGACCGCCTGCACGTCGAGCGAAAGCGCGGCCGGCGTGGCCTGCGGGGCCGGGAAGGACGCATTGCGGCTGGCCGTATCGGGGCTGGCGCAGGCGACCAGGCCAAGTGCAAGCAGCATGGCAGTGCCGAGTTTCACGATCCGCATGTCGTTCTCCGTGGGTAGCCCCTGTGTCACACCCGAGGCTGCCCGCCGAATCGGGCACATTTGCGACAAATCGCGTGTATTCCCGTGGCAGGAAGGCATCTCAGCCCCGCGGGCGCGCCCGCCAGCCGCCCCGGCGGCGCGGCACGGCGGCCCGTTCCAGCCCCTCGCGCAGCACGGCGGTCATCGGATGGTCGGGGTTCGCGGGCGCGTGGCGGGCAAGAAGCGCCTCGAGCGCCGCGCGCAGCTCTGCCCCCTCCGGGGCCGAAAGCGCCCAGTCGAGAAAGATCGACCGGCATTCGCCCGGCCCGATCCCCTCGATCCGGTAGGCCTCGCGGATGAGCCCCTTTGCGTCATGCGCCTCGCCGCGTGCCATGGCTAGCCCTCCTTCCCTGCAAGCGCCCGGTCTATCGCCCCAGCCGCGGCGGCGCACACCCCTGCCAGACGCCGTTCCAGCGACCCGAGGCTTTGCTCACCGGTCTCCCGAAGCAGGAACGCCGCACCCGCCTCGCCGATCCGACCGGGGTCAAGCACGCCGCTCCCCAGAAGCCGGGCCACCATATGCACTTTCCAGCAAAGCCCGTGGGCCTCCGTCAGTGCTGCGCCATCCGCGGCATCGAGCCACCCGGATGCGACAGCGCCCTCGAGACCGCGCCGCACGTCGCGCGCGCCCTGCCCGGCCAGCAGGTTGCCCGCCTGCGCGACATGCTCCTGCTCCATCAGCCGCCCCGGCCCGAGCTTCACGTCCCACGGGCCTTCGGGGGGCTTCGCCTCGGCCACGCGGGCACGCATTTCGGCCACGGCGGCGATCACCTCGGCGCGGTCGTGCCCGGCCGACAGCAGATCCCTGCGAAACGCCTCGACATCGCGGCCAAGGCTCTCGGACCCGCAGATCACCCGCGCCCGCGTGAGCGCCAGATGCTCCCAGAGCCAGGCCTCCTCGCGCTGATAGCTCTGGAAGGCAGGCCAGCTTGTCGCCACCGGCCCCTGGTTGCCCGAGGGGCGCAGGCGCATGTCCACCTCGTAAAGCCGCCCCTCGGCCATGGGCGCGGTCAGCGCGGTGATCATCGCCTGGGTGAGGCGCGCGTAATAGGGCCGGGGTGCCAGCGGCCGGGGGCCGTCCGAGCCTTCGGCCCCTTCGGCGTCATAGATCACGATGAGATCGAGATCGGACCCGGCATTGAGCCGCTCCGCCCCGAGCGAGCCCATGCCGAGCACCACCGCGCCGCGCCCCGGGGGAAACCCGTGCTTTTCGCCGAACTGCGCGATCACCACGGGCCAGAGCGCGCCGATCACCGCGCCTGCAAGATCGGCATACTGCGCCGCCGCCGCATCGGCATCGCAGAGCCCGCGCAGGTGATGCACCCCCACCCGGAAATGCCATTCCTTGTGCCAGCGCCGCGCCGCGTCGAGCGCGCGCTCGTAATCGGCTTCGGCGCGCATGACCTCGGTGAGCGCCGCCTCGAGCGCCGCCCGCCCCGGCCAGGGGGCAAAGAAATCCCCCGCGATCACCGCGTCGAACACCGCGGCATTGCGCGAGAGATAAGCCCCGAGCGCGGGCGCCGTGCCCACGATATCCACCAGCAGGTCGATGAGCTGCGGATTGGCCTCGAAGAGCGAGAAGACCTGCACCCCCGCCGGAAGCCCGCGCAGGAAGCCGTCGAAGGCCAGCAGCGCCTCGGCCGGATTGGCCGCGCGGGCAAGGCGCGCCAGGATCTCGGGGCGCAGCCGCTTGAAGATCTGCTGCGCGCGCTCCGAGCGCAGCGCCGGATAGCCGTGCCAGCGCGCGATCACCTCCTCGTCGAACGCCGCCTGCGGCGCGGGCGCGGGCGCGTCGCAGGCGGCCTCCTGGCGAAAGAAATCCTCGATCAGCGCATCCACCGCCAGAAGCCGCTCGGTGATCTCGGCGCGCAAGTCCCGCGTCTCGCGCCCGGTGAAGGCGGCAAGGCGGTCGAACTCATCGGGCGTGGCGGGCAGCAGATGGGTCTGCGCGTCGCGCAGCATCTGCACCCGGTGCTCGATCTCCCGGTGAAAGCGGTAATGGCCGGTGAGCGCCTCTGCCGCGTCGCGCGGCACCCAGCCCTTCTCGGCCAGCCGGGCCAGCCCCTCGACCGTGCCGCGCACCCGAAGATCGGGGTCGCGCCCGCCGGCGATGAGCTGCCGGGTCTGGGTGAAGAACTCGATCTCGCGGATGCCGCCGCGCCCCAGCTTCATGTCGTGCCCCTCGAGCGTGAGCGTGCCGCCCAGCCCCTTGTGCTCTCGGATCGCCAGCCGCATGTTATGCGCGTCCTCGATCGCCGCGAAATCCAGATGCCGCCGCCAGACGAAGGGCCTCAGCGTCTCGATGAAGCGCGCGCCCGCCGCCAGATCGCCCGCGCAGGGCCGCGCCTTGATCCAGGCCGCGCGCTCCCAGGTGCGGCCAAGGCTCTCGTAATAGGTCTCGGCGGCGGCCATGGCCATGCAGACGGGCGTCACGCCCGAATCGGGGCGCAGGCGCAGATCGGTGCGGAACACATAGCCCTCGGCGGTGCGGTCGTTGAGCATCGCCGCCATGCGGCGGGTGGCGCGCACGAGGCTCGCGCGCGCCTCGTGGAATTCCGCGCGCGCGAAGCGCTCTTCGTCGAAAAGGCAGATCAGGTCGATATCCGAGCTGTAGTTGAGCTCATGCGCGCCCATCTTGCCCATGGCAAAGACGGTCATGCCCGCGCCGGTGGCAATGTCCGCCTCGGTCATGCCGGGCAATTTGCCGCGCCGGATCTCGGCCCGGAGCGCCGCGCGCAGCGCCAGATCGCAGGCCAGATCGGCGAAATCCGTGAGATGGCCGGTGACCTGCTCGAGCGTCCAGGCCCCGCCCAGATCGGCCAGCGCGCTCAGCAGCGCCACGCGACGCTTGGCCATGCGCAGGGCATCAGGCAGCGTGTCGGGCGCGGTCTCGCGCAGCCCCTCGTAAAGGGCCGCAAGCGCCGGCTCGGGGGCTTCGGCCGCCTCCAGAAACCACGCGCCTTCCTGCACAACGAGCGACTTGAGGAACGGGCTGCACCCCGCCGCGCCCGCCACCAGATCGGCCAGCGGACCCGAAAGGCCGGGCAGATGCCCCAGCGCCTCGGCCCCTTCGGAGGGATCGAAAGGGCGCGGGCAGCGGGTGAGACGGCGAGCAAGCGACATGTCCGCGAGTGATACAGCCACGGCGGGTCTGGTCAATGGCCCGGCCTCGTGAGACATTGCCGTGCAGTCGATGCCAGACGGACAGGAGAGAGATGAGCAAAAGCGTTGCCCGCGTCCGCCGCGCCCTTGCCGAGGCGGGCCTCACGATCGAGCCGGTCGAGATCGGCCCCGCCACCACCGCGCAGATGGCCGCCGATCTTGTCGGCTGCGACCTGGCGCAGATCGCCAAGTCGATCATGTTCCGAGACGAGACCACCGGCGCGGCGCTGCTCTTCGTCACCTCGGGCGCGAACCGTGTCGACGCGGGGCGCGCCGCCACCGTGGCGGGGTGCCCGCTGGGCAAGGCCGACGCCGCGCTTGTGCGGGCGCAGACGGGCTTTGCCATCGGCGGGGTGGCCCCCGTGGGCCACCTGATGCCGCCGCGCGCCTTTTTCGATCCCCGTCTGCTCGATTTTCCGCAGGTCTGGGCGGCGGCGGGCACGCCGCGCCATCTCTTCGCCATCGCGCCCGCGCGGCTGCTGGAGATTTCGGGGGCAGCGCTGGCGGTGTTTACGGAGTGACGCCCCGTGTGACCTGGTGCCGAGCGGCGCGGAGGCTGTTCCCTACCCCTCCGCCACCGCCCGCGCCAGGGCGCAGAACCGTTCCAGATCAACGGTTTCCGCGCGGTCCGTGGGCGCGATCCCGGCCGCCAGAAGCCGCTCCTCGATATCGGGGGCGAGGCCCTTCAGCGCCGCGCGCAACATCTTGCGGCGCTGGTTGAAAGCCTGCGCCACCACGCGCTCCAGCACCTTGGCATCCGCCGGATAGCGCGGCGCGGGCAATGCCGTGAGGTGGACCACCGCGCTCGAGACCTTGGGCGGCGGGGTGAAGGCCCCGGGCGGCAGATGCATCACGATCCGCGCCTCCGCCCGCCACTGAACGAGCAGCGCCAGCCGCCCGAATGCCCTGGAGCCGGGCGCGGCGACGATCCGCTCGGCCACCTCGCGCTGGAACATCAGCGTCAGCGACTGCCAGAACGGCGGCCAGTCCGGCGGGGTGAGCCAGCGGATCAGCAGCTCGGTGCCCACGTTATAGGGCAGGTTGGCCACCACGCGGATCGGCGGGCTCAGATGCTCTGCCGGGTCGATCAGGAGGGCGTCGGCATTGAGCACGGTAAGCCGCCCCGGCGCGGCGGCGGCGATCTCGGCCAGCGCGGGCAGGCAGCGCGCATCCTTCTCGATGGCGAGAACGTGGCGCGCGCCCTCCATCAGCAGCCCGCGCGTCAGCCCGCCCGGACCGGGGCCGATTTCCAGCACGTCGCAGGCCGAGAGATCCCCCGCCTGCCGCGCGATCCTGGACGTGAGATTGAGATCCAGGAGGAAATTCTGCCCGAGCGACTTTCTTGCCGAAAGCCCGTGCGCGGCGATCACCCGAGAGAGCGGCGGCAGGTCATGCAGCGCGCTCATCCGCGCGCCTTCGCCAGCCTGTCCGCCAGCCGCAATGCCTCGATCAGCGAGTCAGGGCTGGCCCGCCCCTGCCCCGCGATGTCAAGCGCGGTGCCGTGATCGGGCGAGGTGCGGATGAAGGGCAGCCCCAGCGTCACGTTCACGCCCCGGTCGAAATCGAGCGTCTTGACGGGGATGAGCGCCTGATCGTGATACATGGCGATGGCCGCGTCATAGCCTGCGCGCGCCGCCGCATGAAACATCGTGTCGGCCGAAAGCGGGCCGCGCAGGTCCATCCCCCCGGCGCGCATCCGCTCGAGCACGGGGCCGATCACCTCGATCTCCTCGCGTCCCATCCGCCCGCCCTCGCCCGCATGCGGGTTGAGCCCGGCCACCGCGAGGCGCGGCGCGGCGATCCCGAAATCCCGGATCAGCGCGGCATGGGTG
This sequence comes from Roseovarius sp., assembly GCA_002720475.1. GTDB lineage: Bacteria > Pseudomonadota > Alphaproteobacteria > Rhodobacterales > Rhodobacteraceae > Roseovarius. Next base: position 7,087 of record PBIL01000024.1, read on the forward strand.
ATGCGGATCGTCTCTTCCAGCAGATCGGCGGTCAGCGCCCTGGGCACCTCCGAGAGCGGGATGTGGATGGTGACGGGCACGACCCGCAACGCCGGAGCCGCGAGCATCATCACGACGCGGCCCACCCCGGCGAGATGGGCGAGATATTCGGTATGGCCCGGAAAGGCAAAGCCCGCCCCCTCCTGCAGCGCCTGCTTGTGGATGGGCGCGGTGCAGAGCGCGCGCGCCTCCCCCCCCTGCACGAGCGCCACGGCCCGCGCGATCACGTCGATCACGCCTTGCGCCTGCGCCGCCTGCGGCCTTCCCGGCACGCGCGGACCGGGAAAGGGATGGGCAAGCACGGGAAGCGCGCGGGCCGCCACGCCCGCCGCCTCGGAGGGCCGGTCGATCACCGCCACGGGCACGCCTTCGGGCACATGGCCCGGATCGCCGATCAGAAAGAACGGCAGCGCATCACGCAGCGCCTGCCAGGCGCTCGCGGCAATCTCGGGGCCGATGCCCGCGGGCTCTCCGCAGGTGAGGGCGATCACGGCTCGACGATCCGCGCCTCGGCCTTGAGCTGTTCGAGATAGCCGTCGGCCAGCGACTGGATGCGCTGGTTGCGGATGAAGTTGGTGATGTTCTCCACCGACGGGGCATCTTCGTCGAGCTTGGGCGTGCGCCCGCAGAGCATGAGAAAGACCAGCGTCTGACCATTGGCGCGGGTGAGATTGGTCGAGACCTCGCCCGGATCGAGCAGGGCAAGTTCCGCGGCGATGTCGGCGGGGATCTCCTCGGGCGGCAGCGCGCCGCGCTCGAGCACCTCCGGGGGCTGGCCATAGGCGACGCCATAGAGATCGTCGCAGGTCTCGCCCTCGGCGCGGATCTGCGCGGCCCGGGCCAGCGCCTGCTCGCTGCGCCCGCCGGCAATGTAATAGGCGGCGTATTCGATGGCCGAATATTGCGGCGCGGGCGGCTCTCCCTCGGCAATGTCGCGCAGCATGATCAGCGCAATGCCGTTTTCCAGCGGCAGAGGCTCGGATATCTCGCCCGGCCCGAGACCGAGCGCCACCTGCCCGAGCGCCGGCGGCAGATCCGAGAGCTTCTGCCAGGCCATGCGTCCGCCATTGCCCGCCGAGGGCGCGGCGGAATGCTGCCGGGCGAAGCGCGCGAATTCGGCCTCGCTCTTGCTCTGGGCGATCCGGCCCGCCAGCGCCTGCTTGGCCTCGGCATCCTCGAGGCTTGTCACGGGAAGGACGATCTCCGACAGCAGCACCTGCACCGGGGCGCGCCCCGAAAGCGCGCGCGTCGCGCGGTCGATCTCGTCCTCGCTCACCGAGACCTGCGCGGCGAAGCGCGCGCGCGTCACCTCGCGCCAGGTGATCCCCGCCTGAACGAAGGCACGGAAGGATTCCTCGGAGACGCCCGACTGTTCCAGCGCGGCGATCAGATCCTCGGCGGTCATGTTGGCGCGCGCGGCAAATTCCTCCATCCCGGCGCGCACCGCATCCTCCGGCAGGGTCAGCCCGATGCTGCGCGCCGCCTCGAGCTTGATCCGCTCCTCGATGAGTTGCTCGCGCGCGAGCCGGTTGGTGTCTCCCGGCGCGCGAAACAGCGTCAGCATCCGCGCGCGCTGCTCGATCTCGTATCCCGTGACCGCCTGATCGTTGACGAAGATCGCCGGGGCGAAGAGGTTCTGCGCACCCGCCGGGCCCTGCGCCAGGGTCAGCGCGCCCGCCATCGCCAGAACAAACGCGCCGAAGCGGCGCAGGTGGCGGGAAAGTCTCGTGCTCATGCTCATGAAGTCCTGCATTTTCGCGTGTAGCTCGAATCCCGGGTGCCGGCGCTGAAGCCGCGCAGCCCGATCACGAGGCCGAAATTCGTTTCCGGCTCGAGGATAGTGGAGGAGGTGAAGCGGCGCGAGACCGAAAAGGTGATCTCGACACATTCATTGGTGTAGGTGATCCCGGCCCCCGCGCGGATGCTGCGCTGATCGGAGGTATCGAAGCGCCATTCGCCGCTGGCCGTCCAGTGATCGGCAAAGCGGTAGCTGCCGTCGATGGCCCATTCCGAGATGGTATCGGGACGGTTCTCGCGCGGGTCCTTGTCGAGCCAGATATAGGTGGCCCCGATATCGGTGCGCGCATTGCGCCAGCTGCCGCGCGCCTCGGCCTTGGTCACCTCGAACACCTCGTCGAAAAGGCCCCGCGCGGTAATGACCAGGCCGTTCCTCGTGCGCACCTGCCCGGCGAGAAGCAGATCCGAGGTCCGCTCGCTCAGCCCCGAGGAGGAGGCAAAGCTCGGCTGGCCGTCCGGCTCGCGCAGGCGGTCCTCGCGGTAGACCTGCCCGAGGGCAAGCCGCCCCTCCCAGCCGGCCGGATCGACGCGGGTATAGCTCAGCCCGACCGCGCCGCTCACGCCCCGCTCGCGCCGGTCGGGCGCGACGAAGCGGGAGATGTTGAAGAGATTGCCCTCGTCGAACTCGATCACCGTGTTCTCGTCATTGGGAATGTCGGGGTTGGAGCCGCCCGACCAGGCCAGTTGCAGCACCGGCTCGATGACATGGGCAGCCCCGCCCGGCGCGACCTTCTGCAAGGGCCAGCGCAGCTGCACCGCCGCGCGAGGGGTGATCTCCGTGGCCTCGGAGCTTGCCGTCATGCCGATCTGGCGCAGCTCGAAATGGTCCAGCGCGATCCCCGCCTCGACCGTGGCCAGCACCCCCCCGGGCAAGACCCATTGCCGCAGCCAGTCGGCCTCGGCGGTGAAGCGCGCCATGTCGCGCCCGTCGGCATAGATGTCGGGGTCCGGCCCGTCGATGCCGAGCCCCGAATTGCGTTCATGGCCATGCGCCAGCGCGGTCAGGCGGACCTCGCCCCCGAGCCAGCGCGGAAAGAGCCGCCGCCGATATTCGGCATTGGCCGCCAGCCGCGGCAGGGTGGAGTTGCTCTCGCCCACCCGCAGGCTGCGGAAATGATCGAGCGCGAGGCGCACATGCTCGTCACGGCGCGCGCGCTCGACCGAGACGCCGCTCTGAAGCCGGTCCTTGTCCGAGAAGTCGTGGTCGAGCAGGAACGTGTCGTCACTGCTGTATTCCACGCCGAAGCGCAGCACGAAATCGCGCGGCAGCTCGAACCGCCCGGTGCCGAAGACATAGCCGCGCGTGTCGTCGGCGCTGAAATCGTCATCGGCGACCGCTCCGTTGAACTCGATCTCGCCACGTCGGAACGCCTGCCGGTAACGCAGTTCGAGCCGCTTCGAATTGGTGGCGTAGAACGGTGCGACGGTCAGGTCACGATGATCGCCGAGCGTGATGAAATAGGGCACCCGGACACCCGTTCCCAGAAGGCTCGAATTGACCACCGAGGGGGTGAGAAACCCGGTGGCGCGCTTGACCGAGCCGTCGGGCAGGCTGAGCCGCGGCAGGTAGAGCACCGGCGTATCGAGCACGCGCAACTGCGCGTTGTAGAAATAGAGCCGGTTCTTCTGCTCGTCATGCACCAGCCGCTCGGAGCGGATCTGCCAGAGCGGCGGGCGGCCGGTCTCGCAGACCCGGCAGGAGGTGACGGCCGCCTTGTAAAGCTCGTTCAGCCGCGCATCGGTGCGGCGCATCCGGTGCGCGGCAAGCTGGAGCTGCTCGTGCATCACGATGCGCGCGCCGCGCAGGATGCCATTGCTCAGGTCACGGTCGAGCGCGGCGCTGTCGGCCAGGATCACCGTCTCGGACCCTTCGCTGAGGCTGAGCGGTCCGGTGATCGTGAGCCGGTCGGTGGCGCGGTCATAGACGATCTCCCGCGCCGTCAGCCGACGGCCCTGATAGAGCGCCTCGACATTGCCGCGCGCGATGAGGCGGCGATCGGCGGTCAGCACCACCTCGTCGGCCACGAGCATCGCCGGATCGGGCAGCCCCTCCTGCGCGGCGGCGGGCACCGCCAGCGCGAAGACCGCGAGCATGGCCGACAGCAGCTGCCGCATCACCCGTCCTCCAGGTGCAGAAGGATGCCGAGCGCCAGGAAAAGCGCCGCCACCGGCGGGGCCCAGGCTGCCAGCGCCACCGGGATCTGCCCGTTCTCGCCCAGGATCTGCGCGAAGTTGCGAATGTAATAGAGCCCGAAGCCCGCGATCACCGCGAACAGCACCTTGAGCCCCACCCGCGCGCCACGCACATGGCCGATGGTAAAGGCCGCCGCCATCAGAACCAGCGCCACCAGGAAGACAGGGCGCGAAAGCTCGCTCTGGAACCAGACGGCATAGCGGCGCGCGGAAAAGCCCGAGGCCTCCATCTGCGCGATGAAGCGCGGCAATTCCCAGACCGGGATGTAGCGGGGCCGCCCGAAACTGTCGAGGATACGGTCCTGCGTGAGATCGGAGGGCAGCGTGAAGCTCTTCTTTCGCAGGGCGGTGGCCTCGGGATTGGCCTCCGGCGCGAGTGACCAGATCTTGACATCCTCAAGCTGCCAGGCCCCTTGCTCGAGCCGCGCCAGGCGGGCGTTGATCCGCCGTCGCGGCAGGCCGTCCGGCGCGAATTCCAGAAAGTTCGGCCCGTAGAGCGTGCCCAGATCCGCGCTCGCGCGCTCCGCGAAGATCACCGTCTGCCCCCCGGCATCGCCCTGTCGCAGCCACAGCCCCTCGTCGGAGAACGCAAAGGCCGCGGTCTCTACGCCGCGATAGCGGTTGGACAGATCATGCTCGCGCTTGGAGGCGGCAGCGACGATGGGATTGCCGACCGCGACCGCGAGACCCCCGAGCAGGAGCGTCACCACCACCGGCGCCATCAGCCCGCGCAGCGCCGAGCGCCCCGCCGCGCGCACCACCACCAGTTCCGAAGAACGCGCCAGGCGCACGAACAGCGCGACCGAGGCAAGGATCACGACAAGCGGCAGGATCTCGTAATTGGCCCAGGGCATGCCGAGCGCCACCAGCCCCATCACCTGCCGCAGCGGCAGGCCCGGATGATCGCCAAGCGCGTCCATCAGCTCGATCAGCGCGAGCACGGTCCCGAGCGAGACCGCGACCCCGAGAAAGCTGAACAGGAACCGCCGCGCGAAGTAGAGATGCAGGATCATGCCGCCGCCTCCGCCCGGCGCCGCCCGGTAACCGGATGATGCGCCAGCCACAAGAGCCCTCCCGCCATGACGAACCCGCCGAGCGTGGGTAGGTAGAGCAGCGGCCAGAGCGCGGCATCGGCCAGAACCGGGCCAAGGCTTGCGCTTTCGCCGATCCGGATCACCACCAGCAGTGCGAAGGCCGCGAGCACCTGACGCCAGACGCCGAACCGGCTGAAGCCCCCGACCATCAGCGTCGAGAACCCGATGAGCGCCGCGACCACGCACATCAGCACGGCGGTGAAGCGGCCGTGCAGCTCGACCATCACCTCGCCGGGGCTTGCCCCGCTGCGCGCCGCCACCGCCTCGGGCGCGCGCAGAAGCTCGGCCGTTCCGGCGAAGGTCACCTTGTTGAGGTTGATCCCGCTGCGGCTGAGCAGGCTGCTGATGTCGTAGGAGAAATCGTCGAAATGGGTCACGAAGAGCCGCGCGTCGGCGGTGCGGATGTTCTGCGCCAGCCCCGCGACCATCACCAGCCGCGAGCCCGCCCCGTCGGCCACCAGATAGGCGCGCGAGGAGGTATAGGTCACGGTCTTGTCGGGATCGCGCCGGTCCGACAGGAACACGTCGCGCAATTCGCCCTCGGGCGTGATCTCGCGGATATAGAAAGTGATGCCCGGTGCCGGGTGCAGGAATTCTCCCTCGCTGAGCAGTTGCGCCGCCACGTTGCGCGAGATCTCGTGCTCGCGCAGGCGCAGCTGGCTCAGGCTTCCGGGGATGAGGATATGCGCCAGAAGGCTCATCATCAGCGCCACGATCCCCCCGAAGACCAGGACCGGCCGGGCGAGCCGCGCCGGCGAATAGCCGGTGGCCTGGATCACGGTGAGTTCGCTCTCGGACGACAGCCGGTGCACGGCATAGACAGTCGCCGCGAAGGCGGCAATGGGCAGCATGCCGCCGATCACCGTGGGCAGCGTCAGCGCGGTGAATTCGAGGAAAACCCAGGCAGGCTGGCCGTCGCCGATAAGCTTGTCGAACATGCGCACCGCCTTGTTGATCCACAGGATCGACACAAGAACCAATGCGAAAAAACCGAACAGAACCATCAATTGCGACAGCAGGTATCTGTCGAATCTGGTCAACGTGTCCCCCAAGGCAGCAGTTCTGGCGGGGAACCTAGCCGAAACACAAGCGCGGGAAAACTGCTAACTGGTCATCGGCGAAAGGGCACGCTAGGTCTGGGCGGACATCACGCTCAGAGGAGATATCGCCATGACCACGCCCGCGCCCGTGCGCTTTGCCGCGACCGATCTCGACGCCATTGCCGCGGCCACGGGCCGTCTCGCGGTTTTTGTCACGCCCGATGGCAAGCTCGACGCCGAGGGACGGCGCGTCAACCGGCTGATGCGCGGCGCGCTCCAGCGGATTGTCGAGGGGGGCGCGCTGGAGAAGAAGGAGGCCGGAGAGGTGATCTCGCTGGCCTGGCCGGCGGGCCTTGCGGCGGAGGCGCTCGATATGGTGATCCTGCCCCGCAATGCCGGTATCGAGGACAGCCGCCGCGCCGGGGCCGCGCTTGGCCGTGCCAAGGGCGACAAGGCCCTCACCATCCTTGGCGGCACGCTCAGGCGCCCGGCCGAGGTGGCGCTTGGCGCGGTTCTGCGCGCCTATGACTACACCGCCCACAAGACTGCGGAGAAGACCGAGCCGGGCGCGATCACCGTGACGGTCAGGGAGCCCGAGGCAAGCGAGGCCGCCTTCGCCCCGGCCCGCGCCGTCGCCGAGGGTGTGTTTCTCACCCGCGATCTGACCAACGCCCCCGCCAACCACCTGACCACCACCGCCTTCGCCGAGGAAATCAAGGGCCTCGCGGCGCTCGGGCTCAAGATAACGGTGCTCGAGGAAAGCGACATGGAACAGCTCGGCATGGGCGCGCTGCTTGCCGTCGGCCAGGGCAGCGCGAGCCCTTCGAAGCTGGCCGTGATGGAATGGCAGGGCGGCGAGACGGGCGCGGCACCGCTCGCGCTTGTCGGCAAGGGTGTCGTCTTCGACACCGGCGGCATCTCGATCAAGCCTGCGCAAGGCATGGAGGAGATGACCATGGACATGGGCGGCGCGGGCGTGGTCACGGGCGTGATGCGCACGCTCGCCGCGCGCAAGGCGCGCGCCAACGTGGTCGGTCTCGTCGGGCTGGTCGAGAACATGCCCTCGGGCACGGCGACGCGCCCCGGCGATGTCGTGACCTCGATGAAGGGCGACACGATCGAGATCATCAATACCGATGCCGAGGGGCGGCTCGTGCTGGCAGACGTGCTGTGGTATGCGCAGAAGACCTGGCGCCCGCGCGGCGTGATCGACCTTGCCACGCTGACCGGGGCCTGCATCATCGCGCTCGGGCACGAGAATGCCGCCGCGCTCGCCAATGACGATACGCTCTGCGGGGCGGTGCTAGCGGCCGCGAAGGCCGAGGGCGAGGGGCTCTGGCGGCTGCCGCTCGGCAAGGGCTATGCCGAGATGCTCAAGAGCCGCATCGCCGATGTGAAGAACGTGGGCGGACGGCCCGCGGGCACGATCACGGCGGCCGAATTCCTGCACCGTTTCATCGAGGAGGGCACGCCCTGGGTGCATCTCGACATTGCCGGGGTGGCCAGCGTGCAGGCCGACACGACCTATGCGCCCAAGGGGGCGACCGGCTGGGGGGTGAGAACGCTTGACCGGCTGGTGCGCGATATCTGCGAAGGCGACTGATGGGCGCGGCCTATTTCTACCACCTCACCCGCCGCCCGCTGGAGGTGACGCTGCCGCTGCTTCTGGAGCGCGCGCTCGGCGCGGGCTGGCGCGTTGCGGTGCGGGGCAGCGATGCCGCGCGGCTCGACTGGCTTGACGCGCGGCTCTGGGCCGTCCCCGGCGAAAGCTTCCTGCCCCATGGCCGGGCGGGCGGGCCGCATGATGCGCTCCAGCCGGTGCTGCTGACCACCGGCGCGGAGCGGCCGAACGGCGCGGTCTGCGTGATGGCCGTGGACGGGGCCGAGGTGACGGCCGAAGAGGTGCAGGCGCTGGAACGGGTCTGCATCCTTTTCGACGGTCTCGACGAGGCCGCCAAGCAGCGCGCGCGCGCGCAATGGCGCACCCTCACCGGCGCGGGTTGCGCGGCACAGTATTGGGCCGAAGACTCGGGCCGGTGGGTGAAGAAGGCGGAGGCGTAGGGCGGACCGCCTCGCAGTCTCGTCCCCCTACTCGTCACCGGGAAACTCGATCCACGCGGGCGACGGTGTGAGGCGGCCCTTCATGGCCAGGGCAGGCCCGGCCATGCCCGCCTTGTATTTCCGTTGCCCATTGATGGTTCAAGACAAAACTTTCACCTTGCTACCCCGTGCCGGGACCCAGCCGGGCAAGAACCGCGCCTGTGTCCATCTCCGCGACAGCCCCCGCCACGCGCCCGCGCGGCTTGCTCAGCCGCGTTGCCACATAGGCCGCCGCCACCGCCTCCGGCGCATGGCGCATCAGCACCGATGCGGTGAGCAGCGTGGCGAGGCTCTCGGCGTAGAAGCGCGCCTGCCCCTCCTCGGGCAGCTTCGGAAATGCCTGCATATGCGCCTTCATCGCGGCGTCAAAGCGCCGGTCCTGCCCGGCCACCGTCGCCAGTTCGGCGGTGAGCACCTCGCCCGCCAGCGGTTCTCGGCGCAGCGTGCGCAGGATGTCGAGGCAGATGACATTGCCCGACCCCTCCCAGATCGAGTTGAGCGGGGCCTCGCGGTAGAGCATGGGCAGGGGCGTATCCTCGACATAGCCCATGCCGCCAAGGCATTCCATCGCCTCATAGACCACGCCGGGGCAGAGCTTGTTGCCGAGAAACTTGGCCAGCGCAACGCCAAGCCGGGCAAAGGCGCGGTCGGCCTCGCCCTGCCCGTCGAAGGCCCGCGCCACATGCAGGCCAAGCGCGAGCGTCCCCTCCCAGTCGAGCGCCAGATCGGCCAGCACCGCCCGCATCAAGGGCTGGTCGATGAGCCGCTTCTGGAAGGCGGAGCGGTGCGAGAGCCAGTGATGTGCCTCCGACAGCGCCGCGCGCATGAGCCCCGCCGGCGCCATGGCGGTATCGAGGCGGGTGTGATGCACCATCTCGATGATGGTGCGCACGCCCTCTCCTTCGGCACCCAACCGGTGCGCGATGGCACCGTGATACTCGATCTCCGCCGAGGCATTGGCGCGGTTGCCCAGCTTGTCCTTCAGTCGCTGGATATGGATGGCGTTGCGCCCGCCCTCGAGCCAGCGCGGCACCAGAAAGCAGGTGAGCCCCCCCTTTGCCTGCGCCAGCGTCAGGAACCCGTCGGACATCGGCGCGGAGCAGAACCACTTGTGCCCGGTCAGCCGATAGTGATCGCCCTCCGCCTCGGCCCGCGTGGTGTTTGCGCGAATGTCCGAGCCGCCCTGTTTCTCGGTCATCGCCATGCCCATCGTGGCCGCGCCCTTGGCGCGCAGGGGCCGGGCCGCAGGATCGTAGAGCCGCGCGGTCAGCTTGGGCACCCATTCTGCCAGGAGCGCCTTGTCGGCCTTGAGCGCAGGCACCGCGGCATAGGTCATGGTCATCGGACAGCACACGCCCGGCTCCACCTGGCTCATGAGATAGACCATGGCGGCATGGGTGGCGTGCCCCCCCTTCGCCCCCTCCCAGGGGATCGCCGCATAGCCCGCGCCAAGCCCGGTCTGCATGAGCCGGTGATAGGCGGGGTGAAAGCGGAGCTCGTCGAGCCTGCGCCCGCCCGCGTCGAAAAGCATCAGCTCCGGCGGGTGGCGGTTCGCGTCGCGCCCCATGGCGCGCATCTCGGCGCTGCCGATCAGCGCCCCGAAATCGCCGAGCCGCGCGCTGTCAGCTCCCGCCGCCACCGCGTGATCCCCAAGCGCCGGATCCTCGGCCCAGAGGTCGAGATCGCCGCGCGGCGCGGGCTGATTGGTCACGTCATGGGTGCTCAGATGGTCCTGGCCGGGCATGTCGGACATCGCGGCGCTCCTTTCATCTCCAATGCTAGAACCGGCGCGGCGCGGGCGAAAGGGGATTCACAAAGGCCGGACCCTGTGCCATGGTCGCATCGAAGCGTCCGAAGCGGCGCGATCCGGGGCATGAGAGCGCGATGAACAGGAACAACACCGTCTGGGGCAGCCTTGCCGTGATCGGCGCGGCGCTGTTTCTCGGGATATATTTCGCCTATGCTGCGGTGCAGGGCGATTATGGCCTGTTCCGGCGCGCCGAAATCGAGGCGCAGAGCGACGTGCTGCGCGCGCAGCTGGCCCGGCTGGAGGCCGAGGTTTCGCGGATGGAGAACCTGACCCGGCGCCTCTCGGACTTCTATCTCGATCTCGACCTGCTCGACGAACAGGCGCGCGACGTGCTGGGCCTGTTGCGCGCCGATGAAATCGTGATCCGCTGACGCGGGAATGACGCCAGGGCAAATTCGCCCTCGCCAGCGTGCCGGGATTGGTGTAGGAATTGGTTTAGCGTTAAACCATTTTCGCCACCAAGGAGGAGCACCCGCATGGCCCCCCGGAAAAGCGCCGCGAAACCAAATGTTTCCGCAGAAGACCTCAAGCAGTATTACCGCGACATGTTGCTCATCCGCCGATTCGAGGAGAAGGCAGGCCAGCTTTACGGCATGGGTCTGATCGGCGGGTTCTGCCATCTCTATATCGGTCAGGAGGCCGTCGTCGTGGGGCTCGAGGCCGCCGCCGAGGAGGGCGACCGCCGCATCACCACCTATCGTGACCACGGCCACATGCTCGCCTGCGGCATGGACCCGAATGGCGTGATGGCCGAGCTCACGGGGCGCGCGGGCGGCTATTCCAAGGGCAAGGGCGGCTCGATGCACATGTTCTCGACCGAGAAACGCTTTTATGGCGGACACGGCATCGTGGGCGCGAACGTGCCGCTCGGCGCGGGGCTCGCCTTCGCCGACAAATACCTTGGCAATGACCGCGTGACCTTCACCTATTTCGGCGACGGCGCGGCCAACCAGGGCCAGGTCTACGAGACCTTCAACATGGCCGCGCTCTGGCAGTTGCCGGTGATCTTCGTGATCGAGAACAACCAGTATGCCATGGGCACCTCGCAGAAACGGTCCACCTCCACCCCGGACATCTACACCCGCGGCGAAGCCTTCGGCATCCCCGGAGAGGCGGTGGACGGGATGGATGTGCTTGCCGTCAAGGCCGCGGGCGAAAAGGCCGTGGCGCACTGCCGCGCGGGCAAGGGCCCCTATATCCTGGAAATCAAGACCTATCGCTATCGCGGCCATTCCATGTCCGACCCCGCGAAATACCGCACCCGCGAGGAAGTGCAGAAGATGCGCGAGGAAAAGGACGCCATCGAACATGTGCGCGAGCTGCTTATCGCGGGCGGCCATGCCTCGGAGGACGATCTCAAGGCGATCGACAAGGAGATCAAGGACGTGGTCAACAAGGCGGCGGAGTTCGCCAAGGAAAGCCCCGAACCGGCGGTCGAGGAACTCTGGACCGACATCATCGCCGAGACGGCACCGCAGGAGATTCAGGCATGAGCCAGCCGCAAGATCTCATCATCGAACATCTCAAACGGATCCAGGAACGCCTTGGCCGTCTGGAAAGCGGGCAGGTGGAAATCCTGTCGGAGATTCGTCAGCAGAAGACGCATCAGGCGGCCTTCCTGCAAGGCGAAGCCATTCAGGACGGGCGCATTGCCGAACTTGCCGCTCGTCTCGACCGGATCGAGAAACGCCTTGATCTGCATGACGACGCCTGAGGAGGAGAGACGACAATGGCAACCGAAATTCTCATGCCCGCCCTCTCGCCGACGATGGAGGAAGGCACGCTTGCCAAATGGCTGGTCAAGGAGGGCGACAGCGTGAAGGCGGGCGACATCCTCGCCGAGATCGAGACCGACAAGGCGACGATGGAGTTCGAGGCGGTGGACGAGGGCACCGTGGGCCGCATCCTCGTGGCCGAAGGCAGCGAGGGGGTGAAGGTCAACACGCCGATCGCCGTGCTTCTGGAGGAAGGCGAAAGCGCCGAGGATATCGACACCGCGTCAAGCGCCCCGGCCCCCGAGCCGGAGCCTCAGCCAGCGAAAGCCCCGGCAGAGGCGAAAGCGCCGACAGCTCCCGCATCAAGTTCGGGACAGGTCCCGCCAACGGCGGAGCCCGACTGGCCCGAGGGCACGGAAATGCAGAAGATGACCGTGCGCGAGGCCCTCAATGCCGCCATGGCCGAGGAAATGCGCCGCGACGAGACGGTGTTCATCATGGGCGAGGAGGTCGCCGAATATCAGGGTGCCTACAAGATCACCCAGAACCTGCTCGACGAGTTCGGCGCGAAGCGCGTGATCGACACGCCGATCACCGAGCACGGCTTTGCCGGTATCGGCGTGGGTGCCTCCTGGGGCGGTCTGCGCCCCATCGTCGAGTTCATGACCTGGAACTTCGCCATGCAGGCGATCGACCAGATCATCAATTCGGCGGCCAAGACGCTCTACATGTCGGGCGGACAGATGGGCAGCCCCATCGTCTTCCGCGGCCCCAACGGGGCGGCGGCGCGCGTCGCCGCGCAGCACAGCCAGGATTATGCCGCCTGGTATGCGCAGGTGCCGGGGCTGCGCGTCGTGCAGCCCTATTCGGCGGCCTGCGCCAAGGGCCTGTTGAAGACCGCGATCCGCGACCCCAACCCGGTCGTGTTCCTCGAAAACGAGATCCTCTACGGCAAGAGTTTCGAGGTGCCCAGGCTCGATGATTTCACCATCCCCTTCGGCAAGGCGAAGATCTGGCGCGAGGGGACGGATGTGACCATCGTCAGCTTCGGCATCGGCATGACCTATGCGCTCGAGGCCGCCGAACAGCTCGCCGGGGACGGGATCAGCGCCGAGGTGGTGGATCTGCGCACCCTGCGCCCGATGGATACCGACACGGTGATCCGCTCGGTGATGAAGACCAATCGCTGCGTGACGGTGGAAGAGGGCTGGCCGGTGGCTTCCATCGGCAATCACATCTCGGCGGTGCTGATGCAAAGGGCGTTCGACTATCTCGACGCGCCGGTGATCAACTGCACCGGCAAGGACGTGCCCATGCCCTATGCCGCCAATCTGGAAAAGCTGGCGCTGACCTCGACCGAAGAGGTCATGGACGCCGTGCGCCAAGTGACCTACCGGTAAGGAGAGCGCCATGCCGACCGAAATTCTCATGCCCGCCCTCTCGCCCACCATGGAGGAAGGCACGCTCGCAAAATGGCTCGTGAAGGAGGGCGATACCGTCAGCGCGGGCGATCTTCTGGCCGAGATCGAGACCGACAAGGCGACGATGGAATTCGAGGCCGTGGACGAGGGCACCATCGGCAAGTTGCTGGTGGCCGAAGGCACGGAGGGCGTCAAGGTCAACACCCCCATCGCTGTCTTGCTGGAAGAAGGCGAAAGCGCCGACGATATCGCGAGCGAAGCGAGCGCCCCGTCCCCCGAGCCGGGGCCTCAGGCCGCAGGCGCGACCGAGGCCGCGCCCGCCGCGAAATCGGAAGACGGCCCGGCGAAGCCCGCCCCCGCAGCGCCCAAGGACGACAGCGGCGCGCGCATCTTCGCCTCGCCCCTCGCCCGCCGGATCGCTGCGGAAAAAGGGCTGGATCTCCGCCAGATCAAGGGCTCCGGCCCTCATGGACGCATCGTGCGCGCCGATGTGGAGGATGCCAAGCCCGCCGCCGCACCCGCCAAGGAGGCCGCCAAACCTGCGGACAAGGCCCCTGCCCCGGCCTCGGGTCCCTCATCGGATGCCGTCATGGCGATGTACGAGGGCCGCGAGTTCGAGGAAGTCAAGCTCGACGGGATGCGCAGGACCATCGCCGCGCGCCTGACCGAGGCCAAGCAGACCGTCCCGCATTTCTACCTGCGCCGCGAGATCCGTCTCGACGCGCTGATGAAGTTCCGTGCCGAGCTGAACCGGCAGCTGGCGCCGCGCGGCGTCAAGCTCTCGGTCAACGACTTCATCATCAAGGCCTGTGCGCTCGCGCTTCAGGCCGTGCCGGACGCCAATGCCGTCTGGGCGGGCGACAGGGTGCTCAAGCTCAAACCCTCGGACGTGGCCGTGGCCGTCGCCATCGAGGGCGGGCTCTTCACCCCGGTCCTCAAGGATGCCGAGATGAAATCCCTCTCGGCGCTCAGTGCGGAGATGAAGGACCTCGCCAAGCGCGCCCGCGACCGCAAGCTTGCGCCGCACGAATACCAGGGCGGCACCTTCGCCATCTCCAACCTGGGCATGTTCGGGATCGAGAATTTCGATGCCGTGATCAACCCGCCGCATGGCGCGATCCTCGCCGTCGGCGCGGGGCTGAAGAAGCCCGTGGTGGGTGCCGATGGCGAACTGACCGTTGCAACGGTCATGTCGGTGACGCTCTCGGTCGATCACCGGGTGATCGACGGCGCGCTCGGGGCGGAACTCTTGCAGCAGATCGTGGATAACCTCGAGAATCCGATGGTGATGCTGGCCTGAAAGCCGTGCGCCGGGGGGGGGGCGCAACCGCGCCCCCTCTCAGAACGGTGCGCGAAAGATCACGAAAGCCCCCGTCGCGATCAGAACAAAGCCCACCAGGTGATTGACCGTCAGTGGCTCCTTCAGCCAGACAACCGAGAAACCGGCGAACACCATGAGGGTGATCACCTCCTGAATGGTCTTCAGCTCCGCCGCCGAATAGACGCGGTGCCCGATGCGGTTTGCGGGCACCGCAAGCATGTATTCGAAAAGGGCGATCCCCCAGCTTGCCAGCACCACAACCCAGAGCGTGGCATGGGGAAACTTCAGGTGCCCATACCACGCGACGGTCATGAAGACGTTGGAAAGGCCAAGGAGCAGGACCGGCGCAACCCAGGGCCAGAGCGATGCCATGCGCGGTCAGCTTTCCTCGCTGCCGCGCACGCCAAGAAGCTGATCCATCTTGACCGCCGGCTGTTCGCAGCCCGCCTCGCCGACGATGCGGGCGGGCACGCCGGCCACCGTCTTGCAGGGCGGCACCTCCTGCAAGACCACCGACCCGGCGGCGATGCGCGAGCAGCGGCCCACGCGGATATTGCCCAGCACCTTGGCCCCGGCCCCGATGAGCACGCCGTCGCCGATCTTGGGATGGCGGTCCTCTTCCTCCTTGCCGGTCCCGCCGAGCGTCACCGAATGGAGCATCGAGACATTGTCGCCCACCACCGCCGTTTCTCCGATGACGATGGAATGGGCGTGGTCGATCATGATCCCCTTGCCGATCCGGGCCGCGGGGTGGATGTCCACGCCGAACACCTCGGAGGACCGCATCTGGAAGAACCGCGCCAGGTCGCGCCGCCCTTCGCGCCAGAGCCAGTGGGCGATTCGGTGGCACTGGACCGCCTGGTAGCCCTTGAAGAAGAGAAGCGGCAGCAGGAAGCGGTCGCAGGCCGGGTCACGGTCCCGCACGGCGACGATATCGGCGCGCGCCGCGATGCCGATGCAGCTGTCGGCCGCCAGCGCCTTGTCGCAGATCTCGCGCAGGATTTGCTCGGGCATCTCGGTCGAGGCCAGCTTGAAGGAAAGCCTGTAGGCCAGCGCCGATTCGAAGCTGCCATGGTGGAGCACGCTGGAATGGATGAGCCCGCCCAGAAGCGGCTCGTCGGTGATTGCCGCGCGCGCTTCCTGCGCGATCTGGACCCAGACGGGATCGAATTCGGCCAGTTTCGTCTTGATGTTGGGCACGGGCTGGTCTCCTTCTCGGGCCTTCACTATACCAGAGGCGTCTTTCGGAGAAAATCCGCTCCGGCACGGAGGACATAGGGCGATGGACGACGCAACGCAAACCGCCTTTCGCGCGCGCATCCTCGCACGGCTCGCCGAGATCGACGAGGAAGACGCGCGCGGCCGCGCGGGACAGGCCACGGTGGAACTGGATCAGCAGGCCATCGGGCGGCTGAGCCGACAGGATGCGTTGCAGTCCCAGGCGATGGCGCGGGCCACCCATGCGCGCCGCGAAATCGAGCGGCGGCGGCTCCTTGCGGCGCTTGCGCGGCTCGACAACGGGGAATTCGGCGATTGCGAGAGCTGTGGCGAGGCGATCACCGAAGCCCGGCTGGCGCTCGATCCGGGGCTGACGCGATGCGTCTCTTGCGCCACGGGATGACCATGCCGAGGAACGGACGATCCGCGCCCGAAGCGGCCGGACACACGCAACGATGCCGGGGCAGCCGATCGTTCTTCCGCTCGATGTCAGCACCATCGATGGCGAGGTCTGGATCGAGATCGACGCCGTCGATGTCACAGAGTTCGCCACGGTGTCGGAGGGTCAGCCCGTTCTCGACCCGTCCCTGCCGTTCGAGGGCAGCGAACACGAGATCGTGGTCTATCTCCGGGATGGCGACGGGCCGGTGGTGCTGGCACGATACGGCTTTGCCACATCGGCCGGCCAAGCGGGCTGGACAAGCTCGACCAACGCGCTGCACGAGGCCGGTGCGAGCTACCTCGCCACCAGCGCGGAGACGGAGCAGATCGACGGGAACCCGGTCGATATCGGCGACAATTTCGTGCGCCTCCAGCGGCGCGGCGATACCATCGATCTGGCGGGGCGGATCGGGACGCAGACGCTCAGCCGCGACCGCGCCCTGTTCTCCGACGTGACGCGGCGCGGGCGACGGGATTTCGGTGGCGCCCGACGGCCCGCGCGGCGGGGTCGGCTGCGCTATGATCTCGCGTTCGGGCGCACCGACCGGAAGGAGGACGGGGATGGTGGCGACTTTGCCTCCACAAGTGCCGAGGCGCTGCTGGCGGGATCGTCTTTTACGTGCCGGCACCGGAGAGCGGGCGCAGCCTGACGATGGGCCTGGGCTACGAGCGGATCGAGCAGTTCCATTTCAGCCTTGCCAATCCAGGCCTGCCCACGGGCGGCGAGACGTTTCGCCTGACCGGGGATTACACGGCCGAGCGGCTGATGCTGAGCCTTTATGCCGAAACCCAGCAGACCAATATCGGCGGGCTGCCGGAATGGCAGACGGACCGCATCGACCAGGCCGGGCTCGATGGCAACTGCGCGCTGCGGCCATGAGGTTCCGCTGGGCCGCGGTGCCCGGCGCGCGCGCCTGCCGACCCGAGTTCTTCGCAGACGGTGCGGCGGCGCGGCGACTCGCGGCGGTGGATACCACCGGCATCGGCGTTGCTCTGATCCGGTTTCTTACGATCTTCCCTTGGCCAGCCCCACAAGCGTCTCTGCGGGCCCTTTAGCTTCCTCACGGGTCCAAAGAGTAGGAAGAGCCGCCGCGACGCCGTAGAGGCGCGTACCGTTTGCCCCGGGGTAGTAGAGCCGACCTTTTAGCCGCCGTCCAGCGGTCTCAGGTACTACCCCGGTCGCCTCCATGTAATTTTTCACTGATATCAGCATGTTATATCCGTTTCGCCGGGAAATCTTGTATTCCCTTAATTTCTTACTTGACTTTTACTACTCGATATTGAAGCCCGAGTCAACGAATCGGCAAAAACGGTTGGATTTCTGATTCGGAATGGGGCAGGACTGCCCGGGAAATGGCCTAGAACCGTCCCGACGACGGTCCGCTTGCCCGTCACCGGACAAGGTGGCCGGAGAGCTTCCCCGCTAACGCGGGGCACCAGAAAGACAAACCCCCGCCGACTGGGCGGGGCAGTGCGTGTAGCGGATACGACTATGCTAACCGATGCCACGCCTCGCGAAACTCGGGCACATCGTAGTGCTTCGCTTCAAGCCAATACGCGCGCGCACCGCCCTTATCTTGCGTCGCGAGCGCCTTAACTTCGTCAAGCGTGAGAACAAAACAAACCGGATCATCGCTATTCGCGCCTAGTGTGATGATCCACCACCGAGACCGAAGCCGATCAAGATCGGTACCCAGTGGCACCGCCGCGCGCTTGGACAGCGCCTTCGACTGGATGGGGATGACTGCCTCTTCGTCATCAACCGGGGCGGCGTACAAGTCGGCACCCCGTGCGTTTCGCACCGTGGGCATGACGTTCCAGCCGCGCCGGGTCAGCTCCCACGCGATATGAAACAACCCGGCGTTTCCTGTCATCTGGTGTTTCATCGCGCCCCCGAACCGTCCACAAGGATTGTAAGTCGAGGTGCGAGAGAATGGCAATGCCGATCAGATGGCGTACCACGTCGGTACTGCCCCCGCTAACGCGGGCTTACACATCGACGGCGACGCGCCCGACCCGAAGTCGCCGCCTGCTACACCGCTGCTACAACCAGCTATCCCACTGTAACAGAATCGTAGCAGTAGGAGAAAATCCGCCTAAACACCTGAGCGCAGAAATCGTGATTTATCGTTTTAATTCAATGTGGTGCGGGTGGAGGGACTTGAACCCCCACGGATTGCTCCGCCAGAACCTAAATCTGGTGCGTCTACCGGTTTCGCCACACCCGCATGGCCCGCACGGGGCGGGCCGATCCGTCTCTAGCAAAGCGGCGCGGCGGAGGCGAGAGCGAATCGCGTGCGCGCCCGGCCCGGCTGCCGAAAAAAGGGCGCGACATTAACCGGATCTTGCCATATTCTGGATCAAAACTGAGGCAGTCACAGAGCGAGATACGCCATGAAACCGGATACGGTCGGGCGGCAGCACGGCGGAATCGCCGTACTTGACCCGTTGCAGGAAGCTGGTCTGTGGACCGGCGGGATCATTCTGACACTCGATGGCGAGCGGCGGATCGAGGCGCTGCGCACCGGGGACCGGATCGTGACGCGCGATGCGGGCATGGCGGTGCTGCGCGGCATCGCGCGGCGGCGGGCGCGGGTGGCGCGGGTGCGCATCCGTGCAGGCTCGCTCGGGCATACCCGGCCCGAGCGCGACGTCATCCTGCCCGCGGGCCAGCGGGTCCTCGTGCGTGACTGGCGCGCGCGGGCGCTCTTCGGGGCGGATCAGGCGATGGTGCCCGCCCTGCGGCTCGTGGATGGGGCGTATGTGACGCAGGCCGGACTGGCCACGATCGATCTCTGGCAACTCGATTTCGACGGCCCGCATATCCTCTATCTCGACGGTCTCGAGGTGGCGAGCGCCGCCTGAGCGTGATCCTCCGGCCTGGCCGGAGGATGACGGGCTGCGGCGGGGCCGGGTGCGCGCCCCGGCCCATAGGATCTCATCGGCTCATGCGGCGCGGGCAAGGTTGCGCAGCACATAGTGCAGCACGCCGCCATGCTCGACATATTCCTTCTCGATCGCCGTATCGATCCGGCACTTGAGGGTGATCTCCTCGCTCGTGCCGTCGGCGCGGGTGAGGGTGCAGGCCACGTCCTGCAAGGGCGTCACGCCGGCAAGGCCGCGGATGGTGAAGCTCTCCTCGCCCGTGAGCCCGAGCGTCTTGCGGGTCTGCCCGCCGGTGAACTCGAACGGGATCACGCCCATGCCCACGAGGTTGGAGCGGTGGATGCGCTCGAAGCTCTCGGCGATCACCGCCTTGACCCCCAGAAGCGCCGTGCCCTTGGCCGCCCAGTCCCGCGAGGACCCCGCGCCGTATTCGACCCCGGCCACCACCACAAGCGGCACGCCCTTCTCCTGCCAGGCCATGGCCGCATCGAAGATCGAGCTCTGCTGCCCGTCAGGCCCGAGCGTATAGCCGCCCTCGACCCCGTCGAGCATCTCGTTGCGGATGCGGATATTGGCGAAGGTGCCACGCATCATCACCTCGTGATTGCCGCGGCGCGAGCCGTAGGAGTTGAACTCGCGCACCGGCACCTGCCGCTCGATGAGGTATTTCCCGGCGGGCGTCGTCTCCTTGAAGGAGCCTGCCGGGCTGATGTGGTCGGTCGTCACCATGTCGCCCAGAAGGGCGAGGATGCGCGCGCCCTCGATATCGGAGATGGTGCCGGGGTCCTTGGACATGCCCCGGAAATAGGGCGGGTTCTGCACATAGGTCGATTGCGCGGGCCAGTCATAGGTCTCGCCCTCCGAGGTCTCGACCGCCTGCCATTTCTCGTCGCCCTTGAAGACATCTGCATATTTCGACTGGAACGCCTCGCGCGTGACGGTCCGTTCCACCAGTTCGGCGATCTCGGCCTGTGTGGGCCAGATATCCTTGAGGTAGACGGGGTTGCCGTTCTTGTCATGGCCGAGCGGATCGCGGCTGATGTCGATGTTCATGTCCCCGGCGAGCGCATAGGCCACCACGAGCGGCGGGCTGGCCAGGTAGTTGGCGCGCACGTCCGGGCTGATGCGCCCCTCGAAGTTGCGGTTGCCCGAGAGCACCGAGGTGGCGATCAGGTCGCCCTCGGCGATCGCCTCGGAGATCTCCTTTTGCAGCGGCCCGGAGTTGCCGATGCAGGTGGTGCAGCCATAGCCCACGAGGTTGAAGCCGATGGCGTCAAGATCCTCTTGCAGGCCGGCGGCCTCGAGGTAATGCGACACGACCTGAGAGCCGGGGGCGAGCGAGGTCTTGACCCAGGGCTTGCGGGTCAGCCCCAGCGCGCGCGCCTTGCGGGCGACAAGGCCCGCGCCGATCATCACGTAGGGGTTGGAGGTGTTGGTGCAGGAGGTGATCGAGGCGATCACCACCGAGCCGTCGCGGAGTTCATAGTCCTCGCCCTTGACCGTGACCGATTTGCGCGGGTCGCGCGCGGCATCGGGGGCCGGGCCCTCGGCGGCCATGTCGTTGGCCTGGGCGCCTTCATCCTCGCCGCGATACTCCGACACGACCTCGAAGAATTTCGACGCGGCCTGATCGAGGGCGACGTAATCCTGCGGGCGCTTGGGGCCGGAGATCGCGGGCACGATGGTGCCCATGTCGAGGCTGAGCGTGTCGGTATAGACCGGCGCGTAATCGGCGCTGCGCCAGAAGCCGTTTTCCTTGGCATAGGCCTCGACCAGGGCGATGCGCTCCTCGGCCCGCCCGGTCTGGCGCAGATAGCGCAGCGTCTCGTCATCGACCGGGAAGAAGCCGCAGGTCGCGCCGTATTCGGGGGCCATGTTGGCGATGGTGGCGCGGTCGGCCAGCGGCAGGTGATCGAGCCCCCCGCCGTAGAATTCGACGAACTTGCCCACCACGCCCTTCTTGCGCAGCATTTCCACGACCTTGAGAACGAGATCCGTGCCGGTGGTGCCCTCGACCATCGCGCCGGTAAGCTCGAACCCCACCACCTCGGGGATCAGCATGGAGATGGGCTGGCCCAGCATCGCGGCCTCCGCCTCGATCCCGCCCACGCCCCAGCCGAGCACGGCCATGCCGTTGATCATGGTGGTGTGGCTGTCGGTGCCAACCAATGTGTCGGGATAGGCCACCGTCTCGCCATGCTGGTCGGTATCGGTCCAGACGGTCTGGGCGAGGTATTCGAGATTGACCTGGTGGCAGATGCCGGTGCCCGGCGGCACCACGCGGAAATTGTTGAACGCGCCCTGCCCCCATTTGAGGAACTGGTAGCGTTCCATGTTGCGCTCGTATTCGCGGTCCACGTTCACCTGGAAGGCGCGCGGATTGCCGAACTCGTCGATCATCACCGAATGGTCGATCACCAGATCGACGGGGTTCAAGGGGTTGATCTGCTGCGCGTCGCCGCCAAGTGCCACGATCCCGTCGCGCATCGCGGCCAGGTCCACCACCGCCGGAACCCCGGTGAAATCCTGCATCAGGACGCGGGCGGGACGATAGGCGAGCTCCCGATTGGCGCGGCCGCCATTCGCGGCCCAGTCGGAAAACGCCCGGATGTCGTCGAGGGTGACGGTCTTGCCATCCTCGAAGCGCAGCATGTTCTCCAGCACCACCTTGAGCGCGGCGGGCAGGCGCGAGAAATCGCCCAGCCCCGCGGCCTCGGCGGCCCCGATCGAGTAATAGGCGACGGACTGGCCGCCGACGGTGAGGGTCTTGCGGGTCTTCGCGCTGTCTTGGCCGACTGTGATAGGCATGGGGTGCCGTCCTTTCATGGTCAGGTCTGGATGACGTTCGCCCCGCTTCTGACCGATATTCCGCGCCCGATCAAGAGGTGTGCGGCGCTTTTGTATACTGTTGCACACAATTTGATCCGTGTTTCAGCGCGCCCGCCCGCTCTCACGACAGCTTGACTTGGCATTGCAGACGGCCCGATCTAGGTTCGAAGGGTCAGAGCATCCGGCCAACATCCCAGGATCACCCGCGCATGCGACATGTTCTTGCCAGCCTGCTTGCCGCAAGCGTGCTGCTTGCCGGTGCGGCGCGGGCGGCCGAACGGCGCGTGGTGGTGGAGCTCTTCACCTCGCAGGGCTGCCCCTCCTGCCCGCCCGCGGACGAGTTTCTGCGCTCGCTTGCCGCGCGTGACGATGTGCTCGCGCTCTCGCTGCATGTGGATTACTGGGATTACATGGGCTGGAAGGATACCTTCGCCAGCCCGGAGAACACCGCCCGTCAACGCGGCTATGCCGCGGCGGGGGAACGCAAGATGGTCTACACGCCGCAGATGGTCATCAACGGGGCCGATCATGTGGTGGGCACGCGGTTCCGCGACATCTCCGCGCTGATCGACAGGCACAAGGCTGACGGGGCGAACGGCCTTGCGGTCGAGGTGACGCGCGATGGCGGCAAGCTGCGTCTCTCGGCCCGCGCCGAGACCCCGCGCGACATGCCGCTGATGGTCCAGCTTGCCCGTTACCTGCCCGAGGAAACGGTCGAGATTGCCCGGGGCGAGAACGAGGGGCGCAAGATCACCTATGTCAACATCGTGACCGAGCTGGTCGAGATCGCCGAATGGGACACGCGCGCGCCTCTCGACCTGGCGGTGCCCTGGCCCGCGGACGCGCCGGTGGCGGTGCTGCTGCAATATCCCGATTTCGGCACGATCGAGGCGGTGGCGCAGTTGCGCTGAACGGGATCGGGGCCACGCGAAAGACGCGGGCCGACCGTTATCGCCTGGCCTGCGCCGAAAGCGCGGTCTCCAGATCGCCATAGCCGGTGAAGCGGTATTCGTAGGCAAGCCCCAGACGGCGCGCGCACTCCTCGGCCCTGGCGCGCAGGGCGGGGTCGTCGGTCTGTGCCTGATAGACCAGCTTGGTGTAGTTCCCGAAGATCGTGTCGCGCAGTTCCGGGTGACGGTCGAGACCCATCGGCTTCCACACGAAGGCATCGAATTGCCGCACAAGGAAATCGGTGAGGTAGAAGGCGGTGATCTCCTCCTCATGGGCGGCAAAGCGGTCCAGCCCCTCGAAGAAGGCATAGCAATGCGGACCTGCGACCATCTCCACCCCAAGTTCGGCGCATTTCGCCTGAAGCTGCCCGCCGGTGCCGCAATCGGCATAGACCACGAAGATGCGCTCATAGGCACCACGGTGTGCCGCCACGGCCTTTTCCACCTCTTCGGTGATCCGTTCGGGATAAAGGTGCAGCTTGGCGGGCAGGCAGGTCAGATCCATGTGATCCCAGCCGTTGACCCGCTTGAGCGCAAGGATCTCATGCGCCAGCGCCCCGCAGGCGATGAGCAGGATGCGCCCCTGCCCGGCCGGGTCCAGCCCGGTCTCGGTCAGGTCGCCGTCGCTTGGGCGCTGCATGGTATCCTCCGCGCAGGCGAACGGCCCGCGTCGCTCAACCCGCCGCGAGCTTGTTGTGCTTGCGCGCCATGAAGCTCTTGGCCGTCTCGACCGCCACGGCGGCATCTCGGCAATAGGCGTCCGCGCCGATGGCGCGCCCGAACTCCTCGTTGAGCGGCGCACCACCCACCAGCACGATATAGTCGTCGCGCTTGCCCTGTTCCACCAGCGTGTCGATCACCACCTTCATGTAGGGCATGGTGGTGGTCAAAAGGGCCGACATGCCCAGGATGTCGGGGGCTTCGGTTTCCAGCGCCTCGAGGTAATTCTCGACGGGGTTGTTGATCCCGAGGTCCACCACCTCGAAGCCCGCACCTTCCATCATCATGCCGACGAGGTTCTTGCCGATGTCGTGGATGTCGCCCTTGACCGTGCCGATCACCATCTTGCCGACGCGCGGCGCGCCGGTCTCGGCCAGCAGCGGCTTGAGGATGGCCATGCCGCCCTTCATCGCGTTGGCGGCGAGCAGCACCTCGGGGACGAAGAGGATGCCGTCTCGGAAATCCTTGCCGACGATGGTCATGCCGCCCACGAGCGCCTCGGTGAGGATCCTGTAGGGCTCCCATCCGCGCTCCAGAAGAATGTTCACCCCCTCCTCGATCTCTTCCTTGAGACCGTCATATAGGTCGTCGAACATCTGCTGGACGAGTTCCTCGTCGTCGAGTTCCGAAAGGATGATGTCGTCTTCTTGGTCGGACATGTCCGAAATCCCCGAATTCATGCGCGCGCGCGGTTGCTGTCGCGCAGCTTTCGCCAATTTGTCGCAGCCCCACTTTCCGAATTGCGACGCTGCCCGAACCGCGACCGACCTGTAGCAGCGATTTGCGGGGACTGTGACTGAATTATCGGCATGAAGATTATCGGTCTGCCGCATGTGCCGCCTGCGCATCCTGTGCGGATTTTCGCCAGCACGGCCGGGATTTGCACATTTTTTCGCCGATCACCCGCAGGTTTCGGGATCGTGTGCGCGCGGCCTCTTCTCCGGCGCTGACGATGGCCCATCTTGACGGAACAAGAGCAAGAAAGGACGCGAAAATGCGCACGAGTCTCATCCTGATACAGGCCGGGTTCCTGATTGCCATGGCGGTGATCGGCGCGGCGGATGTGGAGCAGGCGTCCTGCCCGCTTCCCGCCCCCGTGGCGCAGCATTGCGAGGTGCCGCGCTAGGGGGTCGGGGCGGGCGCGCTACTGCGCCGCCTCGATCGCCGGGCGGATGGTGTTTTCCAGCACCCGCTCGGTGATCGGCCCGGCAAAGCGCAGCACGATCTTGCCCTGACCGTCGATCACATAGGTTTCGGGCACGCCGTAAACCCCCCAGTCGAGCGCCATGCGCCCGCTCTCATCCGCGCCCATGGCCGTATAGGGATTGCCCAGTTCAGAGAGAAAGCCGAGCGCGTTGGCGGGCTTGTCCTTGTAGTTCACGCCGTGGATCGTCCCCCCTTCGGCGGCAAGCCGTGTCAGGTTGGGGTGCTCCACCCGGCAAGGCGCGCACCAGCTTGCCCAGTAGTTCACGAGCTTCACGCCGTCGCCGCGCAGATCGGCATCGCGCAGCACCGGCCCGTCGCCCAGTGGCGTCACCTGCACCGCGGGCGCGGGCTGCCCGGCCAGCGCCGTGGGCAGCTCGTTGGGGTTCTCGCGCGAGAGGCCGACCAGCGCCAGCGCGGCAAAGGCCCCGAACACCAGCAGCGGGGCCAGCATCAGCGGTCTAAGCATCGCGTTTCCTCCGGCCTTCGACGTCTTCGAGCGCGCGCCGCACCCGGGCCGAGCGCCGCAGGCTCGCCCAGACCAGCCCGGCGATCAGCAGGAGCGACACCCCGTAGGAGGCCAGCACCGGCACCGCGTATTTGCCCAGATCGGGGATCACGCCTGCATCCTTTCTCGCGCCAGAAGCGCGCGCATCCGTCTTGCCCTGATTTCGGTGCGCGTGCGCATGAGCACAAGCGCGACGAAAAGCAGCACGAAGCCCGCGATCGAGACGAGCAGCGGATACCAGAACACATCGGCCACGTTCTCCTCCCTGTCGAGGCTGAGCGAGGCCCCCTGATGCAGCCCCTGGTTCCAGAAATTGACCGCGTAGCGGCTCAGCAGCGCGAAGACCGAGCCGACAAGGCACAGGATCGAGGTGAGGTCTGCCGCCGTGTCGTCATTCTCGATCGCCTCCCAGAGCGCGATATAGCCCAGGTAGAACAGGAACAGGATCAGAAAGCTCGTGAGCCGCGGGTCCCAGGCCCACCAGGTGCCCCACATCGGCTGCCCCCAGAGCGCGCCGGTGGCCAGCGCGATCAGCGTCATCACCATGCCCACGGGGGCGGCGGCGCGCGCGGCCAGCGCGCTCACATGGTGGCGGCGCACGATCCAGACGAGCGAGGTCACGAGCATCATCAGCCAGGCATTGATCGCCATCAGCGCCGAGGGCACATGCAGGTAGATGATCTTGACCGTCGAGCCCTGCCGGTAATCCTCGGGGGTGAAGAAGAAGCCCCAGACCAGCCCCGCCACCAGCATCAGCGCCGCGCCCCAGGCCAGGACCGGCAGCACGCGGTCCGTGGTCTCGATGAATTTCTTCGGATTGGCATATTCCCACAGGGCGTTGAGGTTCATCGGGGATCGCTCCGTCATCTCAGGTTCACCTTCAATACCGCAGCCGAGGCGAAAGGCAAAAGCGCGATCGTGCCGCAGGTGATGCCCGCCAGAAGCGCGAGCGGCGTGCCGAGCGCCATGCCCTCGGCCCCGCGCCGCGCCACCTCGGCCCCGAAGATGAGCGTGGGCACATAGAGCGGCAGCACCAGGAGGCTCAGCAGCAGCCCGCCGCGCTTGAGCCCCACGGTCAGCGCCGCGCCGAACGTGCCGATCACGCTGAGCGCGGGCGTGCCGAGCGCGAGCGAGACCACCAGCCAGCCGAAACCCGGCGCGGGCAGGTTCAGAAGGATGCCGAAGACAGGCGCGGCCAGGACCAGCGGCAGCCCGGTGGTCAGCCAGTGCGCCAGCGCCTTGACGCTGACGATCCCCTCCATCGGCAGGGGCGATGTGGCCAGAAGGTCAAGGCTGCCATCCTCCCAGTCGAGCGCCAGGATGCGGTCGAGCGACAGCAGGCAGGCCAGAAGCGCGCCGAGCCACAGGATGCCCGGCGCGATCCGCGCGAGCAGCCCGCTTTCCGGTCCGACGCCGAAGGGCACCAGCACCACCACGATGAGAAAGAAGGCAAGGCCCAGGCCGAAGCCCCCGCCCGCCCGCATGGCAAGCCGCAGGTCGCGGGAGAGCAGCGCGATCACAGGAAGGCCCCGTCGAAATCGTCCGCCGCCAGGGGTGCGGCGCGACAGGCCGAGAGATCGAGGAGCCGCGCCTCCGCGAGCCCAAGGTCGATATGCGTGGCGATAAGCGCGGCCCCTCCCGCGGCCAGGTGCGCGCGCACGGCGCTTGCGAACATCGCCACGGCCTCCGCGTCGAGCGAGACCGTGGGCTCGTCCAGAAGCCAGACCGCGCGCCCCGTCACCAGCAGCCGCGCCAGCCCCAGCCGCCGCTTCTGCCCGGCCGAGAGCGCGCCCGCCGGACGATCCGCGAGCGGGCCGAGGCAGAAGGCGTCAAGCGCCGGTGAAATATCCCTTGTGCCAAAGACCTGCGCCCAGAATTTCAGGTTCTCCTCGACGGTCAGCGTGGCCTTGATCCCGTCGGCATGGGCGGCATAGACAAGGCTTTCGGGCGCGGCCTCGACCGTTCCGGAGAGCGGCGGCTGCAAACCTGCCACCGTGCGCAGAAGCGTCGTCTTGCCGATCCCGTTCGGGCCGCGCAGCACCAGCGCCTCGCCGGGCGAGAGCCGCAGGCTCACCCCTTCCAGCACGGGGATTCCCCCGCGCGCCACGCTCGCACCGGACACGCTCAGCACCATGCGCCCTGCCTAGCTCAAAGCCCGGACCGCGAAAAGCGCCAAAGCTCAGACCGGCAGCGCGGCGAGCGCCACGCGGCGGCCTTCGGAGAGCAGCACGTTATAGGTGCGGCAGGCCGCCGGGGTGTTCATCGGCTCGACCCCGATCCCGGCCTCTTCCAGCGCCGCGCGCAGGGCGGGCGGCAGATGCGCCATCTCGGCCCCGGTGCCGACGAGGATCACGTCCACGCTCTCGGCCAGGGCCAGAAGCGGCGCGGCATCGCCGGGCCCGGCCCAGCCGCGCGCGGCCTCGGCCGTCACCAGCATCGCGCCCTCGATCACCTGCCCGCCCACGCGGAAGAAGCCGGGCCCGTAGCTCTCGACCGGCATGGCGCCTGCGAATGCGATTTCGGTCATGCGCATGGGGTCCTCCTCAGCTCCAGAGCGGCAGCCCGCTCAGAACGGCAAGCGCGATGACACCAAGAGCCGCCCAACGATATAACCGCTGGTGGCGCGGGTCAAACAGCCGCTGGCCGATCAGCGAGGTGATGAAATAGGGCACGGCAAGGGTGAGCGCGAGCAGGAATACCCCCCCCTCCACCGCGCCGCGCAGCAGAAGGTTGACCACGATCACCACGTCGAGCGCGGCAAGAAACAGGATGGTATTGGCGCGCACCACCTGCGCCATGGCCTGCCCGGCAAGGTAGAAGAGGATCACCACCGGCCCGGTGAGCCCGGTCAGCCCGCCGATCACGCCGGCAAGCGCGCCGATGGCGAGGAGCATCGGGTGGCCCACCTGTCCGGAATAGCGCCAGCCCGCGACAAGCGCGCCGAGCGTGAGCGCCGCGACCGCCGCCACGATCCAGCGGATCGTGACCGGATCGAGTACCCGCATGAGCCAGAGCCCCGGCGGCACCGTGACCAGAGCCGCGAGCGCCAGCAGCGCCACCTCGGCCCGGTCCGCCTGCCCCCAGGCGCGCGGCAGCAGCGCCAAGGTGCTGGCGATGCCGGTAAGCGTGATCACCGCCACCACCACCTGCGGCGGCAGGAACATCCCCGCCACCGGCACGAAGACGAGCGCCGTGCCGAAGCCGGTGAAGCCGCGCACGATCCCCGCCACCGAGATGGTCAGGATCAGCCAGACCAGCCCCGGCGTGGCGAGAACCCCCGCCAGCGCCTCAGGCATCTATGTTGGCGAATTGCGTCCCGGCATTGGCATCGGGTTTCGACCAGTCGCGCTTGACGCCCAGCCACATGAGGATGGTGGAGGCCACGAAGATCGACGAATAGGTGCCCACGACAACGCCCCAGATCATCGCGAAGACGAAGCCCCGGATCACGTCACCCCCCAGGACATAGAGCGCCAGAAGCGCCAGAAGCGTCGTGAAGGAGGTCATCGTGGTGCGGCTCAGCGTCTCGTTGATCGACAGGTTCAGCACCTCGCGCAGCGACTTCTGCTTGTATTTGCGTAGGTTCTCGCGGACGCGGTCGAAGACCACCACCGTGTCGTTGAGCGAATAGCCGACGATGGTCAGAAGCGCGGCGATGATCGCCAGATCGAACTGGATCTGCAGTTCCGAGAAGACGCCCACCGTCAGCGCCACGTCATGCACAAGGGCGATGACCGCGCCCACGGCGAACTGCCACTCGAAGCGCAGCCAGATGTAGAAGAGCACCGCGCCGATGGCGAGCGCCACCGCGATCACCGCCGCCATGATCAGCTCGCCCGAGACCTTGGGGCCGACACTTTCAACCGAGGTGAAGGTGATATCCGGCACCGCTGCCTGCAAGGCCGCCTCGACCTGCGCGATCACCTCCGGCGACACGCTCTCGGCCTCGTCCTGGGCCTGGATGCGGATCATCGCCACGTTCTCCTCGGGACCGAAGGTCGGGTCGAACACCTCGGCGATGCTCACATCGCCCAGTCCCAGCCCGTCGAGGGCCGCGCGATACTGACCCACGTCCACCGGCTCGGCGCTTTGCGTCCGGATCGTGGTGCCGCCCTTGAAGTCGATCCCGAAATTCAGCCCCTGCACCGCGAAGGAGCCGAGCGCCACGAGGATCATCACCCCCGAGATCCCGAGCCACAGCTTCCAGCGGCCGAAGAAGTCGAACGAGGTCTCGTCCGGCACGAGCTTGAGCGCGCGGCCCTGCAAGACCGTCTTGGGCCGCTTGCGCTCGAACCAGATCACCGCGATCAGGCGGGTGACGAAGATCGCGGTGAAGACCGAGGTCAGGATCCCCAGGCCGAGCGTGATGGCAAAGCCGCGCACCGGTCCCGAACCCATGGCAAAGAGGATGAGGGCAGTGATGAAGGTGGTGATATTGGCGTCCACGATGGCGCTCATCGCCTTCTCGTAGCCCAGCTCGATGGCGCGCGCCGCGCCCTTGGCGGTCTTCATCTCCTCGCGGATTCGCTCGAAGACAAGCACGTTGGCATCCACCGCCATGCCGATGGTCAGCACGATTCCGGCGATCCCCGGCAAGGTC
The DNA here is from genome assembly GCA_002720475.1 of Roseovarius sp. Taxonomy (GTDB): domain Bacteria; phylum Pseudomonadota; class Alphaproteobacteria; order Rhodobacterales; family Rhodobacteraceae; genus Roseovarius. Next base: position 36,972 of record PBIL01000024.1, read on the forward strand.
AGCGTCGCGCCCACCAGGCTCAGCAGGCCGAAGATCAGCCCGACATTGATGACCAGCGCGATATTTGCAAAAATGCCAAAGATACCGTAGCTGAGCACCATATAGACCAGCACCAGCGCAAAGGCGACAAGGCAGGCGATCTTTCCCGCCGCGATGCTGTCGGCCCCCAGCTCCGGCCCGATGGTGCGTTCTTCGAGGAATTCCAGTCCCGCAGGCAGCGCCCCCGCGCGCAGGAGCACGGCAAGCTGCGTGCTTTCCTCGACGGTGAAATTGCCGGTGATGATGCCCGAACCGCCGGGGATATGGCTCTGGATGACTGGGGCCGAGATCACCTCGCCGTCAAGCACGATGGCAAAGGGGTTGCCGATGTTCTGCGCGGTATAATCGCCGAACTTGCGCGCGCCGGTGGGGTTGAAGCGGAACGAGACGGCGGGCCGCCCGTTCTGGTCGAAATCGGGCTGGGCATCGACAAGCTCCTCGCCGGTCACGACGGGCGCGCGCTCGAGGATGTAATAGACCCCCGGCTCGTCCATCGCGGGCAGGATCTCGTTGCCCGGTCCGGGGGGGTCGTCGGGACTGGCAGTCCGGCTCACCACCGGCTGAAAGGTCAGTTGCGCGGTGGTGCCGATCAGTTCCTTCAGCTCCGCCGCCGAGCCGATGCCCGGCACCTGGATCAGGATGCGATTCGCGCCCTGGCGCATGATCGTGGGCTCGCGCGTGCCCACCTCGTCCACCCGGCGGCGGATGATCTCGAGCGACTGGCGCAGCGTGCGCTCGTCGGTGGCGCGCTGCTCGGCCTCGCTCAGCCGCACGATGATGTCGGCACCCTCGGTGCTCACGTCGATATCGCTCGCCCCCGCCCCGGCGAGCGTGGTGACGGGGCGCGACAGGCCGCGCACGAGCGCCGCCGCCTCGCCCGCCATCTCGGGGCGTTCGACAAGGCGAACGCGAAGCTCCGGCCCCTGCGAGGGCTGGAGACGGATCGGCCCGACACGGTCGCGCTCCTCGCGCAGAAGGTCGCGCACCTCGGGCCACATGCCCTCGAGCCGGGTGCGATAGACCTCCTCGACCTTGACCTCGGCCAGAAGATGCGCGCCGCCCCTCAGGTCGAGCCCGAGATTGACAAGGCCCGACGGCATCCAGTCCGGCCAGAGCGCGAGATCGGCGGCCAGCGCGGCGGGATCGGCCCCCGCCTCGACCCGGGCCACGGCGTCATTGTGCCGTTCGACACGCTCGTAGAAGGCGTTCGGCAGCGCCAGCAGCAGCCCGAGTGCCACCATCGCCCAGATCGTCACACGTTTCCACAGCTCGATTTGCAGCATGGTCGCGCCCTTTCGGAGGGGGTGGAGGCGCTCAGCCCTCGGCGGGCTCGGTCCTGGAGACGACCTGCGCGATGGTGTGGCGCACCACGCGCACCTTCACGCCCTCGGCCAGTTCCACCTCGATCTCGTTCTCGTCCTTGACCTTCGAGACCTTGCCGATCAGCCCGCCCTGGGTGATCACCTGATCGCCGCGGCGCAGCGCCTCGACCATGGCCTTGTGCTCCTTCACCTTCTTCTGCTGCGGACGGATCAGCAGGAAATACATGATGGCAAAGATCAGGATCAGGGGAACGAACTGCGTAAAGGCTTCCATCGGGTCGCGTCCTTCTTGATGCTGCGGGACCGGACCCGCGCGTTGGCGCGAACCTAGGGGTGTGACCGGGGTTTTGCAAGGCGAAGAAAGGGGGCGGGCGGGTGGCCTGTCCATGATGCGGAATCTGGTCTATCACGCGGCGTGACGATTCACCGGAGCCAAGGACGACCCCATGCACGACATCCGCGCGATCCGCGACAATCCCGCCGCCTTCGACGCCGCGCTGGCCCGGCGGGGGCTGGCCCCGGTCTCGGAGGAGATCCTCGCGCTGGACGAGGCGCGGCGCGCGCGCATCCACGCCGCCGAGAGCGCGCAGGCCGAGCAGAACCGCGCCAGCAAGGAGGTGGGCGCCGCCAGGGGACGCGGCGACGCGGCCGAATTCGAGCGGCTGCGCGCGCTGGTGGCGGAGAAGAAGGCCGAGGTGGCGGCGATGCAGGCCGAGGCCCGCGATCTCGATGCGCAACTCGCCGACAGGCTCATGGGCCTGCCCAACCTGCCGCTTGAGGATGTTCCCGACGGCACGGACGAGGCGGGCAACGTGGAGTTGCGCCGCCGGGGCACGCCGCGCGCCTTCGATTTCCCGCCCAGGGAGCATTACGAGATCGCGGGCGTGAGGCCAGGCATGGATTTCGAGGCCGGTGCGAAGCTGTCCGGCGCGCGCTTCGTCGTGCTCTCGGGCGCGGTGGCGCGGCTGCACCGGGCGCTGGCGCAGTTCATGCTGGACATCCATGTGACCGAGAACGGGCTGACCGAGACCTGGACGCCGGTGCTCGTGCGCCCCGAGATGATGCTGGGCACGGGGCAATTGCCCAAGTTCGGCGAGGACAGCTATCAGACCACCAATGGCTGGTGGCTGGTGCCCACGGCGGAGGTGACGCTCACCAATCTCGTGCATGGCGAGACGGTGGAGGAAGAAAGCCTGCCGCGCCGCATGGTCGCCCATACCCAGTGCTTCCGCTCCGAGGCCGGATCGGCCGGGCGCGATACCGCCGGAATGCTGCGCCAGCACCAGTTCGAGAAGGTCGAGATGGTCTCGATCACCCATCCCGACGCGAGCCGCGCCGAGCTCGACCGCATGACCGCCTGCGCGGAGGGCATCCTCGACCGGCTGGGCCTGCCCTATCGCACCGTGGTGCTCTGCACGGGCGACATGGGGTTCGGCGCGCGGCGCACCCATGATATCGAGGTCTGGCTGCCGGGGCAGAACTGCTACCGGGAGATCTCCTCGGTCTCGGTCTGCGGCGATTTCCAGGCGCGGCGGATGAACGCGCGCTTCCGCCCGGCCGGCGGCGGCAAGCCCGAATTCGTCCACACGCTCAACGGCTCGGGCCTCGCGGTCGGGCGCACGCTGATCGCGGTGCTCGAGAACGGGCAGCAGGCCGACGGCTCGGTGCGCCTGCCCGAGGCTCTCGTGCCCTGGCTCGGCGGCAAGACGCATCTCACGGCCGAGGGCGCGCTCGCCTGATCTTCTTCCGGCGGGACCTATCCTCGGGGGGCGGGGCTGACAGCGCCCTACCCGCTGAGCGCCGCGCGCGGGCTGTGACGGGTGCAGAGCTGGCCGATCTCGAAGGGGGCAAGGCTCATCGCCACACAGGCGCAATAGCCACCCTGCCCGCGCGCCTCGTAATGGGTGCAACTGCCGCAGGTGCCGATCCCCTCGGCCCCGCGCATCCCCGCAAGCCGTGCCACAAGCGCGGGCAGCAGCCGCCCGAGCGCGTCCCGCTCGGCCGGGGCCAGCCCGCCGATGGCGCGGCTCAGGTGGCGCAGGGGATCGCCCGCCAGCATCGCGCGCCCCGCTTCGGTGACTTCGTAACGGACAATGCGCCCGTCGCTCTCGCAGCGCCGCCGCGCGAGCAATCCACGCGCCTCGAGCGTCTTGAGCGTCTGCGAGGCGGTGCCGCGTGTCGTGGCCTGGAAGCTGGCAAAGGCCGAGGGGGTGCGCGAGGCGCGGTTGGCGCGCGCGAAAAAGCGCAGCGCGGTCCATTGCGCGGCGGTGAGCTGCGCGCCCCCCGGCTCCTCGCCCTGGCTGGCGCGGGCGACATGCAGCAGGAGTTCGGCCAGCGTCGCACTGTCGGCGGTGGTTTCGTGATCCATGAACGGATGATAGCGATGCGAAATTGGTTTGACCAGAGCACGCCGGGCAGATAGTTTCGAATCGAAATCATCAGCCAGCCTCGCCCGCCATGAACAAGCCCTATTTCCCCCCCGACCGTCAGAGCCGTCCGCGCAGCGCACGGCCCGCGCTGCTCTCTGCCGAGGAGGAGGCGCGGCTTGCCCGGGCCTGGCGCGAGCACGGCGACGTGGCGGCGCGCAACCGGCTGGTGACGGCCTTCGCGCCGCTTGCCCATTCCATGGTCGCGCGGTTCAACCGGAGCCGGTCGCAGGCCGATCCCGACCTGGTGCAACAGGCGTTTCTCGGGCTCATGCGCGCGGTGGACCGGTTCGACCCGGATCGCGGCATCCGCTTCGCCACCTATGCGGTGTGGTGGATCCGGGCAGAGCTTCAGGATTACCGGATGCTGAACTGGTCGCTGGTGCGACGCGGGCGCTCGTCGCGGGCGCGGCAGGCCTTCTTCCAGCTTGGCGCGATCGAGGAAACCATGCCCCCCGCCCCGGGCGAGAGCGGAGAGGAGCGCGACGCGCGCATCGCCCGCGCGCTCGGCACCTCGGCGGCGGATCTGCACGACATGCGCGCGCTTTTCGGACAGGGCGACGCCTCGCTCAACGCGCCGGTGACCGAAGAGGGCAGCGAGGCGGTGGAGCTGCTGCCCGACCCTGACAGCGATACGGAGGCGGCCTATGCCGAGGCCGAGGCACGCGGCCGGCTGCGCGCGGCGATGATTCGCCATTTCCACACCCTGCCCGAGCGCGAGCGGCGCATCGTCGTGGCCAATGTGCTGCAGGAGCCGCCGCTCACGCTCAACGATCTGGCGCAGATCCACGGCATCTCGCGCGAGCGGGTGCGGCAATTGCGCGAGCGCGGGCTGGAGCGGCTGCGCGCCCGGATGGGCGACGAGGCCGAGGCGCTCCGCCCCGGCTGAGCGCTACTCCGCCGCCAGGGCCGCGGCGGGCCGGTCCTTCGGGAAGGGCACGAGCCGCCCCTGCTCCTCGTCCCAGAGCTTGAGCGTGAAGCTGCGCAGCGCCTCGGGCCAGCGGATCTGCTCGTGGCACTTGAGGTGCTCGGGCAGGTCATGCTGGCAGCGGCGCAGGTTGTAGGAGGGGATGGCCGGGTTGTAATGGTGCAGGTCGTGATAGGCGATATTGCCCGAGCCCAGATCCCACAGCCAGCCGAGATCGAGCGAGCTCGACCCGACGAGCGTTGCCTTGCGGAAATCGAGCTCGGGCTTGCGGTCCCAGTAGGTCTCTTCGAAATTGTGCTGAAGATAGACCATGAACACCCCGATGATCCCGCCGAGAACCCCGCTGCCAAGAAGGAGCGCAAGCCCGCTTGCACCGAGAGCCACCCAGATCGCCGCGAAATAGGCCGCGAGCGCGAGATTGTGCGCGATCACCCCCCAGACTCCGACCCGCGCGGTGTTGCGCGGCCAGCGATAGGCAAGGAAATAGGTATAGACCGCCCCCACCGGCAGCATGATCAGCGGGTTGCGATAGAGCCGGTACCACAGCCGCCGGTGCCAGGGGGCGGTCTGCCATTCGCGCAGGGTCATGGTGTAGATCTCGGTCGTCTCGCGGTGGTCGAGATTGCCGAGATAGGCGTGATGCTGGTTGTGATTGTATTGCATCACCCGATAGGGCGTGAAGGAAAAGAGCGACAGAACATGGCCCGTCGCATCGTTGAGCCAGCGCGTGCGGTAGAGCGAATGATGCCCGCAATCATGCTGAAGCACGTAGAGCCGCACCCCGGAAAAGGCGAGCACCACCGCGCAGGGCAAAACCAGGAGCCAGTGCCCCGCCGCCAGGGCCCGCGCGCCAAGGCCGAGCGCGGCGGCATAGACGGCAAGCGTGCCCAGGAAGGAGAGCGCGCCGCGCAGGTCGCTCTTTTCGGTATAGGGCTTGAGAAAGGCGCGCAGCTCGGCGCTATTGTCGATCGCGGTCATTGTCCCCTCCGATGTCGGTGGAGTTTAGCGGGTTCTCTCAGTCAAGAGATTGAACATGTCGTGACAGTAATCAAGCACTTGACCATTGGAATCAGTGGCAGTGAACGTGGCCCGTCTTCTTCTCCATGTGACAGCACTGCCCCGCCGGTGAGCTCTTGCGGCAGCCGCCGCCATGTGCATGGACAGACACCACTTGCAGGACTGCCACCGGCATTGACGCACGCGCGCTATCGCCAAACCCTCCCGCAGCGAAAGCCGCCACAAGGGCGGCCATGAACCTTGCGCCTCTCGTCATCGTCCCGATCCCCCTGTTCCGGCCCCGAAGGTCACGGTAGTTTGGAGAATTAACATCAAATCGGTGCGACGGAAAGCCGTGCCGGTGTCACACCGCCTCCGCCGCCGCGGCGCGGATGCGCGCGATCATCGCGCGCAGCCCGTTCGAGCGCTGCGCCGAGAGATGCGCGTCCAGCCCGAGCCGCCCGAGTTCGGCCTGCGCGTCGATGCGCCCGACCTCGGGCAGCGGCACGCCGTTGTAGAGCGCGCGCAGCACCGCGATCAGCCCGCGCACGATGAGCGCATCGCTGTCACCGTCGAAATGAAAGCGGCCATCCTCGATGCGCGGATGCAGCCAGACCTGGCTCGCGCAGCCCTCGACCTTGGTCGCGGGCACCTTGAGCGCATCGTCGAGCGGGGCCATGTCGCGGCCCTTCTCGATCACGTAGCGATAGCGGTCCTCCCAATCCTCGAGAAACTCGAAATCCGCCACGATGTCTTCGAAGGCTTCGCTTGCCATGGCGCTCTCCCGTCCGTCTCGCAAGACCTAAGGTGGTGGGCACGCCAGGTCCAGCCCCCGCTTGCATCTTTTCAAGCCCGCGCCAATAGGTTAGGCAGAGGCCGGATCGGGATGGGGGCAGCGGGCATGGAACGGCGGATTTTTCTGGGTCTTGCGGCTGCGGGTGCGCTGACGGGCTGCGGGCGATTTCGGGACTCGCGGGCAAACCCGCGCAACTGGTTTTCGGGCCGCCGCGCGCGGCGCTCGCAGGAGGCGGCGGCGAGTGCCGACGAGCCGGTCAACCCGCTCATTCCGAAGCGTGGCGAGGATGAGGAGGGCGGTATCTTCTCGGGACGGCGGCGGCGCGATGCGCCCTACGAGGGCACGCCGGTCGCCGTGGTGAGCGCCTTCGAGCTCAAGCCGGTCTCGGGCGGCGGCCTTGTCGCGGTCGAGGGGCTGACGCTGCGCCAGGGGGCCTATGACGTGCGCCTCATCCCCGAGGACCCCGATGGCCAGCCGGTGGGCGGTGTGCTGCGCTACGAGCTGCGCGCGGTCCAGCCCGAGGACACGCCGCAGGGCCCGGAACGCACGCGCGAGGTTCTGGCGGCGGCCTTCGTGTCCAACAAGGTGCTCAACGCCACCACCGAGATCCGCGTGCGCGGCGCGCAGAACGAGCGGGTGATCCGCCGCTGAGGGTGCTTTTGCGCCCCCGGCCCACGGCGGCGGGGCAAGGCTCCGGGTCAGGCCCGGGCCGGGCAGGCACAGCGGCGCGCGGTGCGGCTATCCTTCCAGCCGCGCCAGATCCGCCACCTGCCGGCAGGTCGCGCGGATGCGGCTCAGGAGGTTGAGCCGGTTGCGGCGGATCACGGCATTCTCCGCGTTGACCTGGACCGTCTCGAAGAAGGCGTCGATGGGCGCGCGCAGGCGTGCCATGGCGGCCATGGCCCCGGCGAAATCCTCCGCCTCTAGGGCGGCGGCGATCTGCGGTTCGGCTGCGTCAAGCGCGGCGAACAGCGCGCGTTCCTCTTCGGTCTCGGCGAATTTCGCATTGGCCCCGTAGGAATATTCCACCCCGTCGCGCTCCTCGGCCTGGGTCAGGATGTTGTTGGCGCGGCGGAAGCCCTGCAACAGGTTCTCGCCATCGTCGGTCTTGAGGAACGTGTTCAGCGCCGTGGCGCGATGGACCACCAGCGTGAGATCGTCATTTCCGGGCATGGCAAGGCAGGCGTCTATCACGTCATGGCGCAGCCCCTCCTCGCGCAAATGAACCTTGAGGCGGTCGTGGAAGAAGGCAAGCAGGTCATCGCTCAAGTCCGGCATGGCATCGGCCAGCTTGCCGATGAGGCTGCCATCGCCGGTCCGCACAGGCTTGCCGCTCTCCTCGAGCCGGTCGAGCACCGCACGGAAGGCCGCGCCGAAGACCCCGTGATCCGCGATCTCATCGAGGATTTCCTCAAGCGTGTCGATCTCGTCATCGGAGGCCGCGTCCCTGTTGAGCGCGATCTTCTGGCGCAGAAGCTGCGCGTCGAAATGCCGGTCCAGCGCGATCCGCAGGTCATTGGCCAGGACCAGCCGGATCACCCCGAGCGCGGCGCGGCGCAAGGCGTAGGGATCCTTCGATCCGGTGGGTTTCTCGTCGATCGCCCAGAAGCCCGTCAGCATGTCGATCTTGTCGGCGAGTGCGACAGTGACCGAGACCGGAGCGGAGGGCACCGCGTCCGAGGGACCGAGCGGCTTGTAATGCGCCTCGATGGCTGCCGCGACGGAAGGATCAAGACCCGCCGCTTCGGCGTAATAGCGCCCCATAAGCCCCTGCAATTCGGGAAATTCGCCGACCATCTCGGATTGCAGATCGGCCTTGCAGAGCCTTGCTGCCTGTTCTGCCCGATCGGCCTCTGCCCCCACCAGCGGCGCGATCTCGCGCGCCAGTGCCGCGATGCGCGCCACCCGGTCGGCCAGTGATCCCAGTTGCCCGTGGAAGGTCACGTCGCGCAGCCCTTCGGCCATGCCCTCAAGGCCCCTTTCCCGCACCGTGCGCAGGTCATTCTCCCAGAAGAACTTGGCGTCCGAGAGACGTGCCGCCAGCACCTTCCGATTGCCCGCGAGGATGGTCGCGCCGTGATCCGCCGTCTCGACATTGGCGACGGTGACGAAGCGTTCGATGCGGCCGGTCTTGGGATTGCGCACCGAAAAGAACTTCTGATGTTCCTTCATCGAGGTCTGCAACACCTCGGGCGGCAGGTCGAGAAAATCGTCGCCGATCGGGCCCATCAGCACCACCGGCCATTCCACCAGCCCCGCGATCTCCGCCAGAAGTCCGCGATCCTCGACCACCTCGCAACCGGCGGCAAAGGCCTGATTGGTGGCCTCCTGCCAGATCGCCTCGGCCCGCTCGCTTGCGTCCGGAACCACATGTGCGCGCTTGAGCTTTGCGGTGTAATCCTCAAAAGACACGACAGGAAAAGCGTCCGGAGCCATGAAGCGGTGGCCGCGCGTGGTGTTGCCCGCGCGGATGCCGTCCACCTCCATCTCCACCACCTGCGCCTCGCCGTCGTCACCGGTCAGGATGCAGAGGACGGAGTGCAGCGGACGCACCCAGCGAAGCGTGCCGCTGCCCCAGCGCATCGACTTGGGCCAGGGGAAGCTGCGGATGACCCTTTCCAGCGCCTCGGCCACGATCTCGGCTGCCGGACGGCCGGGGCGGGGGATCGAGGCGACATAGACCTGACCCTTTTTCTCGTCGCGGATTTCGAGATCGTCGCGGCTGACACCCGCGCCGCGCAGAAATCCCTCGATGGCCTGTTCGGGCGCATCGACGCGCGGACCCTTGCGTTCCTCGCGGATCGTCGGGCTGGTCGCCGAGAGCCCCTGCACCGAGAGCGCCAGCCGCCGGGGCGTGGCAAGGCCTGCCGCCCCCGCATAGCTCAGCCCCGCCTCGACCAGTGCGTCGGTCATCAGCCGCTTGAGATCCTCGGCGGCCCGCGCCTGCATCCGCGCGGGGATTTCCTCGGAGAAGAGTTCGATCAGCAGATCGGGCATGGCTCAGTTTCCTTGCGGGGGCGGGGGGCAGTCCGCAGGTGCGGGCTGGCCGTCGAAGACCTTCTCGCCGCAGCGGTTGATCTGGTGCCAGGCATAGGCGCGCCCGTCCCGCGTGATGGCGATGACGCGGTCGATGCCGTAGCGGACATGCGCCTCTGACAGATACGCGCGCGCGCGCCCCTCCTCGAGCGCGGCCCCAAGGGCCTTGGCGTCGAAACAGTCGAACCAGCCGGGCGCGTTGAGCGGCTCGGCCTGCGGATAGGGCACAAGGCCCACGTCCTGCGGCAGTTGTGCGGTGAAACAGGCGCGGAACCGGATAGGCGAGCTTTCGGCGTCGATGGCGCGGAAATCGGAGACCGGCAGGTCGATCACGTCGCCGCTGGCCAGCGTGATCCTCATCTCCACCGCGCCGCCATCGCGGGCCAGCCGCGCCTCATGATAGAAATGATAGACCTGGAGGTAATAGAGCGCCCCCCCGGCCAGGGCCGCCGCGACGAGGATGACGATGCTCAGAACCTTGCCCATCAGCCCGCCTGCCCCCCGGCCGCCGTCTGCACGAAGGCGTCGGCGCAGGCCCGGGCGAGCGCGCGGACGCGGCCGATATAGGCCTGCCGCTCGGTCACGGAGATGACGCCGCGCGCGTCGAGCAGGTTGAAGATGTGGCTGGCCTTGATGCACTGATCATAGGCGGGATGGGCCATGACGATGCGTTTGCCGGTCTTGGGGTCTTCGGACGGGGCGGCGAGGATCGCGGCGCATTCGGCCTCTGCCTCCTCGAAATGGCGCAAGAGAACCTCGGTATCGGCGGTATCGAAGTTGTAGCGCGAATATTCCTCCTCGGTCTGACGGAACAGGTCGCCATAGCTGAGCGGAATGGGCGCATCGGGATCGTTGAAGGGCATGTCCATGACGTGATCGACGCCCAGCACATACATCGCCAGCCGCTCGAGCCCGTAGGTGAGCTCGCCCGGCACAGGATGGCAGTCATGCCCGCCGACCTGCTGGAAATAGGTGAACTGGCTCACCTCCATGCCGTCGCACCAGACCTCCCATCCCAGACCCCAGGCCCCGAGCGTGGGGCTTTCCCAGTCATCCTCGACAAAGCGGATGTCGTGGCGGGCGGCGTCGATGCCGATGGCCGCGAGCGAGCCGAGATAGAGATCCTGAAGATCGGGCGGGCTCGGCTTGATGAGCACCTGGAACTGGTAATAATGCTGGAGGCGGTTCGGGTTCTCGCCGTAGCGCCCGTCGGTGGGCCTGCGCGAGGGCTGCACATAGGCCGCCGCCCAGGGGCGCGGCCCGAGGCTGCGCAGCGTGGTCGCCGGGTGGAAGGTGCCCGCGCCCACCTCCATGTCATAGGGTTGCAGGATGGCGCAGCCGCGACCGGCCCAATAGTCCTGAAGCCGCAGGAGAACCTCCTGAAAGCTGCGCGGTTGCGGCGTGCTGATGTCCGTCATGCGAATGGCCCCCGGAATTGCCGCCCCTACCTAGGCCGGGGGCGGGGCGCGGTCAACGCGGCTTGTGCGGCGTGCCCGCGCATATTTGGGGTGCATCGGGGCGCGGTTTTGGTAGAACGGCGGGAACGGGCCGGATGTCCCGCGACACGGACCCAGGGCACGACCATTCGGGAAGGATCATGATGCGTTTCGTTACCGCCCTTGTTCTGTTGCTGCTTCTCGCCCCGGCCCTTCTGCGCGCCCAGACCGGGCCGGGCGACGGGGCCACCGTTTTCGTGCAGATCGAGGCGCAGCCGAGCCTTGCCGAGGCGCGGGCGCGGGCGCGGGCGATTGCCGCGCGCCTGCCCGATGTGAACGGCTTCGCGCTCGGCGGTGGATGGTATGCGATCGCGCTCGGCCCCTATCGGGAGGACGAGGCGGCGCGTGTGCTCCGGGTCTATCGCGCCGAGGGCGTGATCGCGCGCGACAGCTATATCGCGCAAGCCGCCGATTACGGACAGCGGTTCTGGCCGGTGGGGGCCGCCCCCCTGCCCTCCGCGACCCCGCTGCCGGAGCCGGCCGCGACCCCCGCCGCGCCCGACGAGACCCTGCGCGAGGCCCGCGCAAGCGAGGCGCGCCTGAGCCGCGAGGAGCGCGCCGCGCTTCAGGTCGCGCTGGAATGGGCCGGGGTCTACCGGGGGGCCATTGACGCGGCCTTCGGCCAGGGCACCCGCGCGGCCATGGCCGAATGGCAGCGCCGCAACGGGTTCGAGGCGACAGGCGTGCTGACCACGCGCCAGCGCGCGGAACTGCTGCGCCAATACAATGCCGTTCTGGACGGGCTCGGGCTCAAGACCGTGCGCGATGCGGAAGCGGGCATCGAGATGGTGCTGCCGCTCGGCATCGTGGCCTTCGACCGTCACGAGCCGCCCTTTGCCCATTACACCGCCACGGGCGATCTGCCCGCGCGGGTGCTGCTCATCAGCCAGCCGGGCGACCGCGTGACGCTGAGCGCGCTCTACGACATTCTGCAAAGCCTCGAGATCGTGCCCGAGGAGGGAGAGCGCAACCTCGGGCCGGACAGCTTTACGCTCACCGGCGCGAATGCGCGCCTCGTCTCTCATACCCGCGCCTGGCTTGAGAATGGGGAGATCAAGGGCTTTACCCTGGTCTGGCCCGCCGGGGACGAGGAGCGGCGCACCCGGCTCCTGGCCGCGATGGAGCAAAGCTTTGCCCGACTGCCCGGCACGCTGCCGCCGGTCGCCGCACCGGCGGCGGGCACCGGACGCCGCGACCTCGTTTCCGGTCTCGAACTGCGGCGGCCCAGGCTCTCGCGCTCGGGCTTCTTCGTCGATCCGCACGGCGCGGTGCTGACCACGCTCGAGGCGGTGCGCGGCTGCGGGCGCATCACGCTTGACGAGACCTATCGCGCCGATATCGCCCATGTGGACGAGCGGCTCGGCATCGCCATCCTGCGGCCGCGCGAACCGCTTGCGCCCATGGAAGTGGCGCGCTTCCAGGAGGCCGCGCCGCCACGCCTGGCGCGGGTGGCGGTGGCGGGCTATTCCTACGAGGGGCTGCTCGACGCGCCGAGCGTGACCTTCGGCCAGGTCGAGGAGATCGGCGGGCTTGCGGGCGAGGCGCATCTGACGCGGCTCGCGCTGGCCGCGCGGCCCGGCGACCGGGGCGGGCCGGTGGTGGATGCGGGCGGCGCGGTGCTGGGGATGCTGGTGCCCGGCGCGCCCGAGGGGCGCAGCCTGCCCGAGGGCGTGAGCTTTGCCGCCAGCAACGGCGCGCTGCAGGAGGTGCTGGTGCGCGGCGGCATCGCCCCGCAGACCACGCGCGCGGCGGGCGATCTCTCGGCCGAGACGCTCAGCGACCGGGCCGCGGCGATGACCGTGCTCGTGAGCTGTTGGGAATAATTTTCTCCAAACGCCCCGATCCTGCCACGAAGACGGCCCCGGCGGGCCGCGCGCGTCGGGCGTGATCGGCTCCGGAGCCGCGCCTTCCGGGCGCGGCCCGCCCAGAAGCACGGAGAGAGATCATGACCGGACACCCCATCGCCCTGGCCGCCTGTTGTGCCTGTCTGGCCGCGCCCGCGGCCCTTGCCGGGCCCGAGCCCGATCACGGCGGTTACACCACGGCCATCCATGGCGGCACCAGCCGGATAACACCCCCCGCCGACCATCCCGGCCAGTGGTGGACGCATCCCGCAGGCTGCCAGTATTCGCGCGCGGGCCGACCGGGCGAGGTGGTGTGGTATCTCATCATCAACACGTCGCGGCCCGAATGTCCGTCCTATATCGCCACGCGCGGCGGGCGCGACGTCTACTGAGCGCGCTCAGGGCCGCCAGAAGCGCGGCACCAGAAGCACGATCACGGCGATGATCTCGAGCCGTCCCATGAGCATGGCGAGGATCATCAGCGCCTTCGCCGCCTCGGGGAAAGCCTGGACCGAGCCGGTCGGCCCCACGCTCGGGCCGAAGGCCGGGCCGATGTTGAAAATCGCGGTCCATGCCCCGGTGACCGATTCCATCAGCGTGAGCCCGGTCAGTTCGAGCGCCACCGAGAAGAGGCCAAGCGAGAGGATATACATGGTGAAGAGCAGCATCACCGATTGCAGCACCTCGTCCTCCACCCGCCGCCCCTCGTGGCGCAGCACCAGCACCGAGGAGGGGTGGAAGATCCGCCGCGCCTGCTGGCCGAGCGCGCGCAGCATGATCTGGTAGCGGAAGATCTTGATCGAGCAGCCGGTGGAACTCGTGCAGCCGCCGATCGCGCCGACGATGATCAGGATGGCAAAGGAGAAATGGCCATAGGCCGTCACGTCCCCGTCGCCGAAGCCGGTGCCGGAAAAGATCGACACGACGTTGAAGAGCCGCTCGCGCAGGCGCTCTTCCTCGAACCGGCCGAGGGCAAGGATGTCATAGGCCGCGATCAGCGCGAAAGCGTAGAAGAGCCAGCGCACATAGGTGCGCACCTGCGTGTCGCGCCAGAGCGGTTTCGCGTCGCCGTAAACAAGCTGCATCAGCCGCACGAAAGGAACCGAAGAGAGGATCATGAACAGGGTCGCGGCATATTGCGGCGCACCGGGAAACGCCCCGAAGGAGGCATCCATGGTCGAGAAGCCGCCGGTGGACACGGTGGTGAGCGCGTGAACGGTCGCGTCGAAGGCATCCATCCCGAGCGCGAGATAGCTCACCGTGCAGACCGCCGTCAGTCCCAGGTAGATGTTGAGCACCCCCTTGGAGATATCCACGGTGCGCGGCAGCGCCTTGCCCAGCGTGTCGAATCCCTCGGCACGAAAGAACTGCATGCCGCCCACGCGCATCTCGGGCAGGAAGACCAGCGCCACGATGACGATCCCGAGCCCGCCCAGCCATTGCAGGATGCCGCGCCACAGCAGAAGCCCCTTCGGCAGGTCGTCGAGCCCGGCGATGACGGTGGTGCCGGTCGTCGTCATGCCCGACATCGATTCGAAGATCGCATCGACAAGGCCGAGCCGGGTCTCGCCCAGCATGAAGGGCAGCGCCCCGAACAGCGGCAGCGCCACCCAGACGGCGGTGGTGAGCAGGAAAGCCTGCTGGATGCTGAGCCCCTGCCCCACCGAATTGCGGCAGGCAAGCGCCACCAGACCGCCGGTCAGACAGGTCACGATCAGGCTTTCGGCGAAGACCGGCCAGTGCTCGCGCCCCTCGGCGATGTCCACCAGCAGAGGCAAGGCCATGGTCGCCCCCATGGCCATGACCATGAGCCCGACCAGATATCCCACGGGGCGCACATCGAACATGAGGCGCAGCCTTGGCGCGGGGGTCTGCCCCTGTCAAGCGGCACGGCTGCGCGGTCTCAGGCCGGTTCTGTCAGCAGATCCTCGAACACGAAGGCCGGGATATCGGCGCGGCTGAGCCCCATCGCGGCAAGGTCGCGGTCGCTCAGCGCCTGAAGGCGCATGACGCTCTCGACGCGCCTGCGCGAGAGCATGAAGGCGTTCATGCCCGCCGCGCGTTCGGCAAGGAACGTGTCGAGATCGCGCCGCCATCCGGCGGGCAGGAAACGGGGGTCTAGGCGATCTGCGGTCATCGGGTGCCCTTCTCGTCGGTTGCGAGACGTTCCTCCCCAAGGCGCAGTCTATCATATCGAACCTCCCGAATCGCGGGACCGCGACCGGGATCGGCAAGGTGTTGCCGCATTGCAGCACAGGCCCCGCCCGCTTGCCGGGCGCGGGCCGTGGGGATCTGCGCCGCTCAGGCGTAGAACATGTCCCTGAAGACGTGATAGGCGATCTCGTCGCGGCGGATACCGAGACGCGCGAGCTCGGCATCGGATTTCGCCTCGAGCGCCTCGATCCGGGCGCGGCGGGACCGAAGCCGCGCGCTGCGCTCGACACCGCGGGCAAGCGCCTCGACAAACCGCGTCCAGAACCCCGGACGCAGGGTGGAGGAAATTTCGGTGGTGGTGGTGGTGGTCATCTGGAAACCTCACGGATGTGATGCGTTTCCTCCCTGAACTGAATCTAGGGCACGGGGGCCGGGATGACGAGCGCCAAAACCGAATGGCCGGGTTGCGCCGCGCGCATCCCGACCAGTCAAGCCCTTATTCCGTCTCGACTTTTGATGCGCGCACGGGAAGCGGCGGCGGGGCCGAGGGCGCGCGCGGACGCTTGGGCGCAGTGTCGAGCCCGGCCGTGTCGGCCGGTTTGGCCGGCGCGGCGGGCGTCACGGGCCGATCCGCTTTCGGCTCGGGTGCCGCGGCGCGCGCGGGCGATGGTTGCGCCACAGGGGCGGGCCGCGACGACGCGGATTCGGCCTTCGGCACGGGCTTCCGGGCGGTCCTGGCTTGCGGCTTCGCCGCGGGGGCGGGCTTGGCCACCGGTTCGGGTTTCGTCGCCGAGGGCTCTTCCTTGATCACGGGCAGCGACGGTTTGGCCGGGGTCGCGGATTTTGCCGCAGGCTCGGCAGCGGCGCGTGCGGCACGCGGCCTTGCCGGGGACGCGGTGCGCGCGGGGGCCTCTGCGGTCCTGAAAAGCGGTCCGAAGGGCGTGGCGCGCAGACCCGCCTCGGTCATGATCCGGGCGATTCGCAACTGGGTTTCGACCATGTAGCCGGTCAGCCGGATGCTGGCGGCAGACAGCTTGAGCGGCAGATCGGGTGCAAGCATGAGTTCTGATCCTCTTCGTCAGGTGACGGCCATGATGGCACGAACAGGTGACAGGCGTGTTGCGCCCGTCTCTTGCTGCAATGCAGCAAAAACCATGCGAGGTCAAATCACATCATGCACATGGAGCAATGCCCCGCCGACGCCGCGCATCGTTCAGCCCGAAGATCGGGCAGAAGCTCAGCCGCCATGCACCAGGGTCTGGAAGAGACGCGGCTCGAGGCTGGTGGCGGCGAAGGTCTCGCCCTCGGTCAGCACGCTCACCGCGTCATGGCTGTGCAGGCTTTCCTGATGGCTGGCCACCACACGAAAATCGCCGATGCGCGGATCGGCCAGCAACTGCTCGCAGAAGAGCCGCGCGGCATCCTCGACAAAGATCGGGTGGGCGGCGTTCAACTCGGCAAAGGCCTGCTCGTCCTCTCGCTTGACCATGACCTGCGTCTCGGTCGGCACGGCGCGGCGGGCAAGCTCGATCAGATCCTCGAACCACAGGCAGTCCCCGGCCACCAGCTCGACCGAGAGACGCGCCACCGAGCGCTGCGAATGCGGCGTGGCCAGCTGACCGCGCGTGGCGCGCGCGTGCTCGCTCAGCTCCAGCGAACAGGGACAGGTCGAGGAATAGACGTAATCGAGATGCATGAACTTGCGCCGCACCCCGTCCTTTTCCACCAGTTCGAGCGCGATGTCGTAATACTGATACCCTTCCAGACCCGAGCGCAGCGAGCGCAGCCGCGCCGGATAGGACAGCCGCATCTGCAACCGCGCATCGAGCGTGTCGAGATCGCTCAGGTAATCGGCGAGCGCCGCCTCCATCACCTCGAAGCTGAAGGTCTTCTCGGCGTGCTTGTAGAAGCTGCGCATGATGCGCGACATGTTGATGCCCTTCTTGCCCGCCTCGAGGCTCACCGTTCCGGTGACGGAGGTTTCAAGCGTGAGATCGCCATTGTCGCGCGTGTGGTAGCGGATGGGCAGGCGGAAATTGGATATGCCCACATGCTGCAGGTGCTGCTTCGTGCCGCGGATGAGCGAGGCCGGCCCGTTCTGAAGGTCTGGCAGGGTGGCGCGATAGGCGTCGGTCGCGGCGAAATCTTCCGGATAATCGCGCGCAAGCGCGGGATAGTTGGTCACCGCTGCACCGGGCAACAGCCGCGCGATGGCCGGATCGAGATCGGCCACCTCCTCGGGGGTGGCCGTGGACGCCCAGGCCCGGAGCCGCGCCAGAGCTTCCTTCGCCTCGTCCCGGTCGGGGACGGGCCGCATGTCAGACGGATGCACGTTCATACGGAAAATTCCCTGTCCGCTCGTCACGAGGGAAACATAGGCCGTTTCCATCGTGTTTGCCATTCACGTAAGACCATACGTCAAAACCGACAGGCCGGATCATTTCCGACGCGCCTTTCGCTAGCCCGCCGCCGCCCGAAGCGCGCCGCGCAGGTCGTCGATCAGATCCTCGGGGTCCTCGAGCCCGACGCTGAGCCGCACCAGCCCCGGCGTGATGCCGAGCGCCGCCTTCCGTTCGACGGCCAGGCGCTGATGGGTGGTGGTGGCCGGATGCGTCACGATGGATTTCGCATCGCCCAGGTTGTTGGAGATGAGCACGATCTCCAGCGCGTTGAGAAAGCGGAAGGCCGCCGCCTGCCCGCCCTCGATCTCGAGCGCGAGCACCGTGCCCCCCTGCCCCATCTGCCGCAGCGCGAGCGCGTGCTGCGGATGCTCGGCAAGCCCCGGATAGATCACCCGCACCCGCGCATCGTCCTGCAATGCCTCGGCAATCCTCTGCGCGCTGGCCGATTGCGCGCGCACGCGCAGGTCGATCGTCTCCAGCCCCTTGAGCATCACCCAGGCGTTGAAGGGCGAGAGCGCGCCGCCAGTATGTTTCATGTAGGGCTCGAGCACCTTGCGGATATAGTCCCGGCTGCCCAGCACCACCCCGCCCAGGCACCGTCCCTGCCCGTCGATATGCTTGGTGGCCGAATAGACCACCACATCGGCCCCCTGCGCGATGGCGCCCGAATAGACCGGCGTGGCAAACACATTGTCCACCACCACCACGGCCCCCGCCGCATGGGCAAGCTCCGCCACCGCGGCGATATCGACCAGTTCCAGCGTCGGGTTGGCGACGGACTCGAAGAACAGCGCGCGGGTATCGGGCCGGATCGCGGCGCGCCATTGCTCAAGGTCGGTGCCATCCACGAATGTCACCTCGACGCCGAAGCGCGTCAGCACCTCCTCGAGCACGTAGAGGCACGAGCCGAAAAGCGCCCGCGCCGCCACCACATGATCGCCCGCCCGCAGCAGCGAGGTCAGCGCCCCCGACACCGCCGCCATGCCCGAGGCGGTGGCGAACGCATCCTCCGCCCCCTCCAGCGCGGCGATGCGCTCTTCGAACATGGCCACCGTGGGATTGCCGTAACGGGCATAGATGAACTCGTCCGGCCCCGCCGAGAGGAACCGCGCCTCCGCCGCCTCGGCGGTCTCGTAAACAAAGCCCTGGGTCAGAAAGAGCGCCTCGCTCACCTCGCCCCACTGGCTGCGCCGCGTGCCGCCATGAACCAGTTTCGTGCGTGTCTTCATGTCCGTCCTCCGGGCGCGCGGCCCAAGTGAAAAAGCCCCCGCCGCGGTCAAGCGAAAGGGGGCTTTCTCCTGACCTCTTTAGCGGAATTGTTTAACGTGGCCCGCAATCCGGTAACAAATCGCCACATGTGGCGCTTTAGCCGCAGCTTGCGGCCGCGTCAACTCTGTCACGGTAGTTTAACCAAAGCGTCGCGGTGCCGACATATGGCGCGCCTATCCCCTCGCCACAAGATGTTGTGGGGTCGGGACCATGCCGCTCATACACCTGAATGCCGGGGACGATCTGCCCGAAGCGATGCCCGATCCCGGGCCCGGCCCCGTGATCGTCATGGTGCACGGGTTCAAATATACCCCCGGCCATGCCAAGGAATGCCCGCACCGCCACATCTTCTCGCTCTCGCCCGAGCGCGAATGTTTCAAGGTGGTGTCCTGGCCGCGCGGTCTTGGCTTCGACGGCATGCGCCCCGATGAGGGGCTCGCCGTGGGCTTCGGCTGGCACGCGCGCGGCTCGCTCTGGCGCGCCTACCGCGAGGCGGCGCGCGCGGGCGCGGCGCTGGCCGCCACGATCCGCGCCCTGCGCACCCGCCTGCCCGATCGTCCGGTGCATGCCATCGCCCATTCCTTCGGCGCGCGGGTCGTGCTCTCGGCGCTCGGCCATCTCGAGCCGGGCGCGCTCGGGCGCGTGATCCTGCTTGCCGGGGCCGAGTTCGGCCGCCACGCCGCCGAGGCGCTTGCCACGCCCGCAGGCCGCGCCGCCGAGATCATCAATGTCACCACGCGCGAGAACGACCTTTACGATTTCCTGCTGGAATGCCTGATCGCGCCGCCGGCGCGGGGCGACCGCAGCCTCGGCCTTGCCCTGCCGAGCGGGGCCAATGTCCTCACGCTGCAACTCGACGATCCCGACACGCTCGCGGTGCTGCGCGGCGCGGGCTTCGGCATCGCCCCGCCCGCTGCGCGCATCTGCCACTGGTCGCCCTACACGCGGCCCGGGGCGCTGCCCTTCTACGGGGCGCTTCTGCGGGCACCCGAACGCTTGTCGCTCGCGCAGCTGCGCGCCGCCCTGCCCGAACGCGCCGCCCCGCGCTGGTCCCGGATCCTGGCCGAAATCCCCTTGCCAATGGGCCGCAAAGCGTCATTCTGACCCGGTTGCCCCGGACAGGAAGACGCCATGCAGGATCCGATCGACCTCTATTACTGGCCCACGCCCAACGGCTGGAAGGCGTCCATCGCACTCGAGGAAATGGGCCTGCCCTATCGCTGCCATCTCATCGACATCGGCGCGGGCGATCAGCATGCGCCGTCGTTCCTCGCCATCTCGCCCAACAACCGGATCCCGGCGATCACCGATCCCGCCGGGCCGGACGGCGCGCCGATCCACATCTTCGAGTCGGGCGCGATCCTGCTCTATCTCGCGCGCAAGACCGGGCGGTTTCTGGGCGAGACCGAGCGCGAACGGATCGCGGTGGAACAATGGCTCATGTGGCAGATGGGCGGCGTCGGGCCGATGGCCGGTCAGGCGCATCATTTCCTGAAGTTCGCGAAGGAAGACATCCCCTATGCCAAGGACCGCTATCGCGGCGAGGTGGCGCGGCTCTATCGCGTGCTCGACCGGCAGCTGGCGGCCAATCGCTACGTGGCGGGGGATTTCTATTCCATCGCGGACATGGCGCTCTGGGGGTGGTGCTCGCTCTGGGAGGGGCAGCAGCAGACGCTGGAGGACAAGCCGCATTTCGCCCGCTGGCTGGACGAGGTGGGGGCCAGGGACGCGGTGCAGCGCGGCCGTGCCCTGCACGCCGAGCGCCGCCGAGACCCGACCGCCAAATCCGCCTGAGGCACCTGCGGCCCTTGCGCGCCGGACCGGATCGCTCTACGCTTGAGACAACTTGCAATGGAGGGCGTGACGTCATGGCGCCCAAGCGTCCGATTGGTGCGGGCGCTATCCCGACACCGGTAGAGAGCCCCGCGCCGAGCCTCCCGGATCGTCCGCCGCTTTACGCGGCGCTCGATCTCGGAACGAACAGTTGCCGCATGTTGATTGCCCGCCCCGAGGGCGCGCAGTTCCATGTGGTGGACAGTTTCTCGAAATCCGTTCAGCTTGGGGCCGGGCTGGAAAGATCCGGGCGTCTGTCGCGCGCGGCGATCTACCGCACCATCCAGGCCCTGCGCGTGTGTCACCAGAAATTGCGCCGCCACCGCGTTGCCCGGATGCGGCTCGTGGCGACCGAAGCCTGCCGCCGCGCCACGAACGGGCGCGAGTTCATGGCCAGGATCGAGCGCGAGACCGGGCTTCGGCTCGACATCATCCCGCCCGAGGAAGAGGCGCGCCTTGCCGTGGTGTCCTGCGCGCCGCTGGTGAGCCCCGGCACCGAACAGTTGCTGGTCGTGGATATCGGCGGCGGCTCGACCGAGCTTGTCTGGATCGACCTGCGCGACGTGCCGCCGCCCGATCGCGCGCGCGCGATCATGCGGATGCATCTGGGCTTTCACCATGCCACGACAGGCCCGGCGGCGCGGGTGGTGGACTGGATCAGCGTGCCGCTCGGCGTGGCCACGCTGCGCGAGCAGTTCCGCGACGTGGAGGACGATGCCGCCCGCTTTGCCCTGATGAGCTGGTTCTTCGAGGAAAACCTGGCCGAGTTCGCCCCCTACAAGGACGAACCGTCGCGCGAGGGGTTCCAGATCGTCGGCACCTCGGGCACCGTCACCACCGTCGCGGCAAGCCATCTCGGACTCAAGCGATACGACCGCAACAAGGTGGATGGCCTGACCATGACCAGCGACGAGATCGACCGCGTGATCCGCGACTATCTTGCGCTCGGCCCGGCGGGGCGACGGCGCGATCCGCGCATCGGGCAGGACCGACAGACGCTGATCATGTCCGGCGCCGCGATCCTTCAGGCGCTTTTGCGCTGCTGGCCCACCGACCGGCTCTCGGTCGCCGATCGCGGGCTGCGCGAGGGGATGCTCTATGCGCAGATGGCCGCCGACGGGGTGCTTGAAGAGGGAGAGGCGTGATGGCCAAGGGGCCTGATGGCAGGAACACTTCCGGGCGCGGGATGCGCGACCTGACCGTGAAGGTCAAGACGGCGCGCGGGCGGCGGGCCTCCTCGACGCGCTGGCTGCAACGCCAGCTCAACGATCCTTACGTCAAGCGCGCGCAGGCCGAGGGCTATCGCGGCCGTGCCGCCTACAAGATCATGGAACTGGACGACAAATACCGCTTTCTCGTACCCGGCGCGCGTGTGGTCGATCTGGGCTGCGCGCCGGGCGGCTGGTTGCAGGTGGCGGTGCCGCGCGTCAACGCGCTCGGGCAAAAGCCGGGCAAGCGGCAGGGCTTTGTGCTGGGGATCGACCTGCAGGAGGTCGAGCCCGTCGCCGGGGCCGAGATCCATCAGATCGACTTCATGGAGGATGGCGCGGACGAGAAGGTGAAGGGGTGGCTCGGCGGCAAGGCGGATGTGGTCATGTCCGACATGGCCGCCGCCTCCTCGGGGCACAAGCAGACCGACCATCTGCGCATCATCGCGCTCTGCGAGGCGGCGGCGCATCTGGCCTTCGACGTGCTGGCCGAGGGCGGCACCTTCGTCTCGAAGGTGCTGGCGGGCGGGACCGAGGGCGAGTTGCAGAAGCTTCTCAAGCAACGGTTCGACAAGGTCGCCAATGTCAAGCCGCCCGCCTCGCGCGCCGACAGTTCCGAGAAATTCGTCGTCGCCACCGGCTTTCGCGGCTGAGCAGCCCCCGTTGACGCTGCCCGAAACCGGCGTAAGGTCGCGCCGGACCATCCCCGGAACATCCCGCTGGAGACGACCCCATGAGCCTTGCCAACGGCCGCGCCTATCTTGCCATTCCCGGCCCCTCGGTCATGCCCGAAGAGGTGCTGCGCGCGATGAACCGCTCGGCCCCCAACATCTATGAGGGGGAGCTGGTCGAGATGACGGCGGGCCTCATCCCCGACCTGCGTGACGTGGCGCGCACCAGGGGCCGTGTGGCCATCTACATCTGCAACGGCCACGGCACCTGGGAGGCGGCGCTCGCCAATACGCTCGCCCCGGGCGAGAGGGTTCTCGTGCCCGCCACGGGCCGGTTCGGCCATGGCTGGGCCGAGGTGGCGCGCTGTCAGGGCATCGAGGTGGAGATGCTCGATTTCGGCAAGCGCGCCGCCGTGGACCTTGGCCGGGTCGAGGCCGCGCTGCGCGCCGACACGGGCCACGCGATCCGCGCCGTGCTGGCCACCCATGTGGATACCTCCACCTCCGTTAGAAACGATATCAGGGGCTTGCGCGACGTTCTTGATGCAACGGGCCATCCCGCGCTGCTCATGGCCGATTGCATCGCCTCGCTGGCCTGCGACCGCTTCGAGATGGACGCCTGGGGCGTCGATGTGACCGTTGCGGCCAGCCAGAAGGGCCTGATGGTGCCGCCGGGCCTTGGCTTCGTCTGGTTCTCCGAGAAGGCGGCCGAGGCGCGCCGCCGCCTTGGCCCCATTCCGCGCTACTGGGACTGGACGCAGCGCGCCGAGCCCGAGATGTTCTACCAGTATTTCGGCGGCACCGCGCCCACCCATCACCTCTACGGGCTGCGCGCCGCGCTCGACCTGATCCGCGACGAGGGGATGGAGGCGATCTGGGACAGGCACGAGACGCTTGCCCGCGCCATCTGGGCGGCCTGCGAGACCTGGGGCACCGACGGCCCGCTGGAGATGAACGTCACCGACCCGGCGCTGCGCAGCCATGCCGTGACCGCGCTTCGGATCGGTGCGCCGCATGGCTCGGCGCTGCGGCAATGGGTGCAGGACAATGCGGGCGTCACGCTCGGCATCGGGCTCGGCATGGCCGAGCCGGGCGATCCGGCCTGGCACGGATTCTTCCGCATCGGCCATATGGGCCATGTCAACGCCCACATGATCCTCGGCGCGCTCGGGGCGATCGAGGCGGGGCTGGTGGCCCTGAACATTCCGCACGGGACGGGCGGCCTCTCGCGCGCGGCCACGGCCATCGCGCAGGGCGTCAGCCGCCCTTGAGCAGCCGGTCCGCCTTCTTGCGCACGAGCACCGTGCGCAGATCGTGCATGGCCAGCAGGAGCGCATCCGTCACCTGCTCCAGCTGATCGTCGGTGGCCTTCGATTGCGCCCACTGGGCCGTGGTGTTGAGGTAATCGACCGCGCGCAGGATGTCGTCGATGTCGCGATGTTCGAGCAGCTTCAGCCGCTCGGCCATCCACTCTTCGATCGCGGCCATGTCCTCGGGCGTGAGTTGCCGGTCGCCGTGCGGCTTGATCTCGCCCTTGCGGATGTTGACGGTGGCGATCTGGTCCATGTCGATGCGCCGCTGCCGGTTCTCCGTATCGACCCGGAAGACGAAGGCGCCGTTCTCTCGGACGCGGAAGTAATAGTCCGGCAGATCGCCCGCCATATGCTCCTCTTACCGCAGCCCGGCGCAGAACCGCGCGATCCGCGTGCAGGCCGCGTCGAGCGCCTCGTCCGAGGTAGCGTAGCTGATGCGGACATGCGGCGAAAGCCCGAAGGCCGCGCCGAAGACCACCGCCACCCCCTCTTCCTCCAGCAGCGCGGTGGCGAAATCCTCGTCCGTGTCGATCCGCGCGCCGCCCGCGCTGACCTTGCCGATCAGCCCGGCAATCGAAGGGTAGACATAGAACGCCCCCTCGGGACGCGGGCAGGCGATGCCGGGAATGGCATTCAGACGATCCACCACAAGGTTGCGCCGCCGCACGAAGGCCGCGTTGTTGCGGGCGATGAAATCATGCGGGCCGTCGAGCGCCTCGACGGCGGCCCATTGGCTGATCGTGCAGGGGTTCGAGGTGCTTTGCGACTGGATCTTGCGCATCGCGGCGATGAGATCCCGGGGCCCCGCCGCATAGCCGATCCGCCAGCCGGTCATGCAATAGGCCTTGGAAACGCCGTTGCAGGTCAGCGTGCGGTCATAGAGCGCGGGGGCGACCTCGGCGGGGGTGCAGAAGGTGAAATCGTCATAGGCAAGGTGCTCGTACATGTCGTCGGTCATCACCCAGACATGGGGATGACGCAGGAGCACATCGGTCAGCGCCGTCAACTCGGTGCGCGAATACCCAGCCCCGGTCGGGTTCGACGGCGAGTTGAAGATGAACCACCGCGTTTTCGGCGTGATAGCCGCCTCGAGCGCCTGCGCCGTGAGCTTGAAGCCCGTCTCGATCCCCGCCGGGGCGATCACCGGCTCGCCGCCCGCAAGCAGCACCATGTCGGGATAGCTCACCCAGTAGGGTGCCGGAATGATCACCTCGTCGCCGGGGTTGAGCGTCGCCATCAGCGCGTTATAGAGGATCTGCTTGCCACCCGAGGCCACGCTCACCTGCGCAGGCTCGTAGCGCAACCCGTTGTCACGCCGGAATTTCTCGCAGATCGCCGCCTTGAGCTCGGGGATGCCGTCGACGGCGGTGTATCGCGTCTTGCCCTCCTCGATCGCGCGGATGCCCGCCGCGCGGATATGCCCGGGCGTGGGGAAATCCGGCTCTCCGGCACCGAGGCCGATCACGTCGCGCCCCGCAGCCTTCAGTTCCTGCGCCTTGGTCGTGACCGCGATGGTCGGAGAGGGCTTCACGCGGGCGAGCGTCGCGGACAGGCGAGACATGGTCGGCTCCGGTTTGAATTCACCTGCCAAACCTCTTAGGGTGCCCACGGAGAGCGATCAAGCAGCTTCGCCGGAAAGGACAGCGCGATGACCGAGACCACCGGGCACTGGTTCGACCCCGAGACCACCACCTTTGGCGACCGCATCGCCGGCGCGCGCGAACGCGCGGGCATGAGCCAGAGCGACCTTGCCAAGCGGCTCGGCGTCAAGCTCAAGACCCTCAAGGCCTGGGAGGACGATCTTTCGGAGCCGCGCGCCAACAAGCTCTCGATGATGGCGGGGCTTCTGAACGTGTCGCTGCTCTGGCTTCTGTCGGGCGAGGGCGAAGGCCCCGACGCGCCCGCCATGGGAGAGCTGTCGCCCGACATCTCGGGCCTTCTGACCGAGATCCGCGACATCCGCACGCAGCTTGTCTATTCCACCGACCGGCTGGCGCGGCTCGAAAAGACGCTGCGGGCGCGGCTTCGGGAAGAAGCCGGTGAGTGACGAGCCGCGCGCGCATCGCCTGCGCCGCCTGTCCATGCGCGCAAACCGCCGCGGCATCAAGGAGATGGACATCATCCTTGGCCGCTATGCGGCGGCGCGGCTTGACGCGATGGACGGCCCCGCGCTCGATCTCTTCGACGCGCTTCTCTCTGAGAACGACCAGGATCTCTATCAATGGGTCACGGGCCAGGGCAGCGCCCCTGCCCGCTTCGCCGCGCTGATCGACGATATCGCGCGCATCGCCTGCGCCGGGAAATAGCGCGGATTTTAGACACCTGCCGCGCGGTTTAACCGATTATTGGCGGTTTTCCCGCAATCTCCCCCGCGACGCGACCGCAAGGGAGATTTCGATGAGCTTTCAGAGGCCCCTTGGCGTGCCCCCGGCGCGCGCCGCCTTCGTTACCGGCTATCTCGAGGCGCTCGCGCTGGTGGAGCGGCTGCACCGGCTGCTGCTCGACGTGATCAAGGACGAGTTCGAGCGGCTCGGCATCCTTGAGGTCAACCCGGTGCAGGCGCTCTTGCTGTTCAATATCGGCGAGAACGAGGTGACGGCGGGCGAGCTGAAATCGCGCGGCTACTACCAGGGCAGCAATGTCAGCTACAACCTCAAGAAACTGGTCGAGACGGGCTACATGCACCATCAGAGATGCGAGGTGGACCGGCGCGCGGTGCGGGTGCGGCTGACCGAGAAGGGGCGCGGCATCCGCGAGGTGGTGGCCGCGCTCTTCGAGCGCCATGCCGAAGGGCTCGAGGGGCGCGGCGTGCTGGGGCCGGACGGGCTCGACCAGGTGACAGGCGCGCTGCGCCGGGTGGAACGCTACTGGAGCGACCAGATCAGGTATATCTACTGAAATCGGGCCGCGACCGGCCACGGCCTACCAGTGGCCGACATTCTCCATGCTGGTCCAGGGCTCGGCGGGGGGCAGCGCCGCGCCCTCCTGCAACAGTTCCACGGAGATGTTGTCGGGGCTGCGCACGAAGGCCATGCGCCCGTCGCGGGGCGGGCGGTTGATGGTGACGCCGTTCTCCATGAGATGCCGGCACATCTCGTAGATATTCTCCACCGAATAGGCGAGATGGCCGAAATGGCGGCTGTCCGAGGGCAGGCCCTCGTCGCCGTCCCAGTTGTATGTGAGCTCGACCGGGCAGTCCTCCTGCCCCTCGGGGGCCATGAAGACAAGGGTGAAGCGGCCGTCCTCATTGTCCCAGCGGCGCGTCTCGCGCAGGCCGAGAAGCGAGAAGAATCGCATCGTGGCCTCGAGATCCTTCACCCGGACCATGGTGTGCAGATAGCGGATTTTCATCGTGTCTCCTTTCGGTTTCGCGCCGGTTTCGCGCCGGTGGCGCGTCGGTCTCGCGCCGGTGCCAGACAAGGCCACCCTGCCCGCGCAGGATAGGGCGCAGGCGCGCGGTGTCGAGGGCAAAGCGGCGCGGGGCAAGAACACCCGATATCGGCTTGGCCACAGGGGCACCCGCAAGATATAGTCGGGATCGACTCGAACCCTTCCCGCTCGAACCCTTCCCGAAAGGTGCTCCCATGCCGCTGACCCCGGAACAACAGGCCGAAATCGACGCGCAGCGCGCCGCGCCCGCCAAGACCCTGCGCGCCACCGCCCCCGGCATGGAGGCCCATCTCTACACCGCGCATCCGGTGCTCGATCACGGCTTCGTGCGGGTGATCGACTACATGGGCGACGATGCCGCCATCTGCCAGGCGGCGCGGGTCTCCTACGGGCGGGGGACGAAATCGGTGCAGAACGACGAGGGGCTCATCCGCTATCTCATGCGGCACTGGCACTCCACCCCGTTCGAGATGTGCGAGATCAAGCTGCATGTGAAGCTGCCGGTCTTCGTGGCGCGGCAGTGGATCCGGCACCGCACGGCCAATGTCAACGAATACTCGGCCCGCTACTCGATCCTCGACCGGGAATTCTACATCCCCGCCCCCGAGGCGCTGGCCGCGCAATCGAGCACCAACAACCAGGGGCGCGGGGCGGCGCTCGACCCCGAGGAGGCGGCGCGCGTGCTCGACATCCTGCGCTCCGACGCGATGCGCGCCTATGACCATTACGAGGCGATGATCGCCACGGAGGGGCAGCAGGGGCTGGCACGCGAACTGGCGCGGATGAACCTGCCCGCCAATATCTACACGCAATGGTACTGGAAGACCGACCTGCACAACCTCTTGCATTTCCTGCGGCTGCGGGCGGACGCCCATGCGCAGTATGAAATCCGCGTCTATGCCGAGGCGATCTGCAAGATCGTGGCCGACTGGGTGCCCCACACCTGGCGCGCCTTCGAGGACTACCGCCTGGGCGGTGCCACGCTCTCGGCTACCGCTCTTGATTGCGTGCGGCGGATGTTGAAAGGTGAGGCGGTGACGCAGGAGACCTCGGGCATGTCCAAGGGGGAATGGCGGGAGTTTGAGGGGGGGATTAATGTCTGATCAAGAACTAAGCCTCGAACACGAGGATGACGAAACGCCATACGTCGAATTTGATATTTCCGTTTCACCCTCCGATCCACCGTTGTCAACTATAAGTCAGCAAATTGAAGATGGTGATATTATTATTCCGTTCTATCAACGCAAATTCGTATGGACGATTCAACAGGCATCAAAATTAATCGAATCTTTCCTGATGGGGCTACCAGTCCCACAAGTGTTTTTATATCAAAACGATGAGGGAATTCTAGAGGTAATCGACGGGCAGCAGCGATTGATGTCCGTACAGTACTTCTTTTCTGGTTTCTTCGGCGAAGCAGACAGACAGGGAAAGAGGCAAGTTTTCAAACTTAAGGGCTTGTCCGAACGCTCGGAGTATAACAACAAAACATTCTCGGAGTTATCTTCGCGTGATCAGCGCAGATTAAAGAGTTCGACAATTCGAGCGATTAATATTCGTCAATTGTCACCAAAAGGTGGTGCGGACAGCGTATTTCACATATTTGAAAGGCTCAACACGGGAGGCACTCAATTAAAACCGCAAGAGATAAGAAATGCCGTGTATCGCGGCCCAGTCGTTAAAAGCTTAAGGCGCCTTAACTCTGATACTAATTGGCAATCCATTCTCGGTCTTAAATCACCTGACAAAACCCAAAAAGATGTTGAGTTGGTCCTGCGCTTGGCCTCGCTCTTCCGTTCTTGGCAGAACTATGAAAAGCCAATGCTGCGGCATCTTAATACATTTATGCGTAAAGCGCGAGACTGGAATTTTGACTGGATACCAGATTTTGAAAATGAGTTTCTTAGAGTCACCGCGCTAGTAGCCGAAAGCCTGGAGAAGCCATTTAGGCCAAAGCGCGTAATAAACGCCGCAGTCCTTGAGGCAGTTTTCATTGCGATGCTCGAGGATCCCTCCATAGATAAAAGCAAACTGCAGAGAAATTATGACTCTCTTTTTGATGACCACGAATTCAAACAGAGTATAACCGGTGCCACCACGGATACGGCGACATTACGGCAACGGATTAATCGCGCAAAAGATATATTGTCCAAATGACGAGAGACGAGGTTTTTTCTTATACTGCTTCTATAGATGAACTCGTATCACACGCGAATCGATTTGCTCCAGAAGGAACAAGAGGAGTTACTGAGTTTCGCGCTGAGCTTGGAGGACTTTTAACAGTGTTGATTGCTTCGTGTTATGAGAATATCGTCAAACAAACTTTAATCGACTACTCAACGCGACACCATCTAGAATTCGGTCGGTTTACGGAGGGTGCCTTCTCGAAACTGAACAGTCGTATTCAACTCCGCGATCTCCGCCAGTACTGCAGTTACGGAAGCCCAAGCATCCTTAGTCACTTTAAAGATAAGATGGCAAGAAGAAAGGCTTTCTACAGAAGGATTGCAAGGGTCGAGATTGATAAGGCTTACGAGCAGCTTCTCTTGTGGCGACATGACTATGCGCACGCAGGAAAGAAAAACACTACTATTGAAGAAGCAGTGCGGACACACAAGGAGGGTTTTCCCGTCCTGCTGTCATTCACCGAGGCTTTTGAAAAGTTTTCGCCGTAAATCACAACGAGCCTTTGGATTATAGTACTCCGTAGGCACTCGAAGTGAAAGCCCGACCTCTCGCCCCAGCGCGGAATCGAGGCGCGCTTGCGCGCCGCCGCGCATCGACGGGCCGCCCCCCGGCCCGGCGATTTGGCTGCCACCTGCGCGCCGCTCGGGTCTTGTTCGGATGTGGCTGCCATAAAGTGCCTTAGAACAGCGGTCGGATCGCCGCGCCGCGGCCCGTCGATGCGCGGCTCGGCGGCGGGTCTGACGGAGAGATCCTCGGGTCGAGCCCGAGGATGACATGGGAGGGAAGAGACCGGCGCGCGGCTCGGGCCTGGTCCGGACGTGGCCACCATAAAGCACCGCAGAAGAACCTTCGGATCGCCGCGCCGCGGCCCGTCGATGCGCGGCTCGGCGGCGGGTCTGACGGAGAGATCCTCGGGTCGAGCCCGAGGATGACATGGGAGGGGAAGAGACCGGCGCGCGGCTCGGGGGCCGGGTGCCCGCTGCCCTCAGAAATGCGCCTTGGGCTCGTCGGGCCTGCCCGCCGCCAGCGCCAGGATCCCCGCCAGCCCGGTCATGCCGATGGGAAACATGGTGAAGACCCCGAAGCCGAAGGCGTGATACATCAGCCCCGCCGCCACCAGCAGCAGAAGCCCGCCCCAGAGCGCGCGCATCTTCGCCATCGCGCCCCCGGCGATCGCCAGCAGCGGTGCCAGGAAGCTGGCCGTGCGGATGAGCGTCGGGTCGTTGACCTGGTGCAGCAGCCCCTCGACCTCGCCCACGCGGTTGACCATCTCCGTGTAGCCGTAGCTGAAGAAGCCCAGGAGCACCGCCAGGCAGCCACCGATCACCCCCAGAACCATCGCCGCGCTGCGCATCGCCTATCCCTCTCCGATCAGGGCCGCCCGCACCGCCGCGTCCCAGCCGAGGTAAAGCCGCCCGCCATCGTCGATCAGGGGCCGCTTCATCAGCGCGGGATGCGCGGCGATGAGCGCCAGCGGATCGGCCGCGCGCTCGGCCGCGCCCAGCCCCCGCCATGTGGCCGATTTCCGGTTGATCAGCGCCTCGCCGAACCGCGCGAGCGCGGCCTGTGCGACATTTTCGGGCAGGCCCTCTGCCCGGACATCGCGGAACTCCGCCTGCCCGAGCGATTTCAATGCCTTGCGGCAGGTATCGCAGGTCTTCAAGCCGTAAAGGATCATCGTGCGCCCCCGTTTCCGGCCCTTCTCATACCGCGTGGCGCCACCGAGGTCACGGAGTTTCGCTTGATTTTTACAAAGGCGGTGCAATCATCCTGACGGGCTTCCCGCCGGTTCCGTCTTCGCTCTGCCAGGCCGGTCCCGGCCGGACAGGCCCGATATGGCCCGGCATACTCCCGGGGACGCGAAGACGAAGGAGAACGGAATGCCGACAGGCACCGTGAAATGGTTCAACACCACAAAGGGTTACGGCTTTATCGCGCCCGATGGCGGCGGCAAGGACGTGTTCGTGCATATCTCGGCGGTGGAACGCTCCGGCCTCACCGGGCTCGCCGACAACCAGAAGGTCGGCTACGAGCTCAAGGACGGGCGCGACGGCCGCCAGATGGCGGCCGATCTCAAGCTGCTCTGACCGGGGACCGGGGCGCGCCCGCCCGGTCACGCGCAGGCCCCGGTCTTCCGCTCACTGGCAGCCCTTGGCCCCCGGCGGGCAATCGTCGTATCGCGGGCGCGCGCTTGGGGGCCGACATGGACGCGATGCGTCACCGGATGGCGCATCGCCTGCTGGTAGCTCTGCGCCTGGTTCGGTGTCCCGCAGCAGATCACGCCGTCGAGCGTCACGGGCTGAAGCCCGGCGGGACAGAAATTCGCCCGGCTCTCATAGGCGAAAATGCCCGGAGGTCCGGCCACCGCCGGGCTGGCAAGGCAGGCAAGCGCGATGACGGCAATATGTTTCGTCGATACGGCTCTCATGATCCCCTCTCGAAATGCTTTCAATCCCGGCCGACGGTACGCCATGCCGCGCACCTGTCAATTCCCAGACCGGCAAGGGCGCGTCGTGACGGTCGGGCGGGCCGCTCCGCCGGTCAGCTCTCCGGCAGCGCGGCCTCATGCGCGGCAACGACCCCGCCCGCGCCGCTCCCGCTCTGCTTGAGCGCGCGCAGGATCGCCACGAGATTGTCGTCGCGCAGCCGCTCCAGATCGCGGATGCCCATATGGCCCGATTGCGCGTCCGACTGCCCGGCGATGAGCGCCACGAGCGCGTCGTCATAGTCGGGCACGTCGGTGAGCCGCGTCCAGGGCCATTGCAGGGCGGGGCCGAACTGATCGAGGAAATGCCGCATCCCGGCCTCGCCCCCGGCGATACGGTAGGTCTCGAAAAGCCCCATCTGCGCCCAGCGCAGGCCAAAGCCCATGCGGATCGCCTCGTCGATCTCCTCGGTCGTGGCGATGCCGTCCCTGACCAGCCACAGGCTCTCGCGCCAGACCGCTTCCAGCAGGCGGTCGGCGATATGGGCGTCGATCTCCTTGCGCAGGGTGAGGGGAAACATGCCGAGCGCGCGCAGCGTGTCGGCGGCGCGGGCGCACACCTCCGGCGCGCCGACAAGCTCCACCAGCGGCAGAAGGTAAACCGGGTTGAACGGATGCGCGACGATGGCGCGCGCGCCCTCTGCGTTCAGCTGCGAGGGTTTGAAGCCAGAGGTGGAAGAGCCGATGATCGCCCCCTCCGGTGCGGCCGCCATGATCTGCGCCAGGACCCGGTGCTTGAGCTCGAGCCGCTCGGGCACGCTTTCCTGCACCCAGTCCGCCCCGGCCACCGCTTCGGCCAGATCGGGGCAATAGCTCAGCCCCCCCTCGGACGGCAGCGCCCGGTCATAGAGCGCGGGCAGCGCGCGGCGGGCATTGTCGAGCACCGCGCCGATCTTGCGCGCGGCCTCCGGGTCGGGGTCGAACACCGCCACGTCCCAGCCATTGAGCAGGAAGCGCGCGGCCCAGCCGCCGCCGATCACGCCGCCCCCGATGATCGCGGCGCGGCTCATGCCGGGGCCCGCTTCACAAGGC
Source organism: Roseovarius sp. (assembly GCA_002720475.1). Lineage (GTDB taxonomy): Bacteria > Pseudomonadota > Alphaproteobacteria > Rhodobacterales > Rhodobacteraceae > Roseovarius. Next base: position 69,799 of record PBIL01000024.1, read on the forward strand.
CCAGCTTCGCGCGCACCTCGGCGGGCGTCATGACCCGCGCGCCCATGCGCTCGACGATGCCCGCCGCGCGCTCGACCAGTTGCGCGTTGGTGGCGAGCACGCCCTTGTCCAGCCAGAGATTGTCCTCGAGCCCCACGCGGACATGCCCCCCCGCCAGCACCGCCGCCGCCGCATAGGCCATCTGGTTGCGCCCCAACGAAAAGGCCGAGAAGGTCCAGTCGTCGGGCACGTTATTGACCATCGCCAGGAAGGTATTCAGGTCATCCGGCGCGCCCCAGGGCACCCCCATGCAGAGCTGCACCAGCGCGGGGGCCTCCAGCACGCCCTCGCGCACCAGCTCCTTGGCGAACCACAGATGCCCGGTGTCAAACGCCTCGATCTCGGGCTTCACGCCAAGCTCGGTGATCCTGCGGCCCATGGCGCGCAACATGCCGGGCGTGTTGGTCATCACGTAATCGGCCTCGGCGAAATTCATCGTGCCGCAATCGAGCGTGCAGATCTCGGGCAGGCAGGCGGTGACATGGGCAAGCCGCGCCTCTGCCCCGATCATGTCGGTGCCTGCCTCTTGCAGTGGCAAGGGCGCATCGGGCGGGCCGAAGACCAGATCGCCCCCCATCCCGGCGGTCAGGTTGAGCACCACATCCACCTCCGCCGCGCGGATGCGCTCGGTCACCTCGCGGTAGAGGTCGAGCCGCCGCGACGGCGCGCCGGTCTCGGGGTCGCGGACATGGCAATGCACGATGGCGGCCCCTGCCCTGGCGGCGTCGATCGCGCTCTCGGCGATCTGCCGGGGCGAGCGCGGCACATGCGGGCTGCGGTCCTGGGTTCCACCAGAGCCGGTCACGGCGCAGGTGATGAAGACCTCACGGGTCATGGTCAGCGGCATGGCTTACCTCCCTTTCCAAACCGGATCGCGCTTCTCGGCGAAGGCGCGCGCCCCTTCCTTCTGATCCTCCGACCGGTAGAGCCGTTCCACCGTCTCGAACTGGCTTTTCGTGACGCGGTTGAGCGCATCGTTGAACTTCATGCCCTCGGCCTCGCGCACGATTTCCTTGATCGCGGCAAAGACGAGCGGCGGGCCCGCGGCCAGATCGTCGGCCATCTGCCGCGCGGCCCCCATAAGATCCGAGGCGGGCAGCACCCGGTTGACCAGCCCCCAATGCGCCGCCTCCCCCGCGTCGAACCAGCGCCCGGTGAACAGCAATTCCATCGCGATGTGATAGGGAATGCGCCGGGGCAGCCTGATCGAGGCGGCATCCGCCACCGTTCCGGAGCGGATTTCCGGCAGGGCGAAACTGGCATGATCGGCGGCAAGGATGATATCGGCGCAGAGCGCCAGCTCCAGCCCGCCGCCGCAGGCGATGCCGTTCACGGCGGCGATCACCGGCTTGTTGAGGCCGCGCAGCTCCTGCAAGCCGCCAAAGCCGCCCTTGCCATAGTCGCCATCCACCGCCTCGCCCCCGGCGGCGGCCTTGAGATCCCAGCCGGGGCAAAAGAACTTCTCGCCCGCCCCGGTCAGGATCGCGACCCGCAGATCCGGGTCGTCGCGGAACTCGGTGAACACCTCGCCCATGATGCGGCTGGTGGCGAAATCTATCGCGTTGGCCTTGGGCCGGTCGAGCGTCACCTCGAGCACCGCGCCTCGGCGTTCGGTTCGGATGGGGCTGTCGGTCATGGGGGTCCTCCCAGTCTGAATAGGGCATCGAGCGCGATGGCGCGCTCCGGGGTGGCGACCAGCGGGTTGATCTCAAGCTCGTGCACCTGCGCGGCATGCGCAAGCGCGCAGTCCTGCACCGCGCCGATGGCGGCGACCAGCGCCCCAAGATCGGCGGCGGGCGCGCCGCGATAGCCGTGCAGCAGCGGCGCGATCCTCAGCCGGTCGAGCGCGGCGCGGATATCCTCGGGCGGGGCGGGCAGGAGCAGCGAGACGGTATCGGCCAGCCGCTCGGTCAGCACGCCGCCCGCGCCAAGCGTCAGCACGAAGCCATGCGCCGGGTCGCGGATCACTCCCACCAGCAGCTCCGCCACGCCGCCGGTGATCATTTCCTCGATCAGGAACGCCGCGCCGCCCATGCGCCTGGCCGCCGCGGCGACCGCCTCGGGGCTTGAGAGGTGGAGCGCGACCGCCCCGGCCTCGGTCTTGTGGGCGATGCCAAGGGCCTTGAGCACCACCGGAAAGCCGAGCGCGGCGGCGGCCTCTGCGGCCTCTTCGGGGCGATGGGCCGTTGCTGCGCGCGGCACCGCCACGCCATGCGCCGCCAGCCGGGCCTTGGCCTCGGCCTCGGTCAGCAAATGGCTTTCATCTCCGATTGGCGCGGGGATCACCAGCGGGCTGAAGTGTGCCCGCACAGCGCCGCAATGCGCGGCGGCGGCCATCGCCGCCACCCCCTCGGCCATGCCGCAAAGCGGCACGATGCCGCGCTCGATGAGCGCTTCCGCCACGTCTTCGGGCATGGTCTCGGGCAGGCTCGACAGGATCGCCATGGGCCGCCCCGTCGTGGCCATGGTGTCGGCCACGGCGTCGATCACGATATGCCAGGCCGCCCCGTCGCAGCGGTCCGGGCGCGGGAAGTCGAGGATCACCACGCCCAGTGCCAGATCCCCCGCCATCATCGCCGAGAAGGTGGCGGCGATGGCCGCGCGGTCGCCCCAGATATAGGTGTGGTAATCGAGCGGATTGGCCAACGCGACGCGCGGCCCGAGCGCGGCGCGCAACCCCGCCTCCTGTGCCGCGTCGAGCGGCGGGCAGATCAGCCCGGCGCGCGCCGCCTGATCCGCGATCAACCCCGCCTCGCCCCCCGACGAGGAGAACGACGCGATCCGGGGCGAGGCGAGCGGGCCGGTCACATGCAGGATCTTCAGCGTCTCCAGCATCTCCGAGAGCGTGTCGACCTGCACCACGCCCAGCCGCTCGAACAGCGCCCGCGCGCCCGCATCGCTGCCCGCAAGCGCGCCGGTATGCGACAGCGCGGCCGCCTGCGCCTGCGCGGTGCGCCCCGACTTGATCACCACCACCGGAACGCCGTGCGCCCGGGCGGCGCGGGTCATCGCCTCGAACGCCGCCAGATCGCCCACGCCCTCGACATGCAGCCCGAGGGCGGTGACCCGCTCATCGGCCAGCAGCGTCCCGGCGATCTCGGCCATGCCGGTCTGCGCCTGGTTGCCAACGGTGACCACATAGGCCAGAGGCAGGCCCCGGGTCTGCATGGTCAGGTTGATGGCGATGTTGGAGGATTGCGTGATCAGCGCCACGCCCCTCTCCACCCGCCGCGCGCCCTGCTGATCGGGCCAGAGCGCCGCCCCGTCGAGCAGGTTGAGAAAGCCGTAGCAATTCGGCCCGAGAATGCGCAGCCCCCCTGCGGCATCGACGAGGGCCGCCTCCAGTTCCCTGCCATCGCCGGTCTCGGAGGCCGACTCGCGAAAACCCGAGGCGAAACAGACCGCCCCCCCGGCCCCCATCGCATGGAGCGCGCGCACAGTCTCGATGCTGGCGGCGCGGTTGACCCCGATGAAGACGGCATCGGGGGGCTCGGGCAGGTCCGTCACGCGGGCATGGGCGGGCAGGCCGCCGATCTCGTCTCGGTGTGGATGCACCGGCCAGACCGGACCGGCAAAGCCGATCCGACGGCATTGCGCGATCACGTCGCGGCACCAGGGGCCGCCGCCGATCACCGCGATGGAACGCGGGCGCAGCAGGCGCGACAGGTCCTGCATCGCGCTCAGGCCCCGAGCGGGCGGAACAGGTCCCGCCCGATGATATGGCGCTGGATCTCGCTGGTGCCGTCCCAGATCCGCTCGACCCGCGCATCGCGCCAGAACCGCTCGATCGGCAGATCATCCATCAACCCCATGCCGCCATGGATCTGCAGCGCCGCGTCGGTCACCCGCGCCAGCATCTCGGAGGCGTAGAGCTTGGCGCTGGCGATCTCTCGATTGGCGGGCAGGCCCCGGTCAAGCCGCCAGGCGGCGGCGAGCGTCAGCCAGTCGGCGGCGTCGATCTCGGTGATCATGTCGGCGATCTGAAAGCTGACGCCCTGGAATTTCGCGATCGGCTGGCCGAATTGCCGCCGCTCGGCGGCATGGTGCAGCGCAAGATCGAAAACCCGGCGCGCGCGCCCGACGCTCATCGTCGCCACGGTGATCCGGGTGGCGTAAAGCCAGGTGTTCATCACCTCGAACCCGCCATCCACCTCGCCCAGAACCTGTGCCTGCGGCAGGCGGCAATCGTCAAACTCGAGGATGCAGTTCTTGTAGCCGCGATGCGAGACCGAACGATAGCCGTCGCGCACGGTAAAGCCGGGATGCCCGCGATCGACCAGAAAGCAGGTGATGCGCTTCTTGGGACCATGCGCCGTCTCGTCCACTCCGGTCGCCACGAAGACGATGAAGAAATCGGCCGTGTCCGCGCCCGAGATGAAGTGCTTGGTGCCGTTCACGATCCAGTCGGCCCCGTCGCGCTGCGCGTTGCATTTCATGCCGCGCACATCAGATCCGGCATCGGGCTCGGTCATCGCCAGCGCGTCCATCCGCTCGCCGCGCACCGCCGGAAGCAGGTAGCGCTCGCGCTGTTCGCCCTCGCAGGCCATCAGGATGTTCTGCGGCCGCCCGAAGAAATGCGTGAGCGCCATCGAGCCGCGCCCCAGTTCCCGCTCGACCAGCGCGAATTCGAGGTGGCCAAGACCGCCGCCGCCGATCTCCTCGGGGAAATTGCAGGCCCAGAATCCCATCTCGATGACCTTGCGGCGCAACTCCGCGGCAAGCTCGGGCGGCACCTCGCCCCGGCGCTCCACCTCGGCCTCATGCGGGTAGATCTCGGTCTCGACAAAGCTGCGGACCGTCTCGACGATCATTTCCTGTTCCGGGTTCAGGCCGAATTCCATGGCATCCTCCGCTGCGTCCCAGCGAACAGGCTAGAAAGCGGCGCGGCGATCCATCATGCTGTTCTTGCCGGTCATCATGCAGGACTCGAAAATTTCATGCAGCGCCACATCGCCATCCTGCTCTTTCCGGATTTCTCCAACCTGTGCCTTGCCAACGCGGTCGAGCCGCTGCGCGCGGCGAACACGCTTGCGCAGAGACCGTGCTATCGCTGGCAGTTCCTCGGGCTCGGGCCCGGGCCGGTGCGGTCCTCCTCCGGTCTGCCGGTCACGCCCGAGCGGGTGCTGGGCGATCTGCAATCGGCGGATTATCTCTTCGTCATGCCGAGTTACGGATACCGCGAGGCGGCGCGCCCGGCCCTTTTGCGGCAGTTGCGCGCCGCCGCCACGCGCTGCGGGTGCCTTGTGGGCCTTGACACCGGCAGCCTCCTGCTTGCCTCGGCCGGGCTGCTTGACGGCTATCGCGCCACCTCGCACTGGGATGTGCTGACCGAGTTCGAGGAAGGCTATCCCGAGGTGGAGGTGGTGCGCGACCGCGTGGTGATCGACCGCGACCGGCTGAGCTGCGGCGGGGCCAGCACGACGATGGAGCTGATGCTCGAGCTGATCGCGCGCCATCACGGCCCGATGCTGAGCCTCGACGTGGGCGCGCTCTTCATGCATGGCGAGGGGCGGGGCGCGGGCCTGCCGCTGCCCGGCCTTGCCGGGGATCGCGTGGTGCGCGCGGCCGCCGCGCTGATGCGGCGCAACCTCGAACAGCCGCTGAGCATCGCCGCGATCGCCCGCCATCTGGGCCTGAGCCAGCGCGGGCTCGAACAGCGGTGCCGCGCGGCGGCGGGGCGCGCGCCGCGCGAGATTTACGCCCTCATCCGCATGTCGGAGGCGCGCAGGCTGGTGCAGGACACGGGGCTTTCGGTGGCCGAGATCGCGGCGCGCGTGGGCTATGCCGATGCCTCGGCCATGACGCGCCGGTATCGCCGCGCCTTCGGCCGCTCGCCGCGCGAAACGCGCGCGCCCGCCGCCGCGCGCTAGGGCGGTCCGGCATCGGCGCTCCGGTCCCGCGGCAGGGCCTGGCGGTCAAAGGACACGGCCTTGATCAGGGCGAGCACCGCCTGCCCCCCCGCCAGCCCGAGATCGGCAACGGCGGCGCGGGTGATGCGCGCGCGCAGATGCTGCCCGGCCACATCCAGCAGAACCTCGGCGAAGGCGGTGGCGGGCTCTGGCGTGATGCTCATGAGCCGCGCCTCGAGACAGTTCCGCATGCTCAGCCCGCGGGGGCGCTCCAGCGCGAGCGCGACATCGCGCGCGCGCACGCGGAGGCGGACCTGCGCCCCCTTGGCGAGCGCGATCTGCGGCACCTCGACCTGCACGCCGCCAAGATCGACGCGGCTCAGATGCAGCGCCCTGTCCTGCGCGACGATCCGCCCGGTCAGGATCGCGCCCGCCTCGAACCGGCCCTGCACCTCCGCGAGATCGAGCCGTTCGAGCGTCTCGGCCACGCCGCCCGCGGCAACGATGCGCCCCTCCGACAGCGCAACGATCCGGTCGCAAAGCTGCGTCACCTCTTCCAGCGCGTGGGTCACATAGATCACCGGCACGCCGAAGACCTCCGGCAGGCGGCGGATATAGGGCATGATCGCGCCCTTGCGGCGGGTATCGAGCGCGGCCAGCGGCTCGTCCATCAGCAGAAGGCGCGGGCGCGCCAGAAGCGTCCGGCCGATGGCCACGCGCTGCGTCTCGCCGCCCGAGAGATCGGTCACGCGCCGCGCGAGCAGCGGCCCGAGATCGAGCGCGTCGAGCACATCGCCGTAGCTGTAGCGCGCCGCGCGTGCCGCCGCACGACCATGGGCATAGTCGAGATTGCCGCGCACGCTCAGATGCGGAAAGAGCCGCGCATCCTGGAACACATAGCCCACCCCCCGGCGATGCGGCGGCAGGAACCGCCGCCCGTCCAGCCAGATCTCCTCGCCGAAGGCGACACGGCCCGTGGCCCCGCGCTCGAACCCGGCGACGACCCGCAGGAGCGTGGACTTGCCGCAGCCCGAGGGGCCGAAGAGCGCGGTGATCCCCTGCCCCGGAAAGACATGCGACACCTCCAGCGTGAAGCCGGGATGGCGGACGCGAAGATCGGCGCTCAGATCGGTCATGACCGCCCCGCATGGACAGGAAAGCGCCGGTTGAGCGTGTAGACCGCCAGCAGGACGGTGAAGGAGAAGGCCAGCAGGAGCGCCGCGAGGCTGTGGGCGGCGGCGTAGTTGACGGTCTCGACCTCTTCATAGATCTGGATCGAGACGACCTTGGTGCGGCCGGGGATGTTGCCGCCCACCATCAGCACCACGCCGAACTCTCCCAGCGTATGAGCGAAGCTCAGAACGGTTGCCGTCAGATAGCCGCGCAGGGCCATCGGGGCCGCGACGCTGAAGAAGGCGTCGCGCGGCGAGGCCCCGAGCGAGGCCGCCGCCTCGAGCGGCGCGCGCCCGACGCTTTCGAACGCGCCCTGCAAGGGCTGGACCATGAAAGGCAGCGAATAGAGCACCGACGCAAGCACCAGCCCGGTGAAGGAAAAGGTCAGAGTCGTGCCCGTCGCCGCAAGCCAGACCCCGCCGAGCGCGGAATTCGGGCTGAGAAACACCAGCAGGTAGAAACCCAGCACCGTCGGCGGCAGCACCAGCGGCAGGGCGGTGACGGCCTCGACCGCGGGTTTCAGCCGCGACCGGGTGAAGGCGAGCCACCAGGCGACCGGCGTGCCGATCACCAGCAGGATCATCGTGGCGATCGCCGCCAGCCGGATCGTGAGCCAGAGCGGGCCGAGATCGGGCAGGCCCATCTCAGCCGCCCGCGCCGTATCCGAAGCGGGCGATCACCTTGGCCGCCTCGGGGCTGCGCAGGAAATCGAGAAAGCCTTTGGCGGCCGCGTTGTCCGCCCCGGGGTTCAGAAGGACCGCATCCTGCCGGATCGGCGCGTAGAGATCCTGCGGCACGTCCCAGCGGCTGCCCTTGTTCTCGGTGCGCGGGCTCAGGACGGCGGAGAGCGCGACAAACCCGATCTCGGCCGCGCCGCTGGCCACCATGGCATGGGTCTGCCCGATATTCTGCCCCATGACGATCTTCGGCTGCATCGCCTCCCAGAACCCCATCGCGGTCAGCGCCTGGCGCGCCGCCACGCCATAGGGCGCAAGTTCGGGATTGGCGATCGCCAGGAAACGCAAGCCCGGATCTTCGAGCGCCGCGCGCCCGTCCCCGCCGATGCGGCCCGGATCCGCGCTCCAGAGCGTGAGGCGGCCGACGGCATAGGTGAAGGCCGTTCCAGCGACCGCCCTGCCCTCTTGCACAAGCCGCGCGGGCGTCGCCGCATCGGCCGAGAGCATCACGTCGAACGGCGCGCCCGCGCCGACCTGCGCGTAGAGCTTGCCGGTGGACCCGGTGGTCAGTTCCACGTCATGTCCGGTGGCCGCACGGAACGCAGGCAGGAGGGCCTCCGCCGTTTCGGTGAAATTCGCCGCGACGGCTGCAAGCGCGGTCTCGGCGCGCCCCGCGGATGGCCCCGCGATCAGGAGGGCGGAGGCGAGGCTTGCAATCAACATGCGCGGGAAGAGAGCAATAGGCATTGGGGCGGATCCCGGTTGGATATGTTTCACGAAACACATCGCCGAGGGCGCACGGCCTGTCAATCGTTATTTTTCGCCGGGAATATCGCTTGGCTGTCTGTCCTGTCGCCGCGGTGCGCCGCAGCGACAGGCACCGATGGACCCGCGCCACGGATCACCAGACATCGCCGCGCGGCACATCTTCGACGATCTCGCGCATGCGGCGCACCGTTCCCGGGTCGGTGTCGTCCGGCAGGGCGTTGAAGTCGAAATAGCCGAACTCGGCAATCTCATGGCTTGGGGGGATCTCGGGAAGGCTGCCGGTGACGTCGCACAGATAGGTCAACACATGATCGCACCGGCTGACAGCGCAGTTGTGAAAGACACCGTGCAGCACGGGCCGGCCGACAAGGCTGAGCCCGGTTTCCTCGCGCAGCTCGCTGCGCAGCGCGGCCTCGGCGCTTTCTCCCTTTTCAACGCCGCCGCCGGGAAAATGCCAACCCGGCGTGTAAGTGTGGCGAACGAGCAGAAACCGGCCGTCATTCGAGCGCACGATCGCGCGGACCCCGAGCGTGAGACCGCGCGTCATCAGAAAGACGGTGTGGAGGATGTAGCTGTAGAGCCAGTGAAACACCCCGGCTCGCCGCTCAGGAGCCAATGTCATGCGCGCGCCCCAGCTCCGACCGCGATATCGGGCCACGCCGCGTGATCCTCTGCGGAATCCGTCTCGGCGCACCAGAGAAGATCGGATATTTCCTGGCTGAGCGGGGCATAGTCGATCGGCAACTCGTGAAGGATGGCCATGATCGTGGGCAAGTCTACCTTTCGGCAAGCGACAAGCAGGCGGTCCAGGATCGACATCAGCGCGGGCAAGGGCACCGAAACCTCCGATGCCGTCATGATCCGCGGGTGCCGTGTCTGCGCCGGATTGTTGCCGATCAGCAGCTCTTCGAAAAGCTTCTCACCCTTGCGGAGTCCGGTCACGCAAACCGGGATGTCGCCCTGATCCGGGCAGAGCTGATCGGGGTGATCGACAAGATAGGGCGTCAGACCATGAAGCTTGATCATGCTGAAGGCGAGATCCATGATCTTTACCGGCTCGCCCATGTCGAGCACGAAGACATCGCCGCCCTGCCCTAGGGCGCCGGCCTGGATCACCAGCTGCGCCGCTTCGGGGATCGTCATGAAATAGCGGGTGATCTCCCTGTGCGTGACCGTGACCGGCCCGCCGTTTTCGATCTGCGCGCGAAACCGCGGGATGACCGAACCGGACGAACCGAGCACATTGCCGAACCGGACCATCGAGAACACGGTGGCCGAACCGTCCCGCGCGTGGGCCTGACAGATCAACTCGGCGATGCGCTTGGTTGCACCCATGACATTGGTCGGTCGCACCGCCTTGTCAGTGGAAATCAGGATGAAGTTCTCGACATCGAGTTTCCGCGCCGCCCGCGCGATGGCGAGGGTGCCGAAGACATTGTTGCGGATGCCTTCGATCACGTTTTCCTCGACCAGCGGCACGTGTTTGTAGGCGGCCGCGTGATAGATCGTCTGGACCCCGAAGGCGCGGATGGCCGCCTCGATCCGGCGGCGATGCTGAACGGAGCCGAGAACCGGCACGATCCGCGTGTCATGACCAAGGCGCTTCGCGGTGGCGGAAAGTTCGGCCTCGATCGTGTAGAGCGCATATTCCGACACTTCGTAGAGCACCAGCGCCAAAGGCTTCTGGCTGAGGATCTGGCGGCACAGTTCGCTGCCGATCGAGCCGCCCGCCCCGGACACCATCACCACCCGCCCGGCGATGTTGCGCCCAAGCAGATCGGGATCGGGGGCGACCGGATCGCGCCCGAGCAGGTCTTCGGCCGAGACCGTCCTCAGTTCCGAGATCCTGGCCCTTCCGCTGATGATGTCCGACATGCCCGGGATGGTCTTTATCTCCAGGTGCAGGTCCTCGAGGGCGTGCACGATCTCGCGGCGGCGGACGCGACCGAGGCTCGGGATGGCCAGCAGGATGACCTGCGCTCCCGTTTCCCGGACCAGCCGGGGGAGCCGGTCCGGGGAAAACACGGTGAGCCCTCCCACCGTCAGGTTCTGGAGATGCGGATCGTCGTCAACCAGGGCCACCGGCGCATAGTCCCGGCCGTGGAACAGGGCGTTGAGAAGCTGAAGCCCCGATTCGCCGGCCCCGTAGATGATCACCGGGCGCTTGCTGAGCGTGTCGGGGTTGCGAAAGAAGGTCCGGACGATGAAGCGCAGGCCGCCGACCGAGAGAAACACGAACACGGCAAAGATGACCGGAACCGATCTCGGAAGACCCGCGTCGAGGGCGAGACCGGCCAGGTGGAGCGCAACCGCGGCAATGAGCGCCGCCTTGCCGACAGTGATCAGGATCCGCCCGGTGATGAAACGCACGAGGGCACGGTAGAGTCCGAGCCAGCGGAACGCGAGAATCGCCGCGACCACCGCGATCACAAGGGCAGACCAGACCTCCGCCTTGCCCAGAAAGGCCGCGCTCTCGAGTCGCAGGAGCATCGCCCCGATGAAGGAGAGCATGACAAGCGTGGCGTCCAGGGAAACCTGAAGCGCGATCTTGGTTGGCCGCGACAGCGTTGCCAGCGTCCTGATCAATGTCGGCATCGGCCCGTGTCCATCAATGATGACTATAAAATACGTGCCTTATGAACCGCCCGCCGCTCGACGTTATCAGGCCCGCCGCCTTCCGGCAACTCTCACCGGTGTGCCCGCCGCCGGCATCCTGTGCGCGCGCATTGAGCCGAAGGTGCGCTCCGGCGCGCCGACGCGGGGTTTTCCGCACCTAGATCGCGCGCATCTGATCCGCCCCTGCCATGACCCGAGACCGGCTTCCCATGATGTCCATCAGCAACCAGACCCGGCGATCGGGGTCGATATGTTCGACTTGGGCCACAAACTCCGCAAACGGGCCCTTCGTGAGGATCACCCTGTCGCCGGGTTGCAGCCCTGTCGTCGGCAGCAGCCTTCCCGCATCGTCACAGCGCTGCATCAGCCGCGCGACCAGATCCTGCGGCACGGCAGCCGGAGCGGCACCGAAGCTCACGAGCCGGGCGATCCCACGGGTCGAGTTGATCGTGCGCCACAAGCCACGCGCCCTGTCGAACGCAACGAAGATGTAGCCCGGAAACAGCGGCCGCGTGACGCTGACGAACCGGCCACGACGGTTGCGGGTCTGCTCTTCGAGCGGCATGAATGTGCGAAAGCCCTGACGCTGGAGGTTCTTTTCAGCGATCCTGGCGCAATTCGGCTTCAGCTGCGCCAGAAACCAGCTTGAACCGCAGTCGCAACACGTCATCGCCGCACCCTTCCGAACCTGTCGCGCCCTTCTAGCGTTCGGTTCCGAGCGATTACAACCGGCGTCATGCCAAGACTGCGTGAATTTTTGATGACCGACAGCGCCGAGGAACGGGTGGCACGGGCCGATCGCCGGAAGGACTCGATCAAGCCCGGCAGGGCGGTGCGAACCCGCTGATGAGAAGGTGACAGCGGCGCACCTTTCGGCCGGGCTCCCGAGGGGCATCTCGCCGAGTGTCACCAGTCCCTTCCCCCCGTCAGCCTCACCGGATGTTGTGCATCCGTTGCCGGAAGGGATGTCCTTTGTCGATAAACAGGGGCGGAAATATCGTGGTTTCCGGCCTATCCGCGAGCTTGGCCGCGATGACGGCCGGCACTGCGACAATCCATTCGGGTGTCATCCCGTCGCCCCGAAGCGCGCAGGCGGGGTGAGGGTGATCGTGCCGCCCGTGCCGTCGTCGATCTCGACGGGCGTCCGGTCATGGACCGCATCGTAGAGCGCCACGGCGGCCGGATCCGCGAAGAGCGCGGCAAGGACCGCATCCGCCGTGCCGGGTCCGGCATACCCGGCCCGCGCCGGAACCGTCACGCCGGGCATGGCGACAAAGGCCGCGTCCTCCTCGGGCGTGACGCGCACATAGGTCGGCACCGCCGCCCCCCTGACCACCGTGGGCGTCCGGGCAAAGCCCACGATGGACGTGCCGCTCTCGTCGAGCTTGTCCGGCGCGTGCCGGCTTTCGCGGCCGCGGTCTCGATAGGATGGTCTTGTCTCAGCTTCATGAAAAGCCTCATTTGATGATCGGTTACATGCTGACCTGGCACAAAGGTGGTTCTCCACTTCCGAAAACCACCAGCGTAGCGGGCCAGCCGCGATCACAGACCCCAAGAACGGGCGAAGCGGCGGGTGTGTGCCTCCGGTCGGGTTACGCCCTCCCTCCGACACACACCCGCCGCAACGTCTCATCCTGATTGACGCTGGGTCTCATCCTGTTTTTTGTCGCACCGCACCGCCACGCTCATCGTCCCGGCGGCCAGGTCGATAGCGGGGCCGATGCGGCTGGTCGTTCGCAGCTGCACCTCGCTGCGCTCGCCCCCTTCAGGGAGACGGAGAACGTGTATAGCGCGCCGTCCGTGACCGAAAGCGGTTTGAACATCCGCTGAACTTCCTCGTCGGTGCTCTCTGCCCACCCGCCAGTCGCTATCGCGTTCGACTACACAGTGAGGTTCGTGGCTGATTCCTCGACCAGATGCGCCCGCCCCGTCGCCGGATCGTGATCGAAGCGCGGCGCGTCCAGGGCGGCGGTTTGCAGGACGCCATTCGCATCCCAACACGTTGCCGGGGCGGCGCGGGGGAAGGTGACGATCTCTGCGAACGGTTGCCGACTGTTCTTCATCGCATGCAGGCCGCTTGCAAATCCGCGATCAGTCCGGGCACCGGGCTTCCGCCGGGTGGCAGGCAGGTCAGCAGTGCCGAGCCGCGCACCCCGCTCACCGACAGTTCCGTGACGATCTTCATGCCAGCACCAGCGCGTGAATGCCTGTCGCCGTGGTCCCGGTGGCCCGAACCCGCCGTGTGCCGAGAGGAAGGATCGAGAAGCTGGCCACATTGATGCTTCGGGTCTGCCCGCCCACCGTATCGAGAACCACCGTTCCGCCGGTCTCGACATAGAGCGCGATGGCGACCCGGGCGAGATCGGCGGCATCGTCGGGGTTCACGGGCAGCGCATCGGTGGCCGGGCCGGAAAGCGAGAGGGCGTGGCTGGAAAAGGGGTTCATCGGGGGCTCCTTGATGTCCGTTCAGGGCGCTGGGACGGTTGCGATCCGGCGCAGACTCGGGCAGAGATGTTTCGACGGTCCAAAGCGCCCGTCCTTTGATCGAACGAGTTCTCAACCAATGACACGATTGCTCGACATCGTGGTTGCCGGGCGCGGGTTCGTTCTTCTCTCACCCGTGCTTGCGCGGGTACCTCTGTCGATGCGGCGTCGCGGAACCAGCTTCGCACGCGCGCCGTGGTCTTGGTCAGCAATGACACCGCCCCGACCCTCCGCATCGCGCCGGACAGTCCCTGTGCGTCTCTCGACCCGGATTCCCGGTGAGCCGGACGCCTCCGTCCCGAGCGGGACGGTCCGCCTGCCCGACATCTCACGGGCGCGGACATGACACCGGCGAAACGCCTGTTCGATATCGTCGTTGCCCTTCTGCTGGCGGGGGGGCTCGCGCCGGTCATCCTGCTGATCGGTCTGGCGATCCTGACGACGGATGGTCGGCCGATCTTCTTTGTCTCGGAACGCATGAGAACACCCGACCGCGCCTTCGCTCTGCTCAAGTTCCGGACCATGAAACAGGTGACCAACGATCCCGGCGTCACCGGCGGCGACAAGTCCTGGCGGATCACGCGGACGGGGCATTTCCTGCGCCGAACGCGCCTGGACGAGTTGCCGCAGATCTGGAACGTTCTCACGGGTGACATGAGCCTTGTCGGCCCGAGACCGCCGCTGAGGCAATATGTCGAACTGTTTCCGGACGTTTACAGGGATGTCTTGCGGTCACGCCCCGGCGTGACGGGCCTCGCGTCCATCGTCTATGCCAGGCACGAGGAATGGCTTCTGAGCCGATGCCGAACGGTGGAAGAGACCGATCAGATCTACACGACGGCGTGCATTCGCCGGAAAGCACGCCTCGACATGATCTATCAGGCCAACCGGTCCCTCTGTCTCGACGTGCTTCTGATGCTCAAGACTGTCTTTCGCGGGTTGCCGATCAGGGGCGGAAGATAGCCTTGCCTGCCGCGTGCAGGCTGACCGCCGCCTCGATCTCCTCGAAATTCGGCTGGTCGGCCCCCTCGCCGTCGGGGCGGTTGCAGATGATGGCGCGGAAGCCCGCATCGCGGATCGCCGCCACATCCTCTGCCGTGATCTGGGGGCTGACCGACAGCGCATCGGTCACC